>NZ_BMIS01000003.1 GCF_014642675.1 Nesterenkonia cremea
AACACCACCCGGCTGCACGAGCACCTCGGTCAGCAGACACCTGCCGAGGTCGAAGACGCCTACTATGAACACCAGCGAGGGGAATCTCTTGCTACAGAACCCCGGAACTAAATCCAGGACGGTTCAGTAAGACGCAGTCCGTCTTTTGAAAACCCGGCAACTACATGTTCCGTCCCCATGTCAGAGCCTTGCCGTAAGGTGGGCGACGAATCACCTACGCACCTTGTCCTCGAGTTTCATCCGAGGTCCCATGAGCGTCTACTCCCAGGTCAGTGAAGGCATCCGTGTTCTGAGCCAGCGGCTCCCGGACCTCTTGCAGGCCCGCATCGAGGAGATCGCTCCCTCCGTGCCGTGGACCGCTGTCCTGAAGGAAGTGGACGCGAAGAAGGGCCGCGTTCGGCCACAGAGTGATGCCTACGCGGCCAATGACCTACAGGTGCAGCTGCGCATGCTCACAGAGCGCCTCGCCGGGCTCGGTTTTCCCTTTGACGACGAGTCCCGGATCGTCTCCACGCTGGCGGCCGAGCTGCGCGGAGTTCGGAACCTCTGGGCCCACACCCATGAGTTCAACGCCCTGGAGGGATTCCGCGCCTCCGACTCCAAGGTTCGTCTTCTGGAGCACTTCGGTGATCAGCACGGAGCGGTGAAGCTGGAGCGCCTGCGCAATAAGCTGCTGCCCAACCTGTTGGAAGAGCTTGACCTGGGCGACCGGTTGGAAGACCTCGGCCTGGCGCCGCGCACCGCGGCATCTTCTCTGAGCGCCCCGTCTGCCGAGACGCCGACTGAGGCGCCAGCGGATGACTCCCAGCGCCGGGTGGAAGCAGCGGCGACGCGCTCCACCGTCCAGCGGAATTACACCGAGACAGGCTCCACACAAGGGCTGCTCGGGCAGGACCGCGTGCCGTTCGAAGCATGGATCCCCGCCCAGCTGGGCACACCAGACATGCTGGAGAGCTTCAAGCGTAAGCAGACCCGTGAGCTGGTGCAGGCTGCCGCGGAGGAGGCTATCGATGCTGAAGGACCGGTCCATGAGGACCGTCTGGTGAAGTTCATCCTCACCGCATTCGGGCGTAAGCGCGCCAGCAGCACCCTGGAGCAGCAGATCAAACGTCAGCTTCAGAACCTGGTGAAGTCCAACGGATGCCACCGTGACCAGGACAGCTTCTATTGGCCCGCTCACACGCACCCGCAGGAGTGGATGGAGTTCCGTCCAAGCCCCGACACCCCGGCGCGGAAGTTCGAAGAGATCAGCGCCAAAGAGATGCGCAACGCGGCCCGTGAGATTCAGGAGTACACCGAAGAGGTTCTCTCTGAGACCGAGCTGAAGCGTGCGGTGGTCCGAGTGTTCGGCTTCAAGAAGATCATGCGCCGCTACGAGGCTCGGCTGAACCCCGCTGTCGCGGGGCTCTCCTCCCCTGCCATGCAGTGACCTCTCCGGGGCGCAGTAACCCTGTCACGGGTCCGTGTCCCCGCCTGGCCCTAACGTCATTCTGCTCGCACCCAAACACGAGGGGGAACCCATGCGGGGCATGCGGGGCAAGAACCAACCACCGGACCTGGACTTCGCTGCATCGCCCCAGCAGCTCCGCTACGACATCCAAGCGCGTAGAGCGATCAAGGAAGGCACGGTGATGCGCTTCCAGGCGCAGTACCAGCCTGAGGGCACCGTCTACACCTACGCCGCCGTCTTCGTCTGCGGCGTTTGGCACCTCACCGGACGCTCAAGCGGCACGCTGACGCACGACCAGATGCTTAGTAAGCTCACCAGCGACGCAGTGCTCAACGCCCATGTAGCCACGGCCTTCGAACAGGTGGCCTGAGGCGTAGGGGCGGGGCTTCCCTCCCCTACGCCTCCTTCAACCTCTTCCGTGCCTGATCTACGTCGTAGCTCGCCGCGGGCCAGTGCAGGTTCAGGTCAGCCAGAGCGGCGATGAGCAGCTCCTGGACCGCCAGACGTGAGTACCACTTACGGTCCGCGCCGATAACGTGCCAGGGCGCGTAGTCGGCGTCGGTGGCTTCCAGCAGGCCGTTGTAGATGGTCTGGTAGGTCCCGAACTCCTCGCGAGCGTCCACGTCCGAGGGGTCGAACTTCCAGTGCTTCTCCTCGCGGTCCAGCCGCGAGAGCAGCCGCTCCAGCTGCTCCTCCGGGGAGATGTGCAGCATCACCTTGATGATCACAAAGCCACGGCGGACCAGCTCGCGCTCGAAGATCTGCAAAGACTCCACCCGGTCAGCCAGCTTCTGCTCGCTCAGGCTGCCCTGCACCGTGGGAACCAACACATCCTCATAATGGGACCGATCGAAGACGCCCACATGCCCAGGCTGAGGCAGCCGGCGGATGATGCGCTGCAGGTAGTGCTCGCGGGCCTCCTCCCGGGTGGGCTTGCCGAAAGCGGCAACGTCCACACCCAGCGGGTCCATCGCACCCACCACAGACTTCACCATGCCGCCCTTGCCGGAGGCATCCATCCCCTGCAGCACCAGCAACAACCGCGGCCCACGCTCCAGCTTCTGCAGAGCTTCCTCCACCGCCGGGGAGAACAGCTCCTTGCGCCGCTGGGTCTCCGTAGGAGTGCGCCGCGGAGCCCGGGCAGTCAGCGCCTTATCGACGTCCCGCTGCTCCTGATCCGGAGCAGCCTGCACATGGGCCCACATCAGCTCCTGCAGATCGGCCAGCGTCTCCGCACGCTGGTCCAAGATCTTCTGACCATCGGCCTTCTTGCCCTCGAACCCGGCGCGGCGCCTGGTGGGAACCTCACCCAGATCCAACGGCTGATCGTACTGGCTGACCCGCCACAGACTGCGCGGGTCGGCGTCGAAGGGGTTGTTCTTATTCGCCTTGGGCCCCCGCACACCGGTGAGCGTCACATCCAGCGGGGCAGGCACGGAGTGTTCCTGAGACATCTGAAGGGCTCCTTCGCTCATAGGCTGCGCCGGATGTGTCCATGTTTATCAGACCAGCAGCCGGCCATCCCTCGGCACGGCGCTGACCAGGCGCTACGGTGGGGATCACCAAGGAGGTCGATATGCAGGAAGCCGACAGCACCAACCGCCCGACGACGGCCCCATCCACGACGACTCAGCCACCTACATCTCGGTCCGCAGCGCGCCGCTCCACCGCTTCCCAGCGTGACTCCCCGTGGGTGCAGGGCATCGTCCTGGCCCTCATGGTGGCCATCCCACTGACCATCAGCTTCCTGGGCAGCCAGGCCACCCAGCCGCACACCGACGGCTGGTACGAACAGGCCGACACAGCACCTTGGAACCCGCCGGACTGGCTGTTCGGGCCGGTGTGGACCGTCCTCTACATCGGGATGGGCCTCGCCGCCTGGCTGGTCTGGCGGGAACGCCACCGGGCCCGCGTGACCACGCCCCTGGTGCTCTACTTCGTCCAACTGGCCTTCAACGGCGTCTGGACGCCCCTGTTCTTCGCCGGCTATCCCAGCTGGGGCGGCGCCGCCCTCTGGGCAGCGCTGGGCGTGATCATCACACTGATCATCCTGGTGATCCTGACCGCACGCGCCTTCTGGCCCATCAGCCGGACAGCAGCAGTCATCCTGCTCCCCTACCTGGCGTGGATCCTCTACGCGTCCACGCTGAACGCCTACATCGCGGTGGCCAACTGAGCCGACCACCCCGCCGGGCCCCTGAGCCTCAGTGTGCCGCGGCCGGTGCCTGGCCTGCCCGGTTCACCTCCCGAGGACGTGGCGCAGCGCGGCTGCCAACGTGGTGTGGCGGAATCCGAAACCGCTGCTGCGGGCATGCTCGGCGCTGGCGCGCTGATCCGCCATAGCCAACTCTCTGGCACCCTGCCGGCCGAGCAGCAGTGCGGGGCCGAAGCCAGGCACGGGGATGGCCGAGGGCCGGTGCAGAACATCGCCCAGCGTCTTGGCGTACTCGCCGGCGGTCACCGGTTCAGGCGCCACCCCGTTGATCGGTCCCTCCACCGATGGCTCCAGGGCCGCGTGGACGATCAGCGATGCGATGTCATCGATGCTGATCCAGCTCTGCCACTGGTCACCACCGAGCGGGCCGCCCATCCCGACGGCGAACAGAGGCAGCATCTGCTGCAGAACCCCTCCGGCCGGCGACTGCACGATGCCGGTGCGGACCGTGGCCACGCGCACTCCGGCCCGGTGCGCCGGGGCTGTGGCCTGCTCCCATTCCCAGCAGACATCGGCCAGAAAGTCGGTGCCTGCGGGCAGGTCTTCTGTCAGCAGCTGTTGCTGATGAGTCCGGTCCGCCGGCCTGGCACCGTAGAACCCTACCGCTGACCCGCTGACCAGCACTCGCCCGCGGCTGTCCCGGGATTCAGCATGCGCCAGTGCCCGTGCGATGAGATCCGTGCCCTGGACCCGGGAGGCTCTCACCTTCTGCTTGTGCTTCTCGGTGAACCGTCCCGCCAGCGGATGACCGGCCAGATGGATGACGGCGTCCACGTCGGCGAACTCGTCAGGATCCAGCTCCTGCGCGGCCGGGTCCCACACGATGACGCGCTGGCCCTCCTGCGCGCCTGCAGAGGACTGCGCGCCTGCAGAGGACTGCGCGCCTGCAGAGGAGCGGCGGACCATCGGGCGGACCTCGATCCCAGCGCCACCCAGCAGCGCACATACCTGCCTGCCGACCAGCCCTGAGGCGCCGCTGACCGCCACCACGTGCACCGGCGGCACCGGCGGCGCACCGGCAGATGAGCCGGATGAGGCCAGTGTGCCGTGGCTCTGATGGAAGGCCAGCTCTGCCACGGTCTGGCGTGCACGGTAGTCGAAGATCCGGCGCAGCTCGGCCTCAAACCGCGAGGTCACCGCCGCTGAGACTGCTGACGGCGTCCGCCGCGGCAGCGGAAGCTCATAATGGACCTGCTCGGACAGCAGCGTCCCATCGCCCTCATCGGAGAACTGGCGTTCGTGGAACCACTGGGCGGCCGGCCCCGAGACCATATCGTCGGCGAAGCCCCGCCCGGGCGAGAAGTCCGTATGCCGGGCATGCCAGGTCAGTTGGGTGCGCAGCGGCAGCCTGAGCTGTGATCCGATGAGCCCCGAAAGCGCCGTCAGGCTGGTCCCCCAGATCCCTGGCAGGTTGATCCCCAGTGCGGACCGGGAATCCTCCTGAAGGCCGTCAGAGGGCTCCTGCTTCACCTCTCCGGCGAACGGCGGATGCAGCCGGACCAGCGCTCCGGGGCGGGAGTACCAGGCGAAGACATCCTCGCGGGAGAACGGGAGGTGGGATTGGTGCTCGAAGACCGGCATGAGAGACTCCTGATCCTTTCCCGGCAGGCCCACGGCCTTTCGGCCGCCTCGTCTCCTGAGTCTAGGTGACCGGCGGGCTCAGCGGAGAAGATCCTGCTAACGGACCGGTCCGGGCCGGAGCACGGCCAGAGGCACGCGCCAACGGAACTTCAGCGCCAGGAACCTGATCACGAATATTCCAGCCGCAATGCCCACCGCGGCGAAGGCGTTGAAGATGCCGAGCTCCAATGCTGTCGTGGTCGCGGCCGCGCCCAGGAAGGCTGGTGCCGCGTAGACGCCGTCGGGATTGAAGATCTGCGGGACCTCGTTGGCCACCACATCACGCAGCGCACCGCCACCCACCGCAGTGGTCACGCCCAACAGCACGCAGGCCACCGGGTTCAGCCCCGCCTCATAAGCGATGAAGGAACCCATCACGCAGAACAGGGACAGCCCCACCGCGTCGAAGGCCAGCAGGGTCCGGCGCAGCCTGTCCTCCCGGATCAGCCGCACGAAGACCACCAGCACGGCCAGCGCCACCGGGATCAGATACAGCGGGGCGCCGAACGCGGTGGGAACACCCTGGGCAAGCATCACGTCACGGATCACACCGCCGCCCAGACCGGCCAGGCTGGCCAACAGCAGGGACCCGACGATGTCGAAGCCCTTCTTCACCGCCAGCAGCGCCCCGGAGACCGCAAAGGCGAAGGTCCCCACCAGCTCCAGGGCGAGCACCATCGTCTCAACTGACACGAGTAAGACCCCTCACAGCTCACAGCAGATACACGGACGCTCTATTGTAAGAGGAGGCGCACCCGAGAGAAGGACCCGCTATGCGTTCCCTCTGGCTCGACACACACCCGATCACCCTGCCCACCTCAGCCCAGGCCCAGCCTGAGCACCTCTCCCCCGGCACCCACTACGACGCCGTCATCGCCGGCGCCGGCATCACGGGACTCACCACCGCGGTGCTGCTGGCCCGCGCCGGCAAGTCCGTAGCCGTCCTGGAAGCCCGCAGCATCGGCGCGGCGGCCACCGGCAACACCACGGCGAAGGTCTCCCTGCTGCAGGGCACAGTGCTCTCCGGCATCCGCCGCCACCAGGGCGATGACACGCTGCAGGCCTATGTGGACGGCAACCGCGAGGCCCAGGCCTGGCTGCTGCACTACCTGGACCACCGCGGCGTGGACTGTCAGCGCCGCACCGCCTACACCTACGCCACCACGGAAGAGGGCCGCTCCGCGCTGGAGGAGGAGCTGCAGGCCTGCCGAGCCGCCGGCGTCGAGGCTCAGTGGACGGAGGAGACGGAACTCCCCTTCCCCGTCACCGGGGCGCTGAAACTCGACAATCAGGCTCAGATCCACCCGATGGCGCTGCTGCAGGCCCTGGTCGACGAGCTCTACGAACGCGGCGGTGTGGTCCTGGAAGGCATCCGGGTCACCGGCGCCGCCGACACCGACCGCAGCGATGTCCCGCTCACTGTTGACACCACGGCAGGCACGCTGACTGCCGATCAGCTCATCCTCGCCACCGGGGCGCCCATCATGGACCGCGGCGGCCACTTCGCCAAGCTCACAGCCCACCGCTCCTATGCGCTGAGCTTCCGGCTTCCGGTGGAGTCCAGAGGACAGAGCCCGAAGGGCATGTATCTGAGCGCCGACTCCCCCAGCCGCACCACCCGTACCGTCCCGATGCCGGAGGGCACCGACGCCGGCGAGGAGCTGCTGATCGTCGGCGGCAGCGACCATGTGGTGGGCCGCGCCCAGTCCCAGGGCTATGCCTGCCACCAGGCAGCCATCGACGAACTGGAGGCCTGGACCCAGGAGCACTTCCCCCGCGCCGAACGCACCCACTCCTGGGCCGCCCAGGACTACTGCGCCGCCACCTCCGTGCCCTATATCGGCGCGCTGCCCCGCGGCGGCGGAGATATCTACGTGGCCACCGGGTTCAACAAATGGGGCATGACCAACGGCGTGGCCGCGGCCCTGGCCCTCGCCTCGGAGATCCTCCACCACGACCTCGGCAGCGGCGGCACCATGCACTGGGCCCAGACCCTGATGAACACCTCGCTCACAGGCCCCACACTGCTCACTGGGGTGAAGGACAACCTGCAGGTCGGGGCACATATGCTCAGCGACTGGACTCAGGCCGCGCTGCGCAGCCTGTCGGAGGAGGCTCCCGCCGAGGGTCAGGGCGTGGTGGGGCGCCGCGACGGCCGGCCCGTGGCCGTCTCCACCGTGGACGGGCAGACCTGCGAGCTCTCCGCGGTCTGCCCACATATGGGTGGGATCCTCACCTGGAACGACGCCGAACGTTCCTGGGACTGCCCGCTGCACGCCTCCCGCTTCAGCCACGACGGCACGCTGTTGGAAGGCCCGGCGGTGAAGGACCTGAAGCCACCGCGCTGAGGCTGAGCCGTTCAGCACACGCCGCAGCACAGCACCCAGCACTCCCGAGACAGAGAAGACCCCCGTCACCGTCGTACGGTGCGGGGGTCTTCTCTGTCTGAAGAGACTCAGCTCATCGCTGGATCACTCAGCGTCCTCAGCCACCACAGTGTTCACGGAGGTGGACTCCTCGGAGTCCTTCTCCTCGTCCACCACGGGTGCCAGGGAGAGCTTGCCGCGGTCGTCGATCTTGGTGATCTCCACCTGCAGCTTCTGACCCACACCGACCACGTCCTCGACGTCGTCCACGCGCTTGCCGTCGTTGAGCTTGCGCAGCTCGCTGATGTGCAGCAGGCCGTCCTTGCCTGGGGTCAGGGAGATGAACGCGCCGAAGCTGGTCAGCTTCACCACGGTGCCCAGATACCGCTCGCCCGCCTCGGGGACGGTCGGGTTGGCGATCGCGTTGATCGCCGAACGGGCTGCCTCAGCGGAATCGCCGTCGGTGGCGCCGATCAGCACGGTGCCGTCATCCTCGATGGAGATGTCGGTGCCGGTGTCCTCCTGGATCTGGTTGATCATCTTGCCCTTCGGGCCGATGACCTCACCGATCTTGTCCACCGGCACGGAGACCGAGATGATGCGCGGGGCGGTCATCGCCATCTCGTCCGGGCCGTCGATGGCCGCGGTCAGCACACCCAGGATGTGCAGACGAGCCTCACGGGCCTGCTTCAGCGCTGCCGAGAGCACGGAGGCGGGGATGCCGTCCAGCTTGGTGTCCAGCTGGATGGCGGTGACGAACTCCTCGGTGCCTGCGACCTTGAAGTCCATGTCGCCGAAGGCATCCTCGGCGCCCAGGATGTCGGTCAGGGCTGCGTAGCGGGTCTCGCCGTCGACCTCGTCGGAGACCAGGCCCATGGCGATGCCGGCCACCGGTGCCTTCAGCGGCACACCTGCGTTGAGCAGGGACAGCGTGGAGGCGCAGACCGAGCCCATGGAGGTGGAGCCGTTGGAGCCCAGAGCCTCGGAGACCTGACGGATCGCGTAGGGGAACTCCTCGCGGGAGGGCAGCACCGGGGTGATGGCGCGCTCTGCCAGAGCACCGTGGCCGATCTCGCGGCGCTTGGGCGAGCCCACGCGGCCGGTCTCACCCACGGAGTAGGGCGGGAAGTTGTAGTTGTGCATGTACCGCTTGGTGGTCTCCGGCGACAGGCTGTCGATGGTCTGCTCCATCTTCAGCATGTTCAGCGTGGTGATGCCCAGGATCTGGGTCTCGCCGCGCTCGAAGATCGCCGAGCCGTGCACGCGCGGGATGACCTCGACCTCTGCGGTGAGCTGGCGGATGTCCGCCAGGCCGCGGCCGTCGATGCGGACCTGATCGCGCAGGATGCGCTGGCGGATGACCTGCTTGGTCACCGAGCCCAGAGCCTTGGAGATCTCGCCCTCGCGGCCCTCGAACTCCTTGCCCTCGCCGGCCAGCTGCTCGAGCACCTCAGCCTTGAGGTCCTCATCGGCGTTCTGGCGCTCCTGCTTGTCGGCGATCTGGTAGATGCTGGAGAGCTTCTCCTCAGCAACGCCCTTCACAGCCTCCAGCACGTCGTCCTGGTAGTCCTGGAAGGTCGGAACCTCCACGGGCTCCTTGCCGGCGCGCTGGACCAGATCTGCCTGAGCCTCGCACAGGACCTTGATGAACGGCTTGGCGGCCTCCAGGCCCTCAGCCACGATGTCCTCGGTAGGAGCAGTGCGGCCCTGGGTCTTGATCAGGTTCCAGGAGCTGTCGGTGGCCTCTGCCTCAACCATCATGACGGCGATGTCATCGCCGGCCACGCGGCCTGCCACGACCATGTTGAAGACGGCGTTCTTCAGCTGGGAGTGCTTGGGGAAGGCCACCCACTGGGCCTCGCCCTGACCATCGTCGATCAGTGCCACACGCACGCCGCCGATCGGGCCGGAGAACGGCAGACCGGAGAGCTGGGTGGACAGCGAGGCACCGTTGATGGCGACCACGTCGTAGAGGTCATCGGGGTTGATGGCCATGATGGTCTCGACCACCTGGACCTCGTTGCGGATGCCCTTCTTGAAGGCCGGACGCAGCGGACGGTCGATCAGACGAGCGGCCAGCGTGGCGTCAGTGGTGGGGCGCCCCTCGCGGCGGAAGAAGCTGCCGGGGATGCGGCCTGCGGCGTACATACGCTCTTCGATGTCCACCGTCAGCGGGAAGAAGTCGAAGCCTTCGCGCGGGTGGCGGCCGACGGAGGTGGCCGAGAGCAGCGTGGTCTCCTCATCGAGGGTGACCACTGCGGAGCCGGCGGCCTGCTTGGCGAGGCGGCCGGTCTCGAAACGGATGGTGCGGGAGCCGAAACGACCGTTGTCGATCACGGCTTCTGCATAGTGAACCTCGGGACCCTGCATGGCAGGTGTCTCCTCTCTGTTGTTGAGTGTTGCAGTGCAGCACACGGCTGCAGGCACCACAGCTGAGAGGAAGATGTGTATGACGGCCTTCGATCGAAGCCCACGGGCGCGGGAACACTCACGCCTCCCGTAAGCCACTACCGAGGACCGGGCATACAGTCTCTCAGCGGGTGCTCCACCTAGTCTCGCACACAAAACGGGTGGCCCCTAAGCAGGGACCACCCGTTTCGGCTTGGTGATCAGCGTTTGACGCTGAAGCTCTTCGCTGGGATCAGCGACGCAGACCCAGACGCTTGATCAGCGTACGGTAGCGCTCGATGTCCTTGCGCTCAAGGTAGTTGAGCAGACGACGACGGCGACCCACCAGCAGCATCAGACCACGACGGGTGTGGTGATCCTGCTTGTGCTCCTTCAGGTGCTCGGTGAGGTCGGAGATCCGACGAGTCAGCACTGCAACCTGGACCTCGGGCGAACCGGTGTCGCCCTCCTTAGTTGCATGCTCCTTGATGATCTCCTGCTTGACAGCGGGATCCAAAGCCATGGAAAAGCTCCTTATTCGATGTGCCGCGACAAAGACCGAGCTTTGCCCTCAGCTGAGGGCCAGGGACCGGCGCCAGCCACCGCGGACTGCAGCATGGCGGAAGTCATCAGATGACAACCCCACTACTATACAGAGTTCTGCCCGGGTACACCAGGGCCCAGGCTCCGGTCAGCAGACCTCAGCCAGCGGGCCGCAGCTGAGCCGCATGCAAGGCTGTGATCATCGGCAGCTCCAACACATCCTCCTCGGCCAGCCCCCGCTCGCGCAGCAGGTAGTCCTCCAGGTTCCCCCGACGCCGGATGCGGTCCTCCTCCGAGGCCGAGAGCCAGGAGCTCAGTGTGGTGGCATAGCGGAAGATCTCCGCCACGCTCAGACTGCGGCTCCAGCGGTGCTCAGTGGTCTGCACCGGTCCGAAGAGCTCAGCATCCAGCGTGGGCCTCCACTGCGGCCGGTAGACATCCCCAGCCCGCATGATCCGGGTCAGCCGATGGACGGTCTCATCGCTGGTGTCCAGATAGTTCCAGATCAGCGCCAGCTGACCGCCGTCGATCAGCAGTCGGCGCACCTCCTGCTGAACCGCCCCGGCGTCGAACCAATGCCAGGCCTGAGCGGCGACGACGACGTCGGCACTCCCCCGCTCCAGCCCGGTCTCCTCCGCCGGAGCGCCGGTGATGCGCAGCCTGCTCTGCAGGGCTGTGTCTTCCTGCTGGTCCTGATGCTGCACCGACTGTGCCAGCACTTCGGTCATCGCCTGACTGGGCTCCACCGCATGGACCTGCGCCCCGCGACAGAGCAGCTGGCGGCTCAGGATGCCGGTGCCCGCACCCAGGTCCACGATCCGCGGCGCGGAAGACTGCGCCGCTGTGCTCCCCTGCTCAACACAACCCCGCGCAGCGCCCTCCCCCAGCGCGAGGATCTGCTGGACTGCTGCCGCGGGGTAGCGGGGGCGCAGCGCATCGTATTCCCAGGCCTCCTCCACCGACTGCTGGTCCGCAAAGGAGCTGCCGAGCTGCCGGCGTCGGGACTCACTGGTGATCAGCGGATCAGCATCACTGCGCCGCTTGGGACGGTTGCGGGCTTCACCGCCGCTGCGCGGACTGTGGGACTCAGTCACCGCGGAACCCCTCAGGCGGCGGTGCTGTCCGAGGCCGCAGAGGGCTGGGACACCTGTCCGGGCCAGGTCTGGGCCAGGACGTCGCGGGCATCGCAGACGTCCTGGGTCATCTGCTCCACCAGCTTCTCCACGCCCTCATAGGCGACCATGCCACGCAGCCGCTGGACGAACTCCACGCGGACGACCTGGCCGTAGAGGTCGAAGTCCTCGATCTTCTCCTCCGGGCGGTCGATCACATGGGATTCCACCACACGCTCGATGCCGTCGAAGGTGGGGTTGGAACCCACTGAGATCGCAGCCGGCCAGTATTTGCCGTGCTCATCCACGAACCATCCGGCGTAGACGCCGTCGGCGGGGATCATGCCCTCAGCATCGGAGCCGAGGTTGGCGGTGGGGAATCCGAGCTCGCGGCCGCGGGCGGCACCATGGACCACAGTGCCCAGCACCGAATGGGGCCGGCCGAGCACCTCGCAGGCGCTGGTGACATCGCCCTCGCGCAGGGCCTCACGCACCCAGGTGGAGGAGCAGCGGCGGTCGGTGGAGGCTGAATAGTCCTCCACCCCCACCACAGAGAAGCCGTAGCGCTGGCCCAGCTCCACCATGGTCTCGAAGGTTCCGGAGTTTCCCTGACCGAAGCGCACATCGTGACCGACCACCACCACAGCGGCGCGCAGGGCGTCCACCAGATAGGTCCTCACGAACTCCTCGGCGGTCAGCGCCGCCAGGTCCAGGGTGTAGTGGAGCATGAGCAGCCCCTCGAGGCCGTTGGCCTGAAGCCGGCGCATCTTCTCCGTGACGCCGGTCAGCATCTCGGGGCAGTCCTCCGGGCGGTGGACCTGCAGCGGATGCGGGTCGAAGGAGATCGCCACAGAGGCCGCGTCATGCTCGCAGGCGGCTGCGACCAGCTGGTTCAGAACATGCTGATGACCCAGGTGGACGCCGTCGAAGTTGCCGATGGTCACCGCCGTCGGACCGAGCGCGGCGGGGACCTCCTGCAGGCCATTCCAGATGTGCACGGATCTACTGTACAGTCCGGTGGCGCAGCAGCCAGAACAGCCCCACGAACGGCAGGATCAGCGGGATGTAGCCGTAGCCCTGACCGAAGTGGGACCACACGGTGGCCTCGTTGAACAGCTCCGGGTCCAGCACAGTCCAGAGCCCGATGCCGATCACTCCGGCCATCTCCACCAGCACAGCCACCAGGGCCACCAGCCAGGCGGTGTGCCCGCGGCGGGCCAGAGCCACAGTGGCCAGGATGTAGACCGCGGCGGCGAAGGCGCTCAGCAGATACGCCACCGGGGAATCCTCGAAGTGCACGACGATCTGGTACAGCGCCCGGGCGAAGGAGGAGATCGCGAAGATTCCATAGGCGGTGATGATCAGCATGCCGATCCCGCGGTTGCGCGGCGTAGGGCCGGCCACCTGCTGGCCGGCGTCGGGCTGGCTGAACCTGCTCATAGGGCGCTCCCCCACCAGATCTCTTCGAGCCGATAGACCATCACGAAGACCACCAGCCCCACAAAGCTCATCACCAGGTTGGACCAGCGGGTCTTATCGATCACCGCCCAGATGAACACGCCGATGGGCAGGATCAGGGCGGTCAGCACATACCCCCAGAACTCCCAGACCTCACCGACCACCGAGGCCCCGCCGGACTGGCGGACCGCGGCGTAGCCGGCATAGGCGAAGAGGTAGAGCTCGATGACGGCCAGGCTGATGATCGCCGAATCCGCGGGGTGGCGCCGCACAGCCGTCATCACCCAGCAGATGAGGGCGGATGCCGCACAGATCACGGTGCCGATGATGAACATCGCCGTCATAGGGACTCCTCTGCGGACATGCCTTCAGGCGCCGGGATCACGGCACCTGCGTTCACTGGGCGGCGAACACCAGCTCCGGCTTCGCCTGGAACATCTTAGCCTCTGCCGCATCCGGCGAGGACGAGGCGCCCTTCTTGGCGGGGACATCCGTGAGCAAGGCCACGAGCGCACCGTCCGGGCCGAAGGCCGCAGTCAGTCCCTCGCGGCGCCCCTTGGCATCGGCGATGGTCTCTCCGCTGGGCTGAACCACCTCGGCATCGGCCGAGGCGGTGATCCGCCGGCCGTGCCCCAGGTTGAAAGCCTCCTCCTCGGTGAGCTGCCGGGCCGGGAAGAGCTGTGCGGCGGCCTCAGCCAGACCGATGTAGCCGAAGTCCTCCCCCAGCTGCTCCAGAGTCAGCGTCTGATCGATGCTGTAGGGCCCGACGGCGGCGCGGCGCAGCGCGGTCAGATGACCGCCGGTCCCCAGGATCTCGCCGAGATCCCGGGCCAGGGCGCGCACATAGGTGCCCGAAGAGACCCGGACCTCCACGTCGACGTCCACCGTCTTGCCCTCGTCCAGGCGGCGGATGTCATGGACCTCGAAGCGCTCCACCGTCACCGGCCGGGCGTCCAGGGCCACCTCCTCGCCGGCGCGGGCGCGGTCATAGGAGCGCTTGCCGTCCACCTTGATAGCAGAGACGGTGCTGGGCACCTGCATGATCTCCCCGGTCAGCCGGGTCACGGCCTCATCGAGCTTCTCCGGGGTGACCGCATTGGCGAACCGGTTCTCCAGAACCTCGCCCTCGGCGTCGTCGGTGGTGGTGGTCTGACCCAGCCGCACCGTGGCGGTGTAGGTCTTGTCCACTCCGACGATGTGGGTCAGCAGCCGGGTGGCCCGGTTGATGCCCACCACCAGCACGCCGGTGGCCATAGGGTCCAGCGTGCCGGCGTGGCCGACCTTGCGGGTGCCGGCGAGCTTCCGGATCTTGCCGACGACGTCGTGGGAGGTCCAGCCGGCAGGCTTGTCCACCAGGACAAGACCTGAACCGACCTCGATCTCCTCAGGCCTCTGCTTCTTGCCCATGGAGACTACTGATCTCCCTGGGACCGGTAGGGGGAATCCTCGGAGACCGGCTCTGCGCCCTCGCGCAGCTTCCGGACCTTCTCGTCCTGTTCGCGGGCCTTGCGGAGGATGTCCTCCAGGTGCTCGGCCTGCTCCGGGATCTCATCCGGGACGAACTCCAGGGTGGGGGTCAGCCGGATGTTCAGCTGACGTCCCATCTCATGCCGCAGCACGCCCCGGTTGGCGTCCAGGACCTCCTCGGCACCGGCCTTGGCGTCCTCGTCGGAGGCCATGACCGTGTAGTAGACGGTGGCGTGCTGCAGGTCGTTGGTGACCCGGGAATCGGTCACTGTGATGAGCTCAGCACGCTCATCCTTGACCCGGCTGCGCAGGGCCTCCGCGATGATGACCTTGATGCGCTGGGCAAGCCGTGCCGCGCGTGCTGGATCAGCCATGATGCGCTCCTTCGTGTGTACGTTCGGTCTCAGCCTAGAACACGAGCGCCGGACCCCGCGTCTGCAGCGGGATCCGGCGTCGTGGTGAGAGTGTCCTGATCAGACGCGCGGGATCTCGCGCATCTCCCAGGTCTCGATGATGTCGCCTTCCTGGATGTCGTTGAAGGTACCCAGACCGATACCACACTCGAAGCCGTCGCGGACCTCGGTGGCGTCGTCCTTGTAGCGCTTCAGCGACTCGATGGCCAGCTTCTCGGAGACCACCTTGCCGTCGCGCACCAGACGGGCCTTGGCGTTGCGGCGGATGATGCCCGAGCGGACGATCGAACCGGCGATGTTGCCGAACTTGGAGGAGCGGAAGACCTCGCGGATCTCTGCCGATCCCAGCTCGACCTCCTCGTACTCCGGCTTGAGCATGCCCTTCAGCGCTGCCTCGATGTCATCGATGGCTGCGTAGATGACCGAGTAGAAGCGCATGTCCACGCCCTCACGGTCGGCCAGCTCGATGACGCGCTCGGCCGGGCGGACGTTGAAGCCGACGATGACGGCGTCGTCCACAGTAGCCAGGTTGACGTCGTTCTGGGTGATCGCGCCCACGCCGCGGTGGATGACCCGCAGCTGGACCTCGTCGCCCACATCGATGCCCATGAGCGCATCCTCCAGGGCCTCCACAGCACCGGAGACGTCGCCCTTGATGATGAGGTTGAGGGTGTCGATCTTGCCCTCGGCCACCACCTGGTCGAAGTTCTCCAGGGAGACGCGCTTGCGGCGCTTGGCCAGCATGGCGTTGCGCTCGACCGCCTCACGCTTCTCAGCGATCTGGCGTGCGGTGCGGTCCTCCTCGGTGGAGAGGAAGGAGTCGCCGGCGCGCGGCACATTGGACAGGCCCAGGACCTGGACCGGACGCGACGGTCCGGCCTCCGCGACTGCCTCGCCGTTCTCGTCGAACATCGCACGGACACGTCCGAATGCAGTGCCGACCACCATGTTGTCGCCGACCTTCAGCGTGCCGGACTGCACCAGGACGGTGGCCACAGGCCCGCGTCCCTTGTCCAGGTTGGCCTCGATGGCCACACCACGTGCTTCCTTGTCCGGGTTGGCCTGAAGCTCCAGAGCCGCGTCGGAGGTCAGCAGGACTGCCTCGAGCAGCTCCTCGATGTTGAGGTTCTGGCGTGCGGAGACGTCGACGAACATGACATCGCCGCCGTACTCCTCGGGCACCAGCTCGTACTCGGTGAGCTGACCGCGGATCTTGTCCGGGGAGGCCCCCTCCTTATCGATCTTGTTGACCGCGACCACCACCGGAACACCGGCGGCCTTGGCGTGGTTCAGCGCCTCCACCGTCTGCGGCATGACGCCGTCGTCGGCGGCGACCACCAGCACGGCGATGTCGGTGACCTTGGCACCACGGGCACGCATAGCGGTGAACGCCTCGTGACCCGGGGTGTCGATGAAGGTGAGCTTGCGCTCCTCGCCCTCGTGAGGGACATCCACCTGGTACGCACCGATGTGCTGGGTGATGCCGCCGTGCTCGCCCTCGGTGACCTTGGAGGAGCGGACGGCATCCAGCAGACGGGTCTTACCGTGGTCGACGTGACCCATCACGGTCACCACCGGAGCACGGGGCTCCAGGTCCTCGTCGGACTCGGCGGCGGCCTCGTTCTCCAAGTTGATGTCGAAGGACTCGAGCAGCTCCCGGTCCTCATCCTCCGGAGAGACGATCTGGACCTTATAGCCCAGCTCCTCGCCGAGCAGCTGGAAGGTCTCCTCGTCCAGGGACTGGTTGGCGGTGGCCATCTCGCCGAGCTTCATCAGCACGGTGACCAGCGCTGCCGGCTCCGCTCCGATCTTCTCGGCGAAGTCGGCCAGAGAGGAGCCGCGGCGCAGACGCAGAACGGTGTTGCCGTCGCCCTTGGGGACGCGGACGCCGCCGATCTCGCGGGTCTGACGCTGCTCCATCTCTGCGCGCTTGGCGCGCTTCGACTTACGGCTCTTGGAGCGGGACGGACCGCCGCGCCCGAAGGCACCTGCGGCACCGCCGCGACCACGGCCTCCGCGACCGCGCGGCGGACCGCCGCCCGGGGCACCGCCGCCGGGACCGCCACCGGGTCCACGGCCTCCGCCGGGACCACCGGGGGCCTGGCCGGGAACCATGGAGGGCTTGGGAGCGCCGCCGGGACGCGGGCCCGGCTTGGGGCCGCCGGGACGGGGAGCACCCTGGCCGCCCTGACCGCCGCGCTGACCACCAGCAGGTGCGCCCGGGCGGGGACCTCCCTGACCACCCTGGCCGCCGCGCGGACGCGGGCCGCCCTGACCGCCGCCGCGCTCAGTGCGCATGCCCTGCTGCGAGGCGAAGGGGTTGTTGCCCGGACGCGGCCCCGGCCGGGGACCGGGACGCGGAGCCGGACGCTCGGAGCTCATGCCCTGCGAGGAGGAGAACGGGTTGTTTCCCGGGCGGGGACCGCCAGGCTTCGGAGCCGAAGACTTCTTCTCACCGGACTCGCCGGAGACGTCAGTCTCAGGCTTCTGACCGGGCTTGGGTGCGGCGTCGCCGCTCTTCTGCGCATCCTCAGCCTTGGCGGAGGACTGACCGGCCGCGCCGCCACCGGGCTTCGGTGCAGGCTTGGGGCCGGGCTTGGCAGCCGGCTTGGGCTTCTCGGCGGCCGGAGCCTCCTCAGAGGCCTCTGCGGCAGGAGCCTTCTCGGCCTCCTGTGCGGGTGCAGCCTCAGCAGCCGGGGCCTCCTCCTTCTTCTTGGGAGCAGGCTTGGGTGCGGACTTCTTGTCACCGCCCTTCTCGGCGGCGTCGGGGTAGGCGGCACGCAGCTTCTTGGCTACGGGCGGCTCCACCGTGGAGGACGGGGACTTGACGAACTCCCCCATGTCCTGAAGTTTTGCAAGTGCTTCTTTGGAAGTGATACCGAGCTCTTTGGCGAGCTCGTGCACGCGGGCCTTGGCCACTTTTCTCCTGTTCTGGCCCGCACGATGCCCCGCCGATCATCAGCGGGGCTGATATCAGCGGTTCACCGGAGACGAGCCGTGTGACTGATTCTGATCCGTGACGGAGTTACACAGGTGTGTCATCACTGGGCACTCATCCGTCGATGCTCATCGGGTATCCATCTCTCTGATCCCGCTTTCATCTCGAACCGTTCGGCACGTCTCTCCCTCAACGGGAGATCCGTGTCCGCTGACAGTGCTGAGCTCCTCGAAGCTGAGGTGCCCGACGTCGACCTGACCTCGGAAGGCCCGGTTGAAGGCCCTCTTGGAGATCGCTGCCTCGAAGCAGCTGCGCCGCGGGTGGAGCCAGGCGCCGCGGCCGGGCTTCCGGCGTGCGGCGTCAAGAACCACCTGCGAACCCTCCAGGGCCAGCCTCAGGACGTCCTCCTGCTCACAGCGACGGCGGCAGCCGACGCATGTGCGCACAGGAACCATGACAGTCTACTCCTTCTGACCGGGGCCGTCACTCCGAGACCACGGGCGCGCCGTCCGAGGCGGCGTCGGAGAGGATGTCGATCCGCCAACCGGTCAGCTTGGCGGCCAGACGGGCGTTCTGCCCCTCCTTACCGATGGCCAGCGAGAGCTGGTAGTCCGGCACGACCACACGAGCCGAGCGGGCGTTCTCATCCAGGATCTCCACGCTGGAGACCTTGGAGGGCGAGAGCGCGTGGGCGATGAACTCCGCCGGGTCGTCACTGTGGTCGATGATGTCGATCTTCTCATCGTTCAGCTCGGTCATCACCGCACGCACACGCGAGCCCATGGAGCCGATGCAGGCGCCCTTGGCATTGATTCCGGCCTGGTGAGCCTTGACCGCGATCTTGGTGCGGTGCCCGGCCTCACGAGCGATGGAGGTGATCTCCACCGTGCCGTCGGCGATCTCCGGGACCTCGTGCTCGAAGAGCTTCTTCACCAGGCCCGGGTGGGAACGGGACAGGGTGATGGAGGGACCCTTCATGCCGCGGTGGACGTCCACCACATAGGCGCGCAGGCGGGCGCCGTGGGCGTACTCCTCCCCGGGAACGTGCTCCTGCGGGGGCAGCACAGCCTCAACGGTGCCCAGGTCCACCTGGATCATGTTGGGGTTGCGGCCCTGCTGGATGAGCCCGGAGACCAGTTCACCCTCGCGGCCGCGGAACTCACCGAGGACCTGGTCGTCCTCGGCGTCGCGGATGCGCTGCATGATGACCTGACGCGCCGTGGAGGCGGCCACACGGCCGAAGTTCTTGGGGGTGTCGTCGAACTCGCCGAGCACGGTCCCGTCCTCATCGAACTCCTTGGCCCAGATGGCCACGTGACCGCTGGACTGGTCGATCTCGGCACGGGCGTGCTGCAGGGCTCCGGGCGTCTTGTGATAGGCGAGGACGAGTGCCTGTTCGATGGCCGGCATCAGCCTTTCGAGAGGAATGTCACGTTCATTGACGAGCATCCGCAGGGCGCTCATATCGATATCCACTTGTGCCTCCGGTTCATACAGCAGCGTTGCGCACGATCAGCGAGCCGTCTGGGCTCAGTCGTCTTCCGTGTGTGAAAACTCTACCTGCACACGGGCAGTGGTGATGGAGGTCAGGTCCAGCTCCACCGGATCCTTGTACTTCACCGGCATGCCCTTCTTGGGTGCGGGCTTCTGCTCAGAGACGGTGATGCTCTGCTCCGAGGCACCCTCCAGACGGGCCACCAGCTGCCGGCCGTCTGCAGTGGTGATCTCAAGGAGACGGCCCACATTGCGGCGGAAATGACGCGGCAGGGTCAGCGGACGGGTGGCTCCGGGGGTGGAGACCTCCAGGTCGTACTCCGGGACGTCCTTCAGCGTGGCCCCGGCCTCGCCGTCGAGGATCTCGGAGACCTCCTCGGAGAGCTCGGCCAGAGTGTCCAGGTCCACCTGCTCGGAGCCCTCGGCGTAGTCCACCACCACGCGCAGGGCGGTGCGATGGCCGGCGGGTCTGAGCTCCAGCTCCTCCAGGAAGAGTCCCAGACGGTTCACCGCCGGCTCCACCAGCTCGGCCAGCTCTGCGGAACGGGCATCGGGAAAGCGGCGGTCATCAGCGGGGCGGGGTGATGCAGACATGACACCCATTGTGCCCCGTTAGACTGTGGTGGCAGTAATCATCCGTGATGGAAACGAGACTCACCGTGCCGATTCGCCTATCCCAGCTCTTCCTGCGCACTCTGCGCGACAACCCCGCCGACGCCGAGGTCGCCAGCCACCAGCTGCTGGTCCGCGCCGGCTACATCCGCCGCTCAGCCCCAGGCATCTACTCCTGGCTGCCGCTGGGCCTGAAGGTGCTGGCCAAGGTGGAGCAGATCGTCCGCGAAGAGATGGAGGCCATCGGCGCCCAGGAGGTGCACTTCCCCGCACTGCTGCCCAAGGAGCCCTATGAGGCCACCGGGCGCTGGGAGGACTACGGGGACAACATCTTCCGCGTGGCCGACCGCAGGATCCCCAAGGACGCGGCCGGCAAGCCCGAGGAGTTCAACTACCTGCTGGCTCCCACCCATGAGGAGGCCTTCACCCTGCTGGTGAAGGACCTCTACACCTCCTATAAGGATCTGCCGCTGAGCATCTACCAGATCCAGACCAAGTACCGGGATGAGGCCCGCCCCCGGGCCGGACTGCTGCGCGGCCGCGAGTTCATCATGAAGGACTCCTACTCCTTCTGCCTCTCCGAGGAGGACCAGCAGGCCGCCTACGGCGCCCACCGCGAGGCCTACATCCGCATCTTCGAGCGCATGGGCCTGCCGGTGGTCCCGGTCAACGCCGTCTCCGGCGCGATGGGCGGCTCCGCCTCCGAGGAGTTCCTCTTCCCCTGCGCCATCGGTGAGGACACCTTTGTGGAGTCCGACGGCGGCTACCGCGCCAACGTGGAGGCCGTCACCACTCCGGCACCCGAGCCCATCGACTTCAGCGGTCTGCCCGCCGCGGCGGTCCACCCCACTCCGGGCACCGACACCATCGAGACCCTGGTCGACGCCGCCAACCAGAACCACCCGCGCGAGGACCGTCCGTGGAACGCTGCGGACACGCTGAAGAACGTGGTGGTCGCCGTCGTGATGCCCGATGGTGAGCGCCGTGTGGCCGTCATCGGCGTCCCCGGTGACCGCGATGTCGACCTGAAGCGCGTGGAGGCGTCCATCGGTGATCACCTGGGTGCCGCCGGCGAGGTGGCCGTGGAAGCCGCTGTGGAGGCCGACCTCAGGAAGAACCCCGGCCTGGTGCGCGGCTACATCGGCCCCGGCCTGTCGCTGGAGGCGCCTGTGCTGGGCGAGGAGGGCACCACCGGCCTGACCTACCTGGTGGACCCGCGCGTGGTCTCCGGCAGCAGCTGGATCACCGGCGCCAACGAGCATGACAAGCACGTCTTCGGGCTGGTGGCCGGGCGCGACTTCGGCTGGGACGGCGTGATCGAGGCCGTGGCAGTGCGCGACGGCGATCCCTCCCCCGACGGCTCCGGCCCGCTGCACACCCGCCGCGGCATCGAGCTGGGCCACATCTTCCACCTCGGAAAGAAGTACGCCGAGGCGCTGGACCTGAAGGTCCTGGACGAGAACGGCAAGCTCAGCACGGTGACCATGGGGTCCTATGGCCTGGGCGTGACCCGCGTGCTGGCCGCCATCGCCGAGGACAACAACGATGACCGCGGCCTGATCTGGCCCGGCACCGTGGCTCCGGCCGATGTGCACCTGGTGGCCACCGGCAAGGGCGAGGAGATCTACGAGGCAGCCGGGACGCTGGCCGCAGACCTCGAGGCCCAGGGCCTGACCGTGATCTACGACGACCGTCCCAAGGTCTCCCCCGGCGTGAAGTTCGGCGATGCCGAGCTGGTGGGCGTGCCGACCATCGTGGTGGTGGGCCGAGGCCTCAAGGACGGCAAGGTGGAGGTCAAGGACCGCCGCTCGGGCGAAGCCCAGGAGGTTGCTCTGGATGCCGCCGTCTCCACTGTGGTGGAACGTGCGGCGAGCCTGAAGTGATCGCCGGGGAGGACATCACATGGGTGGTGATCCTCCTTCTGGTCCTCGCAGGCTTCGCGGCCGGATGGGTGGACGCCGTCGTCGGCGGCGGAGGCCTGCTGCAGCTGCCCGTGCTGCTGATGGTGCCCGGGATCAGCCCGGTCCAGGCGCTGGCCACCAATAAGCTCGGCAGCGTCTTCGGCACCACCGTCTCCGCGATCACCTACGTCCGGCGGGTCAGACCGTCGATGGGCACAGCCCTGCCCATGGCCTTCGCCGCGCTGCTGGCCAGCTACGGCGGGGCGGTGGTGGCAGCCTGGCTGCCCGAGCGGGTGATCCTGCCGCTGATCCTGGCCGCGCTGCTCGGCGTCGGGATCTTCGCCGCGCTGAAGCCGAGTGTGGGGCAGCTGGAGAAGCTGCGGCATATGGGCTTCGGGCACCTGGCCCGGGCCGTGGTGATCGGGGCGATCATCGGCTTCTACGACGGCGTGCTGGGCCCGGGAACCGGCACCTTTCTGATCATCGCCCTGGTGATGGTGCTGGGCTACAGCTTCCTGAACTCCTCTGCCCAGGCGAAGGTGGTCAACATGGCCACCAACCTGGGTGCGCTGCTGTACTTCGCACCCGCCGGCCACGTGCTGGTGTGGCTGGGCCTGATGCTCGGCGCGGCCAATATGGCCGGCGGGTACGTGGGCGCCCGGATGGCGATCTCCAAGGGCTCCCAGTTCATCCGCGTGGTGTTCCTGGTGGTGGTCTTCGTTCTGATCCTCAAGCTGGGCTACGACGTGGCCGTGGACCTCTTCGCCTGACCGGTTTCGCCGTCCCTCCCCGCCGTCCCTCCTCACCCTCGTTTTACCAAGGCATTTCCGGTTTACCTACCCATATACGTTGGGGTTATCTGAAAAGTGCTTGGTAAAACGAGGGTCGCGGAGGGCGTGGCCGAGGTTATCCACAGGAGGACGCATTGCCTCAGCGGGATCTGCACAGATCGGCAAGGGTGGATCTATGCCTTCACCACATCCGAAAGCCACGCTCCTGGTCGCACGGCCCGACGACGGCGGTTCGGCCAGTCCGCATGCACTCAGCGCGCGCGTGGACGCTGGAGAACTGCTGCGCATCCGTCCAGGGGTCTACCTGGAGCCCCTTGCTTGGATTCGCTCGCCTCCTTGGGAGCGGCCGCTCATCGCTGCCGCCGCCCAAGCCTTGGCAAGGCCGGAGACGATCTTCTGCCGCGAGACCGCGCTCAGCCTTCACGGCGTGAGCCTGTTGCATCCGGAAGACTTCGTGCACATCAGAGTCTCGTCCAACGCCAGCGCCGGACGCCGTGCACCACGGGCCATGACCGGCCGCACCTCCATGCGGCGGCTGCAGCAGCTATGCCACCTGCCCGACGGGACCACCCTCAACGCGGAACGCGCTCTGAGGAACGTCCCGACGCGCGCCTTTCAGTTTCCGCAGCGATATCGTGTCTCGCTCAAGAAGGGACTGGACCCTTCTGCGTCGCGGAATTACCGGGCCGCGCTGGTCGACGTCGAGCTTCCCGAGCTGCAGGAGGTCAGCGTCCCTGGACTTCGGCTGCGCGCCGAACCCGTGGAGCTGGCTACCATGGACACGGTGCACCGGCTCAGCTTCCCCTCCGCAATCAGTGTGCTGGACGGGTTGCGAGGAGGAAGGCACCGTGCGGGGACCGAGCTGGTCGAAGTCGGGTTGCTCGCCTGGGGCGAGGCTCTTCCCTCCCGACGAGCGCGGCTCCGCACCGACGTGGCCTGGAAGTTCTCTGATGGGCGATCGGCCAATCCGGGTGAGTCCTGGTCGCGCGTCCTCATTCATGATCTGGGCTTCGAGCCCCCAGACCTGCAGGTCAAACTGATCACGCCCGATGGCGCACTGTACTCAGATTTCGGGTGGGAGGCGGCCGGCGTCGTCGGGGAGTTCGACGGCAACCAGAAGTACCTGCAGGCCGAGCAGTACGGTCTGAGCCCCCAGCAGGCCGTGCTGCACGAGAAACGCCGGGAAGATGGCATCCGGCGGCTGGGCTACGACGTAGCCCGCTGGAACTGGCAGACCCTGCAGAACCCGTGGCAGCTGGAGTCGATCCTTCGTGAGAAGGGCGTCCCGCGCCGCGGGCTCTGACCGGCCCCATCGCTTCACCCGAGCCTCACCCTCGTTTTACCAAGGAGTTTTCGGTTTACCCACCCGTATACGCAGGGGTTATCTGAAAAGTGCTTGGTAAAACGAGGGTGCTCGACCGCGTAGGCGGAGTGTTCAGAGGTCCTCGAGGATGGCGTGAGCCTGTTCCTCCAGCTCCTCGACGGCGACCTCGGACTCCTCCTCGTCCAGCTCTCCCCCGGCCGACGCCGCCAGCAGGACCACCTGGGAGCCGTGGCGCATCAGGACTGCCACGCTCTGCTCGGTGGAGTCCTCGCCCTCCACTTCGCGATAGATGCCCAAAGCCTCCTCGGCCTCCGACTCCACCGCCACGGACTCCACGGAGGTGGAGGTCTCGGCCTCGGGCTCGTCATCCTCGCCGATGCCGCCGCGGGTCACCGTGTAGGAGCCGCAGTTCTCCAGGCCGCTGTCCTCGCCGGCCAAGTAGGCCTCGGAGGCGCGGGAGTCCTGGAAGGAGTAGATCGTGGCCTGACGTTCGGAGGGCAGGTCCACCTCGACCGGCTCGTCCTCCTCGTCATCCTCCCCCTCGTCCTCGCCGTCCTGCTGCGGCGCGTCATCCTGGGCGGCCTCGTCCTGGCCGGCGTCCTGCTCGCTCTCGTTCTCCAGCGGGAGTGTGACCGACGTGGAGCTGAAGCCGCCACCGGAGGCCGCGGTGTCGCCGCCCTCGTCCTGGGACCCCTCATCAGCCTGATCCTCAGAGTCACTCTCAGAGCCCTCGCCGGAATCCTCTCCCCCGCCGCTGTCGGCGTGGGCGATGAGCGCACCCTCCGGCACGGGTGAGGCTGACTGCATCACGTACTGCTTGCAGTCGGTGGGGTCCACGGCGAGCTTCTGCAGCTCGGTCTCGATGTCGCGCAGGTTGGGGTAATAATCGTCGGTGTCGCTGAGCCCGGCGCCGTCGAAGTGATCCTCCAGGATCTCGCGCATCTCCTCGTGGGAGAGCTGGTTTCCCCGCGGATCCGGGGCTTCGAGCTCATCGAAGCCCTCGTCGTCGAAGTCCCCGGCCTCGCCGGACCCCTGCTCCTGGGGCACCTCATCCTCACAGGCGGTCAGGGCGAGCAGCCCGGTCAGCGCCAGGACGGAGACGGTGCGAACACGGCGGGGGGAAGAGTTCTGCGGCATCACTAGAACAGTATGGTGGCGAAGGTGCCCTCAGGCTGGAAGCCCACGCGCTGGTAGGCCCGAACGGCAGCTGTGTTGTATCCGTTGACGTAGAGGCTCACCACCGGAGCCAGCTTCAGCCCGTAGTCCACCACGGCGGACATCCCCGACGCCGCCAGCCCGAGTCCGCGGTGCTCAGGGTGGACCCAGACCCCCTGGACCTGGACCACCTCGCGGGTGACAGCCCCGAACTCTGCTTTGAAGATGATGATGTCGTCCTCGCCCACGGCGATCAGCGAATAGCCGCCGGCGATGAGGCTGCGGATCCGCTGCTGATACTCCGAGGCACCCTGAGTATAGGGAGAGAATCCCAGCTCCTCGGTGAACATGGCCGCGCTGGCCTGCTCCACGGCGTCGAACTCCCCCAGCCGGGAGGGGCGGACCTCCGGCATAGGCTCGATGGCTGAGGGCACATCGATGGAGAGCAGCGGCTGATCGGCCCGGACCTCACGGACGTTGACCCAGCCGGCGGCGTCGTGGAGCTCCAGGACGGGCTCGGCGTCGCCGTAGACGGAGGAGACCCGACGCCGCAGGGCCCGCAGGGCGAGCCCATAGAGCTCGCCCTCGGCCGGGCCGGCGTGGACCGGTGTGATGTTGGAACCCACCCAGCAGGCTGAGGAGAGCTCCCCGGACTGCTCGGGATGGTCGACGCCCAGGAGCATCGCCCCGATACGGCCTTTCCCCGGTGCGGCCGTTCCGCGGGCGCGCACCGCCGCCAGCACGGAGACGTGGTGGGCGGGGTCGCGCTCCAGCAGGCGCAGCAGCGCGGGGGTGTCGGTCGGCTCGAGGACGCGCACCGCACCGGAGGTGGCGCGGTGCACGCGAGTGGCGACGGAGTCAGCTGACCGAGACCACAGGGGCGCCACCCGCAGCCTGAGCCTCTCCCTCGTCTCCGAGGTCCATCTCAGCGGCGAGGCGGTTGGCCTCGTCGATGAGCGTCTCGACGATCTGATCCTCGGGCACGGTCTTGATGACCTCGCCCTTGACGAAGATCTGGCCCTTACCGTTGCCGGAGGCCACGCCCAGGTCGGCGTCGCGAGCCTCGCCAGGTCCGTTGACCACACAGCCCATGACGGCCACGCGCAGCGGGACCTCCATGCCTTCCAGCCCGGCGGTGACCTCGTCGGCCAGGGAGTAGACGTCCACCTGGGCGCGGCCGCAGGATGGGCAGGAGACGATCTCGAGCTTGCGCGGGCGCAGGTTCAGCGACTCCAGGATCTGGTTGCCCACCTTGACCTCCTCGGCCGGCGGGGCCGAGAGGGACACGCGGATGGTGTCTCCGATGCCCTGAGACAGCAGCGCGCCGAAGGCGGTGGAGGACTTGATGGTGCCCTGGAAGGCGGGGCCGGCCTCGGTCACGCCCAGGTGCAGCGGCCAGTCGCCGCGCTCGGCGAGCAGCTGGTAGGCCTGGGTCATGATCACCGGGTCCGAGTGCTTCACAGAGATCTTGAAGTCGTGGAAGTCATGCTCCTCGAAGAGGCTGGCCTCCCACACGGCGGACTCCATGAGCGCCTCCGGTGTGGCCTTACCATGCTTGGCCATCAGACGCTTGTCCAGAGATCCGGCGTTCACGCCGATGCGCAGGGAGACGCCGGCATCCTTGGCGGCCTTGGAGATCTCACCAACTTTGTCATCGAACTGACGGATGTTGCCGGGGTTCACACGGACCGCGCCGCAGCCGGCCTCGATGGCGGCGAAGACATACTTCGGCTGGAAGTGGATGTCCGCGATGACCGGGATCTGCGACTTCTGCGCAATGATCGGCAGCGCCTGCGCGTCCTTATCCGTGGGGCAGGCCACGCGCACGATGTCACAGCCCGAGGCCGTCAGCTCAGCGATCTGCTGGAGCGTGCCGTTGATGTCATGGGTCTTGGTGGTGGTCATCGACTGGACAGAGATCGGGTGATCACTGCCGACTCCCACGTTGCCGACCTGGAAGCTGCGGGTCTTCCGACGAGGCGCCAGAACCGGCGGCGGGGCCGAGGGCATGCCGAGGTTGATGGAGGTCATGCGTTCCATCGTACCGGCTCAATTCAGCGCAGCGGATGAGTGAGCCCATGCGGACTGCCAGGGACACGCAGCCGGCCCCATGCCAGCCAATTCCACCGCCACCTCCATTCCTTTTTATTGACATAGGAAATTATCTACGTGATGCTGGTCACATGAATGACAAGGCAAGCATTGCCAGCCTGGGAACGCTGAGCAGCACCTCCCGTGCCGTTATTCGCGAGCTGCTCACATCAGGACCACTGCCCCGAGCGACGCTGGCCCGACGGCTGGGACTCTCGCCCGCGCGTCTGACGAAAGTCACCCGCCCCCTCCTCGATTCAGCGGTGATCTATGAGGATGCCACTGCCCCCAACAAGACCCCAGGGCGCCCTGGAACACCCTTAGCCGTCCACGCGCCCCGCTACGCATTCGCTGGCTTCAAGATCACCGGAGACACCCTCTACGGCACCAGAGTGGACGCCGAAGGGCGGGTCCAGCGCGCAAAGAGCGTCAGCTTGGAATCCACCGACTCAAGCCATGTCGTGGACTTGATAATTGATCTTGTTAAAGAATTAGGCGAGGAGCAGCCCCTACAGGCAATCGGGATCGGCAGTGCCGGGACGATGCGCCGCTACGATGATCGCGTCCGGCGAAATCAATATCTCGGCTGGGATGACGTACCCCTGGCGGAGATCCTGACCGCTAAAACCGGACTTCCCACTGTGATCAGCGGTGACATTCGAGCCCTCACCGTAGGGGTCCAATGGTCGGGCCCGGGCCAGGGTCACAGCGACTTCGCCGTGGTCACGATCGGCGTCGGCATCGGCCTGGGAATGGTCATCGACGATCAGGTCCATGCCGGGACCCACGGGACCGCGGGAATGATAGGCCACACCCGCGTCAGCGAAGCAGGGCCCCTCTGCGAACTCGGCCACAGGGGCTGCGCCTCCGCCTACCTGAACGCCGATTCCATCCTCGCGGCCATCTCTGTGCCACACGGCATCACCGACCTGGACCTCGACGGGGCATGTCGGCTCGCTGATCGTGGCGACCCAGTGGCTCAACGAGTCCTCTCCGATGCCGGCCGTGCCCTGGGAGTGCTCATCGCCCAGGTGGTCAATGTCTTGGGTCTGGACACTGTGATCCTCGCCGGTGACGGCTTAGTCATCCTCGAACACCTGAGCCAAGAGCTCAACTCTGCTCTACGTGATCACCTCGATCCCTGGGGCACAGTGCCACATCTTGAGACCTTCCACTCCGACTTCGATGAGTGGGCACGCGGTGCCGCAGTTCTCTCCTGCCAATGGCTGCTCGTCGACCCGCCGAAGCTTCTGGCACCCAGCATTACTCACCAGCAATGATCCCGCATCCCGACCCGATGAAAGGCAGTTCCCCTATGGCGTTCGATCTCCCCATCGCCCCAACCTCTCCCCTGGACCCCTCGGCGGGGAAGCTGAGCATCGGAGTCGTCGGTGCTGGCCAGTTCTCCAAGAGCTTCGCGACTCTCTGGGACCTGCATCCCAATGTCAGCAGGCTGCGGGTCACGGATCTGCACAGTGCGCGGGCCGAGGAACTTGCCGCGAACTATGCGGACGCCGTCGTGGACGAAGGCTTCGAGGCGATGCTCGCCTCGGATGTGGACGCAGTCGCGATATTCACCCAACGGTGGACCCATGCCCCACTGGTGATCGCAGCGCTGGAAGCCGGAAAGCATGTGTACTCGGCTGTTCCCATGGCCACAACGATCACCGAGATCGAAGACATCATCGCCGCGGTCGAGCGCACCGGACTGACCTACATGATGGGTGAGACCAGCTACTACAATCCGGCGACGGTCTATGTCAGAGAACGTATACGGAGCGGTGATCTCGGCCGGGTCTTCTACTCCGAGGGCGACTATGTGCATGACATGGACCTCGGCTTCTACGCCGCCTACCAATATAGCGGCGGCGAGACGTGGAGAGAGACGGCAAGCTATCCGCCCATGCTCTACCCGACCCACGCACTGGGCGGCGTGCTGGGAGCACTTCCGGCCCGCGCGGTGAGCGTGAGCTGCATCGGCATCGAGGACGACCGCAACGACGGCGTCTTCGATAAAGAGGTCAGCCAGTTCGGCAACAGCTTCTCCAACGCCAGCGCCCTGTTCGAACTCTCCGACGGCGGAGCGATGCGCACCAATGAGATGCGTCGCGTGGGATACCCCTCGCCTATCCGAGAATCCCGCTTCCGCTTCTTCGGAACCGAGGCCAGCTTCGAGCAGCTGGCTCATCAGAGCGTATGGAACGACAAAGCAGACTCCTATGACATCTCAGAGAAGTTCATACCGGTCCGGGGCCAGGTAGAAGAGGCTGAGGTGAAGAACGTGGACCCGGCTCTTCGTGAGGCATTCACGTCCGGAACAGCACCGGTGCATGACCGGAGCCGTCTGCCGGAAGAGTACAAGGGAGCTCCCAACGGCCATGAAGGATCCCATCACTTCCTGGCCGATGACTTCGTGCGAGCGGTGGTCGGCGGGGAGCAGCCCCCGGTCAATGCCTGGCGGGCGGCGATGTTCACAGCCCCCGGAATAGTCGCCCATCATTCTGCGAACGCCGGTGGAGAGCGGCTGGACATCCCAGACTTCGGCAGCCCCGCGCGCTGAGAACCGCCTCACCCATGAAGAGGCTGAAGGAGAGACACCATGAGTGTTCCCAAGACCATCCATCCTCTGCCCGTCAGCGGCCCGCGGCAGAAGGACGATACGAAGATCGCGCTGCTGTTCATCCTGCCCGCCTCCATCGGTCTGGTGATCTTCTACTTCTGGCCGCTGGTACGGGGTGTCTGGCTCAGTTTCACCTCGTGGGACATCCTCACGCCGGCACGTTTCGTCGGTCTGGCCAACTACCAGCAGATGCTGCAGGACCCGGTCTTCTGGAATGCCGTGCGCGTCACGCTTCTCTATGTGGTGATCAACATCGGCGTGCAGATCGTTGTCGCGCTCGTGCTGGCCGTGCTGATGCAGAGACTCAGCCGGTCGGTCATCCTGCGCTCAGTGGTTCTTGCCCCCTACATGGTCTCCAACGTGGTGGCGGCTCTGGTGTTTCTCTGGATCCTCGATTTCCAGCTCGGCATCGGCAATCAGCTGCTCGCATCGATGGGCCTGGACCGGATCGGCTTCTTCACCAATGAGGCGTGGGTCATCACGACCATCGCCTTGGTGAACGTGTGGCGGCATATGGGCTACACAGCGCTGCTGCTCTTCGCCGGCCTTCAGGCCATTCCCGACACGGTGTATGAGGCCGCCAGGGTCGACGGGGCTTCGGAGCTGAGGATGTTCTTCTCCATCACGCTGCCGCTGCTGCGCCCGATCCTGGGCCTGGTGCTGATCATCTCTGTCATCGGCTCCTTCCAGGTCTTCGACACTGTGGCAGTGACCACAAACGGGGGACCGGTCGATTCCAGCCGCGTGCTGCAACTCTATATCTACGACAACGCATTCGGGCAGTTCAATTTCGGATATGCCTCAGCTCTGAGCGTAGCCCTTCTGGTCATTCTCCTGGTGGTGACGTTCCTGCAGTACCGCGTCACACGTGCCGGGCAGACGGACCTGAACTGATCAGGGAAGGTGAGAACGTGTCTCGGACGACTGCAACGATCGACCCGGCCGAACTCAAGGCCGCCGGTACCGCGCGTCAGACGGATTCGTCGGCGCCCAACGCTGACAGACCACGTCGGCGTTTCAACTGGGGGAAGGTCTTCGCCTGGGCGGTGATGATCGCTCTGCTGATCATCACCGTGTTCCCCTTCTATTGGATGCTTCGCACATCTCTGACCAGCAACAGCGCCCTGTACGCGAACGATATGTCCCTGCTGCCGACGGATTTCGATCTGGGGGGATTCGCCCGCGTCTTCGGGCTGCAGTCCCCGGAGGAAGCCATCGCTCAGGGCGGCTCCGGGGCGTCCATCGACTTCTGGCGCTATCTGCTGAACTCAGTGGTCGTGGCGACCGCAATCACGGTATGCCAGGTGTTCTTCTCAGCGATGGCAGCCTATGCGTTCTCACGCTTGCACTGGAGGGGTAGGGACTTCGTCTTCAGCCTTTTCCTGCTGTCCCTGATGGTCCCGCTGATCTACACGCTGCTTCCGAACTTCCTCCTGATCCGGGACCTCGGCTTGATCGACACACTTCTGGGGATCATGCTGCCGAGCCTGTTCATGACTCCGTTCGCGATCTTCTTCCTGCGTCAATTCTTCATGAACGTCCCCACGGAGATCGAAGAGGCGGCGCTGATCGACGGTGCCGGCAAGATTCGGATCTTCTTCAGACTGATCATCCCGATGACGGTCGGCCCTATCACCACGGTCGCGATCCTCACCTACATGAATGCCTGGAACGACTACCTGTGGCCGCTGATGGTCTCCTACACCGACGATTCGCGGGTGTTGACAGTCGCTTTGGGGAATTTCACCGAACAGACACCGCAGACAGGACCAGACTGGGCGGGCCTGATGGCCGCGACACTCGTCGCCGCCCTGCCGATGCTCCTGCTCTTCCTGTTCTTCGCCCGGCGGATCGTGAACTCCATCGGCTTCAGCGGAATCAAGTGAAGGAGAAGAGAATGAAAGTCACTGCAACTGCTCTGCGCTCCAGAAGCCGCTGTTCCCTGGGAGCTGCAGCCGCCGCAGCCCTCGCCCTGAGCGCCTGCGGCATACAGGACAGCGAGGGCACCGTCGATCTGGACTATTGGCTGTGGGATGCCAACCAGCTCCTGCCGTACCAGGAATGCATCGACGCCTTCGAGCAGAAGAACCCCGACATCAACGTACGAATCAGCCAGTATGGCTTCGACGACTATTGGACCAAACTCACCGCAGGCTTCGTAGCCGGTACCGGCCCCGATGTCTTCACAGATCATCTGGCCCGATACGGCGAGTACGTCCAACGGGATCTGCTGTTGGATCTGGACACACAGGAAGCGACGAGCCGAATTCAGCCTGAGGAGTTCCAGGAGGGACTCGCCGACCTTTGGACCGGACCAGACGGCAACCGGTACGGAATGCCGAAGGACTTCGATGCGGTGGGCCTGTTCTACGACACGGGGACCATCGAGGAGGCAGGCCTGGATCCCGACGACCTCAAGGACCTCGACTGGAACCCCGAAGACGGCGGAACCTTCGAGGAGGTGATCGCCCGGCTCAGCGTAGACGCCAATGGGGTACGGGGAGACGAAGAAGGCTTCGACCCGGACAACGTCGCAGTCTACGGGCTGGCGTCCAACGGCTCCGGCGGGGCCGACGGACAGACGCAGTGGTCCTGGCTTGCCGGAGCCAATGGATGGGCCCATACGAATGCCGATGTCTGGGGCGACGAATACAACTTCGACGACCCCGCCCTGCACGAGACTTTGGACTGGTACTTCGGCCTGGTGGAGAAGGGATTCCTAGCACCCTATGAAGAGGTCGGGACGGATCCGAACCTGCAGCAGCAGCTAGGGTCCGGCCAAGCCGCACTGGCCGCCGATGGGTCGTGGATGGTCAACACCTTTGCCGGTTTGGAGGGTATCGATCTGGGGATCGCCCCGGTCCCTTCCGGCCCGGCAGGCCATCCCGTCTCGATGTACAACGGTCTGGCTGATTCGATCAGCGCACAGAGTGAGAACCCTGCAGAGGCCGCAGAGCTGGTCGCCTATCTCGCCTCCACCCAATGCCAGAATATCGTGGCAGACGCCATGATCGTCTTCCCGGCTCGTCCCGAGAGCACAGACCGGGCAGCTCAGGCCTTCGCCGAGCAGGGCATCGACGTCTCCCCCTTCACAGACCTGATCGAAGAGCAGAACACCCTGTACTTCCCGGTGACCGATCAGTTCGGATCGATCAACTCGTTCATGGAGCCGATCATGGATGAGATCTACATCGGCAACCGGGACCCCGAGACCCTCATCGATGCCAACGAACGGGTCAATTCCCTACTGGAGGACTGAGAGGCCGAGCCAGGGAGTGCTTGCTGCGTCCGCTACTGGTTCGAAAACGCAGCGTCGAAAGCCGCCTCCGGACGTTTCCACAGCAGCCGCCGGATCTCACCGACCGCCTCGGCCGCTCCGTGCAGCCTGTCCATGCCTGCGTCCTCCCACTCCACGCTGATCGGACCGGTGTAGCCGATGTGGCTCAGCGCGCGGAAGGCGTCCTCCCACGGGATGTCCCCGTGACCGGTGGAGACGAAGTCCCAGCGACGCCGCGGATCGCCCCAGGGCAGATGGGAGCCGAGGATGCCGGCGCGTCCGGTGGCCGGGCGCAGCCGCGTGTCCTTGCAGTCCACGTGGTAGATCCGCTCGGCGAAGTCGGTGATGAACCCGACGGTGTCGATCCCCTGCCAGAACATATGGCTGGGGTCCCAGTTCAGCCCGAAGGCCTCGCGGTGGCCGATGGCCTCCAACGTGCGCACAGTGGTCCAGTGGTCATAGGCGATCTCTGAAGGGTGGACCTCCAGGGCGAACTTCACGCCCTCCTCCTCGAAGACGTCCATGATGGGGTTCCATCGCGCTGCGAAGTCCTCGTAGCCGGCGTCGATGACCTCGCCGGGAACCGGCGGGAACATCGCTACGTACTGCCAGATCTTGGATCCGGTGAAGCCCACGACGACGTCGGCGCCGAGCCTCCGCGCCACCCGCGCAGAGCGTTTCATATCCTCTGCGGCACGCTGCCGGACACCTTCTGGGTCTCCGTCTCCCCAGACGTAGTCGCGCAGGATGGCCCGGTGCCGGAAGTCGATGGGGTCGTCGCAGACCGCCTGCCCACCGAGGTGGTGGGAGATGGCCCAGACCGTCAGCCCGTAGCGGTCCAGGATCTCGCGGCGGGACTCCAGATAGCCTTCCTCCTCTTCGGCCCGGCGCAGGTCCAGGTGGTCTCCGGAGGCGGCGATCTCCAGTCCGTCATAGCCCCATTCGGCGGCGCGGCGGGCCAGCTCCTCGAAGGGCATATCGGCCCACTGCCCGGTGAAGAGGGTCACCGGGTGGGAAGACTCTGCTGCTGAGGTCATGATGGTCTCCTTTCCACATCGATCCAGGTGCCGTCGGCGGCAGATGCCAGCACGGCGTCGATGATCTGGTTGGCGCGGGCGCCGTCGGTGAAGTCCGGAAGCCCTTCCGGTGAGGCACCTCCGATGACCGCGTAGGTGTCACGGACGAAGGCGGCGAAGGCATCGAGGTAGCCCATCGGATGCCCTGCCGGGACGGTGGAGAGCCGCTGAGCGTCGGCCGAGAGCTCGGTGGCGTCCCGAGCGATGACCCGGCTGGACTCTGCTCCCCCGAGCCACAGCTCATCGGGGTGCTCCTGGTCGAAGGCGAGGCTGGATTCTGTGCCGGCCAGCTCGAGGGTCAGGGCGTTCTTCCTCCCGGCGTTCACCTGCGAGACGGTCAGCGTGCCGACTGCTCCCGAATCCATCTCCACGATGACGGCCGCGGCGTCCTCGGTGAAGACCTCCCGGCCACCGCGCTCCGGATGGGCGATCGCGGTCTTGGCGCTGAGCCGCCGGACCCGCTCCCCCGCGACGAACTCCACCAGGTCCACCAGATGCGAGCCGATGTCGCCGAAGGCCCGCGAGCGCCCGCCCGACTCCGGGTCCACGCGCCAGTTGCCCGCCTCCGGGGAGAGCATCCAGTCCTGCAGGTAGCTTCCGCGCACCGTGAGCAGCCGGCCCAGGTTGCCGTCGGCGGCATAGCTGTGCGCCTGGCGGGCCATGGGATGGAAGCGATAGATGAAGGGGACGGCGGCCACCACACCGGCACGCTGGGCGAGCTCGGCCAGCTCCTGAGCCTCGGCTCCGTCCAGGGCGAGCGGCTTCTCGCAGACCACGTGGGTTCCGGCTTCCAGCACGGTGCGCACATGCTCGGCGTGCAGCCCGTTGGGCGAACAGATGTGGACGACGTCGGCGGTCTCAGCCAGCGCCGCCACGCTGTCAGCGGCGGCCACCCCCAGCTCGGCGGCGGCATCTGCCGTTCGCTCCGGTGAGGAGGAGACGACGCCGACCACTTCCGCTCCGGCCGCGCGGGCGGCACCGGTATGGGTGCGTCCCATGAACCCTCCGCCGACGATTCCGGTTCTCAGCACGTTCATCGATGCTCCTGTCATGTCGAAGTCTCAGTGGTCGAGAACCACCCGCGGCTTGAGTTCTCCACCGCAGGGATCTCACGCGTGGTCTCTGCGGGGGCCGCCCAGCGGACGCCGTTGGCCAGCACTCTGCGGATCTCCTCCTGGTGGTAGACCGGATACTCCTGGTCGCCGGGGCTGAAGTAGAAGATCTTGCCCCTGCCTCGGGAGTAGGTCACTCCTGAGCGGAAGACCTCTCCGCCGGAGAAGGAGCTGATGAAGATCAGGCAGTCCGGTGCCGGGATGTCGAAGAACTCTCCGTACATCTCCTGCTGCGGGATGATCAGCGGATGCGGCACACCCTCTGCGATCGGGTGGGTGGGGTCCACTGTCCAGACGAGCTCCTGTTCCCCCTCGTTGCGCCACTTCAGGGAGCAGGTGGTGCCCATCAGCTGGGTGAAGATCTTCGAGAAGTGCCCCGAGTGCAGGACGATCAGTCCCATCCCTGCCAGGACATGACGGTGGACCCGGTCCACCACCTCGTCCTCGACCTGGTCATGAGCGATGTGCCCCCACCAGAGCAGCACATCGGTCTGCCGCAGCCGCTCCTCGCTCAGCCCGTGCTCCGGATCGGCGAGGGTGGATGTGGTGATCGTGGCATCCGGCAGATGCTGCTGGAGTCCCTCGGCGATGGTGGCGTGCATACCCTGGGGGTACATCTGAGCCATCGAGGCCGGCTCGTTGCGGGCTTCGTGGACGCCTTCGTTCCAGATGTGGATGGTGAGACTGCGCTCAGACATGGTCGAGCCGGACCTCCCTCTGCTCCTCGGCGGAGCGGTAGCACGCGTCGATGATCTCGGCCCGGGCCAAGGCGACCGAACCGTCATGCTGTGGCCATTCCTCAGGTCCTGCCGCAATGGCATCGAGGAAGTCTGAGACCACACCCTGGTGGGCCGTTCCCGGCTGGGCGGTCAGCTCGTAGTCGGCGTCCTGCCCGTCCTTCTCGGTGAAGACCCGAAGCTGGCCCACTGGGGCGTCGGTGGCCCCGACGGCGCGCAGCTCTGCGCCGCCGTCGCTGCCGTAGACCATGAAGTCCAGCAGGTCCTTCTGTTCGCGGTAGGTGGCCCAGCTGGACTCGATCACCAGCGTTCCCCCATCCTCCAGCCGGATGAAGGCTGAGGCGAAGTCCTCCACCTCGAAGGGGTGCTCCGAGTTCATCGCGGAGTACCTGGCCATCCCGCCGCGTCCGCGCGGCCCCAGCTCGGCGTAGGTGGAGGCCGAGACCGCCACCGCTCTGGGCTCTCCCAAGAGATGGAGCGCCCAGTCCAGGACGTGGACTCCCAGGTCGGCCAGCGGGCCTCCGCCCGACATCTGCTTATTGGTGAACCAGCTGCCCAGCACCGGGATGCCGGAGCGCCGCAGCCAGGAGGCCTTGGCGTAGTAGGCCCGCCCGAGCTCGCCGGAGGTGATGACCTTCTTGAGCTCCTGGACATCGCCGCGGCGCCGGTGGTTGAAGGCCACGTCGAGGACCCTGCCCGCCGTGCGGGCGGCCTCCACCATCTGCCGGCCCTCCTGCGCGTCACGGGCGATGGGCTTCTCGGTCAGCACGTGCAGCCCTCGTCCGAGGGCGGCCACTGCGATCGGCGCGTGCAGGAAGGTGGGCACCGCGATGCTCACCGCATCGAGCTCCTCCAGCTCGAGCAGCTGCTCCCAGCGGGTGAACCGATTCTCGACGCCAAACTCCTCCCCGAGCTCCTCCAGGAGGTCCTCCTCCATCGCGGCGAGGGCGCAGATCTCCACCTCGGCACGATCTCGGTAGGCCTTCAGATGCTGCTGGCCTGCCCAGCCGAGTCCGATGACGCCGACCCTCAGGGGTGGCGTGGATTCCTGTGTCTTCCCGTTCGCTGATGCTCCTTCTGATGTCATGAGGCTGATGCTCCTTCCGTTGATGTCATGAGACGGTGGACCCCTGCTCAGCCTTTGAGGGATCCGGCGGTCAGCCCGGAGATGATCTTCTTTTGGAAGACCAGCACCACGATGACCAGTGGGATGGTGATGATGACCGAGGCGGCGCTGATGGCCCCCAACGGCTGGTCGTACTGGGAGGTGCCGCTGAAGAACGTGATCGCCACCGGGACGGTCCGCGCCTCGGGTGAGGTCGTCAGGGTCACCGGAAGCAGGAACTCGTTCCAGACCAGGATGAAGACGAGGATCGCAGTGGTCGCGATGCCCGGCGTCGCCAGCGGCAGGATGATCTTGTAGAAGGCCTGGAACGGGGAGGCCCCATCCACATAGGCCGATTCCTCCAGCTCTCTCGGGATCTCCTTGAAGAAGGAGGTCAGGATGTAGATCGCCATCGGCAGCGCGAAGGTGAGCTTCGGGATGATCAGGCCCGGCAGCGTGTCGTAGAGACCGAGGTCGCTCCAGAGCGAGAACATCGGCGCTGCGATCGCGATGGTGGGAAATGTGGTGACCGAGAGGATCAGCGCCAGGAGAAGCGTCTTGCGGCGCAGCCGCAGCCGAGCCAGCGCATAGGCGGCGAAGGAGGCGAAGACGATGGCGATCGTCGTCGCGCTCAGGGCCACGATCACGGAGTTCCGCAGCGAGAGCATGAAGTTGCTGTTCTGCAGAACGGTCACATAGTTGCTCAGAGTGGGTTCGCTGGGGAACAGCTCTCCTGAGCTCAGCCCGGCTCCGGTCTTCAGCGATGTGTTGATCAGCCAGTAGAACGGAACCAGTGAGAACAGGATGACCACGACCACCAGGACCCATCGGGCACCTGAAACGGTCCTGCGGCGCAGCATCTTGCCGCGCAGATCGGGTGCCGGTGCAGCAGCCGTCATCTACTTCTCCTTCGCTTCGTCGCGGAGGTTGCCCCCGGCGAACCGGATGTACATCAGAGCAAAGACCATGACTGTCAGGAAGGTCAGGATCGACAGTGCCGAGCCCTCCCCGATCAGCCTGTTCTCCCGGAGCTCCCGGTAGGCCAGCATCGACATCGTCTCGGTACCGTTGGCTCCTCGGGTCAGCACGAACGGCAGGTCGAAGATCCTCAGCGCATCCAGCGTGCGGAATATCGCGGCCAGGACCAGCGCCGGCTTGAGCAGCGGCAGCGTGATGTTGAAGAAGGTCTTGACCTTCGAGGCGCCGTCGATCTGCGCGGCCTCATAGACATCTGAGGGGATGACCTGCAACCCGGCCAGCACCAGCAGCGCCACGAACGGGGTGGTCTTCCAGACGTCGGCCAGGATGACCACTGCCATGGCGTATCCCGGTTCGCCGAGCCAGACCAGGTCGCCGCCGGGGAGTCCCAGGCCGTTGAGCACTGTGGTCACCAGTCCCAGGCTGGGCTCGAACATGGTGCGCCAGGTGATGGCGCTGACCACGGTGAGCACTGCATAGGGCACCAGCACCACTGTGCGCAGAAGGCCTCGGCCTCGGAACGCCTGATTCAGCAGCAGGGCCATGGCCGTGCCGAGGATCAGCTCCAGGGAGACTGAGATGACGGTGAAGGTCACGGTCTGCAGGAAGGCTGTCCACCATGCCTCGCCGGAGAGGATCTCGACGTAGTTCTGCAGCCCGACGAACCGCGAGAGGCCCGCCTGCATCAGGCTGTACTGGTTCATCGAGAGCCACAGCGCGTAGCCGATGGGGAAGGCTGCCACCAGCGCCATCAGCACCAGAGAGGGGCTGACCATCATCCATGCCAGCCTCCGCTCGGCGACGTCCCGGGCGAGCTCCTTGGGCCTGCGGCGGCTCTTTCGCTCCTGGACCTCCGTCATCAGAAGGCGTCCTGCGCGTCCTCGATCTGGCTGGCCATCTGCTCCACGGCAGACTCTACGTCGGTGTCTCCGGAGATCGCGTCGTAGACGTTGTCGTAGATGGCTCGTGAGACCTGCGGGTACATCGGCGTGGCAGGACGCGACGCCGCGTTCTCCACTGCTTCGCGCAGCTCGGGAGCGAAGGGCATGGCTTCCAGGACCTCGGGATCCTCATAGGTGGAGCCGCGCACCGGAGCCCGTGAATAGTCGGAGGCCATCGTCTGCTGCCACTCCTCCGAGGTGGCGAACTCGATCAGCGCCGCAGCCGCCTCGGGATTCTCGGAGTTGGAGGAGATCGCCAGGTTCCGTCCGCCCAGGATGCCCGTACCGGTCCCTTCCTCCTCCCAGCCGGGCAGCGGAGCGACGTCGAACTCTCCGGACTGGTCAGCCTCATTCAGCAGCGCGTAGGCGAAGGGCCAGTTCCGCTGGTATCCGCCGTCGCCGCCTTCGAAGGCCAAGCGCGAGTCGTCTTCGATCCAGGTCAGCGTGGAGCGCGGAACGGCGTCGGTCTCGAGTCCTTCACGCATGAACTCCAGCACCTCTCGGGTCTCCTCGGAATCGATCACGACTTCGCCGTCATCGTCGAGGACGTCCCCTCCGGCGCTGTGCAGCAGCTCCAGGAAGTTCACCGTCAGCCCCTCGTAGGGGGAGGCCTGATAGAGGTACTGCGTATCCTCACCCGCGGCGGCGTCCTCATAGAGCTGCTGCCAGGTCTCAGGCTCTGGAACCTCATCCGGCCGGTAGTAGATCAGGCTGGCATCTGTGTAGTGAGGAGTCCCCCAGTAGCTGCCGTCGTAGGAGGCCGACTCCACAGTGGATTCGAGGAGGTGGTCGCTGAGCGAATCCACCAGATCGGTCTGGTCCATCAGCCACCCCTGGGCGGCGAATTCGCTCACCCATGTCACGTCCATCTGAAAGAGGTCGCATTGGGTGGACTGACCCTCCATCCGCTGGACCATCTGGGTCCTGGCAGTGTCAGTGTCGTTGCCGAGGTCCACGTGCTCTGCCTCGACTCCCGGGTTCTCGTCCATGAAGGCCTCCAGCATGGCCTGGAAGTCTCCGCTGGTGTCGGTCTGAGCGCACATCGCGACGCTGCCTTCGACCTCACCCTCCGGGAGCTCCACCGACTCGGTATCACCGCCGGCGCCACCTCCGCCGCAGCCGGTGACGCCGAGCCCGAGCACCGACCCCGCAGCGACGAACTTCATCCAGTTCCTATGAGCAGACATCTGAGTCCCCTTCTGACAGACCTCAGTCGACGTGATGGACACCACTGGATCGTGGTGACACAGTTCACAGTAGAGCCACTTTTGTCGAAGGTCAACATAACTTCGGCAGTTTTTTCCATTAAATATGTTGAAGGGTTCCTGATGTGGTTGACTGGGAGCATGCCGACCGCGAACGACACCCTGCCTCGACGCGGCATCGCCGCCAGCGACATCTTTCAGCTCCTGCGCGGCGGAGAGCCCAAGAGCCGCAGCGAGTTGGCCTCGAGCACAGGGATGGCACGCTCGACGATCGCCGACCGATTGGAGGTCCTCACCGACCTGGGACTCATCGCTCCCATCGCCGACGGCCGCTCCACCGGAGGGCGGCCGGCAGTGCGTGTCGCCCTGGTCCCCGACTCGCGCCTGATCCTCGCCGCGGACCTCGGCGCCCGTCATGCCCGCGTGGCCGTGGCCAATCTGCTCAATGAGCCCCTGGCCAGCAGCGAGGCCTCCATCCGCATCTCAGGCGGCCCGGAGGAGACCCTGCAGACCGTCCTGAGCATGGCTGATGAGCTGCTGGCCGAAGTCGGCCGCAGCCGCGAAGATCTCATGGCGGTGGGACTCGGACTGCCGGGACCCGTCCATTTCGAGACCGGCCGGCCCTCACGGCCACCGATCATGCCCGGATGGGACAACTACGACGTCCCCGGATGGTTCCGCCGTCATATCAGCGTTCCCGTCTTGGTGGACAACGACGTCAACATCATGGCTCGGGGCGAATACAGCCAGCTCGACGACCACATCGAGCACTTCCTGTTCGTGAAGGTGGCCACCGGCATAGGCGCTGGGATCATCTCCGGGGGCACGCTGCAGCGCGGCGCCCAAGGCATCGCCGGCGATATCGGTCATATCCGGGTCACCAGCGGTGACGGCATCTTCTGCCACTGCGGAAACGAGGGCTGCCTGGAGGCTGTGGCCTCCGGCGCTGCTGTGGCCCGTCAGCTGCAGAGCAGCGGCTATGAGGGGGTCGAGTCCAGCCGCGACGTGGTCAGGCTGGTGGACTCCGGGGATCTGACGGCCATCCAAGCGGTCCGTCAGGCCGGCCGTGCCCTGGGTGAGGTGCTCTCGGCCAGCATCAACTTCCTGAACCCGCAGGTGATCTCAGCCGGCGGCATGATGGCCGCAGCCGGCGAGCACCTCTTGGCAGGGGTGCGCGAGGTCGTCTATCAGCGCGGCATGCCGCTGGCCACCCAGAACCTGGACATCTCGCCGGCCCGCATCTCCCGTGAGGCAGGCCTGCTGGGCGCAAGTCTGCTCGCGCTGGACCACGCACTCTCCCCTGAGGGGTTGAACGCACTGACCGCCCACCCAGCCTCCGGCTGAAGGGGGCGGATCGGCTCAGCTCCGCTAATCGAAGAGCCGTATCGGGTTCACGATGTCGGCGAGTATGAGCAGCACCCCCATCCCCAGCAGCAGCGCGGCGACCAGATAGGTCAGCGGCAGCAGCTTGGAGATGTCGAAGGGCCCCGGATCCGGACGGCCGAAGAGCTTGGCCAGACGCCGGCGCAGACCCTCGTAGAGCGCACCCGCCACATGACCACCGTCCAGCGGCAGCAGCGGGATCAAGTTGAACACCATCAGCGCGATGTTCACACCGGCCACCAGAGACATCAGTGTGGCGAACCGCGACTCCAGCGGGATCTGTTCCTGAGCCGAGAGTTCACCGGCCAGACGCCCGACGCCGACCACGGACAGCGGACCCTCCGGGTCTCGCTCCGCCGAGGTGAAGGTGGACTCGGCCACGTCATAGACCCGCCAGGGCAGCTGGACGACGATCTCGCCCACCACCTTGGTCTGCTCCCAGACGATGGGGCCTGCCTCGGTCACCGGCTGGCGCTGCAGCTCGCTGCCTGCGCCCATGCCGATGAAGCCCACCGGCTCGGTGACCAGACTGCCGTCGCCGTCGCGCTCGGCACGGCCCAGGCCGTCGGTGACCGGGCGGTCCACCAGCAGCGGGGTCAGCGTGGTGCTGTGGCGTTCGCCGTCGCGGATGTACTCCAGCTGGGTGCTCTGATCCGCCGACTCCTGGATCCGAGCGGTCAGCTCATCCCAGTCCTGGACCTCCTGGCCGCCGAAGGAGACGATCTCATCGCCGGGGCGCAGACCGGCCTCATAGGCGGGACCAGCGGGATCAGAGGCGGTGCACTCGTCCTGCCCGGCCTCCGAGTCCTCCACCGAGACCACACATTCGAAGACCTCGTTGACCTGGGTGGTCGGCTCCTCGGTGCCGTGGAGGCTGATGGTCCCAGCGGTGATCACCAGGGCGATCAGCCCGTTCATCAGCGGACCGCCCAGCATGACGATGATCCGCTTCCAGATGGGCAGCCGGTAGAACATCCGGTCCTCATCGCCGGGTTGCAGCTCCTCGGCGGCGACCTCACGGGCCTCGGAGGACATCTGCTGGAACAGCCCGGTGGACTGCGAGCGCACCAGCTTGGTGTCGGTGGGGTCCTCCCCTGCCCGATCTGCCGTATGCCGCGCCCGGCCTGCTCCTGAGGGCTGGGCTCCTGAGGACTGGGCTCCTGAAGCCTGTGCCTCCGGCTCGCCGTACTGGCTGTTGAGCTCGCGGAGGTACTCATCCTCCGGGCCGACGTCGTCCTCGACGATCTCCGGATTCTTCCGGTCTTCATCCGGCGGCGGGTACATGCCGATCATCGCCACATAGCCGCCCAGCGGAATGGCCTTGACGCCGTATTCGGTCTCGCCGCGGCGCTTGGACCAGATGGTCGGGCCGAAGCCCACCATGTACTGGGTGACGCGGACTTTGAAGAGCTTGGCGGGGACCAGGTGCCCCACCTCATGGAGGGCGATGGAGAGCAGGATCCCGAGGATGACGATCAGGACGCCCACTGTCATGAGCAGGGCGGTCATCGGCTCACCCCAGAGACGCCGCCGGCCTGCACAGCAGAACCGGCAGAACCAGCCCGAACAGAACCAGCCCCGATCAGTTCATCGGCCCGGCGTCGCGCCCAGGTCTCGGCTCCGATGACGTCCTCCAGACAGAGCTGCTCGGCCCGGTGGCCCTCATGCTCTCCCAGGACCTTCTCCACGGTCTCCACAATCTGGCCGAAGCCCAGCTGGCCTTCATGGAAGGCGTCCACCGCCTGCTCATTCGCGGCGTTGTAGACCGCCATATGGGTGGCCGAGGCCGCACAGGCCTGCTTGGCCAGCCGCACGGCAGGGAATCGCTCATGGTCCAGCGGCTCGAAGTCCCACTGCATGATCTGGGTCCAGTCGATGGGCTCATCCACCTTCTCCAGCCGGTCCGGCCAGGACAGTCCCAGGGCGATGGGCACCAGCATCCGCGGCGGCCCGGCCTGGGCCAGAGTGGAGCCGTCCTGGAACTCCACCAGCGAGTGGATGATCTGCTGCGGGTGGATGACCGTCTCGATGTCCTCCAGGGGGATGTCGAAGAGCAGGTGGGCCTCGATGACCTCCAGGGCCTTGTTGACCAGTGTGGCCGAGTTCGTGGTCACCACCCGGCCCATATCGAAGTTGGGGTGCTTCAACGCCTCCGCCGGAGTGACCGCGCTCAGCGATTCGGCCGGCCAGTCGCGGAAGGGCCCGCCTGAGGCGGTGACGATCAGTCGGCGGACCTCGCTGTCCCCGCTGAGCTCACCGTCACGCCCGACGGCGCACATCCCCTTCTCATGGCGGCCTGAGGTCAGCGCCTGGGCCAGCGCGGAATGCTCCGAGTCCACCGGCACGATCTGGCCGGGACGGGTCTGCGCGGCAGGGACCAGCGCTCCCCCGACCACCAGGGACTCCTTATTGGCCAGGGCCAGAGTGGCTCCGGTGCGCAGCGCGGCCAGCGTGGGGCGCAGTCCGATGGAGCCCGTCATGCCGTTGAGCACCACACCCTCGGAGGCGGGCGCGGAAGAGCTGAGCGCCTGGGCGGCGATCTGCTCGGCCGCCGTCGGGCCGGTGAGGATCTCCACCTCATGGGTGGCTCCGGCCTCGGCCAGCGCCTGGGACAGCGGCAGCTGATCGGGGTTCTCCGCAGTGCCGCCGTCGGTGGCGATGCCTGCGATCCTGGCCCCGGTGGCGGCCACCTGCTGCGCGAGCAGACGGGTGTTGGCGCCGGCGGCGAGCGCCACGACGTCGAAGCGTCCGGCGTTGCGGGAGATGACGTCCAGGGCCTGTGTGCCGATGGAGCCGGTGGAGCCGAGGATGGCCACTTCTCGGGTGTCTTCAGGCATGCGCCCCATTATCCATCAAACGGGTACCCTGGTCCTCATGACCATCACGCTCAGGGAAGTAGAGACCGCGGATCTGGACCAGTTCTTCCGGTTCCAGCAGGACGCCGACGCCGCCCATATGGCTGGGTTCGCGCCGACCAACCCCAAGGACCGCAGCATCTTCGACCTCCACTGGAGCGGACTGCTCAACCATGACAAGTCCCTGGTGCGCACCATCGACGTCGACGGTGTGCCGGCCGGTTCGATCGCAGCCTTCCACGCCACCGATCAGGACCCGGCCGAGATCATGTTCTGGACCGACAAGCAGTTCTGGGGCCAGGGTGTGACCACTCAGGCCTTCGACCAGTTCCTCCAGGAGTTCACCACCCGGCCCGTGCAGGCCCGCGTGGTGGAGGACAACCACGGATCGTTGAAGATCCTGGAGTCCCGCGGCTTCGAGGAGGTCGGCGAGGAGTCGGTCTTCTCCAACGCCCGCGCCGCCGTGGTCAAGGAGAAGGTCCTGCAGCTGGGCTGATCCCCACTGCCGCACAGACACCGGACGCCGAGAGCTTCCTGCACTGCCGTGAGATCTATGCCGCGGCAGGGATGAGAGCTCTCGGCGTCTTCGTATATGGGCGGGGTCCGGAGGACGCTCTGGACGGCAGCTCAGGAACGCTCGGGCAGATGCAGCCGCGCCAGCACGGAGGTGGTGTCCGCCGGCGGACGGCCCGAGCCGAAGCGGCTGACCAGCATGGCCGCGGCGAAGGCCAGCGGAACGCACCACAGCGCCGGATAGAGCACGACGACGGCGCCCGGGGCTCCCTCCCCCACGCGCAGCCCCACAGCCAGTGAGCACAGCGAGGCCGCAGCCCCGGTGACCATGCCCGCGAAGGCGCCCTGAGCTGTGATCCCGGACCACCAGATGCCCAACAGCAGCAGCGGCGCCATGGCCGAGGCGCTGAAGGTGAAGACCATCGCCACCGCGCCGGCCAGGGCCACATGGCTGGTGGCCGTGGAGATGGCCAGCGGCAGGGCCACCGCCAGCACCGCACCGATCCTGAAGCCGCGCACCGTCCCGCCGAAGAACTCCTGGGAGAGCACTCCGGAGACGGAGACCACCAGCCCGGAGGCCGTGGAGAGGAACGCGGCGAAGGCCCCGCCGGCCACCACGGCGGTCAGCAGGTCCCCCGCCGCTCCTTCGAAGACCGCCGAGGGCAGCTGCAGCACCGCCGTATCCGGAGAGTCCTGGACCCCCGGATCGGTCAGCACCGCCCGAGCGATCACCCCCAGCGCAACCGGCAGCACATAGAAGGCGGCCAACAGGCTCAGCAACAGGAATGTGGTGCGGCGGGCGGCGTCGCCGTCGGGGTTGGTGTAGAAGCGCACCAGGATATGGGGCAGCCCGATGGTCCCCAGCATCAGCGCCAGGATCAGCGAGACCGTCCGGTAGAAGTCTTCCGATCCCAGGCCGCTGCCCTCCCAGACCGCAGAGAAGTCCGGGGCCTGGGCCTGGGCCCCGCCGAAGACCCCCATACGCAGCAGGATGAAGACCAGCGGGATCAGCAGCGCGCTGAGCTTGATCCAGTACTGGACCGCTTGGGCGATGGTCACCGAGCGCATCCCGCCCGGCATGACCGTGGCCAGGACCACCAGGACCACCGCCGCGGGGCCGGCCCATTCGGGCAGCCCCGCCGTGGCGCTGAGCGCGAGGGAGGCACCGTGCAGCTGCGGGACGATGTAGAGCCAGCCGGTGAGCACCACCAGCATGACGGTGAGCATCCGCAGCCTGGGCGAGGCGAAGCGCAGCGTCACGAAGTCCGGCACTGTGTAGGCTCCCGAACGTCGCAGCGGCCCGGCGATGAACAGCAGCATGGTCAGGAACCCGGCCGTATAGCCCACCGGGAACCAGAGGCCGTAGGTGCCCTCGACCAGGATCAGCCCGGCCACACCGAGGAAGCTGGCTGCAGAGATGTACTCCCCCGCCACCGCGGAGGCGTTCATCCGCGGGGAGACCCTCCGGGAGGCCACATAGAAGTCACCTGTGCTGCGCGAGAGCCGGACGCCGTAGGTGCTCACCAGCACGGTGATCGCACTGACCAGCACCACGGCGGAGAGCACCGCCGAGGCCGAGAGCGTGCCGGGATCGGTCATCCTGATCCTCCGGCGTCCTGGGACTCCAGATAGGCACGGTCATAGGCCAGGATGCGGCGCAGATAGAACCAGCCGGCTCCGATGATCAGCGGATAGATCACCAGGCCCGGCACCAGCCAGGCCAGCGGTCCGCCGTCAGTGCTCAGCGCCAGCCCCAGATACACCAGCACCAGCAGGATGAAGAACCCGACGCCGATCCGCAGCGCCAGCCGCAGCTTCTGCGAGATCAGCCGCAGCACCGCTTCATCTCCCACCGAGGAGCGGGAGCCGCCGCGACGCACATAGCCGCGGCGCGGATCCAGCAGCGCCTCCTCGGCCGTGGGCGGGTTCTGCGGGCCGCGGACCCGGAGGCGTGGCGGGCCGCCGGCGTCGGGGGTCTCCGGGGCAGGGTTCATCGCGGCGACCTGTTCATCGGACTCCCCGGGTGGCGCGGACCCGGTGGGCATCCAGGCGCTCCCGCACATGAGGCATCAGCCGGCGGCTGACCGGCAGCTCGGTGTCCGGCATGAGGATGGTCATCCGGCCCTGACGGTTCACGATCCGCTTCACGTGGTGGAGGTTGACCACATGGGAGCGGTGGACTCGCACGAAGCCCTGCGGCTCCCACTGCTCCTCCAGATCGGCCAGCGGGATGCGCAGCAGATAGGAGCTCTCGGCGGTGTAGAGCCGGGCGTAGTCCCCCTGGGCCTGGACCCAGCGGATGGAGGAGACCTCCAGCAGCACTGTGGTGTCCCCCTGCAGCACCGAGACCCGGTGGGGCCCCTCGGACTGCTCCTGCTCGGCCGTGCTCAGGCTCTGGGCCGCACGGCGCAGCGCTTCGGAGAGGCGGCTCTGGCGCACCGGCTTGAGCAGGTAGTCGCGGGCTTGGAGCTCGAAGGCGTCCACTGCGGGTTCGGCATCGGCGGTGATGAACACGATCTGCGGGCCGGGCTCCTCGCCGGCCCGCTCCCCTGTCCGCCCCCTGGCCCGGGAGTGGAGCTCGCGGGCCAGTTCCATGCCGCTCTGCCCGGGCATGTGGATGTCCAGGAGGATGACGTCGATGGCCTCGGTGTCCAGCACATGCTTGGCCTGGGCAGCGTTGCCTGCGGTGTGGACGCGATGCACCTGGGACTCGCTGCTGAGCAGCCACTCCATCTGAGCGACGGCCGGCGGCTCGTCATCGACCACCAGCACCTCCAACGGACGGTTCGGCACGCGTTCAGCTCCTCTCCTGCTGGAATTTCGGCACCCGCATGGACACTCTCATACCGGCGCCGGGGGCGGTGTCGATGCGCAGGCCGTTCGCTCCCCCGTAGGCCTGACGCAGGCGAAGATCCACATTGCGCAGCCCGATGTGCGAGCTGCCCTCCGCCCCGGCCAGCACCCTCTCCAGATGTGCGGGGTCAGCTCCGGGGCCCTCATCCTCCACGCTGATCACCGCGTGGGTCCCCTCCTCCTGGGCGGCCAGGCGCACCTGTGCCAGCCCGGAGGCCGAGTCGGCGCCGTGGCGCACGGCGTTCTCCACCAGCGGCTGGACCGAGAGGAAGGGGATGCGGAGGCTGAGCACCTCCGGGGCGATCTCCAGGTTCACCTGAACCCGGTCCTCAAACCTCGCCTTCTCCAGAAGGACATAGCGCTCGACGGCGCTCAGCTCCTCCTCCAGCGTGGTGAAGTCACCCTCAGCGCGAAGGCTGTAGCGGGTGAAGTCTGCGAAGTCGATGACCAGCTCCCGAGCCCGGATCGGGTCGGCGGGGATGGTGGCGGCGATGGCATTGAGGCTGTTGTAGATGAAGTGCGGCGAAATCTGGGCCCGCAGGGTCCGCAGCTCCGCCTCCACCAGCTGCTGACGGGTCAGCTCCGCCAGCTCGCGGTAGTCGACGTCGTCGGGACTGTGCTGATCGTCGGAGCTGGGATGGTCGGGCGCCTGGCGCTGGGTGGGAGCCGGGGCCGGCGTCGGGGTCTCAACGGGGGCGCCGGAGCGGCCCCTGGCTGCGACGAAGAGGACAAGCGCCGTCAGTCCAGCGATGATCACCACCAAGATCGCTGTCGTCGCGCTCACCTCGTCCACAGAGTCAAGTGTAGGGATTGTGAGCCGGATCGCGTGCCCGGCCGGGCCGAACCATGCCGAAGGAACACCCAGCTCACGCCCAGCACACCGTCTGACTCACCGTCCGGCGCACCGTCTGTGCCGCTCGTCGTATCTGGCGCGCACCGGCGAAGTGACTCATGCCACTGTGGTCCGAGTCACAACGGAGTGGCCTCCATGTTCTGCACCCATACACCCTTCGAGAGAGGCAGCTGATGACTGGTACCACCACCACTGCTGCGGCACACGACGGGCAGCCGAAGGCATCGGCCGCGACCGCTGATCTGCGCGCGCCCTCCTACCACCACATCACGGCGCGCCCCGGCTTCAACCGCTGGCTGATCCCGCCGGCCGCACTGGCCCTGCATATGTGCATCGGCCAGGTCTACGGCACCTCCGTCTATCAGTCCCGGCTGGCCACCCACTTCGCCGATGACCCGCTGGTGGGCATCTTCGGCCAGATTCTCGGACCTATCTTCGGCGGCGACCACCCGGCTCAGACCGCAGTGGCCTTCTTCGCCTTCTCACTGTCCATCGTGCTGATGGGCCTCTCCGCCGCTCTCTTCGGCAAATGGGTGGACTTCCGCGGACCGCGGATGGCCATGCTGGCCTCCACAACCTTCTGGGTCTCCGGATTCCTGATCGGCTCCATGGGCATCTTCACCCAGCAGCTCTGGCTGGTGGGACTGGGCTATGGCGTGCTCGGCGGCATCGGCCTGGGCATCGGCTATATCGCGCCGGTCTCCACACTGATGAAGTGGTTCCCGGACCGCCCGGGCCTGGGCACCGGCATGGCCATCATGGGCTTCGGCGTGGGTGCGATGATCGCCGCCCCGTTCTCCACGATGATGCTGGGCGTCTTCGACCGGATGGGCGCCGGCGAGGGCGCCGCCGTCGGCTACCTCTTCCTGACCCTGGCCGTGATCTACGCGCCGATGATGCTCTTCGCAGCCTGGATCATCCGAGTCCCCGCGGCCGATTGGAAGCCCGAGGGCTACGACCCCACCACGAATAAGGCCGCCAAGATGGTCTCGGCGGGCAACGTCACCGCCAACAACGCACTGCGCACCCCGCAGTTCTGGCTGCTGTGGGTGGTTCTGTTCGTCAACGTGACCGCAGCGGTGGGCCTGCTCCCCCAGGCGGCGAACTTCGTCCAGGACTTCTTCCGCGACGGCAGCGGAGAGACCTTCGCCAGTCCGGAGGTCGCAGCAGTGGCGGCGGCCGGATTCGTCGGCTACCTCTCGCTGACCAATACGCTGGGCCGGTTCATCTGGGCCTCCACCTCGGACAAGATCGGGCGCAAGCCCATCTACATGATGTACCTGGGCCTGGGCTCGCTGCTCTACCTCTCGCTGGCCGTGTTCGGCGACAGCAATATGGCAGCGTTCATCGTGCTGGCCGGCATCATTCTGTCCTTCTACGGCGGCGGCTTCGCCACCATCCCGGCCTACCTGCGCGACCTCTTCGGCACGCTGCAGGTCGGCGCGATCCACGGCCGTCTGCTGACCGCCTGGTCCGCCGCCGGCATCGCCGGCCCGGCCATCGTGAACATCACCCTGGACTCCGCAGAGGGCTCACCGGGTGTGGACTTGACCGCGGCGGACTACCGTCCGGCGCTGCTGATCATGAGTGTGCTGCTGCTGGTCGGCTTCGTCACCAACCTGCTGGTGAGCCCGGTCAGCTCCATGTGGCATGAGGAGAACCGGGAGGCCGCTGAGCCGGCCGCCGAGGCCGCCACGCCGGTGAGCTCCCAACAGGCGGGGCCTGCAGCCGCGACGGAGCCGGCCCGCAACCCGGTGGTGCCGATCCCGGCGGCCTGGACGATCGTGGCCCTGCCGATGCTCTTCGGCCTGATCTACACCTTCAGCAACGCCGTGCAGCTCTTCGCCCCCGGCAGCTGAGCTGCAGGCACAGACGACGATGGCCCGCCTCTCCCCAAGGAGGGCGGGCCATCGTCGTATGGTCCGGTGAGCGGCGCTCCGGTGACCGGTGCGCCGAAGCGGCCCGGTCAGGGAGCGGTGCTCAGCCGACCGAGGCCATGATCTCGGTCATCTTGTCCAGGAAGGCGTCCACCTGAGCCTCGTCATAGCCGCTGGAACCGTGGGCGCCAGCAAAGGTGATCGTGCGGATCTCGTCCACACTCATGGGGTTCTCCCCGTCCAGGTACTGCTCGAGCTGCTTGCACAGCTCGTCCACCTGCTCCTTGCGGTAGCCCAGGGCTGAGGAGTGCGCGGGTTCGCGGAAGCGCTTGCCGTTCGGGCGCTCCAGGCGTCCGCGCAGGGGCTCGGCCCGCTCGGCGAGCAGCTCGTACCAGGCGTCCTCGCCGTGCTGCTCGATGTAGCGGTCCCGCTCGGCGCCGGCGAAGGCGTCCTCCAACCGGTCCAGGGCTGCGTCCACCTCTGCGGGGTCGTAGCCGCCGGAGCTCATGGAGAAGCTCGCATCACGGATCTCGGCGAGAGGCATGCCGTCGCCGGAGTCGTAGGCCACGCGGGCGCGGCCCATGAACTCGTCGACTTCTTCCCTGTTGTATCCCTGCTCCTGCGCGGGGAGCAGGGAGAACAGTGCGGTGTCGTTAGCCATATCTACAACCCTAAAGGAACTCCCCCGGATTCCGGGGTCAACGCCACGATGACAAAAAAGGCCGCCGGCATCGCGAAGACCAGTGAATCCAGCCGGTCCATGGCCCCACCGTGGCCGGGCAGGACATTGGACATGTCCTTCAGCCCCAGCTCACGCTTGACCATCGACTCGGAGAAGTCGCCGGCGGTCGCGGCGATCACCACGGCCACGCCGAGGGCCGCACCGATGATCAGCGGCTCCTCGAAGATCAGCCAGGAGGCCAGCATCCCGACGCCGACCGCGCCTGCCATAGACCCGGCGAAGCCCTCCCAAGACTTCTTGGGGCTGACCTTCGGCGCCATGGGGTGCTTGCCGAAGAGGATGCCGGCTATATAGCCGAAGGTGTCGTTGGCGACCACCAGCAGGACCACGATCACCAGTCGCCAGTTGCCCTCAGCGATGCCGAAGAGGCCCGACTCCGGCCCGGTCTCCAGCAGGAGCACGGCGAAGGAGATCAGAAAGGGCACCCAGCAGGCCACGAAGATCGAGGCCACGATGGAGGGGCCCGGATCGGTGACCCGGTAGATCGCGGCGAAGACCGCGATGGCCACGCAGGTGACCATCAGAGCCAGCGTCAGCGACTCCACCCCTCCGAAGTAGGCGGCCAGCGGCATGGCCGCAGCGCTCAGGAACAGGGGTATCTTGGGCAGACGCAGCCGCCGTCCCCCGGGACGCCTGGTCCGAGCGGCCTCATGGCTCTCCAGGGCTCGGGCGACTTCCCAGACCCCCACGCACAGCAGCACGATGGCCACCAGGATCAGCAGGAGGTCGAAGAAGATCAGCCCGAGCACCGCCGGAACGAGCAGGGCCAGTCCGGTCAGGATCGCCGCTGGGAGGTCGCGCCCCGCTTTGGGGGTGCGCTCCTTCTTCTCAGCGGTCGGCTGAGTATGCTCCGTCTGGGAGCCGCTGGCTGCCACGGATCAGACCTCGAGGAGCTCGGCTTCCTTGCGCTTGGTCATGTCGTCGATCTTCTCTACGTAGGTCTTGGTCAGCTGCTCGAGCTCGTCGGTGCCGCGCTTGCCCTCGTCCTCACCGACCTCGCCGTCCTTGACGGCCTTCTCGATGGTGTCCTTGGCCTTGCGGCGGGCGTTGCGGACGGAGACCTTGTGGTCCTCACCCTTGCCCTTGACCAGCTTCGCGTACTCCTTGCGGCGCTCCTCGGTCAGGTCCGGCATAGTGATGCGGATCTGCTTGCCGTCGTTGGAGGGGTTCGCGCCGATCTCCGAGTCGGACAGCGCCTTCTCGATGTCCCGCATGGCGGAGACGTCGTAGGGGGTGATCAGGATGGTCTTGGCATCCGGAGTGTTGAAGGAGGCCAGCTGCTGCAGCGGGGTCGGGGAACCGTAGTAGTCCACCAGGACCTTGGAGTACAGGGAGGGGTTCGCACGGCCGGTGCGCACCGTTCCGAAGTCTTCGGAGGTGGCCTCGATGGCGCGCTCCATCAGGTCTTTCGCCTCGGACAGGGTCTCGTCAATCACGTGGGTCTCCTTGGGAGCTTCGAAATGTCAGAACACAGTCTACTGGCCGTGCGGGGGCCAGCACTTCAGGTGCGTCGGCCGGCGTCGGGCCGCTCAGGGGGTGACCAGGGTGCCGATCTCCTCGCCGAGCAGGGCGCGGGTGATGTTGCCCTCCCCCTCCATGCCGAAGACGCGCATGGAGAGGCTGTTGTCGTTGCACATGGTCATGGCGGTCTGGTCCATGACGCGGATGTCCTTGCGCAGCGCGTCGGTATAGGTGAGGTGGTCCAGCTTTTCGGCTCTGGGGTCCGCCTTGGGATCTGCGGTGTAGACGCCGTCCACACCGGACTTGGCCATCAGAACCATATCGGCGCCGGTCTCCAGTGCGCGCTGAGCGCAGACAGTGTCGGTGGAGAAGTAGGGCATGCCGGCACCGGCGCCGAAGACGACCACGCGGTCCTTCTCCATGTGGCGCACTGCGCGCAGCGGGATATAGGACTCGGAGACCTGGCCCATGGTGATCGCACTCTGGACGCGGGTGGGCTGGCCGGACTGCTCGAGGAAGTCCTGCAGGGCCAGTGCGTTCATCACGGTGCCCAGCATGCCGATGTAGTCGGCGCGGGCGCGGTCCATACCGGCGCGGGAAAGCTCAGCACCGCGGAAGAAGTTGCCTCCGCCGACGACCACGCTCACCTCGACCTGGCCGCGGACGGCTGCGATCTGTTCGGCGATGCCGCGGACAGTGGCGGGGTCGACGCCGACATGGCCGCCTCCGAAGACCTCTCCGGAGAGCTTCAGCAGGACTCGACGGCGACGGGGGGCGGGTTCGACAGACATGGGCAGAGCTCCTCGAGACATCAGTGGTGGCATACGAAAAGGGGGTGACCACTTCGTAAAGTGGCCACCCCCTTTGTCGTCGTTCAGGCGTCAGGACTCAGTCTAGCGTCCTTCGGCCGAAGGTAGGTCCCTCGATCAGGAACCGACGCGGAAGCGTGCGAAGGCCTTTGCGGCGACGCCGGCGGCCTCGAGCACCTGCGCCACGGACTGCTTGGGGTCCTTGGCGAAGGGCTGGTCGACCAGCACGTGCTCCTTGAAGTAGGCGTTGGTGCGGCCCTCGACGATCTTGGGGATAGCCTGCTCCGGCTTGTTCTCGGCGCGGGCGGTCTCCTCTGCGATGCGGCGCTCGTTGGCCACGGTCTCCTCAGGGACCTCGTCGCGGACGAGGAAGGACGGAGCGATCGCTGCGGCGTGCACGGCGACGTCGTGGGCTGCGGTCTTCGCATCCTCGGAGTCACCGTCGACAGCGAACAGGACGCCGACCTGAGCCGGCAGGTCCTTGGAGGTCTTGTGCAGGTAGGCGTCCACGAAGGCGCCCTCGACCTTGGCCAGGCGCCGCACGACGATCTTCTCGCCGAGCACAGCACCGCCCTCCTCCGTCACGTAGTCGCTGACCGTCTTGCCCTCGATGTCTGCCTCGAGCAGAGCCTCGACGGAGTCGAGGTCGTTGGAGACAGCCACCTCGAGGACCTTCTCCGCCAGGCCGACGAACTTGTCGGACTTGGCGACGAAGTCGGTCTCTGCGTTGACCTCGAGCAGGTAGCCCTTGGTGCCGTCGACGACCTTGGCGAGCACGAGGCCCTCAGCGGCCGAACGGCCCTCACGCTTCGCAGCGCCCTTGAGGCCCTTGATGCGGATGGCCTCGATGGCCTTCTCGAAATCGCCGTCAGCCTCGTCCAGAGCCTTCTTGACGTCCATCATGCCGGCGCCGGTGCGCTCACGCAGGGCCTTGATGTCAGCGGCGGTGTAGTTCGCCATAGAAACGAGCTTCCTTTCCTGGGATTGAGTCGCTTACTTGGCTTCTTCAGCCGGAGCGTCGGTGGACTCTGCGGAGGCCTCAGCGGGCTCCTCAGTGGTGGTGGCCTGCTCGGTGGCGTGCTGCTCGAGCAGCTCGCGCTCCCACTCGGCCATGGGCTCAGCAGCCTGACCGGAACCGCCGCCGCGCTTCTCCTCGCGGGCGATGAGCCCGTCAGCCACAGCGTCGGCGACCACGCGGGTCAGCAGGTCGACGGAGCGGATGGCGTCGTCGTTGCCCGGGATCGGGTAGGTGACCTCGTCCGGGTCGCAGTTGGTGTCGAGGATGGCGATGACCGGGATGCCCAGCTTCTTGGCCTCGTCGACTGCCAGGTGCTCCTTCTTGGTGTCGACGACCCAGATGGCCGAAGGAGTCTTGTTGAGGTTGCGGATGCCGCCCAGGTTGGCCTGCAGCTTGTCCAGCTCGCGGCGGAGCAGCAGCAGCTCCTTCTTGGTGTGGCCCGAGCCTGCGACGTCGTCGAAGTCGATCTCCTCGAGCTCCTTCATGCGCTGGACGCGCTTGGAGACCGTGGCGAAGTTGGTCAGCATGCCGCCGAGCCAACGGTGGTTGACGTAGGGCTGACCGACGCGGGTGGCCTGCTCAGCGATGGCCTCCTGGGCCTGCTTCTTGGTGCCGACGAACAGAATGGTGCCGCCGTGGGCGACAGTCTGCTTGACGAAGTCGTAGGCGCGGTCGATGTAGGACAGCGACTGCTGGAGGTCGATGATGTAGATGCCGTTGCGCTCGGTGAAGATGTAGCGCTTCATCTTCGGGTTCCAGCGACGGGTCTGGTGGCCGAAGTGCACACCGCTGTCGAGCAGCTGGCGCATAGTGACGACTGGCATTGTCTGTTCCTTTCGGTGCCGAGCTTCGAACATGAGTGATCAGCCCATGCAGCATCGGCGTGGTGTATCGGTTGTTCATCTGTGGTCCGGTTCTCCCGGACTCCTGGCAGAGGAGGGATCTTCTCCCGGTCCCGCCGCACAGCTCCGCCCAACCATGATCGGGAGGAGGGAGTGCGGACCGATGGGGCCGGCCTTCAGCATCCTTCGAGGACGCTTCGAGCAGCCTCTGCGCGTAGTCAGTCGAATGCCTCGGCCTGTGCGAACTGAATTCCCATATGGGCAGGACGAAAGAGCGTCAGCTTCAACTGCTGGATTCAGTGTACCCGAAGACGGGGCGTTTCGCGGCCTCGGCGGAGGGGCTCCTCCGCGCTCACCGTGCCTGAAGATTCCTCCACAGAATAGGGCACCGGGGACGACGCCGCGCGCGGGAGTCCACAGAACGCGAGGGAGTTCTCAGATCGGCGCGGAGACAGGCCGAGGCTGGGGCCATGGGACCTGATACAGAGGATCTGCGACCCCCACTCTCGCTGCCGCGCCCACGCCGCGTGGCCCTGCTGCTCGGCCTGCTCTGTGCGCTGCTGAGCGTCTCCGGCTCTGCCGCACCCAGCGCCTGGGCGGAACCCGCGGCACCTGCGGGGGTGCCCGCGGGCGAAGCCGGGGTGAGTGCAGACGAAGTGTCCGTGGGCGAGGGAGAGGCCCTGGGCGACTGGAAGCTCCCGACACCGACCGGCACCCCGGATGTGCTCCGCCCTTTCTCCGCTCCCCCGGCACCCTGGGCGGCCGGGCACCGCGGAGCTGATCTGGGGACGGGGTCGGCCGGAGCCTCGATCCGCAGCCCGGCAGACGGGACGGTGAACTTCACCGGCGTGGTGGTGGACCGGGTGGTGCTCTCCATCGACCACGGCTCCGGCTATGTGAGCTCCTTCGAGCCGGTGAGCTCAGAGCTGGAGATCGGCGATCCGGTGGGCGCCGGTGAGGTGATCGGCCAGCTGGAGAGCTACGAGGACGGCAGCGGTCACTGCGATCAGCCCTGCCTGCACTGGGGCGTCCGGCACCACGGCGAATACATCAACCCCTTGCTCATGCTCGGCGACCTCGAACCCTCAGTCCTGCTGCCCCTGCGTGACCCGTGAGCGTTACGACTCAGGCCGCGGGATTCATGAGCCTGATCCATCAGGAGGGGATGGTTCCGCGGAGGGGACGGATACTTACGTGCCGACTGCAGGACTTGCTGCAGAGATCCCGTCGAAGTCCCGATATTGGTTCTGCGCAACCTCACACATCCAAGCAAGCTTGTCGAGCAGTCGCCGACCCAGCTCATCGGCTGCGGGCGCCTCGGCTCGGATCGCGTCACTGACCGCGTCAGGGAGAATCGTGGCCAGCTCATAGACCCGAGCGCAGAGCGCCTTCGCATCGAGACCAGTCTCAGCAGCGAAACGTTCCCAGTGGCGAGGTTCGATCTTTCCGAACTGTGACTCTTTGCCGATCCTCATCGCCGCGAATCTCAGCCCTGTTTGCGTCGATGAGTCGTAGGGATAACCGGAGGCGACGTCGTAGAGCGGTGCCAGCCTCACCTGATCGCCGGAGAGCATCACCCCGTAGTTCTTCGCATGAGCATCGGGGGCACCCAGGAGATAGTTCGCAATTAGGCCGTCCGTGAAGTGCTTGATATTGCGATCCCCACGATCTCCGGAGGTTTCGCGCAGCAGACGGACAATGTCAGCTGCCCGAGGCCCCCCGCTGGACTCGTACTTGTCTTTGGGAAAAACCGATAGCGCCTGACACATGTCCTCCTGATGGATGCGCACCAATCGCCCCTCAGGCGTCGTGCCGCGATCGTATCGCTTCACAATCAGAGCGGACTGGTCCTCGAACTCTCTGAAGTCCGTCTCAGCGACCGACAAGCCCGCTCTACGCAGAGCTGTCATCGAGATGTGCTCGTTGAGCGCCTGGTCGCGGAGGTCAGCTATGCCAGGCTTGATGATGTGGGTGGTAGGCTCAGCGCCGGTGACGCTGTAGAACCGGCCGTTCTCCTCGCGCACGGCAAACTTCGACTGTGCGCCGCCCAGGGACCAATGCTCTTGAGCGGCCACCCAGCTGGTGGCGACGCCGGGTTTGAACTCCCGCAGACGCTGACTGAGGTCGCGGTCTGACAGTTCGCGAAACTGGCCGCTGCCGGAGAGCACCTCATCACGACGACTAGGGTGGACGAACTGCACCGCCCCCGCACAGTCTTCTCCAATGTGGGTCAGCAGAGCGAATGGGTTAGCCCCAGATACGCCATACTTTGCCCCCATCGCTTCTCTGACGTCGACTCGATCCGGAAGAAGACCTTCGAGAAACGGTTTCACAGTCTTGTGGCCGTGGCTCTGGACAGCCGGCGGCATGGACAACGAGACCGGTGCTGGCGAGCTATCGCGCAGATACTGCAGCCGATGGGCCCCACTACGGGTTTCCACCAGATCGGCAACATACTCGCTGTAGAGCAAGACATTGAGGACCTTGGTCATGACTGCTGATCCATGATCCGCAACGCGTCAGCCGCGTCCTGATTCGCTTGTGACGTGGAGTCCTCACCTGATGACCCGAGACCGAAACTGATGTTCAGTGCGCGCAGGGTGTCAAAGAGTTTGGTTGCATCGGGGGCCTGGGCCTCGCCATTCTCGACCGCAATCAGCCATCGCCGTGAGACGTTGGCTTCTCGACTAAGCTCCAACTGAGTCAGTCCCGCCGACCGCCGGGCGTCGCGGATCGCGAGGCCGAGTTCCCGCACGTTGTTCAGCTTTCTCATGAAAGTAACCGTACTTGCACATTCATGAATGTGCAAGATAAGTAACATTCATGCAAGTGCACGATCGGTAACATCAACTCGTCATCACCACGGTCACCGTCACCCTTTGCTTCTGACACAGATTAGACCAGATCCCGGTTTGACCTGGACATCTACCGCACATGCCCATTAGTGCCCCATAGTGACGCTCCCCCTGGGCGGCCGGGCACCGCGGAGCTGATCTGGGGACGGGGTCGGCCGGAGCCTCGATCCGCAGCCCGGCAGACGGGACGGTGAGCTTCACCGGCGTGGTGGTGGACCGGGTGGTGCTCTCCATCGACCACGGCTCCGGCTATGTGAGCTCCTTCGAGCCGGTGAGCTCAGAGCTGGAGATCGGCGATGCGGTGGGCGCCGGTGAGGTGATCGCCCAGCTGGAGAGCTACGAGGACGGCAGCGGTCACTGCGATCAGCCCTGCCTGCACTGGGGCGTCCGGCACCACGGCGAATACATCAACCCGCTGCTGATGATCGGAGCTCTGGAGCCCTCCGTCCTGCTGCCGCTGAACGGAGGTGAGTGATCCTTGGATCAACAGAGGCTGATCGATGAAGACACCCGCCACGCTGTACGGAACGACAGTGGATGCTTCCCTCAGAGAAGCCTCCAGAGAACGAGAAGGCCTGCATGGGGAGTGTGGACGCCCACCCCAGGGCACTCCGCCTACGTGGCGGAGCCGATGCGCTTCTCCCAGAGGACCACTTCGTTGAGGTCGCCGACCTGGCGCCGACCGCAGCCCCGGAAGCCCAGAGACTCGTAATAGCTGAGCAGCTCACGATTTGAGGCCGCGCTGTCCAGACGGAGCCTGCTCTTCCCCTCCAGGACTGCCAGACGCCCCGCCCAGTCGAGCAGCTCGGCGCCATAGCCGCGACCGGCATGGCCCAGGTCCACCATGAGTCCATGTACGTAGACGGAAGACCCATCATCTGGTCCCCAGAAGTCCGGGTCGGACCATAGGATTCGAAGCCCAGCGATCACGGTTCGATGCTCATCGCGCAGAACATGCCACTCTCCACGCTCCACCTGGCGCTCGATGACGCTGGCCGAAACCTCCCCGGGGCGCCACTGCTCAATGCCCTTCTCAGCCATCCAGTCCTCGCGCTGACGCCTCAACGACCAGATGCCTTCGACATCGCGCAGCTCAGCCGGGATCGGTTCCAGCACGTCGCCACCTCCATGAGCAGGGCCATCCTCGTGTCAGCTCCAGCCTACGTGCCCCACAGAGAGAAGGCCCTGGGATCAGGCAATCCCAGGGCCACACTTGACCCCGTGATCAGCTCTGCGGCTGCGGCGGGTGGATCTGGCTGGCGTTCCACCAGATCAGGTCGATCGGATAGTCGGTGATGATCGCCTCCACACCGATCTCGGTGAGAGCCTCCCATTCTTCCTCATCGTTGACCGTCCAGACATAGGCCTGCAGTCCGGCCTCATTCGCCTGCTGGACCCACTCGGGGTTCTCCAACACATCAGCCACCGGAGGGTTGTAGCCGATGGCACCCAGCGCGTGGGCGGTCTCGATGGCATCCGGGGTGATGTTGCCCAGCACCATGCGCGGCACCTGCGGCAGCTCCTGCTGCAGGCTCTCCATAGTGGTCAGGTCGAAGCTCTGGACGATGATCTGGTCCTCCACCCCGTACTTCTGGATCAGAGCAGCGCTGGCGGCGACCTCCTGCGGACCCCAGTCGTCCTTGTACTCCAGCAGCATCTGCGCTCCGGTCTGTTGCATATAGGCCAGCACTTCCCTCAGGTGAGGCACTTCGGTGCCGACGTAGGCCGGGCCTAGCCAGGAGCCGGCGTCGAGGGTTCTGACATACTCGTAGTCCAGTTCACGGATGTCGCCGGTGCCGTCAGTGGTGCGCTCCACCGTCTCATCGTGCATGGCCACGATCTCGCCGTCGGCGGTGTGGTTGATGTCGATCTCGAAGTACTCGGCACCGCTGGCCACCGAGGAGGCGATGGCCGGCATCGTGTTCTCCGGGGCGATGCCGGAGCTGCCCCGATGACCGATCACAGCTGCCGGATCACCCGGCTGGTTGAAGCCGTACTCGTCGTCTGTCCCGGCAGTGGCTGTCATGTCCGTCTGCGATGCAGCCTGTGCCGGCTGGGTGAGTGCAGCGATGAACGCTGCTCCCACCACTGTTGCATACCCATGCTTCCTGAATCGGCGGATGATGCTCATGCGGCCCCTTTCGGAACGTCGTGTGCAGCTCGTGGCGAGGTGTTCGCCATGAGCTACTCCACCGAGCTCAGTTCAACCGCCGGGAACCTCTCCGTGACCAACACACGACGATGCCGTGTCCACTGGACAAACCCAGTCGCTGCTCCCTCACGGAACCTGTCAGGACCGCTCCACCACCAATCGCCGGGACAGCTCCAGAAGGCGCTGCGCCGAGCCCTCCCAGCTGAAGTCCGAAGCCCTGTCCCGCGCCACCTGCGAGGACGCCTCGAACACCTGCGGATCCTCCAGCCAGCGCACCGCCTGCGCGAAGGCCTCAGGGGCATCCATCCCTACCAGCTGAGCACCGCGTGCCGCAGAACCTCCCGCCGAAGCCGCCGATCCCGCGATCTCCCCGAAGATCGGCAGATCGCTGAGCACCACCGGAGTCCCATGGGACATGGCTTCCACCACCGGCAGGCCGAAGCCCTCCGCCCGGGAGAGCGTCACCAGGGCCGCACTCCGGCGCAGCAGCTCCCGGTAGTCCTCCTCCGCGATGCCGTCGTGGAAGGTCAGCTGGGCCGGCCGCTCGGCCAGCGCGCTCAGCTCCGCCCGGCGCCCCGGTTCAACGGGACTGCACAGATGCAGGGTATAGCCGGGCAGACGGTTTATCCCACGGATCAGACCCTCCACGTTCTTGTACTCCATGAAGGAGCCCATATAGACCAGCTCCTGGGCCGCCCCCTCCGCCGGATCCCGGGGCTGTTCCACCGGCTGAGCCGCATTGGAGATGATCTCCACGGGCCGCCGGGTCAGCCGGTGCTGAGCCATCAGGGTCCGGGTGGTCTCCGAGACGGTGGCCACGGCATCGGCCTGATTGAGCACCACGCGCTGGGGCAGATAGCTCAGGTGATAGAGCCGCCACCCCGCCCGCACCGGAGCAGGCAGGTTCCGGGGCGGGGTCCGGTGCTGGTAGTAGATCAGGTCGTGCAGGGTCAGCACCAACGGGTAACGCCGGCCCACGCTCCCCATGGTCTGCATGGGCGAGAAGACGACGTGGGGCCGGTGCGGGTTGATCTGCCGGGCCACCAGCGGCTCCAGCGCCGAGGTCGGTGAGCTGATCTGCAGATGCGGCAGGTCCGGCAGCAGGTTCAGCTGCTCCGGATCGCTGATCAGCATGGTCACCTCGACGCCGTCCCGCTCCCCTGCCGCGGCCACCGCCTCCACCAGGCTGGCGGTGTAGCGGGAGATGCCGTCATGGACGCGGGTTCGGGTGTACCGGCAGTCGAAGAAGAGTCGCACAGCCCCATTCTTTCAGGCACTATGAGCCCTATGGGTTCAGCGCGTGATGGATGGTCGAGGCAGTATTGGACTGACTCTCCCGGTCAGGGGCGCCTGCGCGAGGTTCCGCGCCCGGCTCCCGGGCCCGGCGAGGTCCTGGTGAAGACCACTGTCTCCGGGATCTCACGCGGCACCGAGACCCTGATCCACCGCGGCGGGGTCCCGCCGTCCATCACGCACCTCATGACCGCCCCGCTGCAGCTGGGCGAGCTGCCCTTCCCCGTCTCCCACGGCTATCTCAACGTGGGCACGGTGCTGGAGGGGCCCGAGGAGCTGTCCGGACGCCAGGTCTTCACCCTGGGCGGGCACCGCGACCACATCATCGCCGCACCCGAGGACTGTCACCCGCTCCCCGAGGGCTGCCCGCCCGAGCGCGCGCTGCTGGCCGGGGGCGCCGAAGTGGCACTCAACGGACTCTGGGAGGGCCAGGTGACAGTGGGTGACCGCGTCGCCGTCGTCGGGGCCGGAATGATCGGGCTGAGCACTGCCCTGCTGGCCGACCGATTCCCGCTGCAGCGCCTGCAGGTGGTGGAGACCTCCCCGCATCGCCGTGAGGCGGCCGCCGGGCTCGGGCTCGACGCTGTCTCACCTGATCAGGCCCAGCAGGACAACGACGTGGTCCTGCACAGCTCCGCCAGCTCCGCGGGGCTGCGCACCGCGCTGACCCTCACCGGCGACGACGGCGCCGTGGTGGAACAGTCCTGGTACGGCACCTCTGAGCAGCAGATCCCACTGGGCGCCGATTTCCACGCCCGGAGGCTGCGGCTCCTCTCCACCCAGGTGGGTGAGGTCCCCCTGCTGCGCCGGCACCGACGCAGCCGTGGCGATCGCCTGCGCACCGCCCTGGACCTGCTGGACCCGCGCTTCGACGCCCTGATCACCGGGCGCTCCCCGCTGGAGAAGTTGCCCCAGGTCATGGACGATCTGGCCGCCGGCGCGGACTGGACCCGGCAGACCATCTGCCATGTCATCGACCACTGAACCTGCCCGCTGAAACCCCACCTGCTGAAAGGACCCCGATGAGCACACGCATCTTCCGCCTGACCGTGGATGACCACATCATGATCGCCCACAGCCTGCAGAGCCCCTTCTTCGGCCCGGCCCAGGGACTGCACGGCGCCACGCTGAGCATCCACGCCACCTTCGAACGGGCGGGCCTGGACGAGCACGGCGTGGTCATGGACATCGGTGAGGCCACCGGCCTGCTGGACCAGGCGCTGGCTCCCCTGCGCTACGCCAACCTGGATGAGCGCCCCGAGTTCGAGGGCACCTACAGCACCACGGAGAAGGTCATCGAGCACATCGCCGAGACCCTGACCTCCCAGCTGCCCGAGGGGCACGGGCTCCGCGCCCTCGAGGTGGAGGCCGAGGAGCATCCCCGTGCCCGGGCCGAGGTGCGGGTGGAGCTGGTGTGACCACGCTGCTCTGGGTGGAGCCGGACCTGGGCACCATCAGCGGCGGCCTGCGTTATAACCAGCAGCTCCGCGCCGCGCTCAACACCTCCGGCGTGCAGAACCCGGTGCTCAGCCTGCCCGGCGATTGGAGCGCTCCCCTCACGGCCGACGGCCCCGGCCTGGTCGCCCAGGTCACCTCCGCCGCAGAAGAGCACGACGCCGGCGCTGTGGTCATCGATGGACTGATCGGCTCGGCCTGCCCTGAGCTCTTCACACCTGCTGAGCCCACCCGCATCCTGCTGGTCCACCTTTCGGCGGCCCTGGCTCAGGAACTGGAAGGTCAGCAGCTGGAGGGCGCAGCCTGTCCTGAGACCCCCGATCCTGAGGTCCTCCGGCGCGAGGAGCTGGCCGTGGAGTCTGCCGATCATGTGATCACGGCCAGCCGGTGGTCGGCCGAGCAGCTGCGCCGGCGCTACGGCCGAGAGGAGATCATCGTGGCGCTGCCAGGGATGGAGCTCAGACCAGAGACCCCAACAGGCCAGACCTCATCAGCTCAGAACCCAGCAGTCCAGAACCGGGAAGCCCAAACCCCCGCCCCGGCCGACCGGCCCATCCCCCAGCTGGCCTGCGTCTCGGCCTTCCTGCCGGTGAAGAACCACCGCCTGCTGGCCCCCGCGCTCGAACCGCTGCTCGACCTCCCCTGGGAGCTGACCCTGGCCGGACCGCACAGCCGCAGCGACTACGGGGGCGAGGTGATCGAGGAGCTGCGGCATCGCCTCCCCGGACGGGTGCGCAGCCTAGGAACGCTGAGTCCTGCGGAGGTCGCCCAGCTGTGGCAGGACACCGACCTGGTGCTGCTGCCCTCGGCAGTGGAGACCTACGGGATGGTGGTGGCCGAGGCCTGTGCGGCAGGAGTCCCCTCCTTCATCCCGTCAGGGACCGGAGCCGTGGAGGCCGCAGGAGAGGCCGGCGTCGTGCTGGATCCGCAGCGGCCGCAGGAGTGGACCGCAGCGCTGCGGCAGTGGCTGAGCAGCTCGGAGCAGCGTGCTGATCTGCGAGAGCGGGCCCGCCGGCGTCGGGACTCTCTGCCGAGCTGGGAGCAGGCGGCGCAGCAGTTCCGCGTCCTGCTGCCTGAATAAGCGTGTGCTGCCCTGATGAGCCGCCGCTGTGAAGACCACAGAAGTGGTCGGGGGTGCGGGACTTGAACCCGCGACCCAAGGATTATGAGTCCTCTGCTCTAACCAACTGAGCTAACCCCCGTGGACCGAGCCCGCCGCCGCAGCGGCAAGGTTCAGCGCCGTCCATCCTATCCGAGCCTGAGAGCCCCGATGCTCAGCACAGGACTGTCAGCACAGGACCGGCAGCGGCTCAGCTCTCGAAGGTCTCCTCGTCATACTGCCGAGTGTGCACCCAACCGGCTCCGCGGTAGAGGTCCTCGAAGGCGCTCATCGTCCGGAAGATGCTGTGCCGGGTGGCCTTCTTCAGGCTGTGCAGGCCCATCGCCATGCGGTCCTCCTCGCTCTGGGTGACCACCTGGGTGAGCTTCTGAGCCAGGTCAGCGGCATCGCCGGGGGCGAAGAGATAGCCGTTGCGGCCCTGGTCCACCAGATGCGGCAGCGCCAAGGCATCGGCCAGCACCACGGGCGTCTGGGCAGACATGGCCTCCAGGGAGACCAGAGACTGCAGCTCAGCGGTGCCGGGCTGGCAGAAGACATCGGCACGGATATAGGCCCGGCGCAGCTCGTCCTCGTCCACATAGCCGCGCAGATGCACCCGGTCCTGCAGGCCCAGGTCCTCGATCTGCTGGTTCAGTCGGTCGCGCTGCTCGCCGTCGCCGAGGATCTCCAGACCGATGTCCAGGGCAGGGTCGGTCTGGGCCACGGCGTCGATCAGCAGGTCCACATGCTTCTCCACCGCCAGGCGACCCACGAACAGCACGGTGGGGCGCTCGTGGCGCTCGATCTGCTCCTTCGGCCGCGGCTGGTAGTACTCCACGTCGATCCCGTTGGAGAGCGGCAGCACATGCTCGAAGCCGGCCTTCTCCTCCATGGTCCGGGCGGCCAGCGGCGTGGGCGTGGTGACCACGGACGCCTTGCCCATCAGCCGGGACATGTCCCGCCAGGAGTTCCGATGGACGATGTTCTTGAACCACTGCGGGAACGGCAGGAACGGGTCCAGGTTCTCCGGCATGAAATGGTTCGTGGCCACTGTCCGCAGCCGGCGCTCCTCCGCCATGAGGATGGCCGCCTTGCCGATCATGTAGTGGCACTGGACATGGACCACATCAGGCTTGATCTCATCCATCAGGCCTCCCATGGCCGGCTCCACCAGCCAGGGCAGGCACAGCCGGTAGTACTCGTGGGTGGGTGCCTTGAAGGAGCGGAACCGGTGGACGGTGGCCTCATCGGTGTGCTGGACGGTGTCCGGGCCGGGCTCATTGCGCGCCGCCGCCACATGGACCTCATGGCCCCGTGCGGTCATATGACGGGCCAGCCGCTGGCAGAACACTGCGGCACCGTTGACGTCGGGCGGATAGGTGTCGGCGGCGATGAGGATGCGGAGCTTCTGCTCGGAAGTCACCATGTACGCCTGTCATCCTCCATCTGGATCAGCTCACGCGGCGGGGGTTCGTCCTTCTGCGACCACTGGCCCCGGCTGCGCGGGGCGATCCCCTCACGGCGCAGCCGGCGGGCCTTGGCATGGGCCTGGACCAGGTAGTCCGCTGACGCCACGATGTGCATCAGACAGCCGGCCGCCAGGATCGCCTCTGCGATATAGACAAGAATGGTACCGCTCAGCCCCGGGGAGTGCGCCAATAGGATCAGCGGGGCGCCCACCAGCAGGCCTGCCGTGCGAAACTTCCCGATCAGCGAGACCGGCAGCTCCGGGGAGCCGCGGAACAGCAGCACGGCGTTGAGGAACAGGATCGCATCCGGGATCACCACGGCCAGCACCACCCAGGGCGGGGCGATGCCGAAGACCACCAGGGTCAGGGTGACGATCGTCAGCGAGAGCCTGTCGGTGAGCGGATCCAACCAGGTGCCCACCACGCTCATCTGGTCGAAGCGACGGGCGATGAACCCGTCCACCCAGTCGGTGGAGCCCAGCACGGCCAAGACCCAGAAGGCCGCAAGATAGCTCCCCTGGGCCACGAGCAGGACGAAGACCGGCACCAGGAGGAACCGGCAGACGGTCACCACATTGGGCACCGTCCAGAACGTATCGCGCACTGTGTACTCGAAGCCCTCCCGGGCTCCGGCACCGATGATCTTCACTCGGGTGAGTCTATTTCTTGGTGAGCTCGCGCAGGAAGACGGCGCCGGCGGCGGTGGAGGCACCCAGCACAGCCAGGGGCTTCCAGCGGGTGGAGACGAACTCGCCCACCTGGGAGTCGTCCTCGGCGGCCGAGGATCCGGCCGCGGAGGCGGCAGGCCTGGAGGAGGCAGACTTCGACGCCGAGGGAGCGGCGTCGTCCTTCGTGGAGGCTGAGCGCACCTTGCCGGTGAGGCCGGAGACGGCGTCGCGCGCCTCCTGCTTCAGGGAGTCCTTGTTGCTGCGGGCGCGGACCTGGTCCTGCAGGGAGCCGATGTGGTCGCGCCGCAGAGCGGTGCGGCGCAGCAGCTCGCGGTAGGTGGGCGGAGTGGGCTCGCCGCCGCCGGGCTGCTTCTTCTCCTCGGCCTTGGCGCGCTTGGCCTCCTCCTTCTGGCGGCGCTTCTCCGCGTCCTGGCGGTCCAGCTCCTTGGGGTCGAAGCTGCTGCCCTGCTTGGCCACGCCGAGGTCCAGACGGAAGCCACGGATGGCGTCCTCCGGCACGAAGGGCAGAGCCTTCTTCAGACGCAGGTAGCCCACCAGGGCGAAGAGCAGCGCGATGATCAGGAAGATGCCGGCCACGATGAGCGCAGCGGCCCAGAGCTCGAAGATGAGCGCAAAGGCCGCGACGGCGGCGATGATCAGCGCCACCACGAGGAAGGCTGCGAAGACCAGACCCACGACCATCAGGGCTGCGGCGATGCCGGCTGCGATGCCCTTAGTCTTCATCTGGCCGATGGCCAGCTGGATCTCGTCATTGATCTGCTTGGGGCCGAGCCTCAGGAGAACCTTGAGGACGTCGAACAACGAAGTCTTCGGAGTGTTGTCCTTGCTCGGCGCGGCATGCTGGGCCACAGGTCGTGCCTCCATCGTGACGGGAGCTGCTGGTCTGGGTGGTTCCAAACTACCACCACCAGCCTGTCGGAGGAGGCACGGGGTCCTCCTCCTGCGAGGTCAGCGCCTCAGCAGACCGAATCGGTGGGCTTGGGGTTGGCCAGGCCCAACCAGGAGCGGACCTTCAGACCGGCCCAGGTGCCGACCAGCGCCGCCGCGGCCCACAGCCAGCCGGAGACCGAGCCGGAGCCGATGCCGCCCAGGTAGGCGCCGATGTTGCAGCCCTCGGCCAGCCGTGCGCCGATGCCCATCAGGATGCCGCCGAAGAAGGCGATGCCGAAGTTCTTCCAGTCGACCTTCCGGGCGAAGGCCCAGGCGCCGCCGGCGGCCGCAGCGATGGCGGCACCGACCATGATGCCGATGTTGGTGAGCGAGTTCTGGTGGGACAGGATCGAGCCCTCAAACATGACGGCCCAGTTCTCCTGCTGCCAGAACTCCCAGGTCTCGGGCTGGAAGCCGAAGAGCTGCAGGAACTTCACGCCCCACAGGGCGAAGGCGTTGGTCACGCCCCAGATACCGCCGGAGACCCACATGACCGCGCCACCGAGCACTGCCAGGACCAGGGCGCCCACCCACATGGACCAGGAGCCGCGGATGGCACGGACCCAGCCGGTGGCACTCGGCGGAGCACCGGTCGGCGGCGGGTTGCGGCGGGCCTGCACAGCCCGGGAGATGGCCACGATCACCAGCAGCACCAGGATGGTGATGCTCCAGCCGCCCACATGGCCGACGTGGTCGGAGAGCAGCACCGGCTCCATGCCCGGCAGATCGGAGACCAGCGGGAAGAAGAACGGCGAGGTGTAGATGACCGATCCGGCGATGAAGCCGATCAGCGTTGGGATCACAGTGGAGTTGCCCGAGCCCACGGCGAACAGCGTGCCGGAGGCGCAGCCGCCGCCCAGCTGCATGCCGATGGCGAAGATGAAGGCTCCCAGGAACAGCCCGACGCCGATGGTGCCGGCATAGGGCGTGGGCTCGTTGCCGAAGCCTCCCCAGCCGGTGGTGAAGAGCAGCATGAAGATAGTGGCGGTGGTGCCCAGCAGCAGCGCGTGGTTGCGCAGCCCCTGACCGTTGCCCACGGCCACCAGCTGGCGCCAGGCGGAGGTGAAGCCGAAGCGCGAGTGGAACAGCGCGATGCCCAGCCCCAGGCCGAGCACGAAGAGCACACCGAAGTAGAGGCCCTGGTTCGCATCGGCCTGCAGCGTGTTGGAGAAGAAGATCCAGGTCAGCAGTCCGGCTGCGAGCAGCAGGAAGATGCCGATCTTGCCGCGCTGGGGCGGATCGGCAGGGTCCGGCGTCGGCGGTGCGACGCAGGTGGGTGCAGGCGTGAACATCGAAGAGTCGATTGTGGTGGGATTGGTCGCCATAACAGGTTCAGCTCCTCGTGGCGGGACACCGCGCGAAGAAGGCGGCCCAAAAATGGTAGAGGACCAAACTTCAGCGCGGCAGGCCGATGTCACACAGCGTCATGGACTGCCGCTGAGCAGGCTCGCAGCCGGGGTGCGGAGGGAGCTGGGCCGCGCTCAGGATCCGGGCGTAGCATGGGGGCGTGTCCGCGCACTTCGATCTCGACGACGACTTCTACGCCAACACCTTCACCGAGGAGGACCAGGCGGCCTTCGAGGCTGAGCCCGAGTCGCCGCGGAAGTTCCTCATCGCCTGGGCGTTGGCGCTCTTCCTGGGACCCATCGGTGCCCAGCGCTATTACCTGGGGCTGATCCCCACCGCCCTGACCAAGACGTTCCTCTTCGGCTGCGCGGCCGTCTTCGTGGTCCTGGACAACGTCAACGTGTCCCTGCTGTTCATGGGTGTGGTCACCGCATGGACCATCGTGGACCTGTTCCTGCTGCTCTCGGGCACCATGCGCGATCAGCACGAGATGCGCCTGACCGGCTTCCAGAAGTTCGCCGGCCCCTGCGCGGCGATCACGGTGATGGTCCTGGTGGGCTTTCTGATCACCGCGCTGGTGATGGGCACCAGCTCCGGGGTCACCGACGGCTGAGCTGGGCTGATTCAGGCGGGGTCGATCTGGCCGACCGGAGTCCGCTTCTCCGCCTGGAACTCATCCTCCACGCGTCCGTAGGCCCAGTAGGCCGAGAGTGACATCCCCTTGCGCGGCAGGCCGCGCTCATCCACCAGGGCGCGGCGGATCTGCTTCATCTGCTCGCGCTCTCCGTGGATGAAGACTTGGATGTCGTTCTCCTGCGGATCGGGCAGCTCAGCGGTGCGCAGGTGCTCTGCCAGCTGCGTGTTCTCCGGGGTGAACTCTCCCCCGCGGTGCAGCCAGACCACCTCGACGCCGACCGGTGGGTTCAGCGGGAGCTCCTCCGCGGAGTCGTGAACCTCGATCACCGCCAGGCCGCGGGCCTGGGGCTGCATGTTCTCCAGGGCGGCCGCGATGGCGGGCAGCGCGGACTCATCACCGGCGAGGAGGTGGAAGTCGGCGTCGCTGCGCGGTGCGTATCCAGCGCCGGGGCCGAAGAAGCTGATCTGATCGCCGGGCTCAGCGCGCTCGGCCCAGGGCCCGGCCATGCCCTCATCGCCGTGGGTCACGAAGTCCACCCAGATCTGGCGCTGCTCACGGTCCACGTGGCGGATGGTGTAGGTCCGGGTGACCGGCATCTGATCCACGGGCAGCTGCTCGCGCAGGGCGTCAAGGTCATAGGGACGCTGGAGGCCGAGTGCGGGATCAGCGAAGAGCAGCTTGATGTATTGATCGGTGCACGACGTGCGCTCGCCTGAGTTCTCGGCGTCGTGGTCGCGGAACTCCATGCCCTCGAAACCCTCGCCGCCGAGGACCAGTCGCACCATATGGGGACTGATCTGCTCGCGGCGGATCACGGTGAGCAGATGCTGGGTACGTGGCTTGCGCTGTGTCATCGCAGTCCACGGTACAGGAAGGTAAACCTTAGTCTAAAAAACGATAGTGGTGTTACCGTTCCTCAGAACGCGGTCCTCGCAGTGCCACTTCACCGCACGGGAAAGTACCGAGCGCTCCACATCGGCGCCGTAGCGGGTCAGCTGAGCGACCTCGTCGGCGTGGGAGACGCGGATGACGTCCTGCTCGATGATCGGACCCTCGTCCAGGTCCTCGGTGACGTAGTGGGCCGTGGCTCCGATCAGCTTCACTCCGCGGTCCTTGGCCTTCTGATATGGGCCGGCGCCGATGAAGGCGGGCAGGAAGCTGTGATGGATGTTGATGATCGGCACGCCCACCCTCTCCAGGAAGTCCTCGGAGATGATCTGCATGTAGCGAGCCAGGACCACGAAGTCCACGTTGCCCTGCAGCAGCTCCAGGTGCTGAGCCTCTGCGGCGGCCTTGTCCCCGTTGACCACCGGGACGTGGACGAAGGGGATGCCGAAGGTGCGCACATCCTCGGCCAGGCCCGGGTGGTTGGAGACCACCATGGCGATCTCCATGGGCAGCTCGCCGCGACGGTGGCGCCAGAGCAGATCCAGCAGGCAGTGGTCGGTCTTGGAGGCGAAGATCGCCACACGCTTGGGCTTATCGGCCTCGGTCAGCGACCACTCCATAGCGAAGCGCTGGGCCAGCCTCTCCTCCACGGCGGCCTCAACCTGCGGCTTGGCGGCCACGAGCCCGGGCAGGTGGAAGACGGTGCGCTGGAAGAAGCGTCCGCCCTCGACGCCGGTGGAGTACTGGTCCAGGCTGATGATGTTGCCGCCCAGCTCCGAGATCAGCTCGGACACGGCGGCGACGATCCCAGGCTGATCGGGGCAGCTGATGATCAGCCGAGCGATGTCCTGACCCTGCGTGGTGGATGAACTCATGGGAACGCCTCTCTATGTCCGCTATGTCATAGAAAAGACCCCCACCCCCAGAGGGGTGAGGGTCTCTCTCCTGCTCCCCCAGCTGGATTCGAACCAGCAACCCCTCGATTAACAGTCGAGTGCTCTGCCGTTGAGCTATGGAGGATTGCGACCAGAAAAGCTTAGCAGGAGATCCGCCGCAGGTAAAAATCCTACCGTCTCCCCTCCGGCTTCCCACTCTGGGGCGGATCAAGCCCGCCGCATGTGTCGGGCTCCTGGAAAACCGCCGCTGAGGAGCGCAGCTCCCGGGGATTCAACCCTTCTGGCGTCAGTCCCGGAGCCAGCGGCCCATGGTCATCACGTCCTGGGGTTCGTATCCCAGGCCGCGGTAGAACTCCTGGACGGCGTGGTTCTCCGCACGGACCATGAGCATGAGCTTGCGGACTCCGCGGCCCTCCAACCACTGCTCCGCGGCCCGGATGAGCTGGGCGCCGATGCCGCGGCCGCGCAGCGCCTCATCCACCGCTACGTAGTAGACCCAGCCGCGGTGGCCGTCCTCCCCCACCAGGGCGGTGCCCGCCACCGACGACGCCGACCCGCCCGGGTCCTCCACCCACAGCACAGTGGAGGCCGGACTGCGCAGCGCCTGCATGCAGTCGGCCACAGGATCATTCCAGGGACGGGTCAGCCCGGCGGTCTGCCAGAGCGCGGCTGCCTCTTCGGCCCGCTCCTCAGGCAGCGGATCCTGGATCTGCACAGTGATCTCCCTCAGGTACGCCTGTTGATCAGCCATCGGCGACCTTCAGGCGCTGACCGGACGGATGGCCAGCTCCTCCACCATGGAGGCCTCGGGCATATCAACGGCCACGCGCACTGTGGCCGCCACCGATGCAGGGGCGATGTAGCGGGCGCCGTCGTAGTCGGTGTTTCCCATGGACTCCTGCATGGCCACCTGCATATCGGTGTCCACACGGCCCGGGTGGATGCTGGTCACGCGGACGGTGCCGCGCTCCTCGGCGCGCAGGGCATCGGTGAAGGCACGCAGGGCGAACTTGCTGCCCGAGTACAGGGCCCCGCCGGCACGGGAGCTGTAGCCGGAGCCGGAATTGATGGTGATGACCTGACCACGGGCGGCCCGCAGAGCCGGAAGACTCAGACGGGTCAGCTCAGCCACGGCGAAGACGTTGAGCTCGAACATCTTCCGCCATTCGGCCAGCGGCGCTTCCGCCACTGGGCGCATCCAGGCCAGACCGGCCGAATGCACCACTACGTCGAGGGTCTCGACGCCGGCCTGCTTCCAGGCCACGGCAAGCGCCTCGGCGTCGGCCAGATCAGCCAGGAAGGGCTGCGCCGTACCGCCGGCGGCCTGGACCTCGGCGATGACGGAGTCCACTCGGGCGGCGTCGGTGCCGCCGATCAGCAGGTGATGGTCCTCGGCCAGGTCCAGCGCCACAGCGCGGCCGATGCCGCGGGATCCTCCGGTGACCAGTGCTGTCTTCGTCGTCGTCATGTGCCCACCCTAACCAGCCAGCGGTTCAGCGCGGTGTAACAGTCGCGGATCTGGGAGGCGGAGACGTGCTCGTCGTCGGTGTGGGCCAGCAGGGCGCTTCCGGCGGAGAAGTTCACAGCGGGCACCCCCAGTGCGGAGAACCGGGCCACATCGGTCCAGCCGTACTTCGGCATCGGGTCTCCGCCCACAGCGCGCAGGAAGTCCTGGGCGGCCGGGTGGTCCAGGCCCGGACGGGCACCCGGGGAGGTGTCGGTGATCTCGGTCTGCTCATCGGCCACGCCGGCGCTGCGCAGCACCTCGCGGACGTGCTCGTGGGCCTGCTCCTCGGTCTTGTCCGGGGCGAAGCGGTAGTTGATCTCCAGGACGCACTCATCCGGGATGACGTTGCCGGCGATGCCGCCGGTGATGGACACGGCGTTGAGCCCCTCGCGGTAGGCCAGCCCGTCCACATCCACGGTCTTGGGCTCGTAGGCCTCCAGGGCTGCCAGCACGGAGGCGGTGCGGTGGATGGCGTTCTGTCCCATCCAGGCTCGGCCCGAATGCGCGGCCGCTCCGGGGATGGTCACCCGCAGGCGGCAGGTGCCGTTGCAGCCGCCCTCCACCAGGCCGTCGGTGGGCTCCAGCAGGACTGCGAAGTCGGCCTCCAGCAGCTCCGGGGAGCTGCGCAGCACCCGGCCCAGGCCCGATTTGGAGGCCTCGACCTCCTCATGGTCGTAGAAGACCCAGGTGACATCGCGCTCCAGGCTCTCCCCCGCGGTGACCGCCTGGGCCACGTCGGCGGCCAGCTTCAGCTGCAGCGCCACACCGGCCTTCATATCGACTGCGCCGCGGCCGTAGAGGATGTCCTCGCCGTCCTGGACCTCCCACGTGGGCGGGACGGTGCCGCGGGAGCCCTCAGTGGTGGGCAGCGGAACGGTGTCCAGGTGACCGGCCAGCACGATCCGCTGATCGGCGCCGGTCTCGGTGCGGGCGATGACCGTATCGCCGTCGCGGTGGATGGTCAGGGGGCCGAGGGCACCGAGGGCGTGCTCGACGGCGTCGGCCAGTGCGGCCTCCTCGCCGGAGACGGAGCAGCAGGCGATCAGCTGCTCGGTCAGCAGCGCGGGATCGCCGGCCAGATCGAGCTGGGGAGCATCAGGTGACATGGCTCCAGCCTAACCGGCACGAGGCGCGGTCTCGCCTTATAGGATGGGGCCCATGAGTACTGAGAACGCATCCCGGATCGCCTCCGGCCACGGACTTGCCACTGTCACCACCGACGGAACCGTTCTGGACACCTGGTTCCCGGCCCCCGCACTCGCTCCGCTGAGCGAGAACACCGGCTCGGAGATCCTGGCCGATCTCGAGGGCGCCGTGAGCGAGGACGCCGGCCGCGGCGTGACCACCAAGGTGGTCTCCGCGGAGGCGAACCTGGATGAGGAGGCCGCCAGCACCGAGGACGTGTGGCTGCGCCTGCACCTGCTCTCCCACCGCCTGGTCCAGCCCCGGACCATCAACCTGGACGGCATCTTCGGCCACCTGACCAACGTGGTGTGGACCAACTTCGGCCCCTGCGCCGTCGAGAACTTCGAGACCACCCGCCTGAAGCTGCGCAGGCGCGGCCACGTCACCGTCTACAGCATCGACAAGTTCCCGCGTCTGGTGGACTACGTGACGCCGAAGGGCGTGCGCATCGGCGACGCCGACCGCGTCCGCCTGGGTGCCCACCTCGCCGAGGGCACCACCGTCATGCATGAGGGCTTCGTGAACTTCAACGCCGGCACCCTGGGCACCTCCATGGTGGAGGGCCGCATCTCGGCCGGTGTGGTCGTGGGCGACGGCACCGATGTGGGCGGCGGCGCCTCCATCATGGGCACCCTCTCCGGCGGCGGCAAGGAGAAGATCACCCTGGGCGAGCGCGTCCTGCTGGGCGCCAACGCCGGTGTGGGCATCTCCCTGGGCGATGACTGCCTGGTGGAGGCCGGCCTCTACGTCACCGCCGGCACCAAGGTCTCGGTGCTCAACGATGACCGGAGCGTGACCGCCGTGGTCAAGGCATCCCAGCTCTCCGGCGTTCCGGAGCTGCTGTTCGTCCGCGACTCCACCTCCGGTGCAGTCCTGGCGAAGCCCCGCAAGGGTCAGAAGGTGGAGCTCAACGAGGCTCTGCACAAGAACTGACCCACCCCTCTATGACGCCGAGGAGAGACGAACGCCCTGTGGTGGCGACCCGCGAGATGGCCCGGCGCAAGCGACGGCGTCGGGCCCTCGTGGCCCTCGGGGTAGGCGCCGCAGTGGTCGCCGGGACCGGCTACGGCGCCTGGCGCTTCATCGATGACAACGAGTACCTCCTCGAGGAGGGCTGCTCGGTCACCGTGGGCGGAGAGGACTTCAGCCTGACCCCGGAGCAGGCCCGCACCGCCGCCGAGCTGAGCGCCGCCGCGGCGGACCGCGGCCTGGACCCGGAGGCCGCGGTGGACGCCGTCGCGATCTCTATGCAGGAGAACGAGCTCACAGCCCGCGACCTCGACGCCGAGGAGCAGGCCGCCGCACAGGAGGCCGCAGACGCCGAGGCCGAGGAGGGCGAGGAGCCCACCGAACCGGACCCCGAATATTTCGCCCGCGGCGGTCCGCAATGGGACAACGGCGGCGAGCAGACCCACGGGACCCCCACCACCGTCCCGGAGTTCTTCTCTGCGCTGGAGGAGACCGAGGGCTGGAGCCCTGAGCTGGACATGGAGGAGACGGCCGAGCTTCTGGACCGCCCCCACAACGCCAGCTTCTACCCGCAGCACGAAGACCTGGCACGGGCCTTCGTCACCCCGCTGACCGGTCAGCAGCCGGTGGATATGAACTGCGAGATCGCCCAGCAGGACGCCCCCGACGCCGACCCCGAGGGCTACGCCGAGAACCTCACCGCCACCTTCCCCAACCTGCTGGGTGAGGATGCCGTGGAGGCCACCGAGGACGGCGTCGTGATCACCGTTCCGGAGTCCGATGAGGCGGAGCAGGATCTGGAGTGGATGCTCGCACACTGGTCCCTCGCCGTGGCCCGCGACTACGGAGTCCAGGACGTCGGCGCCGGCGCCTACACCTGGCAGCGCGACTCCGCCACCTGGGACCGCACCCCCACCGCCGAGGAAGGCACCGTCCATCTGGACTTCACGCGCGACGAGGACTGATCGTTTTCGTGCTGCCGCCCGCGTTCCGACGCCGAGGCGGTACTCTCGTCGGCGAAACCCCTCGCTCACACAGGGACCCTGGAGAGTGCCACCCCGGCCCCCTAGTGTGATCAGATGAGACCGTTATACGGCCCGACCTGCCCGGAATGACGCCACTATCTGATCACACCCCACCCGCGCACGACGCCGGTCGGCCCAGACACAGGAGAACCCCGCCTCACCCTGTGGTGAGGCGGGGTTCTCTGCAGCTCTGGGCGGCTGGGTCACCGGGGAGAGCGGATCAGCTCACGCCGGGTAGTCGCGCTGGCCCTCGCCGATGTAGATCTGGCGCGGGCGGCCGATCTTGGTGGCAGGGTCGTTGATCATCTCGCGCCACTGGGCGATCCAGCCGGGCAGACGGCCCAGGGCGAAGAGCGGGGTGAACATCTTCTCCGGGAAGCCCATGGCCTTGTAGATGAGGCCGGTGTAGAAGTCGACGTTCGGGTAGAGCTTGCGCTCGATGAAGTAGTCGTCCTCCAAGGCCTTCTGCTCCAGGCGCTGTGCGATCTCGAAGAGCTCGTCGTTGCCGCCGAGCTTGTTCAGGAGCTGATCGGCCAGACCCTTCACCACGCGGGCACGCGGGTCGTAGTTCTTGTAGACGCGGTGGCCGAAGCCCATCAGGCGGACGCCGTCCTCCCTGTTCTTGACCTTCTCCATGAAGGCCTCCGGAGTGACGTCGCCGCCCTGGATCTGGCGCAGCATCTTCAGCACGGCCTCGTTGGCGCCGCCGTGTGCCGGGCCGTAGAGGGCGTTGATGCCCGCCGAGATGGAGGCGAACATGTTCGCCTGGGAGGAGCCCACCAGGCGCACGGTGGAGGTGGAGCAGTTCTGCTCGTGATCGGCATGCAGGATCAGCAGCACGTCGAGCGCGCGGGCGACCTCGGGGTCGATCTCGTACTGCTCGGCGGGCACGCCGAAGCAGCCGCGCAGGAAGTTCTCCGTGATGGAGAGGTTGTTGTCCGGGTAGAGCATCGGCTGGCCCACGGACTTCTTGTAGGCGTAGGCAGCGATGGTCGGAACCTTGGCCAGCAGACGGTAAGTGGAGCGCTCGACCTGCTCGGCGTCGAAGGGATCCAGCGAGTCCGGGTAGTAAGTGGACAGCGCGGAGACCGCCGAAGAGAGCACCGGCATCGGGTGGGCGTCACGGGGGAAGCCGGAGAAGAAGTCCTTCAGCTCCTCGTGCAGCAGCGTGTGCCGGCGGGTGACGCTGTCGAAGTCGGCCAGCTGCTCCGCGGTGGGCAGGTCGCCGTGGATCAGCAGGTAGGAGACCTCCAGGAAGGTGGAGTTCTCCGCGAGCTGCTCGATCGGGTAGCCGCGGTAGCGCAGGATACCCTCGTCACCGTCGATGTAGGTGATCGCGGACTTGGCGTTGGCGGTGTTCATGAAGCCGGGGTCGTAGGTGACGGCACCGGTGGTCTTCAGCAGTGGTCCGATGGCGAGACCGTCGTTGCCTTCGACGGCATTCTCCACGGGGAGATCAAGATCGTGGTCCTGATAGTGCAGCTTCGCTGCTGTCTGCTCAGTCATGGGTCTCCTTATCAGACACACACAGATAGGGCTCGGGTGCGGGGCACTTTACTGAACAACCTACCTGTTACCTGTGCCATAGTGCTACTTGCATTACACAGCGGCGAATCAGCTGGTCAGGCGGCTGACAGCGGCCTCTATGCGCTCGTCAGTGGCCGTCAGTGCGACCCTGATATAGCCGTTGCCGTGCTCGCCGTAGAAGACGCCCGGACCGACCACGATCCCTCGCTCAGCCATGCGGGACACCAAGCTCCAGGTGTCGGCCGCAGTGGCCGCCGAGGGGTCGGTCTGGGCATCTCGGCACCACAGGTAGAGACCGGCCACGGAGTGCTCGATCTCCAGACCTGCCGCCTTCAGCGCGGGCACGAGCCTCTGCCGGCGCGCCCGGTAGAGCTCGCGCTGCTCCTCGACGTGCTGCTCATCGGTGAGCGCTACGCGCAGCGCCTCCTGGACCGGTGCGGGCATGATCATCCCGGCATGCTTGCGGGTGTTGACCAGACCGGCGATCAGCTCGGGGCAGCCGGCGGCGAAGGCCGCGCGATATCCGGCCAGGTTGGACTGCTTGGAGGCGGAGTAGACCGCCAGCAGCCCGCCGTGGTCCGGCGTCCCCTCCTCGGATCCGCTGACCCGCGGGTCCAGCACGGAGGGGACGTCCTCCACCTCCCAGGGAAGTTCGGCGTAGCACTCATCAGAAGCCACCACAGCACCGATCCGCCGGGCCAGCGCGACGACCTCGCGCATCCACTCGGCGCTGTCCACGCGTCCGGTGGGGTTGCCGGGAGAGTTCAGCCAGATCAGCTTCACCCGCTGCAGGATGTCCTCGTCGAGCCCCAGCGGATCCTCCACGGCCATATGCCCGGCTCCGGCGATCTGTGCGCCGATGTCGTAGGTCGGGTAGGCCACCAGCGGGCGCAGGACCAGGTCCCCCTCCCCCAGGCCGAGCAGCGTGGGCAGCCAGGCCACCAGCTCCTTGGAGCCGACAGTGGGCAGCACGGCTTCCGGATCCAGCCCGGGAACACCCCGACGCCGGGCGAACCAGTCCGCCACAGCCTCACGCAGCTCACGGCGTCCGTGGGTGGTGGGGTATCCGGGGGCGTCGGCGGCGGCGGCCAGGGCCTCGCGGACCACCGGCGGGGTGGGATCCACAGGAGTGCCGATGGAGAGGTTCACCGCACCGCCGTCGTGCTGTTCGGCCTGCTCCTTATACGGAGCCATGGCGTCCCAGGGGTAGTCAGGCAGAATGAGCACGCTCAGTGCTCCTGCGGCGGGAGGGCGGCGATGATCTCGTGATCCTTCTCGATCAGGCCGAGCTTGGCCGCACCGCCGGGGGAGCCGACGTCGTCGAAGAACTCGACGTTGGCCCGGTAGTACTCCGACCACTCCTCGGGAAGATCATCCTCATAATAGATGGCCTCCACGGGGCAGACGGGCTCACAGGCCCCGCAGTCCACGCATTCGTCCGGGTGGATGTAGAGCGACCGTTCACCCTCATAGATGCAGTCCACCGGGCACTCATCGATGCAGGCCTTATCCTTCAGGTCCACACAGGGCAGGGCGATGATGTAAGTCATGGACTCCTCTGTCTTTCGAGGGTTGGGGTGCGCGGTCCAGTCTACCGAGGTTGCGCGCTCTGCTGCACCGCATGTGATGCGACGTCGCGCACCAGAATCCACTTGATGAGGATCATCGCCAGCAGCGCGACGCCGGCGCTGCCCAACCACCACAGCGCTGAGGCCAGAGTGGGGCCGGGCAAGGCATCCATCGTCTCCGCGCTCATGGGCACCATCAGCTGGTCCGGGCCGGTCCACATATAGGCCAGGGTCACCACGGTGAAGGTGGTGATGCCCATGACCGTGGACTCTGCCAGGGAGCCGGTCTGCAGGCCGATCCACAGTTGGGCCATGAACGCGATCAGCAGCGCGAGCCCCGCTCCCCACAGGATCGGCGTGCCGTCTTCGACGGTGCCGATCATGATGATGTTCCCGTGCAGGGCGGTGCCGAGGATCCCCAGGATGATTCCTACGGAGAACGCCACACCCATGAGCGCCGGGCGGAAGCGGGGCTGCTGCTGAGACATCAGGACTGTGCTGCGTTCTTCCTCTTACGGGCTTCCTTCATGCGCTCGGAGGAGTCCAGGGTCACCTTGCGGATCCGGATGTTCTCCGGGGTGACCTCCACGCACTCATCCTCGTTGGCGAACTCGAGGGACTCCTCGAGCGTCAGGCGGGTGGGCGGGGTCAGGCCCTCGAAGGAGTCGGCAGAGGCTGCACGCATATTGGTGAGCTTCTTCTCCTTGGTGATGTTGACCTCCATGTCCTCGTTGCGCGAGTTCTCGCCCACGACCATGCCCTCGTAGACCTCCTCCTGGGGATCCACGAAGAAGGTTCCCTTGTCCTGGAGGTTCATCATGGCGAAGGGAGTGGCGGTGCCGGCGCGGTCGGCGACCAGCGAGCCGGAGTTCCGGTACTCGATGTCGCCCTTCCAGGGCTGGAAGCCGTCGGCGTAGCTGGAGGCGATGCCGGAGCCGCGGGTCTCGGTGAGGAACTTGGTCCGGAAGCCGATGAGACCGCGGGCAGGCACGGAGAACTCCATGCGGATCCAGCCGGAGCCGGTGTTGGCCATGGTGTTCATGGTGCCCTTGCGGCCGGCCATGAGCTGGGTGATCGCGCCCATGTACTCCTCGGGGGCGTCGATGGTCATGGCCTCCATGGGCTCATGCAGGGTGCCGTCGATCTCCCGGGTGACGACCTGCGGCTTGCCCACGGTCAGCTCGAAGCCTTCGCGGCGCATCTGCTCCACCAGAATGGCCAGGGCGAGCTCGCCACGGCCCTGGACCTCCCACATGTCGGGACGGTCGGTGGGCAGCACCTGGATGGAGACGTTGCCGATGAGCTCCTGGTCCAGGCGGTCCCTGACCTGCCGTGCGGTGACCTTGGCGCCCTTGACCCGGCCGGCCAGCGGCGAGGTGTTGATGCCGATGGTCATCGAGATGGCGGGGTCATCGACCACGATGTTCGGCAGCGGTTTGGGGTTGTCCAGATCGGTCAGGGTCTCACCGATCATGATGTCGCTGATGCCGGCCACTGCGACGATCTCACCGGGCCCGGCCGACTCGGCGGGCACACGCTCCAGGCCCTTGGTGGCCAGCAGTTCGGTGATCTTCACCGTCTTATGGGTGCCGTCCTTGCGGGCCCAGGCGACCTGCTGGTTCTTCTTCAGCGTGCCGTTGAAGATGCGCAGCAGCGCCAGACGGCCCAGGAAGGGTGAGGCGTCCAGGTTGGTCACGTGGGCCTGGAGGACCTCTTCGGCGTCGTAGGTGGGGGCCGGGACGTGCTTCAGGATGGTCTCGAAGAGCGGCTCCAGATCCTCATTCTCGGGCAGCCCGCCGTCGGCAGGCTGCTCGATGGAGGCGCGGCCGGCCTTGCCGGAGGCGTAGACCACTGGGACGTCCAGCACGGAGTCCAGGTCCAGGTCCGGGTTCTCCTCGGCCACATCGGAGGCCAGGCCCAGCAGCAGGTCCATCGTGTCGGAGACGACGCCGTCGATCCGTGCGTCAGGACGGTCGGTCTTGTTGACCACCAGGATCACCGGCAGGTTGGCGTTGAGCGCCTTGCGCAGCACGAAGCGGGTCTGCGGCAGCGGGCCTTCAGAGGCGTCGACCAGAAGCACGACGCCGTCCACCATCGACAGACCGCGCTCGACCTCACCGCCGAAGTCGGCGTGGCCGGGGGTGTCGATCACGTTGATCGTCACCTGCTCGGCGCCGGCCTGCTCCTGAGCGTGGGGGCCGGAGTAGAACACCGTGGTGTTCTTGGCCAGGATGGTGATGCCCTTCTCCTTCTCCAGCTCGCCGGAGTCCATCACCCGCTCTTCGTTCTCCCCATGGCCGCCGTAGGCCTTGGTCTGGGTCAGCATGGCGTCGACAAGGGTGGTCTTGCCGTGGTCGACGTGGGCGACGATGGCGACATTGCGCAGGTCCTGGCGCTCATCGGTGCCGGTCTGGGCCAGCGCAGCATCAGTGGTCATAGAAGAAGAAGCCTTCCGAAGATAGAGGTGAGCGGGCGCCCCTATGACAGGGACACCCGCTCAAGTGTACTGCTGTTCTGCAAATGCCTCAGCTGGCGACGACGTCCTCGTTGGTGTCGGCGTAGTGGCAGGCGGCCAATTGGCCGATCCCCGGGTGGAAGGTGAGCTCCGGCTCCTCGGCCTCACAGAGCTCAGTCGCCTTCCAGCAGCGGGTCCGGAACCGGCAGCCCGACGGCGGATCCGCCGGGTTGGGCGGATCCCCCTTCAACACGATCTGCTCGCGCTGTCCGCGCAGCGTCGGATCCGGCACCGGCACCGCGGAGAGCAGCGCCTGGGTGTAGGGGTGGGCCGGGCCGGAGTAGATCTCCTCGTCCAGGCCCAGCTCCGCCAGACGGCCCAGGTACATCACGCCCACGCGGTCGGAGATGTGGCGGACCACGGAGAGGTCGTGGGCGATGAAGATGTAGCTGAGGCCGAACTCCTTCTGCAGATCGTCCAGCAGGTTCATCACCTGGGCCTGCACCGAGACGTCCAGCGCGGAGACCGGCTCGTCCAGGATGATCACATCCGGGTTCAGCGCCAGACCACGGGCGATGCCGATGCGCTGACGCTGACCGCCGGAGAACTGGTGCGGGTACCGGTTGATGTGGTCTGGGTTCAGGCCCACGACCTCCAGCAGCTCCTTGACCCTGTTGCGAATCCCCTGGGCCGGCTTGGCCTCCGGGTGCACCTTGAAAGGCTCAGCGATGATGTCGCCCACCGACATGCGCGGGTTCAGCGAGGTGTAGGGGTCTTGGAAGATGATCTGGATCTTCCGGCGCAGCCGTCGCAGCTGCTCACCCCGCACGGCGAGGAAGTCCTCGCCGCGGAAGAAGATGGAGCCGGCGTCGGGCTGCTCCAGGCGCATCAGCAGCTTGGCCAGCGTGGACTTGCCGCAGCCGGACTCGCCCACGATTCCCAAGGTCTCTCCTCTGCGCAGCTGGAAGCTCACATCGTCCACAGCCTTCACCGCGCCGATCTGGCGCTGGAAGACGATCCCCTGGGTGATCGGGAAGTGCTTGACGAGGTTCTCGACCTCCAGCACGGTCTCTGCGTTCTCGAAGGGATCACGCGGGCTCATTCTGGGCCTCCTCGCTCATCGCATGGATCTTCTCCGCGTGGTGGCAGGCGGAGCGGTGCCCGGGGGCGATCTCGCGCAGCTCGGGCCGCTCCTCGCGGCACAGCTCGGTGGCGAATTCGCAGCGCGGGCTGAAGGGGCAGCCAGGGGGCAGGGCTGTCAGCGACGGCGGCAGCCCCGGGATCGCCTTGAGCTTCTCCCCCTCGGCGTCGATGCGCGGGATCGAGTCCAGCAGCCCCTTGGTGTAGGGGTGCGCCGTGCGCGCATAGATGGTGTAGACATCGGCGGACTCCATGACCCGGCCCGAGTACATCACCGCGATCTTATCGGCGACGTCGGCGACGACACCCAGGTCATGGGTGATCAGGATCAGTCCCATGCGAGACTCCATCTGCAACTCCTGCAGCAGGGACATCACCTGGGCCTGGACGGTCACGTCCAGAGCGGTGGTGGGCTCATCGGCGATGAGCACATCCGGATCCAGGGAGATGGCCATGGCGATCATGATGCGCTGGCGCATACCGCCGGAGAACTGGTGTGGGAAGTCCCACACCCGCTTCTCCGCGGCGGGGATGCCCACCTTCTGCATCATCTCCACGGCCCTCGCCCGGGCGTCCTTGCGGTTGAAGCCCAGGTGCACCCGGAACATCTCGGCGATCTGCCAGCCCACCGGCAGCACCGGGTTCAGCGAGGACAGCGCGTCTTGGAAGATCATCGAGATGTCCATGCCGCGCAGCTTCCGCCGCTGCTCCTCCGGCATCTGCAGCAGGTCCTCGCCGCGGTAGCGGATCTCTCCGCCGGCGATGTGACCCGGGGGCATGTCCAGGATGCCCATGATGGTCTGGGCGGTCACAGATTTGCCGGAGCCGGACTCACCCAGGATGGCCAGGGTCTCCCCCGAGTGCAGGGTGAAGTTCAGCCCGTTGATGGCCTGGGCGACGCCGGCCTTGGTGCGGAATTCGACCTGGAGGTCACGGACCTCCAGCAGCGGCGCGTCGTCGACGACGTCGTTCGGGATATCAGCAGTCATGAGCGCCTCACTTCTTCTTCGACTTGGGGTCGATGGCGTCACGGACGGCATCACCCATCGCCATGAACGCGAACACGGTCAGGCCCACGAAGATCATGGGGAAGACCACCAGGTAGGTGTGCTGCTGGATGTAGCCCTGCGCCTGGTTCAGCTGCAGGCCCCAGGAGATCGCAGGCAGCTCCAGGCCGACACCCAGGAAGGTCAGGGCGGCCTCGGCGGCGATCATGATGCCCACAAACAGACCTGAGTAGCCGAGCACCGGTCCCAGCGCATTGGGGAGAATGTGCCGGCGCATGATGGTCAGGTGGCCGGCACCCATCGCCCGGGCGGCCATCACGTATTCGGAGTTCACCACGGCCAGCACTGAGGAGCGCATCAGACGCATCTGCGTGGGCCAGGTGAAGATGATCAGCACCAGCGTCACTTCCCACACGCCGCGGGAATCGATGACGTTGAGGAAGACGATCGCACCCAGGATGTAGGGAACAGCGAAGATCATGTCGCCGGCACGGGAGATGACCGTGTCCACGATCTTGCCGAAGTAGCCGGCCAGCAGTCCCAGGATGATGCCGATGAACAGGGTGCCCAGCACCACCACCGCGCCGATGGCGATGGAGTTCCGCGCGCCGTAGATCACGCGGGCGAAGTAGTCGCAGCCCTGGATGTCGGTGCCGAACCAGTGCTCGGCCGAGGGACTCTGACGGCTGCGCACGAGCTGACAGTCGCGCGGGTCGGTACTGGTGAACAGCTGCGGGAACAGCGCCATGGTGATCATCACCACGAGCAGGATGCCGGAGATGATGAACCAGGGGTTCCGGCGCAGCGACCGCCAGGCGTCGGCCCACAGGCTGGCCTCGGCGTCCTTCGCCGCTTCCGGATGGGCTGGGGAGACCGTAGCGTCTCCCTGCTGGAGATTCTGGGAGGTGTTGAGCTCACTCATAGCGGATCCTTGGGTCAAGCAGGCCGTAGATGATGTCGACGATCAGATTGATCACCACGAAGAACAGGACGAAGAGCGTCACGATGCCGACGACCACCGTCCCCTCCTGCGCCTGGATGGAGCTGAACACCTGCTCCCCCAGTCCGGGGAGGTTGAAGATGGTCTCCACCAGGATGGTGCCGCTCATCATGGTGGCCAGATCGGCGCCCATGAAGGTGACCACGGGGATCATCGAATTGCGCATGCCGTGGCGGCCGATCACGCGGCTGCGGGTCAGACCCTTGGCAGTGGCGGTGCGGACATAGTCTGACTGCAGGGCATCGAGCAGCTCGCTGCGCAGCAGACGGGCGATCATCGCCATGGAGACCGCACCCAGTGCGATGGCCGGCAGGATGAAGCTGCGCAGACCCTGTCCGGTGCCGGAGATGGGGAACCAGCCCAGGTTCAGTCCGAAGGTCAGCTGCAGCAGGAAGGCGATGACCAGCACCGGCATGGCCACCACGACCACCGTGGAGACCTGGACCAGGCGGTCCAGGAAGCGGTCTCGGTTGATGGCGGCCAGCGCGCCGGCGATGACGCCGATGATGGCCTGGACCACAAAGGTCACTCCGGCAAGCTGCAGGGTCACGGGCAGGCGCTGGGTGATGATGTCCAGCACCGGACGGCCCTGGAAGGTGGTGCCGAAGTCGAGGGCGGTGAAGACGCCCCACATGTATTTGGCGTACTGGACGATGAACGGATCGTTCAGGTTGTACTGCTCGCGCAGCGACTCCTGGACCGCCTCACTCATGGCACGGTCACCGGCGAGAGCCCTGATCGGATCGCCGGGGATGGCGAAGACCAGGGCGTAGACGATGAGTGTCGAGATGAAGACGACCGGGATGAACTGGAGCAGACGCCGAATGATGTATCGGGTCATTGGAGTCTTGGTGTCCTTGTATGGGTGCGGTGTGGTGCGGGCAACATGATAGGCGGCGGACCTCGGTGAGCCGAAAGGGTCGGTGCGAGGCCCGCCGCCTCATGGTTCATGGAGCGGCCTCAGTCGAGGACTTCGATCCGCTCGAGCTGGGGCAGACCGCGCGGAGTGATCTCCACGCCGTCGATGTTCTCGGACCAGACGACGTTCTGGGACTCGAACCACAACGGGATGACGGGAAGCTCCTCCAGCAGGACCTCCTCCGCCTCCTGGTAGGCCTCCTCGGAGTCCTCCGCGTCGGCGGCGTTGGCCTGGGCGATCAGCTCATCGAACTCCTCGCTGGACCAGCCGGTGTTGTTCCGGGAGGCGGTGGAGGAGTACATGGGCTCCAGGGACTCCTGGGCGCTGGGGTAGGACAGGGTCCAGCCCAGTCGGTAGGGACCCTCGATGTCCTCCTCATCCAGCAGATCCAGGTACTGGGCGAACTCCATGGACTCGAAGTTCACCTCCTCGATCCCCAGGTTCTGATCCCACTGGTTGGTCACGGCCTCGACCCATTCGTCATGGCCGGCTCCCGAGTTGAAGTAGACGGTGAGCTCATCCGGTCCGCCGGCCTGCTCGTAGAGCTCAGCGGCGGCGTCGGGATCGTATTCGCAGAACTCGCAGGCGTCCTCGCGTCCCTCGGGCAGCACCGGCGGCAGGAAGGATCCCGCCGGGGTCAGCGTGCCTTCGAAGAGACCGTCGATGATCTCCTCACGGTCCACCGCCATGGACAGGGCCTGGCGGATCTGCGGGTCCTCGAACTCCTCCTGGTAGGTGGGGATGCCCAGGAAGGTCAGCGTGCCGGTCTCGAAGGACTCCTGCCGGTCGCCGAAGTCGTCCTCCAGCATGGAGATGTTCTCCGGCGGGGCGTTGTAGAGCAGGTCGAGGTTGCCTGCCTGGACCTCCTGGTAGGCGGTGGCCACATCGTTGTAGATCATGTGTTCGATGCGCTCAGCCTCTCCGGGGTTGTCCCCGGGGTAGTCCTCGTAGCGCTCGGTCAGGATCTCCTGGTCGTGCACCCACTCGCCGTCCATCTGGTACCGGCCGTTGCCGATCGGGGCCTGCTCGAAGGCCTCCATATCCTCGAAGGCCGCCTCCGGCAGCGGTGAGAAGCCCACCAGCGAGAGCATGTTCGGCAGCTGGCCGAAGGGCTCGGCCAGCTCGATCTCCAGCGTGTGGTCGTCGAGGGCGCGCACGCCCTCGAGCTCCTCGGCCTCCTCATCGGCGACCTCGTCATAGCCCAGGAAGAACTCATAGTACTCCGCGTTGTTCTGAGCGTTGTCCGGGTCCACAGTCCAGTTGAAGGTGTCCACGAAGTGCTGGGAGGTCAGCTCCTCCCCGTTGTGAAAGGTCCAGTCCTCCCCCAGCTCGAAGGTCCAGGTGACGTTGTCCTCGGACTCCCAGGACTCGGCCACCGCCGGGATCGCCTCATTGGTCTCGTAGTCGATCTCGGTCAGACCGGTGAACAGGGTCTCGAGGACGCCGGCGCCGCAGACCTCTGCCGAGTTGCCCGGGGTCAGGTACTGGGGCTCGCACTGGTAGGTGCTCAGCGTGCCGGCGTCGCCGTCGCCGTCGGGCTCGCCGAGGGCACAGCTGCTGAGCACCAGCGCCGCCGTCAGCGAACCTCCCGCCAGGGCGGTTCTCTTGGTCACGGGCCGCATAGTCGCCTCATCTCGGTTGCGTACTGTCTTCTGCGGTTCGGTGCGGTGCAGGCTCACTCAGCGGTCACCACGACATCCTCGACACGGACAAAGGTGCTCAGGTCCATATCCACGTTCTCCACGCGGTCCGAGTGGACGATGAAGTAGTCCTGGAACCAGAGCGGGATGACCGGCATATCCTCCAGGAGGATGTTCTCGGCGTTCTGGTAGAGCTCATCGGAGTCCTCCAGATCGGCGAAGTTGGCCTCCTGGATGGCCGCGTCGAACTCCTCGGAGCTGTAGTCCGAGTAGTTGGAGTGGGCATCGGTGCTGTAGAGGGGCTCCATCGCGTACTGCGGGCTGGGGTAGGCCAGCAGCCATCCCAGGCGGTAGGGGCCGGTCACGCCCTCAGACTCGTGGAGCTCCAGATAGTGGGCGAACTCCATGGACTCATAGGTGATGTCCTCGATGGGCAGGTGCTGCTGCCACATGTTGCCGATGGCCTCGACGTATTCGTCGTGCCCGGTTCCGGTGTCGGTGTACATGGTCACCGTGGACGGGCCGCCGGCCTCCTCGTAGAGCTCAGCGGCGGCCTCCGGATCGAATTCGCAGAACTCGCAGGCGCCTTCGCGTCCCTGCGGCAGGATGCCGGGAAGGACACCCGACGCCGGGGTCTGGGATCCGTCGAAGAGGCTGTCGTTGATCTCATCGCGGTCGATGGCCATCGACATCGCCCGGCGGACATCCACGTCCTGGTACTCCTCCTGGTACAGCGGGAAGCCCATGTAGATGAAGCGGGAGGTCTCGTTCTGGCTCCAGTTCTCGCCGAAGTCGTCCTCCACCTGGGCGATGCGGTTGGGCGGGACCTCCGGCATGATGTCCAACTCGCCGGAGAGGACGTCCATATAGGCGGTGTCCACATCGGAGTAGGAGACCCACTCGATGCGCTGCGGAGCCCCGGGCTCCTCGCCGCCCCATTCCTCGTAGCGCTCCAGGTCGATGCCGTCGTCCCGGCGCCATTCGCCGTCCATCTGGTACCGGCCGTTGCCGATCGGCGCGGCCTCATAGGCGTCGATGTCTTCGAAGGCCTCCGAGGGCATCGGATAGAAGGAGGTGTAGGTCAGGACCAGGGGCAGCTGGCCGAAGGGCTCGGTGAGCTCGAACTCCAGGGTGTGGTCGTCGAGGGCGCGCACACCCTCCATCTCCTCAGCCTCACCCTGAGAGACATCCTCGTAGCCGAGGAACTTGTCGTGGAAGTTGGCACCGGCCATGGCGTTGTCCGGGTCCACCACCCAGTTGAAGGTGTCCACGAAGTCCTGGGCGGTGACCGGGTCACCGTTGTGGAAGGTGTAGTCCTCGGAGAGTTCGAAGGTCCAGGTGATCTGGTCCTCAGTGTCCCAGGACTCGGCCACACCGGGGATGGCCTCGTAGGTCTCGTTGTCCACCAAGGTCAGGCCGGTGAAGAGCTGCTCCTGCACGCGGGAGCCACAGTTCTCAGTGGTGTTGCCGGGGATCATGTACTGCGGCTCGCAGTTGTAGACAGAGATGGTCCCGCCGTCCTCGGGTGCTTCGCCTGATTCGCCGTCGGCACCGCCGGCGCAGGCCGAGAGCACCAGTGCTGAGGTCATTCCTGCTCCGATGAAGACAGACCTCTTCTTGGGCAGTGTCATAGAGACTCCTTGATGAGGGCAGGCGCAGCAGCACGCAGCGCCTGCGGAGAAAGAAGTGGGAGGAGATATGACAGGGGCACGGCCCCCGCCGTCGAAAAGGCGGGACGGGCCGTGCCCCTGTCAGTGATGTCAGTCCTCGAGGACCACGAGCTGCTCAGCTCGCAGGAAGGTCCTCGGGTCCACGTAGATCGACTCGTTGTGGATGTTCTCACTGTGCACGGAGACGTCGATCCGGAACCACAGCGGCATGATCGGCATGTCCTCCAGGAGGACCTCCTCGGCCTCGATGTAGAGGTCGTCGGCCTCCTCCGGGTCTGCCGCGTTGGCCTCGGCGATCAGCTCGTCGAACTCCTCGCTGGAGTAGTCCGCGTAGTTCGAGGACTGACCGGTGGTGTAGACCGGCTCCATCGCGTACTGCGGGCTCGGGTAGGAGAGCACCCAGCCCATGCGGTAGGGACCGCTGATCTCCTGATTGTCGTGGAGCTCCAGGTACTGGGCGAACTCCAGGGACTCGAAGGTCACGTCCTCGATGCCGAGCGTCTCCTGCCACATGTTGCTGACAGCCTCGACCCAATCGTCGTGGCCGCCGTCGGAGTTGAAGTAGACGGTCAGCTCGTCGGGACCGCCGGCGGCCTCGTAGAGCTCAGCGGCCTCCTCCGGGTTGTGCTGGCAGTACTCGCAGGTGCCCTCGTGGTCCTCGATCAGCATCGGCGGGATGACGCTCTCGGCAGGCTGACGGGCGCCGTCGAAGATCGTCTCGGTGATGGCCTCGCGGTCCACCGCCATGGAGAGCGCCTGACGCACATCCGGATCCTCGAACTCCTCCTGGTACAGCGGGAAGCCGATGTACTCGGAGGAGGAGGTCTCGAAGCCGGTGAAGTGATCGGCGAAGTCGTCCTCCACAGTCGGCAGACGGTTCGGCGGGATCTGATCCAGCACGTCGAGCTCACCGGACTGGACATCCATATAGGCGGTGTCCGGGTCCGAATACATGCGCCATTCGATGCGCTCCGGGATGCCCGGCTCCTCGCCCGGCCAGTCCTCGTAGCGCTCCATGGCGATCTCGACGTCATGCTCCCACTCGCCGTCCATCTGGTAGCGGCCGTTGCCGATCGGGGCCTGCTCGAAGGCGTCAGGATCCTCGAAGGCCTCATCCGGCAGCGGGTAGAAGCCGGTGTAGGAGAGCATCAGCGGCAGGGCCGAGAAAGGCTCGTTGAGCTCGATCTCCAGCGTGTGGTCATCGAGGGCGCGCACACCCTCGAGCTCCTCGGCATCGCCGTCGACGACGTCCTGGTAGCCGAGGATGACGTCGTAGAAGTCCGCGTTCTGCTGAGCGTTGTCCGGGTCCACCACCCAGTTGAAGGTGTCCACGAAGGTCTCGGCGGTGACCGGGTCACCGTTGTGGAAGGTCCAGTCCTCGCCCAGCTCGAAGGTCCAGGTGACCTGGTCGTCGCTGTCCCAGGACTCCGCCACACCGGGGCCGGCCTCGAAGGTCTCGTAGTCCACCACAGTCAGACCGGTGAACAGCTGCTCGAGAACCTTGGAGCCTCCGACCTCGGAGGAGTTGCCCGGCATCAGATACTGCGGCTCCGTGTTGAAGATGCTGACAGTGCCGCCGCCCTCCACTGCCTGCTCTGCCACGTCATCAGCCACGCCCGAGGGGTCGGCGCCACCCTGGATCAGGTGGCTCTCGGAGATGGCTCCCCCGCCCTCAGCTCCGTTGCCGTTGCCTCCGCCGTCTCCGCAGGCGGTCAGGCCGATCGCGCCCACAGCTGTGATCGCCACAGCTGTTGAGCGCCATGTCTTCTTCTCAGCCATATGAGATTTCTCCTCAGAAAGGTGCAAGTGTGGCGCTCGGATTGCCCTGTACCACCGCCGATCCGACGGTGAGTTTCAGCGCGCCTCCAGGCGCCGCAAGATGTGCGAACCATCCTAAGGCTCCGAACTTGAAACGAATGCTTCAGAAACTGCTGGGGGCAGAATCGTTACCAATGCGTGACGTACATCACGAACATGCTCAACAATCCCCCATTGCCGAAAAACTCAATGCGCACGAAACACGACGCCGATCCCTGAGCCGCCGGGAGCAGGTCACCACCGAGCCGGGCTCAGGCCCCACTGCGAGCACCGACCCCATGCTGACCTGGAATCCTGTCCGCCGCCCTAGTCAGCGGCTGTCATAGACATGAAACATGCCTGAAACAAATGATCAGCACCAGTGCGATCAACCAGGTGAAGAGACTTCTCAGGATGCGAGAGAAATAGTCCCTATGTGACGCAGTATTACGTGCTCTGAGCCTGTGAGCGGCGTCCCAGCTCAGGATTCCACGGGTTCCGGAGGCTCCTCGATGGCCGAGACGAAGTAATGGATCCGGCGCGTGGCCTCATCCGGAGGCAGCTTGCCGGAGGTCAGAGCGAACTCGTCGAGCAGCCCGTGCAGCCGTTGCATGAACTCCTCAGCCTGCTCATCGCGCAGGTCCAGCTGGCTGGAGGTGATCACCGGATACAGGGCCTCATCATGCAGATCCGCAGAGCGCGCCCGACGCCGGCGGACCTCCTCGCCCACGCGTTTGCGCAGACCCTCGATATGGGAGGTGACCGAGGGGCTCTCGGACTGACTGCCGGCGTCGAACCCAATGATGCGCAGCGTGAAGGCCACCGCCTGCCAGTACTTATTGCGGCCGTCGCCCTCCTGCTCCACCCGCCGGATGTAGCCGTACTTCTCCAGGGCACGCAGGTGATAGCTCATCGCCGAGGGGGAGATCTCGCAGCGGGCGGCCAGCTCAGTGGCCGTATAGGCCCGGTGGCTTCCATAGAGCTCGTCCAGGGCCTTCTGGCGCGCCTGATGTGCCATCGCACGGATGGCCTGGACATCATCGATGACGACGAACTTGGGCAGTTGATCCACCGGCACGACCGGATGGACCTTCTTCTTCGATTCAGCTGCCAGGGCTCTGCTCCCCTCCGAGTGATCCTGCGGCCGCCGGCGACCCTGCTGCGGCCCGCGTCCCCTCGCCGAGCCTCTCCCGCAGGAAGGTGTACATCAGGGAGGTCATCGTGGCCTTCTGCTCCGGGTTCGCCGCTCCCCCGTGGCCGCCCTCGGTGTTCTCCCAATAGGTGACATCCGCGCCGAGCTCCTCCAGGGCCGCGGCCATCTTGCGGGCATGACCGGGGTGGACCCGGTCGTCCCGGGTGGAGGTGGTCAGCAGCACCGGCGGGTAGTCGGCGTCGGGATCCAGCAGATGATACGGGGAGAAAGTGCGGATGAACTCCCAGTCAGAGGTCTCCGGATCCCCGTACTCAGCGCGCCAAGAGGCTCCGGCCAGCAGCTGGGCGAAGCGCCGCATATCCAGCAGCGGCACCTGGATGACCACCGCTCCGAAGAGCTGCGGGTACTGAGTGAGCATATTGCCGGTGAGCAGCCCGCCGTTGGAGCCGCCCTGGCAGGCCAGCTGCTCAGCGGTGGTCACCCCGCGGGCCACCAGATCGCGCGCGACGGCGGAGAAGTCCTCATAGGCACGGTGACGGTTCTGCTTGAGCGCGGTCTGGTGCCAGCCCGGGCCGTACTCCCCTCCTCCGCGGATGTTTGCCACGGCGTAGACATTGCCCTGCTCCAGCCAGGAGGTGCCGGCGATGTGGTTGTACAGCGGGGTCCAGGAGACTTGGAAGCCGCCGTAGCCGTTGAGCAGCGTGGGCCGCGGCGGCCCGGCCGGATCCTCCAGGATCTCCTGCGGACCCACCAGGAAATAGGGCACCTGGGTGCCGTCCTGGCTGCGTGCGAAGTGCTGCTGGACGCTCAGCCCGGCGGCATCGAAGAGGGCAGGCTCCTGCTTGAGCTGCTCAATCTCCTCGCTCTCCCCAGAGAGCACCGGAGCCAGATCCGCCAGATGCAGCGTGCGCGGGGAGAGCCAGTCCTCACAGGTCACCCAGAGCTCATCACTCTCCTCTGCGTCGACGGCGGCCACCTTCAGACTTCCGGTCAGCCCGGTGAGCACCGCAGAACTGCGCCACTGCCCGTCCTGACGCCAGAACGCCTCCACCCGCTCGAGAACATGCTCCATGACGGTCAGCACGATCATGTTCTGCGTGGCGGTGACCGAAGTCAGCGAGGAGGTCTCTGTGGGGCGGAAGAGCACGCTGAGCTCACCCGTGCCGGCCAGCTCCTCCTCCACCGATCCGACCACCAGGCTGCCCGCGGCGATCTGAAGTCCCCGGTGGGTGAAGTCGGTGCGCGGGTTCAGCAGGACCAGATCCCGGTGGAAGGTGACCCGGACGTCGTCGGGAACCTGCACCTCGGCCCATTCCTCCTGGTGGAGCACATAGGTCTCCGAGGAGAAGAAGCCCAGGGCGCGCACCGCCACATGCCGCTCGAAGCCGGGGGTGTCCGAATACCCCACCCCCACGCTGAGGTCGTCCTCCTCCACGGAGATGACCTGCTCGGCCTGCTCCATCGGGGTGCCGCGCCGCCAGCGGAAGGCGCTGCGCGGATAACCCGAGGTGGTCGCATTGCCCTCAAGGCTGTGGGAGAGATAGACGGTGTCCTCATCGATCCAACTCAGCGTGCCCTTGGACTCCGGGCGGTGGAATCCGCCCTCGGACTCGGGCACGAAGGAACCGGTGAGAAGGTCGAACTCACGGGTGACATCAGCATCTGAGCCGCCCGGAGACAGGTCGATCAGCGCATGGCGCCAGGGCTGTCCCTCCTGCTGGGGGCGCAACAGCTGGGCCCCGTGCCAGACCCAGGTGACACCCTCCTGTGCGGAGAGCTCATCGAGGTCCAACAGGACCTCCCATTCCGGCTCTGGGCTGCGGTAGGACTCCAGCGTGGTCCGGCGCCAGATCCCTTGGGGGTGCTGGTCATCGGTCCAGAAGTTGTAGAGGTGCTCCCCGCGCCGGACCACCTGCGGGATGCGGCCCTCGGCGTCGAGGTTCTCCCGCAGCCGGTCCTTCAGCGTGTGGAACTCCGGGATGAAGAGCCTCTGCTCGGCCCGGGCATTGCGCTCATGGACCCATGCCAGAGCGGACTCGCCGGTGACCTCCTCCAGCCACAGATGGGGATCTTCAGATGAGGTGGATGCGCTCATGCGTGGTTCTCCTGCCCACTCTTCTTCAGCCCGCTCGTCTTCTGTCCGCTCTTCTTCTGCTCAGCATCCGGCTCCTCCTGAAGCGGCTTCAGCCCCAGGGAGGCTGGAAGCTGCTCGGAGGCGGTCTGCGGGTCCGCACCCAGGACGTGTTCGGCCAGGAAGGCTTCGATCACCTGGTACCAGACCACGCTCTGGTGAGGCTTGAGGATCCAATGGTTCTCATCGGGGAAGTACAGGAACCGATGCGGGCTGGACCCGTCCTCCCCCATGGGGAGTCCGGAATCGGCCAGCAGCTCGTACCAGAGCCGCAGCCCCTCGCCGATCGGCACCCGGTAGTCCTCATCCCCGTGGATCACCAGCATAGGCGTGGTGATGTCTCCGACCCAGTGATGCGGGGAGTGCTGCTCCTCCATGGCCGTATCGATCTGGCGGCGCCAGAAGGGCGACATATCAGTGGTGGGCCCAAACTGGTCCAGGGCCCACAGGCTGGCATGGGTGACGATCGCTTTGAAGCGGTCAGTGTGCCCGGCCACCCAGTTGGCCATATAGCCGCCGAAGGATCCGCCCATGGCCGCCGTGCGGGTCTGATCGATGTCCTCCCGGGCCTCGGCGGCATCAGTGATGGCCATCAGATCGGTGAAGGGCTTGTCACCCCAGGAGTTCCAGCCGCGGCGGATGAAGTCCTGGCCGTAGCCGGTGGACAGCGCCGGATCCGGCAGCAGCACCGCATAGCCCTGGGCCACCAGGCGCCACGGCACCCACCGCCAGGACCACGCGTTCCAGGAGTTCAGCGGGCCGCCGTGGATCCACAGCAGCAGCGGAGCGGGGCTCTGCGCCGAGGCTCCCTCGGGCAGGGCCAGCCAGGACCGGATGCGCACGCCGTCCTCGGCCTGGGTCTCGATCTCGGTGAGGCTGCCCGGCACCTGCGGACGGGCCGTGGGATTGCGCAGCAGCGTGGTCTGCCCGCTGCTCAGGTCGATGCGCACGATCTCGCTCGGATAGGCGTAGCTGGAGCGCACACCATAGGCGGTGGCGCCGTCGGGGGCCGCGATGACCTCGGAGAAGGTGGAGTCCTCACCGGTGACCCGCTCGGCCTGCCCCGTGGCCAGGGTGATCCTCCAGACCGGTCCGCGGCCGTCATCGTCGCCCAGGGCCAGCATGGCTGAGGAGTCCGGCAGCCAGCTGGCCGGGCTGAGCCATCGGTCCGCGCCCTCGGCCAGCGGAGTCATCTCCAGGGATTCCAGGTCCAGCAGCTGAAGCACCGGACGCATCGGCTCAGCCGGCACCGGACGCTGAGAGACGGAGATGATCGCGTACTGACCATCCGGGCTGATCGGCCCCGGAGAGAAGTCCTTCTGCGGGTCATCGGCGATGATGCGGCGCTCGCCGGTGGCGGTGTCCACCTGGGCGACGGCGCTGCGCCGCTCGGCCCGGGCCTCCAAGATGGTCTCGCCCATCAGGGCTGTGGTTCCGTCGGGGCTGAGGTGGACCTCTCCGGTGTAGCGGCTGCCGATCCCTGCGCAGATGTTGCGCAGCCTGTGGGCTGTGCTGTTCTGCGCGGCATTCTCCTGCTCGGCGCTGCCCTGTTCCAGCGCGAAGAGGTGCGGCTGGGCTGGGCCCAGGTCATGGTCCCAGTGCCGGATGGGATAGGAGCTGTGCAGGATCGCCTTCACTGAAGTCTCCTGCCGGTGGCGGTGCAGCCGCGCGTGCTGCTCCTCATCGGCGGCTCCGGGCAGCAGCGGCGCGCTGATCAGGACAGTCTCGGCAGACCGGGCACAGGTGATGCCGCCGATCCCGCCCGGACGGCGCAGGATGGGCTCTGCCTCCCCGACGCCGGCGGGCAGCCTCCAGAGTCCGGCCTCCTTGGAGTCATTGTCCTCGACGGCGTCCGGATCCGGGCGGCTGGAGGTGAAGTACAGATGGCCGCTGTGGGCGAAGGCCGGGGCCTGCTCCCCTGTGGTGCTGCGCGTCAGCCGCCGGGGTTCACGCTGACCGGCGGGATCCACCTCCCAGAGGGCGCTGACGTATCCGGTGGCCTTCTCATCCAGGGTGGTCACCGTGGTCACCAGGCGGGTCCCATCCGGGCTCAGCGTCAGGCCGGAGAGCCGGTCATGGGCGACCATGCGGTCCAGGTCGAAGTCCTGCAGTGCGGGTGATTCAGCCACGTCGGTGCGTCCTCTTCTCTCTCTGGGGTCAAGTCTGTGCGGGCGCGCAGCCCAGGAAGGACTGCGGCCTCCCCGCCCTCTCGGTACGGGAGAGCGGAGAGGCCGCAGCGTCACTGGAGGGACGACGCCGGCGCATCCGGTCAGCAGGGCGCTGCGCGCCGGCGTCGGGATCTCAGAGTCTCAGCTCTGAGGGTCGGTGCAGAGGGTCAGCCCGGAGGGTCACTCCTCGGTGTCGTCCTCCTCAGTGCCCTCTTCGGCCTCATCTTCCTCCTCGGTCTCGTCCTCGGCCTCGTCCAGCGGGACGCCTTCCTCATCGACCTCGTCCGGATCGGTCTCCTCGAGCTCGTCCTCGTCCACGCCCGAGTCAGAGCCGTCGTGGCCAGCGTCCTCGAGCCAGCCGACCGTGGTCCAGTCAGTGGTCTCGAAGAGGGCCGGGCCGTAGTTGGCCAGTCCCTCGCGGAAGGCGAAGATCTCCGGGCCGTTGGCGGTGGCCAGGTAGTGGAAGTAGGTGGAGATGGCCTCCTCCTCGATGGCCACTGCCTCGGCGAAGCGCTCCTCGTCATCCTCAGTGGCGAAGTTCTCCTCGATGCGCTGGTCCAGCTCATCGTCGCTCAGGCCGGTGAGGTTGCCCTCCTGGCTGGAGTAGAACTGATTGGTGCCGCTGGTCGGGTCAGCACCGGCCTTGCCATAGCACATGTTGACCATGCCGAAGTCGCGGTTGCCCACCACTTCGCCGAACTGTGCCGAGCCCTGGTTGTCGATGTCCAGGTTGATACCGGCCTCAGCAGCCATGGTCTGAGCCGCTTGGGCCTGCGCCTCGCCGATAGGGTCATCGCCGAAGGTGTTGAAGACCACGCGCAGCTCCTCGCCGTCCTGGCTGCGGTAGTCATCGCCGTCGTTCTCGTAGGTCCAGCCGGCCTCCTCGAGCACCTCACCGGCACCCTCGGGATCGTTGTCCTCCACCGGGTAGACATCCTCATACTCATCCTGGAAGGGCATGAGCAGCCAGCCGCTGGGGGTGTCCTCCTCCCAGTTCACACCCTCGAACTGGACATCGGCGATCTGCTCGCGGTCCAGCGTGCGGAAGATCGCCTCACGCACGGCCACATCGCTCAGGTTCCCGGAGTCCCCGTTGAGCAGGAATCCGCAGGTGGCCATGCGCTGTCCGCGGCGGATGTCATAGCCCTCTTCCGACCAGTCGGTGAGCTCCTCATAGCGAGGCGCGGTGTTGATGCCGACTGAGTCGATCTCACCGTTCTGGAAGGCCGGAATGCTGGCGTTGGTCTCGTACTGGGCGAAGTTGAGGCGTTCCAGGACCGGCTCATCGCCCCACCAGTCCTCATTGGGGACCAGGGAAGCCACATTCGCGGACATATCCAGAGTGTCCACGGTGAAGGGACCGGCACGGTATTCGGGACGCAGATCGTTGACGTAGCCCTCGTTGAAGTCCTCCGCAGTGTCCACCTCCGGGTGGACCAGTGTGCCGTCGCCGCGGCTTCCGCTGTTGAAGATGGTCTGCCAGGGCTGGTACGGCTCCTCCATCGTGATGGTGAAGGACCACTCGTCCTCGCCCATCTCGATGCTCTCGATCTGGTCATAGGCCGTGGTGGCCACCAGGTCGAAGCCCTCTTCGGAGCCGGAGCGGATGTTCACCGTGTGCTCATAGGTGTAGAAATCGATGGGAGTGCCGTCGTTCCAGGTGGCCTCCGGGTTGAGCTCATAGTGCATGGTCTGGGTGCCGTCTTCGAGGATCTCCTGCTCAGCAGAGAGTACGAAGTCCTCGTTGAGGACAAACTCGCCCTCGGGGTCCAGACGCCAGGCGCCGGTGGTGTCGATGGCGCTGACGATGCTGCGCACGGCCTCGCTGTTGCCGGCGTTGGTCATGCCGTTGAAGTTCGGGCCCATATTGGTGACCGGCAGGGTCAGCTGACCACCCTCCTGCAGGTCCTCCACCGAGGCCTCGTTGATGTCATAGACCTCGTCCAGGTCACCGCTGAGCGCGCCCCCTTCGGGGCCGGACCCGCCTCCGTCGCCGTTGCCGCAGGCGGACAGCGCCAGTGTTCCCACGGCCACCACAGCCAGAGCGAGCGTTCCGCGCCGATTCCTCCGATATGCCATGTCAATCTCCTCTGTGCGAGTGCGGAAGCCCATCCTCCGCGCCGGGCGCCCGACGCCGGCCGGCAGCTCGGTCCGGGCGCTTGGTTCCGGTGGGGGCAGGCCGGCCCGCACCGGTGATCTGATCAGTTCATCTCTCTGAGGTCCCGCGGATAGTGGCAGGCGACACCGTGGTCGCCGGCGTCGGGCTCACTGAGGATCAGCGGCTCCAGCGCCGGCTGGACGCTCTCACAGACCGACTGCTGGCCCTCGGGCAGCAGACGGTAGAGCGGGCAGCGGGGCCGGAAGCTGCAGCCCTCGGGGACGGCTGTGGGTGAGGGCAGGTCGCCCTCCAGCAGAATGTGTTTGCGGCCGGCCTCCACCTCCGGATCCGGGACCGGGATCGCTGAGAGCAGCGCCTGGGTGTAGGGATGACGGGGACGCTCATAGATCTCCTCCACCTCACCGATCTCCACGAAGCGGCCCAGGTACATCACGGCGATCCGGTCTGAGATGTGCCGGACCACAGAGAGGTCGTGGGCCACCATCAGATAGGAGAGCCCCAGATCGGACTTCAGCCGCTGCAGCAGGTTGATGACACCGGCCTGGATGGAGACGTCCAGAGCGGAGACCGGCTCGTCCAGGACCAACAGCTTGGGGTCCAGTGCCAGGGCACGGGCGATGCCGATGCGCTGGCGCTGACCTCCGGAGAAGGCGTTGGGGAACCGGTCCACGTGATCGGGCTGCAGACCCACTGTCTGCAGCAGCTCGAAGACCCGTGCCCGGATGTCCTCGGACTTCCAGCCCTGGGCCTCCATCGGCTCGGCCAGCAGCTCGTAGACGGTCTGGCGGGGGGACAGCGCACCGGTGGGGTCTTGGAAGACCATCTGCAGATCGGCGCGCATCTCCAAGGGAGCGCGGTGCTTCTTCCGGGAGCCGGTGATGGTCCGGCCGTTGAGGACCAGATCGGTGCCCTCGGCCGGGTCCAGCTCCATGATCTCCAGCAGCGTGGTGGACTTGCCGGAGCCCGACTCCCCCACGATGGAGAAGCATTCGGCCTCCCGCAGGTCGAAGGAGACGCCGTCCACTGCGCGCACAGTGCCCAGATGGCGTTTGAACAGCCGGGAGCGCAGCTCGAAGTGACGAGTGATGTTCTCCGCGCGCAGGACCTCCGGGCGCTGCTGGCGCGGAGTGAGCTCCATGGCTGAGGGTGCGAGCTTCTCGACGCCGTAGATCTCCCGGGCATCGGCATGGCGGGCCACATCCAGGCGGATGCAGGCGGCGGCATGACCGCGGGAGATCTGCTGCATCCCTGGTTCGGCCTGCTCACAGGCCTCTGTGGCCAAGGGGCAGCGTGCGGCGAAGGGGCAGCCGGCATAGGGCTGGGTTGGGTTGGGCGGACGGCCCGGAATGGTGGCCAGGGCGTGCTCGGCTGAGACGTCCAGGCGCGGCACGGCGGCCAGCAGTCCCATGGTGTAAGGCATGGACGGGTTGCTGAAGACCTGCTGGGTGCTGCCGCGCTCCACCGGCTTGCCGGCGTACATGACCACCAGCTCATCGGCCAGGCCGGCGACCACGCCGAGGTCATGGGTGATCATGATGATCGCGGCCCCGGTCTCCTCCTGAGCGAGCTTCAGCAGCTCCAGGACCTGGGCCTGGACGGTGACGTCCAATGCGGTGGTGGGCTCGTCGCAGATGATGACCCGCGGGTTGTTGGCCATGGCCATCGCGATCATCACGCGCTGGCGCATACCTCCGGAGAACTCATGGGGGAAGTTCTTCAGCCGCTCCTCCGCGGCGGGGATCCCTACCTTCTGGAGAAGCTCCACGGCCCGCTCCTCGCGCTGGGCCTTGGTCATCTTAGGGTTGTGGTTGCCGATGGCATCGGTGATCTGCTGACCCACGGAGAGCACCGGGGTCAGGGAGGACAGCGGGTCCTGGAAGATCATGGAGATGGTGTTGCCGCGGTGGCGGCTCATCGCCTCATCGCTGAGCCCCAGGATGGGCTGGCCGTCCAGCAGGATCTCGCCCTCCACACGGGCGGTGTCCGGGAGCAGGCCCATGATGGCCATAGAGGTCACCGATTTGCCGGAGCCGGACTCGCCCACGATGCCCAGCACCTGGCCGGGGTGGAGGTCGAAGTCCATACCGCGCACGGCGTGGACGGAGCCGGCCTCGCTGGGGAATCGGACGTGCAGGTCGCGGACCGAGAGGATCGGGGCGCCGCCGCCGATCGGTGCCGGCTCCGGGGTGGTCACAGTGGTCTCACTCATGTGGTGGCCTTGCCTCCCGCTTTGGATTCGGGGTCGAGCGCGTCGCGCAGCCCGTCGTTGATGAGCATCAGGGAGATGACGATGAATCCGAACACCGCCACCGGGGCCCAGAACATCCAGGGCTGGCTGAACACATAGGTCCGGGACTGTTCGATCAGCAGACCCAGGGAGGTCTCCGGGACGGTCACGCCGATGCCCAGGTAGGACAGGGAGATCTCCGCGAGGATGGCACCCCAGATGGCCGTGGTGGCGTTGATGATGGCGATCGAGGACAGATTCGGCGCCAGGTGCCGCCACACGATCTTCAGCGGGTGGACCCCCATGAAGCGGGAGGCCTTGATGAAGTCGCGGTTCACATAGGACAGGGCCATGCCGCGGATCAGACGGGCGGAGGCCATCCAGCCGAACATGACCATGATGAAGGCCAGGGTGACCGGTCCGCCGTCGCGCCCGGTCATCACGATGCCGATCAGCACGATCTGCGGGAACATGATCAGCGCTTCCAGGGTCCACATGCCCAGGCGCTCCACCCAGCCGCCGAAGTAGGCCATGGCGCAGCCCATGACCAGGGAGATCACCGGGGTCAGGATGCCCACGATCAGGCCGATCATCAGCGAGGTGCGTGTGGCCTGGGCCAGCAGCGCCACCATGTCCACACCGGCCGAGTTGGTGCCCAGCCAGTGCTCTGAGCTGGGGCCCGCGCCCAGATTGACGAAGTCCTGCTCCTGATAGTGCCAGGGCGTGAGGTGGTGGCCGAAGAGCGCGAAGGCCCCGAGCAGCACCAGCAGGAAGACGCCGAAGACGGCGGGCTTGCGGCGCATGAAGCGCTTGAGGATCAGACGCTTCTTGCCCATGGGCCGGATCTCGCCCGAGGGCTCTCCCCCACCGGTCTCATTGGCCGCCTGAGTGTGCTGTGCGGCGTTCAGCGGATTGATGGCCATCGGTCTCACAGCCTCACTCGCGGGTCGATGATGGAGGTGAAGATATCGGCGATCAGGGCGCCGATGGCGAAGACGATGCAGCCGTAGAAGGTCACGGCCACCGTGGCGTTGACGTCATGCTGGTGCAGCGCCCGGATGGTGTAGGCGCCGATGCCGTCCCAGTTGAAGATGATCTCGGCGAAGAAGGTGCCGGTCAGCAGGGCTGGGATGCTGAAGGCGATGGACTGGGCGGTGGGGACGAAGGAGACCCGCAGTGCGTGTTTGCGGATGGCCTGCTTGCGCGTCAGTCCGGTGGCCCGGGCGGTGCGGACGAAGTCGGCGTTGACGTAGTCCAGCAGGTACTGCCGCTGGGAGATCTGCATGGCGGCCCAGCCGAAGATGGTCATCGCCAGAGTGGGCACTGCGTAGTGGGCCAGCATGTCCACGAACTGGTTCCAGGTCCCTTCCACGCCGATGCTGCGGAAGCCGGTGACGTAGAAGATCTGCTCCCCGGCCTGTTCGTTGACCCAGATGGCTCCGCGCTGGACCAGCAGGAAGGCCACCGGGGTGGGGACGATCATGGTGAAGTAGGAGTACCAGGTGGTGGTGCGGTCGCCCCAGCGGTACTGGCGGGATGCGGCGTAGACGCCCAGGGCGATGCCGATGACGGTGCTGAGGATCATCGCGGCCAGGGTCAGGCGCACTGAGATCCAGACGCGGTCTCCGAAGGCGTCGTTCACCGTGGCGCCGTTGGGGCTGTAGCCCCAGTGGCCTTCTGTGATCACGCCGGACAGCCAGACCCCGTAGCGCTGGAACATGTTCTGATCCGGGTCCAGCTCGTAGCGCCGCAGGGTCTCCTCGACGTTCTCCCGGTTGACCTCAGGGTCCAGCGAGCCGCCGGTCAGGTCCATCAGCTGGGTGACGGGATTGAAGAAGCTCACGGCCATCAGATAGGCGATGGTCGTGACGGCGAACGTCATGATGCTGTAGCGCACAAAGCGCAGCGCGATGAACTTCAGCATCGTCCAGACGCCTGTTCCAGCTCGCTGACCTCAGGTGCAGGCATGGCGCTTCCCCTCTACTGTCACGCTTCACATCAGATACGACCCTGAGGCCGCGGTGCGGAGTGGAACCACTGTACGAAAACTCGAGGCCTCCGCGATGAGGCGTGGATCACTCGGTGACCAGGAAGAAGCGGGCCCAGTGGCCCAGAGAGCGAACCGCACCGGAAAGTCAAGGCAGCCCCGTCAACGCAGCTGAAACATCTGCCCGAGAGCCTCAACTATTCAAGACTTCTTTCACAATTCAGCGTGATCACGGCGATCTGAGAGGTAGGTCACATCACCTGGTGCGAACATTTTTCGGAGCATGCGGCCCGCACGCGAAACATTTTCGAAACGCAGGCCGAAGGCCGAGTGGACCCGCAGGCCAATCTCAACGCGAGCCGAATATGACGCGATGTTACGCCTGGCGAGGAGAAACTGCCTTCTGCGGACTTCGCCCGAAGACTGCACTGAACACGGCAGCCAGCACGGTGCCGGCGCCTGCCACCACCAGAGTCCCAGCTGGCCCCAGAGCCGCCAGCGCCAGCCCAGCGCCTGCCGTGCCCAGCACTCCAGCCGTCTGGTTGACCGTCCCCATCGTCGAGAGGGAGCGCCCACGCACCTCCGAAGGAACTGCGTCCACCACGATCAGGCGGATGGCCGCTACTTGGATCGCATTGGCCACTCCCGCAACGGCGAACCCGATGCCGGCCGCAACAGACGAATGGACCAGTCCGGGCACCATGAGCCCGACGCCCATCAGAAAGGTCGCAATCAGGAGCCACCGGTACGCCACATCACCGGTCAGCCGACCGGCCCAGTGGGCCCCGAGGAGCCGCCCCAGGACGAAGGCCTGGGCCAGGACCGCCACTCCGATCGGGCTGAGATCCAGCGTCTCGACTCCATAGATGGCCTGAGCCGCAGAGAAGAACGAGGTGAAGACGATCGCCGCTGCCAGGCCCGTCAGAGCGACCCGTGCAACCCTGTTCCGGAAGAGCAGCGCGGGAGCTTCCTTCACTCGGTGCCACCAGGTAGACGCAGCCCCCGCAGCCTCCCACTGCACCTGCGGGTAGAACATCGCGGTCAGGGCAAGAACCCCGACGGCGGCCGCTTCTGCCACAAACACCCATGACAGGCTCAGGTACTCCAGAGCCACCCCACCCAGAACTGGACCGATGAAGCCGCCCAGCAGACGAGCCGTGTCCAGACGAGCGAACGCTCTGGCAGCAGTCTCAGAGTTGGTCTCCCGTGGTGCCCGGTCAGCAAGGAGCAGCATTCCGGCGGAGTCGAGAGCAGAGATCGACGCCGTGAAGACGAGTACACACAGGATCACAGCGAGCTCGGGGAACACGGCCGCGCACAGCAGAGCAACCACCTGAGCCGCGCCAGAAGCGACCACGATCGGGCGTGGCCCGAGGCGGTCCAAAAGAGGGGCGGCGAAGGGAGCCAAGGCGATCTGTGGAATCGATACGCAGAGGAGAACCGCAGGCACCGCCCAGTCGCGAGACTCCCCCTGCGCCACCGCCACCAGCACGGCCAGCATCGTGGCGCTGGAGCAGACAGTGGCGATCAGATAGGTGAAAGGGAGGCCCAGCTGGACAGACCTGCGCCGGCCCGTCTGCTGTTCGATCTCCCCTTCGATCGCTGGTCCCGCGCTCTCAGCGGCGCCAGACGTCGTCGGGGTTGGAGGTCTCCCCCTGGGTCAGGCGAAGCGCCTGAGCTTGGGCGACCAGCTCCTCGTACTTCTTGTTCTTCTTATCGGCACCCTTGGTCTCCCGCGGCGGGAGCAGGATGGTGCGCTCAGCCTCGATGCCGGCCTGCAGCTGGCGACCACGCTCCAGCTCGGCGTCGAACTCTGCGCCGAAGAGCAGGACCATATTCATGATGTAGATCCAGAACAGGAAGATGATCACGCTGGCCAGCGAGCCGTAGGTGGCGTCGTAGTTGGCGAAGTGCATGACGTAGAAGGCCACACCGCCGGTGGCTGCGATCATCACCAGGATGGCGATCAGCGCGCCGCCGGAGATCCACTTGGCACCGGGCTGACGGATGTTCGGGGTGCAGTAGTAGAGCAGCGCGATGCCGATGGCGGCGATGACGATCAGCACGACCGGCGTGGCCCAGTTCCAGATGGTCACGGCCGTCTCGCCCAGGCCGATCACATTGCCGATGGAGGCCGCGATCGGACCGGAGATCACCAGCACCAGAGCGGCGGAGGCCACCAGGGCGATCAGTGCGACGGTCACCGCGTAGAGCAGCGGCCGCAGCTGGATGAAGGAGCGCCCCTCCTCCACTTCGAAGATCCGGTTGATGGCCCGGGAGAAGGCGTTCACAAAGTTCGACGCCGTCCACATGGCCAGCAGAATGCCGATGGCCAGTCCGATGCCGGCACCGTCGGCCGTAGTGATGTTGCCGACCACCAACTCGACGGTGTCCATGACATCGGGATCGCCCTCAGTCATATCCGCCACCATATTCACGAAGAACTGGGTGGTCCGCTCTGCCTCCCCCACCAGGGAGAGCAACGAGACCAGGGCGATCAGCGCCGGGAAGACCGAGAGCACCGCGTAGTAGGTCAGGCCGGCGGCCAGATCGCTGCACTGGTCTCGACCGAACTCTGAGAGCGCACGTTTGAAGCTGTACTTCCACGTGGCGCCGGTGAGCTTCAGCGGCGAGGAGGGCTTGGACTCGTCGCGCTCCTCGCCTCCGTCCTCGGCATACTCCTCTCGCTGCCGGGCCTTGACCATATAGGGCTGGTCGGCAGCGGCTGAGACTGTCCCGGGCCGGGAGGCGTCCTCATAGGTCGCCGCCTCATCGAAGATGTCGTGCTCCTCGACGTCGTGCTCACGGGCGCTGTAGGGCTTCAGACCGTCGGCTTCAGAGCTCATGAGCACCAGCCTAAACGGACGGGCCCCTCCTGACGTAGACCTAACAGCAGATCAGACCGTCACGGACGCTCTCTCTGAAGAGGACGGCGTCGTGATCTGAGAAAGATCTGACGCGGTGCATCTACTCCATGTAGAGGCCGTTGCGACCGATCACCAGGCGCTCCGCCTCTGCGGGAGCCGTATGGACAGCCTCCATCACATGCACGCTGAACAGGTTGAAGACGACCACCTCAGGCGGTTGGTTCCACTCACTCGCATCACCGATATCGATGGAGTCGATATATTCCGTGATAGCCGCGAAGGACCCGTCCACTTGAAAGGAACGTTCGACGGCCTCGCCCTGTACCGAGAGAGCAAGCAGATCCCCCACAGCATTGAGCACAAACCCTGAAGGCAGGTGCTCGTTGATGGTCTCGAGGAGGTGCGCCGCCATCAGATCAGCCGCGCTTGGTCAGCGCCAGCTCATCGGTATGGGTGATCTCCGCCGGCTTGTAGTTGTTAAGGTAGCCGGAGCGGGCGATGGCCATCGAACCCACTGCCGAGGTCAGCAGCTGGGCGATGATGGCGATCAGCGCCTTGATCAGGTTGGCCGTGGAGAAGTCCATCAGCAGGGCCCCGAAGACGATCGAGGCCACGCCCAGTCCGGCCGAGGTGCCCACCGCCGAGGCACGCAGGTACAGATCGGGCAGCCGGAAGAGGCCGATCGCTGAGACGATGATCGTGAAGATCCCCAGGAAGATGAAGATCAGACCTGCTCCGTGCAGGATGTTCTCGATGTCCATCAGCGACGACCTCCCGATCCCAGACGTGCCATAGAGATGGCGGCCATGAAGCCCAGCAGCGTGGCGATGAGGATGATGTCGAACAGGGCCTCGATCTCTGTACGCAGCCCGATCAGCGCCAGGAACCCGATGGTGGCGAAGAAGATCAGATCAGCCGCCACCGCACGGTCCGAGGTGCGCGGGCCCAGGTAGGCGCGCACACCGGCGATGATCATGCCGATCGCCAGCAGGATCAGAGCGATCTCAAGAGTCCATTCAGAGATCATCGGGCCTCACCTCCTTCGCTCTCAGCCTCCGTGATGCCGGGGGCATCCCACTCGTGGAGGTCGCCCTCCTCTACGTCCTCGGGCTGCACCACTGGACGCTCAGTGGGGCGGGACAGGACGCCAGGGTTCCGGCGCATGGCCTTGAGCAGACGGTCCTCCATCTCCTGGATCTCCGCCACCAGGGCCTCCCGGTCCTCCACAAACATGCCGTGGACGTAGAGGATCCCGTGCTCCTTGGACAGGGTCAGGGTCAGTGTGCCCGGAGTCAGGGTGATCAGCGTGGAGATCAGCGTCCACTCGCTGTCCGACTTCGAGGCCGCGGGCACGGCGATGATCGCCGGGTTCATCTTCATCCGCTTCCGCGGGCGCAGCACATCAGCCGTGACGTGCAGGTTGGCCAGGAGGAACTCCTTGGCGTACCAGAACAGGAAACTGATGATCCTGAAGGGCCAGATCATGCTCCGCTCACCGCCTCAACGTAGAACTCCGGGTTCAGCAGACCCTCTGCGGCTGTGGCCGAGAGGCTCATCAGGACCTCGGCACCCAGGCCGAAGAAGATCGTCACCGCCGCCAGCAGCGCACCCGGGATGATCAGCTTGGCGGGCACCTTGACCGCCTGCTCCCCGGAGAGCACCGCCATCGTGGTCGACGTCGGCGGCCCCACGGTCAGCGTGGGGGTCTCCGCCTGTGCCTCCACACGCAGGTAGCGCTTGCCGTGCATACGCTCCTGGTAGGTCAGCGCCCTCTCCTGCAGGTCCTTGGGCTCCTCGCCCATGAACACGCCGGTCCAGATCTTCAGCATGGACAGCAGGGTGAACACCGAGACGATGACCGCCACGGCCGCCACCCAGTAGTGGGTCTCCTCCAGGGTGGCCTGGATGATGCTGAACTTGGCCACGAAGCCGGAGAACGGCGGCAGACCGGCCAGCGAGAGCGCTGCGGCCATGAAGGTGATCGCGATCAGCGGCTCACGCTTGAGCATGCCGCCGAGCTTCTCGATCTCCCCGGTGCCGTAGGTCTCCTCGATGGCTCCGGTGGAGAGGAACAGCGAGGCCTTCACGATCATGTGGTGCAGCAGGTAGAAGATCGCTGCGGTCAGACCCAGCGTGGTGAACAGTCCGACGCCGATCAGGATGTAGCCGATCTGGCTGATCATGTGGAAGACCAGGATGGAGCGGGTGGTCTTCTCACCGATCGCGCCGAGCACACCGATCAGCATGGTCGCGCTGGTCACCAGCAGAGCCACCCAGAGGAAACGCTCATCACCGTCGAAGAGCAGCGAGTAGATGCGGTAGATCGCGTAGATGGCCACCTTGGTGTGGATGCCCGAGAACAGCGCGGTCACCGCGGGGCTGGTCATCGGGTAGGTACGGGTCAGCCAGCCGTGGACCGGCACGACGGCAGCCTTGATGGAGATGGCGGTCAGCACGACGCCGCCCGCGATGGCCACGGCCGGATCCTCAAGCGCCGCACCGTGCAGCTCGGCCAGATTGACCGTGCCCGCGGTGGCGTAGACCAGGGCGATGCCCACCAGCAGCAGTGTCGAAGCCATCAGGTTCACCGAGACATAGATGCGCGCGCCGTGAGCCCCGAGCTTGGCGCCCATCATGGCGATCAGCCCGTAGGAGGGCAGCAGCATGACCTCGATGAACACGAAGAGGTTGAAGATGTCCCCGGTCATCAGGGCGCCGGCCACACCGGCCATCAGCACCAGGACGAACGGGTGGAAGAACCGGGCGCGGGCCTCATGGGTGGCCATGGCGAACATCACCGAGGCGATGCCGAGGATCGAGATGATCATCAGCACCAGCGCCGAGAGCGCATCCACCACGAACGGGATCGCGATCTCGAAGGTCTCGCCTTCGGAGCCGACGTCCACCGGGGTCCAGCCGCCCACGCGGTGGGCCAGGACGGTGCCGTCGCGGGTGGCGATCACCAGCAGGATGGAGAAGACGAAGATCGCCGACAGAGTGCCCATGCTGATGATGTGGCGAGCCAGCTTGTTCTTCCGCACTGCGGCCCCGGCCGCGCCGAGAAGCAGCGGCATGCCGACCAGCAGCGGCAGCAGCGGAGGGAGGATCTCTGCGAGGTTCACTTGGTCTCTCCCGTCTCGTCATCGCCGGATTCCACGGCGATCTCACCGGATTCGGTGCTCACGCCCTTCACCGCGACGTCCTCGGTGTCGCCTGTATCGGAGATTCCGGCGTCGGCGGGCGGTCCCACCGGACGCGGACGGCGCTCTCCGTAGAGCACCTTGGCCGGGGACTCCTCATCGTTCTCGGTGTCGTCGTCGGTGGTGGTGGTGATCGCCAGGGTCACCATGTACATGGTGATCGCGAAGGCGATGACGATCGCGGTCAGCACGAAGGCCTGCGGCAGCGGGTCGGCCTGCTCCTCGAAGGGTGCCCCGTCGATATAGGGCACCGCCCGGTAGGCGGGGTTGCCTGCGGCGAAGAACATGAGGTTGGCCGCATGCGAGGCCAGGATGAAGCCCAGCACGATGCGGACCATGCCGCGCTGCATGAAGAGATAGACGGCGGCTGCGGTCAGCAGCCCCACAGCGATGGCGATGCTCATCGGCTGTCCACCCCCTCTCCAGTGCTCTGGTCGTCTCTGCCGGCGTTCCCCACTTCGACTTCGAGGGGAAGATCCCCCGGGTCCACCGCATAGTCGGGTTCCACAGTGGAGACCTCCCCGGTCTTCTGACCCATGGCCCGGCGGTGTGCCCGCAGCAGCTCTGCGGGGTAGCGCTGGGCCTGACCGAGCCGGTCCAGAGCCACCAGCACTGCGCCGATCACGGCCAGGTAGATGCCCAGGTCGAAGATCAGGGCGGTGGTCAGGGTGAAGCCGGACTCGGTGCCCCACGGCAGCGGCAGGCCCTCGAAGAGGACGATGGGCCGCAGGTAGGAGCCCTCCACGAAGCCAGCCAGGCCGATGGCAGCGGAGATGATGATGCCGCCGATGATGATCATCGCGTAGTCGAAGCGCAGCTTCACCGAGGAGTCGGAGGGCGCCACCAAGTAGCGCAGGGCGAAGAAGCCGCCCAGCACCAGGGCCGCGATGAAGCCGCCGCCGGACTCGTAGTGACCGCGCATCAGCAGGATCAGCGAGAGCAGCATGATGAACGGCGCCATCCAGTTGAAGACGCTGCGCATCGCCGTGGTGTTGTCCTTGGCGTGGTCCAGCGGGGTGCCCACCCAGCTCTTGGAGGCCGGGGTCACGTTGTCCGAGGTGGAGAACGCGGAGTTCAGCACTGCCAGGATCGCGAAGCCGGCCACGCCCAGCACGGTCAGCTCGCCGAAGGTGTCCAGGGCACGGAAGTCCACCAGGATGGAGTTCACCGTGTTGATGGCTCCGGCCTCGTCATAGGTGTGGGTCAGGAAGGCCTCGCCCACCGGGGCGCGGTCGCCGTCGCCTTCGGTCCAGCGGCCGCTGCGGCCGGTCAGCGCGAAGGCGGCCACGAAGGCCATCACGCCGAAGCCGATGGCCACCACGGCGGCCACCGCTGTGCGGGAGCGCTTCACCGGGTGGAACTTCTTGGGCAGCTTGCGCATGACCAGCACCAGGACCACCACGGTGAGGATCTCCACCAGCAGCTGGGTCATACCCACATCGATCGCGCCCAGCAGGAAGTACCAGGCGGCCACCATGAAGCCGGCGCCGCCGACCAGCACGACGGCGGCCGTGCGGGACGTGGAGACCACCGTGCCGATCAGGAAGATCGCCATCAGCGAGATCAGCACCCAGTCGATCATCTGGGTGTGTCCCTCGGTGAAGTCACCGATCTGCGGGGCCGCCATGATGCCGGCGATGAAGATGCCCACCAGGAAGATGCCCGGTGCGGTCAGGTGCAGACCGTGCATATCGGTGCGGGTGCTGTCACCGACCTTGCGTCCGAAGGCGATGGAGCCGGTACGCATCTTCTCCGCCACGGCCACACCGGTCCAGGGCAGGATGGTGCGCGGGATCAGGTTGTCCATCTGGGCCCGGGAGAGCACCACGATCAGGCCGATCACTATGATGACCGCTGAGAGCATCAAGTCGGTGCTGATGCCGCCCCAGAGGTAGAAGTAGGGCTCGTAGTCCGAGGTGGAGGCCGACTGGGTGGCCCGGGTGATCAGTCCGTCGAAGACGAACGGGATGAAGCCCAGGATCGCGCCGGCCACCGCCGGCAGCAGTGCGGGCAGGTAGAAGGCCGGGGCCGCCTCGTGGGCGGCGTCCTCGGCGATGGGCTGGTGGGCGCCGTCGTCGTAGCCGGCGTCCTTCTTCCCCACACCGCGGTAGCTGCCGAAGGCACCCAGCACGATGCGGCCGCAGTAGGCGAAGGTCCCGACGGCGGCGAGCACGGCCAGCAGGGTCAGCGTCCAGGTCAGACCGGGGCCGAAGATGCCCTCCTCTTCCGCGGAGAGGAAGCCCTTGAGCAGGTTCTCCTTGGAGACGAAGCCGAACAGCGGCGGGATGCCTGCCATGGACAGCGAGGCGATCACGGTGATGAAGAAGGAGACCGGCATGGTCTTGCGCAGACCATTGAGCTCACGGATGTCGCGGGTGTGCGACTCGTGCTCGATGATGCCGACCATCATGAACAGGCTGGACTTGAACAGCGCGTGGGCCACCACGTGGATGATCGCCGCGGCGATGGCCACCGGGGTGCCGATGCCGATGGTGGCCACCAGGAACCCCAGCTGGGAGACCGTGGAGTAGGCCATGATCTCTTTGATGTCATGGCGCTGCAGGGCGAAGAGCGCACCGATCAGTGCGGTGATCAGGCCGCCGCCGATCAGGATGACCTGCCAGATCATCACGCCCTCGAAGACCGGGGCGAAGCGCAGCAGCAGGTAGATGCCGGCCTTCACCATGGCCGCGGCGTGCAGGTAGGCAGAGACCGGAGCCGGGGCCACCATGGCGTCGGGAAGCCAGAGGTGGAAGGGGAACTGCGCCGACTTGGTGAAGGCGGCGAAGGCGATGAGCACCGCGACCACGGCGGTGAAGGTGCCGTTCTCCTGCCAGATCTCGTGCTGCAGAGCGGCCGAGAGCTGAGTGGTCCCGGTGTTCACGATGATCATCAGCACCGCGGTCAGCAGACCCAGGCCGCCGGCCATGGTGATCAGCAGCGTCCGCTGCGCCGGGGCCGGAGCCTTGGCTCCGGACCGGTTGATCAGGAAGAAGGAGCAGAGAGTGGTGAACTCCCAGAAGACGAAGAGCAGGATGAGGTCATCGGCCATCACCATGCCGGACATTGCGAAGACGAAGAGCAGCATCCAGACGTAGTAGTCGGAGGTCTTCTTCTTGGGGCTGAAGTAGCGGGCTGAGTAGGCCAGCACCAGGGCGCCGATGAACAGCACAAGCAGCAGGAAGACCATGCCCAGGCCGTCCAGGCGCAGGCCGATGTTCACATCGACTGCGGTGGGGATCCAGGGCAGCGACTCCTCATAGACCCGGCCGTCGATGATCGGGCCGATCCACGGCAGGGTCATCAGACCCAGAGCGGTCAGGGAGACTGCTGCGACCCATCCGGTGTCGCGGCCGAGCACCTGATGGAAGGAGGCGGCGACGGGTACCAGGATGAGGGTGAGGAAGAGCAGCACCATCAAGGTCATCGGTGAACGGTTCCTCCATCAGGTGCGGCGTGGGTGGACGGGCGGAATCCTCCAGGGCGCTGCAAGCACACGAAGGTTCCGCTGAAGAGCATCCTATGCTCCTGCCGACCAGACTTCCCGGCACACCGAAAATCGACTATATCGATCGCGATGACGGCCCGGCAATTCGTGCTCAGGCCCTCCCGCGGTCGTCTCAGGGGGCCTCGAGCACGCCGCAGGCGGCCCGAGCACCGGAGTCACCTGTGGTGAGCGTCTCATAATCGGGGCCCTCCGGGGCGTAGCGCTCCGGGATGTTCGCCGCGTTGTCGGCCTCAGTGTGGACGATCACTGCTGAGCCGTCCTCATCCAGGAGCAGGTCCTCGTCCAGACGGTCACTGAGGACCGTCAGAGTGCCGGTGCGCTCCTCGGTGACCAGCAGGTTGGGCAGGTTGCCCGCATGGTCCGGGTGGTAGACCTCAGCCTGCTCCTCCGGCTCCACATCCGGCGGCAGCTCCGGATCCTCCTCCAGCTCCTCCGGGGCCTCCTCACCCTCAGCGACGCCGGAGTCCTCCTCCGGATCGCCCGCCAGGTGGTCGCCGGCAGAGAAGAAGTCTCCGACCTGGCCGTACTCATTGGCCGACTGGATCTCGCAGACGCCGGTCTCGTGAATGCTGATGCCACGGAAGCCGGGCTCCATATCGACGATCTCGGCGTGGACTTCCACCACGCCCTCGCCGGCTTCAGAGATGGTGAGGGTGCCGACCTCGGTGCCGACCGCATCGGTCATCTGCGCCTCAGCGATGATCGGGCCGGCGGCCGAACCGCCGCCGTCCTCCTGCTCGCCGGCGGTCTCGGCGTCGTTCTGCTCAGCGGCGTCCTGAGTGGGCTGCTGGGTCTCGGCGTCGTCCCCGCAGGCTGCCAGAGCCAGCATCAGAACGGCGGTCCCGGTCAGCAGGGTGCGGCCTCGCGAAGGGTGAATCATAGGGGAAGCATACCGGCGCTGGAGCTCATCGTCTGATCTCGAAACCGGCCTGGGGCAGGGTCTGCAGCTCCTGTTCGGAAGCCTCGCGGGTCTCCACCGAACTGACCTGGGCCGCAGCCGGGCCGTCCTCGGTCCAGCGGAGCAGGGAGTCCACGGCCGGTCCCTCTCCGGCCACCAGCAGCTCCACGGCGCTGTCGTCGGTGTTGCGGACCCATCCGATCAGGCCCAGCTCATCGGCCTCATCCTTGGCCGAGGCGCGGTAGGCGACTCCCTGGACCCGTCCGGTGATGCGGGCGAATGTTCCTGTGCTGATGCCGGGGCGGCCGGCGTCGCTGATCTCTGCCATGGGGCCAGTGAATCACCCTTGCAGAGAATCCTGCACCTGTTAGTGTCCTGATGGGCGGCCTTCGGGCTGCCGTCACATCACAGAATTTTTGAGATACAGAACTGACCAAGGTCGACAACAGAACAGGAGGGTCGACAGAGTGACGACTACTATTCAGGCTGCTGTGGAGGATCTCTACCCCACTCGCCAGAACAACTCCCAGGTCATCCCCCGCCGCGATCCGGTGGTGCAGGGAACCGCAGACCAGGGCCCCTTCGACGCAGGCACCCTGCGCAGCTTCGATGAGAAGGGCTACCTGAGCATCGATCAGCTCATCACCACAGAGGAGCTGCAGCTCTTCAAGGACGAGCTCAAGCGACTGGCCGAGGACCCTGCGGTGAAGCAGGACGAGCGGACAGTGGTCGAGGCGAAGTCCGATGAGGTGCGCTCGATCTTCGACATCCACCGCAGCAACGAGATCTTCTCCAAGATCGCCAACGATCCGCGTGTGGTGGACCGCGCCCGGCAGATCCTAGGCTCGGACGTCTACATCCACCAGAGCCGCATCAACTACAAGCCCGGGTTCGTCGGCAAGGACTTCACCTGGCACTCGGACTTCGAGACCTGGCACGCCGAGGACGGCATGCCGGCTCCCCGGGCGGTGTCCATCTCCATCTCGCTGACCGACAACTACTCCTTCAACGGTCCGCTGATGATCATGCCGGGCTCCCATAAGCACTACATCAGTGCTGTGGGCGAGACCCCGGAGGACAACCACCAGAAGTCGCTGGTCATGCAGGGCGCCGGTGTGCCGGAGCCGGAGACGCTGACCGAGTTCGCCGACCGGTTCGGCATCGACGTGCTGGAAGGCCCGGCAGGCGGTGCTGTCATGTTCGACAGCAACTGCATGCACGCTTCCAACGGCAATGTGACCCCGTACCCCCGGTCCAATGTCTTCATCGTCTACAACTCGGTGGAGAACACTCCGGTGGAGCCCTTCGCGGCTCCCTCCCCGCGCCCGGACTTCCTGGGCAGCCGGGACTTCACACCGGCCGGACGCTGATCTGAGCGTCTGTTCCCCGCTGCGGCGGTCCGTCCTGCAAGGAGCGGGCCGCCGCAGTCGTGTGGGGGTGGTGGCTCAGTGGGAGGTGGCCACGGTGGGTGTCGTCAGAAACTGGGGCGCTGCAGCGCGATGACCGCATCCATATCGTCATCCGGTGCCAGACGGTTCCGGTCCTGGGCGCCGCAGGCGGTGCAGCGATGGAGGAGGATGTAGCCCTTCTTCCCGGAATAGTCGACGCCGACCGGTTCCATCTCAGCCTCACAGTCGGCGGCCCGGTCCCCCGGAATGACGTCGACGTGGCGGGACCACAGGCAGCGCGGGCAGTGATTCCGGTAGCTGCCTGCGCTGTGCCTGGGGATGGTCTGCCCGCAGTGGACACAGTCGAATCCGGTGTTCTCCTGCTGGCGGGTGGTGGGTGAGTAGCTCACTGCTCTGCGTGCTGGGCAGTTCCGGAGTTCTGCGCTGCGCCGGAGTTCTGCGCAGTGGCCGAGTGGTAGAGGCAGACGGCGGCGGCGGTGGCCACGTTGAGCGACTCCGCACGGCCGTAGAGCGGGATCGTGACCCGCTGATCAGCAGCCGCCTTCTCTTCCTCAGAGAGACCGTGCGCCTCATTGCCGAAGAGCCAGACGGTCGGGTTCTGCGGCTGCTCCAGAGCCGGGAGTGCGGCCTCTCCTCCCCCATCGGCGGCGAGGATCTGTGCGCCCTGGCCGCGGGCGGCGTCGAGGAACGGGTCCAGATCGGCGCCGGGGCGGATGGGCAGGTGGAAGTGCGAGCCGGCGGCGGAGCGGACCACCTTGGGCGCCCAGGGGTCCGAGCTGCCCGGGGTGAGCACCACGGCGTCGGCCCCTGCGGCGTCGGCGGCGCGGATGATGGTGCCGGTGTTGCCGGGATCCTGGACTCCGAGCAGGGCCGCGCCCAGGCGCAGCTGTGGGAGCTCCTCGGCCTGCTGCGGGATGGTGCAGACAGCAATGATGCCCTGGGAGGTCTCGGCGTCGCCCATGGCCCGGAGCACCTCCGGAGTGGCCTCGCGCAGAAAGATCCGTGCCTCTCGGGGCAGGTCCTGCTCCGGGTCGAAGAGCACACCGCGGACCCGGTCCAGCAGCGCCTCCACCTCGGTGTGGCGGCTGAGCGCGGAGGGATCGAAGTAGAGGGCGTCCAGACGGGGCAGGCCCTGGGTCTCCTCCTTCTCCCCGCGGGGCTCCTCCTCCCAGCGGCGCAGCCACAGGGCCAACGCCTCGCGCACCGGCTGGGGGCCTTCGGCCAGGAAGAGCCCCTGCTTGCGGCGTCCGGCCCGGGAGGCGAGGGAGGCGACCTTCTTGACCCGGTCAGCGGTCGGATTGCTCAGCACATGTTCGTCAGTCACAGGGACCATTCTCCCTCATGCGCGGATCCCCATCAGTTGTGCGGGCACTTTGAGACGTTCTCAGGCAATGTGCCTGTCCCAGAGCACCTGGAAGTGCCCACACAGAGTGGGGCTGGTACGCCTCAGACGATCAGCAGGAAGATGAGCAGGGGAAGGCCGGCGGTGATGGCAGTGGCGATGATCCCACGGCGCCTCACCTGAGCAGTGGTTCCTCCACCGCCGACGCCGATGAGGAGCCTCGGAACAGCCGTCCAGGCGATCGCTATGCCGCGGTAGATCCAGACGCCGGCCGGGGCCGGAGTCGAGGTGTTCTGCTGTTCAGCCATCGGGAGACACCCTATAGATACGACGACGGCGCCCGCTCCCTTCACAGGGAGCGGGCGCCGTCAGAAGCACCTCCTGCTAGAGGCTGCGGATCACGCGGCGGCCTTGGGGGCGTTCACGTCCTCCGGCAGACCCTTGCGAGCGGTCTCCACCAGTGCCTTGAAGGCAGCTGCGTCGGAGACGGCCAGCTCGGCCAGCATGCGACGGTCGACCTCGACGCCAGCGCCCTTGAGGCCCTGGATGAAGCGGTTGTAGGTCATGCCGTTGGCGCGTGCGGCAGCGTTGATGCGCTGGATCCACAGGCGACGGAAGTCGCCCTTGCGCTTCTTCCGGTGCTGGTAGTTGTAGGTGTAGCTGTGGAGCAGCTGCTCCTTAGCCTTGCGGTACAGGCGGGAGCGCTGTCCGCGGTAGCCGGAGGCCCGGTCGAGGACCTTGCGGCGCTTCTTGTGGGCGTTGACCGCCCTCTTCACTCGTGCCATCTGTTATCTCCTGTGAGTCTTGAAGTCTTCGCGGTGTTCCGTGCTGGTGCTCAAAGGCCCAGCATGCGCTTGATGCGCTTCTCGTCGGCCTTGGTGACGATGCGGTCACCGGCCAGACGGCGGGTCAGGCGGGAAGACTTGTGCTCCAGGTAGTGGCGGCGGTTGGCCTGCTGGCGCTTGATCTTGCCGGAACCGGTGATCTTGAAGCGCTTCTTGGCCCCGCTGTGGGTCTTCATCTTCGGCATAGTGCCGTTCTCCTTACATCGTACGGACCTGCAGCACCTGGGAACCGGCACCCCTCCAGGAGGGAGGCCGGCGGTGCAGAGGTGGATCGCTCACCAGGCACGAAGCCCGGCAGGATCCCTTTTCATAGGTCTGCGACGCACCCGCGCAGGGCACGTCGCAGCAAACCCAGCAGACAAGTCTACCAGGTCGTTCACCGAGCGCTCCCGGCGGAGTCTCCTCCGCCGGAGCCGCTCAGAGGTTCTTGAGCTCGTCCGGAAGGTAATCCGCCATCGAGTTGGACAGCGGCTTCACGTCCTTCTTGTCCGTGGAGACCTTCTCCTGACGCTCCTGCGTCTTCCGAGCGCGGCCCTCACGCTTGGCCTTGGCACGAGCCTTGTTCTCCTCGTTGTCCATGGCCTCATCGTCGGGAGCCTCGTTGCGAGCCTGAGCCTTGGTCTTCAGCGGCCCGACCACCATCACCATGTGACGGCCGTCCTGGCGCGGGTTGGACTCGACCTGGCCGAGGTCCTCCACGTCCTGAGCGAAGCGCTGGAGCAGGCGGACGCCCATCTCGGGGCGCTGCTGCTCACGGCCGCGGAACTGGATCATGGCCTTGACCTTGTCACCGGCCTCCAGGAAGCGGCGAGCGTGGCCGACCTTGGTCTCATAGTCATGGTCGTCGATCTTCAGGCGGAAGCGGACTTCCTTGAGCTGGGTGCTCGTCTGATTCTTCCGCGACTCGCGGGCCTTCACCGCAGCCTCGTACTTCCACTTGCCGAAGTCCATCAGCTTGCAGACCGGCGGTTTCGCATTCGGGGCTACCTCGACCAGGTCGAGATCAGCCTCCGAGGCGAGCCTCAGAGCATCTTCGATTCTGACGATGCCGACCTGTTCCCCCTGCGGGCCGACGAGGCGGACCTCCGGTACACGGATCCGGTTGTTGATGCGTGGTTCGCTGATCTGTCTAACTCCTGTGTGTGGACTGTTGTGAAGTGAATGTGCGCACGTTTAGCGTGCGCTCAAAGTCTGTGACAAGCTTACCAGCATGCAGAACGAAGATCTCCCCCAGGCGGCCGATCAGAGCGCGCGTGACATCGCTGAGGTGCCCGCCGTCGAACTGATCAACACTGTCGCCGTCCACCTGATGAGCGCGGCGGCGGTGAAGACCGGCCTGGCCGATGACGAGCGCGCCGATGAGCTCAAGGATCTGGACGAGGCCCGCAAGCTGATCACCGCACTGGCCGGACTGATCACCGCTTCCGCGCCGGAGGTGGGATCCACCCATGCCGCTCCCCTGCGCGACGGGCTGCGCTCCCTCCAGCTGGCCTTCCGAGAGGAGTCGCTGGTCCCAGACGAGCCCGGCAAGGGCCCCGGCGAAAAATGGACCGGTCCGGTCAACTGACCCTCGGTCAGCTGAACTCCGGCCTCCTGATGCCGGTCAGCTGAGAGTCGGTCGGATCACCGCTGATCCGCGCCACGGATTCAGCCTCACAGACGAAGACGAACCGGCTGGGCAGATCTCATCTGTCCAGCCATTCCTGTGTGGGGCGCACGAAGAGCAGCAGCAGCGCCGTGGCCGCCGGCACCAGCAGGGTCAGCCCCACGGCCCAGGCTCCTTCGGAGAGGAAGCTGAAGGAGATCACCACCACCATGAACTCCAGCACCATCGCCGGAGTCCTCGCTCCGCCTGCTCCCATGAAGATCCGGAAGCCCAGGATCATCAGCACCGCGCCGAGCAGCGCGTAGAGCACCACCAGCGCCACGATGCCGACCGTGTCCAGCAGCGCCTCCTCCGAGGTCAGCGCCGCCCCCACGGTGTACCAGAGCACAGCCACGCCCTGGACGAAGAGGATCAGGAAGACGAGCCAGACCGGGACCGGCCGCGGGCGGGCCTGGGTGAACGGGCGGGGCTTCTGCGGACCGTGGAAGTCCGGCTGCAGGTTCTCAGAGTCGCGGGCCATAGATGTCATTCTCCCTTAACACCAGCGCCGCCCCACATGTCGTACGCTGAGCCACACCAGCACTCATCCGAGGCCGACACGAGGAATCTCTGAGATTGGACACGACCGGGAGACTCTGCTGGGGCACCGCAGTTCTGAGCGTCTCCGCGCTCTTCCTCAACGCCTGCGGCGATGACGACGCCGACGACACGGCCGCTGAGGAGACCGAGTCCCCCAGCGTGGACACCTGATCAGTCAGCCGCGACGACGCCGGGTCAGCTGCGCGGCAGCTGCAGGGTGAAGGTGGACCCCTTCCCCAGCTCCGAGTCACAGCGGACCTCTCCCCCGTGCGCCTGGGCGATGGCCGCGACGATCGGGAGCCCCAGCCCCGCACCGGCCTTGGAGGAGTCCACCCTCCCGAAGCGCTCGAAGATCCTCTCCCGGTCTGCTTCCCCGATACCGGGCCCCTCCTCTCGGACCGACAGCTCGACGCCGTCCTCCACGACCCGCGATCCCACTGTGATCACCGCACCCGGCGCTGAGAACTTCACCGCATTCGCCGCCAGCTGCAGCGTGGCCTGCGTGACCCGCTGGCGCAGAGCCTGATCAGGTGCAGCGGCTGGTCCGACACATCAGGGACCGACTGCTGAGCACGCCGGGTCCTGTGGTTCCCACCCACGGGGACTTCCATCGGGACAATATCTTCGCTGAGGTACTCCCCGATGCTGAGGGCCGCCCCGCCCTCTCCCCCGCTGCTCTGATCGACTTGGACTCCGTGGGGCCGGGCTACCGAGCCGATGATCTGGCCTGACTGATCGCTCATCTGCTCACACTGCCCACCCTGGACCCGCAGGGCTATGCCTGCGTATCACAGGTCACCGATGCGGTCTGAACACAGGCTGTGCTCCGTCCGGACTGCTCAGACCTGGGAGCTCGGGTGGCTGGGGATTGCTTTCTCCGCTTCCCTCCGCTCACACTGGAGTGCGGCGCTCCACCTGGCTGGAACTGACCGAAATGCACGTCGAAGAATGTGACTAACACCACGCGGTTCTCGCAGTTTTTCTTAGTTGTGGACTCTTGTTTGCATGTCGTTAACATGTCAGCCTTGATTACGAAGAAATTCGCGGACGGCCTCTTACTCCTGAAGTCAGGCCGTCACGAGTTGCACCGCCCAAGCTCTGAGTGACCCTGATGAGCATGCCTCCCTCCGGGTTGAGGACAGCATCACAGCTCAGAACCCGAGTCGCGCCCATCCGGCGCACAAGGAGTAGTGATCGCCATGGATTGGCGCAGTCGAGCAGCATGCCTGGACAAGGACCCCGAACTCTTCTTCCCCGTCGGCAACACCGGCCCCGCTCTGCTTCAGATCGAAGAGGCCAAAAGCGTCTGCCGCCGCTGCCCGGTGATGGACACCTGCCTGCAGTGGGCTCTGGAGACCGGCCAGGACTCCGGCGTCTGGGGCGGCATGAGCGAAGACGAGCGGCGCGCCCTCAAGCGCCGCGCAGCCCGCGCGCGCCGCGCATCCTGAACGACCGAGCAGGTTTCCTTGCACAGCGGCAGCTGCGCGAAGGCGGCGAGGAAGCGGAGCAGGGGACGCTGAAGCGTCGTGCGGCTCGCGCCCGCCGCACCAGCTGGACCGCAGCACAGGCACGCCAGCCCTGTCTCCCTGATCAGGGAGCGATGATGGGGGCCCGGAGGATGACCCGGGTCCCCATTTTCGTGTCCTCTGCCGGCATCCATTCGATGGAACCCGAGAGCTCACCTCGCACCAGGGTCTGGACGATCTGAAGCCCCAGCCCGGGCTCCCACTGATCCTCAGGCAGCCCGACGCCGTCGTCGAGGAGCTCCAGATCCAGGCGCTGGCGTCCGGCGGCGTCGGTATGGCGGTGCACCGACATGGTCACCGTCAGCACGCTGCGCGACTGCTCCCCCTCGCCGAAGCCGTGTTCGACGGCATTGGCCACGATCTCGGTGATGACCAGGGCCAGCGGGGTCACCATATCCGGGGGCAGCTGTCCGAAGCTGCCGTCCAGCTGGGTGAGCACCTGACGGTCCGACTGCGCCATCTCCGCGGCCAGGCGGAGCTGTCGGCGCATGAGCTCGTCCACGTCCACGCTCTCCTCCAGCCCTTGGGAGAGGGAGTCGTGGACCATCGCGATGGTCTCCACCCGGCGCATGGCCCGCTCCAGGCCGTGGCGTCCCTCCGAGGAGTCCATCCGGCGGGACTGCATGCGCAGCAGGGCCGAGACCGTCTGGAGATTGTTCTTCACCCGGTGATGGATCTCCTTGATGGTCGCGTCCTTGGACATCAGCTGCTTATCCCGGCGGCGCAGCTCAGTGACGTCGCGGCAGAGCACCAGCGCGGCGAACCTCTCCCCACCCCGGTAGAGCGGGATGGAGCGCAGAGTCACCGTCGCGCCGTGAGCCTCCAGCTCGGCGCGCATGGCGCGCTTGCCCGTGAGCATCAGCGGCTGAGACTCATCAACTGCGACGCCGGTGGCCCGCTGCAGCTCGGCTCCGATGCTGGCCAGCGAACGCCCCTCCAGCGCGTCAGAGACGCCCAGCCGCAGCAGCGCGGAGACCGCATTGGGGCTGGCGAAGGTGATCTCACCCCCGCTGTCCAGGCGCAGCAGACCGTCACCCACACGCGGAGCCCCACTGTAACCGGTGAACTCCTGGGCGGTGTCCGGCCAACGCCCGGCAGAGACCATGGCCAACAGCTCATCGGCACAGCGCCGATAGGTCAGCTCCAGCCGGGAGGGCGTGCGCAGAGCAGCCACGGAGAAGTGCAGGGTGATGACCGCCAGGGTCCGTCCGGCGCGCACCAGCGGAACCGCCTGGACCCGCATCCTCGCCGGCGAGGGTTGGCCCTGGTCCGAGGAGTTGGTGACCACCTGGGAGGACCAGGCCCGCTCCACCATCGGCTTCAGATCGGCACGGATCCGATCCCCGACCACGTCGCGATGGATCAGCGTCTGGGTGGTGGAGGGACGCGCCTGCCCCAGGGCGATGAAGGAGCGCTCCTCCGCGGAGACGAAGCCCTCCTCCGTGCTGGGGAACCACAGGACCAGGTCTGAGAAGGCCAGATCTGAGAGCAGCTGCCAGTCCCCCACCAGGGCGTGGACCCATTCGACGTCCCGCTCGGAGATGTGGCGGTGGCCCGCCAGGGGCTCTTCATAGATTGCCATCAGATTCCTTCGCCCCTAGGAGCCGACCAGTCCGCGAAGGTGGCGCAGCAGCACCGTCAGCGAGGCGATGTTGTCGGCGTCGAGCTCATCCACCTCAGCCATGAGGCGCTCGGCGCGGTCCAGCTTGGCGTGGCTGGCCTGCTTCCACTCCTCCAGACGCTCGCCCGGGTCGCCGGCCGCGGTGGTGCGCAGCACCGACTCGGTGATCTCCCGGATGGCGTAGTAGAGCTCATCGCGCTGGGCTCCGCGGGCCAGGGCCTGCCACTTGTCCAGGCGTGAGAGCCGGGTGATGCGGTCCAGCAGGCTGTCCACCTGGAACTCGGCGTAGACGGCGTAGTAGATGCCGGCCACCTCCTCGGCCGGGCAGTCGTGCTCCCGGGCCAGGGAGGCGATGTCCAGCAGAGAGAAGGCCTCGAAGAGCTCCGAGACCCAGGCGGCCAGCTGGTCGTCCATACCGGCGGCCAGCGCCTCCTCCCGCTTGGTCTCCACACGGGTCCTGTCGGCGCCGCGCAGATGCTCGGCCAGGCTGCCGTAGAGGGAGGAGATATGGGCGGAGAAGGTCTCAACGTCCTGGCGGACGGTGGTGCCGCGGGCCGAATCGGTGGAGGCCGCCGTATGGCTGACCACCCAGCGGACCGCTCGGTCGAGCAGGCGTCGCATGTCCAGGTAGATCAGCGCCCACCGGTTCCGCGGGAAGGAGACCGGCAGAGCCCGCATGGCGGCGTCGAACTCATCGAGGCGGAAGAGCTCGCGGACCACCACGAAGGCGCGGACCACCTGCTCCTCAGTGGCGAAGGTCTCCTCCATGGCGCGGAAGACGAACGCCGCCCCACCCATGTTGATGACGTCGTTGGCCACCACATTCGAGATGATCTCGCGCTGCAGCGGGTGCCGGGGCAGCTGCTCCGCGAAGCGGTCGGTGAGCTGACCCGGGAAGTAGTCCTCCAGCGTGGTGGTGAACCAGTCGTCGTCGGGAAGGGCCGAGTCCACCAGGGCCGCTTTGAGCTGGATCTTGGCGTAGGCGGTGAGCACCGCCAGCTCCGGGGCGGTCAGCGTCTGCTCGCCGGCCTCGTTGCGCCGCTCCAGCTCCACCTCCGTGGGCAGCACCTCGAGCTCGCGGTCCAGTCCGGCGGCCTCCTCCAGCCAGCGCATCAGGCGCTTGAAGCTCGGCGACCATTCGCCCAGCCGCTGCCGCTCGGTCAGCAGCAGCACGTTCTGATCCTTATTGGTCTGCAGCACGTGCTGGGCGACGTCCTCGGTCATGGACTTCAGCAGCTCGGCACGCTCCTCGGCCTGCAGATGTCCCGAGGAGATCAGCTGATCCAGCAGGATCTTGATGTTGACCTCATGGTCTGAGGAGTCGACGCCGGCGGAGTTGTCGATGGCATCGGTGTTCAACAGCACGCCCTGCTGAGCCGCCTCGATGCGGCCGGCCTGGGTGAGGCCCAGGTTGCCGCCCTCGCCCACCACCTTGGCGCGCAGCTCGCGGCCGTCCACGCGGATGGCGTTGTTGGCGCGGTCTCCGACCTCTTCATGGGACTCCGCGGAGGCCTTCACGTAGGTGCCGATGCCGCCGTTGTAGAACAGGTCCACCGGCGAGCGCAGCAGCGCGTTGAGCAGCTGCGGCGGGGACATGGCCTCCACACCGGCGGGCAGGTCGAAGCGCTCCCGCATCTGCGGGGTGATCTCGATGCTCTTGGCGGTGCGGGAGAAGATTCCACCGCCTTCAGAGATCAGCTCGGTGTTGTAGGCGTCCCAGCCGGAGTGGGAGGCGGTGAAGAGGCGCTGCCGCTCCGCGAAGGAGGCTGCGGCGTCGGGGTCGGGATCGATGAAGATGTGCAGGTGGTTGAACGCCGCGACCACGCGGATGTGCTCGGAGAGCAGCATGCCGTTGCCGAAGACGTCTCCGCCCATATCGCCCACGGCCACCACGGTGAACTCTTCGCTCTGGGTGTCGGTGCCCAGCTCGGCGAAGTGGGACTTCACCGACTCCCAGGCGCCGCGGGCGGTGATGCCCATGGCCTTATGGTCATAGCCCACGGAACCGCCGGAGGCGAAGGCGTCACCCAACCAGTGCCCGTACTCCTGACTGATGGCATTGGCGGTGTCGGAGAAGGTGGCGGTGCCCTTATCGGCGGCGACCACCAGATAGGCGTCGTCACCGTCGTGGCGGACCACACCCTGGGGCGGGATGATCTGGATCTTCCCCTCCTGCTCCACCTGGTTGTCGGTGATGTCCAACAGGCCGCGGATGAAGATCTGGTAGGCCGCGCGTCCGGCCTCGAACCAGGCTCCCCGGCCCTGGGCGGGATCCGGCAGCTGCTTGGCGTAGAAGCCGCCCTTGGCGCCGGAGGGAACGATCACGGAGTTCTTGACCATCTGCGCTTTGACCAGACCGAGGACCTCAGTGCGGAAGTCCTCCTGACGGTCGGACCAGCGCAGGCCGCCGCGGGCCACCTTGTCGAAGCGCAGGTGCACGCCCTCGACCTGCGGCGAGTAGACCCACACCTCGTGGGCCGGGCGCGGCTGGGGTGCGGCGTCGATGGTGGCGGGGGTGAGCTTCAGCGAGATCCATTCGTGGCCCTGGTAGGCGTTGGTGCGCTGGGTGGATTCGATGAGGTTCAGGAAGGTGGAGAGCACCCGGTCGGCGTCGAGGGTGGGCACGTCCTCCAGCGCGGTCTTCACCGCGGCGCGGGCCTGCTCCATGGCGGCGGCCCGGTCCTGGCCCTCCTCCAGCTCGGGGTTCGGATCGAACCGGACTCGGAAGGAGGAGATCAGGGCACGGGTCACCTCGGGGTTCTGCAGCAGCGCCTCGGCCAGGAAGTCGAAGGAGTGGGAGATCCCCAGCTGGCGCATGTAGTGGGCGTAGGCGCGCAACACGATGACGTCGTGGATGCCCAGGCCCAGGCGCAGCACCAGGCGGGAGAAGATGTCCGACTCCGCCGTCCCGGCGAGCACGGCCGTGTAGGCCTCACGGAAGAGGTCGATGGTGGTGTGCGGATCCACGCCCTCCGGATAGCAGAGCCCCAGATCGTAGAGGTGGAAGGTGGCCCCGTCGGAGCAAGAGAGCACATAGGAGCGCTCGTCCAGGATGGAGAGCCCGAAGTCGTCGAGCACCGGCAGGGTCTCGCTGAGCGTCTTGGGCTCGGTGAGGTAGAGCTTGACCCGCATATGGGCGGCGTCACCGGACTGCTGCGGCGGGTAGAACTGCATACGCGGCACCGGGGAGCCGGTGGGTGTGCGCTGCTGGTCCGCATAGCTCTCCAGGGTCTCGAACTGGGCGATGTCCCCGAGCGCGTCCTGGATCTCGTAGAGCACCCGGTAGTCGTCCGGGAAGGCCTCTCCCCAGCGATCGGCGATGCGCTGGGCGGCGTCGGCGGAGTAGCGCTCCTCGGCCTCCTGGGCGATGCCCTCGGACCAGGACCGGATGGCCCGCTCCAGGCGGCGCTGCAGCTCATCCTCAGAGATCGCCATGACCTCGCTGTGCTCACCCTGGCGCAGCCGGATCCGGAAGAACACGCGGGCCAGGACGGACTCGGTGAGCCGGACGTTGAAGTCGATGGAGTCGGCGTCGATGAAGCGCATCAGCTCCTGCTCCACCCGGCGCCGGACCGCTGTGTTGTAGCGATCCCTGGGCAGATAGACCAGCGCGGTCATGAACCGTCCGTAGAGGTCCTTGCGCAGGAAGAGCTTGATCCGCCGACGCTCCTGCAGCTGCAGGATCTGCCAGGAGATCTCCTCGATCTCCTCGATGGACATCTGCAGCAGCTCGTTGCGCGGATAGGTCTCCAGGATCTGCAGCAGGTCGGATCCCGAGTGGGAGTCTGCGGGAAATCCGGAGCGCTCCAGCAGCTGCTTGGCGCGGTGGCGCAGCAGCGGGATGTTGACGATGGACTGGGTGTAGGCGCTCTGGCTGAACAGCCCCACGAACCGGCGTTCCCCGCGCACGGAGCCGTCGGGGCCATAGGTCTTCACCGCCACATAGTCCATATAGGTCCGCCGCCGGACCGTGGAGCGGGAGTTGGCCTTGGTGATGACCAGCCCGTTGCGCTCCTCGGGGCTGCCTCCGGGTGCCGCGGCGAGGGTCTCTGCGGCGCGCTCCAGGGCACCCTGGCCGCTGCGTTCGGCCAGCACGCCCAGACCGGTGCCGGGAACCGGCTCCCAGCTGCCGTCGGACTCGACCTGTGTGGAGAGTTCGTACTCGCGGTAGCCCAGGAACAGGAAGTTGCCGTCAGCCATCCAGTCCAGCAGGTCGGCGGCCTCATCGGAGTCGGCCAGGTCCTCGGCCTCGCGGAGCAGTCCCGCCGCACCGCGGGACCGGGCGGCCATGCGCTCCTGGTCCCGGTTGCTGCTCTTGACATCCTCGAGCACCTGGTAGAGCCCGTCCACCAGCTGCTGGGAGGCCTCCTCGTCCACGACCTGGTCCAGCTCCACAGCGATCCAGGACTCCAGAGCGGTGCGGTTCTCATCGGCGAGCAGGGCGGAGATGTCCGGCAGCGTCTGGGTGTCGCCGGAGGAGAGCCCACGTTCCGGGGCGGGGACGGACTTCACCGCCAGCAGCGAGCGAGAATCCCGGCTGCGGCTGGTCAGCAGCACCGGGTGGACCACCAGAGACATAGCGTGGCCGTTGCGGGTGACCTCGGCGGTGACCGAGTCCACCAGATAGGGCATGTCATCGGTGACCACCAGCACGATGCTGCGCCGGCCCACAGTCACGACGGCGGCCCGCGGCTCAGAGGTGGTGCGGGAGGCGGCCAGCTCCACATGGGCGCGGACGCGTTCGATCTGCTCCTGGGCGCTGACGGACCAGAGGTCCTCCCGGGAGACGTGCGAGTAGTACGCCTCTGTCAGATCCTCCAGGCTGTCTTCTTCGGCAGTCCATAGAGTCTTTTCACCGGGCATGTGCGCCTGCTCTTTCCGCATCGGATCCTGCTGCTTCTTCTGCCCTCTCAGCCTAACGCGGATTCTCGCTTGCGCAGGCTCAGACGCCGCCTTCGTCTGGTGCGCACATCGACGCCGGCCACTGCCGCGATCCGACGCCTGATCTCAGAGTCAGGAGCGGCCTCGGCCAGGGTCTGGCCCTTCAGCAGCGCGGCATCACAGGCCTCGGCGTCCCAGGGCAGGAAGACCGGCTCCCCACCCCCGGGGCCGAAGCGCTGCCAGGTGCTGCGCAGCTGCTCCTGGGGCGAGCGCCCGACGACGCCTCGGCGCAGCTTGGTGATCACAACTTCGGCAGCCGGAGCCTCCGGGACGTCATGGCGGATGTCCTCCAGGGATTTGACCAGCCGCGGGAACCCGACCGGGTCGCAGGCGCCCAGGGCCAGCACCCGGTCCGCCTCCTGCAGGGCGCAGACGGTGGCCGCATGCCGCTGGGGCGCGGCGGTGTCATAGGTCAGCTCCTCGTCCTGTTCCAAGGAGGCGGAGACGTCCACGATCACATAGGGGTAGTCGTTCCGGGCCAGCTGGAGCACTTCACGCAGGGCGCGGCTGCGCAGCTCCGGCCAGCGGCTGGCGCGGGGCAGGCCGGTCAGCAGGTGCACGCGGCTGCCGCGGATCTCGGCCACTGTGCTGGCCCGTCGCAGCCGCGCGGCGTCCAGACGTCCGAGGTCTGCCTGGCGGCAGGCCTGGGCCAGTCCCGCCGACTCCTCGAGCAGGCCCAGATGGGTGACCACTCCGGAGGCGGTGGTGTCGGCGTCGATGAGCAGCACCCGGTGGCCCGCTCCGGCCAGCTCGGCCGCCATATTCACCGCCACTGTGGTGCGGCCGGGACTGCCGTGAGCGCCCCAGACCACAGTGATGCCTTCCTGCGGGGTGAGGGCCGCACCGGCTTCCTCGGGGTCTTCTGCAGTCTCTCCGTCGGGACACTCGGTGAGGTTCTCTGCGAGGTCCTCCGAAGCGGGGCCGGCGTCGGGGATCTCCCCGGTACCTGCGAGGTCATCCACCCACAGGGCCTCAGCGGCCTCCCCGCTGAGCAGGTCCGGGCTCTCGTGGGCCGCAGTGTCCTCGGCGCCATCGTGCTCTGCCGGGAACCCGCCCGGCGTGGGCTCGCTGCTGCGGCTGTAGGCCGCGATGACCTCGGCGAAGCTGCGCGATCCGGTCTCCGGAGAGTCCTGCTCGGGCGGGGTGGGCGGAGCGGGGGCGCCCATGAGCGTCTCAGCCAGCCGAGTGACCTCCACCTCGTCGGCGTGGACGGCGATCCCGAGGCCCGCCAGGCGCTGACGCTCCTCGGCCAGATCAGAGATGGCCACCACGCGCAGTCCGGCCGTGCGGAGCCGTTCGATCAGGGAAGCGGTCAGGGCTGTGGTGCTGCCGATGATCAGGGCGGCGTCGGCGCGCATGCTCTCGGCGGCCGCCGTCAGCTCAGCGAGGTCGGCGCAGCGCCGGTCCACGGTGACAGGGCCCTGCAACCCTTCCAAGGCAGCGATGTGGTCGGTCTCGATCGTGCCGGTGGTGATGACGGAGCAGCGCCTCATGCCTCCTCCTGGCCCTCGGGCCCGTCCTCTTCAGGCGCAGCGCCCTCCTGCCCCGAGTCCTCAGACTCAGGCTCCTCTTCCGGTGCGGCCTCCTCCGGCGCACCCTCGGGCACATCTCCCTCGGGCTCAGCGCCGGTGGAGATGATCGATAGGGTCCCGGCCGAGCTGCGTGCCTCCAGCACCGCGGGCATGTCCTCAGGGTCGATCAGCAGCTCCACGGTGATGACCGTGGCCGAGCCGAAGGTGGAGGAGGATTCGCTGACCGCCGAGACCTCGGCGGCCACCACGAGCTGATCGGCCCGGGAATCATCGGCCTCCTCGGCCACAGTCCCCTGGCTCACCGCCCAGAGGTCCACGGCGCGTCCGGGCTCCACCGACTGGGCCAGCGCGTGGTCCACCTCCAGCGTGACGGCTTGGCGGCCCTGGGGATCTGCCGAGTCCACGGCGCGCCGCGGGATGAGCTCTCCCTCATCCACCACGGAGACGAACTGCAGGTCCGCTTTCGGCGCTTCCTCCGCGCTGAGGTAGTGATCGGAGACCTCATCGATGCGCACGTCGACGATCCGCAGGTCCTCCTCGCTCATCTGCTCCCCCACGGCGAAGGCGCGGTCGGCGGCGTAGACGGGGACGGTGCGATCCTGCGAGGAGACCAAGGCGGTCACCCCCGCTACGGAGAGCAGCACGATGAGCACTCCGACCAGCAGCCGCGGATCCTTCCACCCGGGCCGGCGCAGGCGCTCGGCGGCTTCCTGGTCATCAGCGGTGGGCAGGCTCATCTGTGGACTCCATTCCCCATGCCCCTCATCAGGCACAGTCCTCTTCCGGCGTCAGCGGCGAGAAGCTCAGTGCCCCTGAGTCTGACCTCAGAGTAACCACGAAGTGCAAACGAAAACAAATGGCACTAAAATGAGGCCGTCATAGCCGATCACATCCGCGACGCCCCTTCGGAGGTCCACCCGTGCGACGCTTCCTCACCCTGCCTGATGTCTGCGAAGCCCTGAACATCACGATGTCCCAGACGCGCGCCCTCATCAAGAGCGGAGAGCTGGAGGGGATCCAGATCGGCGGACGCGGCCAGTGGCGCGTGGAGGAGGCCAAGCTGGACGAGTTCATCGAACGCCAGTACGCCATCCAGCGCGAGGCCCGCGCTCAGAGCTCCTCGAGCTCCTCCGAACAGAAGTCCTCCTCCAGCAGCTGAGCACCCGAGCAGCCTGCCCCAGCACCGCTGTGCCTCAGGCACTGCTGATCATCACCGCTGCGGCCAGCGACACGGTCACCGCCTCCTGCGCCCCACGCCGGCGCGGCAGCTCACCACGGGGCGCCGGAAGCACCTCCAGAGCGTCCCGGCCCACCTCCATCAGCAGGCCTTCCACCAGCACACCCTCTGCGCCGAGGATCACGATCTGCGCCCGATCCCTGAGCAGCTGACGCAACGGGGCGGTGATCCCGAGCCGGCGCCGCACATGGCTGGCCTCCGCCTGACCCTGACGAGCGAGCCCTACCGCTGACTGCACTGCCGCCGCGGGGATCAGCACCTCGCGCGGGCCCTCCGCACCGGAGATCCAGTCCTCCCCGACGGCGCCCACCCTCAGATCGACGCGCCGCCCACCAGCCACCTGCAGCTGCACCTGCGTGCCGCGGCTGGCGCGCAGGCGATCGACGAACCGCAGCGCGGACCTCTCCAGCCTGACGGCCTCGGCGATCTCAGCCTCCAGCTCCGCCTCCGCCTCTGCGACGAAGGCGGCTTCCAGATCATCGAAGAGGGATTCCCAACGCATCCATTCATCCTAGCCCTGCCGTGTTCCACGAAGAGGAACTGAAGAAACTCTTGCCGAACCATTCATCATCAAATAGCATCAAACGCATGCTTCAGGAACTCAGTCGCCGGAAACAGGACATCGGACTCTCTGCGCTCACACTGAGCGCGGGTCCGCTGCTCATCCTGTGCGGCCGAGCCTTGACCCCGTCCGCCGCCGATCCGCTCTCCGGAGTCGGGGCCATCGGCGCCATGGCCGCCCAGAGCTTCACGAGCCTGCGGCGCGGCAGCCTCCAGCAGCTGGAGCAGATGATGGGGCTCGCCGCAGTGGGCTTGGGCCTGCTGATCACGCTGCTGGCCCTGGCCTCTGCCCTGCTGGCGGTCGGAGCAGTCCTCGCCCACCGGCTGGGAGCGCTGCGGGCTGAGCATCTGCTGACAAAGCTCTCCCCCGGCTTCATGCGCCGCACGCTGGTCCTCACGCTGAGCGCACATCTGGCCATCGGCGGAGCAGCCGCGGCTTCCGCCGCAGCCCAAGCAGACAGCGGATCGGGAGCACAGCCGGAGCTTCAGTCCGCCCAGAGCATCAGTATGAGCGAAGCCACGACGACGGCGACGCCACTCTTCTCCCCTGCAGAGGCCGCAGCTGCTGCCGCCGTACCCACCGACACTGCATCCACCGACACTGCACCTGCTGACCCAGCGCCGCCCAGTCCTATGTTCACCACTGCCGAGATGGAGGTCTCGATGACACCACTGTTCACCCCTACTGCACCTGCCGCACCGGCCGAGCGCCATCAGGGCGCGGAGCAGCGCAGCAGCTCTGCCGAGGAGGGCCAGATCACCGTGCGCCCCGGGGACACACTCTGGGGTCTGGTGGCCGCTGATCTGGGGCCCGGCGCCACCGAGTGGGAGATCGCCCAGGACTGGCCCCAGTGGTACGAGCACAATGCCGAAGCCATCGGCGAGGATCCGGGGGCCCTTGCCCCGGGCATGGTCCTGGAGAAGCCGCCGGCAGTGCGCTGAGCCCACCGGCTCGGTCCTGCCCCACCTGATGAGGAGAGACCCATGACAGTCACCACACCAGCACCGCTGGTCCGCAGCAGAACCACGTTCCGCCTCCAGCGTGAGGAGGAGCTGACCAGCGACCTGCGCAGCAGCACTCCCACAGAGGTCATCGCCGTCAGCAGCGCGGAGGGAGACGGTCAGCGTCCCTCAGCCCTGGCCACCTCGGCCGAGGAGGAGCGGCAGATCAATGCCATCTCTCGGATCATCTGCCAGGCCACCATGGAGGCTCTGGCGGGACTGCGCCCGGTGGTCCAGCTGAAGCGCTGGCTGGAGGCAGAGGTATACGCCAAGGTCAGGCAGCGGGTGGAGCTCACCCACGACGTCCAGCAGCTGGCGCCCAAGGCCCCACGGCCGCTGGCCTTCCACCAGCTGCGCACCGAGAAGGTCGCCCAGGGCGTCTGGGAATGCGCCGTGGTCTTCGGAGATGAGCACCGTGTGCGCGCCTGCGCGCTGCGCCTGGAGGCGCACCGGCGCAGGTGGCGCGTCGTGGCTCTGGAGCTGGGCTGAGCCGGAGCCCGAACTGCCCCGGGCTCAGGCCGAGGTGCTCGTGGTCTCCTGCTTGGGGCTCTTGGAGATCGCCAGACGCCCGTCCTTCACGCCGGGGAGGTTCGGGGCCTCGCCGCCCTCAGGAGCGGCCTGGACCTCAGCGTTGAAGAGGTAGCGCACCGAGTCCTCGCGGATGCCATCGGCCATCGTCTGGAAGAGCTCGTAGCCCTCACGCTGGTACTCCACCAGCGGATCGCGCTGCGCCATGGAGCGCAGACCGATGCCGGACTTCAGGTAGTCCATCTCGTAAAGGTGCTCCTGCCACTTCTCATCGATCACCGAGAGGAGGACACGGCGCTCGAGCTGACGGATGTTGTCCGAACCGATCTCCTCCTTCTTCTCGTAGGCGATCTTGGCATCAGAGATGATCTCGCGCTTGAGCAGCTTCACGGTCAGTTGGTCCACGCCGCCGGCCTCTTCGATGAGGTCCTCGATGCTCAGCGAGATCGGGTAGAGCGACTCCAGCTCCTCCCAGAGACCCTCGAGATCCCAATCCTCCGAGGAAGGGGCGTTGGTCTTCTCGCTGATCATCAGGCTCACAGCATCCTCGATGAAGTGCTGGACCTTCTCGTGGACGTCGGTGCCCTCCAGGATGCGACGACGGTCGGAGTAGATCGCCTCGCGCTGACGGTTCATGACGTCGTCGTACTTCAGGACGTTCTTGCGGATCTCGGTGTTCTGCCCCTCGCGCTGCTGCTGAGCGTTGGCGATGGCCCCGGAGACGAACTTATGCTCCACCGGGATCTCGTCGTCCATGGCCTTGGAGTTCATAATCCGGGCCGCGGCGGCCTGGTTGAACAGGCGCATCAGGTCATCGGTCAGTGAGATGTAGAAGCGGGACTCACCCGGATCACCCTGACGGCCGGAGCGGCCGCGGAGCTGGTTGTCGATGCGGCGGGACTGGTGGCGCTCGGTGCCGAGCACGTAGAGGCCGCCGACCTCGCGGACCTCATCGCCCTCCTCCTTGGCCTCTTCCTTGGCCTTGGCGTAGACGTCATCCCACTTGGCCTCGTACTCCTCGGCATCCTTCTCAGGATCCAGGCCGAGCTTCTCCATCTCACGGACGGCGTTGAACTCGGCATTGCCGCCGAGCATGATGTCAGTGCCTCGACCGGCCATATTGGTGGCCACGGTGACTGCGCCCTTACGACCGGCCTGGGCGACGATGGCCGCCTCACGCTCGTGGTTCTTCGCGTTGAGGACCTCGTGCTTCACACCGGCCTTGGCCAGCAGCTTGGAGAGGTACTCGGACTTCTCCACCGACTCGGTGCCGACCAGCACCGGCTGGTCCTTCTTATGACGCGTGACGATGTCCTTCAGGACGGCGTCGAACTTCACGACCTCATTCTTGTACACCAGGTCGTTGAGGTCCTCCCGCTGACGCGGACGGTTCGACGGGATAGGGACCACCTGGAGCTTATAGGTGGACATGAACTCGGCGGCCTCGGTCTCAGCCGTACCGGTCATGCCGGAGATCTTGTCGTAGCCGCGGAAGTAGTTCTGCAGGGTGACCGTGGCTCGGGTCTGGTTCTCCGCCTTGATGCGCACGTTCTCCTTGGCCTCGATGGCCTGGTGCAGACCCTCGTTGTACCGGCGCCCCTTCAGGATGCGGCCGGTGTGCTCATCCACGATGTGCACCTCTCCCTTGACCACCACGTAGTCCTTGTCCCGGACGTAGAGCTCCTTGGCCCGGATGGCGTTGTTCAGGTACTGGATCAGCGTGGTGTTCTGAGTCTCGTAGAGGTTCTCGATGCCCAGGTAGTCCTCGACCTTGTCGATGCCGGACTCGGTCACGCCCACTGTGCGCTTCTTCTCGTCCACCTCGTAGTCCTCGTCCAGGGTCAGACGGGTCACCAGAGTGGCGAAGTCGTTGTACCAGCGGGAGATGTCACCGGTGGCCTGACCGGAGATGATCAGCGGGGTGCGGGCCTCATCGATGAGGATGGAGTCGATCTCATCGATGATCGCGTAGTGGTGCTCCCGCTGGACCAGATCGTCCAGGGACTGCGCCATGTTGTCGCGCAGGAAGTCGAAGCCGAACTCGTTGTTCGTGCCGTAGGTGATGTCGGCGTCGTAGGCCTTCTTCCGCTCGGCAGGCCGCATGCCGTTGGTGATGACACCGGTCTCCATGCCCAGGAAGCGGAAGACACGGCCCATCAGCTCTGCCTGGTACTTGGCCAGGTAGTCATTGACGGTCACGATGTGCACGCCCTTGCCGGAGAGCGCGTTGAGGTAGGCCGGGGCCGTGGCCACCAGGGTCTTGCCCTCACCGGTGCCCATCTCAGCGATCTTGCCCAGGTGCAGCGCCGCACCGCCCATGAGCTGGACCTCGAAGTGGCGCATGCCCAGCGTGCGGTCGGCGGCCTCGCGCACAGCGGCGAAGGCCTCGGGCAGCAGGGAGTTCAGCGACTCCCCATCCTCGAGGCGCTCCTTATAGCGATCGGTCTCAGCGCGGAGCTCGTCGTCGCTGAGCTCCTTGAACTCATCCTCGAGCAGGTTGACCGCGTCGGCGTAGCCGCGCAGAGTCTTGAGGATCTTCTTATCCCCGGTCTTGAGGATCCGTTCGAGCAGAGTGGGCACAGCCTGTTCTCCATCAGAGGTTCTTCAGTACGTCATCGTCAGTCTACGCTTCGGGCTGGGAAGGAGCTAAACACTCCTTCCCAGCCCGAAACCTTCAGCACAGGGGATCACGGATCATGCGACGCGCAGCGAGCCCGCCGAGACCCCGTTCTCCGAGCGGTAGTCACGCTCCTCGGTCACCGGATCGGAGACCTGCTTCTCCGTGTCCAGGGAGATGACGCCGTAAGTCCAGCCGCGACGGCGGTAGACCGCCGAGGGCAACCCGGTCTCGGAGTCGATGTAGAGGTAGAAGTCGTGGCCGATCAGCTCCATGGCGTCCACGGCGGCGTCGACGCTCATCGGCTCGGCGGCGAAGACCTTGCGGCGGATGCGGATCGGGACGACGTCTTCGTCCTCCCAGCCGACCGGCGGCTCATCATGGGCCTCGGCGGCGTCGAGCACCTGCTCGTAGAGCGGACGATCTGTGGCCACCGGCTCCAGCCCGGCCATGGCGTGGGCGACGTCCGCAACCCCGTTGCGGGAGGCATGAGCCCGCGACTTCTTCTTGTCACGGGCTCGTCGCAATCGTTCGGTCAGCTTGTTCATCGCCATTTCGAAGGCGGCGAACTTCTCCTCCGCCTGAGCCTCCGAACGGATGACCTTTCCGCGTCCGATCACCGTGAGCTCGACGGCGAGTGCGGTCTCTGCGCGGCGGTGGGAGCTCTCCCCGGTGACCTTCACCTCAAGCCGGTGTCCCTTATCGGCGAGCTGTTCGATCTTGTCGAGCTTCTCCTCGACGTGCTCCTTGAAACCCTCAGGGATCGTGATGTTCCGGCCGGTGTAGCTGACCTGCATGGACATGGTTCCTCCTCGTATCGGTCTGATTCAACCGTGTTGGCAACCATGGGACCTCCAGCTGAAGACCCATACCTCACTCTAAGCCAGAACCTTCCGAAGCGTCACCACCTCGACGCACTTCTGCGGCAGCCATCACGGCCGCCCCGCGGACCTCCGCCCCGGCCTCGGTCAGCACCTCGTAGAGGGCGTGGACGGTCGATCCGGTGGTCAGCACGTCATCCACCAGAAGAACCTGACGCCCGGGCAACTCCTGACGGCCCCGCGCGGTCACCCGAAAAGCTCCGGAGAGACGACGACGCCGATCATCCAGACCGCGCCCCTTCTGCCGTCCTGCCCCGGGCAGCACCCCGACGGCGGCGGCCTGCGGCCGCTGGACCACCAGCCCGGCGGCGATCTCCGCACCGCCCACCGCAGAAGCCTTGTCCGACGCAGAGGCGCTGCCCAGCGCGGAGGCCCCGGCCAGCCGGCCCAGCAGGTGGCGCACCGGGTCGTGGCTCCGCCGGGTGCGGGCCCTCAGCGAGAGCGGCGGAACCACTATCAAGGGAGGCTCGCTCAGCGGAGACTCAGCCGGCATGCTCTCCTCCCCCGCGCCCGTTCCGCAGAGCTGCCTCAGAGCAGGCTCCACGGCCCGGCCCAGCGCCGGAGCCAGCACACGGTCCAGCAGAATCCGCTCGTGATCCTTGAAGCCGAGCATCACTCGGGACAGCAGAGTCCCGTAGGTGCCGGCGGCGATGACCGGCAGCACCCGGAGGTCCTCCTCGGTGCCTCCCACCACGGGCAGCGCCGGGGCATCGGCCTCGGCTCGGTAGGGGTCCCGGGTCAGCAGTCGGACGTCATAGGCGCATTCCTCACAGAGGTCGGTCTCCTCGGCCCCGCAGCCCACGCACCAGGAGGGGCTGAGCAGCCCGGCCGCTGCAGCAACGGCCTCCCGGGCACGGACGCCGGTCCAGGAGAACCAAGCACGGTCCAGATGGTCCCGCCAGGAGGCTCCGCGCACCATCTGCCCTCAGTCCTGACCAGGGATCAGCCCGGATAGGCCATGTCGGTGGACTCCAGCGCCTGGATCTGCCACTGATCACCGATGGGCAGCTGTTGAGCGTCCTGAGCCTCAGCCCAGACCTGGCTCTGCCCCTCACCGGCGGCCACGTTCTCCAGCCCCAGGATGGGTCCGTGGAGCTCCTCTCGGGTTCCGGAGAAGCGAACCAGCTCGATCTGCATGGCCGTGGGCTCCTCGGCGTCCTCGTCATAGTTGCCCCAGACCACCAGCGCGCCGTCGCCCCAGCGAACCTCGTCGATCTCGGGGATGGACTCCATGCGCATCGGCTGGCCCAGCCCCTGCGGGGTCCCGGCCGAATCACGGATCACACCGGCCACGTAGAGGGTGCGCTCACCGCCGTCCTCGACCACCATCGCCGCGCGTGCCCCGTCCTGGGCGATGCGCAGCGACCGGATGGAGCGGCCCTCCAGCCAGTCGGCGCTGATCTCGGCGCTGAGCGTCTCCAGCGACTCGTCATAGGCCTCGGCATGGATGGTGGCCTCGTCCTCGGCGTTGTCCGCCGTCCAGGTCCAGCCGTAGTTGTCCATCGAGGGCCGGGTGAGCTCCTCACCGGAGAGGACCTGATCCGGCTCGCGGCCGGGCCTGATGTGGTACAGCTCCTCGGCGTCGCCGTCGAGCACCGCCATGGAGTCCGGATCCGTGTTGGCCACAGCCGGCTCCCGGGGTTCGATGTCCGAGAGGTCCGGCAGATCAGGCAGCGTCATATCGCTGGTCCCCTGGGCGCGGATCAGCTCATCACCGCGCAGGCCGATGAGCGTGTCCCGGACCTCCACGTCGTCGCCGGCGGTGATCTCGAGGTCATCGAGCTCCTCATCCGGCTCCTCCAGCTCGCGCTGGTCCACGGTGATCTGGATGTCGTTGACACTGTTGAGCCCACCCAGGGCGAGGGAGAGCTGATGCTCCATGAGCTGCTGCTCCTCGGGCGAGGCGCTGCTGACCGGACCGGAGGCGAAGTCCACGACGGCGGTCCGCCCCTCCACCGGCACGGAGGAGAGCTGCAGCTCGGTGCCGTCGGGGAAGGCGGAGGTCACAGCCGGCTCCAGGTAGGGCGCCGGGCCGTCCAGCAGGGCCTCCACGATGGCGGCGGGCATGCGTCCGGGCATGTTGACGAACCAACGCTCATCCGGGACGGCATAGTTCTGTGCCGAGTTGTAGAAGTAGAGCGTATGGGGCTGGTAGACCTGCTGGAACTCCGGGACCGCGAGGAATTTGCCCTCCGGCGCATCCGAGATCCGCCACTCGCCTTCGTACTGCTCCACGGTGAAGTCCACCGCCTCGGAGGTGTTGGGAGGAACCATGGTGCGGATGCCGTCAGCGTCGATCACCGACTCCACCGGGAACTGCACCGAATAGGACTCCTCACCCTCGGGCAGGATCTCCGGAGTCGAGGAGTAGACCACAGTCCGCTCCCCCGGCGACCAGTCGCGGGCCGCCGCCGGGGTCAGGTATTCGCGGGCCACGGCGTAGTCGTCCTGGGGCCCGACGCCGGCCTGGAGGAAGTCATCGATGAGCTGGCCCGGATCGCTGCCCGGAACCGGCCCCTGAGCCTCCAGCAGATACGAGCTGCCGTCCCCAGTATCCGGGTCCGAGGTGCCCACCGGGCCGTCGGTGGGGATCATCGGGGCGCAGCCGCTGACGAACAGTGCGGCGGCGGTGCCCACGCCCAGCAGGGAGCGGCGAGCCGCCCCGCGGCGTCGTGATGTTGTCCTGCAGCTCATTCCTCACCCTCCTTCGGCTGGTAGAGCGACTGTTCGCTGACCCGGTCGTGGCTCTCCTCCCGCTCCACGGTCTTCTCCGGGGGCAGCGGCGAGGAGATGACCATGCGGTCCTCCGCGGAGTAGGTGGGCGGCAGGGCCAGCGGCGCCGCCCGGTAGGGAGCATCCTGCCTGCGCGGGAGCACCAGACGGAAGCAGGCGCCCTGCCCCTTCTGGCCCCAGGCGTCCAGCGAGCCCTGGTGCAGTCGGGTGTCCTCGGTGGCGATCGCCAGGCCCAGTCCGGAGCCGCCGGTGGTGCGGGCTCGGGCCGGATCCGCGCGCCAGAAGCGGTCGAAGACATGGGCCACCTCGTGCGGGGACATGCCGATGCCGTGGTCGCGCACGCCCACACCCACGGCGGTGGGGCTGGAGGCGATGACCAGGTCCACCGGGCGCCCCTCGGCGTGCTCGATGGCGTTGTTGACCAGGTTGCGCAGGATCCGGTCGATGCGTCTCGGGTCGATCTCGGCCACAAACCCGTCTCCCTGGACCACCAGGGAGAGGGTGACATCGTTGGACTCGGCCAGCGGCTGGGCGGTGCGCAGCACCTCCTCGGCCAGGCCGCGCACGTCCACCTGAGTGAGCGAGAGTTCGGCCGCGCCGGCGTCGAACCGTGACATCTCCAGCAGGTCGGCCAGCAGCGCCTCGAAGCGCTCCACCTGGTGGTGCAGCAGCTCTGCGGTGCGCTGATTGACCGGGTCGAAGTCATCGCGGGCCTCATGCAGCATCGTCGAGGCCATGCGCACTGTGGTCAGCGGAGTTCGCAGCTCGTGGGAGACGTCGGAGACGAACCGCTGCTGCATCTTCGACAGATTGGCCAGCTGAGTGATCTGGTCCTGCAGGTTGGAGGCCATCCGGTTGAAGGAGATGCCCAGGCGGGCGATCTCATCCTCGCCGCGGACCACCAGGCGTTGGTCCAGCTGACCGGAGGCGATGCGCTCGGAGACCTCGGCGGCCTGAGAGATCGGCGAGACCACCGAACGGGTCACCCAGGCCGCGATGGCCATGTTCAGCAGCAGCACGGCGACGGCGGCCAGAAAGAGGATCCGCAGGACGAAGTTCAGCGTCTCCTGCACCGGGGAGAAGTCATAGACGAAGTAGACCGCATAGGCATGGCCCGGGGGCAGCTGGACCTGCGTGCCGAAGGCCACGCCCGGGACCACCTGGCCGCCCTCGCGCTCGATGCCCACCGACTGCCAGTACTGTCCGGAACCCTCGGCCACTGTGTCCACAAGATCCTGGGAGATCACCTCATCGGGGTTGTCCAGAGAGGTGCGCGGGTTGGCGTAGAGATTCTCCTCATCGGTCAGCGGGGTGAAGACGAAGTCGCGCTGGACCTGGGCTACGGAGCCCTCCATGCCCTCCATCGTGTCCCGGACCAACGTCTCGGTGCTGGTGCGGTCGGTGGTGGAGGCTCCTGCGAAGGCGTTGCGGATGGAGTCGAGGTCCTGAGTGGCTTCGATCTCGACCTGGTCGAACCGCTCCTGGAACAGTCCGGTGGTGATCTGCTGAGTCAGGAAGGCGGCCACAAGCAGGGTGCCCACTGTGGTGAGCGCACCGGTGAAAGCCACCGCCCGGAACAGCAGGGAGCGGGACCAGACCCGCGGGATGCGGCTGAGTCCGCGGGCCATGCGCGCCAGCAGATCCGGCTCGGGGCGCTGTCCTTCCCCTGTTCCTGGCTCGCGGCCCGCCTCAGCGGTGGGCTCTTCCTCGCCCGGCAGAGGTGCTCGCACCATGGGGATGCTTCCCGTGGTGGTGGCCACCGCCCGCGAGCTGGCGGAGGCTGCACTTTCAGTCTCAGAGATGGCTAGCCCTGCCCTCCGGCCTTGTAGCCGACGCCGCGCACCGTCTGGACGATCTCCGGGTGCTCCGGGTCCTTCTCCACCTTGGAGCGCAGGCGCTGGACATGGACGTTGACCAGGCGCGTATCGGCCTGGTGGCGGTATCCCCAGACCTCTTCGAGCAGCATCTCGCGGTTCCAGACCTGCCACGGCTTCTTGGCCAGTGCGGTGAGCAGGTCGAACTCCAGCGGGGTCAGCGGAATCTTGGCGTCGCCGCGACGGACTTCGTGCCCGGAGACATCGATGGTCAGATCGCCGATCTGCAGCTTCTCGTTCTCCGGACGCCCTCCCGTGCCGTCGGAGGGGCGCAGGCGAGCGCGCACACGGGCTACCAGCTCAGCGGGCTTGAAGGGCTTGGGCACATAGTCATCCGCCCCGGCCTCCAGGCCACGGACCACATCTGCGGTGTCCGACTTGGCGGTGAGCATGATGATGGGGGTGTCGGCCTCATCGCGCATCTCTCGGCAGACCTCGATGCCGTCCTTGCCAGGCAGCATGAGGTCGAGCAGGACCACATCCGGCTTGGCCGAGCGGAAAGCCTCCAGGGCGGCGTCGCCGGTCGCGCAGAACGTCGGTTCGAAACCGTCGTTGCGCAGCACGATGCCGATCATCTCGGAGAGCGCCTCGTCATCGTCGACGACCAGAATCTGGGCTTTCATCAACTCTCCTGTTCCTCCACGGGTGCGGGCCCTCCACAGAATATATGAGAGTTGTAGAGTTGCACGGGAACGGGAGCACAGCAACAGCGATGGAGGACCTATGTCAGCGGCAGGTCAGCCCTACCACCTCGGCGGCGATCCGGGGGAAGCAGCAGCGGCTCCGGGATCGGTCTATCCGATCCGACGGCTGCATCTCAATGACGTCTTCGGGGCCGGCTTCCGCATGCTGCGCCACTCCCCGGCCACCATGCTGGGCATCCCGCTGGCCGCTGCGCTGACCAGTTCCCTGCTGAGCCTCCTCTCCATGCTGCTGCCCGGCGGCGGCACGATGGGCCGGATGATCATGGATCCTCTGGCCATGGAGAATGATCCAGAGCTGATGATGGACAGCTTCGCGGGCGGCGAGTTCCTCATCTTCGCGCTGATCGGTGCCCTGCTGGGCCAGGCCCTCATGGTGATCGCAGGCGGCTCCATCGTGCTGCCCACACTGCGCGCCGCCTATGGCTTCCGCACCGGCTTCGGCCAGGCTCTGCGCCTGCGGGCGCGCCGCTTCCTGCCGTTGCTGGCCTACTACCTGGTGGTCGGCGTCGCCCTCTTCGCAGTCCTGCTCGCAGTGATCGCCGGCTTCGGATTCTTCTTCGCCGTCGTGGCCCCGGAGGCTGCGTGGGTCGGAGGGATCCTGGCACTGCTGAGCCTGCCGGTCTTCCTCTTCCTGCTGCTCTGGCTGACCGTGGCGCTGCTCTACGCCCCCATGGCCATCATGGTGGAGGATAAGGGTCCCTTCGCCGCGATCGGACGCTCCTTCCGCTTGAACAAGGGTATGTGGTGGCCACATATCGGCACCGTCCTGCTGCTGGCTCTGATGCTCATGGGCCTGATGATGATCATCACGATCCCCTCGATGCTGCTGATGGGCGTCGGCGGCAGCTTCACCATGGACCCGGACGATCCGGCAGGATCGTTCTCCGGTGTCATGCTGATCACCATGATCGTCTCCACCATCCTGGACGGGATCATGATGGGCCTGATGATGGCTCTGTGGGTGGGCATCACCACCGCGATGTACCTGAACGCCCGCATCCGCCAGGAGGCGGTCGACGTCGCCTTGCTCAGCGCAGCCCCACACTCCCCCGACGACGGCCGCATCATCCCGTCCTCGGTGGAGCACCTCGGGCATCTCCAGCCCACACCGGGCCAGCCAGGCCCGTACCACCCGAATCCGTACCAGCAGCCCGGCGGCTACCAGCAGGGTCCGTACGGCCAACCGCCGCAGGGACAGCCGCCCTACGGCCAGGATCCCTACGGACAGGATCCGCATGAGCAGAGCCCCTACGGTCAGAATCCCTATGGCCAGACCCCGTACGGTCAGCCGCCCTATGGGCGGCCCGGCGGCCAGGACGGCGGCAACGACGACTTCGGCCGCCCGAGGTGATGGATGGACTCGCCTCCTCTGGACCCCGACCGCGATGAGGCTCGGGAGCTCCTGGAAGAGGAGCTCACCGATGACCAGTATCAGCGCGCCTTCACCGGCCCGCTGCGGGATGCCCTGGACGACCTCTGGGCGTGGCTCACGGAGGGCGCCCTGAGCGTGGGCGGCCTGGAGATCCCCTACGGCCCTGTGGTGCTGGTGGTCCTGATCGCCGTGGCCATCCTGCTGTGCATCCTGTTGGTGAGGCCGCGCCTGCAGCGCTCCGGACGCCCCACCGATGAGCTGCTCAACGCGGAGACCGGCCTCAGCGCCGATGATCTGCGGGCCCGCGCCGGTGAGCACCTGGGCGCGGAGCGGTTCGCCGACGCCTTCCGGGACCTCTTCCGTGCGGTGGTCCGCTCGGCTGAGGAGCGTGCTCTGCTCGCCGAGCAGGCCGGCCGCACCGCCTCTGAGGCGGCCCGCGATGTGGCCGCGCTCTTCCCTGGCCAGGCTGATCAGCTGCACCGCTGCGGAGAGCTGTTCAACCTCTCCCACTACGGCGGCCGTCCCCTCTCCGCTCAGGACGTGGAGAGGCTGCGCGCTCTGGAGGAGACTCTGCGCCAGACCGAACCCAGCCCCGGCCAGGGCGCGCCCTTCGGGGCACCCCGTCTGGTGGTGCCCGAATGACCGCATCCCAGGCCACCGATCAGAATCCCGCCCAGGGCCTGGCCGCGCCCCATGCTCCGGTGGAGGACCGCCCGGCTCCGGCCGAGGCCGCCCCGCAGCGCAGGAACACGGTCAGCAGCACGTTCAGCGCCCTGCTGAGGACGCTGAAGCGCTGGCAGCTGTGGCTTCTCCTGCTGGTCTTCGGTGCGATCGTGGCCGTGACCCTCCAGCTGCTCGATACCGAAGACAACCAGCGCTACGGACTGCAGAACACTGATCTGGACGGCTATGCCGCCCTGGCGAATGTCCTGGAGGACCACGGGGTGGGTCTGCACCGGACCTACTCCGGCGCAGCGGCGGCCGACCAGCTGGAGGAGACTCCGGAGGCCGCCGTCGTCGTGATGGGCGGGACCATGCACCTGCCCAGCGATGACACCGTCCGCGAGCTGGGCGAGCATGCTGAGGACCAGCCGGTGATCTGGATCAGCCCCGACGCCGCCATGCTCTCTCAGCTGGGCGACAGCCAGGCGCAGAACTTCCCCATCAGCGAGGACCCGCAGGCCATGACCAGCGAGGAGACGCTGCTTGAGGCCGGTGAGCACTGCGAGATCGAGGCCGCGCTGACCGCGGAGACCATGGAGACCACCGGTGAGTTCTACCAGACCGGGCTCAGCGAGGGCGGGGAATGCTTCTCGCTGAACCCGCAGCACCCCGACGCCGGCTCGGCTCTGGTGCCCACACCGCAGGGCACCCTCTTCGGCGCCCCGGATGCCTTCACCAACCGGGAGATCGTGGATCAGGGCCATGCCGCTCTGGCCCTGCAGCTGCTGGGCCAGAGCGAGGACCTCATCTGGTACACGCCCTCGAGCGCAGACGCCGCAGGTGATGACCAGTGGCTCAACCCCACCGATCTGATGCCCGGATGGGTCATCCCGCTGATGATCTGGCTGATGATCTGCGGCGTGCTGCTGATGCTCGTCCAGGGCCGGCGGCACGGCCCGGTCATCGCCGAGCCCCTGCCGGTGGAGGTCCTCGCCTCCGAGGCCGCGGAGGGGCGCGGACGGATGTATCAGAACGCCAATGCGGTCCATGCCTCGGCGCGGGCGCTGCGCTCGGCGGCCCTGCTGCGCCTGGCCCGGACGCTGCGGCTGGGGAACTCCCCAGCGGAGCCGGTGATCGTGGAGGCTGCGGCCCGGCACACCGGCCGTTCGGTGGAGCAGACCCGGCAGCTTCTGGACGTCTCCCTCATCAACAGCAACACAGACCTTGTACGATTCGGGCAGCAGCTCGCCGACTTCGAGGATGAGCTCCTGAAGCGGCTCGGCCATGCGCCCAGGGAAAGGAACTGAATGACCGCCGAACCCCCTCAGCCAGCACCTGAGTCCACGCCTGACCACCCTGCCCCGCCACAGCAGAGCTTCGAGATCACCGATACCGCCGCACTGCGCGACACCTTCCACCGCGTCCGCCAGGAGGTCTCCAAGGCGGTGGTCGGCCAGGACGGCGCGGTCACAGGCGTGCTGATCGGTCTGCTGACCCGCGGCCATGTGCTGCTGGAGGGTGTGCCCGGTGTGGCCAAGACCCTGCTGGTGCGCAGCATCTCCGCGGCCCTGAGCCTGGATGCCAAGCGCGTCCAGTTCACCCCGGACCTGATGCCCGGTGATGTGACCGGCTCGCTGGTCTATGACGCCTCCACCGGAGACTTCGCCTTCCGCGAGGGGCCGCTGTTCACCAACCTGATGCTGGCCGATGAGATCAACCGCACTCCCCCGAAGACCCAGGCCTCGCTGCTGGAGGCCATGGAGGAGCGCCAGGTCAGCGTGGACGGCGTCGGGCGTCAGCTGCCCGATCCCTTCCTGGTGGCGGCCACCCAGAACCCCACGGAGTATGAGGGCACCTATCCCCTGCCGGAGGCGCAGCTGGACCGCTTCCTGCTGAAGGTCAATCTGGCGCTGCCCGAGCGCGGTGAGGAGATCGAGGTCATCCGTCGCCATGCCGCCGGGTTCAACCCCTCCTCCCTGACCGAGGCCGGCATCCGGCCCATCGCCGGTGCCGAGCATGTCCTCGCCGCCCGCAAGGCCGTCTGGCAGACCACGGTGGCCCCGGAGGTCATCGCTTACATCGTGGACATCGCCCGGGCCACTCGTCAGGCACCGAGCTTCCAGCTGGGCGTCTCCCCGCGCGGTGCCACCGCCCTGATGAACTCCGCCAAGGCCTGGGCCTGGCTCTGCGGGCGGGACTTCGTGACCCCCGACGACGTCAAGGCGCTGTCCCTGCCTGCGCTGCGCCACCGCGTCTCCCTCTCCCCCGAGGCCGCGATGGACGGAGTCAGCGTGGACGACCTGCTCCAGGGCATCCTGACCACCGTCCCGGTGCCCCGCTGATCCCGGCCCCATGGTCCTGACCCGGAGGCTGCTGTACACGGCGCTGGCGCTGAGCGCCGTCGTCGTGGTGGTGCCGCGCACCGCCACGATCTTGCTGTGCCTGCTGGTGCTGGCTCTGCTGGTGCTGGCCGACATCCTGCTGGCCGGATCCCCGCGCGCCGTGCGCGTGGAGCGGATCCCCACCGATGCTGTGCGGCTGGAACATCCCGCCCAGGCGGTCAGCGTGCTGCACAACACTGGGGCGCGACGGCTGCGCGGCTCGGCCAAGGACGGCTGGCAGCCCACCGCCGGCGCCCGCAGCCCCATCCACCCGCTGAGCATCGACGGCGGCTCCCAGCAGCGGATCAGCACAGCGCTGAACCCGCGGCGCCGCGGCCAGCTGCGCAGCCTGCATGTGGCCATCCGCTCCTTGGGTCCGCTGGGCATGGCCGGACGGCAGGTCACCCACGAGGTCCCGCACAGCCTGCGCGTACTGCCGCCCTTCCGATCCCGGAAGCATCTGCCCTCGAAGCTGCAGCGGCTGCGCGAGCTGGACGGACAGACCGCCGTGCAGCTGCGCGGGGCCGGCACCGAATTCGACTCGCTGCGCGACTACGTCCGCGGCGATGACATCCGCTCCATCGACTGGCGGGCCACCGCCCGCAAGCGCGGAACCGCGGGGCACACCGGCCATGGTGCCGATCTGGTGGTCCGCACCTGGCGGCCCGAGCGCGACCGTCGTGTGGTGCTCTGCCTGGACTCCTCCCGCACCTCGGCCGCCCGGGTGGAGGACGAGCCCCGGCTGGACACCGGGATGGAGGCGGCCCTGCTGCTGGGTGTGCTGGCCGACGGCGCCGGGGACCGCGTGGACTTCTTCGGCTTCGACCGGAGCATCGGCCCGCGAGTCCGCTCCACCTCCGGTGCGCTGCTGAACCAGATGGTCACCGCCATGTCCGACATCCAGCCTGAGCTGGTGGAGGCTGACTACTCGCGGCTGCCCTCCCATGTGAAGTCGCTGACCTCCCAGCGCTCGCTGGTGGTGGTCCTGACCTCCCTGGACTCGGGCGCCCTGGAGGAGGGTCTGCTCCCGGTGCTGCCCGCGCTGACCGAGAAGCACCTGGTGCTGGTGGCCTCTGTGCGGGACCCGGACCTGGACCGACGTGCCGCAGCCCGCGGAACCGTGGAGGAGACCTACCGGGCCGCCGCCGCAGAGCGTTCACTGATCGAACGCGAGGCGATGAAGACCCAGCTGGGCTCGCTCGGCGTCGAGGTGGTGGATGCGGCTCCGCATGAACTGCCTCCTCAGCTGGCTGACGCCTATATCCGGCTCAAGGCCACCGGTCGGCTCTAGCTCACACAGCCGTGATATCGCCTGCCCGGCTGTGAGAACCTGGATGTATGAAGGTTCTTGCAGCGATGTCCGGCGGCGTGGATTCTGCCGTCGCAGCAGCCCGCGCCGTGGACGCCGGCCACGAGGTGGTGGGCGTGCACCTGGCGCTCTCGCGCATGCCCGGAACGCTGCGGACCGGGTCGCGCGGATGCTGCACCATCGAGGACTCCTCGGACGCCTGGCGCGCCTGCGAGAAGCTGGGCATCCCCTTCTACGTGTGGGACTTCTCGGAACGGTTCAAAGCCGATGTGGTCGATGACTTCATCGCCGAGTACCAGGCGGGACGCACCCCGAATCCCTGCATGCGCTGCAACGAGAAGATCAAGTTCGAGGCCCTGCTGGACAAGGCCATCGCACTGGGCTTCGACGCTGTGGCCACCGGGCACTACGCCACGATCCTCACCGACGCCGACGGCAACCGTGAGCTGCACCGTGCGGCCACCTGGACCAAGGACCAGTCCTATGTCCTGGGCGTGCTCAACGAGCAGCAGCTGGCCCACTGCTACTTTCCGCTGGGCGACACCCCTTCGAAGGACCTGGTGCGTGCCGAGGCCGAGGAGCGCGGGCTCTCCGTGGCCAAGAAGCCCGACTCCCACGACATCTGCTTCATCCCCGACGGGGACACCCGCGGCTGGCTGGCCGAGCAGATCGAGATGACCAACGGCCCCATCCTGGACCAAGACGGCGAACAGATCGGTGAGCATGAGGGGTCCGAGGCCTACACCGTGGGTCAGCGCCGCGGGCTGAAGCTGGGGCGTCCGGCCCCGGACGGCAAGCCGCGCTTCGTCCTGGAGATCCGCCCCAAGGAGAACACTGTGGTGGCCGGGCCCCGGGAGCTGCTGGACATCGACCGGATCACCGGCATCCGCGTCTCCTGGGCGGGGCTTCCCGTGGCAGAGGCGAGCACCGGTGATTGGTTCGACATCGACCTGCAGATCCGCGCCCACGCGGATCCCGTCCCGGCACGCGCCCGCGTGGAGCAGGAGGAGGACGGCCAGCGTCTGGTGGTGGAGCTGGAGGAGCCGCTGAAGGGCGTGGCTCCAGGCCAGACCGCAGTGATGTATCAGGGCACCCGCGTGCTGGGTCAGGCCACCATCGACACCGCCCGTTCCAAGAACTACCAGCCCGCCTGAGAAAGCGGAATCGGCGGCGATGAGTCGGTAGGCTGGAGTCATGAGCTCGAGCGAAGAACGTGCCGGCGATGCCGCCTCATATGTGGAGCCCGCGGTGCTCGAGGAGCTGCTGTCCATGCGCTCCTCGATCGACAACATCGATGCCACGCTGGTCTATCTGCTGGCTGAGCGGTTCAAGGCCACTCAGCGGGTCGGCGTGCTCAAGGCCACCCACCAGCTGCCGCCGGCCGACCCGGCGCGGGAGAAGAACCAGATCGCTCGACTGAAGCGCCTGGCCGAGGACGCCCAGCTGGACCCGGAGTTCGCGGAGAAGTTCCTGAACTTCATCATCGAAGAGGTCATCCGCCACCACCAGGCGATCTCCGCCTCTGCCCAGACCTCCGTCGCGGAGACTTCCGTACAGAACCCCGCACAGAACCCCGACGCCGGCCGATGAGCCTGCGTGCCGCCGCAGCCGGGACCTTCCCCGGCACCGATCTCCGCCGTGCCGCCGAGCTGCTCACCGCCGAGACTCCGTCCCCTCATCTGGCTGCGCTGCCGGAGCTTCCTCAGCGAGGACACCATGCCACGCTGCTCGGCCGTGCCACCGCGCAGCTCTCGGAGCTCTTTGGGGAGCTGACCTCCTACGGGTGGCGGCTGACCCAGCGCCCGGGTGCTGATCACCTGCGCGCCGCGCAGCTGCTGCGGGCCGATGTGGACACGCTGGCCGATGTGCGCGGCGAACGGGCTGAGACCTACGGCGAGGAGCCCTCTCCGCTGAAGCTGGAGGTGCTGGGCCCGGTCAGCCTGGCCGCCCAGCTGGCTCTGCCCTCCGGCGAGAAGGTGCTGGTGGATCACGGGGCCCGCCGCGACCTGGCCGAATCGTTGGCCGCAGGCATGGCCTCCCATGTGGAACATGTGCGCCGGGCGTGCGCTTCGCAGACGCTGAGTGTGGTGCTCTCTGAGACCCGCTACGGCCGTGTTCGGCGCGGCGAAGTCCCCACGGTCAGCGGCTACCGGACCATCCGCTCACTGCCCCGGGACGAGACCCGGGTGATGATCGGCGTCGTGGTGGAGGCGCTGCGCGCCGCCGGTGCCGATGAGGTCATCCTGGACCTGGGCGAAACTCCACAGGCTGAGCATGTGGAGGACTTCCGCGGTCGTGAGGCCTCCCGGGTGGAGGGCCTCGGACTCCCGGTCACCACGCTGGGCGGTGCGGCCTGGGAACAGGTGGCCGAGCTGACCGAGTCCGGCACCCAGTGGCTGGCCGGGATGCTGCAGCCTCATGAGACCGGGCGGGAGACGCTGCCGCAGGTCAGCTCCCTGGCGGCCCGGCTCACCGAGCCCTGGCAGGCCCTGGGCATGCCGGCGTCGTCGCTGGACTCCTTCCTGCTGACCACCTTCTGCGGAACCGACCGCGAGCGCCCTGGTGCGCCCGGGACTGCGGGTCTCGATGAGACCTCAACGCTGCGGACGCTGACCCGCGTGCTCGGCACCGCCGAGGCTCTGACCGAGCAGATCAACAGCTGATCGGGCCTCACGTCGATTTCTCTACCCAGTTCGCGACATTTCAGCCGTCCCAGGCGGGGTGAGATGTCGCCAGGTGGGGAGAGATCCTGCTCAGTCGCTGATTTCCAGGCCGAGGTGGTCGGCCAGCGCCGGGGCCAGCTCCATCAGCTGCTGGGAGCTCACCACTGCCCCGCGCAGACCCTCCACCCCAACGATCCGGCCGATCTCAGCCCCCGTCAGATCCAGGTGCTGGGCGCGCAGCCCGGTCAGCACCAGAGCCTCGACCCGGGTGCTGCGAAGGGCCACGCGCTGGACACTCCCCTGGGTCAGGTCCAGCTCGCCGAGGGTGCAGCCCTCGATCAGCACATCCCGCAGCTCGGCCCCGCGCAGGTTGATCAGATCGAGCTTTCCGGAGGAGATCTTCACCCCCGAGAGCACGGAGTCGTAGAGCTCCGCGACGCCGATGCGGCTGTCTTCGAGCAGCACGTCCCGCCAGCCGGAGCGGGGTGCCTGAAGATGTGGGATGTTCAGCCGGCTCAGCCGCGACTCCGCCACGGTGAGCCCGGAGAGATCACCCTCGGTCAGTGAGGCGTCTTCCCAGACGCATTCCACCAGGGAGGCACCGCGGAAGTTGCTGGCGGCGCCACCGATCAGACCCCCGCTGGCCAGGTCCTCGGGCGGCAGATCCTCAGTCAGCCGGCGTCCCTCAGCCGCGGCATGCTCCCGGAACTCTTCCGCACTGATCTCACGCAGCCTCTGCGGCTCGCGCAGGTCCAGCTGCGGTTCCCGTGCCGCAGCTTTCTCCCGACGCCGCCCGCCCCTTTGCTGTGCCATAGGCACTGAACCTACCGGCAGTTCACCTCCGATGCAAAACTTTGCAATGTTTGCAGTTGTTACCGCCATGTGGTTATCCTGAAAGCACCTACTGCGGGAGACGAGGAGCTGGCCCGTGGCGTCACATTTCACGAGAGGGAATCATGCGAAGCGGAACACGAGCAACTGCAGCCACTCTGGGCATCATGGCCGTTCTGGGCCTCAACGCCTGTGCACTGACCGAGGGTGATGAGGAGGAGGTCGAGCAGGCCTCCACGGTGGAGCCCGACGCCGAGACCGCGGCCCAGGAGGACAGCGCGGATGAGGACGCCCCCGCAGCAGGCACCGGCGAGGACACCACTCCGGACCCGGATGAGGCCATCCAGACCGTCACCTATGACATGACCGGTCCCACCGAGGGCGAGATGACGATGGCTCTGCATGGCCTGGAAGTGAGCGATGAGGGCATGCTCGTCACGGTCACCTTCGCCCCGGAGTATGAACAGGACGGCGATCCAGCACATTTCGTCCGAGACATGCACGACCCTGAGTACGAGAACATCACTGAGTACCTTCTGCCTGTGGTCAGCGACCGCGCGAATCTGAAGGCCTACCACGTTCCCCGCGAACAGCAGATGAACTATGGAGGGGGCTGGTTCCCGAGCGCCGCCCAGGCCTGGGCCTCCAGCGTGAACGTCAACGTCCACTCCGGTGACACTCTGACGATGTGGGCCTATGTCCCCACCCCGGAGGATGACATCGACACAGTGGATGTGGCGGTGACACCGGGGGCTCCGGAGTTCCGCGATGTCGAGATCGAGTGGGACGACCACTCCCCTGCTGATCACGGCGGCGAGGACGAGGCTGCGGAGGACGACGATGAGTGAGCGGCAGATCAACCGCACCGCCCGCCTATGGGCAGCCCTGGCACTGGCAGGGGGCATACTGCTGAGCACCACCGTGCCGGCCGCCGCTGATGAGGAGGAGCTGCCCGACAGCCCTCCGGAGCAGCCGGATGGCGCCCCCTCTATCGATGAGTTCGTCAACGCGCCGGACGCCGATGACTTCACCAAGCGTTATGACGGCGCGGACTTCATCGATGAGCTCGGCGCCCCCAGCGAGGAGGAGGACGTGATCGTCCTGGAGACCGACATCCTCTTCTCCGCCATGGAGTGGGAGATCCCGGCCGGGGCCGGCAGCACCATCGCCGGCCTCGTGGAGGAAGTCCCCGAGGACGCCACCGTCCAGGTCCACGGCCATACCGATTCCAATCCGGTGCCGGAGGAGTACGACTTCGACAACCAGGCGCTCTCCGAGAATCGCGCGGAGGCCGCGGCCGAGGTCCTCGACAAGGAGCGCCCCGACCTCACCCTCGAGGTCGAAGGCTTCGGCGACACCGATCCCGCGGTCACAGAGGACCCCGAGGATCCCAGCACCTACGCCGCCAACCGGCGCGTGGAGATCCGCTACGGCGACTGAGGCGCTGGAGACGAGACCTAGCTGTAGTTCCTCGACACGTTGTGAACGGTCCGTGAGTTGAGCGGAGACCTCCGGTATCGGTGTGTGTACCACCAGCACACCTAGAACCGGAGGTCTCCATGACTCACCGTAACGCCCCAATGACACCCGAGGGCAGAGCCCGGATGGTCACTCTCGTCCTCGATCATGGCTGGCCACAGCGCCGGGTCGCTGAACGATTCCAGGTCTCACCTGCCACCGTTTCTCGATGGGTCCGTCGAGCACGAGACCACCAAGGGCTCGAGGACCGCTCCAGCCGGCCACGCCGCTGCTCACGTCAGCTCTGCCAAGGACAGGAACGCCGGATCATCGCGCTGCGCTTCACCCGCCAGTGGGGACCCCACCGCATCAGCGCCCGACTGGGCATCCCTCGATCAACCGTCGGCCGGGTCCTGGAGCGGTACCGGATGCCGAAACTGGCGTGGATCGATCAGGCCACCGGACTGCCAGTCCGCCGCCCATCGGCGAACCGGTATGAAGCCTCAACCCCCGGAGAGCTTGTCCATGTCGATATCAAGAAGCTGGGCCGAATCCCCGACGGAGGAGGATGGCGGGCCCACGGCCGCGGTTCAGTCCAGGATCTTATGGCCCACCGCGCCACGGACGCAGCAGCCCGAGCCGGGGCGCCAGCTTCTCGTGGCTACCGGTATCTGCACCACGCAGTCGATGATCACTCCAGAGTGGCCTACTCGGAGATCCTCGATGATGAGCGAAAACACACCGCCGCCGGGTTCTGGGCCCGGGCGGAGGCGTTCTTCGCCGACATCGGAGTCCAGGTCAGCGCTGTGATGACTGACAACGGGGCCTGCTACCGGTCAGCAGCGTTCAAAGCCGCTCTGGGCGAAGAGATCAAGCACCAAAGGACACGCCCCCGCCGGCCACAGACCAATGGGAAGGTGGAGCGGTTCAATCGAACGTTGATGAGCGAATGGGCCTACGCCCGCTCCTACATCAGTGAATCCTCCCGTGCAGCTTCGTACGAGAATTTCCTGCACTACTACAATCACCACAGAACCCACACCGCGCTCGGAGGCGCTGTTCCCTCAGCTCGCGTTCACAACCTCACAGGGAACTACACCTAGGGCAGGTCTGACAAATATGTAGCGCCCGTCCTGCGAGACTGAGCAGATGTCGAGGTTCCAGCTGCTCTCCGATGCCCAGTGGTCGATGATTGCCGACATGCTGCCCCGCCCCACGGGCCGCAAGGGCAGGCCCTTCGCTGATGCGCGGACCATGGTCGAGGCGATCATCTACCGGTATCGGACCGGCATCGCCTGGCGCGATCTGCCCGAGGTCTTCGGTCCCTGGCAGACGGTCTGGACCTGGCACCGGCGCATGGCCGCCGAGGGCACCTGGGATCGGGTGCTGGAGCGGCTGACCGCGGCAGCCGACGAGGCCGGACAGATCGACTGGACGGTCTCGGTGGATTCGACGATCGCTCGTGCCCATCAGCACGCGACCAACATCAGCCGCCACACAGGGGGCTGGATCGAATTACACGAATCCGCAGACCCAACCCCAGACCCAGCCCCAGAACCAGCCGGTTCCAGAACCGCCTGATCATGCCCTGGGCCGCTCGCGCGGCGGGCTCTCGACGAAGATCCACCAGCTCGTCGACGGCCGCGGACTGCCGCTGGTGGTGCTGCTGAGTCCCGGTCAGGCCGGCGACTCGCCGATGCTTCTCCCACTGCTGCAACAGCTGAAGGTCGGCCGCCGCCTCGGGCGGCCGCGGACCCGGCCGGATGGACTCTGCGGGGACAAGGCCTACTCCTCGCGGGCGATCCGCAAGCACCTACGCGCCAGGGGCATCATGGCCCATATCCCCGAGCCCGAGGATCAGAAGGGCCATCGCCTCCGGCGCGGATCAGCTGGCGGCCGGCCACCGAACTTCGACCCGGGCGCCTATCGCGGCCGCAATGTCGTCGAACGCCGCTACTGCCACATCAAGCAGTGGCGCGGGATCGCGACTCGCTATGACAAGCACGCGTTGACCTACCGGGCCGCGGTGGTACTCAACGCGGTGATCGCGTGGACCGCACATTTGTCAGACATGCCCTAGCGCCTGGAGTTGCGGCCGGCGTCGCGGGCTTGGGCTATGATCCCAGGCAGCGCGCCGGCCAGCTTCACCACATCCTCCTCCGTGGTGGTGTGACCCAGGGAGAAGCGCTGGGCCCCGCGGGCCTCCTCCTCAGAGAGCCCCATGGCCAGCAGCACGTGGGAAGCCCGGGGGACTCCGGCAGTGCAGGCGGATCCGGTGGCCGTGTCGAAGCCGGCCATATCCAACATGAACAGCAGAGAGTCACCCTCCGCGCCGTCCACGGTGATGTGCAGATTATTGGGCAGCCGATCGGCCGGCCTGATCCGCGGATCCGGCCCACGCAAGGTGACACCCTCGACGCCGTCCACCGCCTCCAGCAGGCGATCCCGCAGAAGGGCCAGGCGTGCGGCCTCAGCCTCCACCCCGGCCACTGTCTCCTCGGCCACAGCCGCGAAGGCGCAGATCCCCGCTGCATCCAGGGTTCCGGAGCGGAAGTCCCGCTCCTGTCCGCCGCCGTGCTGGACGGGGGTCAGCACCACTTCCCGGCGAACCAGCAACGCTCCGATCCCCACCGGAGCGCCGATCTTATGTCCGCTGACCGCCATCGTGGAGGCCCCGGAGGCGGAGAAGCTCACCGGGCCGGCCTCGGCGGCCAACGAGCCGAAGGCCTGGACGGCGTCGGTGTGGAAGGGGATGCCTTTCTCACGGCACAGCTCAGCCATCTCGGCCACCGGCTGCACGGCGCCGGTCTCGTTATTGGCCCACATGGCGGTGACCAGGGCGATGCTCTCCGGCTCCTCGGCCAGAAGCCGCTGCAGCTGCTCGGAGAAGCCGGCCAGATCCACCACACCTTCAGCGTCCACCGGGATCATCACCAGCTCTGCCTGCTCCTGGGCCTCCAGCCATTCGGCGGTGTCCAGCACGGCGTGATGCTCGATGCCCGGCAGCAGGATCCGCCGGCGTCGGGGGTCTCCGTCCTTGCCCAAGCGACGCTGCCACCACATGCCCTTGATCGCCAGGTTGTCCGCCTCGGTCCCGCCGGAGGTGAAGATGACCTCCGAGGGGTGGGCGCCCACGGCCTCGGCCAGCTGGGCCCGTGCGGAGTCCACGGCCAGCCGCGCCCGCCGGCCCGACCCGTGCAGCGAGGAGGGGTTGCTCAGCTGCGGCATCTGCTCAGTGAGGACGCGCAGGGCGGTGGGCTTCACCGGGGTGGTCGCGGCATGGTCGAAATATGTCATCGTGACCTCGATTTTACTCCCGGCCGGCACCCCCGGAACCGCCGCGCGGTATCGTACCCTGCGATGACCAACCCAACCGGCAGCTCCTCCTCGGACTTCTACAGCGTGCTGGGCGTGGAGCCCGACGCCGACCAGAAGACCATCCGCGCCGCCTACCGCCGCCGCGCGCGGCAGGCCCACCCCGATCAGGGCGGATCGGCCGAGGAGTTCCACCGGGTCCAGGAGGCTTGGGAGACGCTCGGCTCCGAGGAGTCCCGCGCCGCCTATGACCGGGCCCGCGGCGGCACGGCCGGCGGTGCGCCCACTGCCGAGGAGGACTTCGGGCTCAACGGCGGCACCTATGCCCGGGGCCGTACCTGGACCGCCTCCTCCTCCGGGACCGCCGACTCACCCGGTGGACGCCGCGGCGCAGCGCGGAGACCCTCCGGTGCCGCACTGAAGCCGCCGGTCTATGAGCCTGAGCTCTCCACGCCCGAGCCGCTTTCCCTGCCGCTGACCAGCCAGCGGGTCCACGGAGAGTTCGCCTCCCGCGGGCTCTTCGGCGGTGGGAAGACCCAGCGCCGGCACAGCCGCAGCATCGACCTGCTGACCAAGCACGTGCTCGATGAGCTGCCGGCGGCCCGGCTGTTCAACGATGTCCACCTGGAGCCGACCTCTGCGGACCGGAAGGGCCGGCGTCGGGCGCCCCGCGGCGGGGAGCGCGCGGAGCATGTGCTGGTCTGCGGCGATGCGCTGGTGGTGCTCGGCGTCCAGGAGGTGGCGGCCTCGGCGGCCTCCTGGGACGGGCGGACGCTGCGGGCCGCCGGACGGGCTGTGACCCTGCCGAATCTGGCCGCACAGGCCCGCCGACTGCGCGAGACGCTGACCCAGCGGCTGGCGGCTGAGTACGGACGCGAACCGGTGCTGAGCACCGGGCACCAGATGATGCTGCTCTCCACCGACAGCAGTCTGCTCAGCCCCGTGGTGGAGGGATCCGCAGGTTCGCCTCCGCTGGCCGCCGGACGGGCAGTGCGCCGGGTGCTGGCCGATCTGGGCGTCTCCGAACGGGCCAACGTGGTGGACCGCCGCCTGCTGGCCGCGCTGCGGGATCAGCTGGCCACCCCCGACGCCGGCTGAGCTCGGCCGGCCCAGCGGCGGGCCGCACCCAGCCTCTACACTGTTCTGCGTGTCTGCAGACGAATCCTCCCCCGCACGCCTGCGCGTGCTCGTGGACCAGCCGGAGATCCCCGGCAACACCGGCAACCTGATCCGCTTAGCCGCAGTGACCGGCGTCGAGCTGCACCTGGCCGAACCGCTGGGCTTCGACTTCGCCGATGCCAAGCTGCGCCGCGCCGGACTGGACTATCACGATCTGGCAGTCATGACCGTCCATCCCAGCCTGGAGGCGGCCTATGAGGCGCTCGGGTTCGACGAAGAGGTGCCTCAGGAGCAGCGCCCGCGGGTCTTCGCCTTCACCGGAGAGGGCACCACCGGGCATACCCAGATCAGCTATCAGCCCGGCGATGTGATGCTCTTCGGGCGCGAATCGGTAGGGCTGGATGAGCTTGTGAAGGCCGATCCGCGCATCACAGCGAAGGTGCGGATCCCCATGATGCCCTCGCGCCGATCGCTGAATCTGGCGAATTCGGTGTCCATCGCGGTCTACGAGGCCTGGCGGCAGAACGGCTTCTCCGGAGCCGCCTGAGCTTCATCACTGCCACAAGAGTGTTGATCAAGAGGGTGTCCAGCTCAGATCGCTAGACTCGCAAAGCATGGAGACCCCTTCCCCGAGCCGCCGCGATGACCAACCGGACGAGTTCCCGAAGACTGATGCCGAGGAGCCGCAGGACAGCAGCCCCGTGCACGAGGGCGAGGCTGAGGACTCCGACGGCGCCGATGCCGAGGACTACGGTGAGGAAGACTATGCAGAGGAGGGTCCCGCCGAGGAGCGGTCCGAGCCTCTGACGCTGAGCGAGCTGCTCACCGGGACCGCCCGCGGCGACGAGTCCTCCTTCGCCGCCTTCTACGAGGCCACCTCCGATGTGGTCTACGGGCTGGCGCTGCTGATGCACGAACACCCCGACGGCGCCTACTACTCCACGCTGGCGGTCTACCAGCACCTGTGGGACCAGGCAGATGAGCGTGCCCGGGACCTGCGGCTGCAGTCGGCCACCTCCCAGTCGCTGACTGAGGAGCACCTGAACTCCCCGGAGGATGAGGAGACCGCCTACCGGCCCAGCGAGTATGAGCTGGTCCTGGAATGGTTGGTCCCCCTGGCCCACCGCATCATGGTGGAGCGCTTCCGTGAGGGTCTGGCCGAGCCGATCAGCCTCTCTGCCGTGCCGGAACCCCAGGGCGGCGGCGTAGCCGGCCTGCCCGAGGAGATCCTGGACGACCTCACCACGCTCTCCGATGCCCAGACCCAGGCGGTGGCGCTGAGCTACCTGGCCGGCGGGACCCATCAGCAGATCGCCGACGCTGTGGACTCAGCTCTGCCCACGGTGAAGTCGCGTCTGCGCGACAGCATGACCCGGCTGCACGCCCAGCGCGACTCCCGTGAGACGGAGGCCGACCCGATCCTGCGGGCCGCGGTCACCAAGAAGGACGTGGAGCGCAGCGGCGCGGTGAACCGGAACTTCACCAACCAGGTCTCCGCGGATCTGGAGAAGGGCCTGCTGGTGGAGCTGGCCGAGCTCTACGCGCTGGATGCCATCGATGACCGTGAGCGGGCGCTGCTCGATGAGACGGCGCTGACCGCCGATGAGGACACTTCGCAGCAGTGGGACACCCGCGTGCTGGCCGCGCGGCGCACGCTCTCCGAGATCTTCTCCGCCCACCCGGTGGTGCCTCCGGGACAGCTGCTGGACGAGATCCTCTATGACCTGCGCGACCGCGAGCGCGAGGTCGGGATGAGCATGGTGGAGGAGTTCTCCAGCCACACCGAGGAGACCACCAAGCGCGATCCGATCATGACACGCTGGATGATCGTCACCGGCCTGGTGGTCGTGATCCTGCTGGCCATCCTGCTGATCTGGCGCTTCACCGCCGGTCAGGACGTGGAGGCCATCGCCGACGGCGCCGACGACTCCCGCACAGTGGATGACATCGAGCTGGCCGAGGGCGGCAGCGGCTACGCCGTGATCTCCGAGGCGGAAGACGTGGCCTACCTCGACTTCGAGGACGTCGCCACGCTGGACGGCCACACCTACCAGGTCTGGCTGCTCTCCGCGGACCGCCCGCCGAGCTCGCTGGGCAACTTCTCTTCCTCCGAGCTGGAGGAAGAGATCGTCTCGTTGCGCAACATCTCCAGCTACACCCACGTCCAGATCACCGCGGAGGAGATCCGCGGCGAGGAGCGCCCGCTGGGTGACGTGATGGCGGAGTTCCCGCTGCACGAGGACGGCCCGGAGGAGCCTGAGGGGACCGTGGACGACGGTTCTGAGGGTGAAGCTGAGGGCGAGGACGCTCAGGGGCCGGACACCGCTGAGGAAGGTGCCTGAGGCAGGTTCCTCTCCCCGCTCCCCTGCCGGAGTGAGCTGTGTGGGCACTTCCAGGCGTTCTGGGGCCGTTCCGCACGCTCAGAGCACCTGGAAGTGCCCACACAAGTCCGGCTCAGGGTGACGGCCGGGGATCAGCCGATCCAGTCGCCGTTCTCGTCGTACTGGTCCTCAAAGATGGCCGGGGGCTCGTCCCCCGGTTCCAGCTCCACGGGGCCGTTGCAGCCCCAGGCGTCCTGGGTCTCACATTCGCCGCCCACGCTGCGTGAGGACATCTGCCAGATGTCTGCGTTGCCCGGGCTTGAGCTGATGACGGCTTCACCGGGGATGCCGATCCATTCGCCGCCGTCCACCCGGTATTCGCCGATGAAGGTGGTCCCGATGGTGACCTCGAAGGTTCCGCTGGCCGTGTAGACGTGGCTGGTGGCCGTGGCGGTGTCTGTCTTGTCCACGGCGTAGCCGGCGGAGTCGTAGTCCGGCAGGGCGCTGCCCGGGTCGAAGGAGGTGACGGTGGTGCCGTCGCCGTAGTCGAAGTGAAATTCGATGGGGATCGCCCGGATGTCCACCTGGTACCCCAGCATCGCCTCGGTGAGGACCTGGGTCTCGGACTCGGCGAAGACATTGGTGTGGCTGTCCAGGAATCCGAAGCCCTGGAAATCCGGCTCGAAGCCGACGGTGGAGGCCTCGATGGGCAGCTCAGCGAAGTCAGCCTCGGTGACCACGGGCAGCGGCTCAGGCTCATCCTCCTCGGCAGGTTCGCCCGGCTGCGGCTCAGCAGCAGGCTCATCCGGTGCTGCGGGCGGCGCATCATCAGGACAGCTGCGGTTAGTGATGGGGGAATCTTCGCCTTCGCAGATCTCCTGCATCACCTCGAGGCACTCTGAGCCCATGACCGCACCATCGTCGGTACACATCCGCATGCCGGGCGGTGGCGCGTAGATGTCCTCCGGTCGAACCTCAGAGCCGTTGCCTCCACCGCCGGTGCTGCCACCGGCCTGCTCTTCACCACCACTGGTTCCAGAACCACTCCCCTGTCCCGGATCGCCCGAGGGAGGCTGCGGAGGGTTCTCCCCGTAATGAACCTCGCGTTCAATCTCTACCGTGACCCCGTCCGATTCGAGGTCAGCCAGGAAATCGTCTGGAGGGCCGTCTTCCGCATGCGCGAGGGGAAGCATCGACGTGCTCATGACCATTGCAAGAAGGGCGGAAAAACTACCGACCCTCAGGGCATGCTGGGATACCGCGTTCATAGCTGCTCCTCGTCGCCATCATCCCCGGCAAACAACAGGTCAGCTACGAGCCACCTGCCGTCGACGTAAGCAAGGGCGACGGTCCATGGCCGTTCCTCGAGAGCCTCAACTTCACCGACCAATTCGCCATCCCAGTAACCGGCATAAGCACCCTGATTCAGCGTGAACAGTCCGGAAGCCACGTCGTCCCCATCCAACGTCAGGAAAGCTTGGTGAACCACGTCCTCTTCCTGGACATACCAGCCGTTCTCGTAAGCTTCCTCGACGCGCTCCACCTGCTGGGCGCAGAGAGCGCAGTTCGCGGTGGAGGCGGCCTCCAACGGCGCTGTGTCTCCGGTGTTGCGGGCGTATTGACGGGTCTCGAACCAGTACTGCAGGGCCGCTTCCACACCCTCTTCGGTCTGCTCCGAGGCTTCCTCGGGAACCTCCGGTTCAGGCCAGTTCTCCGCCGGCCCTTCAGAAGACGCCGGAAGCGGTTCCGGCTCCTCAGCCTCACCGGCGGCACCCTCACCGCCGGCGTCGGCGTCGCCGTCGGCGTTCTCCTCACCGACCGGTGCGTCTGTGCCCTCGGCGGCACCACTCTCCTCAGCAGTGCCGGCCTCGGCGTCATCACCACAGCCGGTCAGCCCAGCCACCAGCACACCGGCTGCCATCGCGCCCGTCACACAGCGGAGCCTGAGATCCATACCCATCACATCGTCATCCGTTCACTCACCGAGGCACCGCTGCCATGACAGCCCCTCGCTCTGGTCGCGTACTGTCTGGGAGTCTACGCACAAACCGCTCCGCCCCATACGGACTGTGGAGAGGCTTCACAGCGGAGGTTGAAAAACCACTCTTCCCACGTCACAGACTCCCGAACAGCAAGAGAACATGCTGTAATCGACAGAGGCCACGCCATGACGTCGATCACACACCAGGAGTGCATATGAGCGATTCAGATTTCTCCACCTGCGATCTCTTCGACGCGGATGAGCAGCTGCAGTCCCTCTCTCTGCAGCTTCAGAATCTGGGCGGGAAGAAGAAGTTCACCGGCCCCATCCGCACGATCCGGTGCCACCGGGACAACGGGCTGGTGAAGTCGACGCTCAACACCCCCGGCGCGGGCCATGTGCTCGTCGTCGACGGCGAAGGTTCCCTGGAGTCCGCTCTGATGGGCGACATGATCGCTGAGGCCGCCATCGCCAACGACTGGGCCGGCGTCGTGATCAACGGGGCCATCCGTGACCGCGCCGCCCTGGCTCAGCTGAACCTGGGCGTGAAGGCACTGGGGTCGAACCCGCGGAAGTCGGCCAAGGCCGGCCACGGAGTCTTCGACATCGACATCGAGTTCGGCGGCGTGAACTTCCGCCCCGGCGCCACCCTCTGGAGCGACGAGGACGGCATCCTCGTCACGAACTCCTAGAGCTGTCCTCGCTCACCGGCTCCGGATCAGGCGTGGGCTCACCCTGGAGCTCCGGATCGGCAGGCGCAGTCTCAGCCTCGGAGGCCTCTGCCTCCCGGCGCTGCATCTCCCGGACGATATAGGCCACGCGAAGCTCTTGCAGACAGATGCCCCAGATCAGCAGCGAGATCGCAGGCCGGGAGGGTTCGTAGTCTCCGAACGCGGCGCTCAGCACCCCGAGGCCGAACAGCGCCCACAGCCCATAGGAGACCCACTTGGTCACAGCGAGGTCCAATGACGACGGGCCGCCCATGGCCTTCTCGATCGGCGTCCCGCGGTAATAGGCGATCGCGAAGACCGGCGCCACCGGGGCCATCAGCAGGGCCACTGCGACGGAGAACCATCCCCAGTCGAGCACGCTGCAGGCGTGCCAGGCCATGAGCAGCGCGCTCATCGCGCCGAAGACGCCCCAGACAGCGGGCCAGAACCGCCAGCCGCTCTGTGAGACCATCGAGTCCGCTCCCCTTCAGAGTCGGCTACATGCTCCCCAAGACCCTAGAACATGCAACCCCGAAAAAGGCCGAGAACCGCCCGCCTCAGAAGCCTGAGATCGTATCCGCGGCGTTCACATGGACCAGGTGGAACTCCTCGGCCGAGCACTCAGAGGCGCCCGCGCGCTCCCCCGCCTGGACCATCTTCTCCACCACGTAGCGCTCCATTCCGCCCGGATCCGGATGCTGGCTGAAGTGCCGGCGCAGCGCCTCCAGCTTCTTCTCCTCATAGCCGGTGACGTCCACGCGCAGCTGGATCCGCTCCAGCGGCGCAGCCATGAGCATCAGCGACTTGATCTTGAACGCCTCCAGGCCCTCCTCCTCGAGCAGCTCGGGGAAGGCGAAGGGATTCTCCACCGCCGGATAGCTGGCCCGCACCACCGCCTCGCCGCAGGCCAGATGGTCTGGATGCGACTTCTGCAGCCGGTCCCAGGCCCGCTCCGGATGGCAGGAGATGACCACATCGGGGCGCACCTGGCGCATCACCCGCACGATCTTCTTCTGCAGCTCAAGAGTGGGCTCGACGAAGCCGTCGCGCTCGTCCAGGAAGATGACTTCGCGGATCCCCAGGATCTCGGCGGCGTCGAGCTGCTCCTGACGACGCCGGGCGGCCATCTCTTCGGCGTCGCGGCCCAGCTCGAAGCCCCCAGCATCACCGGCGGTCAGCAGGCAGAGGGTGACCTCCACGCCCCGTTCCGACAGCGCGGCCACTGTGGCCGCCGCCGCGAAGTCCAGATCATCCGGGTGGGCGGCGAAGGCCAGCAGCCTCTCCATGCCCAGGCCGTCGATCAGCTCCTGCGGGCTCTTCAGCTGTGCGTCCATGCTCTCCGTATCTCTCACATGCCGTCCAGGGTGACCTCGACCTCGTGGGCCTGGTCATCCCGGATATAGGTCACCGTGACGGTATCGCCTGCCGCGTACTCGCGCACGATCGCGGTCAGCGAGCTGGCGTTGGTCACCGGGCGGTCATCCACATGGGTGATCCGATCACCGCTCTGCAGCCCGGACTCGCCGGCGGGCGAACCGTCCGGGATGTTGTCGATCACCGCACCGTTGGTGAAGCCCTGGTGGAACATGGCGTCCTCGGGCTCCAGGCCCTCAGCGCTGGAGTCCAGCACCTGCACGCCCAGCAGGCCGTGGGAGACCTCGCCGTTGTCGATGAGCTCCTCGGCCACACGCTGGGCGTAGTCGATGGGGATGGCGAAGCCCACGCCGATGGAGCCGGCGTCGGTCTGGCCCATCTGGCCGCCGCCTCCACCGCCGGCCGAGGCGATGGCCACATTCACGCCGACGATGTTGCCCTGGCCGTCCACCAGCGCGCCGCCGGAGTTGCCCTGGTTGATGGCGGCGTCGGTCTGGATGACGTTGAGGTGGATATAGCCCTGGGTGGGCGCCTGGTCCTGATCTGGGAAGAAGAACTCGAAGCCTTCGGGATCCTCCTCGCCCTCCTCAGGCTCTTCCGGGGCCTCCTCGGCCTCTTCGTCGCCGGCATCGGCGGAGGCCACCGAGATGGTCCGGTTCAGCGTGGAGATGATGCCGTCGGTCACGGTTCCCTCCAGGCCCAACGGGGCGCCGATGGCGATGGCCTGATCACCTACGTTCAGGTCCCCGGAGCTGCCCATCTCAGCCGGGGTGACACCACTGGTGTCATCCAGCTGGACCACGGCCAGATCGCTGAGCGGATCGGTGCCGACGACCTCAGCAGAGGTCACCGAGCCGTCATGGGTCTGAACAGAGATCTCCGGGCTGTTGGTCTGCCCGCCCAGAGTCACCACATGGGTGTTGGTCAGCACATGGCCCTGATCATCCAGCACGATGCCGGATCCGGAGCCCGCGCCCTGCTGGCCGGTCACCGCCAGGGTCACCACAGAGGGCGAGGCCTTCGCCGCGGCCGCAGTCACCTCCGTGGCGCTCTCCGGATTGTTGATCTCGATGCCGCCGCCGGGGGCCGCCGAGCCGTCGCCGGAGAGCGCACCCCAGCCCACGGCCACGCCGCCGCCCACCAGGGCGGCCACCAGCATGCCGGCGGTGAAGCCCCCGACGCCGATGCTCCGCTTGGGAGTCTCCTGCTGCGGCGTGACATAGGACGGGTGGACGTCCTGAGCCGGCTGGCCCGGATAGGTGGGCGGAGCCGGAGGACCGGGGGGATAGAAGTAGTGGCCGGCGGGCTGGGCCTGCGAGGCCGGGTAGGCGCCGGACTGGTCGGTGGCAGGCTGCTCAGCGCCGGGCTGCTCGCCATACGGGGAGAAGACCGGCAGAGCGCTGGTCTCCTCGGCAGAGCTGTGGGGCGCTCCCGGGCCAGCCGGGCCCGCTGAGGGCTCGCCTGGATGGGGCTCAGCGGGATGAGCGTGGGCGGAACTGATGGTGGGGCCGGCCTCGAAGCGCTCTTCTGCCTCCTCCGCGTCGACTTCCGGGGCCTCGGTATGGGGGACGTCGGCGTCGGGGGTCTCCGCCTGGGACTGCTCGTCCTGCTCCTGCGGAATCCGCTGGGTGGGCTCCTCGCCGGGCAGGCCGGTGTTCTCACCGGGCAGCGCGTCCTGAGGCTGTCCCTGAAGAGGCTCGCGGGGTGCGTCCTCGCGGGGTTCGTTGCGGTCTGAAGTCATAGCAACACCTGAATTCGGCAGTTCGTTCGAGAAGTCGGCAGAGCCATTGTGCCCATGCTCCCTGTGACAACGTCGACAGGCTCCCGGATAGTTCCTGGACGTGTCCTCGGAAGCTCAACGCGGGGCTCCCCGCCTGTCCATGGACTGTGTCAGACCCTGCTTATAGACTCAAAACCATGCTGCATGAGGCCTTCCCCAGCTCCCTGATCACCAGTCTTCCGATGCCGGTGGGAGCGATGCTGGTGGGCCCCCTGCTCATCGGAGCCGCCGTGCTGGCCATCATCGGGGTGGGTGCCGTCTGGCTCTCCGGGGGCAAGAAGCAGCAGCAGATCATCGGCCAGCCCGGCCAGCATCAGATGTCCGGCGGACCGCAGGAGCAGCCCGACCGCACGGACACCGCTCCCCTGGAGACGCTGCGCCAGGAGGCCGGCGCCATGCTCATCGCAGCCGACGACGCCGTCCGCTCCTCCGAGCAGGAGGTGCTCTTCGCCCAGGCCTCCTACGGTGAGGACCAGGTGACGGTCTTCCAGCAGGACATCGCCCAGGCCCACGAGTACCTCACCGAGTCCTTCCGCCTGCAGCACCGATTGGACCGCGAGCCGCCTGAGCAGGAGCAGGAGGCTCGTGAGCTGGTGAAGCGGATCTTCACCAACTGCGAGAAGATCAACGAGACCCTTGAGTCCCACCGCAAGGAGTTCGAGGGGATGCGGAACCTGGAGCGGGATCCGCGCCCGGCCATCGAGCAGCTCGACCAGCAGCTGAACGACCTCTCCACCCGTCGCCAGCGCGTGGAGTCCCACCTGCCCACTCTGGAACAGAAATACAGCGAGGATGCGCTGAGCCAGTTCCGCGACAACCTCTCCCAGTCCGCCCAGGCGCTGCAGCAGGCCGGTGAGGCCCGCGATGCCGCCGCCAAGGCCGCCGAAGCCGACAGCACCAGCGACGCCGTCATCTCCATCCACCACGGCGAGGAGACCGCCGGAGACGCAGCGGACCTGATCAGTTCCATGGAGCAGCACGGCGAGCGCCTGGAGCAGGCGCGGCGGAATCTGGATGTGGGCATCGCCCAGACCGAGCAGGACATCGCTCAGGCCAAGGCCACCCGCGACGCCGGCCAGGCCCCCGAGCTGGCCGGGCCGATCGCCGCCGCGGAGACCGCCGTGGCCCGGGTCCGGCAGGAGCTGTCCTCCGGAGAGCGGATCGACCCGCTGGAGCTGCTGCAGTCGCTGGAGCTGGCCCACCGGGAGCTGGACGAGCCGCTGAACTCGGTCCGCGACCTGCAGGCCAAGGACCGCCGGGCCCGCGAGACCCTGGACGCGGAGCTGCTGACCGCCCGCAACCAGGTCCAGTCCTCGGTGGACTACCTGCGCTCCCGCCGGCACTTCACCAGCAACACTGCCCGCACCCGCCTGGCCGAGGCCGAGCGCTGCCTCTCTGAAGCCCAGAGCTTCGCTGACAGCCAGCCCTCCCGCGCCCTGGAGATGGCCACCCAGGCAAAGACCCTGGCGGTCCAGGCCGCCCAGATCGCCCAGCGCGAGGCCGCCGAGGCCAATATGAGTGCCATGGGCGGCGGCATCGCCGGCCGGGACCCCATGGGCGGCGGACACGGAGGCGGCTATGGGGGTGGTTACGGCGGAGGCTTCGGCGGGCCCCGGATGGGCTACGGCCGCGGCGGCTTCCGGATGGGGCCGCGCCGGCGTCGGGGACTGTTCTGAGGATCTGGGGACTCAGCGTCCCGGGGCCACTGGACGCATCAGCCCGAAGAGGAAAGAATCGAACTGTGAGCCGTGAGTCCCGCGCGGACCGCGGCGCAGTAGCCCACGAGGAAAGGTGATCACTGTGTCCAAGCAGTCCATTTTCGGCAGAATGTCCCAGCTCATCCGCGCCAATGTGAACGCGATGCTGGACCGCGCCGAAGACCCGGAGAAGATGCTGGACCAGATGGTCCGGGACTTCACCAACAACATCGCTGAGGCCGAGGAGGCCGTCGCCCAGACCATCGGCAACCTGCGCATGATGGAGGACGATTACAAGGAGGACCTGGAGACCGCCCAGTCCTGGGGCCAGAAGGCGCTGGCCGCCTCCCGCAAAGCAGACGAGTTCCGTCAGGCTGAGGATGCTGAGAACGCAGCCAAGTTCGACAACCTCGCCAAGGTGGCGATCCAGCGTCAGATGGAGTCGGAGTCCTCGGCCAAGACTTCTGAGCCCACCATCCAGTCCCAGCGCGAGATCGTGGAGAAGCTGAAGTCCGGCCTGGAGCAGATGAAGTCCAAGCGCCAGCAGCTGGTCTCCAAGCGTGATGAGCTGGTGGCTCGTTCCCGCGCCGCCCACGCGCAATCCCAGGTGCACGACGCCGTGAAATCCATCGACGTCATGGACCCGACCTCCGAGGTGGGTCGCTTCGAGGAGAAGATCCGCCGCGAGGAGGCCCGCGTGCGCGGCCAGAACGAGCTGGCCGCCTCCTCCCTGGATGCCCAGTTCGAGTCCCTGGAAGACCTGGGCGAGCAGGCCGAGGTGGACGCCCGGCTGGCCGCTCTGAAGGGCCCTTCCGAGCAGCGCCCGGCCATCGGCTCCGGCGAGTCCGGAACCGGTGTCAGCGCCGAGGACATCGCAGCCGACCTTGAGGCTCTCGAGTCTCAGCATGACAAGGGCTGAACCCACGCAGAGAAGCTTCTGCAACAATGGGGTGCGGATTGTTCGCACCCCATTGTTCTGCCTGAGGAGATCTCTGTGACCGACACCGCCCCCGCCGCCGAAGCAAGCACTGCTGAGAAGGGTACCGTCAACAAAGGACTCGCTCAGATGCTCAAGGGCGGCGTCATCATGGACGTAGTGACCCCCGAGCAGGCCAAGATCGCTGAGGAGGCCGGCGCCGTCGCCGTGATGGCCCTGGAGCGCGTCCCCGCCGACATCCGCGCCACCGGAGGCGTGGCCCGCATGTCCGACCCGGACCTGATCTCCGGGATCATCGAGACCGTCTCCATCCCTGTGATGGCCAAGGCACGGATCGGCCACTTCGTGGAGGCCCAGGTGCTGGAGCACCTGAAGGTGGACTACATCGACGAGTCCGAGGTGCTCTCCCCCGCCGACTACATCCACCACATCGATAAGTCGAAGTTCTCGGTGCCCTTCGTCTGCGGCGCCACCAACCTGGGTGAGGCCCTGCGCCGCATCACCGAGGGCGCCTCCATGATCCGTTCCAAAGGCGAGGCCGGAACCGGCGACGTCTCCGAGGCGATGAAGCACATCCGCACCATCAACGCGGAGATCGCACAGCTCACCTCCCTGGCCGACGATGAGCTCTTCGTCCGCGCCAAGGAGCTGCAGGCCCCCTACGATCTGGTCAAGCAGGTGGCCCGCGACGGCCGCCTGCCCGTGGTGCTCTTCGTGGCCGGCGGCGTGGCCACCCCGGCCGATGCCGCCATGATGATGCAGATGGGCGCCGACGGCGTGTTCGTGGGCTCAGGCATCTTCAAGTCCGGCAATCCGGCCGCCCGCGCCGAGGCCATCGTCAAGGCCACCACCTACTACGACGATCCGGCCGTCCTCGCTGAGGTCTCCAAGGGCCTGGGCGACGCCATGGTCGGTCTCAACGTCTCCGACCTGCCCGCCCCGCACCGTCTGGCCGAGCGCGGCTGGTGAGCGCACCACACGTCGGTGTGCTGGCGCTGCAGGGCGCTGTGGCCGAGCATGTCCGCGCCCTGCAGAGCTCCGAGGCCGAGGTGCGCACCGTCCGCCGCCCCGCTGAGCTGGAGGGCCTGGACGGCCTGGTGGTCCCCGGCGGGGAGTCCACCACGATGGCCCGCCTGGCAGCATCGGTGGGGCTCATGGAGGCCATCCGGGAGCAGCACGACGCCGGCATGGCCGTCTTCGGCACCTGCGCGGGCCTCATCCTGCTGGCTGAGTCGGTGGCCGATGCCGAGGCCTTGGAGGACTTCGAGCGCATAGGCGGCCTGGAGGTGCGCGTACGCCGCAACGGCTACGGCAGCCAACTGGACTCCTTCACCGAGGACCTCAGCGTGACCGACCTGCCCGGTGACGACGCTCCGCTCTCCGCGGTGTTCATCCGCGCACCACTGATCGAGGAGGTCGGCGAGGGCGTGGAGGTCCTGGCGGTCTCATCAGCAGGTACCGAGGCCGGCGAGCGCCGCCCCGTGGCCGTGCGCCAGGGCCTGCTGCTGGGCGCCAGCTTCCATCCGGAGCTGACCGAGGACACGCGTCTGCATCAGCTCTTCGTGGAGATGGCCGCCGGAGCCTGAGCTCAGTCCTGCTCCACGTTGACCTGGAGGGTCACGCAGTCGATCTCCTCGCCGCCGGTCTCCTCATAGAGGCAGAAGGTGGATTCGAAGAAGTCATCCTCCTCGCCCTGGCCGGCGTCCACAACCTCATCCGGGTCGGTGTCCTGCACAGCGGCCTCCGGTGAGACCAGCACGGCTTCACGCTCCACCTGGAGCGGCTCCTCCGCGGAGATGTCGGTGGTCCAGGACTGGGTGAGCGAGTCCTCATGCTCCTCACCCTCCGGCTCGGTGGACCGGGGCTCCAGGCCCTCGGGCAGAGTATGGACCACGTGGGCGTCCTCCAGCGCCTCGCCGCCTTCGGCCTCGAGGGTGAAGCTGTAGACCGGGTCCCCGTCCTCAGTGGTCTCCACCTGATTCGCCCCGAATGCGTAGGCCCGCTGATCCTCGGAGGCTTCCTGGTCGGAACCCTCCTGACCGGCATCCTGGCCGACCCCGTCCTGCGGCGCCTCCTGCTGGGCAGCGTCCTCGGGATTCTCCTCCGCCCCCTCGCCCTCAGCACATGCGGTCAGCGCCAACAGCCCGACGGCGGTCCATGCGGTCCAAAACTTCCGTTGCGTGGCCATCTCATCTCCTCGGCTGTGCACTCCGTGTACGTCCAGCCTAGGGAAAGTCACCTCACCCCCGACACATATGACGGTGGCGAGAACGGCGCTCAAGGCGCGACATGCTCTGCGCTGAGCGCGCGGCTGGGGTCAGTGCAGCGAAGCCGGGACGTCAGTCTGCGGCGTCGAGGATGTCCTGGAGCAGATCCATGCCCAGCTCGCTGTTCTCCACGCCATAGTTGGAGAACAGCAGCACGGCTGTCTCGGTATCCGGGTCCAGGGCCACCAGGCTGGCGTAGCCGTTGGAGATGCCGTTGTGCCAGGCGTAGCCCTCGGGCTTCAGATGCCAGCCCAGGCCCATATCCGGGTTGATGTCTGAGCGCTCCACCGACTCAGCACCGGGCGCGGTGCCCTCGAATATCGCCTCGATCATCAGCATGTAGTCCTCCGGGGTCGCTCGGGAGGAGGAAGCCGGACTGAAGGCCTCCGAGCCGAAGTCCTCCACCTCTCCGCTGCTGTCGTAGCCCTGGATCAGGTCCTCGTCAGAGGGATGGCCCTCGGCGTCGGAGGTGGTGGTCTCATCCATGCCCAGCGGCTCGGTGAGCCGCTCCTGCAGCAGCTCCTCATAGGTCATTCCGGCCGACTCCGCCAGGGCGTGGCCCAGCAGCGCGATGCCCAGATTCGAGTAGATGTAGCGTCCGGAATCCCCCACGCCCTGCTCGGCGGCCAGACTGATCAGCTCCTCCGTGCTGACCTCATAGGGGTTCTCCCCGGCCTGGCGCGCCTGATGGTCCTGCTGAGCGAACCCGTCGGCGTCGGGAACCAGCGGCAGCCCCGAAGTGTGGGTGGCCAGCTCCTCCAGGGTGATCTCCCCGGCCTCGGTGCCCTCCAGATCCGCCAGGTGCTCGGCCAACGCGTCCTCCAACCCCACCTCGCCGCGGTCCACAGCGTCGGCCAACAGCATGCCGGTCATGGGCTTGGAGAGCGAGGCCAGCTCGAAGAGGGTGTGCTCATCTGCCCCGTCGGTGGTGGCGGTGTGAACCTCGCCCTCCTGCAGGACCATCACCACAGCCTCTTCCGCCAGCACATCTTCCTGCTCGACGAGGAACTCCTCCAGCGACTCCTGGCTGACCGGCTCCTCCATGACATCGGGCCCAGGATCCTGTGCGCAGGAGCTCAGCAGCAGGACACCGATCAGTCCAGTGCCGATCAGTCGGATTCCGCTCAGTGCAGATTCGGCAGGGCGGAGGACGGGCCGGCGCATAGTGTGGACACCCCTTGTCTCTGGTGGAGAACCGAAAGCTCTCATGAAGCCTATCGTTCTGCGAGTCCCAGGCCGATAGTGCATCATGGTCTCCATGACGGACCCGGCATCACGAGCGGCAGACCCTGCGACCAGTCATGAGGAGCTCTACGAGCTCGCCAGCGATCACCCGGAGCTGCGGCCGCTGATCGCCGAGAATCCGAACACCTACCCGGACCTGGTGGACTGGCTGGCCAGCCTGGGAGACCCAGAGATCGATGCCGGCCTGCGACGCCGCGGGGACGCCACTCAGGCCATGCCCGCCTCAGGTGCCGCCAACGCCACCCAGGCGATGCCTCAGCTGCATGCCGACACAGGCACCTTCGAGCACCAGGTCCCGCCCCAGGAGGAGACTCCTGAGGAGGGGGCCGCCTACTATCCCGCAGCACCGGCCTACCCTGCGGCCGCAGCCTATCCCCCGCAGGCCCAGCAGCAGCCGGCTCAGCCCTGGCCCGGCTATGCCGAGCCGGAGCGGGCCTCCCGCAGCCGCAGCGGCGCCGGATGCTGCCTGCTCATCGTGATGGGCATCCTGCTGGTGGGCGCAGTGGTGGCCGCGCTGTTCCTGCTGCCGTTCCAACTCTTCGGCGATGACGAGGGGGAGCCGCAGCAGGACGGCGTGGAGCAGGGCCCCCAGGACGCCCCTGAGCAGGAACAGGACCCTGAGGAGGCGGCTCCCGAAGAGGAAGACGCCCGCCCGGCTCCTGAGGGTGCCGTGGAGATGGACACCTTCTCCGCCCCCTCGGAGAACATCGGCTGCGAGATCAGCGGCGACTCGCTCTCCTGCACCATCCAGGAGTACGAGTTCGACGCTCCCGAGGACTGCGACGGCCCGGTCACGCTGACGATCAACGCAGAGGGCGAGACTCAGACCTCCTGCGACGGCTCGGTGAGCTCCCAGACCAGCCACCTGGACTATGGAGAGACCGCCGCCAGCGGCGACTTCGCCTGCAGCTCCTCGCAGGCCGGCTTCGAGTGCTGGAACACCCAGACCGGCAACGGCTTCTTCATGGCCCGGGAGAGCTACGAGCTCGACTGAGCCGCCAGACTGGTTCGCCGCAGGCTCGGGCTCAGGGCACGTGCACGGCTGGCCGATCCCAGCAGCCACCATGCCGCCGTGAGCGCAGCTGTGGGACTCCTCCGGCCCTGCCGGGGACCCTGAAGACCTATCCCTGGAGCACTGTGCTGAGAGCCCCCAGCCCCACCACCACGGACGCGCAGAGCAGACCTGCCCAGCCGCGCGGGCTGGGCCTCTCACGCAGCAACGCCACCGCCAACAGGATCGGCACCGCTGGGTACACTGCGACGACGGCCGAGGTGGTCGCCAATCCGATGCCGGCCGCACTGAGGTGGAAGAGCATCATGCCGGCTGCGCTGAACCCGCCGGCGAGCACCACCAACGCACCGGCACCGCCGCGCGGGACCAGACGGGGCAGGCGCGCCGCACCAGAACCGTCCCTGCGCAGCAGGAACACCAGCAGCATGACCACCAGAGAGACCACCGCCCAGGCAGACAGCCCCTGCGTGAAGCTCTCCCCTGGGATCTGAGCCACGCTGACCAACTCCACGGCGTAGCCGAGACCGGCGGCCAGCGGCAGCAGCGCCGCTCCGAGGCTGGAGCCTGACTTCTTCTGTGACCACAAAGGCCTCGGTGCACTGTCCGATGCGCCAGCGTCCTGCTCGTGCACCACGGGAGTGGATCCGGTGACCACAGGCAGCGGAGATGTCACCACCGCCACACCCTCTTGACGCTTCTGCGAGACCAACAGCCAGACGGTGAGCATCGAGAGGCCCACCAGTGCCAGCCGCAGCGACGTGACCTGTTCCCCCAGCAGCGCCATGGCCACGAGGGCCGGTGTGACCGTGGTGGTCACGGTGGATGCCCCCACAGCCAGGGTGAAGGTCGCCCGCGAGAGCGCCGCGTAGAGACACAGCGATCCCACGACGCCACCCAAGGCCGCTCCACCGCCCCACAGCAGGGCGGCAGGATCCCACCCATCGACAGGACGCGCGAGCAGAAGCGTCAAGGCCACAGCGACGACACCGAACTGGGTCCAATAGGCCACTGCCACCGGTCCCTGCCGCCTGCTGGCCGTGCCGCTCATATAGTGTCCGGCGCCGAACATAGCGGCGGCCAGGACTGCACAGAGAATTTCCACGCGGACCACCATGACCGAGCGCGTCCGTTCCCGTCCACGGCGTTCTTACACTGCATTCCGTTGCTGGACCAGCAATGGTTGACTGGAGCCATGACAGCTCGACTCATCGACGATGCGCTCCCCCTGCTGGAAGCGGTGTCCGAATACGGCGGCGTCAATGCTGCGGCCGAAGTCCTGGGGCGCAACTCCTCCGGCGTCTCTCGGCAGCTGCAGCGGCTCTCAACAGATCTGGGGGCTCCCCTGCTGAGGCGTCGTGGGAGGCAGGTGGAGCTCACGGACGCCGCCCAGGCCCTGGTCCGGGAAGCGCCTCACCTGCATGCGGCCGAGGAAAGGGCTCGCAGCGCGCTCTCCGATGCCGCGGATCCGCAGATCGGACAGGTACGGATTGCCGCCCATGTCTTCGCCGTCTCAGCAATCGTGGTCCCGGCGCTGCCGATCTGGCAGAGACAGCACCCGAGCAGCAGCTGGCTTCTTCGAGAGACCGAGCCCTCCAACGCCCAGAAGCTGTTGACCTCCCGAGAGGCGGATCTGGTCGTCATGCCCGCCGGGCAGCATACTCCGCCGACCGATCATCCGAGATTCACCGTGCGCCGCCTGGTGGTCGAGCCCGTGGACCTGATCATCTCCGAACATCATCCCTTAGCTTCCGAACACGGAGAGATCGACCTGCTGGAGGTCGCCGATGAGAGCTGGATCCTGGGGTCCCCGGGGCAGGGGTCGAGGCAGGAGGTTCTGGAGCACTGCTCCAAGGCTGGCTTCTCACCCTCGGAGAGGCATCACGCTCAGGACTGGACGGCAGTCTCCTCGCTGGTGGCCGCGGGGCTCGGCGTCTCCTTCATGCCCCGGATGGCCCCGACTCATGCCGGCGTCGTCCGGGTGCCGCTCTCTGGGCCGATCGCCCCGGTGCGCACCGTCCTGATGGTGATGCGCCGCGGTTCAGAAGACTGGTCTCTGCTGGCAGACACATCAGAGGTCCTCACCGCGACGGCGAGGGATAAGATCCAGGGCCCACTCGGCCAGTGATGAGCAGGCAAGATCGCTTTCAGAGCGGCAACGCGTCCTGACGGTGGATGGACGTGGGAGACCTCAGTCGATGGTGTCTGCCAGCCGGGCGGCGGCCTCCGCCACCTCGGGCCCGAACATCACTGGGTCATTGTGCCGGGCTCCGGAGATCTCCAGCTCCTCCACCAGATTCTGCCCGACGGCATCCGCGACCTCCCTGCTCTGAGAGGCCGGCACCACCTCGTCATAGTCTCCGTAGATCACGGTGGTGGGCACCTCACTCCCGGACACGTGTTCCAGGACCGGGAAGTCGTCACGAAGCATCCTCTGCACAGGCAAAAGCGGGTAGTGCTCCTGTCCAAGGCTGGCGAGGTCAGGAAACGGGGAGCGCAGGATCAGACCCGCAGGAGGAACGTCATGGTGCAGCCGAGCTGCCACACCCGTGCCCAGCGACTCCCCCATGTAGATGAGGTCCTCCGGCTCGTAGTCCTGCTCCTCCAAGGCGACGACGCCGGCCCGGGCGTCGCTCGCGAGCCCCTCCTCCGAAGGGCTTCCCGGGTTTCCCCCGAAACCGCGATAGTCGAGCAGGAGCACCCCGAAACCACGTTCACTGAGCTCGGTGGCGATGCCGGAGCGCGATGAGCGGTCACCGGCATTGCCGGGCAGATAGAGGACGGCCTGACCACGGTCCGCCTCTGAGCTGGGCGAAAGGAACCATGCATCCAGCTCGAGATCATCGTCAGTGCTGAGGCTGACCTCCTCCGCCCCAGGCAGCGCGTCCTCGACCGAAGGCGCACTGCCGCCGGGGAAGTAGATCAGCGAACGCTGCCCCCACCACACAAGCGCAGAGCCTCCCACCATCAGCAGAGCGATGATGCTCGTAACGATCACCAGCCTGCGGGCTTTCGGGCGGGGAAGGCGATGTCTGGTGGTCCCAGGACTCGGCTCGGCGACAGACAGGTCTCTGCCCTCCTCGGCGTTGTCGTCACTCTCCTCGGTGGCCCATTCTCTCTGAGACGTCCATACTCTTCGAAGAGCTCCTCACCAAGGGGCCTGAGCACATCGTGGGATGTGGACCGTGACCAGTGACAACGACGCCTTTCGTCACGTGGAGCCGTCGCCGGCCTCTGTGGTCCATGAGCACCACAGACGTTCTGACGATCAGCCGGTGTAGAGCCGTCTCCAGCTGTCAGACCGGAGGCTCTCATTCCCGGCCCGTACACACGCAGAAGGCCCCCGCCATAATGGCGAGGGCCTTCTCTTCTCGTTGCGGGGGCAAGATTTGAACTTGCGACCTCCGGGTTATGAGCCCGGCGAGCTACCGAACTGCTCCACCCCGCGTTGGGTTTCCCTGAGCGGGACTTATATAGCTTACAAGCTTATGAACGCTGTGCAAAATCGAGCGGTGCAGGTGGGGCGTGATCCCACCCACACCGCTCGAGATCGTCACTCTCCGCCGGTCATCTGCTCGAATTCGGCGAGGGCCTCGGACAGGCGCTCCTGGGCTTCTCCATAGGCGCCCCAGTCACCCTGCTCGAAGGCCTCCTGGGAATCCTCCCAAGCGTCGAGGATCTCATCCTGGATGGACTCGAGGTCACCGTCACCGGCTGCCGGTGCATCGGCCTGCTCCTCGTCCTCCTGCTGAGCGGCATCGTCCTGCTCAGCGGCGGCGTCCTCCTCAGCGGCGGCGTCCTCCTCAGGATCCTGGCCCAGATCGGCGTCCTCCTCGAGGGCGCCCTCTTCATCCTCAGGCAGCTCGAGGTCGTCATCGACGGCCTCACCCTCGACGCCGGCTCCCTCGGCCACCTCGACGCCGGAGTCGCCGCCGAAGACCTGGTCCAGCGCCTCGCCAAGGGTGTCAGCGAAGCCGACCTCCTCACCGTAGGCGACCAGCACGTGACGCAGCGCCGGGTAGGCGGCGTCGGTGCCGGTGGACTGCACGTAGACCGGCTGGACATACAGGATGCCGTCGCCGGCGGGCAGGGTGATCATGTTGCCGTTGATCACCTCGGAGGCTCCCTGGCGCAGCAGGTTCAGCTGCTGGGAGATCTGCGCGTTGGAGTCGAAGTTCGCCTGGGTCTGGCCCGGGCCGGGAACTGCAGTGTCACGCGGCAGCTCCAGCAGGCGCAGCTGACCGTAGTCCTCGTGCTTCTCGCCGTCCTCACCGGTTCCGGCGTCGCCGGATGCGGCCAGGAAGCCGTAGAGCACGTTGCGCTGCTGGGCACCCTCAGCCACCTGCGGGATGAAGGTTCCGGTCAGGGAGAAGCTCTCCTCCTCCTGCTCCGGCATCCGCAGAGTCATGTAATAGGGCGGCTGAGCCACAGAGTTGTCCTCGCCGCTCGTCGGGTCATCGGGGACCGACCATGCGTCGTTGCCCTCGTAGAAGGTGCCCGCCTCGGTCACGTGGTACTCACCGAGCAGCGCACGCTGCACGCGGAACATGTCCTCCGGGTAGCGCACATGGTCCATGAGCTCAGCGCTCATCTCCGAGTAGGGCTCCAACGTACCCGGGAAGATGTTCTCCCAGGACTGCAGGACCGGGTCCTCGGGATCCCATGCATAGAGCTCCACCGAGCCGTCATAGGCATCCACAGTGGCCTTGACCGAGTTGCGGATGTAGTTGACATTGCCGGTCAGCACCTGGCCGCCCTGGGTCAAGGCATCGGTGGTGGCCGACTCCAGCTGCTGCTGGGTGGAGTATGGGAAGGCGTCCGAGGTGGTGTAGCCCTCCACGATCCACTTCACACGGTCACCGATGATGGCCGGGTAGATGTTCTGATCCACCTCCAGGAACGGAGCGACCTTCTGCACACGCTCACGCGGGTGGCGGTCATAGAGGATCTGGGACTCTTCGTTCATATCGCCCGAGAGCAGGATCTCCGGGGACTGGAACTGAATGGCGTAGACCAGCCGGTTGAAGATGTTGCCCACGGAGGGACCGCCGTCGCCTGAGAAGGTGTAGACGGTGTCCTGGTCCGAATCGGCCGAGGCCGGACGGTCCAGCTCCATCGGGTCAGAACCCTCCGGAGCACCCACGATGGAGTAGTCCGGGGAGTTCTCGCCGAAGTAGATGCGCGGCTCGTAGTCCTCATCGCTGCCGAGATCACCATGGGTGGGGATGCCCTGCAGCGTGAAGTCGGGCCGGCCCTCCGGTGTCACCGTGGAGGCGTTGGCCGCCACCAGGCCGTAGCCATGGGTGTAGATCAGGTGCTGGTTCACCCAGGAGGCATCCTGGGCGACGTTGACCTCACGGGCCGCGATGACGGTGTCGTGGGTGTCACCGTCGATGTCATAGCGGTCGAAGCTCAGCGTGTCCGGGAAGGAGTAGTACTGACGGAACTGCTGGAACTGACCGAAGGCCGCTGAGACCAGGTTCGGGTCCAGCAGACGGATGTTCTCCATATTGACGCTGTCCTCGGCCAGAGCTCCCTCTTCGGCGACCATCTCGGCGTCGTAGTCGGTCTGCTCCAGCTCATCGAGATCGTACGCGTAGCGGGTCATCTCCATGTTGTGCTGGATGAACTCCTCCTCCAACGTCCGCTCGGAGGGCTGGACCTGGTACTCCTGGACCAGGAACGGGTAGAGCGCACCGGCGATGACGGCGGTCACCACCAGCATGGCCGCACCGATGATGCTGAAGCGCCAGCGTGCGGTCACCGCGGTCAGGATGAAGACCAGCGCGACGACGACGGCGGCCACCGCCAAGATGGTCTGGGCGGGGATCACCGCGTTGACGTCGGTGTACATGGCGCCGGCCCAGTTCCCGCCCTGGTCCTGCAGGGTGGCATAGCGGTCCAGCCACCAGTTCACGCCCTGCAGCAGCAGGAAGAGCGCACCGACCACGGCGATGTGCCAGCGGGCGGCCTTCTCCACGACGAACTTGCCGGACTGCTCGATCCGGATGCCGCCGTAGAGGTAGTGGCAGAGGATGCCGGCGATGCCTGCCACCAGGACCACGGAGATCAGGAAGCCGTTGAAGAAGCCCAGGAAGGGCATGGTGAAGACGAAGAAGCCGTAGTCCAGGCCGAACTGCGGGTCAGCGGCGCCGAAGGGCTCCTGGTTGATGAACAGCAGCACCGTCTCCCAGGCGCCCTGGGCTGTGGTGCCGGCGAAGATGCCCATCAGCGCGGGCAGGCCCAGCATGATCAGGCGGCGCATGGAGTCCAGCGACTTCTGGTAGCGGGCCACCGAATCGTTGACCTGCCCGCCCACGTTCTGCGGACGGTTCCGGAAGGCCAGCCACAGGCTCAGCCAGACCAGGAAGCCCATGATCAGGAAGGCGGCGAAGAAGATGCCGATCCTGGCCAGGCGCTCGGTCCAGAAGACTTCGGAGTAGCCCAGGTGGTTGTACCACTGGATCTCCGCGTAGAAGCCGGCGAAGACTATGAAGGCGCCGATCAGCGCCGCGATGATCACAATGGTGATGATCAGCGCTGAGGGGCGGCGCGGACCGGAGCGCTCACCGGAGCTGCTGCCCCCTCCTCCGAAGCCGCCGAAGCCGCCGCCGGAGCCTCCGCGGCCGGAGCCGCCGTCGTCATCGTTGTTCCCACCGGAGCCGGAGCCGAACAGGCTCCCTGACCCTCCGAAGGGGTTCGATGAACCGAATCCCTGAGAGAAACTCACGTCTACCCTCTCTTCGCCTCCCGGACCAGGTGCGAGCCGGGCTGCGTGGTGTGGTTGTTGGTGCTGCCGTATTCAGTAGTGCGGTGTCTGTGATGCTTATTCAGTTCCGCAGGGTTCGAGCCCTGCGAGGAAGTCTCCGTCGCCGTCGCGGACCGCCTCGACGATCTGCCGAGCCTCGGCGACGTCCTCGACGCCGTAGGTCTGCAGCCCCTCAGGCACTCTGCCCTCCAGCTCCGGACAGTTGTCCCGCGGGACGAGGAAGTGCTCAGCACCCTGGTCCAGCGATCCCACCGCCTTCTGGGCGATGCCGCCGATGGGCCCGACGGTGCCGTCCGGATCCACGGTGCCGGTCCCGGACCACTGCTCCCCGCCGGTCATGGACTCCTCGGTCATCGCATCCACGATGCCCAGGCTGAACATCAGGCCTGCCGAGGGGCCGCCCACGTTCTCCAGCTGGATGTCCACGTCCACGGGGAAGTCGAAGTCTCCCTGAAGCATGATGCCGACATAGTGTTCGCCGTCGGCCTCCTGGTAGGTGGGGACCTCGACGTCGACCTCCTCGCCGTCGCGGATCACCGTCAATTCTACCGGCTGACCTGCGGCATCGTTCACCGCTGCCCGCATGCCCTCCAGGCCGGTGATCTCCTCTCCCCCGGCGGCGATGACCTGATCGCCCACCTCGAGGACCTCAGTGGTGCCGGCATCCTCCGCCTCCGGGGCGAAGTCCAGCACGTCGAGCTGCTGGCGGTACTCCATGTCCAGCTCCTCCAGGGCGGCCGCCAGAGCAAGGTCCTGGGAGCTGGCCATGGCCTGGGTGTTCATCTGCTCGACCTCATCGGCGGTGGTGCCGGAGGGGTAGATCAGCTCGTGAGGCATGATGTCCGTGGTCGGCGAGAACCAGCCGGCCACCACATCCGGCACGCGCACTGTGTTGGTGGGGGCGCCGTTGACGTAGACCGTGGTCAGGCTCAGCGAACCGTCAGTCTCATAGGTGTCCGCACCGTCCATGGTGATCACCGGCTCATCCTCGATCTCACCGGTGGTGTTGAAGATGGGTCCCGGGGCCTCCAACAGGTACGGGCTGGGCAGCGTCAGGGAGGTCAGCCCGAGCACCAGGGCCGAGACCCCGGCCACGGTCTTGACGGTCCGGCGCAGCGTCCAGGGCTGCGAGGCCGGCGCAGGCATCCCGTCGGCATAGGGGTTCGGGTTATGCATGACCCTCAGCGACGCACCCGGATGGGGCGCGGGCACGACGCCGGGAGGCGCAGCGCTACGTGCGCGCACGTAGGCACCGTAGGGGGATGCAGAATTATCTGGGCGCTCGGACATAGTGATCTGAGACATTCTCTCACTGACCTTCATCCCCTGGCGAACTGGGGCATGGGCGCAGAGACAGGCGCCCGGGAGGCTCGCTACGCTGGTGTCTCATCCATCTCCAGAGCGACCACGATCAGGGAGCGTCCGATGAGCGAGAACAACCGGAACGATCAGGGATCCGGCGACGGCGAGAATCCGCAGGACCCCATGGAGGAGTTCTTCAAGCAGCTCTTCGGGGGCCAGATGCCCGGTCAGGGAGATGACGCCGACGCCGGCAAGGACGGCTCCGGCCGCGGCCCCTCCATGGGCTTCACCGGAAGCCCCGGCCAGGGCCAGGACGGCTCCGGCGATCAGTCCGGCGGCTTCCCTGGGATGCCCCCGGGCTTCGACCCCTCGCAGATGGGCATGCCCATGGACCCGCAGATGATGCAGCAGATCATGGGTCAGGTGCAGGCGATGTTCTCCGCCATGCAGAACCCCTCCGAGGAGGACCAGGGCCCGGTCAACTGGACCATGGCACGCCAGGCCGCCCGTCAGGCCGCCGCTGGAGATGACCCCAGCGTCTCCGCCGCCGAGCGCCGCGAGATCGATGATGCGCTGCGCCTGGCCGAGATGTGGCTGGACGGCGCCACCGCCTTCGAGAGCCCCGGCACCATCGGCCACGCCTGGTCCCGCGCCCAGTGGGTGGAGGAGACCTTCGACTCCTGGAAGCGGCTGACCGAGCCGGTGGCCGAATCCGTCTCCAAGGCGCTCTCCGGCGCCCTGAAGGAGCAGCTGGACGAGCAGGGCGGCGGCATGCCCCCGGAGATCGCCTCCATGATGGGCGGCGCCGGCTCCCAGCAGATCACCGGGATGATCGAGTCCATGGGCGGCATGGCCTTCGGCATGCAGGTGGGCCAGGCCGTGGGCGAACTGGCCAAGGAGGTCCACGGATCCTCGGAGATCGGACTGCCGCTGGCCGGTCACTCCATGGCGCTGCTGCCCAAGAACGTCCGCGAGTTCGGTGAGGGCCTGCAGGTGGACTCCCGCGAGATCCTGCTGTTCCTGGCCCTGCGCGAGGCCGCCCGGATGCGCCTCTTCTCCCGCTCCCCCTGGCTGGAGCAGGACCTGTTCAACGCCGTGGCGCAGTACGCGGCCGGCATCCACATCGATATGGGCCGCATCCAGGAGGCCGCCTCACAGATCGACCCCACCAACCCGGAGGCCATGCAGGAGGTCCTCGGCGAGGGCCTCTTCACCCCCGAGCGCACTCCCATGCAGGAGGCCGCGCTGAAGCGGATCGAGACCACGCTGGCCCTGGTCGAGGGCTGGGTGGACGATGTGGTCTCCCAGGCGGCCGAGCATCTGGAGTCGCTGCCCAAGCTGCGCGAGACCATGCACCGACGCCGGGCCACCGGCGGCCCGGCGGAGCACACCTTCGCCGCCCTGGTGGGCCTGGAGCTGCGTCCCCGCCGTCTGCGCGACGCCGCCGCTCTGTGGTCCCATCTGCGCCAGACCGAGGGCATGTCCGGGCGCGACGACGTCTGGGCCCACCCGGATGTCCAGCCGGATGAGCAGGATCTGGATGACCCGCAGGGCTACCAGGCCCGGCGCAAGGAACGCGAGGAGGAGTCGGCCAAGATCGACGAGGAGCTGCAGAAGCTGCTCGACGGCGGCTACGACGGCAAGGGCTCCGGCGAGACCAGCTGACAGGCGCACTCCGGGTGCACCGGGGCCGGGCGGCGTTCCCATCCGCCGTCGGGCCTGAGCAGCAGGCTGTGTTCGGCGAGCGCCGGATTGCGGACGCCGTCCAGCAGGGTCAGCAGCTGCCGGGTGATGAGCCCGGCGGTGAGCTGGTGGTGGAGACGGGCGTCGGCCGGGTTGTGGCCGGCGGTGTGCTCCACTGAGGTTCCGGCTGGTGCCGGCTGAATGTCTGTTGCCGCCGCGCTGAGCTCTCGGCACCCGGCGCAGGCGAAGCCCTCCAGCACTCCCGGCTGTGCGATGAGCGGGCCGATCTCGGCCTCGCCTGCTGCTGGGCAGAGCACCGGCATGACCAGACTGGCCTGCTGAGCCGCCGCTGAGACGGTCGCTGCATGCAGGGCTGACGTCCTGGAGGCTGACCTTGTGCCTGCCGGGCCTGCGCCTGAGCTCTCCCCCAGGCTCAGCACACAGACATCGGCTCCATCCGGGCGCATATCTGCCGGGCATTCCATGACCGCGGTCTGCTGCGGCGCCGGTTGAGAAGCCGGCTGCTGGGCCGCACGGTCCAGCAGATCCTGCAGCCCCGTGCTGCGCGGCAGCCCGTGGTGGATGCTCAGATACGGATCCCCCACCTGCTCGGCGTCGACGGTCTGTGCTGTGCTGCTCTGCTGAACAGCGCTCCCCTGGGTGCCGTCGCGCAGGAGCAGGGTCCCGACGCCGGCCTCGGCCAGGGCGAGCGCAGTGCGCGCGCCCACCGGGCCCAGGCCGTCCACGAGGACTGCGGCGAGCCGGCGTCGTGGGTTCGGTTCCATGAGCTCATCGTCGCAGAGTCGGGCTCCGGCCGCGTCGCGTTATCCACAGGTTCGAGAATTAGGCTGGTCCCCATGGCGTACAGAGAAGGCGAAGAGCGGCAGTTGATCGACGGCCGGGAGGTCATCGTGATCCGTTCGGCCAAGCGGAAGCGGACCATCAGTGCTGATCTGGTGGGCGGGACGCTGCGCCTGCGGGTGCCGCTGCGCATGGGAAAGGGGCACCTGGAGGAGCATGCCCGCGCCTTCCAGCAGAAGCTGCGCAAGAAGGCCGCCGGCCGCGAGCGCAGCGATGAGGCCCTCATGCAGCGTGCCCTGGAGCTGTCGAAGAAGCACTTCGACGACGCCGTCCGCCCGGTCAGCGTGCGCTGGTCGGACCGGCAGAACACCCGATGGGGCTCCACCACCTCGTCCCAGGGCACCATCCGTCTCTCCTCCCGGTTGAAGGAGATGCCGGGCTGGGTGCAGGACGGGGTGCTGGTCCATGAGCTGGCGCATCTGATCGAGCCCGGGCACGGCCCGGCCTTCCGCCGCCTGGTGGAGCGCTACCCGCACACCAAGGAGTCAGACGCCTTCCTGGAGGGCGTGAGCTTCGCCCAGCGACAGATGGGGCAGGTCTGACTGATCCGGACTGAACTGGCCAGCGGGATCAGGCCGATTCGGCGAGGACCTTCTTCACCGATTCGCCGTGCTTCTCCAGCTTGCTCTTCCCCACACCAGGGACTTTCAGCAGCTCCTCATCCGAGCTGGGACGCTTCTCCGCGATGACCTCCAGGGTGGCATCGGTGAAGACCATGAACGCCGGGACCTCCAGCTCCTCGGCCTGGGCGGAGCGCCATTCGCGCAGCCTCTCGAAGAGCGCCTCGTCATAGCGGGCCGGGCATTCTGCGCAGCGGCGGCGCTTCACCTCAGTGGGCACGCTGAGCACAGTGCCGCAGGTGGAGCAGGTGGCCGTCTTCTTGGACCGTGCCGAGGAGTTGGGGTTCTTCGAGCCTGAGCTCGGGGCGATCCGCCGGGTTGGCTCCTCCAGGCCGAGCTCGCGGCGCAGCGGGCGCAGGAACCGGGAGGGCTGGCGCTTGCCGCGGCCGCCGGAATGCCGGGAGCTGGCCGAGGACATGGACAGATAGGTCCGGGCCCGGGTGATCCCCACGTAGAAGAGCCGGCGCTCCTCATCGATCTCCTTCTGCTCCTTGGCAAAGGTGATGGGCATCAGGCCCTCGTTCAGCCCCGCCAGGAACACCGCGTCCCATTCCAGGCCCTTGGCCGAGTGCAGGGAGGCCAGGGTGACGCCCTCCACAGTGGGGGCGTGCTGGGCGGCGGAGCGTTCCTCCAGCTCGGCCAGGAAGGCCTTCATGGTGAAGTCCTCGCGTTCGGCGTCGAGCTGGTCGGCCAGCGAGACCAGAGCGGCCATGGACTCCCAGCGTTCGCGCACCGCACCGGTGGTCTCCGGGGCCTCGCGGCGCCAGCCGTGGGAGGAGAGCACAGCGCGCACCGCCTCCGGGACAGTGTCCCCGCCCTCCTCCACCAGGGAGGAGGTGCGCAGCGCAGCGAGCGCCTCCCGGACCTCGGCCCGGGAGAAGAAACGTTCGGAGCCGCGCAGCTGATAGGAGATGCCGGCCTGGGCCAGGGCCTGCTCGAAGGCCTGGGACTGACCGTTGGTGCGGTAGAGGATGGCGATCTCGCTCAGCGGCACGGCGCGCTCCTGCAGCACACCGATCTGCTCGGCGATCCAGGCCGCCTCGGCGTCGTCGTCTGCGTGTTGGGTCAGCTGCGGGGCCGGGCCGCGGTTCTTCTGGGAGACCAGCCGCAACGGGTCCGACCAGGCGGGCGGATCGGTGAGCCGGGCCTGCTCGCGGGTGCGGTCGGAGAGCAGAGTGTTGGCCAGCTGGACCACCTCCGGAGTGGAGCGGTAGTCGCGGATCAGCTTGACCACCTTCGCCTCCTGGTGGCGGCCGGTGAAGTTCAGCAGGAAGTCCGGGGTCGCTCCGGTGAAGGAGTAGATGGTCTGGGCGGCGTCGCCGACCACGCATATCTCCTCGCGCCCGCCCAACCACAGGTCCAGCAGGCGCTGCTGCAGCGGAGAGACATCCTGATACTCATCCACCACGAAGTGACGGTACTGCTGACGGACCTGGGCGGCCACGCGCTCGTCATCCTCCAGGATGCCTACGGTCAGCAGCAGCACATCCTCGAAGTCGATCAGGTGCTTATCCAGCTTCACGTCCTCATAGGACTGGTAGAGCTTGGCAAAGGTGCGGTGGTCCACTCCCCCGGGCTCGGCACGGCCGGCGCCCTGTTCAGCCACCTCCAGATAGGAGTCCGGGGTCAGCGTGGAGACTTTGGCCCATTCGATCTCGCTGGCCAGATCGCGCAGCGAGGCGCGGTCGGTGGTGATGTGCAGGCGCCGGGCGGCCTCGGCGAGCAGGCGGACCTTATGGTCGAGGATCTGCGGCATGGTGCCGCCGATGGCCAGCGGCCAGAAGTACTGCAGCTGGCGCAGGGCTGCGGCGTGGAAGGTGCGCGCCTGGACCCCGGGGGCGCCCAGGGAGTTCAGGCGGGAGCGCATCTCTGCGGCGGCCCGGGCGGTGAAGGTCACCGCCAGCAGACGGTGCGGGTCATAGATCCCGGCACGGACCCCATAGGCGATCCGGTGGGTGATGGCACGGGTCTTACCGGTGCCGGCGCCGGCCAGGATGCACAGCGGTCCGGTCAGGGTGGAGGCGGCTTCGCGCTGCTCCTCGTCGAGGCCTTCGAGCACCTCTTCAGCGGTCATCGCGTCTCCTCGGAGATGTCAGTGGGGTCTTCCTGAACGGCATGGTGCGTGCTCGGCTCGTCCGTAGGAGCGGGCTCTTCGGTCTCCACGTCGCCGCCGTACCAGTGGTCGATCAGGGCGCGGGAGATCGAGGAGCTCGGCGGAATCCACAGCTGCCCGGAAACCACCTCGCGGTGGATCTGCTCGCGGGTGAACCAGCGGACCGCACGGATCTCGTCGTCATCGGCGTGGGCCTCCTCCGGGTCCTCCGCCACGGCCACATAGCCCAGCATCAGGGAGCGCGGGAAGGGCCAGTACTGCGATCCCATGTACTGCACGGAGCGGACCCGCACGCCGGCCTCCTCGCCGACTTCGCGCATCACCGCCTCCTCCAGGGACTCTCCGGCCTCTACGAATCCGGCGAAGGTGGAGAACCGGTGAGCCTCCCAGCGGTAGGCAGAGCCCAGCAGGATCCTGCCGCGGTCATCGACCACTGCGGTGATCACGGCTGGGTCGGTGCGCGGGAAGGTCTCGGACTCGCAGCTCGGGCACAAACGCATCCACCCGGAGTGCCGGACCTCGGTGCGGTGGCCGCAGCGGGTGCAGAAGGGGGCGGAGGCGTGCCAGGCGGTGATCGCCAGGGCCTGGGTGAACAGGGCGGCTTCCAGCGGGTTCAGCGCCGCCCCGATCATCCGGAGATCGGCCCAGTCAACGCCGGGGGCGTCCGTGGGATCGGGCTGGTCGACAGCACTGGGCTGGTCGGCTGTACGTGAAGAGGCGGCGTCGGGCTGGGTGTCAGCGGCCGGCGTCGGGACCGCCACCACATGGCCGCGGGCCTCGGTGGAGTTCCCTTGGTCAGCGGGGACTTCGCCCAGGTACACCGTGCCCTCCGTCGGCTGGGCGGCGATGCTCTCCGGCGAGACGAACCGGATGCTGGCCGCCCCGGCGTCGCCGATGCGCACCGGGGTGGTGCGGTCCTTCAGCAGCAGCACGCGGGTGTCCGGGACGGCCCAGACCTGCCGGAGCCAGTCCTCCCGGCGCCTGTCCGCATCCCGGCGATCGATCTGGTGCGCAGCCCGGGGCGGGGCGGACAGTCCGGCGGAAGAGTGCATCCCTCTACGGTATCGCTCACCGGGGACACCCGCGCAGAAATCCCTCGATCTGTGGATAACGCCCCATAGGGTGGTGGACGTGCGATGGAACTCGATGGAACTGGCCGCCATGGCCACTGCAGCTGTGCCCGGACTCTCCCCCACCGGGGTGGCCGCGGCTGCGGATGACGCCCGCGACTTCACCGCCGCCATCGTCCACGACGCCGAGGGCAACCGTTGGCGCATCCGCTCGCCTCAGCACCAGGAGGCGGCCATGCGCCTGGAGACAGAGCTGCAGGTGCTGCGCGGCTTCTCCACCGCCATCCGCGCTGAGCTTCCGTTCCGTGTGCCGAGCGTGGCCGGTGCGGTCCGCCGCGGCGAGATGCGCACCTTCGTCTACAACCACCTGCCCGGTGCCTCGATGGACCTGGCCGAGTTGACGAGGGGACCGGCCGGGCTGATCGATGACATCGCCCGGACCATCGCCGCCATCCATGACCTGAGCGACTCTGTGGTGGATCACGCCGATCTGCCGCGCTATTCGGCTGAGCGCTACCGTCAGCGCCGCCTCAACGAGCTCGACCAGGCGGCCACCACCGGCCAGATCCCTGCGCCGCTGCTGCGCCGCTGGGAGCACGCCATGGAGGACCAGCAGCTCTGGGACTTCGAGCCCACCGTCACCCACGGCGATCTGCACGAGGACAGCCTGCTCATCGAGGGTGAGCGGGTGGTCGCAGTGACCGGCTGGACCGATCTGCACATCGGCGATCCCGCCGACGACTTCGCCTGGCTGACCGCTGTGGGCGCACCGGCCTTCCGGGATCAGGTGCTTCAGGCCTACGGGCAGCACCGCTCCGAGGAGGCAGACCCGTGTCTGATGCGCCGTGCCGCGCTGACCGCTGAGTTCGCTCTGGCCCAGTGGCTGGTGCGCGGCAAGGCCACCGAGAACCAGGAGATGGTCGATGAAGCGCTGGGGCTGCTGAACCAGCTGGCCTCCGACATCGAGACCTACGGCGGACAGCCCATCGCGCTGACCCCCATGGAGGAGGAGGTCAAGGCTCCGGCCGAGACCCAGGACTCCCGTCCGGTGGCGCGTGTGGGCGCCCATGCGACCGTCGCGGACAACGGCGAGTGGGCCGAGTCCGGCGAGGGCGATGTAGAGCCTGCGGTGATCACCGATTCCTCAGCTGACGGCTCTGCTGAGGATGCTGACACAGCTCACGACGCCGGCGGCTCCGCCGGTGCGCCGGCTGCGACTGATGAGGACGGCGAGCCCACCGGTCAGGTGACTCCGCTCTCCCAGAGCCGGTGGGCGGATCCCGACGACGAGCCCACCGGTCAGTACCCGGCAGTTCCTGCCGATGAGGAGACCACGGGCACCATCCCGCCGGTGCAGGAGACAGTGGCTGAGGAGTCCGCGGCTGCCGCTGAGCCGCCGACCACGTCTGGCTCGCTTCCCATCCAACCTGATCAGCAGGCCGAGCAGCGCGCCAAGCAGAAGAACTTCTTCCCGGCTCAGTCGGCGAACTCGGCACGGTCTGCCGGTTCTGCAGAGACCGCAGGCTCCGCGCGGACTGCGGGGTCGGCGTCGTCGGCCTGTTCGGCGACTTCGGCGCAGTCTGCGGCCTCGGCTGCTGAGGCGGAGCAGGTTGAGGAGGCTGTTGCTGATCAGACTGCGGCTGAGCACTCCGAGGGTGCCGGCGGCGAGTCCATCTACTCGCGGCATCCCGGCCTTCGCCCGCCTCAGTAGCTTTCCTCACGTTCCGCCCCGGAGGGAATGATCCCCACAGAGCTGTGGTTGGTGTCTGACGTTCCACGCCTCCACCCACATCAACCACCGTAAGGGGACGCTTCTTGTCGCATTCGACACCTCTGCAGGAGACGACCGAGCGCCGCGACGAACCGCGGATGTCTCGCAAGCAGATCGCCCTGGCCATCCTGGCACTGTCGGTCGGCGGGTTCGCGATCGGTGTCACTGAGTTCGCCATCATGGGCCTGCAGCCCCAGGCGGTGGCCGATCTCTTCGGCGAGGTCAACGAGACCACTATGGCCCAGGGCGGCCAGCTGGTGACCTTCTACGCGCTCGGCGTCGTCGTCGGTGCTCCGGTGCTGGCTCTGCTGGGTGCCAAGCGGGAGCGGAAGGCCTACGCCATCTTCCTGCTGGGCCTCTTCGCGATAGCCCATGTGCTGAGCTTCTTCGCGGCCACCTTCGAGCTGATGCTCGCCGCCCGCTTCCTCTCCGGTCTGCCCCATGGTGCCTACTTCGCCACCGCGGCGCTGATGGCCGCGCAGATGGCGGGGCCGGCCAAGCGCGCCCGGGCGATCTCGGTGGTGCTCTCCGGCATCGCCATCGCCAACCTGACCGGTGTCCCGGCGGTGACCTGGGTGGGTCAACAGTTCGGCTGGCGTTGGATGTTCGCCGTCGTGGCCGCGCTGGCGGTGCTCACCATCCTCTTGGTGATGGTCTACGCTCCGCGTCAGATGCCGCCGGCGGGCGCCTCCATGCGCGGCGAGATGCGCGGCCTGGCGAATCAGCGCCTGTGGGTGGGCATCATCCTGGCGGTCGTCGGTTTCTCCGGGATGTTCGCCATCTACTCCTACATCTCCTACATCGCCACCGATGTCTCCGGCTTCGGCGAGGGCATGGTGCCGATGATCGTGCTGATCTTCGGCTCCGGCATGGTGGTCGGCAACTTCCTGGGCGGCTGGGGCTCGGACAAGTCGGTGCTGGGAACAGTGATCACGGCCATGACCCTGGTCGCGCTGTTCATGGTGCTCTTCGGCACGCTGGCGCACATCCAGTGGCTCATGGTGCTGCTGCTGTTCCTGATCGGCTCCTCGGCCTCGATGCTCGGCCCGTCCATGCAGACCCACCTGATCGACACGGCTCCGAAGGCCCCGCAGCTGGCGGCCAGCTTCCACCACTCGGCGTTCAACGCGGCCAACGCCCTGGGCGCCATGATGGGCGGCTGGGTGATTGCCGCCGGCTTCGGCCTGCGCGCCCCGGCCTACGCGGGTGCGACCGCGGCTACGCTCGGCCTGCTGATCACCCTGTACGCGATCTACCTGACCAAGCGAGCCGGCGAGAAGGTGTGAGGGGGTTGGTGGGTGCTTCTGCCTGGGGGCCGCGCGGCGCGGGCGGCTCTGGACCGCGCAAATCTGCAGATCCGGTAACGGGATCATACAGACCGCGCACTCAGGTCCATGCAGACTCGGAAGTCGGTCGCATGCAGAACGGGAAGACACCTGGTCAGGAAGACGTTCCGCTGGGAGTGACCTCCGCGGCGCAGGCATCCACAAATCGTGAAAGCGTCTCAGAGTCCTCATCGTCGAGCCAATACATGCCGGTGCGATAGGTGATGATCTTCATGAGGCGCCGTGCGAACTCACGACGCTCCCCTCCGGCCAGCCCGCTGGAGACGATTGCTGAGGCCACTGCGTCTGAAATCCGCGGGCTCAGACTCGTGGTCTGACGCTCGAGGATCTGCGCGAACTCGTCCTCTGCCAGACCTGACGGACCGCCGAGGTACTCCGGAGACAGCACCGTAGCACGGCGCCACAGCCGCCGGAGCGCATGCCGTCGACTCTTCCCGTTGAACCGGTCCCGGTTCTTGGCCGGAAAACGACTCACCGTCAGATCGGGGAACACGACGAACGTCAAGTAGTCCCAGACATCGCCCCTTCCGGCCTCAGCCGGCAAGATGGGCAGACGTTTCCGCAATGACAGCGCGAGTCGCTTATCGAACTCGCGCGACTGGTCTCCCGTCACCTCCCCCAGGTCGGCGAGCACCCCTTCACGAAGCTGCTGGATGTCGATCTCGCTGACCGAGCGTCCGCCCGTGGGATCCACCGAGTACTCATCGGAGCGGACGACGAGCGGCTGAGGGACGTTGCCCTCGCGGAGAGCCGTCCAACGAGTCTCGACCGCCTCTCCCTTGAGCCGTCGCTGCAGCAGTGCCTTGGCACGTTCTTCCATCACAGGGCGCCCTTCCAATAGCCCACTCCCGAGCTGAGACGAAGCTCGAACTCTCTCGGGTTCTCCTCCATAAGCTTCAGAGCCTGCTTCAGGTCGTTGCCCATGCATCCCCTCGCAGTCTGATCAGCCGCCGCGATGATCGAGTCCGGATGTTGCTCGACGAAACGTTCGAGGGTTCCGCTCCTCGTGATCTCATCCGCCAAGGTTCGGGCCTCTTGGATCAGCGCCCTGGCCACGTCCTTCCTCATCGCCGCCATCACGTGGTCCGGGGCCGTCCCCTCGAGAAGAGCCTCAACGACCTCGAAGTCCGTGTTAAGGTGCAGCTTGGCATGAACGTTCATCGGAGCCTCTGGCTCCATGGCGTCCACCTCCAGGTACCACGGTGCCGCCGGAAAACGGGACTCCGTGAAGGAATAGGCCACCGTTGGGAAGCGGGCGCGGTCCCCCAGCGTGAGCTTCTGACGCCGTCGCTCCTGCAACCGAAGAGGGATCCCGAAGTCGGAGTCCCTGCCGCTGGCCAGCAGACATGCATCGAGGAGGAGCTCCTGACCCAGCTCAGAGCTCTCCGCCGTGACGGTGAGTTGCGCTCCGAGATGGCCGTACGCGTCGAAGCTCAGAGGCATTTTGCGGACACGACGGAGATTCGTGTCCGGCGACAGCATCTCCGCCACCGCGGTGACCTCTTCGGGTACATACCCGGCACGCTCCAGCGACCCACGGTCGACCAGCACCGCCAAGCTGAAGCTGATCTCGCTCTGAAGATCCATCTCAGTGTCCAGCTCCTCGAAGCTGACGACCTTCCCATCGACGCTCAGGCCCCATCGGGGCCACCGGACATCGTCCGGCGCGAGGCGCGCATAGGGATACAGAGCCTGCCTAGGCATCAGTCAGCACCTTCCCCTCCGTCACGTTCAGGTCGATCGCGGTGCCGCGCGGCACCGCCACCTTGATGGTCATCTGCTCTCCCGGGTCGCCGACGAAACCTCGGCGGGCTCCGTCCTCGACGTCGCCCGAATCCGACGTCCAGATCTGGACATCCTGAGCCTCGAGATCCTCGTATCCCCCGGCGCTTCGCGCGCGCACGTCCAAGGCGAGCTCGACAGGACCCGATGCCTGTGGGCCGACTCGTAGCTGTACCTCGAAGGTCTGTCGTCCCTGGGCCCCCTCCACCGGATGAGCCGACATGAGGGTTACCAGCTCACTGCTCTCAGACGCACGCTTCGAGGAGCGCGACGAGGTTCGCCGCCCCGAGGTGCTCTCCTCGGCGATGTCGGGCGCGGGCACGAACCCGCGCAGGTCTTCGGCCACCCGCCTGGTCGAGCGACCGTCCGCCTTCGGGGCTGCACGACGCTGACGCAGGAAGCTCTTCAGCTTGGTGTCCACGGTCCGTTGCGTCCGTTGCACCGTGGTGCTCGCCTCCTGATCGGTGGCGTGACCAGGAGTCCAGCTGTCATGGGCCGGCGGCTCCGCTGCGGCGAAGTGCGCGTCGAACTCGGGTCTCGGCTTGAACACGGCGTACCAGTTCCACGCGTCCGCCTCGATCTCCTGCCGCTGTACGTATTCGACCACCAGCTCCGCGTCGTGACGCATGTTGCACAGCGCATCGGTGGCCAAAGAACCACCGTCAGGAAGGGCCGAGACGAGCCGGTGCTGACGAGCCATGGCGAGGTCTCCCACGTGGAGCCTCTTTCCCTGACCGTTACGCCGGATCGGATGACATTCGATCTGCAGAAGCCCGCCTTCCACCTGGACCGTCATCTCGGTGACATGTGTCGCGCCCCGGGTCTGGTGATCACGGAGCGCGTTGAGGGTGTGCTTGTACGGCTCGAAGTCAGGCGCACCGGCGATGACGTCCGGGTCAGGGTCGTCGTCACCTCCGACATGGAAGCGCATCGGGGGTTCCCCGGTGTCTGGAAGCGGTGTCAGCTTGGGCCAGGCGAACTTGGCCGCCGCAGTCGCGATCTGACGGCGAAGCTCCGTCAAGCTGGAACGGTCGGAGACCCTCTGGGCACCTTCGAAGCGCGTCTCGTGGGAGTCACCGCTGTCCTCGGTGTCCTCCAGCGCGGCCTTCGCGACGAGAGGGTCGATGATCATGATCGATGTCCCGGTCTCGCCCTCCTGGAAGCGTCGGGTGAAGAGCCTCTCTCCGAGTGCTTTGGCCTCCTCCCCCACAAGGGGAAGGAGCTCCGAGTCGGCCGGGCTCCGGCCCCACCAGTGGACACCCGTGAAGCGCTGGCCCTCGTCGCTGTATTCATCACCATGGCAGACGCCGATGAGGCGGTGCTCCAGCGCACCCTCAGGGTTCCGGCACACCGTCCAGTAGACGACTGATCGCGAAGCGCCGGCAGTGAAGGCCGCTGTCTTCCCGAATCCGTAGGTGCCGCCGCTTCCCGAACCGGAAACTTTGGTGGACCCGATGTCATAGACCAGCTTCACGAAGTTGGAAGTGTGGTCCACATCAGCGCTGCGCGGATCCAGGGGACCGTCCAGGCCCAAGGTGCCCCGGTCATAGACCTCCAATGTCGCGAAGTTCGCGTGCCGGAGAGAGTCTGCGAGCGGCGACACCGGAGGCAGGTCCTTGAAGACCTCCTCCCTCAGCACGCGGGCCCGCGGCTCAGGGATGAAGCGCGCGTACGCGCCATACTCCGGACGCCGACCTTCGAGTCGCGCGTCCCAGGTGTTCTGGATCGTCTCTCGGACCAGCAACTCGACCACGGTGAGCTTAGTGGCTCCCATCAGCCGGCCGAGGCCCTTGCCGCTCACATCTCCGTGACCATGCGGCTTCGAGTAGCGTTCGAGCGGCTCCGCGCCGCTCCTCGCTTCGAGCATCATGCGTCGCCCTCTCCGAATCGTGTGATGACCTGTGCGCTTTCGTCCTCATCCAGCGGGTCCCCGAGTGCGCCCAGAGCAAGTTCGTACTGCACGCCTGTCACGCCCTGCAACATCCGGCTCGCCAGTTGCGAAGCGCGGAGCCCCGGTCCGTCTGCCTCGATCGGCCACCAACGCAGACGACGCACTGTGAAGAGGTGCTCACTGTGCTCGGCGTTGCCGACCACATACCCCGAAGCCTCCAAGGTCCCATCAAGTACGGGGACGGGGATGCCGGTTCTCTCGAGCTGATCCACAAGGTCGTCGACGGTCTCTCCCTCCGGGGCGATCTCCACCTCCAGCAGAGCCAGATGGCACCGCGCATGCCCCGCGGGGTCGAGCTGCCCCAGCCCGTGGATCGTCACTCGGTCATTGCCCGGCTGGGTGGTCGTCTTCACCTCGATCCGCGATGAGTGGCTGCGGAAATCCTGGCGTTCGCCGTCGCTCCCCTTCCACCAGGACGCCGCGTCAGCCCCGTGCTCCGCCGCCAGCATCTGAAGCATCTTCAGCTCGCCATAGAGCCCGGCCAGTTGCTGGACCGACTTTCCCTGCTTCGCAAGCTCCAGAAGGCGGCGCCAGTCACGCGCGGCCTCCGGAACCGCGTCGTCCGGGGACGTTCCGTCGTCGATGCGGACTCGGATGTCCTCGAGAAAACGGCGGAACGCCACGTCCAGCGCGGGGACCTCACACACCAGACGCAGAAAGTGGCTGTCGGCGGTTTCGCTGGAGAGCCTCATCTTCTCCGCGGAGACGGCCACCACCTGGCTGATGCGGAAGGCACGAGCTCGGCTCTGTGCCACACGGACGAAGCCGACGGCGCGGTTGGTCTTGTCCGTCGAGATGAAGAGATCAGCGCTCAGTCCCGTGACGCTCACTGGCACCACAGAGAAGGACTCACGTTGCCCGTCTGTCAGCGTGACCCCAGGACCCTGCTCTCTCACCTGGCGGACCGCCGATTCCACGTCTGGTGCCCAGTTCATCCGTCGTCCCCTCCGTTGAAGTCACCTTCGCGGTCGATGTGGTCGACCATCGGGACGTCCTCGTCGTCGACCTGCTCGGTCCAGTCCGGCACGACGCCGACATAGACCTCGTTGTCCCGTGCGAGGCCATGCGGGTCCGATGGAGAGATCATGCCGAAGCCCAGCACATGCTCAGGAGTCTGCATCGTCGTGCGGGTCTTCCTGTCATCGTCATTCCTGGGTTGCGAGCCGCTGTCCACCACATACAGCACGAGTACGCCACGGCCCGAGGCCTTCTCCCGACGAAGCTTCGCCGCCTCGGTCTCCGAACACTTCGATGGCAGGGAGTCGTACCCCGGAACGCCGGTGTCCCTCATGACGCGGAGGTCCACGAGGTGGTCCTGCGAGGACATGAGCGCGCGGATGCCCACCGCTTCAGGGTCGTTGGAGATGGAAGACGGCTTCAGGCGCTCCTGGAGCGGCGCACGATTGATGGTCGACACCTCAACATCGCCCGCGGACCACACGCCGTCCCTGCCACCGTTCATGACCACGACGTTCCAGAGGTTGTCGGTGACCGTGCTGCTGACGTCGCCCCGACTCACCTTCTTGTCCCACTCGTCGAGCCACTCGAGGGCATGCCCGGTGTTGAGCAGTCGATGGGAGTCATGAGGCCGATAGCTCTCCAGGAACTTTCGGACGTGTTGGTATGGGGCGCCGTCGAAGACATGGTGGTGCAGACGACGGCCGGAGACCCGCCGGACTCCTGCGTCGAGGACACCCTCGATGAACCTCTCTCCAGCGGACAGGTTCGCCCGAAGCGTCTCGGCACGGACGTCGAAGATGTTCGTCTCGACGCGTCGTCCTTCGAGACCCAGGCGCAGGTTCTGGGTGCTCTTCATCTTGCCGGCTCCGGTGATGCTGAGGCGCCCCGGATGCTGCAGCACTCGGATCCCCACCTGAGCAGGGGTCTGTCCGTTCTTCTTCATCACGTCGATGTCCTGCCGGACCTGGGCTTCGACGTCCGCGAGGAACTGGTAGTCGCCGGCGAGTCCTTCACTGAGCCAGAGTCGGACGAGGTCCCCGTAGTTGGGACGGAAGCCGAACCAACGTCCCATCTGCAACAGCGTGTCATAGGCCGCCGAGCGTCGGGCGAAGTAGGAGACGAAGAGGCCTTCCAAGGTCAGGCCACGGGAGAGGGTGCCTCCTCCGACCACGATGGCAGTCTGCGGTCGATCGCCATAGATGATCCGCTCGTCGGCGTCCTCAGCTCCGTTGTCGACGTAGACCTTCAGCTCGGCCAGCACCTCACGGATCGGACCGTTGAGCTGCGAGAATGTCAGCTGAGCGGCCCCCTCAGGCTCCAGCTCATTCACACGGTGGTACTCGGCGGCGAAGAGGTCCTTGAACCGGGTGAGGTCCTCCTCGACTGACACCTCGGTGCGCAGGGTCTCCAAGAAGGCGTTGATGCTCTCCCGCTGACCGAAGTGCGGCTGCACGTTGTGCGTGGTGTGCACCAGCATGCTGGAGTGCTTGTCTCCCTGACCTCGCAGCTTCCGGATGGCGACTCCCAGCACGAACCAGGTGATCGCCTGCTCCAGCGAGGGCGGCACCTCCGGGACGAAGCCGTCGGGGTCACCGACCTTCTTGGGCGGAGGCACCACGGCCTCCCTGTCGTCGTTCGGGATGGAGCGCACGACGTCGTAGGCGCCGTCGCCGTCCTCGGCTTCCCTGCGGAGGGTCGAGCCGAAGAGCTGTGCCGTCCCCAGGTAACCCGCCGGTTCTGGGAGCACATGGATGAAGTCCTTGGGGTACAGGCTCCCTACCGAGTTGGGCTCCATGAAGAGATTGGCGAACGGGGTCGCTGTGTAGCTCACGTAGCTGCCGTTGCCGACCAGGCTCCAGATGTCGAGCAGCTGCTGGTGGATGGCCGACATCTGCTCATCCTTGACCGCGGAGTCGGGCGACGCCTGATCCGACTCGTCATCGATGATCAGGATCGGGTAGCTGCTGCGGCGCTCTTCCGGAATATCCCGGAGGAAGGTCTCCAGGTTCTTCAGGCGGTTCTTGTTCTTCTTCACCACGGCGAGAAGCTGACTGCCGCCGTTCACATGGTTCAGGACATTGGTCGACGGATGCTTCCCGAAGTCACGGTGCTCCTCGGTCAGCCGGAACCACTCACCGCTCTCGACGCCGAGGTCGGCGTCAAGCCGGAGCTGAGTCTGCCGACGGAGATTGCTGTGGATTCCGGCGAGGACGATGATCAGGCGATACCCGGCGTCAGCGGCCTTCGACACCACAGAGGCATAGCTCGCGGTCTTTCCGCTCTGGACGTAGCCGACCACGAGACCGCGGCGCCGTTCGCCGTTCTGATTGGGCTCGGCAAGCCTCTCCACGATCTCGGTGGAGTGCCTGTCGATGTCGTCAGCGGCCTTCCGCAGGCCGCCCTGGTCCATCCGGCGACGGAGACGCCCCCAGACTCCGTCGCTCTGCGGACCCGGATACCAATTCTTGATCTGGTGATCCAGAATCTGACTCACGCTGACCGGGGTGAGGCTGATCCTCTCTTCTCGCTCCGCCCGGATCGCGGCCAGGACCTCGGAGAAGAGCGGCAACGAACCGTATTCGTCCTCAACACGGCGCAATGCCTCCTCCCAGGGGATCCCATCGTGGCGCACTTTGTCGGAGATGCTCAGCTCCAGCAAAGAGCGAACCTTGGCTTGGCCATCTGCCTCCGTCAATCGATTCCCCTTTCAAACGCGAGTGACCAAGACGACGATATCCCGGGCCTCCGACATGGAGCTCGAACGTTGCACTCTTGGACAGCACTCACCGAGACATGTCAGCGGGTATGTCCCCGAGGTCGGATATTGTTCCTCTGTGACTGAGAAGCACCTCATCAACCCACCGGATACATACAACACGTGCCTCCTGGAGCCTCTCTCAACAGGACACGACCGGCTGCTCGTCATCACGGGCTACACCGACCCCACGTTCATCTCTGAACACTTGCGCGAGCTCAAGCGCGTCATCCGGCGCAGGACACGAATGCTTCAAGTCGATGTGCTCCTAGGAATGGTCGCCAAGGACGGAATCACAGAGCGTGATCATGAAACCCTGAAAACACTGGTGCGGGACTACGAGCAACAACAGGTCGCGTTCAACCTTCATTACCGCCTGGACGGTCCCCCAGTACACTCGAAGCTCTTCGTCTGGGGCTCAGAAGGGGCTCCCAGCACAGCTTGGGCGGGGTCTGCCAACTACACACGCGCGGGTTTCGGGCCACAGGGAGTGACGCAGGAAGAGATCCTCACCCCCACAGACCCTGAGCGTGCGGCTTCGTACGCCGAACCGCTATTTCATAGTGGTATCCCGTGCACCAGCGACTTGGTGTACTCCCGGCCGATATTCAGACGGCGCAGGTTTGCTCCCGAAGAGCTGAGCCAACTGGATCCGACGGACTCCATCCCAGTGACATCGTCAGAAACCGCCGCTCAGCTGTCCCTCAAGCTTTACAAATCGAAGACCGGCGAAACGCATGATCCAGGCGGTGGAATCAACTGGGGGCTGCGGGATGGTCGAGATCCCGATGAGGCTTACATCCATGTGCCATCCGATGCACGACCCTTTTTCCCACCGGCTAATCACCATTTCAGCGTCACAACGGACGATGGTGAGGTGCTCATCCTCTCTCGGGCGTCTGGTGGCCAGGCTGTGGGCAAAGACCTGAGGACACCCGCGAACAATGCTCGGCTTGGTCGTTATCTCCGCAAGCGAATCGGCGCCGCGCGAGGACAGGTCGTCCTTCGCAAGCACCTAACCAGCTATGGGCGAGATGAAGTGACGTTCCGGAGATCCTCTGAAGGCGAGTACTTCCTGGACTTCAGCCCTCTGAGATAGCTCCTTGAAGTGAGCCCTCGATGATCGCTACTGCGCCGTCGACCGATTCATGCTCCCAGACACGCAAGACTGTCCATCCTTCGGCCCGCAGCAACGCGTTCGTCTCTACGTCTCGCTCCTGATTACGCCGAATCTTGGCACGCCAGTAATCTGCGTTGGCCACAGGCGGAATGAAATGTTCTGAGCACCCGTGCCAGAAGCAACCGTCGATGAGAACGATGACTCGCTTTCGGGTGAAGGCAATGTCCACCGTCCGGCGTCGATCCTGCGGTAAGGGGCGGTAGCCCACCCGGAATCGCCACCCTCTGGCATGAAGAGCCCTCCGGATGAGCAGCTCCGGCTTGGTGTCTCGCCCTCTGTTCGCACGCATGGTCCGGCGACTGTGGTCGCTGGATGCCCACGATTCGGCCACGGCCGCTCAGCGCCCTCCGAGCAGCGCGTTCACGTCGCCGAGCGTGATGATGCCCTGCTTCTGGAACAGGTCGAAGAGGTCACTCCCAGTCGCTGATGAGGCCGCGAAGCTCTTCGCCAACTGCGCCATCGCCTGCACATCGATCGCGCTGCCTGGCACGCCAGTCTCCTCTGTGATCGTGTTCAACTTCGACACGACGCCACTCTTGAACCCGGCCGCGATGTAGAGGAAGAAGTCCAGCTTTGCTCCTGCCGCAGAGGCCTTCTCCAGGTAGTTCCGCAGATACTCACGCATCGCACGGTCGTCTCCGCTGCCGAGGCTATAGGCTCTGTACGCCTTGTTATCGATGAGGCCCCACCGGTCCGTCTCACCATCGCGAACGACGACATCGGGAGTCCGTTGTCCGGAGATGCCGGTGTGTTCGGCCTCCACCGACAGCATTGTCCTGAAGATCTCGGTGGTCGCGACCTCGAAGTCGTTGGCCCGGTTCCGAGACTCATAGGCCATCTGGACATACTCGTTGAGGAACAGGCCGTAGTTGCCATGAGGATATTCCCGGCGCAGGAAGCGTTCGACCTGTGCAGCCGCGATCCCGGTAAGACCGGAGATCTCATTGACCAGCTCGTCGTCGACGCCGTTGACCGGCCGCTGTTCTGCGATGCCGAGGTACTTCGCCTTGATCAGCGATTCTTCGACCATGCGTGCGGTGACGGTCGCCTGCTGATCCAGGTTCCGCGTGTCCTTTGTCTTGTTAGGGCCTCGTCCGAACCGGCGCTGGAATGTCTCCTCGCGCTCAGGTTCTGAGAGCAGCGGTTCCGCCAAGAAATGGTCTACTGCCCTATGAACAGTGGCACGCTTCTCGTCAAGCACCCAGACACCGCCCTCTTCTCGTCCGAGAAACTGTGTATAGTCCAGCCAGTTGACGAACACGTTGGCAGTCTCCAGAAGCTTGGTGCTGGCGTTTCGGGCTGAGCCGACACTGCCTTCTGCATCCCATGCCACCGCTTCACCGCTGAAGAAGAAATCGATGGGACCCGCGCTGCTCTCTTCCACCCGCGGTTCATCAGGGGAAGGCTGGTTCCCATTCCTGACCGCCAAAAGTTCGTGGACGATGGCCTCAACCGTCTCCGAGGAGTTGGAGGTCCCATGCTTCATCACGATGGTTCCGATCTCCTCCTCACTGAGCGACCCCACACGCGGGTCCAGGAGGAGTTGGAGCACGAGCAGAGCGGGCCTGACCTTGAGCTCCGGAGAGAGGCGGATGGACAGCGAGTAGGGGGAGGGATACTGAAGCCTCATCACCTGTGTCGAGATGATCTGGCTGGGAGAACCGCCGTTGATCAGCTCTTCCCCTGCGATGGTGAGATACGCCTTGCTGTCACTCTCACGGGTGAAGATCAGCCCCAGCGCTTTGAGCATCGCAGCGTAGGTCCGCCCGCCGCTCCCAGACGCGTCCCGGCGCTTCCCTGGCCGCTTGATCCCTTCAGACTCGAGGATCTCTTCGAACCTGATGTGGCGTTCGCGGTTTCCGGACCAGGTGTCGTCCGGGTCCTCAAGGGCAATCTCCTGAGCGCTCAGCAACCACGTCTGAAGGATATGTGGGACAGAGACCAGTCGGCGCTTAGGCCTCGGAAGCATCCAATGCCGGGATTTATCGACCAAGTGTCAGTTCCTCCAGCGACGGGGGCACAGAGTCGTATTCGATACCAGCGTACGAGTCCAGCAGCGCCTCGAAGATGACCTGTGCGCCTTGCGGCGGAACGGCCATGCCGATCTGCTTCCTCACAGACTCCTTGGACCCCCGGAACTCGAAGTCATCTGGGAACGTCTGGAGGCGGGCACGCTCACGGTTGGTCAGAGCGCGCGGCTCCTCCCAGTGGTAGATGTGTGTTCCTCCACCACCTGAACCTGTCACGGTGTATGCAGGCTTGTCAGGATGAAGGCGCCGATAGATGGACGAGAGTCTGGTATTCGTCTTGATCTGCAGATGCTCCGGCATGTCAGCATGCCAAGCGTTGCCACCAGCTGGGATGTGGTTGAGGCGTTCGATCACTCGCTCCGACTGCTTGGTCGGCTCCTGGTTCTTGGCCCAGCTCGGAATGTTCGCCAGCGCGGTCCGTGCGCTGACATCTTCCGCTTTGAAACGGTCCGGGCTAGGGACCTTGAACTCGACGTCCACGTCGTTCCGAATACCGATGACGATCATGCGGTGCCGCGCCTGGGGCACCCCATATTCTTCAAACTTGTAATAGTGTGGGTAGATCCGATACCCGGCGTCCATCATGTCCCGGAAGATCTTCCTCAGGACCCTTCCGCCATCTGCTCGGATGCCACCGACATTCTCGGCGAGGAACCACTCCGGTTGAAAACGTTCAAGAGCCCGAACACCATAGGTGTAGAGTGGACCGAATTCTCCGTCAAAAGCCTTGCGCTCACCGACGACCGAGAAGTCGTTGCACGGGAAGCCGAAGGCCAACCCGTCGATACCACCACGCTCGGCCAGAATGTCGTAGTCGAGCGTCCGGATGTCGTGATGAACGACCGTATGATGGCCCTCATCCCCGCACACGTTCGCAGCATAGGTACGGCATGTGTCTGCGTCGTAGTCCGTCGCCCACTGGTGGACGATCTCGTACCCAGGGCGGGAGGCATTGGTCGCGGCGAGTCCCAGCCCACCCGGACCGGAGAACAGCTCACCGAATCGGAACGTCTTCGTTCTCTCCTGAGTCGAAAACCGCCCCTCATGCTCAGCCATATCTGCAATGCGCTCTGCTGCGATCGTCATCCTCGGTCCTTCCCCTGACCGGCTGGTCTCTCTAGGCCTACATGCTACGCGCCGAAGCTGTACTTCGCAGCTCCAGTGTGAAGCACGTCGGCACTTCCCATCTCGCTCTGTCCCAATCGAAACTACCTTCGACCAGGGACATGCGTCGTTGCCATCGATCCTGCTGTGATGAACCGCTCACCCGAAGTGCTTCTGCGCCTCGGTGATGATCGCCTCCAGCTCCTCCTCGCTGGGCAGGTTCTGTGCCGGCAGGTCGACTCCGTGGTCGATGTAGAAGAAGCTGGCTTCGATCTGCTCCAGCGGGATCTCGTAGAGACGGCTGAAGGCCAGGCGGTAGATCGCCAGCTGCAGCTGCTTGGTGCGCAGCTCCTCCCCCTGCGGGACGCGGCCTGTCTTCCAGTCCACCAGCTGCCAACTGCGCTGACGCATCTGCTCGTTCCGCTCAGCGCGCGGCAGCTTCTCCCAGCGATCATGGGCGGCCACATCGGCGTCGGATCCATCGGGATGACTGCCGAAGACGGCGTCGATCCGGCCGCGCAGCATCACACCACCCACTGAGGTCTCGATGGGGATCTCCATGGCGAAGATCTGGCGCTGCGCCCAGCGGCTGGCTCGGAAGTTCTCCCGGGCCTTGGGCAGGTCGAAGACCAGGTCCAGCTCCTCGTCGCCGCGCATCGGCTCCTCGATCTCTGGGAAGGCCGCACGGGTCTCGTAGAACTCCTCCACCCAGGAGTGGACCACCGTTCCGCGGCGGGCCTCCGCAGAGGGCCTGCGCGGCACCGGACGCCGGGTCTGCTCGGCCACCTCCTGCGCATCCCGGGCCAGGCTCACAAAGCGCGAGGCACTCATATGCCCCGGCAGCGACGGCGGCTCCAGGCCCGCCTGCTGCTGGCGGGCACGGCGGATCACCCACAGCGCCTCCTGCTGCCAGGTAGGCTGCTGCTCGCCGCTCGGTGCCGGATCCGCAGCGCCCTCCTGACCCTCATCCGCCAGGCTCTCCAGCTCAGCGTGCACCAAGGCCGCGGCGCACCGCATGGGCTCACGCCGGCCCACAGCCCCCGCAGGAGCTCCCATCTCCTCCGGCAGCTCCTCACGCCGGTCCACCGACGTCGGATCCTCAGGATCGGCCTTCTGCACCTCAAAGGTGGTCGCGGCCAGCGGCTCCAGCGGGTCGTAGGGCCACTGAGCCACCACCAGATGATCCTTGAACGGGTTGGCCTTCTTATCCTCCACCTCGGCCCAGCCGAGCTGGCCGGCGTCGCCGTCGAGCGCCTGAGCAGCCTCCCGGACCTCCAGCAGGAACTCCGAGGGCTCCTCTCCCCCGGCCGCGCCGTAGAAGCAGGCACCGGTGCAGATCAGCAGACTCTTGGCGCGGGTGACCGCCACATAGGCAAGCCGCCGCTCCTCCTCCCGGCTGAACTCCTCGCAGTCAGCTTTGAAGATGCTGCCCTCATACTTCTTGGAGGTCCCGACGCCGGCCGAGCACCCCCAGAACTGCAGAGACTCCTGCTCCGAATCCCACTGCGGGATGGAGGCGGCATCCCCGCGCAGCGGCCAGGGCAGCTGTCCGTTGTTGGTGGTCCACCGATCAGCCTGCTTGGAGGGGAACTTCCCCTCACGCATGCCGATCACAGCCACCACATCCCACTCCAGCCCCTTAGAGGCATGGACGGTCAGCAGCTGGACCGCGCCCGGCCGAGGATCGGCCTGAGCCTGCTCCAGGCCGCGCTCCTTCTTCTCCGCAGCCTGGAGCCACTCCAGGAAGCTGGAGAGATCCGCACGGCCCTCCGTGCTGGTGAAGCTCTCCGCCTGTTCGATCAGCGCATCCAGCTGACGGGTGGCATGGTGCTGCTCCTCCCATGGACGAGCCGCAACCTCCACATCCAGGCCGGTCTCCGAGACCACACGCTGAATCAGCGTGCCCAGATCCAGCGAGCTCAGCTGGCGCAGCACACGCAGCGCATCCCTGGCCCGAACCAGACGCTGAGCGCCCACCTCGGTGAAGCCGCAGCGCTCCACCGCCTTCTCCGGGTCATCGGGCAGAGCGTCCAGGGCCTCCACCAGGGAGGCCATCTCCTCCAGCTCCTGGGTCACCTCGGAGAAGCGGTCATCGGCGTCCTCCACCTCAGAGGAACCGCCGGTCTCACCTGCGGAGGCCTTGCGCCGCCAGCTCTCCAGCCCCTTGGCCGCCCGGCCCAGAACATAGAGGTCCCGCGGACCGATCCGGTACCGGGCACCGCCCAGGATCCGCAGCAACGCATCGGAGCGCTTGGGATCGGCGATGACCCGCAGATAGGCCAGCACCTCGGCCACCTCCGGCGTCGAAAGCAGTCCGGAGAGCCCCAGGAACTCATAGGGGATCCCCTGGCGGCGCAGCGCCGCGGCGGCCGTCTCCAGCTGGGCACGGGTGCGGGCCAGCACCGCATAGGTCTGATCCTCCTCAGAGGCCTGGATGGCCGCAGCGATCTGCCCGGCCACCGCCTGAGCCTCCTCCTGCTCCGTGGCGAACCAGCCGTAGCGCACCGAGCCGTCCTGGACCACGCTCTCGGACACGACGCCGCCGCGGTCCGGTGTGATCAGCGGCTGCAGCTGGCGGCGCAGATGCGCAGTGCTGCGGTGCCAGGACTTCTCCGGATGCTCCGCGTTCTGAGAGAAGGGCAGCACCAGCTGATTCGCCATCGCCAGGATGTGGCGCCCATTGCGCCAGGCGATGGTCAGCTGACGGGTGGCCGCCGGCGAGCGCCCTCCGGTCTGAGCGTCGATGCGCGGGAACTTCTGCGGGAAGTCGAAGAGCTGCCCGGCCGAGGCCCCGCGGAAGCCATAGATGGACTGATTGGGATCGCCCACGGCGGTGACCGCGTGTCCGGCCCCTTGTCCGGCCGCCCCGGTGCCGTAGAGGCTGCTGAAGAGCTCCAGCTGGGCATAGGAGGTGTCCTGGAACTCGTCCAGCAGCACCACCGAGTACTTCTCCCGCTCCGATTCCCCCGCAGACGGCACCTCAGCGGCGATCCGGGCGGCGAAGCGCAGCAGGTCTCCGTAGTCCATGACATCGCCGTGGAGCTTGGCCTGCTGGTAGCGCTGAGCCAGCTCTGCCGTCTCCCGGCGCAGCCGCAACGTATCAATCAGGCCCTGCTGTCCCGTGTTGGGCTTCTTGGCCTCGGCGGCGATCAGCCCCTCCACTTGGGCGAGCTCGGTGTCCAAGGCGGAGGCGACGGCGTCGGGCTCCACCAGGTGCTCCGCGCAGTCGGAGGTCAGCTGCAGGACGTTGTCGGCCATGGTGCCGGCCCGGGCCCCGGCCTCCACCAGGGTCTGTCCGCGCTCATAGCCGCTGACCAGCTCGGAGACCATCTGCCAGGCCTGGGCCTCGCCGATCAGCTGGGTCTCAGGCTCCAAGCCGATGTGCAGCCCGTATTCGCTGACCAGACTGTTGGCATAGGAGTGGTAGGTGGAGATGGCAGGGGTCAGCAGCCCGTCCAGGTCCTGGACCTCACTGCGGTTCTCCTGCTCGGGCATGAGCTCCTGCGGGTCGATCAGCTCCGCATCCACCAGCCGCTTGAGCTGCCGGGTGATGCGTTCGCGCAGCTCACCGGCGGCCTTGCGGGTGAAGGTCACGCCGAGGATCTCATCCGGGCGCACCCAGCCGTTGGCCACCAGGAAGACTACGCGGTCCGCCATGGTGGCCGTCTTGCCGGAGCCGGCGCCGGCCACCACCAGGGTGGGCTCCAGCGGGGCCTCGATCACCGTACGCTGCTCGGCCGTGGGACGGTGGGCTCCCAGCCGGTCGGCGATGTCATCGGCGCTGATCCGCACCGGAGGGTTCGCACGAGTCTCCGCGAAAGGCTGCTCGGCAGCGCTCTGCCCCGCTGAGGTCTCCGTGGCCGTCTCCGCAGTGTTCTGATCAGTGGTGGTCATGGCTGGGTCACCTGCTTGGTTCCGGCGCACAGCGGGCAGAGCACGCCCGCCTGGCATTCGTCTTGGGTGGATTGGTGGCGGACCTCGAAGCTGGCTCCGGTCATCACCTGTGCGGCATGGGTGATCTGCTGGCGCGGCCAGTCGGTCTCGGCCTCGGCGGGGGCCTGTTCCTGGATGTCGTTCTTCTTCACCGTGGTGCCCACATGCAGCAGGGCCGCGCCCGCACTGCCGTGCACACCCTCGACGTCGATATGGGCCTGCTGCAGCGCCGGCTCCAGAGCACCCAGGCTCACCAGCAGCTGATAGGTGCCCAGCTGTCCGTGCCGGGGCACCTGGTCCGAGCTGGGCTTGGCGCGCCCGGTCTTCAGGTCCACCACATAGAACCGGCCGTCCTCAGTGCGCTCCACACGGTCGATGGTGCCGCGGATGCGCACCGTGCGGTCCTCACCCTCCACCGGCAGCTCCAGCGTTGCCTCCACATCGAGCTCACGGGCGAGGACTCGACGCTTCTCGTCCACCACAGAGGCGTGGTACAGCGTCAGCTTCTCCACCATGGTCTCCGCGCGCTGCCGGTCCGCCTCAGCCTCCCAGCCCTCGGGCAGACCCAGTTCATGCCAGCGTTCGGCCAGCACGGCCTGCAGCTTCTCCGGGTTCATCTCCTGCGGGTGATCCTCGGCGATCTCGTGGATCAGCGTGCCGAGCATGCGGCTGAAGTCGGTGGGTTCCACTCCCCCGACGGTCTGGGTGAACCACTGCAACGGAGAGTCCACTGCGGTCTGCACCTTCGAGGGCGAGACCCGGACCTCCTCCTCCGGCTCCAGCAGCGGTCCGCTGCTGCTGATCTCGTGCAGCCCCCACCACTGGTCCGGGTCCGCGCCGGTCAGTCCGTGCCGGGCCAGCGTGGCCAGGGCCCGGGCGGCATTGCTGCGCTCGGTCTGGGGGTGATGGTCCTCGGCATAGGGGGCGCCCTCCTCCAGCTCCTGGCGGTGGCTGTCCTCCAGGAAGCGGCGCAGCTCGGCGATCAGCCGCGGCGCGGTCACCGGGCGCGGGATGGCCGCCGCCCGGTCCTGGCGCTGATCGGCGGGGACCACCAGATCCAGGAACATGCTGGGACTGTCCTCGGAGTTCTCCACGGCCACGGCGAAGAGGCGCGCCGCCGACCGCGAGACCGCCGTGGCAAAGAGCCGGTATTCGTCCTGCAGGACCTGCATGCGCTTGACCAGCGAGCTGGTGGACTCGCGCCCGGCCCGCTGCTCGATGACATCCACCAGGTGGTTGCTGCCCAGCAGCTCACCGCGCGGCTGCAGATTCGGCCAGACGCCGTCCTGCAGGCCCGAGAGGATCACGGTGTCGAACTCCCGCCCGGCCGCAGTGGCCGGGGTGAGGATCTCCACAGCGTCCTCGGCGGAGGAAGTCTCCGCCAAAGTGTCCATGGGCAGCTCAAGGCGTTCCATATGGTCCACGAAGGCCGCGGCAGGAGCCCCTGGGTTCTGGTCCACAAAGCGTTCGGCAGCCTGGAAGAGCGCCATCACCGCATCCAGGTCCCGGTCCGCGCGGCGTCCCTCCAGCCCTGCCTGGCGGGTGAGCTCGGCCCAGGTCTCCGAGAGCCCGGCCGCCGACCACACCGCCCAGAGGATCTCCTCGGCGCCCACTCCCTGCGGGTTCTGCTTCACCGCGAGCGCGGCGGCCTCCAGCATGCGGCTGATCCTGCGCAGCCCGGAGAGCAGTCCCGGCGCCTCCTCCGCGGCGGCCAGGAACGTGGGGCCTTGGGGATCGTTTGCGGCGGCGGTGATGAGCTCATCCGAGCTCCGCGGCTGAGGCGACTGCGCCTGGCCCCTGATCTGGTCTCTGGTCTGGGCTCCGTCCTGGTCCTGCTGGTCGGAGACCTGCCGCTCCCCCGACCGCTGGACAAGGACGATGCGCTGGCGCTCAGCCCGCAGCAGCACCTGACGGATGCGCCGCAGCGTGAGCGAATCGGCCGTGCCATAGCGGCTGGTCAGCAGACGCAGCACCTGCGGCAGATCCATGGTGAGGGACGGTGCTCCACCACCCCCGCGCTCAGCTGTCTGATCCGCGGCCGTCTCACACGCAGCACCAGAGTTCCCGACGCCGGCGTCGGACTCTTCCTCCGGGACCGGCTCAGCAGCAGCCGCAGAGGCTCCCGGCAGCTCGGCCGCACTCACCGTGGCCCAGTGCAGGACCTCCAGCAGCGGCTCCACTGCCGCCTCCTCATGCAGGATGACCTCGCTCATCTGCTGGCGGATGGGCACGCCCTGAGCCTGCAGCACGCGGGCGATCCGCTGAGCCAGGGTGCCGTTGCGCACGATCACGGCGATCTCCCCCAGCGGGACCCCGTAACGGTCATGCCGCTCCAGCACCTCTTGGAGGATGAACTGCTCGGCCTGATAGTCGCTGGGCACCACGACAGCGTCCACCTGGGTGCGTGGGGCGGGGCTCCCGTCCTCCCGGCTGTGCTCCTTGAGCACCTCGACCCACGGCTCCCGGGCCGCGGCCGACTTGCCCGGGGCGATCCGTCGGATGGTGCGCGCATAGATCGATCCCACAGCGCCGGAGGCTCGGTGGTCCTCCAGCAGGGCGAGGATCTCGGGAGTCTGTCCGGGCAGTCCGCCCTGGACGTCCGGGACCATGGAGCCGGAGCCGCTGCGGCGGACCACCTCGGTCCCGTCCTCCAACAGGACGGCAGAGTCCAGCTCCGGGTTCAGCGGCTCTCCCTCCTCCGGCACGGTCCTGCGCACCGGGGCCGCCCAATTGCCCAGCTTGTCCGGGCGCGCGCCGCGGAAGCCCTGGGTGACGGCATCGGGGTTGGCGAAGGCCACTACCGGCCGGCCGGCGCCGATCAGGCGCAGCAGCCGGTAGACCGTGGGGCTGGCCTCCTGCAGGTCATCGACGATCACGCAGCCCAGCCGCTGGCGCTCCCCCTCCAGGAAGGAGGGGTTGAACTCCAGGATGTGGCAGGCCTCGTTGATCAGCCCGGCCGGGTCGAAGGCATCGGCGTGGGATTCGGCGTCCAGCTGGTTCAGATAGCGCTCATAGATGTCCGCGGCAGTGCGCCATTCCGGGCGCGCACACTCCTCGGCCAGCTCGCTCAGCCGCTCCGGGGAGACTCCGTACTCGGTGGCGCGGTCCAGCAGCTCGCGGATCTCCTTGCGGAAGCCGTCGGTCTCCGCGGCCTCGCGCAGGTCGGCGGGCCAGGACTCCCCCGCCGCCTCCTGCTGCAGGCTCTCGAGGATCTCCCGGAGGATGCGGTCCTGCTCCGCGCCGGAGAGCAGGCGCGGCTGCCGGGCCGGGAAGTCCAGGATCTGCCGGCGTCGGGCCTCACCCAGGATCCAGAAGGCGTAGGAGGCGAAGGAGCGGGAGGGCTGCTCGCTCAACGAGGCTCCCGGGGAGATCTCCGCCCAGCGGGACTCCACGGCGTCGCGCAGCAGCGCCGAGGTGCTGCGGGTGGGTGAGAGGATCAGCAGCCGGCGCGAATCATGGCCCTCGCGCAGGAACCGCAGCGCAAGCTCCACCGCCAGCACCGACTTCCCCGCGCCGGGGCCGCCGTAGACCAGCAGCGGGCCACGATCGGTCTCCTCGGCACGTCGCAGCACCTGCTGCTGAGACGCATCGGCACGATGGTCCAGAACGGCGTATTCCTGCACGGGGCTGGTCATGGGAACCATTCAATCAGAGGGCATCGACATGGCTGCGTGACAGTGGGACGGCCGCCGGATCCGGGGCTTCTCCGGCCCGTCGCCGGACCATGTCCCCGGCAGGCGCTACCGTGGTGTCCATGACCGAACAGGCCCTCTTCGACCTCCCCTCCAGCAGCGACTCCTGGCACACCGGCCGGCGGGTCGGCTTCGACGTGGAGACCACCTCCCGCGACCCCCGGACCGCTCGGATCGTCTCTGCCGCGCTGGTGGAGTTCGACGCCGGCCCGGACGGCGAGCAGACCGTACGCACCCGCGAATGGCTCATCAACCCGGGAGTCGAGATCCCGGCCGAGACCACCGCCATCCACGGCATCAGCACCGAGCGCGCCGTGGCCGAGGGCCAGCCCGCCGCGGAGGCGGTGGCCCAACTGGCCGGCACCCTGACCACGGAGTTCGAGCAGGGCACCCCTGTGGTGGTCATGAACGCTCCCTATGACCTGACCGTGCTTCGCGAGGAGGCGGTCCGGCACGGCGTCGGCTTCCCCGAACCCAACCCGGTGATCGACCCGCTGGTCATCGATAAGCAGGTGGACAAATACCGGCGCGGCAAGCGCACCCTCGAGGATCTCTGCACCTTCTACGAGGTGATCCTTGACGGCGCGCACTCTGCCGCCCCGGACGCCAAGGCCGCAGTCCAGGTGGCCGATTGTCTGGCCGCGCAGTACCCGCAGCTGCAGATCCGCGCCGAGGAGCTGCATGAGCTGCAGATCGGGTGGAAGGCCGAACAGGCCGCCGACTTCCAGGCCTATCTGCGCAGGACCAGGCCCGACGCGGTCATCAGCGGAGCCTGGCCCCTCTGAACAGTGCCGGGTTAGCGTGGAGCTATGGCCACGGACCAGCATCACCGCCCCGAGCAGACCTCGTCCCTCGCCGAGTCAGTGCAGGAGCCGCCGCGCAAGCCTGCCCTGGGATCGCCCCACGATGGCTATGCGGCGGTGCTGCTGACGCTGTCCCTGGCAGGGATGTTCTTCCTCTTCGCCAGCTCGCGTGCCAGTGAGGGATTCTGGTGGATCCTTGTGGCCACCGCGGCACTGGCACCGCTGCTCGGTTCCTTCCACTATTACCTGCGGGCCCACGGGGCTTCGCCCAAGACCGGTGGCGCCTCGATTCCGCTGGTCACCCTGATCTTCGCCTTCATCCTGTTCTCCAACACGGTGCTGCCCGCTATGGCTCAGGGTGTGGGGATCTCCTGGCTGCTGGCTTTCTGCTGCCTCATCATCGCCACGCTGATCATCGCGCCCCTACAGCTGGTGCTCAGCAAGGATCCCAACCGCGACTCCGAACTCACCGCCTGAGGAGCTGCTCGGCCCGCTGGTCGCCCAGGCCTCCCCAGACACAGATCGCGCCGGGGTTCTGACCCGTGAGACGGAGCTGAGATCTCCCTCCGGGCCGGAATCCCGGCGCGATCTCTCTGTCTGCGTCTCTTCCTGAATCCGTCAGGCGGACTGGGCCTGGGCGGCGGCCCGTGCGGCTGCCGGCAGGGCGTCCAGGATCGTCCCGACGGCATCGTCGTCGTGGGCGCCCGAGAGGAACCAGGCCTCGAAGACGCTGGGCGGCAGGTAGACCCCCTGCTCCAGCATGGAGTGGAAGAACGGGCCGAAGCGGAAGGTCTCCTGGGCCCCTGCCTGGGCGTAGTTGTGCACACCGGTGCCGGTGCCCTGCGGACCGGTGCCGAAGGCCACGGAGAACAGCGAGCCCACCTTCTGGATGGTGTGGTCCACCCCGGCCTCGTTCAGCGCGGAGGCCAGCGCGTCGGCCACCACCTGCGCCTTCTCATCGATGTGGCTGTAGACCTCGGCAGTGGCGTTCTCCAGGGTGGCCACACCGGCGGCCATGGCCACCGGGTTACCGGAGAGGGTGCCTGCATGGTAGACCGGCCCGGTGGGCGCCAGGTGCTCCATGACCTCGCGGCGGCCGGCCAGTGCGGCAGTGGGCATGCCGCCGCCGATGACCTTGCCGAAGGTGAACAGATCCGGCTCCCAACCCTCTTCGCGGCCGGAGGCGCCCCAATAGCCGGCGTCGGTGATGCGGAAGCCCGTCATGACCTCGTCGAAGATCATCAGGGCGCCATGGCGGGTGGTGATCTCGCGGATCAAGGCGTTGAAGCCCTCCTCCGGCGGCACCACACCCATATTCGCCGGGGTGGCCTCGGTGATGACCGCGGCGATGTTCTCACCGTGCTCGGCGAAGACCTGCTCCAGGGCGGCGCGGTCGTTGTACTCGATCACGATGGTCTCGGAGGCCTGCGCCTGGGTCACACCGGCGGATCCGGGCAGGCCGAGGGTGGCAACACCGGAGCCGGCGGCGGCCAGGAGTCCGTCGGAGTGGCCGTGGTAGCAGCCGGCGAACTTCACCACGATGTTCTTGCCGGTGGCGCCGCGGGCCAGTCGGACCGCCGTCATCGTGGCTTCGGTGCCCGTGGAGACCATGCGGATCATCTCAGCCCCGGGCACGCGGCCGCGGACCAGCTCGGCCAGGCGCGCCTCAGAGGGGTGCGAGGTGCCGAAGCCCAGGCCGGCGTCCACGGCGGAGTGGACGGCGTCGATCACTGCGGGGTGCCGGTGCCCCAGCAGGGCCGGACCCCAGGAGCCCACCAGATCCACATACTGGTTGCCCTCGGCGTCGGTCAGGTACGGGCCCCGGCCGGAGACCATCTGCACGGGGGTCCCGCCGACGGAGCCGAAGGCGCGCACCGGGGAGTTCACGCCTCCGGGCATGAGCTGCTGGGCGGCGTCGTGGAGTTCAGCGTTGGAAGTCATCGGGTCCTTTCAGCGGGAGCACCGCTTCAGATTGCGTACCGGATTGTGGTGAATGTGGGGATCGTGTTCCCCATTGTCAACAACGGGGTACGCGATCCGCAGGAGGGAGGAGGGAGGGAGGCCTCAGCGCAGCCAGCGCGCGGCCTCAGCGGCGTAGTAGGTCAGCACATTGGTGGCACCGGCCCGGCGGATGGCCATCAGCGACTCCATGACCACAGCCTGCCGGTCCACCCAGCCGTTGGCCGCGGCGGCCTCGATCAGCGCGTACTCGCCGGAGACCTGGTAGGCCGAGACGGGCACATCGCTGATCTCCGCCACCTCGCGCAGGATGTCCAGATAGGCCGCAGCAGGCTTGACCATGACCATGTCAGCGCCTTCGGCCAGGTCCAGCTCCACCTCACGGATGGCTTCGGTCCGGTTGGGCGCGTCCATCTGGTACTGGCGGCGGTCACCCTGCAGCTGGGAGTCCACAGCATCGCGGAAAGGACCGTAGTAGGCAGAGGCGTACTTCGCGGCGTAGGCGAGGATCGGGATGTCCTGATGGCCGGCCTCGTCCAGGGCCTGACGGATCACGGCGACCTGACCGTCCATCATCCCGGAGGGGGCGACGACGTCGGCGCCGGACTCGGCCTGGACCACGCCCATCTGCGCGTAGATCTCCAGAGTCGCGTCATTGTCCACAGAGCCCGAGGAGTCCAGCACGCCGCAGTGGCCATGGTCGGTGAACTCGTCCAGGCAGAGGTCGGACATGACGGGCAGGTCATTACCCACCCGATCCTTCACCGCGCGGATGCTGCGGTTGAGGATGCCCTGGGGGTCCAGCCCGGCGCTGCCCTGGGCGTCGCGCTCGGCGGGGATGCCGAAGAGCATGATGCCGCCCAGCCCGAGGTCGCGGGCCTCCTCGGCGGCCTCGAGGAGCGTGGCCTCAGTGTGCTGGACGACGCCGGGCATGGAGCTGATCGGGGCGGGCTCGCTCAGACCTTCGCGTACGAAGACCGGCAGGATGAAGTCGGCCGGGTGCAGACGGGTCTCGGCGACCAGACGGCGCAGAGCGGGAGTCCGCCGCAACCGGCGGGGACGGTCAGAGGGGAATGCCATAGGCCTCAGTCTAGTAGGAGTCAGGGGTGCGGGATCAGGAGTTCAGCGCCTGCTGGACTCCAGCTGCGCTCACCTCGGGCAGGATCCCGGAGCAGGGCAGGCCGAGCTCGTGCATGGTCGCGGCGGTGGGACGCCCGATGGCCAGCAGCCGCACCGTCTCAGGAATCTCCAGCCGGGCCGCGGCCTGGGCAGCCGTGGAGCTGGTCAGCAGCAGCACGTCCTCAGCCTGCACTGCAGAGCTCCTTTCAGAACCCCCGACGCCGGCGGCCTCCCCCAGCGGGTCCTCCAACGGGACAGTCTCGTAGGCGGTCACCGTGGTGACCTCCCAGCCCAGCTCGCGCAGGCCTTCGGCCAGCCGCGGACGGGCCTGGGCGGACTGGGGCAGCAGCAGCTGACGGTCATCCTCCGGCGGATGCGGGATCTCGGCCAGGATCCCCTCGGCGGATGCTTCACGGGTGGGCATCCAAGGGTCGACGATCTCGGTGAGCTCCTGGAGCACCCGGGCGGTCCCCGCCCCGGTCACCGCCGTCTCCGTGTCCGCCGGCAGGTCCCCTGACCAGCCGGCGGTCAGCAGAGAGCGCACAGTGTTTCCGCTGGTGAGCATGATCACGGTGAAATCGCCCTGCTCCAGACGGTCGATCGCAGCAGTGAGCTCGGTCCGGTCTTCGGGCAGCCGCTGAGCGGTCAGGGGCAGGAAGCAGACTTCGAAGCCGACCTCGCGGAGACCGGCCTCCAGAGGGCCGGCCTGCGAGGGCCTGCGGGTCAGCAGGATCCGGGTCACGTCTGCCCTCCACCGATCAGGCTCATACGTCCACCACGTGCTCCAGCAGCCCGGAGTCCTCGGCCAGCAGCTGTTCGGCCACCTGGCGGCCCAGTCCACGGGCCAGCTCCACCGCAGTGTCCCGCGGCGCACCGGCCTCCAGGGGCACCTCGGCGCCCGCCCGCTGGACCTGTGCGCCGTCGGGGGCACAGACCACAGTCTCCAGGCGCAGAACCGAGCCGCCGTCGGGCTCCTCGGTGAAGCGGGCCAGTCCGCCGATGGGAGCGGAGCAGCCGGCGTTGAGCCGCTCCAGCAGCGCCCGCTCGGCAGTGGTCTCCAGCCGGCTGGGCAGGTCGTCGCTCAGCGCCAGGGCCTGCCCCAGCGGGGAGACCATATCGTCATCGGCCTCGCGGACCTCCACGGCCAGCGCGCCCTGTCCGGGCGCGGGCAACATGACCTCGGGGCTCAGCAGCTCAGAGATGTGCTCCTCGAGGCCCAGCCGCAGCAGCCCCGCGCCGGCGAGCACGACGGCGTCGAGGTCACCGCGCTGGGAATCGGGGGCCTGCGGGGACTTCTCGGCGGCATCCTCGCGGCCGCGGACCCGGGCCAGCCGGGTGCCGACGTTGCCGCGGATGTCCACCACCTCGAGGTCCGGGCGTACGGCCAGCAGCTGGGCAGCGCGGCGCGGCGAGCCGGTGCCCACCTTGGCGCCCTGGGGCAGCTGCTCCAGGGTGGGGCCATCGGCGGCGCAGAGCGCGTCGCGGACCTCCTCGCGCGGGGGCACCGAGGCGATGCTCAGTCCCTCCAGGTCCTTGGCCGGCAGGTCCTTGAGCGAATGGACCGCCACATCGCAGCGGTCGTCGAAGAGCGCCTGGCGCAGGGCGGTGGCGAAGACTCCGGTGCCGCCCATCTGAGCCAGTGGGCCGGTCAGGACATCACCTTCGGAGCGGATGGTGATGAGCTCGTAGTCCAGCTGCGCATGGGCGGAGAGCGCCTCGGCCGCCGTCGTCGTCTGGGTCAGCGCCAGCCGACTGCCGCGGGTTCCTACGCGGAACTGTTCCATGGACTCTCCTCCTCATCTTTGCGTGGGCACTTCCTGGTGGTATGAGCCGTACCGCACAGCTCATACCACCTGAAAGTGCCCACACAAGGGTTGATCAGTTCAGGCCTGCCGGCCTCAGCCCTGCTGGGTCTCGACCCGAGTGCCCCAGCCGCCCTCGCCGGTCAGGTCGGACCAGTCGCCGGGAACGGTCTGCTCACCGGAGGCCAGCGGCTGGCCATCGCGGGTGATGTACTCGCCCATGATGTCCACCAGCCCGGAGATGAAGCCCGGGTGGATGCCGGTGGTGGGCGCCCGGTGGAAGGCCAGGCCCTTCTCCCCGGCGGTCTCCTCGGCCTCGGTGTCCAGGTCCCAGATGACCTCCATGTGGTCGGAGACGAAGCCGAAGGGCATGACGACCACGGCGTCCACGCCGTTCTCCGCGTCCTCCTCGATCTGGTCATTGATGTCCGGCTCCAGCCAGGGGGTGCGCGGATCGCCGGAGCGGGATTGGAAGACCACCTGGTGGTCCAGGCCCTCGGCCTCGGGGACGGTGCTCATCAGATGATCGGCGATCGCCTGGTGCTGAGCGGTGTAGACGTCGGTGCCGAAGAGCTCCTTGATCCGTGCCGGGCCCTGCTTCTCCGCGGTGGCGGTCGGGATGGAGTGGGTGACCCAGTGGATCTTGATACGACCGTTCGGCTTGTGGCTGGCGCCGTTGGCGGACTCCAGCTGGGCGCGCACGTCCTTGATGCCTGCGGCCAGGAACTCGGCGTTGGGCGCGGTGAAGGCCTTGTCGTGGAAGAACTCGCGGACCTTGACCACCTCGAGCTTGCCCTCCAGGCCGGTCTCGGCCAGAGCCTTGTCGAAGTCCTCCAGGTATTGATCGTTGCTGGAGTAGCCGATGTAGGCCGAGGTCACCAGGACCAGGATCTTGCGGTGGCCGTCCTCGTACATCTTCTGGAAGGTGGCCGGGAAGTAGGGGTCCCAGTTGCGGTTGCCCCAGTAGATGGGAAGGTCGATCTGACGCTCAGCCAGCTCCTTCTCCAGCTCGGCCAGCAGGTCACGGTTCTGCTGGTTGATGGGGCTGATGCCGCCGTGTGCGCGGTAGTGGGTGGCGACCTCCTCCAGCCGCTCCTCAGGGATGCCGTGACCCGCAGTGACGTTGCGTAGGAAGGGGATGACATCGACCTGGCCCTCGGGTCCGCCGAAGGAGGCCAGCAGGATCGCGTCATAGTTGTAGGCAGTGGTCATCAGTACAGAACCTCGATGATCTCATCAGTGGTCTTCAGGAGGCGTCCGGTGTAGAAGGGGGTCTCATCCCGGACGTGGTAGCGGGTCTCCGATTCGCGCAGCCTGCGCATCATGTCGACCAGATCGGTCAGCTGCGGGGCCTCCAGGGCCAGCAGCCACTCCCAATCGTTCAGAGCGAAGGCGCTGGTGGTGTTGGCCAGCACCGACGGGAACTCCTGGCCCAGCTGACCGTGCTCGCGCAGCAGGGCGCCGCGCTTGGCCGGATCCATCAGGTACCAGTCGTAGCTGCGGTTGAAGGGGTAGACCACCAGCCAGTCCTCAGCGTCCACACCGCGGGCGAAGGCCGGGACGTGGGAGCGGGCGAACTCGGCGGTACGGTGCACGCCCATGGCCGAGAAGGCCAGCTCCGTGGTGTTCAGCAGCCGAGTGCGGTGGAGGGTACGCAGTGCGGCCTGCAGCTTCTCGGCCTTGTGGCCGGTCAGCCAGACCATGACGTCGGCGTCGGCGCGCATGCCGGAGACGTCGTAGACGCCGCGCAGCTCCACGGCGTCGTCGTCGGAGCCGAGGCCGCCGCCCACCAGGGATGCCGCGGTCTCCTCGAAGTCCTTGGCCACGTTGCCGGTGTCGGTGAAGAAGTCGGTGACCTTGCGGGCCAGCCGGTCTCCGCCGGTCGCACCATCACCGGGGATGAAGCGCTTGATCTCCTGTCCGTCCCGCTTGAAGACGGCATACAGGGTGTACCAGTCCTTGCCTGAGGCGTTGACGTCCTCAGGGGTCCTCACGGCGTTGCGGCCGTAGCTCATACTGCCTCCAAATGGTCCGGATGATGGCGGGAAGAGTCTACCGGGAAGCGATCTTCTACGGGCAGTAGAAGATCGCCGCAGACGATTCTAACCGAATTATGAATCGTTCGTAATAAGCTCGGCGACAGCGCGGGCATCAGGGATCACCCGCGCCAGTCCGGTGCCGGCGAACCAGGACCCGACGGCGTACAGCCTCGGCCCGGAGCGGCTCTGTGCACTCCAACCCTGTGCCAGTGCCTCGCGCACCTGGGCCACATACTGCTGGTGCCCGGCCGAGGCCTGCGGCAGCGCCTTCTGCCAGCGCACCACATCGGCATCGAGGATCTGCTCGCCTGCGATGGGCAGACCGAAGAGTGCCCCGACGTCGGCGGCCGCCGCCTGGAGCAGCTGCTCATCCGAGGAGGCGAAGCCCAGCGCACCGGCGGCGGGGTCATCGCCTACGCGCCCATAGGAGAGCCGCACCAGGTGGTGCCCCTCCCCCAGCTGTTGGGTCAGCGCGCGCGAAGCCCAGTCCCATTTGGCCGATACATGGGTCATCGCCTTGGCGCCGATCCCCTCCACCGAGGGGGCCACCAGCATGCCGGTGCCCCGCGGCCGGGCATCCAGCTCCGGGGCCTTCAGCACCATGGAGACCAGGGAGACGCCGCGCCCCAACTCCGCCTGCTGCGGCGGCAGATCGGCATAGGGAGCGGCCAGGCCCAGCGCCCGCGGTCCGTCCACAGCGAGGATCACGTGCTCAGCATCCAGGTCACCCAGATTCGTGACCTCTGTGCCCGTGCGGATCTCCACACCGAGCTCGGTGAGCTTCTGCTCCAAGGCCGCCACCAGCGTCTTGAGCCCGCCCTCCAGCGAGTTCACCGCGGAGCCTGCGGGAGCTGAGGACCTGACCTTGGCCACAGCGCGGGCCAGGGAGCCCTCCTGGCACATCGCCTCGAAGAGCCCGGGGGCGGCATTGCCCATATCCAGATCATCGGCCTGCGCGGAGTGCACCCCAGAGACGATCGGGGTCACCAGCCGGTCCAGCACCGTCTGGCCCATCCGGTCGCGCACCACAGCACCCACACTGGGAGCCCCGACGCCGGCCGCACCGGCACCAGCCTCAGCCGCAGCACCCCAGCCCTCCAGGGGGCGGCTCAGGTCCTCGGCCGCGCGCCGAGCACCCTCCTCCCCCAGGATGGCCACCACATCGGCGGCCGCCGGATCGCCGGGGATCCCCAGGATGCCGGTGGCCGGCAGCGGGGAGGCCAGGTCGGGCAGCTGCAGCCAGGCGCCGTCGGGGTTGGGCTCGACCACCTGGTCGCTGAGTCCCAGCTCCTGGATCAGCTGCGGGACGGCGGCGGAACGGGTGGCGAAGGCCTCCGCGCCGGCGTCGACCTCCAGTCCGGCCAGCACATGCGGGGCGATGGCCCCGCCCAGCCGGTCGGAGGCCTCATAGAGCCGCACCGGGACCCCGGCGCGCGCCGTCTCCCAGGCCGCGGTCAGGCCGGCGATCCCGCCTCCGACCACGGCCGTCCGGGGTGCCGCGGCTCGTTCAGCCCTCGTAGCCGATGTCATGAATCAGGCTCACCACGCGGGTCAGCACCTCCGGATCGGTCTCCGGTGGCACACCGTGGCCCAGGTTCAGCACATGTCCTGCCGCACCGGCGCCGGAGGCCACCACCTGACGGACGTGGTCCTCCAGGACCTCCCAGGGGGCGGTCAGCAGTGCGGGATCGATATTGCCCTGCAGCGGGGTCCCGGCACCCACGCGGCGGCCGGCCTCGGTGAGGTTCAGCCGGTAGTCCACACCGACCACCGGGTGAGCCGCACCCCCGCCGTAGCCTCCGGCGCCGCCCGGGGATCCCTGCGGCTCCCCCTCAGTCATCGCATCCCGCATCAGATCGATCATCTCGCCGGTGCCGGTGCCGAAGTGGATCAGCGGAACCTGCACATCCTGCTCGGCACCCAGGCCGGTGACATGGGAGAAGGCCGCTGCGGAGTGGGGCTGGACGTGGGCGGCGTAGTCCTCGCGGCCCAGGGATCCTGCCCAGGAGTCGAAGAGCTGGGCGGCGGAGGCTCCGGCCATGACCTGGGCACGCATGAAGCGCCCGGAGACGTCGGCGGCCCATTCGGCCAGCGCCCGCCAAGTCTCGGGATCTCCGTGCATCATCGCCCGCGGGCCAAGGTGGTCGCGGCTCGGGCGGCCCTCCACCATGTATGCGGCCAGGGTGAACGGGGCTCCGGCGAAGCCGATCAGCGGGGTCACTGAGGAGCGGCCCTGCTCCTGCGCCAGCTGCTCCAGACCGGCAGTGGTCTTGGCCACCGCCTCAGCGATGGGGGCGAAGGCGTCGTCGTCGAGCTGCGGCAGCGCCTCCACGTCCTCACGGGTGCGCACCGGGGAGCCGAGCACCGGACCCACACCGGGTTTGATCTCCACATCTATCCCGGCCAGGCGCAGCGGGATGACGATGTCAGAGAAGAAGATGGCGGCGTCGACGTCGTGCCGACGGACCGGCTGCAGCGTGATCTCCGCGGCCATCGCCGGGTCCAGGCAGGCATCCAGCATGGTGGTGCCCTCGCGCAGGGAGCGGTACTCCGGCAGCGAGCGGCCGGCCTGACGCATGAACCACACAGGTCTGCGGGCGGGCTTCTGCTGCTCCCCGGCGGCGGTGCGGGATCCGCGGTACTGATTCAGCAGAGGGGCGTCGGCGGTGAGTCCGCGCACCAACGGGTGATCGTCGGGAAGTCGAGTCATACCCTCAAGCGTACCTGTGACAGGCAGGGTGAGGAGGGCCGACCGGCGGTGATCGGCGCAGGCCGACGGCGGCCGAGCGTAACGCGTTGCGCGCATTACCACGCAGGCCGTGATCGGACGTAGAATGGACGCCGTCGTGACTCTATTCTCGCTCGTCGCAACCCATTCGGATCTCGACCTCGAGACCGTCGGAACCCTCAGCTCAGGAGCGGCCGATGTGGCCGGTTCTGTCAATGTGCCTGCCGTCACGCTGGCCACCTGCAACCGGCTCGAGATCTACGCAGAGTCCCCCTCGGACAAGCCTGAGGACGTCAGCTCCGCCCGCGAGCAGCTCATCGACGCCGTGGCCGAGTCCTCCGGGCTCACCCGCGAGACCATCGCCTCCTCCTTCTGCACCCTGATGGAGGACGACGCCGTCAGCCACCTCTTCGAGGTCGGCGCCGGGCTGGACTCCGCAGTCATCGGCGAGCGCGAGATCGCCGGCCAGGTGCGCAAGTCCCTGGCCGAGGCACAGAGCGCCGGAACCGTCTCCGGCAATCTGACCAAGCTCTTCGAGACCGCCACCCGCACCGCCAAGGATGTGGGAACCCGCACTGCCCTGGGCTCCCGCGGACGCTCCATCGTCTCCGTGGCCCTGGACATCGCCGGGGATATGCGCGGCGACGGCGCCGAGTTCTACCGCGGCGCCTCAGTGGTGCTGATCGGCACCGGCGCCTATGCCGGCACCTCCCTGGCTCAGCTGATCGAGCGCGGGGTCAGCGACATCGCCGTCTTCTCCGGATCCGGCCGCGCCGAGGAATTCGTCTCCCAGCGCTCCGAGGCCCTGCAGGCCGAGGGCCGGATCCGCTCCCTGGCCATGGAGGAGCTGAGCCAGGCCTTCCGCAGCGCCGATGTGGTCATCGGCTGCTCCGGCGGCAACCGCCAGATCACCGCCGGCGAGATCCGCACCCTGGCCGGACTGGGCCAGCCCGTCGAACAGGGCGGGCGCACCGCCCCGCTGACCGTGGTGGATCTGGCCCTCTCCCATGACTTCACCCCGGATGTGGCAGACCTCGACGGCGTCGAGCTGATCACGCTGGAGTCGGTGAAGATGGCCGCCCCCTCGGAGACCGAGGATTCGGTGGAGGATGCGCGCGCCGTCGTCGCCGATTCGGTCCAGCAGTACCTGACCGAGCGCCGCGAGCGCAGCGCTGATGACGCCATCGTGGCGCTGCGCCGGCACACCCAGCAGGTGCTGGACGAGGAGATGGCCAAGGTGCGCAAGCATCACGGCTGCACCGCCGCCTCCGAGGAGGTGGAGTTCGCAGTCCGCAAGATCGTCCGGAAGCTGCTGCACACCCCCACCGTCCGTGCCCGGGAGCTGGCCGCCGAGGGCCGCACCGAGGACTATGTGAAGGCGCTGGAGGATGTCTTCGGTCTGGAGGTCGCCCCGCGCGAACAGGCCGTTCCGGAGGACTCCGAGCGGCGCACCCCGGCCAAGCGCCGCCGCGCGGAGGACTTCTCCCCCGCCGAGCTGGCCCAGATGGCCGCCTACCTGCGGCAGGTGCCCAGCGGCGGCTTCTGCCGGCACCACCGGCCCGGCGACTTCAATGTGGAGCGGCTGGACGCCGTGCGCCACATCCAGCCCGCCGAGCCGCTGCCCAAGGCCGGCTGAGCAGGCGCCGCCAGGCGCCACCCAGCTCAGCGCATCGGGCTCAGCTCCGCGGGGCTCGGTTCAGCCTTCCTGGCCCGACCCGTCCGGTTCGATCAGCTCGTGCTGGACCAGCCAGGTCTCGGCCACATCTTCGGCGGAGGCCTGCTCATCCACGCTGCTGGTGTTCAGCGCGATCAGCTCCTCCTGGGTCAGGGCCGCACTGACCTCCTCCAAAGCCGCCTGAGCCTCCTCGTCCACGGCTGAGGAGACCAGCGGGAACATGTTCTGCGGCAGGATCATCTCCTCCGGGTCCTCCAGGACCACCAGGTCGTGCTCCTCGATGGCCGGATCAGCGGTGTAGATGTTGGCCAGCTGGGCGTCGCCGTCCAGCAGGGAGTTCAGGGTGAGCTGTCCCCCGGAGTCCTCCACGTTCATCAGGTTCACCGTGGCGCCGTAGACCTCGGAGGCGCCCCCGGGACCATAGGGGCGCTCCTCGAACTCGGCATTGGCCACGATGGTCAGGTCCTCCTCCACCTCGGCCAGATCGCCGATGCTCTCCAGGCCGTGCTCCTCGGCGAACTCGGGGGTCACCGTGTAGCTGTCCTGGTCGGCGGCCTCGGCCGGGGTCAGCGCGGTGAGGCCCTCGGGCAGAGTCTCGCCGAGGGCCTCCAGCACCTCCTGTTCGCCGGTGTCCTCGGCGTCCTCGTCCAGGTACTGAAGCAGGTTGCCGGTGTATTCGGGGAAGACGTCGATCTCCCCGGCCTCCAGGTCCGGCATATAGGCCTCGCGCTGGCCGATGTCGTAGTCGCGCTCCACCTCATAGCCGGCCTCCTCGAGGACCTGGGCGTAGAGCTCGGCGACCACAGTGTTGGAGTAGTACTGCTGCGAGCCCACCACCAGGGCACCGTCCTGGCCGGCGTCGTCGTCTCCGCCGCCGCCCATGGGGTCATCGCTGCCGCAGGAGGTCAGGGCCAGGGTCAGGCCGGCCAGGCCAGCCCATACGGGGGTGTGCTTCCTCATCAGGTGTTTCCTCTCATCAGGCCGGGCCTCTCATCAGGCGGCGGGCTGTTCTCTGCACTGTTCCGAAGGCTATATCGAGGAGCACCGCCAGCGCGATGACCACCAGCGACGCCGCCAGCAGCAGAGGGTAGTCATAGGTGCGCAGCCCCAGGAACAGCGGGGCGCCCAATCCTCCAGCTCCCACATAGGCGGCCAGCATGGCGGTCCCCACCACTTGGAGCACCGCCAGCCGGATCCCGCCGATGATCAGCGGCAGCCCCAGCGGGATCTGTACGGCGAACAGGATCTGCCAGCGGCTCATTCCCTGGGCTCGGGCGGCGTCCACCACGCGTGGATCCACCGACTCCGCCCCGGAGTAGGTGCCGGCCAGGATCGAGGGCACGGCCAAGATGATCAGCGCGACCATCGGGGCCATCAGCCCTACGCCGACCACCAGCCCCACCAGCGTCAGCACACCCAGGGTGGGCAGGGCGCGGACCGCCCCCGTGCTGAGCACCGCGAGGTTCCTGCCCCGGCCGAAGTGCCCCACTGCCAGCCCGGCCGGCAGTGCGATCAGCGCAGAGACCCCCACAGCCAGCACGGTGTAGAGCAGATGCTCCCAGGCGCGGGCACCCATCCCCGTGGGTCCGGTCCAGGTGTCCGCCTGGATCAGCAGCTCCCAGGCCTCGAGGAGATGGTTCATGCTCGCCTCCTCGCCCAGGGCATCAGCAGCCGCCCGCTCAGCACCAACAGCAGGTCCAGGATCAGCGCCATCACCACAGTCATCACGACTCCGGCCAGCACCGATTCCATGATCCCGCGCTGGAATCCATCGGTGAACAGCGAGCCCAGCGAGGGCACGCCCAGCACCGCGCTGACCGTGGCCAGGCTGATGGTGCTCACGCTGACCACCCTGAGCCCGGCCAGCATGGCAGGACCGGCCAGCGGCAGATCCACCGTCCAGAACCGCCCCCAGGAGGAATAGCCCTGAGCCGCGGCGGCCAGCCGGACCTCGGCGGAGACGGCGTCGAGAGCCTCAGCCGCGGAGCGGACCATCAGTGCCATGCCGAAGAGCGTCAGAGCGGCCACGGCGTTCAGCGGGTCACGGATACCGGTGCCCAGGATGATCGGCAGCACGATGAACAGCGGCAGCGAGGGGACGGCGTAGAGCAGGCCCGTGCCGGAGACGATGGGTTCACGCAGCGGGCGCAGCCGGTTGGCCAGCACAGCCAACGGGACCGAGAGCAGGAAGGCCGCCAGCACTGCCGGCAGGCTCAGCGCCGCATGGTCCAGGGTGAGTTCGGCGATGCGCCCGGTGTTGGCCAGGATCCAGTCCATCCTCAGCGTCCGTCCTCCGGCGGCACTGATCCAGACGGATCAGCTCTCGGATGCACTGGCCCGGGCGGGGCCTCCACCACGCCCAGCGGCCGGCCCTCGGCATCGGTGACCACCCATTCACCGTCCTGTCCTGCGGAGGTGCGCAGCCGGCGTCGTCCCTGGGCCACACCCAGGAACCGGGCGACGAAGTCGTCCGCCGGGGCGCTGAGCAGCTCCTGGGCCGTGCCCGCCTGGGCGATCTCCCCGCCGGGGCGCAGCAGGATGATCTGATCGCCCAGGCTCAGCGCCTCCTCGATGTCATGGGTGACCAAGAGGACCGTCTTGCGCAGCTCGGTCTGCAGCCGCTTCATCTGCTGCTGCAGCTCCAGGCGCACCAGGGGGTCCACTGCGCCGAAGGGCTCATCCATCAGCAGGATGTTCGGGTCGCCGGCCAGTCCGCGGGCCACGCCCACCCGCTGCTGCTGTCCGCCGGAGAGCTGATCCGGATAGCGCCGTCCCAGCGCCGGATCCAGGCCGACCAGCTCCAGCAGCTCCTCGGCCTGGGAGCGGGCCGGACCGCGGGCCGCTCCGTTGAGCCGCAGACCGGTGGCCACATTGTCGATCACTCGACGGTGGGGCAGCAGCCCGGAATGCTGCATCACATACCCGATGCTCCGGCGCAGCCGCACGGGCTCGGCCCCAGCGATGTCCTCCCCGTCGATGAGCAGCTGCCCGCCCGTGGGGTCCACCATCCGGTTGACCATGCGCAGCAGCGTGGTCTTCCCGCAGCCCGAGGATCCCAGCAGCACGGTGGTGGTGTGGGAGGGCACGGTGAAGCTGATGTCCCGGACGGCCTGCGCTCCATCCGGGTAAGTCTTCTCGACATGACGGAATTCGATGCCCATGGAGAGAGTCTGCCACCTCTGCCTACGATGGGGTGTATGACTGCGGAGAATGACAGCTGGAAGTCCATCGGCCGCGACGCCCGAGAGTCACTGACCCGCGTCCTAGGCCCGGTGGTGGTGCTGCTGGCTGCCATGTGGGCGGTCCAGATCATCAACGCGATCGGCGGCTACTGGCTCAACGGGCTGCTGGGGCTGGAGCCGCGCTCCTTCTCCGGGCTGCTGGGAATCCTGTTCATGCCGCTGTTGCATGGCGGCTGGATGCACCTGATCAGCAACTCGGTCAGCTGGCTCATCCTGGGTTCGATGACCGCCATCATCTCCCGGGACTTCGCCAAGGTGATCGCCGGGATCTGGCTCTTCGGCGGGGCGCTTCTCTGGGTGGGCGGCACCGCGGGGAACCACGTGGGAGCCTCCGGGGTCATCTACGGCTTCGCCGCCTTCCTGCTGGTCTACGGCTGGGCCAAACGCCGCCCGCTGGCCATCGTCTTCGGCGCAGTCGTAGCGATCTTCCATGCGGTGGCCATGCTGCCCGGGCTGTTCCCCGGACAGCCTGACGTCTCCTGGACCGGGCACCTGTTCGGAGCCTGCGCCGGCGTCGTCGTCGCGCTGTGGCTGACCCGCACCCTGCGCGCCCAGCGGCAGGTGCGGAAGGCGGAGAGGGCCCGACGTCGGCTCGGCTGAGCTGGACGCTCTCTGCTCCCCTGACGAAGTGTTTACCTGTTCGTCATGAGAAACTCCGGCGCAATTGCCCGATCCTGCTCTCTGAGTGCTTAGTCTGAAGGTGTCAGATACCTGACCGGAGAGGCCCGAGTGTTGGCAGCGGCACAACGCAGGAGGGGCCGGTCCGGCCCCTGGCTGTCGTTGAGCGCATCGCTGGACGGCACCGGGCCGAACCGCCCACACCCGACGATTCGATGCGGGAACATGAAGGTTCCGCGGCGAGACATGGTGCTGGAGAGCGCAGCTCTTCCACACACATACAGCGCCGTCGGGACCTTTTCTGTTTCCGGGTCTGGAGATACTGTGGCCCCGCTGAACACCACCCCCACTGAGAAGAGCGCCGAGAACACCAGCCTGGAGCAGGAGATCGCCCAGAAGTCCTATGTCCTGGACACCTCTGTGCTGCTCTCCGATCCCAAAGCGGTCCTGCGCTTCGCCGAGCATGAGGTGATCGTGCCCGTGGTCGTGATCTCCGAACTGGAGAAGAAGCGTCACGACTCGGAGCTGGGCTACTACGCCCGCTGCGCGCTGCGGCTGCTGGACGAGATGCGCACCACCCACGGCGCCCTGAACCAGCCGATCCCGCTCAACGATGAGGGCGGGCACCTGCTGGTGGAGCTCAACCACATCAGCCTGGAGGTGCTCCCCCACGGCTTCCGCGGCGCAGACAACGATTCACGGATCCTGGCTGTGGCCAAGAGCTTCGCCGACGAGGGCCGTGAGGTCACCGTGGTCTCCAAAGACCTGCCCATGCGGGTCAAGGCATCGGCCATGGGGCTCGACGCCGACGAGTACCGCAACGAATGGGTGGCCGACACCGGCTGGACCGGTCTGGCCGAGGTGACCGCCACCGAGGAGCAGATCAGCGAGCTCTACGACGGTGAGCGCATCGACCTCGAAGAGGCTGAGGAGCTGCCCACCAACACCGGTCTGGTCATCCAGGGCCCGGCCGGGTCCGCGCTGGGCAGGGTCCATCAGGACGCCACCTCCAAGAAATACGTGCAGGTGGTCCGCGGCGACCGGGACGTCTTCGGCGTCCACGGCCGCAGCGCCGAGCAGCGCCTGGCCATCGATATGCTCATGGACCGTGAGGTCGGGATCGTCTCCATGGGAGGTCGCGCGGGAACGGGGAAATCCGCGCTGGCCCTCTGCGCCGGTCTCGAGGCGGTCCTGGAGCGCCGCGAGCATAAGAAGATCGTGGTCTTCCGCCCGCTCTACGCGGTGGGCGGTCAGGACCTGGGCTATCTGCCGGGCACCGAGGCCGAGAAGATGAACCCCTGGGGCCAGGCGGTCCATGACACGCTCTCCGCGCTGGTCAGTGAGAACGTGTTGGAAGAGGTCATGGCCCGCGGCCTGCTGGAGGTGCTGCCGCTGACCCATATCCGAGGCCGTTCCCTGCACGACTCCTGGGTGATCGTCGATGAGGCCCAGTCCCTGGAGAAGAACGTACTGCTGACGGTGATGTCCCGCATGGGGCAGAACTCGAAGATCGTGCTCACCCACGACGTCGCCCAGCGGGACAACCTGCGCGTGGGCCGGCACGACGGCGTGGCCGCCGTGGTGGAGATCCTGAAGGGAAACCCGCTCTTCGGCCATGTGACGCTCTCACGCTCCGAGCGCAGCCGCATCGCAGCACTGGTGACCGAGCTGCTGGAGGACTGAGGCTGGGCGGCCGATCAGGCCGAGCAGATCAGGAGCCAGGACCGCTAGGATGCTGTCCATGAGGGGAAAGAATCGGGCATATCCGTTCCTGACCATGGCAGCACTCCTGGCGGTCACCGGCTGCCTCAGCCTCGAAGATCCTGCCTCCGAGGAGGGCCCCGAGGCTGCCGAAGAGTCCGATGAGTCGCCCTCCCCGGTGGACGCCGAGGGCGAGACCGGCCAAGAGGCCTATGACGATGAGGAGCTCGCCTCCCAGCGCCCCGACGGCGCAGTCACCCACACCGAGACCTTCGTCTCCAACGATGGCCAGGACGTGCTCGACCTCAGCGTGACCATCGATCCGATCGTCCGCGAGCATGTCGAACAGCACGACGACGAGAACGACTTCCTGCAGGTCTCCATGCGTTTTGAGGCCGAGTCCGAGAACGAGGACTACGGCTGGCTCGTGGGCGAGATGCTGCACAACCCCGCCATCGGCGGCACCGTGGACGAGGTCCGGCTGATCGACGCCGAGAACCTGCTGGCCCACCAGCCCGTCCAGGCCCACGACGGCGAAGACTGGCTGGACATCTCCCGGATGAGCAACCAGGGCCTGGCCGCCCCCGGCGGCGATGAGGTGCTCTGGCGCGGCTTCTTCAACACGGTGGACGAGACCTCCGATGAGCTCAGTGTGCTCATCCCCTATATGGGCGTGGTGGCCGATGTCCCGGTGATCTCCGCCGAGGAGGCCGAGGAGGACACCTGGGCCTCGCTGGCCGATGTGGCCCAGGACGACTGGGACCTGCTCCGCCAGATCTGGGACCTGGAGATCTACCGGGAGAACATGTTCGACGGCTACGGCAGCCGCTACGACGGCGAGGAGACCACGCTGACGGTCTCCGGCGACCTGCTCTTCGAATTCGGAGAGGCCGAGCTGACCGATGAGGCCGCCGAGGCCCTGGAGGGCGCCTCCGACGAGTTCGAGGAGATCGAGGGCGGCGAGCTGCAGATCATCGGGCACACCGACGACGTCTCCGATGAGGAGTTCAACCAGGAGCTCTCCGAGGACCGCGCCCAGTCCGTCCACGATGAGCTGGAGGACATCGTGGACCTCGGCGCCTTCGACGAGGTCACCGTGGAGGGCCGAAACTTCCAGGAGCCTGTGGCCTCCAACGACACCGAGGAGGGCCAGGCCCAGAACCGGCGCGTGGAGCTGATCTACACCCCGGACGAGCCCCCGATGCAGGAGTTCATGGAGGAGGCCGAAGGCGGCCTGCCCGAGACCGACGGCCCGGTGGGCGAGGTCGGCGAGACCATGGAGGTCACCCACTCGGACGGACGCTCCGCCGGAGTGACCGTTGAGAGCGTGGAGCAGGTGGGCAACCTGCTGGTCGGACGCATCAGCGTGGCCCCGGAGGAGCTCGACGCTGACGACGACCTCTCCTGGCCGCTGACCTTCGGCGGCGACCCGGCCCGCACCGGACACGATGAGCTGAACACCGGCACCCAGGCCGATGCGCCCACGCTGTTGGTGGGCGACTTCCGGATCTTCCCGCTGGACTACGGCGGACCGCGGATCGACGCCGACGACACCCCGGACACCGAGGACGGCATCCCGGTCCGCAGCCCGCTGGCCGACCGCAACTTCGGCGGCGGCTGGGAGGGGACCACCACCGACAGCGGCACCGCCACCGTCATCTGGCCCGCCGCCCCGGGCATCGAACGGGTCACCGTGGACGTGCCCGAGGCCACCGGCAACATCACCGACCGTGAGGGCGAGCCCTGGCGCGTGGAGGATGTGCCGGTGGGATCGGCCGAGGAGTCGTCGGAGGATGCTGAGGACGAGGGCTGAACAGCGGTGCTGACGGCGTCGATCAGCACCGCTGAGTCGTCAGATCCGCCCAGACCCCACCCAAGCGTGCCGACGGACGGGGAAACGGGAGGCCCGGGCGCCGGCCCCGGGGACTCTCGTCCCTCAGGAGCCGTAGCGGCGCTGGCGCTGGGCGTAGTCGCGCAGGGCGCGCAGGAAGTCGGTGCGGCGGAAGTCGGGCCAGAGGGCCTCGGCGAAGTAGAACTCCGAATAGGCCGACTGCCACATCAGGAAGCCGGAGAGCCGCTGCTCCCCGGAGGTCCGGATGATCAGGTCCGGGTCGGGCTGTCCGCGGGTGTACAGCCGCCCGGAGATCTCCCCGGGGGTGAGCTCCTCGGCCACTTCGGTGAAGCTCTTGCCCTCGGACTCGGCGTCGCGCAGCAGCGACTTCACCGCATCCATGATCTCCTGCCGGCCGCCATAGCCGATGGCCACGTTGACGTGCACCGCCGTCTCCTCGGACTGGCCGCGGCCGCGGGCGGATGCCTTCACCTGGGGGATGGAGCCGGTGGCGGTGGTGACGTCCCAGAGCTTGGCGACCAGAGGCTCAGGCAGCAGCTCCGGCTGGCCCACCGGGTGGACCTTGACCCTGCGGCCGCCGGGCCGGGACTCGGCCAGCCGGTCCAGAGTGTCCCCGATGATCTCCATGAGCTGCTCCAGCTCGGCCTCGGAGCGGTTCATATTGTCGGTGGAGAGCATGTAGAGGGTCACCGTGGGGATGCGCAGCTCGGCGCACCAATCGATGAACTCGACGATCTTATGGGCGCCGGCCAGGTGACCGTCCGCCGCCGGGGTGCCGGCCAGCTTGGCCCACCTGCGGTTTCCGTCCACCACCACGCCGATGTGCTGCGGAAGCCTCTCCTTGGGCAGGGCGCGGCTGACGCGCCGCTCATAGACCGTATAGGCCAGATTCCGCAGCCCCATCGATTCTCCTTCGCCTCTGCCTCTGCTCCGACGCCCACCCTACAAGAGGAGTCTCCGGGGTCATCCTCGTCACTTAGTTACTCAGGAGTCACTATGGCGGCGTAGAATCGGTGCATGGCCCGCTCCCAGGATCAGCAGGATCAGACAGACTTCACCTCTGCGGAGGATCAGTACCACCGCAGCGCCGGCGCCACCCACGAGCGGCCCCAGGACGCCGCAGTCTCCGAGACCGCCCAGCCCGCGGGCGGTGTGGCTCCGGCCGACCGGCTCTTCGACTCTGACATCCCGCTCAAACCCCGGATGCGCGGCTGGCTGCATGCCGGCATGGTGCCGCTGGCGCTGGCCGCGGGTATCGTGCTGATCGCGCTGGCGCCGTCGGGAACTCTGCGCTGGGCCTCAGTGATCTACGCGATCACCGGGCTGCTGCTCTTCGCCGTCTCCGCCACGTACCACCTGGGGCGCTGGTCGCCGAAGGCCGCGCTGGTGCTCAAGCGGCTGGACCACACCAACATCATGCTGATCATCGCGGGCACCTACACCCCGCTGACCCTGGCGCTGCTGGAGGATCCGCAGCGGACCATCCTGCTGACCGGCGTCTGGGTGGGCGCCCTGGGCGGTGTGGCCTTCCGCGTGTTCTGGACCCACGCCCCGCGCTGGCTCTACACCCCGATCTACTGCGTACTGGGCCTCTCGGCGCTGGTCTTCCTGGGCGACTTCTTCGCCGCGGATCTGGTGGCGGCCATCCTGGTCTGCACCGGCGGCGTCGCCTATATCACGGGCGCGGTGTTCTACGGGCTGAAGCGGCCCAACATCTCGATGCAGTGGTTCGGCTTCCACGAGCTCTTCCACGCCTGCACGCTGGTGGGCTTCATCTGCCACTACATCGCCATCATGTTCGCCCTGCTCTGAGGGTGAGACTGGACTGAGGCTGAGGTTTCGGCTGCGGGTTCAGCCGATGGCGGCCAGGGCATCCTCCACACTGCCAACCGGGGGCAGGCAGAGCATGGCCTCCGCGCCGTTGAGGCAGATACTGAGCTGCAGCGGCGCACCCTCCCCCACGACGCCGGCCGGGACCGGCTCCACCGGGATCCCGTAGAGCGCGCCAGCTCGGCGGACCGCCGCGACATCCTCAGCGGAGCCGCCGATCACTCGGAAGGCCGGGGACTGCCGAGCTCCCCGTGCCGCGGCCCGCATACTCGCTCCCACCAGCTGGGGAGCCTTGGGCGCGGCGAAGGCCACATGATGCAGGATCTCTGCCGAGGCCAGAGAAAGCTCCCCCAGCCCCAGGGAATCATCGGTCTGCAGGGCCTCTGCCGTCTGCAGCGCCTGCGCCAGGGCGGCCACGCTGCTGGGCTCGGGGCCGTCGAAGGGGCTGGCATCAGCCACGCCCTGCTGCGCCTGGGCCAGGAGCCCGCTCTCATCCGCACTCTCCAGCAGCACCAGAGTCTCCCGCTCCCCCGCCTCACGGCGGACGAAACGCTGGAGGATCGTATTGAGCACCACGCGGGCGCGCTCCACCCAACCGGCGGGGCCAGCCTGGCCAGCCTCGGCGCCAGCGCCGGCTGAGGCCAGGGCGAAGCAGGCATTGACCATCTGGGCGTGGTCGCTCAGAGTGCCCAGTGCCGCGCCTGGCTGCCCGGCATAGGAGGTCCGGCGGATCAGCGCGGTCTCCTGCTCTCCGGAGCCCAGAATCTCAGCATGCCTGCCCCAGAGCCGCTCCCCCAGCTGCTCAGCGAATCTGAGCAGCTCGCCGTCGGCCCACAGCGCGGAGGCCTCGGCCAGCGAGGCCACGGCCTGGGCGTTCCAGGCGGCCACCACCTTCTCGTCGCGGGCCGGCTGATCGCGCAGCTCCCGACGGCGGCGCAGCTCCGGCAGCACCCGCTGCCACCGCGCCAGGTCGTCGCCGCGCAGCGGCTCCTGGAAGTGCACAGTGCGGGGCGTGTGCTCAGTGATGTTCAGCGGCGCTCCCGAGGCCAGGGCGTGTTCGTCGGCCGGGACGCCGCGGTTGAGCATGCCCAGCAGCTGGGCCTGCGCCTCCGAGAGCCCTGCGGCCCGGGCGGCCTCCACCAGCTCCATATCCGAGAACAGATACGTGGAGCCCTCGTGGTGCTCTCCGGATTCGTCCACCGTGTCAGCATCCAGGGAGGAAGCCAGAAGTCCCGACGCCGGCTCGTCAGCCTCAGCGCCAGCAGCCTCAGCCACGTCCGCAGGACCGGTCTCTTCAGCCGCCGCACCCAGCAGCAGCCTCTCCCGCAGCCAGTCGATGCTCATCCGGGCGATGCGCTCCCCCTCGGCCTGCTGCTCGGCATCAGCCGCCGGGTGGACGCTCAGCCGGGCGTAGTGGCCGATGAGCTGAGCATTGTCATAGAGCATCTTCTCGAAATGCGGCAGCTGCCAGCCGCGGTCGGTGGCATAGCGGGCGAAGCCGCCCTCCACCTGGTCGAAGAGCGCTGAGCGGCTCATCGCTTCCAGGGTCCGCAGCGCCAGACCTGCGGCAGTCTGTGAGCCCTCGCGGGAGGCCTCCCAGGCGCCCTCCTCCAGGAGGTGCCCCAGCAGCGGAGACGGCGGGAACTTCGGCGCGGATCCGAAGCCGCCGTGAACGCTGTCCTCCTGCTCGGCCAGGGCCTCCAACGCCTGTGTGGCAGCACTGCGGAAGGCCTCCGCCGGGGAGGTCGCTTCACCGCCGGAGTCCACCGCTGTGGCGATCTGGGCCTGTTGACGGCGCTGCTGACTCAGCGAACGGGCGATCTGTTCGGCGGACTGGTCCACCTCCTCGCGGCGCTGGGTCCAGGCGGTGTGGACGGCGTCGAGGACCTCGGTGAAGGAGGGGATCTGGCCGCGGCGCCGCGGCGGGAAGTAGGTGCCGGCGTGGAAGACTCGGCCCTCACCGGTGGTGAAGACGCTCATCGGCCAGCCGCCCTGGCCGGTCATGGCCTGGACGGCGGCCATGTAGGTGTCGTCCACATCCGGGTGCTCCTCGCGGTCCACCTTGATGGAGACGAACCGCTGGGCCAGCAGCTGGGCGACCTCCGGGTCCTCGAAGGACTCTGCAGCCATGACGTGACACCAGTGGCAGGCAGCGTAGCCGATGGAGATGAAGACAGGGACGTCGCGGCGCTGGGCCTCTTCGAAGGCCTCGGCGGACCAGGGCCACCAGTCGACAGGGTTCTCAGCATGCTGGCGCAGATAGGCCGATTGTGCCGTCGCGAGCCGCTGTCCCATCACGCTCCGTTCTGCGCGCCTCAGCTGCTGCCGGGTGCGGGGGTCTGGCGGTCCTCGACGACGCCGGCATCCTCAGCAGGATCGGCACCCTCGGCGGCCTCCGGCTCAGCGGGTGTGCCGAAACGCTGCGCCGCGGCGGCCTCACGGGCGCGCAGCTGGGACTCGCTGATCTCAGCGGGGGTGACCTCACCGGGGAACTCGGCCTCATCGGCGTCGAGGTCCTCGTCCAGCTGACTGCGGTACTTCATGCGGCGCATGCGCTTGACCAGGTCCCGCACGACGACCACCAGCAGGAAGGCCATGAGCGCGGTGAAGAGGAATCCGGCGATCCCGGGTGTGATGTCAGACTCCTCCAGCCCGGGACGCAGGTCCGGCGTCTCACCGCCGCCTCCGCCGGGCCACCACTGGGTCAGGGCTGGAAGTTTCATCACGCGTCCATTCTACGCACCATCGGCCCCGGCGACGAAGCCGAGCCGACGCCGCCAGAATCCAGCAGCCTCGCCGCCGCCAGCAGGAGAACAGCTCAGCGCAGCCCCGCGAAGACGTCGTACTCCGGAAACTCGGTCTCCACCTTGGCGTCGATGAGCACATAGTCGTCATAGGGCCAGACCTCACGCAGGAAGTCGTTCGGAGTGGCGAAGAAGAACCCGTCCGTCTCCACCTGAGTGCGGTGGGCGCGCAGGGCGGCGTCGCGGTGCTCCAGATAGTCGCCGATGGGCACCTGGGTGGTGACCTCGTGCTTGGTGCGCCAGTCAGCCTCCTCGAACCAGGCGATCCGGTCCTCATAGGGGGACTGCTGCCCCGCAGCCAGGAAGGCCTCGTGGATGGCACGGAAACGGCCCGGATTGAAGGCGCGGTCGTAGTAGAGCTTCTGCGGCTGCCAGGCCTCGCCGCAGTCCGGGTAGCGCTCGGCGTCGCCGGCTGCGTGGTAGGCCTCCACCGCGATCTTGTGGCTCATGATGTGGTCCGGATGCGGATATCCGCCCATCTCGTCATAGGAGAGGACCACATGCGGCCGGAAGCGGCGGACCAGGCGCACCAGCGGTGCGGAGGCGTGCTCCAGCGAGAGCGTGGCGAAGGACCCGAAGGGCAGCGGAGGCATGGGATCACCATCCGGGAGGCCGGAGTCGGCGAAGCCCAGCCAGACGTGCTGGATGCCGAGAGCCTCAGCGGCCTCCTGCATCTCCAGGCGGCGGACTCCGGGCAGGTCCCGGTGGCAGTGCTGGTTCTCTCCGGCGGCCGGGTTCAGCAGATCGCCGGCCTCACCGCCGGTGGCGGTCACCACCATCACCTCCGCTCCGGCGGCGGCATAGGCGGCCATCATGGCCGCACCCTTGGAAGATTCGTCATCCGGATGGGCATGGACGGCCAACAGCCGCAGCCCCTCCGACTCGGGCACCTGAGTCACTCGCATAACCCCTTAGAATAGTCGTGATGAGCCAGACAGCCTCTCCGGAGAATCTCACCGCACGGTACGGCGCCCCGCGGAAGGGCCCGTCAGCACGCACTCAGCGTTGGCTCATCATCGGTTCACTGGTGCTGGCATTCTTCGCGGCGATCTATTTCACCATCGGCAATGCAGTCGGCCAACTTACGTATCAAGACGTCGGCTACGAGATTCATTCCGACACCTCCGCCTCGGTGGACTATGAGGTGGGCAAAGACTTCGACGCCACCGTCCAGTGCAGCATCCAGGTCCTGGACGACTCCTATGCCATCGTGGGCCACCAGACCGTGACCATCGGCCCGCATGACGGCGAGACCGCGGCGGACCGCGAGCAGTACTACCGCACCGATCTGCGCACCGAGTCCCGCGGCGTCTCCGGGATCGTGGAGTCGTGCTGGGAGCAGGAGGACTGATGCGCTCCGACTCCCTGATGTACCGCCTCCGCGCGCCCATCGCCCTGGCGCTGCTGGTGATGTTCATCGCCGCCACCGTGATGAGCCTCTGAGGCCCCTCTCCCCTGCCGACCTGAGGCCGGCGCCCGGCCGCCTGCTTCAGCTGAGCGCGGCAGGTTCCCCGCCGGCGTCGGCGGCTGGTTCCCGACGCCGGCGCGGTCGGCTGCGCTGCGACCCCGCTCACTTCGCTTCTGGCCGAAAATCAGCGCAACATCCCTGATGTGCGTTGAGCTGGGCCTGTCGCCGCACTAGCATGTGTGGAACGCAGCAACCACCCCGCCGGGGCAGACTTCCGGACGTATAGGGTCCGGAGCCGGTCCTCCTGGGCGGGGCTTTTTGCATGGTGATGACAAGGAGACGATGAGAGTGTCGACGAACACCCCCGAGACTGACGAGAACGCGCAGTGGCTGACGCAGGAGGCCTATGATCGCCTGCAGGCCGAGCTGGAGCACCTCAGCGGACCTGGCCGCCAGGAGATCGTTGACCGCATCGAAGCTGCTCGTGAAGAGGGCGATCTGAAGGAGAACGGCGGCTACCACGCCGCCAAGGAGGAGCAGGGCAAGGCAGAGGCGCGCATCCGCTACCTCTCCTGGCTGCTGGAGAACTCCTATGTGGGCGACGCCCCGGTCGGAGACGGCACGGTGGTGCCCGGCATGGTGGTCACCGCCACGATCGCCGGCAATGAGATGACCTTCCTCTTCGGCAACCGCGAGATCGCCGGAAACGCGGACCTGGACGTGTACTCCAAGGACTCCCCGCTGGGCGAGGCCATCGACGGTGCCAAGGAGGGCGACACGCTGTCCTACGCCGCTCCGAACGGCAAGGAGATCCCGGTGGAGATCGTCTCCGCCAAGCCGTTCACCGGCTGAGACGAACCATCACGACAGACTGAGGGCCCCGGATCATCGGATGATCCGGGGCCCTCAGTCTGTCTGGGCTCAGCTGCGGCTGGCGGTGCTCAGCTGATGACCAGCGGGTCGTAGCCGTCGCAGCGCAGGTTGTCCAAGACCTGCTGGGAGTGCTCCTCCCCTTTGGTCTCCATGGTGATGGTGATGGAGACATCGCCCATGGAGAGATCGCTGCCGATGGGGTTGTGGTCCACACCGGTCACATTGGCATCTGTGTCCGCGATCAGCCGTGAGATGGTGGAGAGCTCGCCCGGACGATCCTGCAGCATGATCTTGATCCGCAGGAAGCGGCTGGCCGCAGCCAGGCCGTGCTGGATGACACGCATCATGAGCATCGGGTCGATATTGCCTCCCGAGAGCACCGCCACGATGTCCTTGGGCGCCTGGTCACCGGTCAGCCCCAACTCCTCGAGCTTGCCCTCCATGAGAGCCGCGACGCCGACCGCGCCCGCCGGCTCCACGACCATCTTGGAGCGCTCGAGCAGAAAGATCAGGGCCCGGGCGATGGCGTTCTCGCTGACGGTGACGACATCGTCCACCAGATCCTTGATGATCTCGAAGGGGATCTCACCGGGTTTGCCCACCGCGATGCCGTCGGCGATGGTGCGTTTGGCACCCTTGATCGGCACCAGCGCGTCGGCGGCCAGAGAGGGCGGGTAGGCCGCCGCGTTCTCCGCCTGCACACCGATGATCCGGATCTCACGTCCGCGGCGGGCCGCCTCCTGCTTGAGCGCGACGGCGGCACCGGCCAGCAGCCCTCCCCCTCCGATGCCCATCAGGACAGTGTCTACCTCAGGGTTCTGATCCAGGATCTCCAGCCCGATGGTCCCCTGGCCGGCCACCACATCGGTGCTGTTGAACGGATGGATGAACACCGCGCCTGTCTCGGCGGCATGACGCTGGGCCTCCGCCAAAGACTCATCCACGGAGGAGCCGTGGAGGACCACTTCGGCGCCGTGGTCTCGGGTAGCCGCCAACTTGGGCAGGGCCACACCGTGAGGCATGAAGATCATGGCGCGGATGCCGAGCTTCTTGGCCGCCAGGGCCACACCCTGGGCGTGATTGCCCGCTGAGGCCGCCACGACCCCGCGCGCACGTTCCTCTGGGGAGAGCCGGGCCATGCGAACATAGGCGCCGCGGACCTTGAAGGAGCCGGCCCGCTGGAGGTTCTCCGCCTTCAGGTGCACGGTGGCGTCCATCATCCGGCCCAGGGCGCGGGAGTGGTCCATCGGGGTCTTCACGATGACCCCGTCCAACAGCTCGGCTGCGGAGCGGATGTCCTCGAGCCGGACGCTGAGGTCCTGTCCGGGCACTGTCAGTGCGTCAGCGGTCATCCTTGTCCTTCTCCTCCTGCTGTTCCTCATCGCGCTCCTGCACCTTTGCCCGGGCCTGCGAGGCTGCGGCCTCGGTGACTCCTCCGGGGAGATCGGATCTCTCCGACTGGCTCAGCTGGTGATCCAACGGCTCCTCCCCCACGGACGGCCCCTGTCCCCGGCGGGCGAAGGCGGGCTTATCCGGGTCCATGCCCGGCACCGTCTCCTTGATCCTGCGCTTCAGCGCGGCCAGCGTCTCCTCATCCTCAGCTTCCTGCTGCTGCCGGGCAGCTTCTTGGAGGACGAGGGCCTCCTTCTGTTCTCGCTCCATCTGTAAGGCCAAGTCGTCGTTGCGCCACTGCTCCTTGGCGATGTACTGGGTGGCTCTGTTGACGAAGGCCAGCACCGGCACGGCGAAGAGCGCACCGACGATGCCCAGCAGCGAGGAGCCGGCGGTCACGGCCAGCACCACAGCCAGCGGGTGCAGCTTGACCGCCTTGCCCATCACGATGGGCTGCAACACATTGGATTCGATCTGCTGGACCAGCAGCACCACACCGAGCATCAGCAGCGCGTTGACCGGTCCGTTGGCCACCAGGGCCAGCAGCACGGCGATGATGCCGGTGACCACGGCGCCGACGATCGGGATGAAGGAGGCCAGGAAGACCAGCACACCGATCGGGAAGAACAGCGGAACACCCAGGATGAAGGCACCCAGGGCGATGCCGACGGCGTCCACGGCGGCCACGAAGACCTGGACCCTCATATAGGTGCCCAGGGCCTTCCAGCCCTTGCGGCCGGCGCCGTGGATGGCCGGACGGTGCTTACGCGGGACGAAGTTGACCGAGAAATCCCAGATTCGGCGGCCGTCGGCCAGGAAGAAGATCAGGGTGAACAGAGCGAGGATGCCGCCGATGGTCAGGTTGCCCGCGAAGGAACCGACCGCCATGGCGCCACCCATGATGGCGTCCGAGTTCTCGGAGACGAAGTTCTGAGCCTCCTCCAGCCAGGACTGGAACTCCTCCGGGGAGATGTCGATGCCGTAACCCTGGGCCACGTCGTCGGCCATGTTGACCAGTTCGATGGCTCCCTCTGTCACCTGGTCGGCCATATCGGCGAAGCCCTCGACGATCTCCTGGCCCACCAGCCAGAGCAGCCCGAAGACGAAGCCCAGGAAGATCAGGATCGTCATGATCGCTGAGAGCACTGCCGGTATCTTGGCCCTGCGCAGCAGCGAGTGCAACGGCTTGAGCAGTGTGGTCAGCAGGGCCGCCACCATCAGCGGGATCAGCAGCAGCGAGACGTAGCTGAGCAGCCAGATCAGCACGCCGGCAAAGATCAGGATGACGATGACCCGCCAGGCCCACTCCGCAGCGATGCGCACCCCCCACGGGATGTCCTCCTGGAGGCGCTCCTCATCGCTCTTCAGCGGCGGTTCGTCGGAGAAGCCCTGCTGGTGCTCCTGGTGTGCAGCCCGGCTGCCCGGCGTCGTAGTCTCCGACGCAGTGTTCTCAGCGCTCATAGTTCCTATCCTGACATGTTCCTCAGACAAAAGACGGCGGGCCCGCCCCGCACCGAGAGTGCGTGGGGCGGACCCGCCGTCGTTCAGCTGAGCCGTGTGAGTGGTCAGTCCGCCATCGAGCGTACGATCGCGATGATGCGGAGAATCTCGATGTAGAGCCAGACCAGGGAGACCGTGAGACCGAAGGCCGCGGCCCAACCGTACTTCTGTGCCACACCGGCCTGCACACCCTCCTGGATGTTGGTGAAGTCCAGGACCAGGGAGTAGGTGGCCAGCAGGATGGCGAACGCGCCGATGGCCAGACCCAGCCAGCCCTCACGCAGGCCGAACATGCCGCCCATGTCGGTGAAGATCATCAGGCCGAGGTTCATGAGGCTGAAGACCAGGTAGGCCATGGCAGCGACCATGAACATCTTGGTCAGCTTGGGAGTGGCACGGACCTTGCCGGACTTGAACAGCGCCAGCACGGTGCCGAAGACCGCCAGGGTGGCCAGCACAGCCTGCACGGCGATGCCGGGGAACTGAATCTCCAGGACCATGGTGATGGCGCCGAGCACCACACCCTGGGTGAAGCTGTAGGCAAGGATCAGACCGGGGTTCGGCTCCTTCTTGAAGGCGTTGACGAAGCCCAGCACGATCCCGGCCACCAGGGCCGGGAGCACCAGTGCCATCATCGCACCCGGGTTGAAGGCACCCAGGGTCACGATCACGCCGACACCCACCAGCAGAACGGCGAAGGAGGTCACCGTCTTGCGGATGACGTCGTCGTAGGTCATCGGGGCGCCCTGGGAGCCGGCGGCGTCCGGGAGGCCGTACTGCTGCTCCAGCGGATCGCGGCCGGCGGTCTGGCTGGGGGCCTGCTGCCTCTGGCCGGGCATGCCGTACTGCTGGGCGAAGGGCTGGCCCTGGGAGGGGTGCTGCTGGGACTGCTCACGCACACCCTGGTCGTCCATGTAGAAGCGGCGGCGCTCGCGCTTCTGCTCGCTGAACTGATCAGGGAAGGCCTGAGAGTTGAAGATCGGGTTGGACATCGTGTGACCGTACTCCTATCGGTGCTGGCGGATGTACCTGTGAACCATCCTAACGCACACCGGACGTGATCTATGCCTGGAGACTCTCGTCTGAAGCGGGCTGAGGCCACGTCCCGTTCCCCGCCGACCAGCAGGTCGACCGGTATCAGGCTCCGAGTCAGCCTGAAGCGTCCAGCAGATGGTTGGGGAGGCGATTTCCCGGTGCCTTGCCGCGGATATGCAATAGGTCTCGCGCATGAGTGTGAAGCCTGATGTCCTCAGCACTGACCGGCACCCAGGCGGGTATCGACATTGATGTGCCTGACTCGTCACGGGCCACCATGACAGTGAGACCATAGGTGGTCAGGTGAAATTCCAAGGTCTTGGGGTCTGCCGACCGCACGTGAACGGCGACGTGCATACCCTTCGTGCCGGTGTACACCAGGCGCGCTTCGACTTCGACGAGATCTCCGATCCGCAGGGGCCGGTAGAAGCGGATCCCTCCTGAGAACACTGCCACTGTGTCCATCCCGCAGTAGCGAGAGGCGCATACGGCGGCCGCCTGGTCGATCCACTCCATCACCACTCCGCCGTGCACTTTGCCGCCCCAATTGACGTCAGTGGGCACAGCGAGAAACCGGAGCATAGTGCGTTCAGCAGTACCGCCATCTGTGTACTCTTGGCCGCTCATGGCCCGGACGATCTCTTTGCGCACCTCTATTCTGGCTTCGGCGTGATCGTATTCGCGTTGCTGCCACTCGGTCTGCGGAGTCCAGGAGGGAACCGGCGTGGGCTTCCCCGTATCATCGACTGCCACGAAGATCACCAGGCAGGATGTTGAGGCATTGGTCTGACCTCCCTGCGGATCGCTGGAGGTCACCGTGGTACGAATGTGCATCGAGGAGCTGCCGGTATAGACGATGGTTGCCGTCACCTCGACCATCTCTCCGACTTGCACGGGATCGGCAAAGTGAATGTTTCCCACATACGCAGTCACGCAGTAGGTCTTCGCCCACCCCACAGCGGCGGCATACGCCGCTTTGTCGACCCAGTTGAGCACCGTCCCGGCGTCCACAGAGCCTGAAGCCCCGGCATCGGTGGGCGCGGCGAGAAAACGCAGGGTGACCGAGTTCTTCGCGGATGATGATGTCATGGGCGGTCCTTGCGGCCCGGAGACTGGTGCAACCACCGTACACGGCACCATCCATCAACCGTAGCCCGACACATCACACAAGTGCCCCCAGTGGGACTCGAACCCACACTGGACCGATTTTAAGTCGGCGGCCTCTGCCGATTGGGCTATGGGGGCAAGAAGCGGGTCGCCAGGAGACGACCCGCTTCAGCGCATACGCGGCTGCTTCAGCCTCCTACTTGGCGGCCTTGTCCTTCTTCCTGCCGCCGCCTGCGGCCTCCTCGAACTGCCGGCGCGGGGTCTCCAGATCCCGCAGGGCAGTGAAGTCGCGGCCGAAGAGCATCTCGTTGAGCCAGCCGCCGGCCACGCGCACAGTGCGCTCCACCGTGGGGATCGCGTAGCCGTGGTAGCCGCGGTGTGCCAGCCATGCGGGGAAGCCCTTGAGCTTGATGCCCATCGGATTGCCCACGCCCTTGTAGAGGCCCAGGCCTGCCACGGCGCCGAGGGACTCGTGCTTGTACTCCTCGACCTTGCCCTGGCCGTAGCGTTCGGCCAGCAGGTTCTTGACCAGCTGCTTGGCCTGCCGGGAGGCGTGCTGAGCGTTGGGGACGCAGAAACCGCCCGGGCCCTTGCCGGTGAGGTCCGGGATGGCAGCGATGTCACCGGCGGTCCAGGCGCCCTCAAAGGCGTTGCCATCCTCTCCGGTGACCCGCAGAGTGGCAGAGCCCTTGATGCGGCCCCGCTCGTCGATCGGGAAGCCGGAGGACTTGGCCACTGCGTTGGCGGCCACGCCTGCGGTCCAGACCAGGGTGTCGGCCTCGAAACGGTCCAGCTCGGACTTATCTGCCATGTTGATCAGCTGCAGCTCGCCGTCCACGGCGGAGCCCAGCGAGGTGTTGAGCATGACCTCGATGCCGCGGCTTCGCAGGTGCTCCACCACGCCCTCGGCCTGCTCCTCGGAGACCTCGGGCATGATGCGGCCCATGGCCTCCACCATCACGACGCGCACATCGGACTGGCTCAGCCGCGGGTTGTGGTCCACCGCGGCACGGATGATGTCCTCCATCTCGGCGATGGCCTCGACGCCGGCGAAGCCGCCGCCGACCACGGTGAAGCTCAGGGCACGGGCCTTGGCCTTCTCGTCGGTCATCGTGGAGGCGGCCTCGATGCGCTCCAGGATGTGGTTGCGCAGGCTCAGCGCCTCTTCGATGGTCTTCAGACCGATGCCCTGCTCGGCCAGCCCCTCGATCGGGAAGGTGCGGGTGGTCGCACCGGCGGCCATGATGATGTCCTGGTAGGGAACCTCGACGCTCTGGACCTCGCCCTGCTCCGGATCACCGATGCCGACCACAGCCACCTTGGCCTCAGGGTCCACCGAGGTGACCTTGCCGGTGAGGATCTCAGTGTCCTTCAGGTGCTTGCGGTGGTTGACCACGGCATGGCGAGCCTCGATGTGGCCGCCGACGACCTCCGGCAGGAACGGCTGGTAGGTCATGTACGGCAGCGGGTCCACCAGGGTGACCACACCACCTTCGGCCTTCACCTTCTTCTGCAGCAGCTTGGCTGCGATCAGGCCGACGTATCCGCCGCCGACGATGAGGACACGAGGTTTCTCTGAGAGCTTCTGCGAGATTGCCATGTGCGCCATCCTAATACAGACGACGCCGCCCCAATTCACCCCTTTCGGCGTGAGCTCAGATGCACGGCGGCCACAGCGATGATCGCTATGGTCAGCAGTCCGGCCGCACCCAGGACGGCCGGTCCGGCCCAATCCTGGACGGTGCTCGCCTCGGAGGCCTGAGGCCGCTCGCGCGGGTCACCCTCCGGACTGGCCTCCACGCTGGAGGCCTCCGGGATATCCTCGTGGCCGCCGGCCTCGTCATCGTCGCGGCGGTGCACGCGGATCCACTCTTCGAGCGTGTCGTATTCGTCCTCGTCGAACTGCGGCACGTCGTCGCTGTTGACGGCCTGGTCCACGTTGAGCACACCGTGTCCGTACTCGGGATCGATCTCGTCGTCGCCGTTCTCCGGATCAGCGGTGGAGACCAGGCGGTGCATGACCTCCGGTGCGCTGAGGTCCGGGTGGGCGGCCATCACCAGGGCCGCGGCGCCGGCCACGATCGGAGCGGCCGCGGATGTGCCGTCCCACAGGTGGTAGCTGTCCTCGAGGTCGGCGCCGGGAATGCGCTCACCGGCGGCGGCCAGGTCGATGGCGATGCCCTGGGTGGAGGCGTCCTCGGAGATGTTGCGGTCCTCGTCCACTCCGGCCACGGTCAACACACCGGGGATGGTGGCCGGAGCGCCGGCCGACATATGGCCGGATCCGCGGTTGCCGGCGGAGGCGACCACCAGCACGTCGTTCTCAGCGGCGTGCATGAAGGCGTCGTCCCAGGACTCGGGCCACTCCACAGCACCGGAGCCCACGGACATGTTGATGATGTCGGCACCGTTGTCCACCGCCCAGACCACGGCCTCGGCGATCTGCTCCTCGGCGTCGGAGCCGTGCGGGTTGGAGTCTGCCAGCAGCAGGGAGGCGCTCAGGATGTCGGCCTCGGGGGCCACACCGATGAGTCCGCCGGAGTCGTCGTCGCCGTCGTCGTCCTCATCATCGGCAGGGATCAGGCTGGTGGAGGTGAGCAGATCGGAGGAGGCGGGTGCGACGCCCTCGGCGGTGATGCCCGAGGTGCCCATGTTCTCGAGGTCGTCACGGATCTCCTCCCGCCAGTTCTCGCCGTACATGTCCTCGATGATCTCTTCCCACTCGTCGCCGTAGATCATCTCGAGCTCTTCCTCGAGCTCCTCGAAGACCTCGTCCCACTCCTCCTCGGTGAGATCCTCGTAGTCGCCCTCGCCGAGGTCCTCGCCCTGTTCGGGGGCCTCTTCGAGCTCGTCGTCGGTGGGCTCGTGGCCGCGGCCGGCGGCCAGAGCCGCCACAGAGGTGCCGTGCCAGGGAGCCATCTGGTCCTCGACCGGGCTGCCGTCGTCTCCGGCGCCGGAGACGTCGGTGCCGTCCACCACGACGCCTTCGAGAGTGGGGTGATCAGCATCCACGCCGGTGTCCAGCACCGCGATGGTGACGTCCTCACCGCGGGTGGTGTCCCAGGCATCCTCGATCCCATAGTCCTCGAGGTAGTACTGGGCGTCGCGCCAGGCGTCGGCGGAGGCATCCGGTGCGTTGACCACCGACGGCGCGGAGGCCAGCGGGGTCAGCAGCGCCGCCGCTGCGACCAGTCCGCCTGTCTGCTTGATCTTTCCGTTCATCGCTCCCCCTTGCCCACGGACAGCGCAATCCCATCCAGAATGTCATGCTCTGAAGCGACTGCGACAGTCACATAGCCGTTCGTCACCTGATTGATATGCTCCAGCACCGTCATCCAGATCAGCGCCCCTGAGCCGATCACGTCCACCCGTCCTGGGTGCATGAAGCCGAGCTGCGCGCGCTCATCCCGTGCGGCATGCAGCAGGCTCAGTGAAGCATCCCGGACATCATCGATGCTGAGCTCGGCTGAGTCAATGCGGCTGGGGCAGAAGCTCTCCAGCCCCAGCGCGTGGGCGGTGACGGTGGTGACGGTGCCCGCGACGCCGACCACCGCCTCGGTCTGCTCCAGCGGAACCTCGCGGCCCACCTGCTGGAGGAACTCCTGGATCTCGGCCCGCGCTGCGGAGATCTCCTGGTCAGAGGGCGGATCCGAGTGCAGGTGCCGTTCGGTGAAACGCACGCAGCCCATATCGGTGGACAAGGCGGGCCCGGCCTGGGCGGTGAGCCGGCCGGAATCGTCCCGAGTGATGGTGCCCAGGACGAATTCGGTGGAGCCTCCGCCGAGGTCCACCACCAGGACACGGCGGTCCTCCAGCTCGGCGGCCAGTGTGGCGGCCGCACCGGCGAAGGAGAGCTCTGCCTCCTCGCCGCCGGGAATGACCTCGGGGACCACCTGATGGTCCTCGCTGCTGAGCCGTGCGGAGACTCCGGCGACGAACTCGTCGCGGTTCTGCACATCGCGGGAGGCCGAGGTGGCCACGAAGCGGATGTCCCGGGCGGCCACGCCGTGCTCGCGGATCAGCTGCCCGTAGCGGTCCACGGCGGCGAAGGTCCGCTGAAGCGCGGCGGCGGAGAACTCGCCGGTGCGGTCCACACCCTCACCCAGCCGGACCACGGTCATCTCACGGACCACATCGGTCAGCACGCCGTCGACGACGTCGGCGACCAACAGGCGGATGGAGTTGGTGCCGCAGTCGATGGCGGCCACCCGGCGGGATTCCGAGGTCTGCGCGGGAGCCTCACTCATCGTCCTGCTGCTCCAGGCGGCGGACGTGGCGGCTGAGGTCGCGGGTGGGGATCTCGGCGTCGTGGTCCCAGGCGGTGGCGCAGGTGCACATCTCAGGGGTCCACTCCTCGGCGATGAGGTCCAGGCCCTCATCGCCCAGCGGGCTGATGCCGCGGCCCACGGCCAGCGAGTGGCTGACCAGCACATGCAGGCATTTGACCCGCTCAGGGTAGCCGCCGGCGCTGATGCCCTCGATCTCCCAGACCGGCTCCAGCTCTGCGGCCTGACGGATGCGCTCCCGCTCCTGCAGGTAGTTCTCGTGGGCGGCGCGGTGCTGGGCGGCGAGCTCCGCGTCCTCCTGGATGCGCTGGGACATCTCCGCCATGACGCCGTCGGCCTCCCGGCGGGAGACCGCGGCGGTGATGGTGGGGTGGGTGAGGTAGAAGGTGGTGGGGAACGGGATCCCGTTGCTCAGCCGCGGCGCGGTGGCCGCGACCAGCGGATTGCCGCAGCGGCAGCGGGCGGGGATCTCGACGACGTCGCGCACCGGCCGGCCCAGCTGGAGGGAGAGGGTGTCCAGGTCTTCCTGGGTGGGGGTGCGGTCAGTCATGCGTCTCTCCTGCGGCGGGGTCTTGGGCGGCGGCGTCGGTCTCTTCGGCGGGGTCCTCCGCAGCGGCGCGGACCAGCGAGTCCCAGAGGGCGTCTCCCCAGGGGAGGTCGGTGCGGACATCGCCGGGCTCATGGTGCTCCGGGAGATCAGCGGAGGTCTCCGGCTCGCCGATCACGTGATAGCGCCGCTCCCCCGGCATGACCAGATTGATGCGCTCACGGGCCTGCTGCCGGACGTAGTCGGGGTCCTCCCAGCGGGAGAGGTCAGTCTCCAGCTCGGCCTGCAGCTGCTGCTCGGCGGCGATGTCGGCCTCCAGCTGGGAGATCTCAGCGCGCTGCTGGAAGTAGGTGCGGACCGTGGGCACCAGGAAGGAGATGACCACCAGGGTGACCAGGGTCAGCACGATCAGTCGACCGGAGAAGGTCCGCTCCGGGACCAGGCTGCGGCTGCTGACCGGGGTCTTGGTGGAGGGCTTGGCCTGGACGGCCGGGGCCGCCGCGCTGCGCTTGGCCCGCTTGGCGGTGATGTCGGAGGGAGTCCTGATCTCACCGGAGACCTGCTCCCGCTCTTCAAGCCGGCGGGCCTCCTTCTGCCGGGCACGAGAGGCGGCACGCTGCTCTTTCTTCGTGCTGCGGGACACAGGGCATCGCCTCCGGGGGAAGGTAGCGGGCTTGGATCTTCAGAGTAGACGAGTCGCCGCCGTCGCTCTCTGAGGAACACGCGTGCGCCCCGCGTTGTCTGGGCACTTCCAGGCGCTCTGAGCGCGCTGAGCACGCTCATTCCGCGTGGAACTGCCCACACACGGTGAAGACGGGTGGAGGCTGAGGCCGGGCGCCGGCCGGGATCAGGAGGTGCTGAGGTCCCGGGCGTAGATCAGCGCCTCGAAGTCGGAGTCGGCCAGCCCGTTGTCGGTGAGCTCATCGGTGACCTGCTTCAGCGGCCCCATGGAGTCGTCCACCTCCACAGTGACCGGGTAGCGGGCGGAGACCAGGGCCAGCAGGGCGCGGGCCGCCGAACCGGCCTGCTCCTCGTCCAGCTCAGGGCTCCAGCCCAGCAGGACATCGGCCGGATCCTCGGTGCGCTCAGCGGTGTAGCTGATCGCGAAGGCCAGGATCGGCTTCTTCCCCTCGTCCGAGACGTCGCGGAGCACGACGGCGCCCGAGGCGCCGGTCTCCGGAGCCAGCAGCAGCTGCTGCGCCTTGCCCACAGTCATCTCCGCGCGGTCCCACTCGTGGACGGCGTTGTAGAACTCAGCGACCAGCTGGGTCAGCTCCACCGATCCGGTGTCCAGGTCCTCCAGGTCCAGCTGCGCAGCATCCAGATCCGGCAGCTTCAGGACTCCGGGCTGGACGGTGACGCGGCGGGAGCGCTGGACCTTCTGGAAGCCGTTGTCCTTCAGGAAGCACTGGGCGGCCGAATGCTTGGCCACCCGGGCCTTGAGGTTCTGGGTGCCGCAGTTGGGCAGCTCAGCCTCGAGGATCTCCAGCAGCTGGGCGGCCACACCCTGACGGCGGTGCTCCGGGGCGACCTCCGCGTAGAAGGAGAGCCGGTCCGGGTGCAGCGAGGAGCGGAAGATGGTGGCCGCTGCCACCGGGACGCCCTCGTGCTCGGCGACGATGCAGCGTGACCAGGGCTCATTGGAGGAGGGACGCAGCAGGCCGCGGTCGCCATGGTGCATCGGGTTCTCCGGGTCTCCCCAGACTTCGAGGAGCTGGAGGTCATCGCCCTCTGCCCAGGGCCGGACAGTCAGTCCGGAATCGAGGGCGAGGCGGGAGGATGTCTCCTCGGGCGTGGTGCTCATCGCGGTTCCTTTGGGTGCGACAGTTCTCAAACAGCTCAGCGAGTCTAAACCTGTGCGTAACATGACGCAAAGCGTTCAGCGCCCGCCCCGTGCCGGAACTCAGCCCGGCACAGGACGCTGCGAGCGTTCGGCGATCACCCGGGACGCCGCTCCGCGCCGCCCGGGTCCCTGTATCGCCTCTCCGTTCGGCGATCACCCGGGACGCCGCTCCGCGCCGCCCGGGTCCCTGTATCGCCTCTCTTAGTCTCAGCCCAGAAGCTTGGCTGCGAGGTAGCTCTGGACCTGGTCCAGGGCCACGCGCTCCTGGGTCATCTCATCGCGGTCGCGGATGGTCACGGCCTGGTCCTCGAGGGTGTCGAAGTCCACGGTGATGCAGAACGGAGTGCCGATCTCGTCCTGGCGACGGTAGCGGCGGCCGATCGCGCCGGCGTCGTCGTAATCGATGTTCCAGTGCTTCCGCAGCTGATCCGCCAGCTTCTGCGAGGGTTCGGCCAGCTCCGGCTTCTTGGACAGCGGCAGCACTGCGGCCTTCACCGGGGCCAGCTTGGGGTGGAGCTTCAGCACAGTGCGGGTGTCCACGCCGCCCTTGGCGTTGGGGGCCTCATCCTCAGTGTAGGAGTCGATGAGGAAGGCCATCATCGCGCGGGTCAGACCGAAGGAGGGCTCGATGACGTAGGGCGTGTAGTGCTCTTCGGTCTTCGGGTCGAAGTACTGCAGCTTCGCGCCGGAGGCCTCCATATGGGAGCCGAGGTCGTAGTCGGTGCGGTTGGCGATGCCCATCAGCTCGCCCCACTCGGAGCCCTGGAAGTCGAAGCGGTACTCCAGGTCGATGGTGGCAGCCGAGTAGTGGGCGCGCTCCTCCTCCGGGACATCAAACTTGCGCAGGTGGTCCGGCTTCAGGCCCAGATCGGTGAACCAGGAGTAGCAGGCCTCCACCCAGTGATCGAACCACTGGCCGGCCTCCTGGGGGTGGGTGAAGTACTCGATCTCCATCTGCTCGAACTCGCGGGTCCGGAAGATGAAGTTGCCGGGGGTGATCTCGTTGCGGAAGGCCTTGCCGATCTGGCCGATGCCGAAGGGCGGCTTCTGACGTGCGGAGGTCACCACGTTGGAGAAGTTCACGAAGATGCCCTGGGCCGTCTCCGGGCGCATATAGTGCAGGCCCTTCTCATCGTCCACCGGGCCCAGGTAGGTCTTCATCAGGCCGGAGAACTGCTGGGGCTCGGTCCAGGAGCCGCGGGTGCCGCAGTCGGGGCAGACGATCTCGTCCATGCCCGAAGGTGCACGGCCCTTCTTAGCCTCAAAAGCCTCCTCCAGGTGGTCCTGGCGGTGACGGCGGTGGCACTGAGTACACTCGATCAGCGGGTCGGAGAAGGTCTTGACGTGGCCTGATGCGTGCCAGACCTGCTGGGGCAGGATGATCGCGGAGTCCAGGCCGACCATATCGCCGCGGCCGCGGACGAAGGCCTGCCACCACTCAGCCTTGATGTTCTCCTTCAGCTCGGTGCCCAACGGACCGTAGTCCCAGGCCGACCGCGATCCCCCGTAGATCTCACCGGACTGGAAGACGAAGCCGCGGCGCTTCGCCAGGGCGATCACTTTGTCGAGTGCGGTCTCTTTGGCCATAGGGCGGTGCTCCAAGGTGACGGTGTGCGGTGGTGTTCAAGTCCTTCGGCGCCGGGGATCCCGACGCCGCAGGCAAGCTTACCGTCCCCCACGCCTCATGTCCGGCAGAGAGGCGATGAGAACGGCCACCAGAGTCAGCGCTGTGCCCAACACCGTCGCCGTGGTGACCAGACTTCCGGGCGCCGGGACCACCAGGTCCAGCAGCAGTGAGCCGATCAGCTGACCGGCGATCATGCCCATCGCAGCCAGCAGGACGCCCACACGGGTGACCAACAGAGCACCGAGGACGATGAACACGATGCCCAACGGCCCACCCAGATAGTGCCACCAGGTGGTCGAGAGCTGAGGAACACCGAGACCACCTTGGAGCAGCGAGACGGTCACCCACGTGAGCAGAAGCACAGCACTGCCGGAGGCGAAGTTGAAGAAGGCACCCGGCAGAGCACTGCCATATGCAGCCGACTGCCTGCCGTTCAGAGCCTGCTGACCGGCCTGCAGGAAGCCGCCGGAGAAGGGCAGCAGCACCAGAAGCAGCCACGCCAGGCCACGGTCAGCCACCGTCAGCTGCGGAGAGACGGCCCATATGACGGCACAGACCGTCAGCAGGGCTCCGACGCAACGCATCAGCGTGATCTGGCGACGACCGCCGGGGCCGAGCCCGATCCGGTCCCAGAGAAGCCCACCGATCGTCTGGCCGGTCACCACAGCCACAGTGAACACCGCGACGCCGATCATCCCGATGGTCAGGGTCTGCGCCAGCACGAAATAACCACCCACAGCGCCGGCGAGCAGGTACCACCAACGGACTTCGCCCCGCTGGAAGGCCGGAGGCACCTGCCGCATAGCCCTCCGACCGGGAGCCGTGAGAAAGACGATCACGGCCAGGACCAGCAGACCCACGAAGAAGCTGATGAAAGCCGCGAGGTAGGCGTCGCCGACCGTGGAAGAGAGCTCAGCGTTCACGCGCCCCTGCGCGGGGATGGCGATCCCCGACAGGATCATGAACAGGAACATCCCCACCCAGAAGAGCGGGGATCGTTGCGGCTGAGCAGGGGCTGCGGCGTTCATGGGCATCACCTTAGCTCCGCCGGACTCGGGCATCGGCACTGATGTCCATATGGCGGACCGGATATCCGCGTGGGTCAGGCCCTGCCCTCGGCCGGATTCTCTGCAAGACTGAAGGGGTGAGTGCAGACGAGACGCTTGAGGTCCCCATCCGTGACGAGTCCATCCGCCTGGGCCAGCTGCTGAAGCTGGCCGGCGTCGTGGAGAACGGCGCCCTGGCCCGCGAGGTGATCGAGGCGGGCGCGGTGAACGTCGGCGGAGAGGTTGAGAACCGGCGCGGCCGCCAGGTCGCCCCGGGCGAGACCGTGCTCTTCGACGGCGAGGAGTTCGGCCTCCCCACCGTGGAGCTCACCCCCGTCCAGGAGTGAGGTCCGGACCCTTTTCCCGTGGGTGATCCATAAAATCCATGCTGAGGGCCGACACGCCGATGTTTGAGGCCGAAAGGTGGGTTTTATTGATCACCCACGGTGAGGGCGACAGTTCAGGAGGAGAGAGATGGGCACTCTGATCACCCCGGATGAGCTGCGCGAGCTGGTGGACAGCGGCGCTCCCCCGAAGGTCCTCGACGTCCGGTGGCGGCTGGACCGCCCCGACGGCCATGAGGACTACGTGTCAGCCCATATCCCCGGGGCCGTCTATGTGGACCTGGACCGCGAGCTGGCCGAGCCCGGTCAGACCGCCACAGCCGGACGGCACCCTCTGCCCAGCACGGAGACCCTCCAGCAGGCCGCGCGCCGCTGGGGCCTGCACCCGGGCGACACGGTGGTGGTCTACGACGACATCAAGTCCACCTCGGCCACCCGCGCCTGGTGGCTGCTGCGCCATGGCGGCGTCGAGGATGTGCGCGTGTTGGACGGCTCGCTGCGCGGATGGACCGACGCCGGCCACCCCACTGAATCAGGTGAGGTCACCCCGACGCCGGGCACCGTCACCCTGGATCTGAGCGGCCTGCCCGCGCTGGGCATCGAGGAGGTCGAGGCGTTCACCCAGTACGGCACGCTGCTGGATGTGCGCGCCCACAACCGCTACACCGGCGAGCATGAGCCCTATGACCCGCGGGCCGGACACATCCCCAACGCGATCAATGCCCCGACCCCGCAGAATGTGGACGAACAGGGCCGCTTCCTGGATCCGCAGCTGCTGCGCGAGAGGTTCCTGGCCCTGGGCGTGGACCCGGAGAAGCCGGTGGCCAGCTACTGCGGCTCGGGCATCCACAGCACCCACAACACACTGGCCTTGGAGCTGGCCGGATTCGAGACAGTCCTCTACCCCGGATCCTTCAGCGAATGGTCCAACAATCCCCAGCGCCCGGTGGCCACCGGGGAGCAGCCCTGAGCTGAGCCTGACAGCTCAGCCGCGGCGGAGCCGCAGGGGCCAGCTCAGCCGCGACCTTTGAGCACCACGTGGGTCAGGAACTCGTTGATGTGCCCGATCTCCTGGGGCACCACACCGTGGCCGGCCCCAGCGTAGAGCACCTTGGTGAGCTTCACCGTCCGATTGGCCCACTGGTGGGTGTAGTCGATGTTCGCCCCGGGGATGATCGGGTCCTCCTGATCGCGGCCCCAGAAGAACGGAACCTTCTGGGCGGCCAGGGCATCGTCATCGAAATATCCCTCCAACGCCTCACCGCGGGCCGGATCCACCGCGAAGCCGGAGAGCCCGACGACGGCGACGAACTCCTCAGGCCGGGTGCGCAGCAGCGAAGTGGCCATGGCCATCCCCATGGAGAAGCCCAGCAGGGTCACCGAGGAGTGGCTGCCCTTGACCGTCTCCAGCCAGGACCAGAGGTCCTCCACGGCCTCCTTGGCGGCGGCGGAGGAGTAGGCCAGGCGCTCCACGTCCAGCTCGAACCAGGTGTGGGCGCCTCCGCCGAAGCCCTCCAGCGCCTGGGGTGCGCGCACTGAGGCGTAGGTGAACTCCTCCGGCAGACCGGGCACCAGGCCCATGAGGTCCTGCTCATTGGAGCCATAGCCGTGCAGCAGCACCACCAGCGGGGTGCCCTCACGGTCTTCGGGTTCGCGGGACCAGACGACGAAGGGTTCGTTACTCATGCGTACCAGTTTGGCAGAATGGTGGCTGTGAACGGTTCATCAGGTCAGTACACGCGTGGTCATCAGTCAGAGCAGGTCGGCAGCGACGCCGATCCGGCACCCAGCGCCCAGGAGGGCCATCACACCTCGGCGGAAGAGGTGGCCGAGGCGGAACTGGATGTGATCAGCGAGCAGGGCCCCGTTCAGCCGTCCCACCCGTGGACCCGCTATGTCGCTCTGGGCGACTCCTTCACCGAGGGCATCGGGGATCCGGATGAGACCCGGCCAGGCTATCACCGCGGCTGGGCTGACCGTGTGGCCGAGGCCCTTGCCGAGGGCACCCAGAACTTCGCCTACGCCAATCTGGCCATCCGCGGCCGGCTGATCGGACAGATCCGTGACGAGCAGATCGCCCCGGCTCTGGAGCTGCGCCCAGATCTGGTCACGCTGTGCGCCGGCGGCAACGACGTGATCCGCCCCGGCGGCGATCCGGATGAGACCGCCCGCACCTTGGACACCATGGTCCAGCTGCTGAGCACCACCGGTGCCACAATCATGCTCTTCAACGGACCCGACGTGCGCGAGACCCCCGTGGTGGGCTCCATCCGCGGCAAGGTGGCGATCTTCAACGAGAACGTCCGCACTGTGGCGGCCCGGCATGACGCCGTCGTCGCCGATATGTGGTCGCTGCGTGAGCTGACCCGCCCGGAGATGTGGGATGAGGACCGACTGCACTTCTCCCCGCTGGGTCATCACACCATCGCCCGCATGGCGCTGGAAACGCTGAATGTGGACCATGACCTGGAGCCGTTGGAGCCCCGCCCGGTGCCTGAGCGCAGCTGGCGCGAGGCCCGCGCGGAGGATGTGGTCTGGGCCCGGCATCACCTGTTCCCCTGGGTGGTGCGCCGGCTGCGCGGCCGCTCCTCCGGGGACGGTGTCACGCCCAAGCGTCCGAACATCGAGCCGCTCTTCGGCGGGTCCATGCCTCCGGGCGGCGGCGGCATCGAGGAGAGCTGATCAGCTCCAGCCGATGACCTGGGCGAGGACCAGGAAGCCGATGGCCACGACCACCCACAGGCCGAACAGCGGCAGGTAGAACTTCACCCACTTCTCCCAGCGGACTCCGGCGATGGCCAAGGCCGCCATGAAGTAGCCCGAGGTCGGATAGAGGATGTTGGTCAGCCCGTCGCCCAGCTGGAAGGCCAGCACCGCCGTCTGCCGCGTCACGTCCAGCAGGTCCGCCAGCGGTGCCATGATCGGCATGGTCACCACCGCCTGCCCGGAGCCTGAGGGCACCACGAAGTTGAACAGCGTCTGGCTGAAGAACATCCCGACGGCTGCCAGCGCGGCCGGCAGCCCGCCCACGGCCTCGCCCAGAGCGTGGACGATGGTGTCCAGGACCAGCCCGTCCTCCAGGAGAACAGCCACCGCGCGAGCGACACCCACGATGATCGCTCCTTCGAGCACGCTGCGCATGCCCTCGGAGAAGGAGGTGGAGAGTTCGGAGGGCTTCAACCCGGAGACCAGGCCGATGATCAGCAGCAGCAGCACGAACATGCCGGCCATCTCGATCATGAACCACCCTTGGGTGGAGACACCCCAGACGGTCACGCCCAACACGGGCAGGCTCAGCAGCAGTGAGATCTTCTGCCGCAGGGTCATCCGGCGGGGTTCGGCAGACTGTGCACCGCCGTAGAGCTCCTGCTTCTCCTGCTCCTCCGGCTCGCCGGCCATGAGACTCATGGCCGGGTCCTTGGCCGCGCGCTGTGCATAGCGGATGGTCCACCAGGACCCCAGGAGCACCATAACAACCAGCAGCACCGTACGCAGCCCTGCTCCGGAGAAGGTCTCGATGCCGGCGATCTGCTGGGCCAGGCCGGTATTGATCGGGTTCAGGACTCCGGCGGTGAAGCCCGCGGTGGTGCCGATCAGGGCGATGGCCACAGCGGTGATCGAGTCATAGCCCAGAGCGATGACCACGGGGATCAGCACCGGGATATAGACCAGGGCCAATTCCTGGGTGCCGATGAGCGAGGCCAGGGCGGCAAACAGGGTGATCAGCACTGGAATCAGCAGCACCCGCCGATGGGCGAAGGTGCGCAGCAGCCGGTCCAATGCGTTCTCGATGATCCCGGTGTGCCGGATCACCATGAAGACTCCGCCGATGATGAAGGTGAAGAAGACGACTTCTCCGGCATCGACGAGCCCACGCGGGATCGCAGTGATGAAGTCCAAGAAGGTGGCCGGCGAGGACTCCACGGAGGAGTAGGAGTCCGGGTTGATGACTTCGCGCCCGTCAGGTCCCTGCACCCGGTCATACTGGTTGGCCGGAACGATGTAGGTGGCCAACGCCGCGAGGGCGGAGAGCGCGAAGAGGATGACGTAGATATGCGGCATCCGCAGACCGCGCTTCTCCTGGACGGCTGCGCTGTCAGGGCACGCGTTCCCGTTCTCGACCATGGCGCCACGGTAATGAAACGATGTTTTGAACGTGTTACTGAACGGGGAAACGAATGTTTCAGTACCGGGTGCTCCGGTGCGCAGAAGCTCCGCTGAGCGGATCCGGTGAGACCATGGAGATATGACTCACGCTTCTGCACCGCTGCTGGTCTTCGGCTCCATCAATCAGGACATCGTGCTCTCTGTGGACCAGTTTCCGGAGCCGGGCCAGACGCTGATGGCTTCCGGCACCCAGACCGCCATCGGCGGCAAGGGGGCCAACCAGGCCATCGCAGCCGCCCTGGCCGGCGCCCACACACAGATGGTCGGGGCCGTGGGGCAGGACGGCGGCGGAACTGAGGCGCTGGCGGCCCTGGAGTCAGCCGGCGTCGGGACTGCGCTGATCCAGCGGCCTGCGGACATCCCCACCGGCACCGCCTATATCTGCGTGCGCGGCGATGGGGAGAACACGATTGTGGTGGACCCCGGCGCCAACCATGCGGTCCGCACCCAGCAGGCTGAAGAGGCTCTGACCGATCAGCCGGAGATCTCCGACGCCGGGTGGGCGCTGCTGAGCCTGGAGGTCCCCGAGCGGGAAGCCTTCGGCTTCGCCGCCTCGGCTCGAGCCCGTGGCTTGCGCACCGCGCTCAACGCCTCTCCCCTGCTGCAGGACGGGCTGCCCGAGGGTGCTGTGGACCTGCTGATCGTCAACGAGGGGGAGGCCGCCGCCGTCGCCGGTTCCGACTGGGCGCAGTCGCCCAACCTCGCCGATCAGCTGGCCATGGAGGCCGTGGTGGTGACCCAGGGCGGGGCCGGGGTGCGGATGGATGAGCGCGGCGCTGACCCGGCCCATATCCCGGCGATCTCCGTGACCGTGCTGGACACCACCGGCTGCGGAGACGCCTTCGCCGGCGTGCTGATGAGCCGCCTCTGCCGCGGTGAGACCCTTCCCGACGCCGCCGCAGCGGCCGCCCGCTGCGCCGGCCACGTGGCCGAGTTCAGCGGCGCCTCCGCCTCCTACCGAGAGGCCTTCGCGAGGGCTGAGGGGTGAGTCCTCAGGCGGCCAGGCCGATGCCGGTGCGGCGGGAGACCAGCCGCTCGATCATCCCCACCAGGGAGTAGAGCAGCAGCGAGGCCAGCGTCACCAGCAGCACAGAGGCCCAGAGCCTGTCGTAGTTGGTGTTGGCGATGGCCTGGAAGACGCCGTAGCCCACACCGTCACCGGTAGCCAGCCATTCCGCCAGCAGGGCGCCGGTCAGCGCACCGGGGATGGAGACTCGGGTGGCGGTGAAGAACGAGGGCAGCGAGGCCGGCATCGCGACCTTGCGCAGCACTGTCATCGGTGAGCCGCCGTAGACCTGGACCACTTCGGTCATCGCCGGTGAGGAGGAGCGCAGCCCCTCCACGATGGTCACCAGGGCCGGGAAGATCACCACGATGGTGCCCATCGCGGCCACTGAGGCCCAGTCGCGGCCGAAGATCAGCACGATGATCGGGGCCATGGCCACCAGCGGCACCGACCGGCAGATCATCGCCAGCGGCATCATCGCGGCCTCGAAGCCCTTGAACAGCTGGAAGAGCATGGCCACCACCGCGGCCGTCACCAGACCTGCGGTGAAGCCGATCAGCGTATCGGCCATGGTGATCCAGAAGTCGCCGAGGACCAGGTCCCGGTGGGCCTGGGCGTCCTCACTGGTGATCAGGTACTCGTAGACGTCCATCGGGCCTTTGCCGATGATCCCGGAGACATCGAAGATCTCCAGCAGGGCCACCCACACACTAAGGATCACGATGATGGAGACGGCCAGATTGACCAGCGGCTTCAGCACCGCTCGGAGCACAGAGTTCACAGGTGTCACCTCTTCGCCCAGGGGGTCGCATACCGTCCGATGACGGCGATCACGGCATAGGCCAGGCCGGCCACGAGCACGCCCACCAGGGCGAGGGCCCAGAGCCGGTCCACCACGAGCGTCTCCTGGGCGCTGACCATGGCGGGTCCGAGGCCGCGGTCCACGCCGCCCACATATTCGCCCAGGATCGCGCCCAGCACGGCGGCCGGTGCGGCGATCTTCAGAGCGGTGAAGATGTACGGGATCGCGGAGATCAGCTGGACCTTCAGCAGCTGCTGCAGCCGGCTGCCGCCGGCCACAGTGATCACGTCCAGTCCCGCCCGATCGGCAGACTTCAGGCCCTGGACGGTGGTCACCACGGTCACAAAGTACACCGAGAGCCCGGCCAGCACAGCGGCGGTCACCGAGGGCTCCCCGCTGGAGGGCGGTCCGGCCACGGCGAAGACCACCGGGCCGATGGCCACCAGCGGCAGACAATAGGTGATCACCGCCAGCTGGGTGGCGATGCGCTCCAGCCAGGGGGCGATCAGCACCAGCCCCGCCGTCAGGATCGCCAGGGCGTTGCCCACGGCGAAGCCGATGCCGGCCTCGGCCAGCGTCACCACGGAGTTCCGCCAGTAGAAGGCGAATCCGTCGTCGACCAGCTGTGCCATCACATCCGGCGGAGTGGGGATGGCCGAGCGCTGATCGCTGCCGACTTCCACCACGCGCAGGGCCCCGAGGGCCCACCACAGGAGGAAGACCGTTCCCAGCCCGATGACCCCGGGCGCCCACTTGGGCATCCCGGAACCAGCGCGCGACGCCGGCTGGCGCACCTGTCCTGCTGCCACACTCACGGCTGCCCCTGCTTTCCGAACAGCAGGTCCGAGGCGTGGTCCACCAGGGCGTGGAACTCCGGGGTCCGTTGCATCTCCGGGGTGCGGGGACGCGGAAGGTCCACTTCGAAGACCTCCTTGATCCGGCCTGGCCGGGCGCTCATCACCGCGACCACATCGGAGAGGAAGATCGCCTCAGCGATCCCGTGGGTCACCATCAGTGTGGTGGCCGGCTTCTCCGTCCAGATCCGCAGCAGCTCCAGGTTCAGCCGCTGACGGGTCATGTCATCCAGTGCACCGAAGGGCTCGTCCAGCAGCAGCACCGAGGGCTTGACCACCAGGGCGCGGGCGATGGACACGCGCTGGCGCATGCCTCCGGAGAGCTCGGCCGGGCGGGCCTTCTCGAACCCGGTCAGCCCGACCAGCTCCACCAGGTCCTCGATCAGACCCGGCTCCGGCCGGATGCCGGCCACCTCCAGGGGCAGCCGGATGTTGGAGACCACGCTGCGCCAGGGCAGCAGCGCCGAATCCTGGAAGGCGATGCCCAGATGGTTGTCCGCCCGCAGCTCCTCCGGGGTCTGCCCGTCCACGGTCAGGAAGCCGTCGCTGGGGGTCTCCAGACCGGCCAGCATGCGCAGGATCGTGGACTTGCCGCAGCCGGAGGGGCCCAGCAGCGAGAGGAAGGTGCCCCGGCCGGTGGCCAGATCCACGTCGTCGAGGGCGGTGACCTGCTTCTTCCCGGAGCCGAAGGTCTTGCTCAGCCCCTGCAGGTTCACCCCCTCACCGGTGAAGTGGGGGCTCAGCCCCGCCGTCGCGAACTCAGCGGTCGATGGTGTGTGTATCACGGGTGCTCCACAAGATCCGGGTTCTCTTCGTAGACCTCTTCCAGCAGGGTGAGGTCGAACAGGTCGTCCGGCACGTCATAGCCCACGGCATCGATGGCGGCGAGGGTGTCGTCCACCAGCTCATCCGACATGGTGAACAGACCGTGCTCCTGAGTCCACTCATCGGTGATCAGCTCGGCCTGCTCCTCGGAGGTGACCTGCTGGTGCTCGAAGTCGAGGTTCTGGTCCGCCGCGTGGTCCTCCACCGTGGTCTCGGCCACCGCCTCGTGATCCTCCAGCGCATCGTGCCAGCCGCGGATGGAAGCCTCCAGGAAGGCCTTGATCAGCTCGCGGTCCTCCTCGATGGCCTCCTCGGTGACCACGATGGATCCGCCGGCGAAGGGAAGGCCGTTCTCGTCGAACATCAGCGACTCCACCTCTTCACCGTCCAGCTCCATGCTGATCAGCTCATTGGTGGCATACCCCAGGTAAGCGTCGATCTCATCAGCCAGGAACGGCTGGGCGTCGCCCTGGATGGAGACGACCTCGACGTCATCCTCGGTCAGGCCGTTGGCCTCCAGGAAGGCGTAGAACACCGGCTCGTTCGCCGGCGGGACGCCGATGCTCAGGCCCTCCAGCTCCTCAGGGCTGGTCGCGGCGTTGTCGCTCTTGGTGATGATCGTGTACGCGTTCTGCTGGAAGACCGAACCGACGATCTTCAGCGGAGCGTCATCACCCTCCTCGGCGATGGTGGAGCCGATGGACAGCGGGTTGGACATGCCGACGGTGCCCTGGCCGGTGGCCACCTGGATGGCCGAGGGCGTGGCCGAAGGGCCACCCGGGGTCAGGTTCACCGAGTCGAAGCCGGCCTCCTCGAAGTGACCGTTGTCCGCGGCCATGTAGAGACCGCCGAACTCCGCGGTGTGCAGCCAGGAGAGCGGGACGTCGAGTGCGCCGAAGTCCTGGTCCTCGCCGTCGGCGTCGCCGTTTCCGCAGGCGGTGAGCGCCAGCAGGCCCAGGGCCCCGGCCGAGGCGAACAGCCGCTGTGGTGTGGTGGTCTTCCTCATGGTTCTCCTTGAAGGTGCGGGTGTGGGTCAGATGGTGGGGCAGGATCGGTGCACTGGGAGGTCGGTGCAGAGCTGGGCTGGTCAGAGCTGGTCTTCGGAGCCGCGCTGGGTGACGGGAGCCTCACGGCCGGCGTCGACGGCCTCCAGATAGGCGCTGCGGCGGCCGAAGAGCCCAGGCACCGCCTGGCGGGCGCCGTCGATGAGCTCGGGCAGCTGGGCGGTGAGCAGCTCGCCGTCGCGGGTGAGGATCCGGCCGTCGACCATGGTGAGGCTGACATCGCTGCCCAGCACGGCGTGGACCAGGTTGTGATGGATGTTGGCGTAGGAGCCTTCGGGCAGCAGCGGTGTCATGCGGACGGTGTCGGTGCGCACCGCGATCAGATCCGCCTGCTTGCCGGGTTCCAGAGAGCCGATCCGGTCCTGCAGGCCCAGGGCGCGGGCTCCGCCCATCGTGGCCATCTCCAGCACCTCCCAGGAGTCCAGGGCTGCCGCATCCATGGAGCGCAGCTTGGCCAGCAGGGAGGCGACCTTCATCTCCTCGAACATGTCGAGGTTGTTGTTCTCCTTCTCACCGTCGGTGCCCAGGCCCACCGGGATCCCGGCTGCGCGCAGGTCAGTGACCCGGGCGGCTCCGCTGGCGAGTTTCATATTGCTCACCGGGTTGTGCGCCGTGCCGGCCCGCTGCCCGGCGAGGAATTCGATCTCGCTGTCGTCCAGCCAGATGGCATGGGCCAGCAGAGTGCGCGGGACGTCGAAGAAGCCCAGATCGGCGAGCGCGTGCACCGGCCGTTTGCCGTACCGGCGCTGGAACTCGGCGATGTCCAGCTCGGATTCGCTGCAGTGGGTGTAGAGCCCGGTCCCGTAGTCCTGGGCCAGCTGCACCGCGCGGGCCAAGCCCTGCTCATCGGCGTAGAAGGGGTGCTCCAGCCCCACCCACGGGATGATGCGGCCCTCCCCGCGGCCCGCATCCGGACCCCAGGTCTGCAGCATCCGCTCGTTGTCGTCCAGAGTGTCGAAGTAGTCGTGCTGCGGGTGCGCGCCCACATAGTTCACCGTCACCAGACGATTGCCGAGCTGCTCGGCGGCCTCGGCGCAGCCGTCCATATAGCGCCACATGTCCACCACTGTGGTGGTGCCGGCCAGCAGCCCCTCGGCGTAGCAGAGGTAGGCCGCGATCTTGGCCTCCTCCGGGCGCAGCACGCGGTGCATCGGGTCGATGTGGACCTGCAGCCACTCCCAGACCGGCAGGTGCTCGGCCGTGCCGCGCAGCACTCCGGAGTGGTGGTGGGCGTTGACCAGACCAGGCATCAGCAGCTGGCCCTTCAGGCGCAGCTCCTCGGCGTCGGGGTGGCTGCTGCGCAGCTGGTCCACCGGTCCCACCGCGGCGATCCGGCTGCCGTCCACGACGACGCCGGCGTCGGTGAGCACCTCGCCCGGCGGAGCCATCGGCACCACGAGATCTGGGACCAGAAGACGCTGTGTCATGCCGAGACTCCCTGCATGGCCGCCGCCGCAGTGCGGTGGCGGGAGAGGACATCGTCGAGTCCTGCCAGCTGCAGCTCGCCGCCGGCCACCAGGCGCCTGCCGGCCACGAAGGTGTCCTGGGCACGCGCAGGTCCGCTGCGCAGCCAGCCCTCCACGCGGTCGGTGAGCACACCGGCCTGGGACAGCGGGGAGGACTCCCAGATGACCAGGTCGGCGCAGGCGCCGGGACGCAGATGGCCGAGCTCATCGGCCCAGCCCAGGTTGGCCGCACTGCCCAGTGTGGACATGTTCAGCGCATCCCGGGCGGAGAACGACGCCGGCCCGTGGCTGTGGCGTGCCAGCAGCAGGGCCCCGCGGGTCTCGGCCCAGAGATCGGCCGAGTCCGCGGAGGAGGAGCCGTCGCAGCCGATGCCCACCGACATGCCCATCTCGCGCAGGGCGCGGGCGTCGGCGGTGTCCCCGGCGAGGATCATATTGGAGCTGGGGCACTGTGTGGCGCCCACTCCGGCGGAGGCCAGACGGCGGTTCTCCTCCGCCGAGCCGTAGATGTAGTGGGCCACCCAGGTGCGGTCATGGGCCCAGCCGCAGTCCTCCAGGTACTCCACCGGGCGGCGGCCGTAGACCTCCAGGGCGTATGTGTCCTCGTCCTTGTCCTCGGCCAGGTGGGTGTGCAGCCGGACATCGTGCTTCTCAGCCAGCTCCGCGGTGGCGCGCATGATGGACTCGCTGACCGAGAACATGGAGCAGGGCGCCAGGGACATCCGGACCATCGCCCCGGGGTTGGGGTCGTGATACGTGGAGATCAGCCGTTCGGAGTCCTCCAGGATGGTCTCCTCATCCTGGACCACCTCCTTGGGCGGCAGGCCTCCGTCCTCCACGGAGCGGGTCATCGACCCGCGGTTGGCCATGAAGCGGAAGCCGATCTCTGTGGGGGCCCGGATCTGGGCGTCGATGAGCTTGGGCCGCGGGTGGACATACATATGGTCCGAGGAGGTGGTGCAGCCGCCCAGCAGCAGCTCTGCCGCCGCCACATAGGTGGAGAGGTAGGTGGACTCCTCATCCAGGACGGCCCAACGCGGGTAGAGCTCGGTGAGCCACTGGAACAGCGTGCCGTTGACCGCCGGAGCATAGGCCCGGGTGAGGTTCTGGTACATGTGATGATGGGTGTTCACCAAGCCAGGGGTGACCAAGCGACCCTCGGCGTCGATGACCGTCTGCGCCTGGGGCTCCGGCTCGCTTGAGGTGCCCACAGAGTGCACTCGACCGTCCTGGAGGGCGATCCACCCGCCGTCGATCTCCCAGCCCGTGCCGGAGCCGCTGTGCGGCTGGGGGCCCTGGGCTTCGAGGACGAGGTAGGCGTTGCGGATGAGTGTCTCTGTGGGCATACCCGTCACATTATGAAACATATGTTTCTACGGACACTCCCGACTGTTACGGCAACGTAAAAGATGCGCTGTAACACCATCGTCATACGCTCCACTTAGGCTGTGAGCCTCAGAACGCAGATCAGAGGCAAGGAGGTGCCATCGGTGCTGGACAGGGTCACCGCGTACACAGAATGCTTCGAGGAGCCCCAGCGCTGGGCAGTTGCAACGATCGTTTCGATTCAGGGCTCCTCCCCCAGCCCCGTGGGCACCTCTATGGCCGTCTCCGCAGATCTGCAGATCATCGGCTCCCTCTCCGGAGGCTGCGTGGAGTCCTCCGTGGCAGCCCTGGCCCAGGACGCGATCAGCAGCGGCGAGATCCGGCGCGAGGCCTTCGGCCCCGACGGCACCCTCTTCGAGCGCCAGGGCCTGGGGGCGGCCCTGACCTGCGGCGGGCAGATCGAAGTGCTGATCCAGCCGCTGGCCTCCCTGGAGCCCGAGCAGCTTCACCAGCTGCGCGGACTGGCGCGGCAGGATCCGCGCACTCCGGCCCAGCTCACCAGGAGGATCCACGACGACGCCGGCGCTGAGCTCTCTGCCGAGGCCTCGGCTCTGGTCATCGAGGAGCGGCGCGACGGCGCTCCCCTGCTCATCCTCAGCGGCGTCCACGACGTCTCAGTGCACCTGGCCCAGCTCGCTCTCCAGGCCGGCTGGCGGGTGGAGATCGTGGATGTGCGCCCGGCCTTCGCCACGGCGGAACGTGTCCCCGAGGGTGTGCAGCTGACCGTGGGCGAGCCGGCCACCGTGATCCGCGAGCTGTTGGATGGGCCGCGGCCGTGGACGGCCATCTGCGTGATGACCCACCACCCGGATCTGGATGTGCCGGTGCTGGACGCGGCTCTGCCTGCGCTGCTGGGTGATGAAGGCGCCGCCGCCGTCCTGCAGCCGGTGGACCTCCTGGGCGCCATGGGGTCCCGGCGCGCGGCGGCCCGGCGGGCGACTGCCCTGCAGGAGCGCGGCCACAGCGAGGAGAGCATCCGCGCCATCCGCACTCCCCTGGGCCTGGACCTGCAGGCCTCCACCGCGGCGGAGACGGCGGTGTCCATGTTCGCCGAACTCATCGCAGCACGGAACTCGACCGATACGGCAGACGCGGGACAGGCAGAGGCGGAGAACGCAGACCGCCTGGGCACTCCGCTCTCCGAACAGTCCGGCCCGGTGAACCGCACCAGAGGCCGCAGCATCAGCATCACCCGGGAGATGGCAGTCTGAATGGACATCACCAGTGTCAACACCACGCTGACCAGCGCCGACCCGGAGGACTTCCGCTCCGGGGACGTCTGGCTGGCCGGCGGCACCGTCCTCCACTCCTACGGACACGACTTCACCACGGCCGAGCCGCAGCGGCTCCTGGACATCACCCGTGCCGGATGGGCTCCCCTGACCTGGCATGAGGGCGATTCCGCCGGCACAGCATGGCCCGGGCTGGAGATCGCCGCCACCTGCACTGTGGCGCAGTTCCACGACGGCGCCCAGACCCTCCGCGCGGACCGGGGCGGACCCAGAGCTGAGCTGCCCGGACTGGAGCTGATGGTCCCGGCGGCACAGGCCTTCGTGGCCTCCTGGAAGGTGTGGAACACCTCCACCGTCGGCGGCAATGTGGCCACTGCCCTGCCCGCCGGCCCGATGATCTCCTGGCTCTCCGCCATGGAGGCCCAGGCCGTGATCCTGGGACCGGGAGGAAGCCGCAGTGAGGTTCTGGTCTCCGATCTGGTGACCGGCGTCGGCCAGACCGGACTGGAGCCCGGCGAGCTGATCCGCGCCTTCTTCGTGCCAGCCCATGCCCTGGAGCGGCCCACACTCATGGCCCGGGAGTCGCTGACCCGCTACGGGCGCTCGGCGGCCTTCCTGCTCGCCTCTCCCCTGCCGGAGAGATCCGCCCTGCGGCTGACCATCACCGCCAGCACCCAGCACCCGGTGATCCTGGAGGTGCCGGCTGATCAGGCGGCCCAGGCCGTGCGCAGCCGGATCCCGGAAGAGCTGTGGCATGACGATGTCCACGGCGATCCCGACTGGCGCGCCGAGGTCACCGAACGGCTGGCGGCAGAACTGGCCGCTGAGCTGTCCTCTGAGCTGGGCGCGGACCAGGCCGCCGCTGCCACCGGAGCAGCCGGCGCCGGGAGTGCCGCTCCCCTGCCCGAGCCCACCGTCCATCCTGAGGCGGCCCGGCCCGCTGCGGGCGCGGCACCCACTGCCGTGGTGGACGGCACCGAGCGTGCGGTGGACCCACAGCCGGGTCAGTGCCTGCGCACCTGGCTGCGTGATCAGGGCGCCCATGCGGTCAAGCGCGGCTGCGACGCCGGCGACTGCGGTGCCTGCACGGTACAGATCGCCCAGCAGGGCCAGGCCCCGAAGGCAGTGCACAGCTGCATCATCCCGGCAGACCGTGCCGCAGGATCCCAGATCACCACTCTGGAAGGCCTGGCCCCTGAGGCATCCGAGCATGTGCGCGCCTCCCGCGAGGCCGGTGAATCGCCCTCGCTGTCAGATCTTCGGAAGAAGCTGCATCCCACGCAGCGCGACTTCCTGGAGTCCCACGGCTTCCAATGCGGATACTGCACCGCCGGCTACATCATGACTGCCAGCGCCGATGACGAGGGGCGCGGCGGCGAGCGGGAGAGGAAGTTCAAGGGCAACCTCTGCCGCTGCACCGGCTACTGCTCCATCACTGAAGCACTGGACGGTGCTGAGAATCCGCGGGTCACCGAGGAGGACTCCCCCGGCACCAGCCCGATGCCCCCGGCAGGCCCCGGCGTGGTCACCGGGACAGTGGACTACACCTTCGACACCTATGAGCCGAGCTCTGATCAGCCCGGTTCTGCCCAGACCAGCGCTGCCGAGCTGCATGTGGTGGTGCACCGCAGCCCGACGGCGCACGCCCGGATCCGCAGCATCGACACCTCCACCGCACTGGCCTCCCCCGGCGTGGTCGCCGTGCTCACCCATGAGGACGTCCCCGCCGAGATCCGCTACTCCAGCGCCCAGCACGAGCTGGTGGGCGATGACCCGGCGGACACCCGCCTGTTGGATGACACTGTGCGCCATGTGGGACAGCGCGTGGCCGTGGTGGTCGCCGAGTCCCGGCGTCAGGCTGCCCGTGCCGCCCGGCTGATCGAGGTGGACTATGAGCCGCTGCCGGCCGTCTTCGACCCTGCCGAGGCACTCACCGAGGGCGCACCGGTGCTGCATCCGGAGGACGGCTCCCCGCGCACCGATGCGCTGGGCAGCGAGTATTTCCCCATCCAGGATCCGCAGCGGAATCTGGTGGCCTCGGCCGAGGCCTCATCCGGCGACGCCGAGGTCGCACTGAGCAGCTCCGCGCACTCCTATACCGGCCGCTTCCAGACCCACCGGACCTCCCATGTGGCCCTGGAGACCCACGGCGCCCGGGGCTGGATCGATGAGGAGGGCCGCTACACGCTGCGCTCCTCCACCCAGGTCCCCTTCCTGGCACGGAGGGCGCTGTGCAGGATCTTCGGGCTCTCCCCGGAGCAGCTGCGGGTCTACGCCCCGCGCGTGGGCGGCGGCTTCGGCTCCAAGCAGGAGGTCCTCGCCGAAGACATCGTGCTGCTGGTGCTCAAGGCCCTGGCTGAGCGCGGCATCCGCCGGCCGGTCTCCTGGGAGCTGACCCGCACCGAGGCGCTCACCGCCACCACCACGCGGCATCCCTACACGATCGATGTCAGCCTGGGCGCCGACGCCGAGGGGAAGCTCACCGCCCAGCAGCTGGAGATCCTCTCCGACACCGGCGCCTACGGCAACCACGGGCCCGGAGTCATGTTCCATTCGGCGCACGAGTCCATGCAGATCTACTCGGCCCCGGCCAAGCGGGTCTCCGCGCGGGTCGTCTACACGAACAACCCTCCCTCGGGGGCGTTCCGGGGGTACGGGCTCAGCCAGACGCTCTTCGCCGTGGACTGCGCCATGGACGAGCTGGCCCATCAGCTGGGCCGCGATCCTATGGAGTTCAAGACTGCGAACATCGTCCAGTACGGGGAGGCGTTCTTCGGCTCCGAGGGCGATGACGTGGAAGTCGACATCCGCGGACTCCAGCAGTGCGTGGAGATCATGGGGCGCGAGCTGCGCACCGAGCCGCTGAGCCCCAGCGAGCTCGCCCAGTGCGAGGCGCGCCTGGCAGAGGAGCGCCACGGCTTCTCCGCGAGCCGTCGCGGGGACTGGGCGCTCGGCGTCGGGTCCTCGGTGACCATGATCGACACCGCTCCGCCCAACGGTCATCATTCCCATGCTCAGATCAGGCCGCTGGGCGATGATGCCTATGAACTGAAGGTGGGCACCGCCGAGTTCGGCAACGGGACCTCCACCGTCCACCGCCAGGTGGTGGCCGAGGTGCTGGGCACCACCGCGGAGAAGATACGGCTGCGTCAGGCGGACACTGAGCTGGTCTCCCATGACACCGGGGCCTTCGCCTCCACCGGCATCACTGTGGGGGTCAAGGCCGCTCACGCCGCCGCCCAAGATCTGCGCAAACAGCTCGCCGCCCTGCCCGAGGACGTCAGCCCCGCCGACTGTGTGGGCAACGGCTCCTGGGCCGGCACCCCGAGGACTGCGGCCTTCAACGTCCACGGATTCCGTGTGGCGGTGGACCGCCGCAGCGGCACTCTGGTGATCCTGCAGTCGGTCCAGGCCGCCGACGCCGGAACCGTGCTGAATCATGCACAGGCCCGCGGTCAGGTGGAGGGCGGTGCGGCCCAGGCCACCGGTGCCGCGCTCTTCGAGGAGGTGGAGATCGACGCCGATGGGCGGATCACCACGGACATCCTGCGGAACTATCACATTCCCCAGATGGCGGATGTGGTGAAGACCGAGGTGCACTTCGCTCAGACTCGGGATCACCTGGGGCCGCTGGGTGCGAAGTCGATGTCGGAGTCTCCGTTCAACCCCGTGGCCCCGGCGCTGGGCAATGCGATCCGCGACGCGATCGGCATCCGGCTGAGCCGGACCCCCTTCCGGAAGGACCGGATCGCGGCCGCCCTGCGCGCGGAGGGGGCATAGCTGCCACCGGTGGCGTGGGCACTTTGATGTGCTCTCCAGCGGCGTCGGACGGCTGAGAACGCATGGACGTGCCCACGCAACGTGTGAAGCCGAGAATCGTGTGGGATCAGGAGGAGGCGAGGTCCTCGGGGGTGTCCAGGTCGGCGTCGTCGGCGAGGTCAGTGATGTCCACCAGGTCCACGCGGCCCGCATGAGCCTTCAGATAGGACCGTGCACCCTCATCGGCGGAGGCCAGCGCAGCCGCGGCCAGGGCGTCCTCGATGTCGAAGACCACCGGATGCCCGGGCCTCCACTCCACACAGCCGCGGGTGATCCGGCCGGGCTCATGCTCGCCCAGCACGGCCGCGAGCGCCTGCTCGTCGATACCCGGCTGATCCACCAGGAGCACAGCACAGCGGGCGAAGCCGGCGTCGTGCGCGGCCTTCACTCCGGCACGGAACGACGCCGAGAGCCCCGCTTCCCACTGCTCGGCGGCCACCACATGGGACCGGCCCATCAGCTCGGGCTCAGCACGGCGCAGCTCCTCTTCCACCTGCTGGGCCTCGGATCCCAGCACCAGGACAGGAGAGGTTCCGGCGGCCAGAACCGCGCGGACCGCACGGATGCCCAACGGCTCAGCTCCAGACCCCACCCGCAGCAGGGCCTTGCTGCGGGTGCCCAGGCGCCTGCCGGCCCCGGCTGCCAGGATGATGGTCGCCGTCGTGGTGCTCATACTCCTCAGTCTGGCACTCCCCTGCTCAGCGGGAACGGACTGATCAGGCCTCGGCCAGCCAGGTGTCCACTGCGGCCAGCAGCTCCTGGCGGCGGCGCTGGTCGATGAAGCTGGAGGTGAAGGAGTTCTTGGCCAGCTGGGCCAGATCCTCGGCGTCCAGGCTGAACTGCTCGGCGATGGCCCGGAAGTTGTCGTCCACATAACCACCGAAGTAGGCCGGGTCATCGGAGTGGATGCTGACCAGCAGGCCGGCCTCCAGCAGCTCGGGCAGCGGGTGCTCGGCGATGCTGGGCACACCCTTGAGCCGGACGTTGGAGAGCGGGCAGACGGTCAGCGGCACCTGCTCCTCGGCCAGGCGGCTCACCAGCTCCGGGTCTTCCAGACTGCGCACACCGTGGTCGATCCGCTCGGCGCCGAGCACGTCCAGGGCCTGCCATACGTACTCGGCCGGGCCCTCCTCTCCCGCGTGGGCCACGCGGCGCAGGCCATGCCGGGCGGCCAGCTCGAAGGCCTCCTGGAAGAGCTGCGGCGGGTAGTCCCGCTCGGCGGAATCCAGTCCGACGCCGATGATCGGCGCCTCCATCTCCAGCAGATCCTTCAGCACGGTCACGGCCTCGGCCGGATCACGGTCGCGCAGGAAGCAGACGATCAGCGAGCTGCTGACCCCGAAGCGCTCCCGGCTCTCGGCCAGCACGGAGGAGATGCCGTCCACCACGGTCTTCAGCTCCACGCCGCGGACCAGGTGGGCCTGCGGGTCGAAGAAGAGCTCCACGTGGCGGACCCCGCCGGCAGCCGCCCGCTCCAGGTAGGCCGCGGTCATATCGGCGAAATCCTGCTCGGTCTGCAGCACCTGCATGGTGGCGTAGTAGAGGTCCAGGAAGGACTGCAGGTCGTCGAACTCGTAGCGGGACCGCAGATCATCGATGTCCCGGTAGGGCAGCTCTGTGCCGTTGCGCTCCGCCAGGGTGCAGACGAGCTCAGGCTCCAGCGTTCCCTCGATGTGGATGTGCAGCTCGGCGGCGGGCGGGTCGAATCTCACTCGAGGACTCCTTCAGGAGATGGCACGTGGGTCAGGAAAGTGCCCTGCAACGGCAGCGGATCCGTGGTGTCCAGGCTGGAGAACAGCTGAGTTCCGCGCACCACCGACCCCACCACGGTCCCCTGCAGCTCCAGGCCGTCATAGGCGGACACCGGGTTCTTATGGGCCAGCCCGCGCGCGGAGACCACATGGGTCTCCTTGGGGTCGTAGAAGGCGAAGTCGGCATCCTTCCCGACGCCGATGCTCCCCTTGGACTCCAGGTTCACCTGCTGCGCGGTGTTCTGGGCCATCCAGGCGGAGACCTGCTCCAGGCCGATGCCGCGCTCCCTGGCGTGGTGGGCCACGGCGTTGAATCCGACCTGGAGCCCGGAGATCCCGCCCCAGGCCTGCTGCAGGTCAGGGGCGCCCCGGTACTTCTCCTTGGAGGTGGCCGGTGAGTGGTCGGAGACGATGCAGTCGATCAGCCCGTCCTGCAGGCCCTGCCACAGCGCGTCGCGGTTGCCGGCGTCACGGATGGGCGGGCAGCACTTGAACTCGGCGGCGCCGTCGGGGATCTTCTCCGCCTCGAAGCACAGGTAGTGCGGGCAGGTCTCCACAGTCAGCGGCAGGCCCTCATCGCGGGCGTCCTTGATGATGTCCAGCGCCTGGGCCGAGGCCAGGTGGAGGATGTGGGTGCGGCAGCCGGTCTCCCTGACGGTCTCGATCAGCGCGGTGATCGCCTTGACCTCCGCATCATGGGGGCGGGTCCCGGCCCAGGCGGCGTAGCTGGGGATGGAGGGGGCCGCGGCGGCTCCGCTGGCGGCGTCGATGGTGGCCGCGTCCTCTGCGTGGACGATGACCAGCCCGTCGAAGGAGGCCACCTCGGTCATGGCCTCGCGCAGCTGGGGAATGCTGACCGGCGGGAACTCGTCCACTCCGGAAGGCAGCAGGAAGCATTTGAAGCCGAAGACACCGGCCTCCCAGAGTGGCCGCAGCTCGGCGGTGTTGCCCGGGACGATCCCGCCCCAGAAGCCGGTGTCCACATAGGTCTGCCCCTGGGCGGCGGCCTTCTTCTCGGCCAGGGCGTCAGTGCTGACCGTGGGCGGGATGCTGTTCAACGGCATATCCACCAGCGTGGTGACTCCACCCAGTGCGGCCGCGGCGGTGGCGGTGGCGAAGCCTTCCCAGCTGGTGCGGCCGGGCTCGTTGATGTGCACGTGGGTGTCCACATTGCCCGGCAGGACTCTGATGCCGTCGCGCACCCGCAGGGTCCCGACGCCGGCAGTCACCTCGGAAGCGCGGATGATCTCTTGCTGATGCTTGGCACCGCCGGGATCGAGCTCATGGACGGCGAGGATGCGCCCATCGACGATCTCCACCCGGGCCGGGATGAACCGCCCCTCCACGAGTACCTCTTCCGCGATGAGATGACGGATCATCGATGACTGCCTTTCTGCCCGCTCGCTGCCTGCCTCCACCCTACGTCCCATGTATGTCGCGCAGGTTGAATCGGTGTTCACACAGTGTCTCGGGGACTGCGGGGTCAGCGTGCCGCGCTCTGGGCAGAAGTCTCCTGGTCAGCGGCCTGCTCAGCCTCCTCGGCCGAGTCCTCCGCGGAGCCCTCCGGGGCGTGCTCGCGGTCCGGACCGCAGGCCGGCAGCACGGCGTTGAGCAGCACGGCCGAGAGCATGGCCGGAACGATGCCCGTGGTCAGCAGCAGGGCGATGTCCGGATGGAAGGAGGCGGTGGCCTCCTCCGGGGCGAACGAGAAGCCGATGCCCAGTCCCAGCGAGACCGCCAGGATCAGCAGGGAGCGGCGGTTGATCAGCTCGGAGGCCATGACCTGGATGCCGGCGGAGGCCACCATCGAGAACATGACCAGCACGGAGCCGCCCAGCACTGCATAGGGCACCGTGTTGAACAGTGCGGCGATCTTGGGGATGAACCCAGCCAGGACCAGGATGCCGCCGGCCAGGGCCACCACAAACCGGCTGACCACACCGCTGAGCGCGATGACACCGGTGTTCTGGCTGAAGGTGGTGTTGGGCATGGCGCCGAAGAGCGCACCCACGGAGGTCCCGACGCCGTCGGCCACCACACCGCCGCTGAGCTCGCGGGCCTTGGGCGCCCGGCCCACACCGGTGCGGGCCACCGCGGTGAGGTCACCGATGGACTCCATGGAGCTGGCCAGGGCCAGCACGGTGATGGCGATGATGGCGCCGCTGGTGAAGTCCAGGCCGAAGTGCATGGGCTGGGGCGCGAAGAACCAGTCGGCCTCGGCCACGGCCTCGAAGCTGACCATGCCGAAGGCCGCGGCCACCACATAGCCGCTGATCAGCCCGATCAGCACGGCGGCCACGGAGATCAGGCCCCGGCCGAACTGGTTGCAGATCACGGTCACGGCCACCACCAGCGCGGCGATGCCGTAGTAGTGCAGGGAGCCGAAGTCTCCGGCGTCCTGGGCCGGGGCGCCGCCGCCGGCGTACTCCACCGCGGTGGGCATCAGCTTGATGCCGATGATCAGGATGATGATCCCGCAGACCAGCGGCGGGAAGAGCGGGGAGATCCAGCGCAGCGTGGTGCCGAAGAAGATCTGGGCGAAGCCGGCGATGAAGGCGCCGCCGAAGACTGCGGCGATGCCGAACTCCTCGGCGATCGGGATGGCCACGGCCAGGAAGGCGAAGCTGGTGCCCTGCATGACCGGCAGGCGGGAGCCCACCGGACCCACGCCGAGGGTCTGCAGCACAGTGGTCACACCGGAGACGATCATGGCCAGCTGGACCATGAGGGTGACCTCTCCGGCGGCCATGCCGATGGCGGTGGCCACGATCAGCGGCGGAGCGGCATTGCCCACGAACATCGCCAGCAGATGCTGGACCGCCAGCGGCACCGCTTTGCGCAGCGGCGGCATCTGGCTGACCGGGTCCTGCGCCGCAGGCGCAGTCTGCTGGGTGCTCGCGTCCGGCCGCTGGGTGGTCTCAGTGCTCATAGCTTCACGCTATGGGCGCTGTGTTAGATCCGTGTTACCCAGCCATTACCTTCATGAGAAACCTCTGTTCCTCCTGGCGGGAGCCTGACGAAACGCTCGTTTCTGTCAGCAGAACCCGCCGATCCACTCCCAGGCCTTGGGCTTGGGCTCGGCTCCGGCGCGGGTCACGCGTAACCTTCCAGACAGTGTCCAGAAACGTGTCGATACGGTCTCTGAGTATCAGAGCCTCAACCGTTCCAGGCTGATTGCATTGAAACCTAAGACGAAAGGGAAGGACATGCACCGAGCTGCGAGGCTGATCGCAACGCTCGGCATCGTCGCCATCTCCCTCACAGCATGCGGCGAGGGGCAATCTGCTGCGGGGGCAGATGCTCCGCATCAGATGACCCAGGTGGAACCCGACGGCGGAGATACCCAAGCTGATCAGATCCAGGAGTTGGAGACTGTGGTCAGCACATTGCGCGAGCACTTCGGTGAGGAAGTCATCACCTCTGACAACGGTGAAGACTTCAACATCGACCGATTCGAACAAGAGGTTCGGCCCCGGGAGTGCGGCCCTGCGAATCACTACAACTACGAGATCCGCTTCGAGATACCGGACCACGACGAAGATTCTCTGGAACAGTACTATGCCCAGGCGGAAGCAGCCGCTGCTGACCTCGGACTCTCAGAGAATCAGAACAACAGCAGCGGCATCAACGATCGGGGCACCATCTACTTCGGGGCAGGCTCTGCCGAGGATCGCATCTTCCTCGTCCGTTCAGGAGTAGGCGCAGAGAACGTCACCATCGTCTACCAGACCAAGTGCTCGAACGACTCCAGCATCCAGGAGGTCCGCGAAGAGTTCAGCGAACGCTGGCGCGAAGAGCGCCGCTCCGAAGAGCCTCCCACTGTAGAAGACATCGAGCAGGAGCACGGAGAGGGCAGCGCAGGCTGACCCAGTCCGAGATCAGCAGAAGCCGCCGATCCACTCCCATGCCTTGGGCTTGGGCTCGGCTCCGACGCGGGTCACCGAGGCGTTCATGAAGCCGTAGGGCAGCACACCGGCCTCGAAGACCTCATTGTTGTTCTCCACGCCGAACCGCTCCAGGTCCACCAGGTAGTGGTGGTTGTTGGGCATGACGAACCGGATATCCTCGATCTCCTCGAACTCCTCCAGCACGGCCTCGCCGGCGGCATAGAGGGTCTGCTGCAGGGACAGCGAGTGCACCTGGGCGAACTGCTCCATGATGATCTGTTTGGTGCGCGCGTAGACGGCGTCGTAGTCCACGCCCTCTGCACCGGGACGGAAGAGCCAGCGGGAGGTGATGTCGGTGGCCATGATCCGGTCGGTGGTCTCCGGCAGCGTGGTGTAGCGATCCTTGGGGTAGCCGTGGAACTCGCTGCCGGTGGACTTCAGCACGGTCAGGTCCTTGAAGCCGCCCAGCACATACTCGACGCCGTCCTCCACGGTCAGCGCGGCGGTGCGGACGTCATCCTTGTTCCGCACGAAGGAGTGGTTGTGACCTGCCGGGGCGCCGTCGGGACCGGGCACCTGGATGCGCTCCCAGTTGAAGGCCTCAGTCTCCCAGCGGCCGCCGGTCACGTGGTCCATGGCGGTGAAGTGCCGGCCCAGCTCCAGCAGGAACTCCTCCGGGGAGCTGATCCCCTTCTCCTTGGCGAAGGAGTGGATGGTGTTCTTCTGCGCATCGGTGGTCAGCACTGTGGTGTTGTCCCCGGTCAGGAAGGTGTCGTCGAAGTTCCCGCGCAGCAGGGAGGTGACGTTGAGGTCCTTGATGGTGTGGACCTCGGTGTCCCGGTAGACGCGGACCACACGCACTTCGGCCTTGCCGTACTGGTTGGGCCCCAGGACGATGTCAGGGTTCGGCATGGAAGTTCCTCTCTGTCAGGTCCGCCGGCTCAGCTGCCGCGGTAGGTTGAGTAGGCGAAGGGGCTCAGCAGCAGCGGCACGTGGTAGTGGCCGGCGTCGGCGTCTGCTGCGAAGGCGATGGTGACCTCCGGGAAGAAGGTCTCCTCGCCACGGGATGCGAAGTACTCCCCCACGGCCAAGCGCAGCCGGTAGGTGCCAGAATCCAGGCTCTCGGGGCCCAGATCGCCGATGCGGCCGTCGTCGTCAGTCACGCCGGTGGCGATGACGGCACCCTCAGCATCGGAGAGCTCGACACCGATCCCTGCGGCGGGCAGCCCGGTGGCGTTGTTGAGCACATGGGTGGTGATGAAGCTCATCGGTGATGCTCCTCGTCTGTGATCGGGTGGTCAGAGTTCCAGCTCGTCGAGGTCGTCGTAGACGGCAGCGATGGCGGAGATCCGCTTGCGCCCGGTACTGATCCGCTCGTTGAGCACGCTGTTGGCCAGCACACCCACCAGGGACATGGCGGTGGCGTAGGAGTCGAAGGCGCCGGCGGAGTCGATGGGGCACTCCAGCCAGCAGTCGGCCTGGACGGCGTAGCGGCGCGAGGTGCCGTCGCCGATGCAGATCACCTGCACCGGTGACTGCTCCAGCCGGTCGATCAGCCGCTGGAAGACGGCGGGACGGCGGCGGAACCCGATGGCGATGACCAGGTCCTTCTCCCCCAGCCCGGCGACCTCCTCGCCGAGTGTCTGTCCCGGCTGCGGGGCCACGCGGACCTGGTCGCGCGCCTGGATGAGCTGCTGGTGCAGGTGCAGCGCCACGGGGTAGCTGTTGCGCAGCCCCACGATGACCACCCGCTCGGCAGCTGCGATCCGGCCCACCGCATCGGTGAGCCGCCCGTCGCCGAGCAGGGCCACCAGCCGAGAGAGGTTCTCCTGCTCCTTGGCCTCGTGGCGGGCCACACCCGAGCTGTCCTCGCTGTCCCCGGTGATCACCGGGGAGGCGGTGGGCAGACCGCGGTGGCGCAGTGCGCGGGCGTGGTCGCGGACCTCTTTGAAGTCGTCGAAGTCGAGTTTGCGGAAGAGCCTGGAGACGGTGGCCTTAGAGACCCCGGTCTCCCGGGAGATGTCCGCGGCGGAGAAGATCGCCAGATCGCCCAGATGTTCCAGCAGGAAGTCCGCCACCCGGCGCTCCTGCGGGGGCAGACTGCCGTATCTGGCGTCGATGCGGGCGTCGATCCTGATCTCGCGCGGTGTCTCCTCAGCCATGATCAGAGGCTACCCGCATCCGCAGTGTGCGCCGGCTTCTTCTCCTGGTGTGACTCCGCCACCGTCCAGACGGCGGCCTCGAAGGCGTCCAGCGCATAGGCCACGTCCTCGAGGATCACGTTCTCCGCCGGGTGGTGGCTGATGCCGTCCTCGCAGCGGGTGAAGAGCATGGCGAAGTCAGTGACCGCCGCCATGGCCATCGCGTCATGACCGGCGCGGGAGTACAGGTGCATCGGGTCGGTGTCCCCTGTGGTGCCGACGCCGGCCACCACGGCCTGGCGCAGCGTGTCATCACAGCAGACGGTGGGAGCACTGTGGATCTCCTCGATCTCCACCTGCAGTCCGCGGCCTGCGCAGAACTCCTCCACGGCGGCGCGGATGGTGTCCCAGGCGCCGTCGCGCACGGCGTCCTGCTCGGCGCGCAGATCCAGAGAGAAGTCGGCGCGGCCGGGCACCACATTGACCGCACCGGGCTGGGCCTCCAGCTGGCCGACGGTGGCGATGGCACCCTGGTCCCGAGCGATGCGCTCGATGTCCAGCACGGCCTGGGAAGCGCCGATCAGCGCGTCCCTGCGGCGCTCATAGGGGGTTCCACCGGCATGGCGGGCCTCCCCGATGACCGAGATCAGGAAGCGGCGGGCCCCGGCGATGCTGGTGACCACGCCCAGCGGGCGGCCGTCGACCTCCAGGTAGGGGCCCTGCTCGATATGAGCCTCGAGGTAGCCCACCAGGTCCTCCGGCTTCCGGGCGGCCTCGGTGATGCGCTCAGGGTCCAGGCCGAAGCGGGTGAAGGCCTCGCGCAGGGTCACGCCGTCGGCGTCGGTCTGGTCCCACCAGGCCTGCTGCCATTTGCCGGCCATGGCCCAGGAGCCCAGCAGCGTGGTGCCGAACCGAGTGCCCTCCTCATCGGCGTAGGCGGCGACCTCCAGGGCGAAGGGCAGCTGCTCGCCGGTCTGCTGGACGCGCTCCTTGACCCGGCGCGCGACCTCGATGGCCAGCAGTACGCCCAGGATGCCGTCGTAGCGGCCGGCGTCGGGGACTGTGTCCAGATGGGAGGCGAGCATCAGGGCCGGGAGGCCGTCCTGGCTGCCTTCCAGGCGTGCGCACTGGTTGCCGGCGGCGTCCTGCCAGGTGGACAGGCCCACCTCGGTCATCCATGCGGCGGCCAGGGCGTTGTGCTCGGCGTGCTCCGGGGTGAGGTAGGAGCGCAGGATGCCGGCGGGCTGGCCGGCGTCGTCGCTGAGGGCTGTGATTCCGGCCAGCTCATCACAGCGGTCCATGATGCGCTGGGCTGCGGCCATCGTGGCCTCGGAGGGCTGGTAGGTCATCACGCGGTCACCTCATTCTGGTAGATCTCCTGTGCTGCGCCGACGCCGCCACCTGCGGTGATCTGCGCGCCGGCGGAGCGCAGCACCTGCTCCAGTGCGGCCAGGGTCAGCAGCACGGCGTCCTTGCGGGCGTTGTATCCCATGGTCCCGATGCGCCAGACCTTGCCGTGGAGCGGGCCGAAGCTGGTGCCGATCTCGATGCCGTAGTCGGTGAGCATGGCGTTGCGGGCGGCGTCGCCGTCGACCCCTGCGGGGATCTCCACGGCGACCACGTTGTTCATCTTGTGGGCGACGTCGCCGAAGACCTTCAGGCCCAGGCCCTGGACGCCGGCGAGCATGGCCTCGCCGTGGAGGCTGTGGCGCTCGATGGCGGTGTCCATCCCCTCCTGCAGCAGCAGGCGGGCGCATTCGCGGGCGCCGTAGAGCATAGTGGTGGCCTCGGTGTGGTGGTTCAGCCGCTGCGGCCCCCAGTAGTCGAGGATCATGGCCAGGTCGAAGTAGTTGGAGGCGATGCGGGTGCCCTGACCGGCAGTGCCGTCGGAGATGCCCTCCTCCACGTGGCGGCGGGCGCGGACGGTCTCCACGGCCTTCTCGCTCAGGGTGATGGGGCTGGATCCGGAGGGGCCGCCCAGGCATTTCTGCAGGCCGGCGGTGGCGGCGTCGATCCCCCACTCATCGGCGAGGAACTCGTTGCCGCCCAAAGAGGCGGTGGCGTCGGTGTAGAACAGCACGCCGCGCTTGGCGCAGATCTCGCCGATGCCCTCCAGCGGCTGGTTCATGGTGGTGGAGGTGTCGCCCTGGACCAGGGCCAGCAGAGTGGGCTTCTCCTCGATGATGGCCTGCTCGATCTCCTCGGCGGTGAAGACCTGACCCCAGTCCTTCTCCCGGACGGCGACCTCTGCGCCCACGCGCACGGCGATCTCCTTGAGCAGGTAGCCGAAGCGGCCGAAGACCGGGATGAGGACCTTCTGACCGGGCTCCACCAGGGAGACCAACGCGGCCTCGATGCCGGCGCGGGAGGTGCCGTCGATGAGCAGGGTGGCCTCGTTCTGGGTCTTGAAGACTCCCCGGTAGAGCTCCATGACCTCGTTCATGTACCCGGTCATGGAGGGGTCATACTGCCCGACCAGCTGGGCGGACATGGCCCGGTGCACGCGCGGATCCGCGTTCACGGGGCCCGGGCCCATCAGCAGGCGCTGAGGGGGATTGATCTGTGCCGTGGCAGGAGAGGAGTCGTTCATGATCACCAGTCTACTGAAACGAATGTTTCAGGGATGAAACAGGCGGTTGAAACTCTGGAGACAGGGTGGGGGGTGGCGTGGGGCGAGGTCGCTTGGGGCGGGAGGGGCAGAGTTCACCTGACTTGACGACATCTCACCCCGGTTCTCCCGAGAGATTTGTCGCGAAGGCGGTAGAGAACTCGGTGGTCACACCAGGGCCCGACGCCGGCAGCGCGCCTCCCGCGCGCCTCCTCTAGACCACCTGGTGGGCTGTGCCGCGGCAGGCACGGGCGAGGGCGTTCAACGCATCCATCGCGGGACCCTGCGGGGCATAGGCCGGGACACTGACGTCGGTCCAGAGGTGGAACGTCTTCGGCGGACCGACGATCATCGACGCCGCATGCTCCCGGTAGAGGATCGGCCGCGAACGGTGCACGGAGAGCAGCAGGTATCCATCGGGGCCGATCAGATCAGCCGCTTCCCCGTCCTCGGACAGCGCCCATTGGAACGGCAAGGAGGACTTCATCTTGGCGATGGTCTTGTCCAGGCTGTTCGTAGTCCATGGATTGCGGCTCAACATGGCGTACTGCAGGCTCATAGCAGGTCGTCTCCTCCGAACGTGACGATCCCGGCTTGGTACGGGTGGGACCCCACGACGTCGATGCGCCCATCCCCATATGAAGGATCTTCAGCCCAGAACGTGAAATCCGGGGCCGCCCGCGGGCCGACCAGGAGCGCGAGCGCGCGGTCCGGGACATGAGGACGGACGCTGCGGAACAGGCCCGGGTCCACGTCGCGCAGGCTGAAGAACCCCTGCACGCAGGATGGGAAGGCTTGGGCCAGATCTCGCGCAGCAGCAGTGGCCAGGTCAGTCGCTGGGCGGACGTCCTGCGGATAGGGGCCCAACGGAATGCTTCCTGAGGTGTGTTCGATCAGTCCCGCCTCATCCCGGCGTACCGTGATGGATCCCCAGGCACCGCGCCCATCTGTGAAGTAGACAGCGGGTACGGCGAAGGGCGGCTCCCCGCCCAGAGGCTCGGCGGAGGCATCCACATCGGTCACATTCCATGGCCTGGCGAGCGGTTCGGTCAGATCCCAAGCCTCTGGCGCCCCTCCCCCGAGGCGCGGGAGGAGGAACTCAGCGAGTGCACCCATCGGAACGTCCTCCTCCGGCCGCCGGAGCCGGTGGACGCTGAAGCGCAGAGCAGCCTGCTGAGGGTGCGCATCCGCGGCGAACCGAGGGTGGAGCGGGTTGTCCCCGACCTCGCGCAGCTCAGCTCGGGTTCCGGCCATGCGTCCCGTCAGCCCGTTGTAGAACACCTGCTGACCTACAGGTCCCTCGGCGATGTGCCAATAGGCTGCGGCACGGCCCGGCTTCCCGTAGCGATATCGCCGCTGAAGGCCAAAGCCACCGGTGAGCTCCACTGCAGTCGCTGTGACCGGAGAGAGCACATGCTGCGGGCTGCTGTGCAGCACAGCGGTCTTCTTATGCTTCTCCACCGTCTGGAAGAGTGCCCGAAGTGCCGCGGTGTAGCGGATGACAGAAGTAGGGCCGGCGACATGCACGGCGAAATCTCCGGCCCATTCATCGGCCACGGGCCAGTACCGTTCCTGCACCACCGCTCCTCCCTGGTCGCTGGGCCGGTGAGCTTTTCAGGACCATCTTGGCATAGGCTCTGACATGGCCAGGAACCTGCAGCGCGAAGGAGGCCCTCCATGATCCGAGACTCCACAGGGCGGTTTGCCGACATTCGGTTCAAGATCGCGGTGATGAGCGACATCATGGAAGGCCCGGTCGGCCTTCCGCCCGAAACGGTCAACGCGCTGGACCAGATTCGGGGCCGCTACGACGATGAGCTGCTGGCGGTGTTCCCCAGCCCTTCAGCATTCGAGCAGGAGATGCTGATGCGCGCTCCAGTCCCCTCGCCTTCCCCTTCCCCGGAGATCATGCGCTTCATCGCGGACCTCCCTCTATCCCAAGAAGCCCTGGACTCGGTGCAGCAGCTCACCTTCGAGGCCGGCGGCCGAGGCTACGACTGGGTGGATGCCGACGGCGGCGATTGGGGTGGGACCGATGACCGCTTCACCGTTCAAGACATCAGCGGCTTCGAACAGCTCCGGAACCTCACCACCGTGAACCTCGTGGGCGGCTACATCGTCCGTCTCGAGACGCTGCGCCCGATGGCCGAAGCCGGCATCGAGATCATCGTGGCCGCCGGAACGCCCGAGAGCGAAGGCATCGACCCGGAGACCTTCCCCAACCTCCGCATCGTGTGACCACCGCCCGACGCCGGCAGCGCGCCTCCAGTCAGCGCTCAGTCGGAGTCGTCCTCCTGATCCCAGCTGTAACCTTCGAACGACGGCATATCGAACTCATACTCCCCTACGCTGGACCGACCGTCGATATGGCGCAGGCAGTCTCCGGTGATCCGGATCTGAATCGCACGTCCGTCTGACTCCTCATGATGCACATGGTCGACATGCGCCTGACTGTCGAGCGTTCCGCCCCACTCCCGTGTGTACGTATAGCGGGAGACTCCGGTGAAGTCCCCTCTGCCGGACGTCGTGCCGACGTCTTCCAACTCCCAGCCATCATCACCTGTCCAAGCCTCCTCGATATCGGCCAGGACCTCTTCAGCAGCCGTTTCATCATCCACTTCGTCGACTGCTCCTGCTCGCAGCTTGATGACGTCTAGGTGTAATGCCCCGGAACGTTGTGAACAGGTGACGTAAAGAGGAGACCTCCGGTATCGATGTGGGTAATCACACTCACAAGTCGATAAACCGGAGGTCTCCATGACTCACCGTAATGCCCCGAT
>NZ_BMIS01000004.1 GCF_014642675.1 Nesterenkonia cremea
TGGGCCCGTAGGCTGGAACATGGCTCGCGTCCTTTGCTACTTGGAAGATAGATCGGCAAAATCCATCATCCAACAAGGGCGCGAGCCCCTTGACTCGACACACCTCCACGCTCAACCGCGAATGGCCCGTTAAGTCTTAGTTGTGCGATCTCCGTGGTGATCTACAGCCGCAAGAGCTGAGGTTCGGTGGCGCTGCTCCAGTAGGGGTGAAGGAGGGAGCCACCGGTGCGTGTCGGTGACGGCTCCTAGGCTCAATCACCTCAACCGATATGAGAGGTGATCTTTATGAAGGACCTGTTCCGTTCGCCCTTTCCGTGGCTGCTGCTGACGGCGGTGGCATCAAGCCTGGCCTTTGCTGACCGGTGGCCGTACGTGGCGGTGCTGCTCACCGCCCTGACTGCAGCGGTTTGCGGGGCAGGCATTCACCGGTCACAGCAGAAGCCTGCCCGGGCCTGAGCGGCAAGCCGCCCCGGGCGCGAAAGAGGGCGGCTCCTCTGGCCGAGAAGGTCAGAGGAACCGCCCTCTTCTGTGTCCGCCGCGGCGATCACCTGTCCTGCGGGGCAGGGGAGGGGATCACTTGATGAACTTGATGGTGAAGGGGTAGCGGAACTGCCGGCGGTTATAGGCGGCGATGGCGCCCAGGATTCCGAAGATCAGGGCGGTGATGTACAGCAGCGGCAGGATGATGATTCCGATGATGATGATCAGCGTGGCGTAGCCGATCACGTAGCCGATGAACAGCGTGATCTGCCAGTTCAGCGCGTCCTTGCCGTGATCGTCGATCATCGGGCTGCGCTCGCGGAAGACCAGCCAGATGATCAGCGGGGCCAGCCAGCTGAAGAAGGCGCCGCCCAGGTGGATGCCCACACCCCAGCCCTGCTCCTCGCCGGGGGACAGCGGGCCTGCCTGCGGCTGCTGCTGGCCCTGGTAGGGGTTCGGCTGCTGGTGCGGCTGGTGCGGAGCCTGTCCGGGGTGATCGGGCTGTCCGTAGCCGCCGGGCTGACCCGGCTGGCCTGCCCCGTAGCCGCCGTCGTGACCTCCGGCCGGGCCCTGGGCCGGGCCGCCGAAGCCCTGCTGCGGCGGCTGATGCGGTTGCTCGTGCGGCTGCTGAGGAACCTCCTCTGGATCCGGGGGAGTGCCGGGTCCCTGCGGCGGCTGTGACATGTTTTCCTCCTGTGTGTGATCCTAATGCTTCAGGACGGTGCCTCTTCAGCGGTGGCCTGACTCCGGTGTACTGACTAATTTTGCGTACGCAAAGACCTGAGGTGTTTCGGGATGAAGCTGTTGGACCATGTCGACGATGAGCTCGCCGCGCTGGCCCGCGATGCTCGCCATGTGGCCGTGCTCTCCGGGGCTGGGATCAGCGCCGAATCCGGCGTGCCCACCTTCCGGGAGGTTCAGACCGGCCTCTGGGAGCAGTTCTCAGCCGAGGACCTGGCCACTCCGGACGCCTTCGATGACGATCCCGCCCTGGTGTGGACCTGGTATCGCTGGCGCCAGTCCCTGGTCCAGGCGGTGGAGCCCAACCCCGGCCACTTGGCTCTTGCCCGTTGGCAGAAGCAGCTCACCGAGACCGGGGGAGGTCTGAGCATCTCTACGCAGAACGTCGATGACCTGCACGAGCGCGCCGGGGCTGAGGTCCTGGCTCACCTGCACGGCAACATCGCCGCCCACCGCTGCACCGACTGCGGCGCTTCGGTGCAGCTTCCCGCTCCCGGCTATGACGGGTTCGAGGCTCCTCCCGAGGCGGAGGGTCCGCCTGCCTGCGAGCGCTGCGCCACCGGTCTGATCCGCCCAGACATCGTGTGGTTCGGCGAGGCGCTGCCCATGGATGCCTTTGAGGCCACGATGGCCGCCATCCGCGCTGCTGACCTGGTGGTCGTCGTCGGGACCTCCGGCATCGTCCAGCCTGCGGCCGGACTGCCGCTGCTGGCGCTGGAGCGGGGCACGCCGCTGGTGGAGGTCAATCCGCAGGAGACCGAGCTCAGTGAGACCATGGACTTTGTTCTGCGTGGCCCCTCCGGCCAGATGCTTCCCACCCTGCTGGAGACAATCTCTTGACCATCTTCGAAGCTGTGCTCCTGGGTGCCATCCAGGGGCTCTTCATGTTCATCCCGGTGAGCTCTTCGAGCCACCTCGTGCTGACCCAGAACTGGCTCGCCGAGTCCGGTTCTGCGCTGCCCTCTCCGGACACCCCGGAGATGATCCTGTTCAACCTGCTCGTCCACCTGGGCACCATGGTCTCGGTGGTCGTGGTCATGTGGCAGCCGCTGAAGCGGCTGATCAGCGGAACCGTCCGCGAGCTCAAGCTCTTCGCCCGGCGGAAGACCCTGCGCCACCTGATCCACCTGCGGCTGATGCTGCTGGGCGTGGTGACCACCGGTGTCACCGGTGTGCTGGGTCTGCTGGTCCGGGCCTACGGCACTGACGCCTTCGCCACCCCGTGGATCGTGGCGGTGCTGCTGCTGATCACCGGTGCCATCCTCTGGTGGTCCGATTCGGTGAAGACCACCTGGCGCGGTGCCGCACAGATGACCCTGTGGGTGGCCGTGCTGATCGGTCTGGCCCAGGCCGCCGCGCTCTTCCCGGGGCTCAGCCGCTCCGGTCTGACCATCGCCATGGCGCTTGCCCTGGGCATGCACCGCAAGATCGCCGCCCAGTTCAGCTTCTTCGTCGCCATCCCCACCATTGTGGCGGCCACCGGCGTGCAGTCCCTGGAGCTGCTGACCCATGAGGGAGGCTTCTTCATCAGCTGGCAGGCCTACACCGTGGCCTTCGTGGTCGCCGCCGTCATCGGCGCCGCCGCTCTGTGGGCGGTGCTGCGCCTGCTCTATAAGGGCTACTTCCGCGTCTTCGCCGTCTACGTGGTGGCCCTGGCGGCCTTCGTGCTGATCTACCAGCCCACCTTTGACGAGGACGCGGTGGTGGACCAGCTGCCCGTGGAGGAGGAGCAGGCCGCCCAGGAGGCTGGAGAGGAGATCTCTCAGGAGGAGCTCCGGGATGAGTCGCCGGAGGGGCCGCAGGAGGAACCCCAGGATGCTGGGGCCCGATAGGGTGGCAGGGTGATGTGGCTCTTCCTCGTGGCTCTGGCGATCCTCGGTGTGATCGTCCTGCTGCTCATGGGCAGATGGGACGGTGCCCCCGCACCGCAGGAGGAGAGCGGGGCCGCGCATCAGAGGCCCACACACGATCAGCTCTCCGCCGGTGAGATCACCCCGGAGCACCTGGAGGAGGTCCGGTTCGACTCTGCGCTGCGCGGCTATCGGATGGACCAGGTGGATGCCCTGCTGGACACACTGGCCCGGCAGCTGCGCGAGGCCCGCGGAGAGGACCCCTCCGAGTCTGATGTGCGACCTCGCAACGACCCTCGATAGTCACATCGCGCTCAGATGAGTGATAATAGAGATGAATGTCGCGAGGAACACCAAGAAGGGAATCACCCGATGGCTGCAATGAAACCGCGTACCGGCGATGGTCCTATGGAGGTCACTCAGGAGGGACGCAGCCTGATCATGCGGGTTCCCATCGATGGTGGTGGACGCCTGGTGCTCGAGATCGACAACGATGAGGCCGAAGCCCTGAAGGCCTGCCTCATCGACGCTGTGGGGGAGTAAGTCCCCGGCCCTCCGGCGCTTCAGCGCCGGACTGCGACCAGCAGCCCTGTTCCGGTGCCCAGCAGGGTGCTGGTGACACGGCCGTCCTCGCGCAGGACGCGCTCCGTCTCACGCATGGTCTGAGTGCTCTCCTCCCGCACTGCGGGGCGAGGCACCTGGTCCTGGTCCAGGGCATCGTTGATGATCAGCAGACCGCCGGGGGCGAGCATACGGAAGCTCTCGGCGGTGAAGTCTGGGAGATGTTCTGCCCCTGCATCGAGCAGCACCAGGTCATAGGCCCCGGTGGCCAGCCGCGGCAGGACCTCCTCGGCGCGCCCGGTGATCAGCCGCGTGCGCCGTGCCGGCAGCTGCTCCTGACGGAAGGCCGTCCGAGCGGTATGCAGATGCTCCGGATCCAGATCGATGCTGGTCAGGATCGCCTCCGGCTGCGCCCCGCGCAGCAGTGAGATCCCAGAGACCCCGACGCCGGTCCCCACCTCCACCAGAGTCTTCGCCTGCACGGCGGCGGCCAGCACGGTCAGGGTGGCGGCAGTTCCCTCGCTCACCGGCTCCACGCCCAGATCGAAGGCCAGTTCGCGGGTGGCCTGCAGCACAGGATCGTCGCTGAGGTGCTGTTCGGCATAGGCCCAGCTGCTGTGCTTGGCCGTCGGGGAGGTGTTCAGGGCCTTCATAACGGTCTCATCTTAGATGCTGTGGCATTCGGGAAGAACCTGAGGCCTGCTCAGCGTGCCTCCAGGAAATCTCCAGCTGCATCTCGCAGACTGTGATCGATGGTTCAGCAGGTTTCCCGCCCACCCACTCGCCCCCGGGCAGGGTGGGTCGTTCTTCTGTGCCTGGCCACCGCCACGCTGGCAGGGATCGTGCTCTTCGCCGCCGCCTGGATCGTGGGCGGCCGTGTCCAGGCAGGCTCGCTCACCGAGCGGATCCTGCCCGCTGACGAACAGCGCATCCAGGGCGACGGCGGCCGAGGATCCGAGGGCTCCGCCGCTCCTGTGCTGCATGAGCTCCCGGTGGATCAGCTCAGCCAGCTCAAGCCGCTGGGGTGGAATGTGGCTCATCTCTCCGGCTACGGCCTGGAGCCCCAGCAGGTGGAGACCGAGCTTGCCGACGGCCTGCGCACTGTGGAGGTCCGGCTCAGCAACGGCCAGAGCGTGGTGGAGGTGGCCGAGACCCGTCCCGAAGAGACGAGCGCCGAGCTGGCCCCGCTGCAGGAGCAGATCTCCCAAGCGGTGGACCTGGGGGCTGCCGAGCACGAGGAGATCGAGGTGAGCACCGGGGACACCGGAGACCTCTACCGCACCGAGGGCTCTGAGGAGTGGACTGTGGCGGTGGAGACCGACTACGCCCGCTACGTGATCACCTCCGATATGACTGAGGCCTCTGCCGAAGAGATCGCCGCCTGGGTGCTGGTCACCGACCGCTCCCGGCTGCAGATCATGCCCTCGGAGGAGACCGGCGGACTGGACCGGATCGAGCGCGGACTGCGTGAGATCCTCAGCTGGTGAGCCCGGCCCGCCTCGGGTGTGGGCGGCGTCGGCATCCCGGAATGAGCGGCGGCCCGGCGTGACGGTAGAGTAGTCCCGTGTTCGGAATCAGCGGCTATCAGTTTCTCCTGCTGATGGTGCTCGCGTTCTTCCTGATCGGCCCGGAGCGCCTCCCGCAGTATGCCCGCACCCTGGCTGATTGGGTGCGCAAGGCCCGCGGCATGGCCGAGGACGCCAAGGTGCGCTTCCGCGAGGAGACCGGAACCGACTTCGACGCGGTGGACTGGCAGAAATACGATCCCCGCCAATACGACCCCCGCCGAATCATCCGTGAGGCGCTCACTGAGGAGTACGACGCCGTCAACGAGGTCCGCTCCTCGGCGCGGCTGGAGTCCCCGCGCTCGCCGTCTTCCTCCCTGGGTGCCTCCTCACGCGGAACATCCTCACGCGGGACATCCTCGCGCGGTCGCTCCGCGGTGGGCAGCGCTGATGAGCGCAGCGGGGCCTCGCGGTCGGGCAGCTCCCGCCCCAGCTCCTCGCAGGCCGCCAGCCGCGCCGGTGTGGCCGGGGCCGCCGGGCGGTCCTCCCAGGGTGCTGATCCCCGCGATGTCTTCGGCGTGGGCGCTTCCAGCTCCGGAGCCTCAGCTGCCGGGGCCGCAGGTGCCGCCGTGCCCGCTGGAGGTGCGTTGGCCGCAGGTGTGGCCGGTGCGGCAGCTGTGGAGGCCGAAAAGGCCCAGCAGCCGGCGCCCTTCGACGTCGACGCCACCTGATTCAGCAGCTCAGGAGGCCAGCACCACCGGCTGCCAGAGCAGCACGAAGACGGAGATCAGGCTCAGGGCGATGATGTTCATCCAGAAGCCGGCCTTCACCATGTCGTCCATGGTCAGGTAGTCGGAGCTGAAGACCGCCGCATTGGGCGGCGTCGAGATGGGCAGCATGAAGGCGCAGGTGGAGGTGAGCGCCACGATGGCCATGATGGCCAGCGGGTCCACACCCATGGCCAGGCCCAGGCCCACGCTGACCGGGATGAGCATATTGGAGACCGCGGTGTTGGACATGATCTCGGTCATGAACAGCACGATGGCGCCCAGGACCACCACGATCACCACATAGGGAAGCACCTGGAGCCCGCCCAGCACCTCGCCGAACCACGGGGTCAGTTCGGAGTCGTCGAAGGCCGCGGCCAGGGAGAGACCGCCGCCGAAGAGCAGCAGGATGCCCCAGGGAAGATCGCGCATGTCCTGCCAGACCAGGATGCCCCCGCGCTTGGGCTCGCCGTCGCCGGTGTCCTGCAGCTGCTTGGCAGGCAGCAGGAACATGCTCACCGCACCGATGATGGAGATGGTGGTGTCCGAGAGCCGGATCTCCTCCGGGAGGAAGCCGGTGGTGACCCACATCAGGCCGATCACCGAGAAGATGCTCAGCACCATCTTCTCCTCGTAGCTCATCCGGCCCAGCTTCTGCAGCTGCTCCTTGGCGAAGTCGGAGGAGATGTCCACCTGGGAGGTCAGTCGGAACTGGACCTTGGAGAGGTAGAAGTAGAGCAGAGTCAGCAGCAGAGCCGTCAGCGGGGTGGCGAACAGCATCCAGTCGGCAAAGCTGATCTGCACGTCCAGGTGGATATCGGCCTGGGCGGCCAGCGTCGCATTGGGTACAGAACCGATGAGCGTGGCCAGGCCGCCGATGGAGGCGGCATAGGCGATGGCCAGCAGGATGCCCTTGGCGAAGCGGCGCAGTCCTTCCTCGTCGAAGAACTCCTTCTGCCGAACCTCCTCGATCAGCGCCAGGCCGATGGGAAGCATCATCAGGGCGGTGGCCGCATTCGAGATCCACATGGACAGTGCGGCGGTGGCCAGGATGACGCCGAGCATCAGCCGCTGCCCCTGGCTGCCGACCATCCGGATCACCGTCATGGCGATGCGCCGGTGCAGATTCCACTTCTGGATGGCCAGGGCGATGGTGAAGCCGCCCATGTACATGAACACCAGGGGATTGGTGTAGGCCATGGTCGCCGTCTCCTCATCGGTGCCGCCGGTCATCGGCAGCAGGAAGATCGGCATCAGGGAGGTGGCCGGGATGGGCAGCGCCTCGGTGATCCACCAGGTGGCCACCCAGAGCGTCACCGCCAGCACCGCGCGCGGGGCGTCGTCCAGGCCGGTGATGGCGGGGATGAAGTAGAACACCGCGAAGAGGGCGGGGCCCAGCAGCAGGCCCACCCGTCCACGTGTGATCAGTCGTGGGCTCTCATCTGTGATCTGCACAACGGGGAGTGTTGCACATTACGGAGGCCCCCGCCAAGAAGGCGCCGGTCAGGGGCTGGCCGGCCCCTGCGCTGAGACCGCCGCCTCAGCCGACGTTGACCGGCAGGCTGCGCCCGCTCAGTCCGCGGCCCTGGCCGGCCAGCCGGGCGGCGATGTCCCGCAGGACGGACCCTGCTGCGGAGCTGGGGGAGGAGAGCGCCACCGGGTGGCCGTCGTCGCCGGCCTGACGCAGCCCCGAGTCCAGCGGCACCGAGCCCAGCAGCGGGACCTCGGTCTCCAGGGACTCGGTGAGCCGGTCGGCCACGATCTGCCCGCCGCCGGAGCCGAAGAGGTCCAGCACTGTTCCGTCGGGCATGGTCATCGGTCCCATGTTCTCGATGACCCCGGCCACCTTCTGGTCGGTCTGGGTGCTCAGGGCACCGGCGCGCTCGGCGACGTCGGCAGCTGCGGCCTGCGGGGTGGTCACCACCAGCAGCTCGGAGCCGGGCAGCAGCTGGGCCACGGAGATCGCGATGTCCCCGGTGCCCGGAGGCAGGTCCAGCAGCAGCACGTCCAGGTCGCCGAAGTGCACGTCGGTGAGAAACTGTTCCACCGCGCGGTGCAGCATGGGTCCGCGCCAGGCCACCGCCTGGTTGCCGTCCACGAACATGCCGATGGAGATGGTCTTCACGCCGTAGGCCACCGGGGGCAGGATCATCTCGTCCAAGCGGGTGGGCTTATCGGTGATGCCCAGCAGGCCCGGCACGGAGAAGCCATGGATGTCGGCGTCGATCACACCGACCTTCAGCCCGTGGTCGGCCAGAGCCACGGCCAGGTTGACGGTGACCGAGGACTTGCCCACGCCGCCCTTGCCGGAGGCCACGGCGTAGACCTTGGTGAGGCTGTCGGGCTGGGCGAAGCGGTTGACCTTACCGGCCTCGCCGCCGCGCAGATGCTCCTTGAGCTCGGCGCGCTCCTCGGGAGTCATCACGCCCAGTTCGACCTCGGCGGTGGCCACACCCTCAGCGCGCACTGCGGCGGCGGTGACGTCCTCCACGATCCGACTGCGCATGGGGCAGGCCTCGATGGTGAGCTTGATGCCGATGGAGGCGGTGCCGGCGTCGTCGACGTCGATGTCGCCCACCATGCCCAACTGGGTGATGGGAAGCCGCAGCTCCGGGTCGATCACCTCAGCCAGGCGGCGTCGGATGCGTTCGGTCACGGCGTCTGCGGGGACAGCGTTATCGGACACCCCTCCAGTCTACGGGGTGTCACAATAGGGATATGGCGACGAATCCCAATGGCGGCACAGCACGTAACACTCAGACCGGGGGTCTGCCCCGAGGGGAGCTGCTGGGCCGGTACCGCACCTACGAGCAGGCCCAGCAGGTGGTGGATCATCTCGCCTCCCAGGACTTCGACATCAAGCATCTGACCATCGTGGGCAACGACCTGCGCTCGGTGGAGCACATCCGCAGCCGGCTGACCTATCCGCGGGTGGCCGGGGCCGGTGCGGCTCAGGGCGCGCTCTTCGGGCTGTTCATCGGTCTGCTGATCTACCTGTTCAGCCCCGAGGCCCCGATGGCCAATATGGTCCTCTCCGTGCTGATGGGTATGGGCATCTGGATGATCATGGGGGTGGTGAGCTTCGCGGTGCGCAAGGGCCGCGGCTTCGCCTCCTCCTCGCAGATGGTGGCCACCACCTTCGACATCGTCTGCGACTTCTCCGTCTCGCCCAAGGCCCGCCAACTGGTCCCCGGCGCGGGAGTGCCCAGCGTCAACGCCTCCAACGACCCCACCGGCGTGCGGCCCCCTGTGGGGGCTGCTCCGCCGTCCGGCAGCGGTGCTCCGGGCGCCGGCGCTGAGGGGCAGCCTGAGACGCCGGGGTCGACAGCACAGGGCCAGCCTGCAACCGGTGCGGAGCGGAAGTCCACCGGCTATGAGAGCCTTCCCGACGGCCGTCCGCGCTATGGCGTCCGACTCTCTGAGGTGGAGAAGAAGGAGAGTGCGGAGTCCGGTGCTGAGGCTCCCGACGCCGGCGTCGCCGACTCGCAGAGTTCCGCCTCTGAGGACTCCACTGCCGAGACTCCCGACGCTGACCGCGAGGCCCATCGCCCCTGAGGACCGCCCCTCACTCACGCGCTCGCCCGCTCGCCCTGCCGTTCTCTTGGCGCGCACGTGTCGGATAGCGGCCGTTTTCGAGCTCAGAGTGACACCTGCGCGCCAAGAGAACGGGGAGAGGGCAGCGGCGCCCAGACATGAAGACGCCCCCAGGTCCGGCCGAAGCCGGACCTGGGGGCGTTGCTCTGCGATGAGCGATTCAGGCGTTCACGCGGCGCCCGGTGAACAGTGACCAGAGGAAGGACACGATCACACCGCCGACGATGGCGAAGATCCAGGTGCCGAGGTCGAAGAAGGCGTCATTGACGTCGACTCCGAATACTGCAGAAGCGATCCACCCGCCGAGCACGGCGCCGAGGACGCCGGTGACCAGAGTTGCGATCATGCCGCCCGCGGGCTTCCGCGGGGCGATGGCACGTGCGATGGCGCCAGCGATCAGCCCCAGGATGAGCCAACCGATGATTCCCATGATGTGAACCTCCTTCTGCTCGCGCGAACCGCTTTGGTCCGTACCGCAATCGTAGGGCCGACTCCCAGGTCTTGGGGAGGGCTCATCGGTCACAGTATGGAGACGATCTCGCCGGACTCAGCCCTGCTGCAGATCCGCCATCCAACGCTCCACATCCTCGGCTGTGCGGGGCAGCGCGGCTGAGAGGTTCTCCGCCCCGTCCTCGGTGACCAGGATGTCGTCCTCGACGCGCACGCCGACGCCGCGGTACTCCTGGGGGACCGCCAGGTCCTCCTTCTTGAAGTACAGGCCCGGCTCGATGGTGAAGACCATGCCCGGCTCCAGCACGCCGTCCAGATAGAGATCCCGCTTGGCCTGGGCGCAGTCGTGGACGTCCAGTCCCAGATGGTGGCTGGTGCCGTGGGGCATCCAGCGGCGGTGGTGCTGGCCCGCCGGATCCAGGGCCTCCTCCACGCTGACCGGCAGCAGGCCCCAGCCGTCCAGGTGTTCGGCCAGCACGGCCACAGCGGCCTGGTGGATCTCGCGGAAGCGGATGCCCGGCTTCACGATCTCGAAGGCGGCGTCGGCCGCGGCCAGCACCGCCTCATAGACCGTCTTCTGCACCGGGCTGAAGCTGCCGGAGACCGGCAGGGTCCGGGTGATGTCTGCGGTGTAGAGGGAGTCAGCCTCCACACCGGCGTCCAGAAGCAGCAGGTCTCCGGAGCGCACTTCGCCGTTGTTGCGGATCCAGTGCAGCACCGTGGCGTTGTTGCCGCTGGCGGCGATGGTGTCATAGCCCAGGTCGTTGCCCTCCAGACGGGCGCGGGCGAAGAAGGCGCCCTCCACGATCCGCTCTCCGCGGCTGTTGCCCACTGCGCGCGGCAGGGCCCGGACCACGTCTTCGAAGCCGGCGATGGTGGAGTTCACCGAATGGCGCAGCTGTTCGACCTCCCAATCGTCCTTGACCAGGCGGGACTCGGAGAGGAACTCGGCCACTTCGCCGTCGAAGCTGTCGGAGGCCTCCAGGTCCACACCGGTGTTGATCCGGGAGGTGTCCACCAGGGCGTCCACGTCCAGGTCGATCTCGCGCATCAGCCGGATGCGGGTGCCGCCGATCTCCACCGCTCCGGCGTTCTTGGTCACCGCCACCTCCAGCTCAGAGAGGTCACCGGTGCGGATGCCCAGGCGTTGGTGGAACTCCTCGAGTCCGGGGCGCGGGCCGATCCAGAACTCGCCGTGGCGTGCGTCGGCGTAGAACTCCTCGGTGTCCCGGCCGGCCATGGGCTTGAAGTGCAGCGTGGCCTCATGGTGGCCGCCGTCGTCGCCGGTCCCCTCATCCACCGGCTCCAGCACCAGCACCGCGGAGGGCTCATGATCCAAGCCCAGACCGGTCAGATGGGCGAAGGCCGAATGCGGACGGAACCGGTAGTCGGTGTCATTGGAACGGACCTTCAGCGGTCCGGCCGGCAGCACCAGGCGCTCGCCGGGGAAGCGCTCGGAGAGGAGCTTACGCCGCTGGGCGGCATAGGGGGCCACCGCATCGCGGTTGAACTCCTGGGTGTCAGCGGGCGCCCACTGGGAAGCCATGAACTCCTTGAAGGCCTGGGAGGTGGGCCGCTGGGAGCGATTGCTGCCCCGATCCTCCAGCTTCTGCTCCTGTCCTGCCGCCTCATCTGCTGTGTTCTGGTTCTGGGTGCTCATAGTCCCCAGTTTTGCATGCCCCTGGGGAGTTGAGGCCCACACCGCTAGGCTGAGGGGCATGAACTTCGACCTCCATGTCCACTCCGACATCTCGGACGGGACCCAGCCGCCGGCCGAGGTGGTCGCCTCGGCCAAGCGGGTGGGGCTGCAGGGCATGGCGCTGACCGACCATGACACCACCGCCGGGTGGGGAGAGGCTGTCCGCGCCGCCCAGGAGCACCAGATCCTGGTCATCCCCGGCATGGAGATCACCACGCTGACCGAGGACCGGATCAGCGTCCACCTGCTCAGCTACCTCCACGATCCGGCCCACCCTGGGCTCTCCGCCGCCATCCGCGGGGCGCGGCAGGGGCGCCAGCAGCGCGCCAGGACCATGGTGGAGCGGCTGGCCGAGGACTTCCCGATCACGTGGAAGGACGTGCAGGCTCAGGTCAGCGACGGGGCGACCATCGGACGGCCGCATCTGGCCGACGCCCTGGTGGCCGCCGGCGTCGTGGTGGATCGCCAGGAGGCCTTCGATCGGCTGCTGCACCGCGGCTCCCCGTACTACGTCAGCCAGGAGAACATCCTTCCCACCGAGGCCATCCGTCTGGTGACGGCGGCCGGGGGAGTGCCCGTGATCGCCCACGCCATGGCCTCGTCCCGCGGGCGCACCGTCAGCCGTGAGCAGTTGGAGGAGATGATCGAGGCCGGGCTGGCCGGCGTCGAGGTCTGGCACCGCGACAACCCGGAGGACGGACGGCAGATGCTGCTGGAGCTGGCCCGGCGCCACAACCTGCTGACCACCGGATCCTCGGACTATCACGGGGCAGGCAAGCCCAACCTGCTGGGGGAGAACACCACCGACCTGCACACCGTGGAGCAGATCCTGGAGCGGGCCACCGGGTCCACCCCGGCCGGGGCGCTGCCGCTACACTGACCGCTATGCCAGGAGAGACGGACAGGTCATCGGACCCGACAGCCGTGACCCAGCGGGCCAAGCGCCTCCCCAGGGAGCAGCGGCGCCGGCAGCTGCTGGACTGCGCGCTGAAGGTCTTCGTCGCCCAGGGATACCACAGCGCCTCAATGGACGACATCGCCGACGTCGCCAAGGTCTCCAAACCGGTGCTCTATCAGCACTTCCCGGGCAAGCATGAGCTCTTCCTGGACCTGCTGGAGACCCACCTGGGTCAGCTGGAGGACATGCTCACCGCAGCCTTGGCCTCCACGGAGGACAACAAGGAGCGCGTCTCGGCCACGATGACCGCCTTCTTCGAGTTCATCGACCGCGAGGATGAGGCCTACCGGCTGATCTTCGCCTCAGGCATGGACAACGACGACGCCGTCACCCTGCGCATGGAGCGCTTCCATGACGCAGTGGCCGGGGCCATCGCCGAGGTCATCGCCGATGACACCGGTCAGCCCATGGCAGAGGCCACGCTGCTGGGCCACGGGCTGATCGGCATGGTCCTCTCCGGGGCGCGGCACTGGAGCCGGCTCTCCGAGCGGCCGGGGCTGGAGGTCTCCTCACAGCTGACCTCTCGTTTGGCTTGGCGAGGAATTTCGGGCTTCCCCAAGGAGTCGGAAGGGCCTGAGACAGCTTGAACCGTTAGTATCGGTCGGGATGGATCTGCCGCGGCGCCCTCTGGGGGGGGGACCTTCTGGTCCGCTCAGCAGAGGCTGCGCCCCACTATGCGGCAGCCTCCGCCAGACCGGCACAGTTCTCTTGAAGGAGTGGCATGGAAGTACGTATCGGAGTGCAGCACGTCTCCCGCGAGATCGTCGTCGAGACCGACGCGAAGCCCGAGGATGTCGAGAAGATCGTGGCCGAGGCGTTGGAGAGCGGTAAGACCCTGCTCACCCTTGAGGACCGCCGCGAGAAGAAGATCGTGGTGCCGGTGTCCTCCATCGGATACGTGGAGATCGGATCCGACACCAAGCAGACCGTGGGCTTCGCAGCCGCGGTCAACGGATGAAAGACCTTATGACTGAATCTGCAGAGAAGACCGAAGACACCGTCCAGCCCGAGGCTGAGGTGACCTTCGCGGACTTCAACGTCCGCCCCGAGATCGTCGAGGCGCTCGCCGAGAAGGGGATCAGGACTCCGTTCCCGATCCAGGCAGAGACCCTGCCGATCGCGCTGGGCGGCTATGACATCATCGGCCAGGCCAAGACCGGCACCGGCAAGACGCTGGGCTTCGGCATCCCCGCCATCCAGCGGGTGACCACCCCCGACGACGCCGGCTACGAGGATCTCCCCGTGCCCGGCGCTCCGCAGGCGCTCATGGTGGCGCCCACCCGTGAGCTCGCCGTGCAGGTGGCCGAGGACCTGAAGGTCGCCGGCTCCAAGCGCGGCATCCGGATCGCCACCATCTACGGCGGCCGGGCCTACGAGCCCCAGATCGAGGAGCTCGAGCGCGGCGTGGAGATCGTGGTGGGCACCCCCGGGCGCCTGATCGACCTGCACCGGCAGCGCTACCTGAAGCTGAAGAACGTCAACATCGTGGTCCTGGACGAGGCCGATGAGATGCTCGACCTCGGCTTCCTGCCCGATGTGGAGAAGATCCTCTCGGCCGTGCCGGAGATCGGCCGCCAGACCATGCTGTTCTCGGCCACCATGCCGGGTCCCGTGGTCTCCATGGCTCGCCGCTACATGACCAAGCCGACCCACATCCACGCCGCTGACCCGGATGATGAGGGGCGTACCAAGAAGGACATCCGGCAGGTCATCTACCGCGCCCACCATCTGGACAAGGATGAGGTCATCGCCCGCATCCTGCAGGCTGAGGGCCGCGGCCGCACCATCGTCTTCACCAAGACCAAGCGCCAGGCGGACAAGCTCTCCGCCGAGCTGCAGTCCCGCGGATTCGCCGCAGGCGCGATCCACGGCGATCTGGGCCAGGGCGCCCGCGAGCAGGCGCTGCGGGCCTTCCGCAGCGAGAAGATCGACGTGCTGGTGGCCACCGATGTGGCCGCCCGCGGCATCGACGTCACCGATGTGACCCACGTCATCAACCTCACCTGCCCCGACGACGAGAACACCTATCTGCACCGCGTGGGCCGCACCGGTCGCGCCGGCCAGAAGGGCACCGCAGTCACCTTTGTGGACTGGGAAGACATGGCCAAGTGGAAACTCATCGACAAGGCCCTGGGCCTGGGCGTGCCGGAGCCGGTGGAGACCTATTCCTCGTCTCCGCACCTCTTCGAGGACCTGGACATCCCCAAGGGGACCAAGGGCCGGCTGCCGCGTCACAAGCGCTCCAAGGCAGGCCTGGAGGCTGAGGAGCTCGAGGACCTGGGTGGGCCCGGAGACAAGAAGTCCGAGGGCGGCCGCGGCGGTGGCAACGGTGGTCGCAGCGGCGGCAACGGCGGCGGTCGGTCCAACGGCGGTCGCAGCCGGAACCGCAGCCGCACCCGCTCGGGTGAGGGTGCGTCCTCCGGCGGTGGTGAGAAGGCATCGACCGGGCAGCGCTCGGGCGGCCAGGGCTCCGGCAGCGGCAGTCAGCGCAGGCGCCGTCGTCGTCGTTCCGGCGGGGGCGGTTCGGAGAACTCCTCCGGCACCAGCTGAGCCGCGATCCCACGGTGGAGGATGCTGTCTTCGACCCTGAGGGTCGCAATCTGGTGCTCGAAGGGGACAACCTTGAGCTGCTGCCGGCGCTGCCGGATGAGACGTTCGCGATGATCTATCTGGACCCGCCTTTCAACACGGGGCGGGCCCAGCGTCGCGTGGAGACCACCGGGGCGCGCCGTCAGGACGGAACCGGGGACCGTGTGGGCTTCGGTGGGCGCAGTTACCAGACGGTGCGCACGCTGCTGGCCACCTATGACGACTCCTTCACCGACTATTGGGAGTTCCTGGAGCCCCGGCTCCTGGAGGCCTGGCGGCTGCTGAAGGACACCGGCACGCTGTATCTGCACCTGGACTACCGCGAGGTGCACTACGCCAAAGTGATGCTGGATGTGCTCTTCGGCCGCGAGTGCTTCCTCAACGAGATCATCTGGGCCTACGACTACGGCGGGCGCACCAAGAAGCGCTGGCCCACCAAGCACGACACCATCCTGGTCTACGTCAAGAGCCCTGAGGCCTACTACTTCGACTCCGAGGCAGTGGACCGAGAGCCCTATATGGCGCCGGGCCTGGTCACCCCGGAGAAGGCAGCCCGCGGCAAGCTGCCCACCGATGTGTGGTGGCATACGATCGTCTCGCCCACAGGCCGCGAGAAGACCGGTTACCCCACACAGAAGCCCCTGGGGCTGGTGCGGCGCATGGTACAGGCCTCCTCGCAGGAGGGGGACTGGGTGCTGGACTTCTTCGCCGGCTCCGGCACGCTGGGCGAGGTGGCGGCGGCCTCTGGGCGCAGATTCGTGTGCATCGACTCCTCAACCCACGCCCTGGAGGTCATGGAGCAGCGCCTGGGCGAGCAGGCGCAGGTGCGTCGGGTCAGTCGATAGGCGCGCAGGACATCGGAGGCGCGGCCACGAGCGCGACCATGAGCTAGGCTTCTTCGCTCATGGATACGCTCCTGCGCCTCCTCTCTCCCTGTGCTGAGCTCATGCCTCCCGCCTGTGGCCACCGGTTGAAGGCGAACGGCAGGTGGACCTCGTCCGACCACTGCAGGGGCGCAGCTCCACGGTGGGTCAAAGCCCCTGTGGAGGACCGCCGACGCCGCCCCTGTGGAGAACTGAGCGCAGCCTCCCTGATGCTCCTCTAAGGTGGGGGAGTGATCCCTCTCCTCGGCGACCTGCTCACCGGAGGCGGCGCCGCGGAGCTCACCGCCGCCGTGCTGCTTCTGCTCGGCGGTGCGGCCTTTCTGATCTGTGCACCTGTGCTGGCGCTCATCGACCTGCGCGAACACCGGCTGCCCAACCGAATCATCTACCCCTGGGCGCTGGTCACCCTGGGACTGCTGCCGCTGCTGGGCCTGCTCCTCGGAGACGCCTCAGCGGTGCTGCGCGCCGCGGCCGCCGGGCTGATCTGGGCGCTGGTCTTCTTAGGCATCCGCCTGCTGCACCCGCCCTCACTGGGGATGGGCGATGTGAAGCTGGTGCTGATCCTGGGGATCTACACCGGGTTCCTCGGCTGGCCCGTCTTGGGCGCGGCCGTGGTGCTCGCCTGTCTGAGCGGAGGGCTGGTCTCCGCGGCGCTGCTGATCACCCGACGGGCTGACCGGCGCACCGCCATACCCTTCGGGCCCTTCCTGCTGCTGGGCGCCGGCCTGGCCCTGCTGCTGAGCTGAGCTGGATCGTTCAACCGGGCCGATGATCGGCCCGGAGGCCTGCATCAGTTAGCGTGGGGCCATGCCGACCCCAGACTATATCCTCGAGCTGCGCAAGGACCTCGGGCAGAAGGAGCTCTTTCTGCCGGGGGTCACCGCGGTGACTCTGCGCCGTCGGGACCCCTCTGGCCAAGAGCTGCCGACCCCGGAGGTGCTGCTGGTCCGCCGCGCTGATGACGGCAACTGGTCCTCTGTCGCCGGGATCCTGGAACCCGGCGAGGAGCCGGGCATCGCAGCTGCTCGTGAGGTGTTGGAGGAGACAGGAGTGACTGCGGAGCCGGTGCGAGTCACCGGAGTCTCCGACCACGGCAGGGTTGAGTACCCCAACGGAGACAGGTGCGCCTTCCTAGACGTCAGCTTCGAGCTGGAGTTCGTCTCCGGGGAACCCTATGTCGGTGACGACGAATCCGTGGATGCCGGCTTCTTCCCGGTGGACGATCTGCCCCAGCCCTTCCTCGAGAAGCACCGAGAGCGGATCGAATGGGCTCTCGACTCCGGTGCTCCTGCCAGGTTCCGCACCTGACAGAGACGGATCAGAGGTGTGGCGCCCCTGCCTGGCTTCAGCGCCTCTTCAGAGGACGCACAGTGAGGCTCTGAGTCATCGCGCCCACCGGACCGTCGGCGTCGTGCAGGACGGTGTGGGTCAGGCCCAGGCCGGTGGTGCCGATGCTGGCCGTGGTGTCCATGCCCACCCAGGGGCCCTGCGGCATGCGGAAGAAGCTCACCGTCAGGTCCAGGTTGGGGAAGGCGACTTCAGCGGGGTCGGCCCGGACGGCCACCCCGTTCGCGGTGTCCAGCAAGGAGCAGAACGAGGCGAGCTCGCTGGCTTCCTCACCCTCGACCACCTCCTGCTCGGAGCGGATCCACACCTGACTGCGCCCCTCACCGAGCTGACGTCGCCGACCCTCCAGGGAGGCGATGAAGCCCCCAGGCCACAGCGCAGTGGCGTCCCAGGGCTCCATGGACTCTGGAGGATCCAGCCGCTCGAAGCTGCTGCCCGCGATGTCCTCAGTGCTGAACTCCGCCAGGAACCAGGCACGCAGGCGCACCGCGGTCCGACCACCCTGGGAGAGCCCGACTTCCACCAGCTCAACCGTACGGCCCTCACGCAGCGGATGGACCTCGCAGGTGACCTCTCCGACGGGAAGGGTGCCGAGGATGTCGAAGGACATCCGCACCGGCCGCAGAGGGGGTGCCTGTTTGCCTGCCTGCCCATTCTGCTCCGCCTGCCGGGCCTGTTCTGACTGTCGAGCCCTGCCCCACTGCTGAAGCACGTGGACCATGAGGCCGAACACCGGGGCCACATGCTGCTCCTGCGGGTTCCAGGCGCCGCCGGTGTGCTCCGTGGCGAGGTAGCGCGCCGGGAGAGTGCGTTGGTCGGCATCGGGAAGGGGCGTGAAGTAGCTCATTTATCAGGGGCCTCCGGAGTCTTCTTCTCGGATCTCTCGCTTCTCTTGGCCCCAGTCCACTCGAGCAGGAAGTGCAGTACGAGGCCGACAGCAACACCGTACACTGCGCCGTGGAGAGCGAGTACTACGGCTGTCACCCCGGCGACGCCGCGTTGAGTCGAAGTGGTGACCTGTTCCATGCCGAGTGAGATCGTGACGTAGCCGGTGAGGATCAGAGTCAACGCCAGAGCCAGAGGAAGCACAGGCTGGAAGACCGTGACGAGCGGAAGGATGAACAGTGCGATGAAACCTGCGATCCAGAAGGTGGCGAGTCCACCATGGATCGAATCCATCGCTTGGCGCCCCTGCTTATAGCGTTCCACGATGGATGCTTGGACCGCTGTGAACACAGGGCCGGCCAATCCCGGATAGGGCGCGAAGAAGGAATGAATGAGATTTCTCAGGGCCGTGACGATGTGCAGGCGGGTGATGCTCGTGTCGATCTTCTCGTCGGGGCGCTCCTCGTCGGCTTGCTGGGTCAGCGCATTGCCCACGACCATGTCGCCGAAAGCGATGACATAAGCGATCAGCGCGGTGGGAACAGCCAGGAGGAACACGTCCAAAGTAGGGAAGCCGACGGTGAATGGAAGGTACTCCCACATGCCGGTGAAGTTCGGAGCTGTGATGCCCCACTCCACGTCTGGACGCGGATATTCGGCGAAGATCCAGGCAACGATGATTGCGATGATGATCGCAGGGGCGAGGCCATAGCTGGCTAAGATCCTGATGGCGCGATTCCTGCGGGCCAGCCCCAGGAAAGAATGTGAGAACAGGAACACCAAGGCCAGAATCGCTCCGGCGGTGAGCGAGATCGGCGCGTCAAAGAGGGTCTCCCCTTCGGTGATCTCTCCCATGATGGCTGCGATGCCAGCGCCGATGAGGATGCCGGCCTTCAGCGAGGAGGGCACGATATGTACAAGCTTCTCACCGAGCTGGGTCACTCCGAGTATGAAGAGGATGAGGAAGACCAGGAGCTGAAGAGCGAACAGTGCCCGAATCGCTTCGTCGCCGGGTTCGAAGTCGCCGAGGAACAGCAGAACCACTGGGATTCCTGGGGTGATCCAGCCTGGCACCATCGGCACTCCCAGCAACGCCGGCAGAAGGAAGCAGATGCCGCACACGAAGACGTATGCCAAGGCTATGTCATAGGGGAGGCCGAGGTACTGCTCAAGCATGGGGATCATGCCGAGGCTGACCACGAACATCACGAGTGCCTGGACGAACTCCGGGGTTTCTAGCCGGTAGTGAACTCCGGGCAGGCGGATCTTGAATGGTCCCAGTTTCCAGAAAGGCTGTTCCTCGCCGGTCGCGCGCTTATATATAGACATGAGGTTCCTCGAAGACGTGGGGCAGCTGGAGCTGCAGGACTCAGCTCTGGTCTGCTCTCAGAGTGTGTTTCCGGACCTTTCCGGTAGCTGTGCGTGGGAGTTCTGCAACAAACTCGATTCGGTCAGGGACTTTGAACTTGGCAACATGTTCGGCACAGTGCTGGCGCAGCTGTTCCTCATCGACTGTCGAGTCAGACGTTCGAACGACGTATGCCAGAGGTCGTTCTCCCCACTTCTCGTGGGAGACGCCGACGACCGCCACGTCTTGTACCTGAGGGTGGGAGTAGAGCGCCTTCTCCAGCTCGATCGAGGAGATGTTCTCCCCGCCTGAGATGATGATGTCCTTGGCGCGGTCTTTGAGCTCGATATAGCCGTCTGGATGCATAACTCCAAGGTCACCTGTGTGGTACCAGCCGCCACGGAAGGCCTCGTCGGTCGCTTCTGGATTCTTGTAGTACTCCTGCATGACGCCGTTGCCGCGGAGGACGACCTCGCCGAGGGTTTCCCCATCGGCCGGAAGGTCGTTCATATGTTCGTCGACGATCTTCACCTCCCCGGCATGGACCATCGGGACTCCCTGGCGGGCCATGAGCTGAGCGCGCTCCCGAGAGGTGCGGCCTTCCCACTGCGCCTGGGGTTCGCAGATGGTGAAAGGGCCATAGACTTCGGTGAGCCCATAGACATGGACCGGGGTGATGTTGAGAGCCTCGAGCTTCTCGATGGTCGACGGGGGTGGGGCCGCGCCCGCAGTCGTCACCCGGACGGCTGTCTGCAGAGGTTCGGCCTGCTCTGCGTCCACGATGGTGGAGCACACCACCGGCGCGCCACAGAGATGCGAGATGCCCTCATCGGTGAACGCATCCCAGATGTCGTCAGCGCGGACAGCTCGGAGGCAGACATGGGTGCCTCCGGCCGCGGTGACGGCCCAGGGAGTGCACCATCCGTTGCAATGGAACATCGGGAGAGTCCAGAGATACCTCGAGTCTCCCGAATAGCCGTTGTGGATGAGGTTCCCGAGGGCTCCGAGATAGGCGCCGCGGTGCGAATAGACGGCCCCCTTGGGCGCTCCTGTTGTTCCTGAGGTGTAGTTCAGGGTGATGGGCATCCCCTCGTCATGGACCGTCCAACGGAGGTCCGGCGTCCCTTTCCCCTCCTGGAGGAAAGCCTCGTAGTTCATCAGCCCCGAGGTGCCGCTTGGTCCGACTCCTGCGATGGGATCGGAGATCTCCACCACGGTAGGCGGGTCAGACAGCTCGTGGCCGACTTTTGCAAGCTTTGCGCTCACTTCTGCATCGACCATGACCAGCTGGGATTCGGAATGCTCCAAGATGTAGCTCAGCTCCTGTGGCGCAAGGCGCGGGTTCAGCGGGTTGAGAACTCCGCGGGCCAAGGGCACCGAGAAATGTGCGAACAGCATCTCTGGAGTATTGGGCGCCACAACTGTGACGATTTCACCTGGCTGGATATACCGCTGAATGGCCTTAGCCTGTTGCTGGACTGCCATGCCGAATTCTTCGTAGGTGAGCCTCCTGTCCCCGTAGACCACTGCTTCGCGGTCTGGGAAGGCGGCAGCGTTGCGCCCCAGGAAGGAGAGCGGAGTGAGTGGTTCGAAATTGGCGTTGATCATAGGTCTCCTTCAGAGGCGCGGAGGAAGCGCGATATCAGCAGTCATCTTCATATCCCTTGCAGGCGGCGTCGACACCACCATCTGATGCGTGTCAGCGATCACAGTGTGGCATAAATCACTATGTGAGAGACTGGGTCTCATGTCAAGAGACTGAGTGCCAAGTGGCGAGAGGCTTTGAGGAGGTAGGGGTGTTATGAGCAGATCATCGGAAGCCATCAATCAGCTCATCCACATCTTGGATGAGCGGGGGTGGAGCGCTACCACCGTGGATGATCTGGCGAAGGAGGCGGGGATCAGCCGTGCCACGTTCTTCCGCGTCTATGGGTCCAAGGAAGATCTTGTCTTCGCGGATCACGAAGAGATGATCGAGCGTCTCGAAGCTTTCCTGGAACGGACTGATCACGACATCGCATCGGCTATGCGCGAGGGGCTTGCTCTGGTGTTCCGGTATCACTTGGAAGACGAAGGGCGAACCCTGGCCAGGCACCGCCTCCTGAAGCAATCGACTCAGCTGCGCAACCGTGAGCTGCTGACATCACATACCTACGAGCGCATCTTTCGGCACTGGCTGCGTCGGCGCTTGGGGCCAGGCCTGGCTGCTGAACCGGTGGCAGTCTCGCTCTCAGGTGCGGCGGTCGCGCTGCATAATGCATTTCTGCGCAAGTGGTTGGCTGAGCCTTCACCGGGTGTCTTGAGCGAGTTCACGGCAGAGGCGAAGAAGCTCATTCATGTGGTGCTCTCGGGGTATGAGCTTGAAGGGAAATTGCGCTCTTCGGCGGGAGTGAAGGGACCGCATGCCGTCGTTGCTTTGGTGGGTGAATCAGCGGACACGGAGGAGATCTGTGAGGCGGTGCGCAGTGCCCTGAACCATTCCCGAGGTGAATGAGTTGGGCCCGGAGCACGTTCCAGAACAGCAGAGAGCCCCTGCGGACCTCACCGGCGGTCATGCCGGACGGGCCTGCAGGGGCTCTGTGCTGTTCAGCGGGGTGAGGCTCAGCCCGGCTGGGTCATGGAGAGGACGTCGAGCGCCTCATCGAGCTGCTGCTCGGTGAGCTCGCCGCGCTCCAGGTAGCCCAGCTCCACCACGGCCTCGCGCACGGTCTTCTTGTTATTCACCGCGTGCTTGGCGATCTCGGCCGCAGCCTCGTAGCCGATGTGCTTGTTCAGCGGGGTGACCACGGAGGGGGAGGCGCCGGCCAGGAAGGCTGCGCGCTCCTCGTTGGCGGTCAGGCCCTTGATCATCTTGTCGGCCATCACGTAGCTGGTGTTCTTCAGCAGGCGGACGGACTCCAGCAGGTTCGCAGCCATCACCGGGATGCCGACGTTGAGCTCGAAGGCACCGTTGGTGGAGGACAGCGCCACCGTGGTGTCGTTGCCGATCACCTGTGCACAGACCTGGATGGCGGACTCGCAGATCACCGGGTTCACCTTGCCGGGCATGATGGAGGAGCCGGGCTGCAGGTCCGGGATGGCGATCTCGCCCAGGCCGGTGTTCGGCCCCGAGCCCATCCAGCGCAGATCGTTGTTGATCTTCATCAGCGAGTAGGCGATGGTGCGCAGCTGGCCGGAGGCCTCCACCAGGCCGTCGCGGTTGGCCTGCGCCTCGAAGTGGTCGCGGGCCTCGGTCAGCGGCAGGCCGGAGTCCTCGGCCAGGGATCTGATGGCCTTCTCGGCGAAGCCCAGGGGAGTGTTGATGCCGGTGCCCACTGCGGTGCCGCCCAGCGGAACCTCAGCCACGCGCGGCAGTGCGGACTCGACGCGCTCGATGCCGTAGCGCACCTGAGCGGCATAGCCGCCGAACTCCTGACCCAGGGTCACCGGGGTGGCGTCCATCAGGTGCGTGCGGCCGGACTTCACGATGCTGCCGAACTCGCCGGCCTTGGCCTCCAGGGCCTCAGCCAGGTAGGTCAGAGCAGGCTTGAGGTCATTGACCAGGGCGGAGGTGGCGGCCACATGCACCGAGGTCGGGAAGACGTCGTTGGAAGACTGGGAGGCGTTGACGTGGTCGTTGGGGTGGACTTCCTTGTCCGAGCCCTTCTCCTTGAGGTGCTGATTGGCCAGAGTGGCCAGGACCTCGTTGGTGTTCATGTTGGAGCTGGTGCCGGAGCCGGTCTGGAACACGTCTACGGGGAAGTGCTCGTCCAGCTCGCCGGACTCCACCTGCTCGGCGGCGACCACGATGGCATCGGCCAGCTCGGCGTCGAGGACGCCCAGCTCCTTATTCGCCAGGGCTGCGGCCTTCTTCACGCGGGCCAGCGCCTCGATGTGCGCGCGCTCCAGGGTGCGCCCGGAGATCGGGAAGTTCTCCACGGCACGCTGGGTCTGCGCGCGGTACAGCGCGTGGGCAGGCACCTTCACCTCGCCCATGGTGTCGCGCTCGATACGGTATTCAGTCTGGGATGCAGAGGATTCTGTCATGGGCCCCAGTCTAATGACGCGCAGGCGCTCCTATGCCACTGTGACGGGAACTACAGGCTGCCCAGTGTGGTGACCATATCGGCCCGTCCCTCGGCCAGCCGGTAGGTGACGCCGACGACCGCGGTCCGGCCCTCCTCCACGGCATCGTGCAGGGAGCGTGAGTGGTCCACCAGCCGGTCGGCGGTCTGCTTCACATGCTCCTCCACCGTGTCGTTCACCGTGGTCAGGCCCTGCTGCTGGGCGGAGAGAACCGAGGGGAAGATCCGCTCCACCAGGCCGCGCACATGGCCGGAAGGCATGGTGCCGCTCTCCGCGGAGCTCAGCGCCGCGGAGACCGCTCCGCAGGAGTCGTGGCCGAGCACGATGATCAGCGGGACGCCGAGCTCGTCCACGCTGAACTCCAGGGAGCCCAGCACGGCGTCGTCGATGACCTGGCCGGCGGTGCGGACCACGAAGACATCGCCCAGGCCCACGTCGAAGATGATCTCGGCGGCCAGCCGGGAGTCCGAGCAGCCGAAGACCACGGCCATCGGGTGCTGGGACTCGGTCAGCGAGGAGCGGCGCGCGGCGTTCTGATTGGGATGCCGGAGCTCGCCGCTGACGAATCGCTCATTGCCCTCCTGCAGCTTCTGCCAGACCTCTGCGGGGGTGGGCTGTGCGGCGGTCTCAGTCATCCTGGGTCTCCTCTTCCTGTGCTGCGTCGTCCTGCTGCTCAGCGTTCTCTCCGGCGCCGTCCTCAGTGTCCTGGGTGCCGTCCTCATCGGCCGGGTCCTGGACTTCGGCCTCCTCGTCGTCCGGCACCTCGGGCTCCTGGTCCAGGGCCTCGACCACGGCGGAGAGCGCGATCTCCAGGTCCTCCTCGGAGGCGTCTCCGCCGAGGACCACAGTGGTGCCGTCGATCTCGTTGTGCTCCTCGGCGAGCACGAACCAGGTGCGGTCGCCCTCGCCGTGGAGCACCTCGAAGACCAGGCCGTCCACGGTCTGGGTGCCCGACGGCGTCGCGCCCTCGGTCTCCTCAGAGATCCAGGTGGGGTTGCCCTGGTCGCTCTGGGCGAAGCCCACGAAGGTCATGGAGTCGGTGGTGTAGCCGACCTCCCACAGCGGGATGCCCTGCTCCGACTGGTCCTCCCAGTAGGCGTAGTTGGCCGACCATCCCTCCGGCACATCCGGGGCCGCAGGCAGGAACTCGGCGTCGCGGCCGGCGTGAACGGCCTCCACATGGACGTCTTCGTCGCGCTGGTACGGCTCGGCGTCGGGCTCCGGGTTCATCATGAGGAAGGCGGCGACGGCGGCCACGGTCACCATCATGGTGATGATCATGCCGATCATCGGCTGGGAGAGACGCTTGACCTGGGAGCGGGTCAGCTGCGGCTTGGGCTGCTCGCCCTCCTGCGGGGCACCCTGATCGGCCGTCTCCGAGGCGGGGGAGCCGGCGTCGTCCTCATCCGGGCGGGGAGTGTTCTGGTCAGGATCGGTCACCCGATCATTCTACGGTGTGCGGACCCTCCGGCGCGGTCTGTGCAGAGTCGTTCCATGTCATCCTGGCGCGGATCTGCAGCGCTGCGGATATGATCGAGGCAGACCGACCGGTGCGCCTGTTCCGCAGCGGTGACTCACGCGAGAGATGGCCGAGGATGTCCATGAATGAATCTCTGAACCACGAGAACTACTCCCACCTGTCCCCGCGCCTGGCAGTCGGCGATTCCGAGCCGGACCGCAACCTGGCCCTGGAGCTGGTCCGCGTCACCGAGGCCGCGGCCATCGCCGGCGGCGCATGGATCGGCTACGGGGATAAGAACGGGGCCGACGGCGCAGCGGTGGATGCCATGCGCTCCCTGCTGGACACGGTGAACCTCAACGGTGTGGTGGTCATCGGTGAGGGCGAGAAGGACGAGGCCCCCATGCTGTTCAACGGCGAACGCGTGGGCAACGGGGCCAGCGGCAATGAGGACGCCCCCGAGGCCGATGTGGCCGTGGACCCCATCGACGGCACCCGGCTGACCGCTCTGGGCTACAACAACGCGCTCTCGGTGCTGGCGGTCTCCGAGCGCGGCTCCATGTTCGACCCCTCCGCAGTCTTCTACATGGACAAGCTGGTGACCGGTCCAGAGGCCGCAGACATGGTGGACCTGCGCCTGCCGGTGAAGCAGAACCTGCACCTGATCGCCAAGGCCAAGCGCAAGCGCATCAACCAGCTCAACGTCTGCGTGCTGGACCGTCCGCGCCACTCCAAGCTGGTGGAGGAGATCCGCGAGGCTGGGGCGCGCACCCGCTTCATCATGGACGGCGATGTGGCCGGCGGGATCGCCGCCGCCCGCGAGGACTCCAGCGTGGATGTGCTCATGGGCGCCGGCGGAACTCCGGAGGGCATCGTCACCGCCTGTGCCATCAAGGCTGTGGGCGGTGTGATCCAGGGACGTCTGGCCCCCACTGATGACGCTGAACGGGAGGCCGCAGAGTCTGCCGGGCACGACCTGGAGAAGGTGCTGACCACCGACGACCTGGTCTCCTCGGACAACTGCTACTTCGCCGCCACCGGCATCACCGACGGCGACCTGCTGCGCGGCGTGACCTACAGCGGCGACCGGGTGACCACCCAGTCCATCGTGATGCGCGCGAAGTCCGGCACCGTGCGGATCGTGGAGGCGGAGCACCGCGCCCGCAAATGGGAGTCCTACACCAAGTGATCCCGACGCCGGCCGCTTCAGCGGCCGGGCAGTGCCAGGAAGGCCTGAGCGCGGCCTTCGGCGCGCACGGTGACTGCATCCTGGTCGGTCAGCAGAGCTGACTCTCCGGCGCTGAGGGTGAGCTCTGCGCCGTCGTCGTCGGTGAGCCGAAGCTCTCCGGCGGTGCACAGCAGAATGGCCGGGGGAGTGGGCATCAGGCGCACCGGACCTTGAGCCTGCGGGAACTCGATCCGCTTGAGCTGGAACTCCTCGAAGGGCGGACGGTAGCTGTAGCGCCCCGGTCCGGCAGGCTCCGCCGGGCAGTGCGGGATGGGGAGCACCTCGCATGCGGTGACCGCCAGCAGCTCCTCGACATCCACATGTTTGGAGGTCAGGCCGCCGCGCAGGACGTTGTCCGAGTTGGCCATGATCTCCACGCCCAGCCCGTAGAGGTAGGCGTGCAGATTGCCGGCCGGCAGGTAGAGCGCCTCGCCCGGGGAGAGGTCCACCCGGTTCATCAGCAGGGTCACCAGGATGCTCGGATCTCCGGGGGAGGAGCGGGTGACCCGGGTCAGGGTGTCGATGGTCTTCGAGGGCAGTCCGGTGCTCGGCCGCGGTGCCTGGCCGGCCCGGCGGCTGAACAGAGCGTTGACCGCCCGGGAGGCCTGGGCGCAGTCCTCACGACCGCTGCGCAGGATGTAGTCCAGCGCCCCGGCATAGTCCTCGTGGTCCAGGAAGGTGACCAGGCGGTCGAAGACGAACAGCGGAGTGAGCGGGGGCTCCTCCCTCTCCGGTGCGGCGTCGTCGGCGCTGTCTGTGGTCTCCTGAGATGCTGCCGGGGGAGTGAAGTTCTCCAGCACATCGCGCAGCGTGCACAGCTCAGCCTTCGCCTCGGGCTGCGGGCGGAAGCCGCAGAGCGCGGAGAAGCTGGCCAGGGCGACGATCAGCTCCGGCTTGTGGTTGGGATCCACATAGTTGCGCTGCGGGGAGTCAGCCGGGATTCCGGCCGCCTCTTCGGCGCAGTAGCCGGCCTGCGCCCGCTTCTTGGCGGGGTGAGTCTGGATGGACAGGGACCGATCGGCGGCCAGGACCTTGAACAGGTACGGGAAGGAGGAGGCGGTCATCTCCGGGAAGTGATCCAGCACGGGAGTCTCGCTGCCGTCGGCATCGATCACTGAAGAGGGCGCGGCAGGGTGGACCCCCATCCAGATCTCTGCCTGAGGGGCGGCTGAGGGTGCCCAGCCGAAGTGGGTGCTGAACGCGCTGGTGGAGCCCCACGCGTAGTCCCGCACGGGGTTGGTCATCCTGAACATCGCAGAAACCTTAGCAGTATGCGGGAGTCTCCTCCTGGTGAGCAGATGAGTGCGTGGACTCCTCAGAGACGGCCTTCCGGAGTCAGCTCCTCAGTGGGGTCCTACAGCGGGGTGCACTCGTAGTTGCTGGAGGCGGCCTCCTCCAGGACGCCGATCTGACCGGCGTCCTGGGCCTCCATCAGGTACTCCACGGTGAGCGGAGAGCCGTCGGGCTGGGTGGGAGGAGTGGTCTCCTCGATCGGCGGCTCGTCCTCCTCGACCGCCTCCTGAGCCTGCGGCTCTGTGGTCAAGGCCACGGGCGCGGGCATCAGAATCGTGCCGAAGGGGGCTGTCGAAGACGCCGAGGCACCGGCGCCGGAGGAGCCGAAGATGCCCTCCTCGGCGCTCTCCTCATCGGCCTTGAGCTCTTCCATCCGCTCGTGGATCTCATCGAAGTCCGGGTAGGTGGAGAACAGGTCCCCGGAGGAGCCGAAGTCGGGTGCGCCCAGAGTCAGCCGCTGCGGCTCATGGCTCTGCGCATCGGCCGCCAGGTCCAGGAAGGAGCCCAGCTGGGACTGCGGCAGATTGGTCTCCACCAGGTTCTCGCCGGCCTGCATGAGGTCGCTGAACTGGGTGAGCAGGGTCTGTGGGTTGAACTGGCCCATCATCGCCTGCTGGATGCACTGCTGGCGCTGGATGCGGTTGTAGTCCGAGGAGTAGGTGCGGGAGCGCGCATAGGCCAGCGCCTCCTCACCGCTGAAGGTGTACTCGCCGGGCTCCCACCAGGCGTCTCCCCATTCGCCGTCGGGCCTGACGCCGCGGTAGGGGACCCAGCCCCCGGACTCCACGGAGACTCCGCCCATGGCGTCGATGAGGTCCTCGAACCCATCCATATCCACCATGACGTAGCCCTCCACCGAGAGGTCCAGGCTTCCGGATACCGCGTCCATCATGGCCTCGGCGCCTGGGTCATCGGCGTCGGGGTAGAGGTGCTGGTACTCGTTCATCACCTCGGTGTAGAGGAAGTTGATGATGCACTCATCGCCGCAGTTGTAGCCCTCCGGGTAGACCTCCCGCATGGGGGAGCCCTCCTCGAACTGGGCGTTCTGGAAGTTGCGCGGGATGGAGACGATGATCGACTCGCCGGTGGCCTGGCTGATGCTGACCACGTGGATGGAGTCGGGGCGCAGCCCTTCACGTCCCTCGCCGGCGTCGGCGCCCAGCAGCAGGAAGTTGTAGCGGCCGTCCTCATCGGCGTCGATGGCTGGCCCGCCGCCGAAGATCCCGCCCAGGGCGGTGCGGCCCTCGTTGAGCATCTTGGCCGCATAGCCCAGGCCCCCGGAGGTCAGCACCATCAGGACCACCGCCAGCACAGCGATCACCGGGCGCATCCCCGGGGCCAGCGAGGCGAAGTGGACCAGCCTCAGCGCGTCCAGCCACAGGATCAGCCAGCCGATGGCCAGAGCCGCGAGCACCACGGTGCCCAGCCACATCGCGAAGGGCTGGGTCAGCGTGGACAGCAGCGGTCCGCGCAGGAACAGATACAGCACGACGCCGAGCAGCAGCGTGAACCAGCAGGCGATGGTCACCAGCAGAGCCACCCGGCCCAGACGCCGGGAGCCGAAGGCGATCTGCGCGCCACCGGGGATCAACAGGGTGATGAGCAGGACCAGGAAGGCCCGTCGGCTGCGATCGGTCTCCGAGCCTGAACGTGGGCGTCGGATGACATCCGGTTCAGTCTTGAACCGGTGATAGGTGATCGCCGGAATGCTCACCGGTCGCCGTTCCTGGGAGTTGAGTCTGAGTTGGTCGGACCTGCGCTGAACGTGCTGCTGCGGAAGGTGGGAAGCTCGGCGGCCTCCTCACGCAGCTTGGAGCCTTTGGCGTGGGCCTGGGCGGCGAGCTCCTCCTGGAAGGTCAGCAGCTTCTCGCGCAGCCCGGCGGCGAACTCGCTGTCGCCGGAGGCCAGAGTGCGCACCGCCAGCAGCCCGGCGTTGCGGGCCCCGCCCACGGAGACGGCGGCCACGGGGACCCCGGCCGGCATCTGCACGATGCTCAGCAGGGAGTCCATGCCGTCCAGATGCTTCAGCGGCACCGGGACGCCGATGACCGGAAGCGGGGTGACCGAGGCCAGCATCCCCGGAAGGTGGGCTGCACCGCCGGCTCCGGCGATGATGACCCGCAGGCCGCGCTCATGGGCGCTCTTGCCGTAGTCGATCATCTCGGAGGCCATCCGGTGCGCGGAGACCACATCGGCTTCGAAGGGGATGCCGAACTCGTCCAGAGCCTCGGCGGCGGCCTTCATAGTGGGCCAGTCGGAGTCGGACCCCATGACCAGCCCCACCAGGGGCGCCTGAGGTGTCTGCTCGCTCATGCTGCTCCCTCGCTGTCGGCGTCGGGTCCGTCGATGATGGTCCGGGCGGCGTCGGCGGCCGCATGCCGGGCCCGCTTCAGCCGTGCGGTCCGAGCTTCCCAGCTCTCCTGGGGATTGGTGGTCTGGCTGAGGATGTTCACGTGACCGACCTTGCGGCCCGGGCGCGGCTCTTTGCCGTAGAGGTGGACCTTGGAGGCGGGGGAGCGGCGCATGGCGGCCGGGACCGCGGCATGCAGGTCCGGGTTGGCTCCGCCCAGCAGGTTCTTCATGACCACATAGCCGCCGGCGCCGCCGGTCACGCCCACAGAGCCCAGCGGCAGTCCGAGGACGGCGCGCAGGTGCTGTTCGAACTGTCCGGTGACGGCACCGTCCATGGACCAGTGCCCGGAGTTGTGCGGACGCATGGCCAGCTCGTTGACGTAGACGCCGGCGGGGCGGTGGGCGTCGGCATCGTCCTCTGCGATCTCGAAGAGCTCCACAGCCAGCATGCCGGTGACGTCGAGCTTCTCGGCCACTGTGCGGGCGGTCTGCTCGGCGCGGCTCAGGTGCGCAGGCGAGCTGAAGGGTGCCGGGGCGATGACCTCGTCGCAGACGCCGTCGGTCTGGTTGGACTCCACCACCGGGTAGTTCACGATCTCTCCGGCGGCGGAGCGGGCCACCTGCGCGGAGAGCTCACGGGTGTAGGGGACCATCTCCTCGGCCAGCAGGCCGGTGCCCTGCTTGGCGGCGCGCTCAAACCAGTCCGCGGCCTCGTCGGCCACGGCGGCGGATTCGATGATGCGTACGCCCTTGCCGTCATAGCCGCCGCGCGGGGTCTTCAGGACCACGGGCCAGCCGGCCTCATCGCCGAAACTGATGAGATCTTCAACACTGTCCACCCGGGCCCAGCGGGGGTTGGGCAGGCCGAGCTCCTCCACTGCGGTACGCATGGCCAGCTTGTCCTGGGCGTAGAGCAGAGCCTGCGGGCCGGGGTGCAGGGCGTGCCCGGCATCCTGCAGCGCGCTGAGCACCTCGGCGGGGACGTGCTCGTGGTCGAAGGTGATGGCGTCGAGCCCGTCGGCGAAGGTCAGGACGTCATCGGCGGAGCGGTAGTCGCCGATCGTGGTCCGGGGGATCGCCTGGGCCGCGGAGGCCTCCGGGGAGCCGGCCAGCAGGTGCAGCTCGATGCCCAGCTCCACGGCGGCCGGGGCCATCATGCGTGCCAGCTGTCCGTCGCCGAGGATTCCGATTGAAGGAGAAGTCACAGTTCCACATTATGGGTCATCGCCTCAGAAGGCCGTAAAATAAAACCTTGTGTCTCGGTCCTTCTCTCGGAGTCTCCTCATCCCATGATCACCCGTCTGTACACCGCACTGCGTGATCTCGCGCTGAAGCTGTGGCGAGAAGTCGCGAAGTTCGGCGTCGTCGGGGGTGTGGCGTTTCTCATCGACTCAGCCATCTTCCTCTGGCTGATCTCCGGTCCCATGGACGACTCCCACGTGAAGTCCAAGGCGATCGCCGTGGCCGTGGCCACCCTCTTCTCCTGGGTGGGCAACCGTTACTGGACCTTCCGCCACCGCCGCACCAAGACCCGGGCGCGCGAGCTGATCATGTTCGTGCTGATGAACCTGATCGGCCTGGGCATCCAGTCCGGCTGCGTGGTGGTCTCCTACTACCTGCTGGGCCTGACCTCCACCACCGCCAGCTTCGTCTCCGGCTCCATCGTAGGCATGGGCCTGGCGATGGTCTTCCGCTTCATCGCCTATAAACACTGGGTCTTCACCGGCGACGCCGAGGGTGCTTCTGAGGAGCAGGGCCTGCACATGCTCTCCGACCGCGAGCTGGTCACCGGCGAGGTCGATCAGGTCCAGAAGGACTGACCTCCTCGATCCCTCTGCCGCCACACCCACCCACACCCTCGTTTTACCAACCATTTCTCAGATTACCCCTGCGGATCCGCAGGGGTAATCTGATTTCCGGTTGGTAAAACGAGGGTCGGTGGTAGGGCTCAGGCGAGGCCTTCGTTGCGCAGGACCTGCTCCCAGCGCTGCTGACCCCAGGTGGCGTCGTTCTGCTCACCATCGATGAGCACCACAGGCTTCCCATGTGCCCAGGCGCCCAGGAGGGTCCCGACGGCGTCGGCGGCCCATTCCGCGCGGGTCACCAGCGCTGTGCCCGCATCCGCCAGGCCCTGAGGCAGCTCCACCGGTTCCAGGGGCGCGAGCAGCTGATCCGGGTGCTGGCGGACCTCGGCGGAGACGTCCAGCACCCAGGCCGGGACGCTCTGTCCCGTGGCCTCCTCGAAGGACTCATCCATCAGTCCGGGGGAGAGGGCGGCCAGCTCGGCCTCGCCCAGTGCGGAGGATCCCTGCCAGGCCTCGGGGCGGTCGGTCACCACCAACGACGCCGGCTCCTCGCCATCCGCAGCCGCCTCGGCTCCGGGGGCGGTCACCACCTGCGCGCCCAGTGCCGAGGCGGCCAGCGCCACAGCGGCGGACTTCCAATGCGGGGCGGTGTCGATGAGCACCCGTGGGGAGGAACCGGGATCCTCGAAGATCTCCTCGAGCTCCTCGGTGAAGAGTCCGATGAGCTTCACGGCCCAGTTCTGCAGCACCCGCCCGGAGAGCTCCACGCGCTCCGGCTCAGCAGCGGAGTCAGCGGAGGCGTCGGCTGAATCCTCCGCGGCGCCCTCGGTCTTCTGGCCGTCCGAGGGCCGGTAACAGACCACCGCCGGCTGGGGTCGCCCGCCCAGCAGCTCCAACAGCTGGGGAAAGTCTTCGGGAACATTCTGGGAAGCGGATCCCAATGTGAGGGGTGTCATGCGTGTTCCTCCTGCCCGCCACACCGGTCCCAGAAGAACGTTCAGGCGGCGTGTCGGGCGAAATCTCGGGGAAAGGGGCCCAATAGGGGTGGTTCTTCCGCACTTGACGAAATCTGACTTACGCCAGTGTAATTAGGTAGCAGTCGAAGCAGAGACGATCACACAGGGAGGCCCTGGTTATGGGGAACGCAGAGCGGAGCGGCCACGAGCGGCAGGAGCAGTCTGTTGCCGCCCGGCGCCCGGGGCTCGACGTCCCTGCTGATTGGTTCGTCGATCCGGCGGACCCTCAGGCAGCCGAACGGCTGGAGCACGGCAAACCGCTGGAGGGTCAGGCCACTGCATTCCTGGCCGCCCACGAGGCGGCTGAGAGTGCAGAGTCCTCTGCCGACGACGGTGTCACTGCGCTCAGCGAGGCTCCTTCCCGCCGCGCTGAGCGCGAGAGCACCCAAGCCGTCCAGGATAACGTCTGGCTGGGCCTGCCCTCACTGATCCCCGCGGAGCAGATCGAGGGTGAGCTGGCCTGGCAGGTGGACGCACTCTGCGCCCAGACCGACCCTGAGGCGTTCTTCCCGGAGAAGGGCGGATCCACTCGGGACGCGAAGAAGGTCTGCGGCGCCTGCACGGTGAAGCAGGAGTGCCTGGACTACGCATTGGCCAATGACGAGCGGTTCGGCATCTGGGGAGGTCTCTCCGAGCGGGAACGCCGCAAGCTTCGGAAGCGAGCCGTCTGATCGCAACACTGATCGAGCCACATATCGCCGCTGTCGTTCTGTACGGCAGCGGCGATTCGGCGTCTGGAGCCGAGGCCACCCACGCCGCCCTGACGGCCCAGACCAGACAGCCCGATGCCGTCATCGAGCTCTCCTCCTCGGCCTATTCCGGGCCCCAGGATCTCTCCCGGTCGCTGCGCTCGAAGCTGCTGCGCGACCGGCGTCGTGCTGAGCAGACCACCTCTCCCGGGCCGGCCGGGACCAAGTCCACCCAGCTGTGGCGCACACTGGAGCGCCAGCTTCCCGAGGGTTTCTCCGGGGAGCAGCAGTGGCTCTGGATCCTGCCGGCCGGCACCGTCCCGGAGCCGGAGGCGCTGGCCCAGCTGGAGGACCGGCTCTTCACGGTCAAGGATGAGAACACCCATCCGAAGATCAAGGTCATCGGGGCCAAGATCACCGACGCCGACCAGAGCCACGGCCGCCGCCTGATCAACGTGGGCCTGGCCGCCGGACACTCTGGTGAGATCGTAGCCCTGAACGAGCCCCGCGAGCTGGACCAGGGCCAGTACGACGGCCGCGACGAGATGGCCGGCGTCTCCGCCCACGGCATGCTCGTGGACTCCACGCTCTTCGCCGACCTCGGCGGCTTCGACCCCACGCTTCCCGCCGACTACGCAGCCCTGCAGTTCTGCGAGGCGGCCCGCGAGATCGGTGCCCATGTGGTCATCGAACCCACCGCCGTGGTGGGCCGCGAGGTCGCAGCCCCAGGCCGGGAGCGCCAGGAGCACGGGCAGGAGACCGGGGAGATCGACCCGGCCCGGGTCCACCGCTACGGCGGCTCCCTGTACCTTCCCGCCCCGCAGCGACGGGGCCAGATCAGGCGCCGCCTGGCCTCGGTGAACCCGTTGGCCGTCCCCTTCCTCTGGCTGGGGATGTGGGTGGCGGCCATGCTGCGCCTGGTCCTGCTGAGCCTGACCAAGGCCCCCGACGCCGGCGTGAGCCAGTTCCTGGCCGCCGCCGGTGCGCTGATGAACTGGGCCGCGCTGTTCCATGTGCGCAGCTTCCGCGCCAAGGGCCGCAAGGCCGCCTTCGCCCGCCGCGAGCGGCAGAAGGAGTTCGACCCTGCCGAGACGCTGCGGACAGGCCGCCGCGCCAATGAGGAGCGGCGGCTGAGCTCGGCCCAGCTGCGCGCCCACCGCCGGAAGGTCATGACCGCGGAGACAGTCTCCGCGCGCCCGGGTGTCCCTGAAGACGAGCGCGCTCAGGAGCGTGCCCGCAAGGAGGCCGAGGACGAGGCCCTGCTGGCCGTGGGCGCCTCCGACGGCGAGTTCGACGAGATGCCCTCCCGGGGCTCGGGGGACAAGCTCGGCCTGTTCCTGATGCTGCTGGCGCTGACGGGAGTCTCCCTGGTGGCCTTCCGGAGCTTGCTCAGCGCCGAGTCGCTCACCGGGGGAGCGGCGCTGCCGGTCTCGGCCACAGTCCAGGAGGTCCTGCACCACGCCACCAGCTTCGTCTCACCGGAGGGGCTGGGTGACCGTGCCGCTGCCGACCCCTTCAACCTGATCCTGCTGCTGCTCTCGGCGCTCAGTTTCGGCCATGCCTCCACGGTGCTGGTCTGGCTGATCATCCTGGCCCTGCCGCTGGCCGCGCTGACCGCCTGGTCGGCCGCCGGGCTGTGGACCCGCAGCGCAGTGACCCGGATGATCGCCAGCCTGCTCTGGGCGGCGGTGCCCACTCTGCACCTGGCTCTGGGCGAGGGGCGGATCGGTGCCGTGCTCGCCCACATCCTCCTGCCCCTGGCCGTGCGCAGCATGGTGCGCGCCGTTCAGGCCCGCGGCAGTTGGGAGCATGCCACCGGTGCGGCCCTGCTGCTGGCGGTGCTGACTGCGGCGGCCCCGGTGCTGCTGATCCTGGCCCTGCCGGTGATCATCACTGTGGCCATCGTGCTGACCGTTCGGGACGGCAGTCGGCGCAGCGGCCGGACCCTGTGGCTGGTCCCGCTGCCCTCGCTGGCCCTGGTCTTCCCCATGCTCGCCTCAGCGGCCGTGGCGGAGAAGAATGTGCTGGCCACGCTCATCGCCGAGCCCACCCCGCCTACCGCCCCGGGCATCAGCGGGGAGACCGCCCCGCTGTGGCAGCAGCTGCTGGGACATCATGTGGCCTTCGACCCGGCCGCCGGCCTGGCCGGTGCCGGACAGTCGGGCTCCTGGATCTCGGACTACTTCACCGGTGACTTCTGGAGCCTCCGCCTGGCGCTGCTCATCGGCGCCCCGCTGCTGATCCTGGCCGGCCTGGGCATCTTCAGCGCCCTGTTTCACCGCCGCCCCAAGTCCGACGCCGACCCGGCCGGTCTGCGCAGCGGCACCGCCGTCGCCGTCGGGCTGATCCTGCTGGCCGCGCTGGGACTTTCCGCGCTTGTGGCCCAGCTGGCCGCCGGCGACGACGGGCTGAACCTGCTGCCGGGCAGCGTGGCTCCGCTGGTCTCGGTCATCTCCTTCTGCCTGCTGGCCGCTGCCATCGGCTCGCTGGCCCGGCTGCCGCAGGCCATGCGGCGCATCGGCGGCTACATCACCCCGGTGGCGGCCACTCTGCTGGTGCTCTCCGTGGTGGCCTCGCTGGCGCTGTGGGCTGTTCCGCGCAGCACTCCGGCCTCGGAGCTGACCGGTGAGCCGCTGACCCCTGTGCACCAGCAGCCCACAGCCATCGGTCCGGGTGAGATCCGTCAGATCCCGGCCTCTGCGGCTGATCAGGGTCTGGGCCCGGCGCAGCTGCGCACCCTGGTCCTGGAGGCCACCCCGGAGGGCGTGGTGGCGGAGCTGGTATCAGGTCAGGGCAGGACGCTGGACACCTATTGGCCCGGCATCAGCGTGGGGGACTCACCGCTGCTGGCCCGCTCGGCGGACGGCGTCCCTGCTGAGCGGGATCTGCTGGGCGGCGAGGAGGTCCTGGCCGAGCTGGTCGCCGCCGTGGTCTCGCCCGGCGCGGAGAACATCGACGAGCTCATGGAGGAGCTCGGCGTCGGGTTTGCGCTCATTCCCGGCAGCGAGGAGGGTGCGCTGGTGGACGCAGTGGACACCGCCGCCGGCCTGACCTCTGTGGGCCCCACCGACCGCGGGCTGCTGTGGCGTGCTGAGACCGATGAGGAGCAGGACATCCCGCATGTGGCCGGCCAGGCCGGGGTCAGCACCTCCTGGGCGCGGATCCTGGACGCAGAGGGAGAGGTCGTGGCCCTGCTGCCCAGCCAGAACCACCAGGTCAGCCTGGAGCTGGCGGACCTGCGCGACAGCCAGGGCGAGCCGCTGCAGGCCGAGGCCGGACAGAACTACTACATCCAGATCGCCAGCGAACGTGCCACCGGATGGGAGGCGCAGCTCGACGGCGAGACGCTGCGCCGGATGCCCGCCGATGAGACCGGCGACGGCACTGAGGAGTGGGCTCAGCGCTTCGAAGTCGCCGGTGAGAGGCTCACCGCTGACGCCGAGCTGAACATCGAGCACCAGCCGGTCTACCGGTGGCCGATGCTGTTCGGCGTGGGGATCTTCCTGGTCTTGGTGACGTTGATCGCAGTGCCGCTGCCGCGCAGCTGGCGGATGCTTCCGGTGGAGGTGAGGCAGGTATGAGCGCGAAGAAGGTCAAGAAGGCGATCCGGCAGCAGCAGCGGGACCGTCGCCGGGCTGAGCGCGAGCAGGCCCGCCAGGCCAAGGCTGCCGAGCAGGCCCGACGCAAGGCGGAGCAGCAGGCGGCACAGGAGGCTGAGGCCGAGAAGCGGAAGAAGGCGAAGGCTGAGTCGGTGAAGGCTGGTGCGGGGAAGGCTGCTGCGACGCCGCAGGCGGAGAAGGACCAGCCTGAGAAGACCGCGAAGCCGGGGAAGAAGGGCGCGGAGAAGCCCGACGCCGGCCGCCCCGCCGGTGTGCAGACACAGTACGGCGGCGCGGCGGCCTCGGTGCCGAAGAAGCTCGCTGATGCGGAGGGCGCTGGCTCTGAGAAGAGCGCGAAAGCTGAGAAGGCTGCGAAGCCTGCCGAGGAGAAGAGCAGCACTGGGAAGACCAGCGCCGCCAAGGGCTCCGCGGAGAAGAAGCCGCGCAGCAGCGGCTCCCGACCCTCGGCGGTGCGGCTGAGTGCCGTCGTGGTGACGGCCGCTCTGGTGGCGGTGGGCGCTGGGTCTGCGATCACTGACTTCTCCGGCGCGGACCGCAGTCCGCTGTCCCCGGTGGCCGGTTCCGGGGTGCCCTCTCCGCAGACCGGGCAGAGCTACCTGTGCCCGCCCATGCCTGGTCAGGCTGATTCGCTGACCACGGACGGGATCCTGGACTACGCCACGCGGGATGACTCGGCCTCCAGCGTCTTCCAGTCGCTGGTGCTCGCCGAGGCGGGCGCTGATCTGCCCGAGGCTCAGATCGCCCAGCTCACGAGCTCTTCGGATCTGAACCATGAATCGATCAGCGGCGGCGAGGGCGTGATCCACCATCAGGAGGCCGATCAGCAGCAGACGCCGCTGCTGGGAGTCTCGGCCGCTCAGAGCGGTGAGCCGCTGACCGCGGCCGCACTCTTCGAATACCACGCGGACCAGGGCCCGGTGACGGGGCTGTCCGTGGGGGAGTGCGGTCCGGCTCAGCAGAACCACTGGTTCTTCGGCCCGGAGACAGGACCGGGAGCCACCTCGCTGCTGACCCTCTCCAATCCCTATGATCGCGCCTCCACCGTGGAGATCAGCACCTACGACGCCGACGGCGAGCGGGGCGCCGGCGGTGCCCGCAGCATCCTGGTCCCGCCGCAGACGGTGCGGACGGTGAATATGGCCGCCCTGAGCGGCGGCAGCGTGAACATGGGCGTGGAGGTCAGCGCCACCGGTGCTCCGGTGGGTGCTCAGATGCAGTCCTCCCGCGCCGCCGGGCTGACCGGCACGGGTGCGGAGTTCCTGCCCAGCGCGCAGAGCGTGGAGGAGGAGCACCACATCCCCGGGGTGCCCATGCCGGACACCTCCGGTGCGGGTGCCGCCGATGATCCCACGCTGATGCCCGCTGAGCTGTGGCTGCACGTGCCCGGCGAGGAGACCACCACCGTGGAGCTGCAGGTCTTCGGGGAGGATGGCCAGGTGGCCCTCGAGAACCCCGCGGTGTTCACCGTGGAAGGCGGACAGGTCGACCTGCTGGAGCTGCTGGGCCCGGACGCCGGCGTCTATGACGTGGTGGTCCGCACCGATAACCCATCGGCTGTGGCCGTGGCCTCCCGGGGCATGGGTGAACTGGCTGAGCTCGGTGCTGAGGATGAGGCTGCCGCGGAAGACGCTGCCCAGGAAGAGGGAGAGGAGCTGGACGAAGGGACTCTGGCCCTGGACTTCAGCTGGGGGACCGGCGCTGAGGAGCTGACTGAGACCTCAGGGGCGGTGCTGCCGGAGATCGGCCGGACTGATGAGGCGGAGACGGACCTGAATCTCTTCGCAGCGCAGGGCGGAACGGTCTCCTACCGTCTGCTGGATGGTGAGGGCGAGCACTCCGAGCCGCAGGAGGTCGAGCTTCCGGCCGGACAGTCGGTGACGGTCTCCGCCGATGAGCTCTCCGATGTCATGGATGACGCCGTCGCCGTCGTCGTGGATCCACCGGTGGGTGAAGGGGTCTATGCCTCCCTGCTGACCACTGATGACCAGGGACGATTCTCCATGAGCCGCGTGGAATCGCTGCAGGACGATGAGGCCACAGTGCCGGTGCGGCTGCGCTAGTCCTCCCAACACTCCGCCCCTGAGGTCACCGATCCGCGGGATGCCCCTCGGGTAGGGTGAGGGACCGTGGATTCTTCGCGCAGATGTACTCGCAGCAGCTGTGAGCGGCCGGCGGTCGCCACTCTGACCTACAGTTATCAGGACTCGACCGTCGTGATCGGTCCGATGAGCATGTACGCCGAGCCGCATACCTATGACCTCTGTGCTCAGCACGCCGACTCGGTGAATCCGCCCCGCGGCTGGGAGGTCATGCGCCTGAACTACGCGCCCGCCGCCGAGACCTCCACCGGACAGGACGACCTGCTCGCCCTCGCCGACGCCGTCCAGCGTGAGGCTCCGGAGCCGGCCGCCCCCGCACCGAGCATGCGGGAGAACCGTGAGCGCATCGCACCCCCGGAGGGCAAGGCCCCGATCAGCCGCGGCCACCTCCGGATGCTCAAGGACTGACCTTCAGCACCTGCCTGCCGCACAGCCCAGGCACACCGACGCCGGACGCGCCGGCAATATGCGGTCATCTTCGCTCACTGCCACAGCTGGGGCCGCGATAGGCTGACTCCATGCCCACAACCCTCCCTGAATCTCTTCTGGCCGTTCTGCGCTGCCCGGCCACCGGCAGCCCGCTGCGCCAGGACGGCGATGAGTTGGTCGCCGTCGAGGATGAGACCACGCGCTACCCGATAGAACACGGCGTGCCCAAGCTGCTGCCCGCCGATTCCGCCGTCTGAAGGACCACGCTATGAGCTTTGACCACACAATCGCCGACATCTCCCTGCATGAGGCCGGCCGCCACCAGATCCGCCTGGCCGAGCATGAGATGCCCGGCCTGATGGCCCTGCGCGAGGAGTACGGCGAGGCCCAGCCGCTCAAGGGCGCGCGCATCGCCGGCTCCCTGCACATGACCGTACAGACCGCCGTGCTGATCGAGACCCTCACCGCACTGGGCGCCGAGGTCCGCTGGGCCTCCTGCAACATCTTCTCCACCCAGGATGAGGCCGCCGCGGCCGTCGTCGTCGGTCCCAACGGCACCCCGGAGGACCCGCAGGGTGTTCCCGTCTTCGCCTGGAAGAACGAGACCCTGGCTGAGTACTGGTGGACGGCGTCGCAGATCTTCGCCTGGCCCGGTGTGGACCAGGACCCGGCGCAGGGCGCCAACATGATCCTCGACGACGGCGGCGACGCCACCATGCTGGTGCACAAGGGCGCGGAGTTCGAGGCCGCAGGCGCGGTCCCGCAGCCTCAGCCGGAGGACCCGGAGGAGTACGGCTACGTCCTGGAGACCCTGCGGAAGTCCCTGGGGGAGAACCCGCAGCGCTGGACCGGGATCGCGGAGAACCTGCGCGGCGTCACCGAGGAGACCACCACCGGTGTGACCCGCCTGTACCAGCTGGCCCGTGACGGTCAGCTGCTGTTCCCAGCGATCAACGTCAACGACTCGGTCACCAAGTCCAAGTTCGACAACAAATACGGCATCCGCCACTCCCTGCCCGACGGCATCATGCGCGCCACCGACGTCCTGCTGGGCGGCAAGGTAGTTGTGGTCTGCGGCTACGGCGACGTCGGCAAGGGCGCAGCTGAGGCGCTGCGCGGCCAGGGCGCCCGGGTCATCGTCACCGAGATCGATCCGATCAACGCCCTGCAGGCCGCCATGGACGGCTACCAGGTGGCCACCCTGGACGAGGCGGTGGAGCAGGGTGACATCTTCATCACCACCACCGGCGGCAAGGACATCATCTCCGCTTCAGCCATGACGCAGATGAAGAACAAGGCCATCGTGGGCAACGTCGGCCACTTCGACAACGAGATCGACATGGCAGGTCTTGCTCAGCTGCCCGGCGTGAAGAAGGTGGAGATCAAGCCGCAGGTCCACGAGTGGGTCTTCGACGAGACCACCGGCCGATCGATCATCGTGCTCTCCGAGGGCCGTCTGCTGAACCTGGGCAACGCCACCGGCCACCCCAGCTTTGTGATGAGCTCCTCCTTCGCCAACCAGGTGATCGCCCAGATCGAGCTCTTCGAGAAGTCGGCGCTGGTTCACCAGGGCGAGGATCCCTACGAGAACGAGGTCTACGTCCTGCCCAAGGTCCTGGACGAGAAGGTCGCCCGCCTGCACCTGGATGCCGTGGGCGCCAAGCTCACCGAGCTGACCAAGGAGCAGGCCGACTACCTCGGTGTGGATGTGGCCGGCCCGTATAAGCCGGAGCACTACCGCTACTGAGGCTGCGCCTCACCCAGGCGCGAACGGCGTCCCCTCCTCAGCAGAGCTGAAAAGAGGACGCCGTTCGTGCCTAATACGGAACAGTGTGCAGCCGTCGCTCCAGGGAGTGCTGGCGGTCCTGCTGTCGGCGCAGTCTGCGGTACTCCCGGTTGCGCCGCTCAGCCATCACGGCGGTGAGGAAATCCATCGCCGACGACGGCGGCGGGGGAGGAGAGACGTAGGGGCGCAGCTCCTGCGCCAGGCCTGCGGCATGCTGCTCCAGGTACATGGCCCGGCCGGCGCGGTCGCTCTGCGCGCCGCGCAGCAGCCGGGAGATCCGCAGCGCCAGCTCGTCAGGGACCCGTCCCAGGTCAGCGACCTGCGTCCAGGACTGCAGATGCTGCGGGACCGGAAGCATCATCGGCTGGATCCGGGGCTGACGGACCTGGATGCCGTAGGTACCGGCCACCATATCGCCCAGCCGCTTGCCCCGGCTGTTGAACAGCGCGCAGAGCACCGCCACCAGGCCCGAGGTCATGTAGACCTCGAAGACGGCGAGGAGCATGCGGATCACCGAATGCCGCAGACGCAGCGAGCCGCCGTCGTCGCGGACCACGCGGACGCCGAAGATCAGGCGGCCCACAGTCCGCCCGCGGGAGAGGGTCTCGATGGCGATGGGAAGCACCACAAAGCACAGCACCGCGCCGCCGAGCATCGTTGCCTGGAACAGCGCCTCATCGAAGGTGACTGCGGCGGCGCCGCTGGTGGCCCCGAACAGGAGCAGCAGCCCCAGGTAGGTCACGGTGTAGATGATGATGTCGATGACCAGGGCGCCGCCACGGGTGAACAGAGAAGCGGAGGGGAGCTCGAGCTCGACGGCCTCGCCGGTGACCACAGTACGCACGTCCCCAGCCTAACGCTCCGGCCGGGTGACGGCGTGGCCACAGCCGATAGGGTGGCCCCATGGACATCGATGCCTTCGTCGCCGTGCACCAAGGGGAGTGGGACCGGCTGGCCGAGCTCTCTGATCGGCGTCGCCTCCGCCCGGAGGAGGCTGATGAGCTGCTGCGCCTGTATCAGCGCACCTCAGCGCATCTGTCCATGGTCCGCTCTGTGGAGCCCGACGGGGCCCTGGCGGCCGGGCTCTCAGCCCGGCTGGGGCGGGCGCGCACCCAGCTGACCGGCGCGGGGGAGAACGTCTTCGTCTCCACCGCCTATTTCTTCACCCAGACCCTGCCGGCGGCGTTCTACCGGATCCGCTGGCTCACCGTCATCCTGGGCGTGGTGTTCGTGGCCGTGGGCTTCTCGTCCGGACTGTGGGCGTATCACACGCCCTATATCGACCAGCTGATGCCCGCGGAGGAGCGCCAGCAGTACGCACAGCATGAGTTCGTGAACTACTACTCCGAACATCCGAACAGCTCCTTCGCCGCCCAGGTCTGGACGAACAACGCCTGGATCGCCGCGCAGATGGTCGCCTTCGGGGTGATCGGTCTCTGGGTCCCCTTCATCCTGTTGGTCAACGCGGTCAGCGTGGGCATCGCCGGCGGCGTCATGGCTGAGCAGGGTGAGCAGGCCGCCTTCTGGCTGAACATCCTGCCCCACGGGCTGATGGAGCTGACCGCAGTGTTCATCGCCGGGGCCGCGGGTCTGCGGATCTTCTGGGCCTGGGTGGCGCCGGGGCAGCAGCGCCGGCTGACCTCGCTGGCCCAGGAGGGCAGACGCCTGATCACCGTGGCGCTGGGCCTGGTGCTGGTCCTGCTGATCTCCGGTGTGGTGGAGGGCTTTGTGACGCCTGCCGACATCCACCCGGCGCTGAAGATCACCATCGGCGCGCTGGTGCTGGCCGGCTACTGGGCCTACACGCTGATCCTGGGTGGGCGCGCCTACCGCGCCGGGATCCGCGGTGACCTGGGAAGCTACGACGCCGGCGCCCACGAGCTGACTGCCTAGGTTTATCGACTTTAGGAGAGTTTAGTGAGAAGAGCTAAACCTTCCTGGACTTGATAGGACGCGCTCCCTGGGCCGCTGACCTGCCGACTCTCCGGCAGGTCTGCACCAAAACAGTCCTTCCCAGCCGTACCTTAGAAAGTGGCCAGTAATGCGTGGAGAGGCAGAGATGAGCGCGAATTCAGAGAATCCTCGCAAGGAGGAGAGCTCGAGCCAGAAGGGCTCGGATGAGGGCGGTGACTTCGAATCCGGCTTGGACTACGGCGCCTTCGCCGAGGACGAGCCGGATTTCCCGGAGGATCGCCTGGCGAAGGAGGAACAGGCTGCCACCTCGGATGCTGCTCCTACGTTCTCCTCCGCACTGAACGGCGGCGACGACGAAGTCGCCGCGGCGAAGACCGCACCGGTAGGTGAGAGCGCCGGCAGCGAAGACGCGACCAAGCCGGTCGCCTCTGCTCCGTCTCCGAAGCCTGCCGAGGAAGCGGTTCCGGCCGAGGATCAGCCCACGGCCGCCGTGGCTCCTGTTCCTGCCGATGACAAGACTCGTGCCCTGAACGACGTCGCCCCGGGCACTGCCGCGGGACGCTCGACCACTCCTGCCGAGACGGCGGCGCAGACCGGGGTTTCCCCTGCCGGAGCTCCGACCGCCGCCCAGGAGGTTCCTGCGGAGCAGGAGCTCTCCAAGAAGGAGCTCAAGCAGCGGGAGAAGGATGAGGCCCGGCGCGCCAAGGAGGAGGCCAAGGCTGAGAAGCAGGCCGCCAAGCACGCCAGGACTCCCGGGGACGACGAGGCCCCCTACATGCCATATGCCGGCGGCGCAGTGGGCCGCACGCCTTCCGGTGAGGAGATCACCGATCAGGACCTCGCTGAGGAGGTGGAGAGGGACAAGCGGGGAGTCTCGCGCTTCATGCAGGTCATGATCGCGATCTTCCTGCCGGTGCTGGTACTGGTGGCCGCCATCCGCCTGGTGGCCTCTCCGGTGTTCCTGTGGCTCTCCTACAACCGTCCGGGCTTCCCCAGCGACACCTTCGGCTTCGACGACGCCGACCGCCTGGTCTACGGCTCCTACGGGTTGGACTACCTGTTCAACGCCGCGAACTCCCGCTACCTGGCCGAACTGGCCCCGGGTGGGGAGGAGCTGTTCACCGCGGATGAGGTCTCGCATATGACCGATGTGAAGTTCGTGATGATGTGGGCGGTGCTGGGTGCGGCCGTCCTGCTGGTCATCACACTGATCTTCGGCCTGTTCCTGCGCTCCTGGCGTCCCGGCGGCTTCGTCCGCGGACTCTTCGCCGGTGTCTGGGTGACCCTCGGTGTGATCATCGCGGCAGTGGTGCTGGCTGTGCTGAACTGGCAGGTCTTCTTCGAGGAGTTCCACCGCCTGTTCTTCGCCGACGGCACCTGGACCTTCAGCGAGGACTCTACGCTGATCCGTCTCTACCCGGAGCAGTTCTGGCTGGATGCCGGCATCGGCGCGGCCGCCCTGGTGCTGCTGATCTCGCTGGTGCTGCTGATCGCCACCTGGCCCACACGCCGTCGCCGTGCCCGCCGCGCGGCCCGGATGGAAGAGGTCAAGGAGCGCCGCCGTGAGAAGCTCATCGCCGAGCTCACCAAGGGCGTGGAGGACTGATCCTCACGTGCTCTGAGCTGGACTGAGCTGACGCAGAAGGCCGGTCACCCGATGAGGGTGGCCGGCCTTCTGCGTTGCGGGCGCCGTGGTGGAGATCTCTCCCACTTGAGGACATCTCTGCCCGATTGTGACGGCTGAGATGTCGCGACCCCGGTAGAAGTCTGATGGCCGAGCACCATCCTCCCCACGCGGTCCCTGCGCAGCACGCGCTGGGCTATGTCTGCGGAACCTGGGCCGGCTCGGGCCCGTCCATCGAGGAGAGGTCCGTCGAAGACAGCTCGTCTGAGGGTTGTTTCCTCGGTTCAGGCTTGTCTCGGAACTTCGGGGCAGGCGGATTCCATGGCTTGAGCTGCTGAAGGATCTCCGCGTAGAAGTCGTCGACCGCTCCGGTGACCGATTGGATGAATGAGCTCTTGCTGCGGACCGAACGCGCCAGCCCCATGGGGTAGATCCGGGTGACTCTGAACCGGCTGAGCTCGCGGTTCGGATCCGGAATGACCACGGATTCGTCGGCCCGGGCATCCTCGATCGGTGCTGCTTCCCGCCGCCCACGATAGTTCGCTTCGATGACGATGTCCGTCTGCTCTTCAGGAATCTGGCGGAGGAGCCAACGGACGCGGGTGTTGTTCCTCGCGTGACCCGACGCCGGGACAACCACTGACGCGTGGAGCTGCTGGCCCCGGAGGTCGCAGGTGATCTCGAGGTCGGCCACAGTGCCTGGGATCCGGATCTTCGCAGACATGCAGCTGTCGCTGCACAGCTCTTCGACCAGCTCTGCCGAGCGTTCCGCCGGGTCCTTCTGTTGCCTGCGTGGCAGCTGCGGAAAGACGTCAGCACCCAACCGCTGACCCAGTTTCAGACAGGTGTAGCGGATCAGAGCATCGAACTTTGTGGCGACCTGTTCGATCTCCGGGTCGGACTTGCGCATGACGCCTTTGCGCGCGGCATCACGAACCCGCGTCCATTGGGCTCCCATGTCGGTGAAGTCCAGGGCGCCAGACTTCTCGTGCTCCAGGTAGCGGATGAGCTCACCCAGGATCCAGGCCTGATCGGGATCTTCGATCCCGCGGACTTCCTTCTCCATCACTGCGACAGAGATCAGACGCATCCATGAGAAGTGGAAGAGCTCCACGGTCCTGGTCTTTCGCTTGTCCACGTTCAGGGGGTGGCTCCCCAGCACCGGCGGGATCTCGTTGGAGACGGTGATGACCGCGTCGAACTTCTGTTCTCTGGCCACGTCCAGGTAGTTCTCCACCTGCTCCTGATCCAGTGCGTTGTCGGATGTCTTCACCTCGACCAGTGCCGTCCACTCGCGCTTCCCTCGCGTCACCCGGATCAGGCCGTCTGGCCGGACGTTCTTCTTTCCGAGCTCGAAGGGGACCTCCACGTAGGTCGCGATCTTCCCAGCAGGGGCGCCGCAGGGCTTGGTGATGGACCTGCCGAAGTCGTCCACCGCCCCGATCACCGCCAGAAGGGCCGACGTCGCACGACGTTCCTGCTCCAACGCACTTCCGATGCCGGACGTTGGGATCAGGCGCGCTTCATGCCAGGTCTTCAAAACCATCTCAGCCCCCTCTGAGTGTGAGTGATATGCCTCACACTATAGGACGTGAATGCGCGCGATCTCCGACCTGCTCATCTGCATGTCGGTGGGGACGAGGGTGGCCGGGCCCAGTTCCCGGCCCTACTGCGCGGGGGAGCGGCGGACGATCTGTTCCATGATCGCCAGCTGCGGCTGACGGTACTTCCCATAGTCGGGGTGGCGGAAGTCGGCCACGCTCGCGGCGGGATCGATATCGACCACCAAGGCTCCTTCGGCAGAGTCCAATGCGGAGACCACAAGGTCGACGCCGGCGGCCTCCAGTCCGGGCAGCGCCCACAGCCCGTCGATGGCGAGCTGCTTGATCTCTTCGGACAGACCGTCGGTCACATCGACGTAGAGCGTCCCCTCCCGCGGAGCACCCGGAACCGGAGGGAGTTCGTGGATGGACCCGTAGGCCGGGACATGGGATCGGGGCAGTCCGGCCTCGGTCAGGGCCTCGCCGTCGAGCTCCGGGACCTTCTCCTCAGGCCCGAGGCGCCGGGCCAGTGCAGCCTGCGCCAGCTCGTCGAAAGTTGAGGCCCCGTCTCCGAGGATGTAGAAGGGAACCCGGACCAGAGCGCTCACCACAGCCTCGCCCACCACGTAGGTGTGCAGGTCCAGGCCGTAGTGGGCGGCTTCGATCAGGATCGGGTGCTCAGGCTCCACACTTTCCACGGCCTTCTTCCAGGCGGCTCGGAGGTCGCCTTCGAAGCGCACGCCCACGGTGGCCCCCTGGGAGCTGGAGGCTCGGGAAGGCTTCACCGTGGCACGGCGGCCCAGCTTCTCCCAGTACCGCACTGCAGTCGCGTACTGGTTGTGTTCGAGGACTTTGCTCTGCGGCGTCGGGACGTCAGCGGCCTTCAGATAGCGCCTGGTCATCGCAGTGGAGCGGCAGACGCGATGAGCCTGATGGCTGACCAGAGAAGTCACTCCATCGTCCACGCTGCCCACTGCCACACCGGAGTAGAAGAGGATGCGGTGGGCGTCGGTGATCTTCTTCATGTGCACCTTGTTGCGCCGAGCCGCGCGGAAGAGCAGATACTTATGGGAATATACCTGCGGCCACTCACGCAGCTCGGCGTACCGCGGCTCGATCTGCTCGGCGATGAAACGTTCGACGGCGCCAGGGCGCTCACTCAGCTTCACCTGGGGACGGTGTTGCTCGGCCCCCTGGGCCTCTTCCGCGGTCATTCGGACGTCTCAGTACTTGTGGTGCTCTGAGGCGGTGATCTTCTTCTCCGTGGAGCCCACGTGGATCTGAGCCTGGCGGACGTTGTCCACGTACTCCTTGAAGGCATCTGTGGTCAGATCCACGGCCACGGCGTCGAAGTGGGCCCACTCGGTGTTGCCCAGTTTGACGTGCTTCTCCACCATGCCGGCGCCGGCGGCCACTGCCAGGGCAGAGGCCATCCATCCGAAGTCGTGGGAGGAATACCCGGGAACGATCCGCGGACCGGGCTTGGAGGCCTGCTCCTCAGCCAATTGGGCGTAGTGGCGGACCACACCGATGTTCGTGTGTTCATCCGGAGTGGGGTAGGCGGAGTTGCAGTGCAGCAGGTAGAGGGTGTCCTGCTTGGTGAAGGTCTCCAGCAGCCACTGCTCGTAGTCCTGATCCGTCATGCCCGTGGAGATCACCAGGGAGCCGGTGTAGTTGTTGGCCACGTACTCCAGGTAGTCCTTCTTCCGGGAGATCGTGGAGGGCAGCTTCACCAGCGGGATGTCCAGGTGCTCCATCATCCACTCGAAGGACGGCTGGTCCAGCACAGAGGCGAACCACTTGATGCCCAGGTCCTTGGTGAGCTCGTCGAGGAAGGTGAAGCCCTCCTTGCCCAGCTCCAACTGGTGGCGGTAGTCGCCGAAAGTGGTGCCGAAGGGGGACTTATACGGAGCGGCGAGCTGCTCTGCGGTGTAGAAGTGCTCGACATCGCGCTTCTGGACCTTCACCCAGTCGGCGCCGGCAGCGTGGGCAGAGCGGACCAGCTGCTCCAGGCGATCCAGGTCTCCGAAGTGGTTGGTGGTGATCTCCGCGGTGATCTCTACTGCGGGGACCTCGAGCTCTTCGGCCTGGTCCTCGGCAGGAGTGGGCTCGGAGACCTCCACCCGGTACTTCTCGTTCAGCGCCTCAGTGGTGAGGTTGGAGAACTCGTGGCTGCCCACGTGGTGGACGTCCAGGTTGGAGTCCTCCAGCACGTAGAGGGCGTTGCGCAGGATGTACTGCTGCAGCTCCACCCCGGCCTTGCGGTGGCTGGTCAGCTCGGGGGAGTACTGGGTGTTCGCTGCACGGGCGTTGCCGGATGCGGGGGAGAAGTCGAAGCCGACCATGTAGACGGTCTGGGTACGGCCCTTGGTGTCGGCGATGGTGCGCGCGACCTCCAAGGCGGTGAGGAACATGACTTCCTCGATCGCGGTCTCGTCCCGGTTCTGGAAACGGCTGAGCATGATGTCTTCCTCATCGTTGCTCAGCGGCTTATAGGGTGCTCGGACCACGGTGTGGCCCGGAGCGTGAAACTCGGTGGAGGTGATGTAGGCCTTGGACTGCAGCCCGTCGTCCTGGAGGGAGTCTGCCACCCAGTCTTCGTGGAAGATGGTGATGTCAGCGGGGTGGATGCGCTCGGCGTCGTTGATCCCGATGACCACTGAATCCTTGAAGACGCGGCTGCTGACAGAGTCTGCCGACGGCCCCTTACCGAGGATGACGATCGTGTCGGTGCCGTATATCGACCCGGTATCGCTTGCCAGGCTTGAGATAGCTGCCGTCGTATTGCTGGTCATTCAGGTAAACCTCACAGTTGTGTTCCAGGGCGAGTTGAAGGCCCGCCAGCAGGTCCCATGAATAGGCGCCGACGGGGTTGATGAACCGGGCGAAGCGTCCCGTGATGACGCCGTAGAGATTGTACACAGCGGCACCCATGAGCCGGGCCTGGGGGGTATCGGCCAGCTGTCGCGCCAGTTCATCGTCGATCCCGGAGGAGAATGCGGTGATCCGGGAGGAGGCAGGGGTGAAGGTGTCACCTGTGATCAGCCGCTGACCCAGCTGGGGAAGGGAGATCATGCTGGCCTGGTGGGCGCCGTCATGCCACAGGGTCACCGCCACGCCCCATTCGGGCAGGCTGGAAGCGAAGTTCTCCGTCCCGTCGATCGGGTCCACGACGGCGACCCACCCCTCCAAGGAATGGTCGGGGGAGTACTCGCCCTCCTCGCCCACGAAGGTCAGGCCTTCGAGGCGGGAGGTCAGGTACTCCTCGATGCTCGTCTGGACCAAGACATCAGCGGCGGTGACCGGGGTGTCATCGCCTTTGAGGGTGACCTCGCTGCGCAGCTGGTCCAGCCGCGGCATCAGGTCGCGGACCAGTTCGTCGACGCCTTGTAGGGCCTGTTGGGCTTCACTCATCGTGGCGTACTGTACCGCAATGGTGCGTCGCGGATCTGAACCTCTCCTGGAATGTTCTTCATCCCCGTGCAAGGGCCACTGTGTAAACTGACGCCCGTTCAGCAAGGACCAGACACATTTGGGGCAGCATGGCAGCAAAGAAGACGTCGTCCGCGAAGAAGCCCAAGGGCCTGGTGCCAGTTGCGAGAAAGGCTGTCCGGCTGGCTGAGCGCCGTACGGTCGCCGCCGCAGTCAACGCGGTCAGCCGTGTTCCCGCCCTCGGAGATCTTCCCAGCGGCGAGGCCTTCCTAGCCAAGCAGGCATCAGCCGGCAGCAGGCGCTTCATGCCGCAGGCCGAGGTCAGGATGAAACAGACCAAGCGCCCCTCGACAGGACGTCTTCCGCTGTTGATCATGCAGCACGCTGCATCCGGTGAGGTGGCCCTGGCCGATGCCGCGGACCACCAGGGTTCTGCTCACCCCAACTTCTTGGAGCGAGTCGCCACCCGCATCGCTGACGAGGGAGATCTCCAGACCGCGGTGCGCCTGCGGCGTCGGGCCCTGGAGCTGGACCCGGAGAACCCGGCCCGGCGCCTGGCGTTGGCCAACACGCTGGCTGCCGTAACCGAACGGGGCGTGGTCCATGACTGGATCGTCGGCCTGGCCAACGGGCCGGTGGCCGCCAATGGCGAAGAGATCTTGGACCTGCTCAAGCAGGCCTATGAGCTGGCCCCAGGCAACCCCTACGTGCTGCATGAATATGGCACAGCACTGATCGGGGCCGGGCAGGTGCACGAGGGCGTCCCGCTGCTGGAGATCGCTGTGCTCAAGCAGCCCGGTGAATCCTGGTTCATGGAACTGGCGGATATCTACCGCCGCCCGGATGTGGCGCAGTTTGAGAAGGCCATGACCTTCTACGAGCGTGTCTTTGAGAAGGACCCCAAGAACACCAAAGCGCTCTCTGGGATCATCAATGCCGGAACCCGCGGCCCTATGGACTGGGCGCGGATCTGGCGCAGCGTGCGCAAGCTGGAGACTCGGAAGAAGACGAAGGCGACCCCGTACGAGAACGAGGACGTGCGGGCTCAGCTGGATCAGCTCCTATGGACCCAGGAGAACCCAACTGAGGAGCAGGTGGAGACTCTGGTTGCTGGGCTCAAGCGCGAGGCCAATATGGACAGCATGCTCCACCCGATGGCGCTGAACCTGGTGATCACTCGTCTGCAGTTCGCTCGCTTCTTCTCCGCCGGCTTCGCTCTGCGCGAGGCTGCGGCCAAGGAACGAACCCGCACGCTGCGCAAATCGGCCATCACCACGGCTCACCAATTGCGGAGCCTCATGAAGGCCCACGCCTACCTCGACGACGGCGAGACCGCCGCGTCCCTGGCGGACCCGCGATTCTGGGACTCCCCGGATCAGATGGAACGCCTTCAGATCGAGAAGCTTCAGGCGGACGCTGAGCTGATGAGCGGCCGCCCTGAGGCTTATATCGAGTACTCCCGCAAGGCCCGCAGGCGCACGCCGCTGACTGCCGATGACACCATGGAGAAGCTGATCAAGGGCCGGCGCGTCGCCCTGGTCGGCCCCGCAGAGACCGGCGACCGGCTGGGCAACATCATCGACGAATATGACGTGGTGGTCCGTCCGCGTTACCAGCCCGACTTCATCGCAGAGAATCGGGACGCCCAGGGCAGTCGCACCGACATCACCTATTATTCGGGGCAGGATCTGACCAGCCTGTTCGAGACGATCTCCGGGGCCGCAGAGGCCGGGGACATCAAGGTGGTCAATGCCCGTCCCTTCAGTCATGCCGCTCATGCCCACCGGAACCTGGAGTGGCTGCGCTTCTACCGGCAGGACTTCTCCCTGTGCTTCCACGGGGGCTCTCTGGGCATCCAGCGGATGGCCTATGATCTGTTGCAGTTCCAGCCGGAGGAGATCTGTGTGTTCAACTCGGACCTCTACACCGGCAACTCCATGTTCACCACCGGGTGGCGCGAGGGCAACACCTTCGGGCCGTACTCGCACATCAACGACATCGTGGTCTCCCATGATGTGAAGTCCGAGTTCAGGTTCATGAAGGCGCTGATGGGCACCGGCATCGTCACCGCACAGGGCCGTGCCGCGGAGGTGCTCGAGCAGACCCCGGAGGAGTACGTCCGCGCAGTCGAGGACGCCGGCGTCCTCTGCTGACGGGCTGACCGCCTCACCACCCATCTATCGACGAGAGAAGAGACCGTTCTCAATGGCATTCAGAGGTCATCGGGTCATCGCAATGGTGCCCAGCCGGCTCGGATCGACGCGCTTGGAGCGCAAGGCACTGGCAGATATCTGTGGTCTGCCCATGGTGATCCACGTACTGCAGAGAGTGCAGATGTCTCCGATCGTCGACGAGGTCTTTGTGGCCACCGACTCAGAAGAGATCAAGGAGGCGGTTGAGCGCCACGGCGGCCGCGCCATCATGACTGGCACACACCACACCACGGGGATCGAGCGGATCGCCGAGGCCTCGGCAGACATGGACTATGACGTCATCTGCCTGATTAACGGAGACGAGCCGGCGCTGAACCCGGACCATATCCAAGCCAGCGTCGACGCGTTGTTGGATTCGGAGGCGCCGACGTCATTGCTGGCATCGAAGTCTTCTACCGCGAAGTCACCGTCCGACTTCAAAGTGGTCATCAACCGCGCGGGGGAGGCCATGTACTTCTCCCGGGAGGACATCCCGTCACCGTCGCGTTCTGGCGTGACGAACTTCCTGAAGGCCTACCACCTGATCTCCTTCCGAAAAGGTGCCCTGGATACCTACACCTCCCTGGGGAAGACCCCGCTGGAAACGATCGAGGGCCATGACCACCTGCGCTTCCTGGAGAACGGTCACAAGGTGCAGGTCGGTGTGGTCGAGCATGATTCCTTCTCCGTGGATACACCGGAGAACTTGGCTGAAATGGTCGAACAGATGAAGGAGGACCCGCGGTTCAGCGCGTATAGACATTTGGCTTCTGCAGACACGTCAGAGTCAGTGTCATCGGCGAGGGCCGCTTGGAACAGCTCCCCTGTGGTTGCAGTGGTGCCGTGCCGGGCCGGAAGCGAACGCGTCAAGGATAAGAACACTCGGCCTTTCGCAGGCTTTGAGGGCGGCTTGTTGGAGCTCAAACTCAAGCAGCTGGCAAACGTCGCAGAGATCGACAAGATCGTGGTCTCCACCAATGATCCGTCGGTCGTGGAGATTACACAGGAGTTCAGACGGACCTCTGACAAGCCCATCGTGATCAACGAACGTCCTGATGAGCTGGCCTCCTCCAGTACCCCGATGAGCAGGTTCATCCAGTATGCGGCAGAGCTCGAGGATGACGGGACCATGCTGATGACTCATGTGACCCACCCCTTGGTGACATCTGAGACCTTTTCTGAGCTGATCGCGGCTTGGCGCGAGGCTGAGTCAGCTGGTCATGACAGCTTGATCACCGCTACGCGACTGCACGCCTTCCTGTGGGATGAGAAGGCTCAAGCCTTCAACTATGACGATTCCGAGGAGAGATGGCCTCGCAGCCAGGACATCGATCCGCTGTTCGAGATCAACCACGCGGCCTACCTGATGCCTTTCGTGAGGATGCGTGAGGTCGGAGATCGTGTGGGGGCCAACCCACGGATCTACGAGATGGAGCAAGACGTGGCTATGGACATCGACTGGGAGCACCAGTTCGATCTTCTCGAAGACATCGTCACCGCGAAGCTGAGCCGAGGGATAACACTGACCTGACCGGCTGTTAGATTACATTGAGTGATGGCGCCCACGATTGCGTAGCGGCGTTCTGTGAATTGTGTCTGCTCTGCCGCAGAAGCATCGAAAGGGTGTATGGCGCGTGATTGAAAGTTCCATCGACAGGCTGACGAGGCTGGCTGGGCCCTCGGCCATCAAGGCCCTGTCTAGGTCCGACGCTGGACGCAGTGAGTTGATGCGCAGGGCGGCGTTGGGAAGCCAGGACTTCGTGTCCCGGACCGAGACCCTGGTCACGGGGCGAAAGCGCCGTGGGCAGACTAGGGCGGAGAAGTACGCCAAGACGATTCTGGAGAACGTGCCGGGCAGGGAGATCCGGTTTGCTCTCGCCGCAGCTGAGGAAGGGCTGGCCACCGCGGGGCTGTTGGAGCGGGTCGCCTCTCGTACGATGAAGGTCGCCCAGCCAAGCGACATCATCGACCTGCGTCGAAAAGCTGTGGACCTGGATCCTCGGCGGGCGCACCGATATGTGGCGCTGGCCGCAGCACTCGGAAATGAGACGCAGACTCGGATCGTTCATGGGCCAGCAGTGGGCCTGCATCGGGGTCAGGAGACTCCGCATACGGACGAGATCATCGAGCTTCTGAAGAGTGCCCAGCGGCTTGCGCCGGCCAATGCTGTGATCGCTTTCGAACTGGGCCAGCGGCTTTTGGAACGAGGAGACGCGGAATCGGGGCTCGCCCAGCTGGAGAAGGCGGCGCTCAAACGCCCTGATGAACAGCGGCTCATGGCACTTGCCCAGGCCTATCGCAGACCTGACATCGCACAGTTTTCACAGGCGCTGGAAAGCTACGAGCAGGCCTATACCCTGAACCCTAAGAACCAGAGAGCTTTGGGGGGAGTGGTGCACGCCGGCGCACGGGGGCCGATGGACTGGCCGCGAATTTGGCGCACCGTCCAACGGATCGAATCTAAGCGGCAACACTCACCCCTTCGGAGGAAGAGCGTCGCTGAGGGCATGGACTCTCTCTTCTCTTCCAGGCAGGAAGTTGACGCTGAGGCGGTCACCGACCTTCTGGCCGAGCTGGACGAGTGCCAGGCTCAGGGGAAGGAGCTGCATCCTCATACAGCGGGACTGCTGACTCTGCGGGTCCAGTTCCTCGGTCATTTTGCTGAAGGCTTCCGTTTGAGAGCCCGTAGCGCCGAACGGAAAGCTCAGCGCCTGCGACGAAGCGGAGTCCGGGATCTCGGCGGATTGCGGCAGATGATGCAGGCGTTGGTCTATCTGGACAATGCGGAGACGGCGTCTCGTCTGTCGCAGGACATCGATTATTGGGCGCAGAACACCGGAGAGCAGCGTATGGCTGTGGCCAAGCTGCACGCGGACGCCGAGCTGATGTTGGGCAACCCAGAGCCATACTTCAATTACTCGGTGGACGCTCGTAAGGGCTTCTATCTTCCCGCTGAGCGCAAAATGGTCAACCTGATCAAGAAGAAGCGGGTGGCCATCGTCGGCCCTGCTGCCACCGGTGAGTCGCTCGGTTCTGAGATCGACCGGTACGACGTGGTGGTTCGGCCGAACTTCAACCCAGAATTTGTGGCGTCGCACCCTGAGTCGATGGGCAGCCGGACTGACATCGCGTACTACTCCGGTCAGGACATGACCACACTCATCGACGACGCCGGAAGTCTCATCGAGAACTCTGATGTACAGCTGATCAATACTCGATCGTTCAGCTATCACACGCACCACCACCGCAACTTGCCGTGGTTGCGGTTCGCACGGCATGACTGGTCCTTGTCGTATCACGGATCTCCCTTGGGGATTCAGCGCATGATCTATGATCTGCTGCAGTTCCGTCCCGAGGAGATCGCCATCTTCAACTCGGACTTCTATACGGGGTCGGGAGAGTTCGCCGAAGGGTACCGGAAGAAGCGCAGCTTCGCGCCTGGGTCATTCATGAACGATCTGGTGGTTGTTCACGACCTTCTCACTGACTTCCGGTTTACTCAGGCGATGTTGAAGACAGGACGGGTGACTGCCAAAGGGCGGGCGGCTCAAGTGCTCGAGATGACTCCTCACGAGTATCTTCGCCAGGTAGAAGCAGCGGGCGTGTTGGCGTAGAGGCGAGGCCTTCGACGCTGGAGACTCTCAGATAGGAATGTAATGAAGATCGATGAGTGGCTCGCTCGCAGCGCTGAGCGGCAGACCGGTTGGGTCTATGAAGGCGACACCGATGTTGAGTTCACCGGCTTTCAGCTCCCGGGGGTGAAGAAGGGCGACGGAAGCACATTCTTCGATCGCTCACGCTTCTATCTCCTGTTGGACAAGAGCTGGGGGAACTACCACCTGCGCCAGTCTGCTCAGTTCAAGAAGACAATCGATGAGGTCTTTGACCTGGCTGCGCAGCTGGGAATCAACAACTTCCTGGCCCCTATGGAACTGCGTGGCAGTGCTGCCTTGCAGGACAAGAACGTGATCTTCGCAGAGAACAGTCGCGCGTTCGTCGCAGAATCAGGGCTGACTGCACGTCGTGAGGCGCATGCTGCAGGCAGGCCTCTCATCGGCGTTACTGGAGCAGCCGGCAAGTCGACGCTGACTGCAATGATTTCGCAGGCGATTCGGTCAGCGCAGCCGGGAAGCTCGGTGCTTCATCCACCACCGAATTTCAATATCTTCGACCGTCTGGTTGCTGAAATGGCTCAGATGTGGGAGGCCGATTTTGGTGTCCTTGAGATGTCCAATGTCGTCTGTGAACAGGCATCGAAGCGCAAGAGACCCTTGTCGCCAGACGTAGCGGTTGTCACGAACATCTCTCATGCTCACGTTGAGAAATACGGCACGGTCGAAGAGGTGGCGAAGGTTAAGTCGCTGATCTTCGAGAGCCCATATGAGGGAGCCCGTGCGGTGATAAATCCCGATACCCAGCATGCGGACATCCTCATCGGCAAAGCTGAGCGCGAGGGATGGGACATCTGCCTCTACGGCGCCGCAGAAGAGGCGCATTTCAGACTGCTTGACTACGCCGAGAACACGAACAAGATTACAGCCGCCACTCCCTGGGGGGAGATGGAATACTCCTTGGGAGCAGCAGGAAGGCACATGGCTCTCAACAGTTTGGCGACTCTGGCCGTGCTTGACTCCATCGGGTTGGCGCGCTCGTCAGATTCGCTGACGGGTATCGAGGCGTTCGAGGCCCTGCCAGGGCGCGGGAAAGAAACGGAATTTCGCGTCGATGAGGGCCCGATTTGGGCAATCGACGAAGCATACAACGCGAACCCAGAGTCGATGGGGCACTTTATTCGCACCGTCGGGGCGAAGCAGCTCGGAGGACAACGCCGCCGCAGGATCCTGGTGCTGGGGGACATGCTGGAGCTGGGAGACGATTCAAAACGGCTCCATCGCGAGTTGCAGGTCCCGTTGGCCGCGGCCTCTTTCGATCATATCTATCTCCACGGGGAGCTCATGACCGAACTGGCGTCCGAAGTGGAAGGCCCAGGGGTCACACACGTTGCAGAGCTAGCGGAGCTTGAGTCCGTGCTGCGTGACGAGGTGCGGGCCGGTGACGTCGTCGGTTTCAAGGGGTCCCAGAGTACAGGCCTCCACCGCGTACTCTCGAGCCTCAGCGAGACTTGGAAGGGAACGGCATGACGACGACTGCGACAAAGCCTCGTGTGCTGGTGCTCTTCGGCGGGCAGTCCCCGGAGCATGCTGTCAGCTGCGTGACCGCGGCGGGCGTACTCCAAGCATTGGACGCTGAGAAGTACGAGGCAGTGCCGGTGGGAATCACGCGGGACGGCCAATGGACGGATCCAGTGATTGACCCGCGCACCTATACGTTCGCGGATGACACGTTTCCCGAAGTCCTTCCGAGGGATGAAAGTCTGCAGCTGGTCCGGCAGGACGGAGTAGGCGTCCTGATGGCGCTGGACTCTCATGGAAGTGGACACAACCTGGGCGCTGTTGACGTCGTCCTTCCGCTTCTTCATGGGCCGTTCGGAGAGGACGGGACGCTTCAGGGCATGCTCGAACTGCACGGCCTTCCGTATGTGGGGGCCGGTGTATTGGCGTCAGCTGCGGGCATGGATAAGCAGTTCATGAAGATCGCGTTCGAAGCTGCTGGGCTGCGCGTAGGACCTTATAGAACGATCATGGCGAGGCAATGGGAGAAGGACCCTGCGGCCTGTCGAAGAGAGATCCAGAGTCTTACGGTTCCGCTCTTTGTCAAACCCGCACGTGGAGGGTCATCTGTAGGCATCACCCGCGTAGATGACTGGTCACAGTTCGATGAGGCCGTGCGGACCGCACGGGAGTATGACCCGAAAGTCATTGTCGAGGAGGGAATCGACGGTCGCGAGATCGAATGCGCGGTCATCGGTGGGCTTGGCGGAGAGCGGGCGCGCGCCTCATACTGCGGCGAAATCGTCGTTAGCGGCGCGAGCAGTGCGCATCAATTCTACGATTTCGCCGCCAAGTACACCGACGGTGCTGCTGCCGAACTCTCGTGTCCGGCGGATCTTCCGGAACACGCCGCTGCCGCGATCAGGGAACAGGCGGTTCTCGGGTTCGAAGCTCTCGGAGTTGAAGGGCTGTGTCGTTCTGATTTCTTCTACTGTGAATCCGGTGAGATCTTCATCAACGAAGCGAACACCATGCCTGGCTTCACTCCGGTCAGTATGTACCCGCAGATGTGGAATGCCACCGGATTGCCGTATAGCGCGCTTATCGATGAATTGCTTCAGTTGGCCTTGGAACGGCCGACGGGACTGAGGTGAAGAATGAGTATGGTTGCTCTGAAGCAACTGCAGCGTGAGCTGCGGGCTGAGGCTGTGGATCCCTACATGGGGGAGGTCGGTGTCTCGGTATGGGACGTCTCAGAAGGGAGAGAGATCTTCTCGCATGAGGCGGACAAGTCACGGATGATGGCCTCGACTTCTAAGATCTTCACCATCGGCGCGGCGCTCGCCCACTTGGGGCCTGACTATCAGGCAGAGACGAGGCTTTGGTCTGACGGGGAGATCGATGATGAGGGAACTCTGCGCGGAGATCTGTATCTCGAAGGCGGGGGAGATCCGAGCCTGGGAAGCGCCAAGCACAGCGAGGTATTTCACTATGGCGTCGCCTCTACAGGCAACGACGTCGTTGATGCTGTACAGCGGGCGGGCGTCAAAGAAATCAGTGGGGCGGTGATCGGCGATGGGAGTCGGTTCGACGCTGATGCGCGACCAACGGGTCGCCTAGGCGGGCTGACGTACGGGCGGGGCAAGGGCGATGACGTCGCGCAGCATGCCGCCGAATCCATCACTTCAGTCTTACGCGAGGCAGGAATCGCCACGGCTGGGGAAGTCACATCGGGAATGGTCCCGCAGCACGCCGATCTTCTCGGAACGGTGCGTTCGCCTAAGCTGGGCGAGCTCATCCGACCGGCTGGGAAGAGGTCTGACAACTTCATTTCGGAGATGCTGGCCCGTCAATTGGCTGTTGAGGTGCGGGGAGAGAGGCCTGGTACGACGCGTACAGGGGCCGAAGTGGTGGCGCAGTATGCTCGCGATCGTGGCAGCGACATTCACCAGGTCGACGGCTCAGGTTTGGCCTTCCGTAACCAAGTCGCTCCCGTTTCAGCGGTTAACTTCTTGAGGGAGATGGTGAGCCAGCCCTTCGCGGCCGAATTCACGGATTCACTGGCGCTGATGGGTGTCGACGGAACCTTAGATGATCGGGGTCGGAACACGTCAGTGCACGGTGCGGTGAAGGCTAAGACAGGCACCCACCTGGTTCGGGGCAACACTGCCAAGGTGCGTGAGTTCCGGTGCAGCGCGCTGACGGGGATCTGCCCAGGGCCGCAGGGGCGTACCCTGCTGTTTTCGATCATGCAGGAGAATCCGAAGTCGCGGTACACGGCCCTTGCTGCGCAGGAACGCATGGTGCGGTCGATGATGGACTACGCCCAGAGCAGCTGATGGAAGCGAGCGGCGCGTTCCAAGGGTTCGCCCGTCTACTGGTAGGGAGCTGAATTTGGCATGACCCAGTCGGCAGAAGAGCTGGAAACGATGGGCGAGTATCGGCGAGCGTACCTCGTCTATATGTCCGAGGCAGAGGCCCTCGCGAAACCAGCCGCAGCGTACTTTCGAGCAGGCCTTCTAGCCGGTCGGCTGGAGAACACTATAGGGGCGGTACGTGCCTTTGAACTGGCCGTGTCGACACCCGGGGCAGTTCCGAATTACTGGTACTACTACGCCCGCTCTCTTCACCGGATCGAGGATCCCTATAGAGCGCGATATGCCTACCAGCAGTATGCCCAGCGGAGGACGAAGAAAGGCGGCCCGGTCTTTCATCACCATGGAGGCCTGTTGCCTTTCCGCAGGGGCGTCAGGTACGGGGCGGTCCGGCGCCCTGAGTACGCGCATTCCATGCTCCACGCTGCGGAATTGGCCAGGGTGCTCGGGGAGGATCGTATCCGGGTGGCCGAGTTTGGGGTTGCCTCGGGGCAGGGACTTCTGGCAGCGCAGGATCATGCACACGTCATCGAAGAGCTGACCGGTGTAGTCGTGGAACTGTGGGGATTCGACACCGGTGAAGGAATCCCGGAATCCGACGATCACCGCGACCTGCGCCACTATTTCGGGCCCGGAGATTACGCGATGCAGGATAAGGGTGCTCTTGAGGCACGCTTGGAGCGTGGTCAGCTCGTGCTGGGTGATGCTCAGGAGACCGTGTCGGCATGGATCGCAGAAGGCCCCCCGATCGGCGCCCTGCTCTTCGATATGGATCTCTACAGTTCGACACTGGGTGTGCTTAACCGCCTCGCCGCAGCAGAGGACCGGCATTTCCTGCCTCGTGTGTCTCTGGCGTTCGATGATATCGGCCCGAAGACTCCGGCTTTCCAGATCAAGGACTATAGTGACGTCACTGGTGAGGCGGCTGCTATCCGGGACTTCAATCAGGGGCATCGAGAAGTTCAGCTGGCGCCGGACAAGTGGTTCACGGCTTTGCCTGACCACGCTCCGTGGCACGATATGTGTTATCTCATGCACCGGTTTGAGCACCCATCCTATAAAACTCGAGTGCGCGGTTCCGCCAGTGACCACATGCGATTGCGGCTGGACGCCGAGACCGATGAAGACCCTGTTGAAGACCCGGAGACAGGCTCCCTGTGACAGCTGTTGCCCATGACGAAGCCATCATCGTCAGCTTCGCCGCCGGAGAGAAGTACTAATTCGGCGCCTCCGAGAGGGCGGATCCCGAGGACCTCAGCGACCTGGCGTGGGTGGCGTTGGATCTCTGCGACGCTTCGCTCACTGATCTGATGGGTTGGCAGGGAGTGGCCGTCGTCTTCGGGGTGGTCCTTGTGACCGCGCTGCTACTGTTCAGCCGACTGATGTGAAGGAGCAGAGCTCGGTTCCAGAGGTCGAATCGCGGCCACACCGGGAGCGTGGATCAGCGACCGGCTGGTCGCGTCCCCTCGGGTAGCATGTTGGTCGCCCGTCATTCCTGAAATCTGTGGAGGCATCTTGGCTGACCGCGTGGTGGCGTACGCCGCCGGAGATCACCGGATCGTATTCCCTGCTGCAGTGGCACTGCAGTCATTGGAAGACCACAACCCCGGTCAGTATCACCGAATCATCTGCTTCGACGGCTCAGACCTGACCGAAGAGCACCGGCGGATCATGGACCACCACGGTATCGAGTTCCTGGACGCACGCACCGTCCCGGACTTCACCCGGGTCAAGGAGATGCCGCTGATGCAGGAGGGCCGCTGGCCCGCCGAGGTCTTCCTGAATTGGGCGCTGCCCGAGCATCTGGCCACCCTGGGTTGGCGGTACTCGCTGAAGTTCGACTATGACGTCGTCTGCGTTGACGCCGTGGAGGCCGTGGGCAAGGCCATCGAGGCTGGCACTGCTGTGGCCTACCGCCGTCTGGGCCCGCGCTACCAGGCGCCTTCGGAAGAGATCGCTGCCGCCTTCGAGGACAAGACCGGACGCCCGTTTCCCACCAGCAACAAGATCAACGTGGGTGTGGCCTTCTTCGACAACCAGGCCATGCAGGAGGGGAGCTACTTCGACAACTTCCTGAAGGCCTACGGCGCCCTGATGGAGATCTCGCCGCAGATGAACGCCACTGAGCAGATCGCCCTGGCCGCCGTCTCGCATGATTTCGGAAAGAGTTTCCGTCCGTTGCCGGCTTCGATGAACCGCTTTGCCCGGCCCTTCAAGTCGAAGTTTGAGCCCGAGGCTGACATTCGGATCATCCACTACAACGGTAACCTCAAGCCGTGGAAGCCCATCGAGGACCGCCATTACAGGATGGCCAAACGCCACGCAGAGATTTCCCCGCTGCTGCTGCGCGAGATGTGGCTCCAACATGCCCAGCGTGTGCGGGGCTTCGAAGACTATACCGATGAGCGCCCCATCCAGCCCTTGGAACTGCTGAGCCTGGTCAAGACGCTCGAGAGCTCCGCAGAGAGTGAGGAAGATGACTGACCGCAGTCTGCTCGAACAGCTGAAAGCCTCGGCCCGGACCACTTCCAGCCTCATCGCCCTGGGCGTGGAACCGGAGATCGTCCGGACCAAGAACCTGCTGCGCCTCCCGTTCAAGATCCCTTCCGGCGAGGCCGTGGCCTACCTGAGCCCGACTGACGGCGGCATCGAGCTGGACATGCGCGCCAACCACAAAGCCGGACGCCAGGAGCTGCGCCGCGTCCTGTTGGGCTCGGCACGGCTGGTGGCAGCGCCCCGCGAGCACCACCTGCTCGCCCGCTTCGACGCAGACGCCCCGGCCCGCCGCATCATGAAGAGCACATCTTCCTGGATCCAGGCCGTCCAGCAGGAGACCGAGCAGCGTCACGAGCTCTACCAGGGCACGAGGCAGCTCGGGGGAGAGGACACCTTCGGCTTCTGGGCAGATGTCCGCGCCAATTTCGGCGATCAGATCGGCCCGTGGCTGGTCCAGGAGCTCACCGGTCGGCGCATGATCAACTCCCGCTACTCCAAGCGTGACCACGGCCGCATGACCGCCACCGTGGGATCGATCATCCATATGCTCCCCACCTCGGCCACCTCAGAGGCTGATATTTGGGGTGCTGGCCTGATGCGCAGACTCAGCGATGAGGAACGCGCCGGCCTGGAGAAGCTCAGTGAGGTCACTGTCCACGCCGTGCGGGGACCATTGACCCGTCAGCTTCTGCGGGAACAGCTGGGTTGGGATGTGCCTGAGGTCTACGGCGACCCGGCGCTGCTCTGCCCGAGGTTCTACACCCCGGATCCCGCACCCGAGGCTGAGGGCAAGATCGCCTTCGTTCCGCATTTCAAACACGTGGAACACCACTTCTCCACCGCCGCGGAGTTCCAGGAAGCCCTCGACGAAGACGTCCACCTGGTCGACGTCCACGAGGACCTGCGCACCGTGATCAGCCAGATCGCCTCCGCCCGGGTCTGTGTCTCCTCCTCCCTGCACGGGATCATCATCGCCCAGGCCTACGGCGTGCCCTGGGTGTGGCTCTACGCCCCGGACCGCAACATCGGTGGCGCCCGGTTCAAGTTCGACGACTTCTTCTCCACCCTGGCCGACGCCGACTCCGTGGTTTCCCATGAGGCTTCGGTAAAGGACTTCCTGCAGCTGCCCTTCGCCGAACTGGCCCAACAGGCTGTGCTGCCGGAGCTGGGCATCGACCTGGACGCTCTGCAAAACGCCTTCCCGATTCCGGCGGCGGAGAAGCCCGTCGCCCCGGTGAAGCCGCGTTTCCGCTGGAACCGCGTCTCCCTGGAGGAGCGGTTCATGGCCGATGTGCGAGCCTCTTACCGCCTGGCCCACTCCGCGGGCCGCCCTGGACGTGCTGGTCAGTCGCGCTGAGAATGGCGGCACGCTCGTCCTTCGAATAAATTCGGTACAGGATCCTCCTCGTGTGCCTGCGGCCGCGTCGGCAGTGGGCCGTGACATTTTGAGAGCATCAGCTCGCAGACCAGGAAGAGGGTCACTGTGCAATTCAGCTCCGCCTCTGTGGCCTCGATCAGCGGGGCGACGGTGCTCGTGCTGACCGGACGTGGGCGTGTCCTACCACCAAGTGGCTCCGGACGCGGAGCAGTAGCATCCGCTCCGGCCCAGTAGACTCTCCACGATGCTGAAACCACTCGCCCTCGGGGCGGAGGCCGGCCGCCGAGCCATGGGCCTCGCCTCCAAAGTTCCCGGAGCCGACCTCGCCGCAGCCCGCGCCGTGGTCGCCAGCGGCCGCCTCGTCCCCACCACCACGGAGTCCGCGCTGACCCCTGGTCGCGTCAGACTGCGCACCCTGCATGAGCACGCCGCCACCGTGCTCTTCGAGGCCAACCCCACCGGATCGGCCAAACTCCTGGAGCGCCTGGACCTGGAGACCATCGACGACGCCGGCTACCTGGAGCGGCTGGCCCAGCGCTTCCTGAAGGTCAAAGAGTATGAGGCCGCCCTGCAGATGCGGCTGCGCGCCAAGGAGGTGGAGCCGCAGAACCCGGTGCGCTGGGTGGCCCTGGCCCGCTCCTACCAGCGGGCGGCCAAGGGCGGAATGGTCCGCGACTCCGTCGGCGGGCTGGTCGAAGGACCGGTGGCCGAAGGTGAGAAGGCCCAAGAGGCTCTGCAGCGGGCCGCCGAGCTGGCCCCAGGGGACCCCGGCATCGGCTACCAGCTGGGCCGCTTCGACTTCGACCACGGACAGGTGGACGAGGGCCTGGACCGCCTCCAGGAAGTCACTGAGAAGCACCCGGCCTACCGCTGGCTGCTCGACTACGCCCACCGGGCCCGCCGCCCGCACGTGCTGCAGATGGAGCGCGCCCAGAGAGCCTACGAGCAGGCCCTGGCGCTGCGGCCCACCTCATCGGTGGCGTTGCGCGGAATCCTGGCCACCGGAACACGCGCCGCCCAGGACTGGGCCGGCATGTGGGAGAGCGCCGTGGTCTTCGAGGCAAGCAAGAAGCGCGGATACGCCCGGCGCCGGGAGCTCGCCGAACAGCTGACACCCCTGGTCACCGCTCCTGACGTCAGCGCAGAGGAGGCCGAGGTGGTCCTCGCTCTGCTCCAGGACGCCGAGAGCCGCGGCATCCGGCTGCGTTGGGTCACCACCTCGCTGATCAGCTATCGGCTGCAGTTCGCCGGGCAGCTGCGCGCCGGCTTCGCACTGCGCCGCAGCCTGGCCGAACGTTCCCTGAAGTGGTTGGGCAGCTCCTCCGGCGGCCACGCGGGGCACCGGCAGAAGCTGCTGGCCGCACTGAGCTACCTGGGCCGCACCCAGGAGGCTCTGGAGCTGATCGACCCGCTGCCCTGGCAGCCCAGCACCGAACGCGGCCGGCTGCGTCTGGAGAAGCTGCGCGCCGACACCCGCCTGCTCCACGGGGACGTCCAGCCCTACCTGGACTACTCCGCTCGGGTCCGGGAGGCCACCCCGCTGCCGGGCGAGGAGAAGATGGCCGAGCTGATCCGCGGAAAGCGCGTGGCCGTCGTCGGGCCGGCTGAGACCACCGATGAGCTCGGCGAGCTGATCGACTCCTACGACGTAGTGATCCGCACCCGCTTCCAGGCAGGGTTCGTGGCGGAGAACGCCCAACGGATCGGCAGGCGCACCGACATCACCTACTACGCCGGACGCGACCAGGGCCTGCTGGCGGCCGAGGGCGCCGTCGCCGCCGAGTCCGGTGACCTGCAGATGGTGGTGGCCCGTCCGCTGAGCATGGACTCAGTGCGCAGCCTGTTGGGCGGGGAGACCCCTGAGTGGCTGCGGGTGGGCCGCCACGACTTCGCCGTGTGCTTCCACGGTGCCCCCTTGGGCGTGCCGCGGATCATCTATGACGTGTTGCAGTTCGACCCCGCTGAGATCGGGTTGTTCCACGCCGACTTCTATGCCGGGGACCAGGCCTACTCCCAGGGGTACTGGGAGGCCCAGCACGTGGGCTTCGGGCCGCATTCGAAGATGAACGATGTCATCACCGCTCACGACCTCGACTTCGACTTCCAGCTGATGCAGGCCTTCGCCGCCACCGGACGGCTCACCGCCCACGGTGCCTCGGCCGAGGTGATGGCGCTGGAGAAGGACGAATACCTGCGCCGTGTGGAGGCTGCGCCGATCTTCCCGCGCCCGGATATGTCACAATAGCAGCATGTCTCCGCACCAGAACGATCCACAGGAGTTCCATGCTCAAGCAGTATGGAACATCGACGGGTTTGAGCTGCCCTCCTATGTGAATCAGGTCGTTCTGCATCCGGGTATCACGGGTAGTGACGGGGCGCAGGAAGGGGTTTATCTCCATCTGGGCCATGTGATGCCTCCGGCTTTTCCAACGGGACCGGATGGTCGTCCAGTTGAGGAAGTTCCCGTCGTGAACGTAGGATCTTTCTTCCTCACACCTCAGGCATTAGATAACTTGGCGCATGCTGCACAGGAAGCGGCTCAGAGGCTCCGGGCGGAGCAAGGGAGGAGGGAACGGTGACGATTCAAAGCACTGTTTTTTCGTTTTCGCTAGCCGCGGCGGGGGCCTTTGCTACTGAAGTCAGCGTTGACCAACAGGCTCTCTCGAGCGGCCAAGCAACGATTTCTGTTCAAGCAACGACGTTTAGAGACGTTCAGAGCAATCAGGGTGAACCAGTGGTTTACTACCGTGCGTCTGACTCTGCCTCTGACCTTGAGAGGCTAGAGCGGATAAATGACGAGGCGGTTAATTCTGCGCAGCATAAGGCTGCTGTGCAGGCGTTGCCTGCGGCATTTAGCTTCTGAGCAGGCTCGGGCGCGTGCAGAGACCTGAACAGCTCGAGTCTGAGTGGCGAGAAGGATCGTACGTTGACCGCTTCGCTCTTCAGTATTTCGAGTGCGCAGAGCAACCGTTTCGACGCTTGAAGAAGCGTTTACCTGGGCGAGGCGACGAGCTTCAGCGGTATGAAAGTGTGGCCAAGTCACTTGTGCAAGGTGCCATTCGAGACCTGCGGCCACCTTATAGACGTCCTAAGCAGATGTACGTGTTAGTGAGAGCAAGCGTTCTAACAGGAGTTCTCTACTACGCCCTGCGGGAAGCAGGTTCTGTTCTGCAGGTTACTCTTCACCTGATTGGGATCGATAGGAGTGCGCAACAGTGCGGACTCGGCCGCCGTTGCCTGGAGGAGTTCATGAGCAAGGTAAAGCAAGAGGCGCGTCTCAAGGCCGTTTCCCGTGTGGAAATCTCAACGGTAGTTAACCAGAAGAATTCCGCTTCCCAAGCCCTGCTGACCCGTTTCGGTTTCACACATACCGGAAGAGTGTCAGATCATCCTTACCTGGGTACCTGGGCCCTCGTGGGCGAGTCTGCGGCCTGAGCCCATGGCAGTGAGCCTCTACGGGCTGCGGTACAAGATCGCTGCCGCGGCAGTGCTCAAGGCCGCGGCCCGGCGCGGTGCACGCTTGCCCGGCGCCCGGGGCGCGGTGACGGCCGCAGCGCAGAAGCTCCAGCCTGAGGGCGAGGCCACCGGGTCCTACCGCGGGCTGGCCGCCGGTCTGCTGCGTGATGCGCTGCGCGGCGAGACCGGGGGAGAGGCGCTGACCTACGACGCCGTCGCCGGGCTGGTCCCTGCCGCGGTGACGGAGCGTCCGCCCCAGGTGGAGACGCTGCGCGCCGCCGCCGAGCGGACCGGGGCGGCGGCCGATCTCATCGCCCTGGGCGCGGCCTGCCGGAAGTCCTACATCGCAGACTTCGACGCCTCCGCGGAGGCCTATGAGCAGGCCTTCGCCGCGAACCCCAAAGACCTGCGGGCCGTCGAGGGAACGGTGGTCTCCGGGGCGCGCTCACACTTCGACTGGCCGCGCATCTGGGCGGTGGCCGGCACACTGAAGCCCTCCCGCGGCCCCCTAGCCGCCAGCGCCACCAGCGCCACAGGAGCCACCAGAGACGACAGCGCCGCCGGAGCTGCCAGACCCCCCGGAGCTGAGTTCTGGGATGCCGTGGATCCGTTGTTCGGCCCAGCCCCTGACGCCGCGGCGCTGCACCGTGCGCAGGAGGCGCTGAGCCGGCACGAGAAGCACATCGGCTCTCTGCATCAGCTGCTGATCGAGACCATCGCCGAACGCGTCCAGTTCCTCGGCGCCTTCGGCGCCGGCGCCCGGCTGCGCGGCCTGATGGCACAGAACCGGGTGCAGGAGCTGCGCAGGATCCCTCTGGAATCCGCACTGTGGCTCAAGCACCTGCTGGGCGCCTACGCCTGGCTGGAGCAGGACCGGGCCCTGCGGCGCACTGCCGCCCGGCCGCCGGTGGACACCTCAGACCCGGCCGTGGCCCGGCAGGTGGAGAAGCTGCGCGCCGATGTCGCACTCTTCGGAGGCGACCCCGAGCCGCTGCGCGTCCACGCGGCCCGACGGGCCGAGGAGGCCGCCGCCTGGGGCGCGGCCCTGCCCGCTGAGCAGCGCATGGCCGAGCTGGTGGCAGGCAGGCGCGTGGCCGTCGTCGGGCCCGCCGCCGGAGGCCAGGAGCTCGGAGATCAGGACCTCGGGGAGCTGATCGACTCCTATGACGTGGTCGTCCGCACCAACCTGCGCAGACCACTGGACCCCGAGCGCAGCGCCCAGATCGGCACGCGCACCGACATCTCCTACTATGCGGCGCTGGACCTGATCCGCGGCTACGACCAGATCGCCCAGACGGTGGAATCCGGGCAGGTGCAGCTGGCGGTGACCCGGCCGCACTGCCTGCCGGCCTTCGAGCACCCGCCGAGCTGGCTGCGGTTCGCACCCTTCGAGTTCGGGCTCCACTTCCGCGGAGCGCCGCTGGGGATCCAACGGATCCTCTATGACCTGCTGCAGCATGGGCCCGCCGAGATCGGGCTCTTCCACGCCGACTTCTATGCCGGGGAGGAGACCCTGGCCCCCGGCTACCGGGACGACGCCCTGCAGTTCGGCCCGCATTCCCAGGCCAACGATCCGGTGGTCATGCACGATCTCAGCTTCGAGTTCCGGTTCACCCAGCGCCTGGTCCGCGCCGGCCTGGTCACCCCGCACGGAACGGCCGCCGAGGTGCTGGGGCTCAGCGCGCAGCAGTACCTCCAGCGCCTGGAGGATCGCAGCCCGCTGTCCGGAAGCAGGCACGGATGAGCGCCTGGATGAAGCGGCCCGTCGGCGTCGTGCTCTCGGCCGGACTGCTGCTGGGTGTGCTGGGCGCCCCGCCTGCCGCCGCCTACTCCAGTCCGGACCAGGTGCCGGACCCCTTCCAGGACTACAGCGCCCAGGACTACGCCGACGCGCTCTGGAACCTGGAGACCACCACCGATGTGCGCACCCACGAGCGTGAGAGCCGCGGGGACTGCGACGTCCAGCGCTACACCGTGAACCACCCGCTGGGGCTGGAGCCCGAGCAGACCTACGTCCACGTGCTCAGCCCCGATGGGACCTGGTGCGACGGCTCCGACGGTGATGAGCTGCGCGAGGAGTTCGACGCCCGGGATGAGGAGGACGAGAACTTCCACCACGGGGTGCCCTACGAGAACACCGAACAGCGCGTTCCCTACTACGGCACCTGGGAGGACACGACTGGAAACGGCCATCACTCCCGGACCGAGATCCATGCCCGGGACCTGGGCAACAGCACCTTCACCGTCTCCGGCACCTACTGGGACCACTACAGCGGGCAGATGGTCGACGTCGGGGAGACCGAGACCCACGCCGAACACATGATCCCGGTGGGCCACACCTGGCCGGAGATGCAGCACCGCAGCCGTGAGGCCCGCGTGGCCTACTACAACGACCACATGAACCTCACCAGCACCATCGGCTGGATCAACCGGGAGAAGTCCGGGCACACGCCCTCCGAGTGGATGCCCTCCGCCGAGAGCGCCCACTGCGCCTATGCGATGACCTGGACCCACATCTCCAATAAGCATGAGGTCTCGCTGTTCCAGCGCGACGTGGACCACCTGCGCGACCAGCTCTGGGACTGCCTGCAGGACGAGCTCCCCGACGACGCCGAGACCCTCCCCGGGGACCGCAGCCCGGACCTGGACTGGCAGGAGCCGGCCCCGGCCGCCGGGGGAGAGATCACCGACGGCGACGGCGGCGGCCCCCGGTCCGGCCTCAGCGGCCTGGACCTCGCCGACGCGCTCTGGAACCTGGAGAACCAGGTGCCGGTGCGCAGCGTGGAGCGCGAAAGCCGCGGAGACTGCGACCTGCAGACCTATACGGTCAGCCCGCCGCGCAGGGGAGAGGAGACCACCTACGCCCGGGCGATCTCCGAAGACAACGACACCTGCGACGGCGAGGACGGGGACACGCTGCGCGAGGAGCTCGACGAACAGGCTGAGGGTGACGACTCCTTCTTCCACGGGAGCCCGCTGAGCGGTCAGCGCCGCGAACACTTCGGCTACTGGAGCACCCCTGAGGAGGGCGAGCCCAACACCCGGCACCGTGTCCTGGCCCGAGACCTGGACGAGGTCGTCTGGAACTCCACGGAGACCGGCGTGGTCAGCGGAGAATACACCGATCCCTACACCGGCCAGGAGGCTGAGCACAGCGGGGCCGGCACGCAGCTGGATCACATCCTTCCGGTGGAGCACGCCTGGATCGAGATGGAGCACCGGCCGCGCGAGGAGCGCGTGGGCTTCTACAACGACGTCCAGAACCTCCTGGCAGTCCCGGCCGAGACCCAGGAGGACCGGGGCGTGCAGGCCCCACGGGACTGGATGCCGGAGTATGAGGTCTTCCAGTGCCGCTACGCCGCAGCCTGGGTGCATGCTGCGGCCAGCCATGAGATCTCGCTGTTCGCCTCCGACGTCGAGGTGCTGCGCGAGAGTCTCTACACGTGTCTTCAGGAGGCAGCCTCTGGTGACGGCGAGGGTGAGGCCGGCGAGGATGGTGACGACGGCGCGCTGGAACCCAGCCGCCGCAGCGACCTCGACTGGCCCACCCACGCACCCCAGTGACCGCTGATCCCTTAGACTCATGGTCGTGATTCGAGTGATCTGCGTCAGGCATGGAGAGACCGAGTGGAACCGGGCGCACCGGCTCCAAGGACAGTCCGAGGTGGCTCTGGCCCCTTCAGGGATCGAGCAGGCGAGGGCCGCGGGACTCTACATCCGCAGCCAGAACCCTGCCGCCGGCTACGTCTCCCCGCTCAAGCGCACCCACGCCACCTTCGCCGCCTTCGAGCTGGGCTTCGCCCCGATCGAGCGCCCCGGGCTCATCGAGCAGAACCTGGGCGACTGGGAAGGCATGCAGACCGCCGATGCCAAGAGCGAGTACGCCGAGCTCTATAAGTCCTGGAAGAAGGGGGAGGGGACTCCGCCCCAGGGCGAGGATCCGGCCGCAGTGGTGGAGCGGATGCGCAGTACGTTCTTCGAGATCGTCCGCGGCGCCGCCGATCTGGAGCCCACACCCTCGGTGGACACCGACTACGACCTGCGCACTGTGGTCCTGGTCTCCCACGGCACCTCTACCAAGGCGCTGCTGGAGGGCCTGGGGCTGATCGATCGCTCCCATGTCATCTCTCTGACCGCAGCGGCGATCAGCGTGATCGATGTGCCGCTGCACGGCGGCCCGCTCTCCAGTTCGCTGCCCCAGGGCGGCGCGCAGATCGAGGGAGGGCCCGCGGCTGAGGCCGAGGTGATCCGGAGCATGACCGACCAGCAGATCGCTGACTACGCCAAACTGCGGATGTACAACCTCTCACCGGAGGTGCTGGCCGCGGCCCGCGGCTGAGCGCCTGCGCTCGCAGGCGCGGTCTCACTGCCGGTGGATGCGGGGCACCGCGGGGAACTGAGCGGTGCTGGGACCGGGGCCTTCGGCGTCGTCGGCCTACTGTTCCTCCTCCTCGCGGTACCCGATGGCCTCCCAGAGCAGATCCCGGCGGATCTGTGAGGTGGAGGTGCCTTCGGTGCGCGGGAGGTAGAGCACCTCGCAGTAGTCCTTGAGGTACTCGAACTTCTCCGAGCCCTCCCAGTCGCTGCCCATGACCACCGTGTCGATGCTGTACTTCTTCACATCCGCCAGCTTCTGCTCCCAGGTCACCTCGGGGATGACCAGATCCACGTAGCGGATGGACTCCAGCATGGTCTTGCGGGTCTCGTAGACGTGATAGCTGGACTTCTTGCCGGGCTTCTGCGCGTTGAAGCCGTCGGTGCTCAGCCCGACCACCAGATAGTCGCCCAGGGACTTGGCGCGCTTGAGCAGGCGGATATGCCCCCAGTGCAGGAGGTCGAAGGTGCCGTAGGTCAGGACCCGTTTCACAAGAGGCGAGTCTATCCGCCATTCACAACGGATTCATTCTGCTTTCTGAACAACGGCATAACGCGGAATCATCTAGGCTGGGTACGATGAGCACTCACGGCACCCCTGATGATCGTTTGGCCCAGATCGAGGCGTTGGCGCAGGACCCCGACGCCGACTGGGACACTCTGCACTTCATCGCGGAGAACTACCCGAGCCTGCGTCCGGCTGTGGCTGCCAACCCCGGCACCTACCCGGAGCTGCTTGAGGCGCTGGGGGCGATGAACGATCCAGAGATCGACGCCGCCCTGGCCAGCCGTGCCGCCGCATCCGCCGGCACTGCCGCGTCCGGTGCCGACACGAGTGCTGAGCCTTCCGAGGAGCAGACCGGTGAGCTGCCCCCTGTTGCGGAGGAGGAGACCGCCGTCCACGAAGGCATGGCCGCACAGGGTCCCGCCTTCCTGGAGCAGCGGCTGGACGCCCCGGAGCCTGACCAGGCTCTGGACTCTGACGAGGAGCAGACCCAGTACATCCCTGCGGTGACTGAGGAACCGGAGGAGGCCGCCGGGGCCCAGGCCGCCGCTGCGGCAGGTGCCGAGCCGGACAGCGCCGTGCAGCCGGAGTATCCCGCAGCTGCCGCTCCGGCCGCCGCCGCAGGCTATGCGGCTCAGGAGCAGGCCGCCTATGCCCAACAGGTCCAGGCCGCCTCGGTCCAGCCGCCCCGTGAGCGCGAATCCCGTGCCCCCAAAGTGCTGGCCGCCGTGCTGCTGCCGCTGGTAGGTCTGATCGCTGTGGCCGTGCTGATCTTCGCTCTGCTGGGCGACTCCGGCGACCAGATGGCCGAGGAGCCGGCCCCTGAGCAGGAGGAGCCCGCCCCGCAGCAGGAGGAGGCGCCCGACCAGGGTGAGCCGGCCGAGCAGGAGGAGGACGCCGCGGAGGACGAGGTGGATCTCGACGGGGCGCGCACCGAGCTGACGGCCCTGCCCGATGACTCCACCTGCCAGAACCCGGAGGAGGACGCAGCCGAGGTGGCCGCCTTCGTGGAGACGGCCTCAGACGCTGATGCCATGGAGCAGGAGGCCGGCATGCTGGAGGACCTCTTCGAGGACCTGCAGGACTCCTGCGACAACATCCACGCCGCCGCCGTCTATGAGGGCGTGCGCAGCGGGGGAGACGAGGACACCGCCGGCTCCTTCGAGGCTGTGGGCACCGACTGGTCCGACCAGATGATGAGCGCCGACGGCGCCCAGGAGATGGACGGGTTCATCACCCCGGACGAGAACAAGATCTGCCTCTTCGAAGACGGCTTGACCTGCACTGTGCTGGAGCAGGACGCCGGTGCGCCCGAGGGCTGCGAGGACGGCGCCACCTTCACCATGCAGGTGGACGGGGACACCCCGGGGCTGGACTGCGACAGCGAACTCAGCGCCGATGAGGACTACGAGACCCTCGCCCATGATGACACCGCCACGGATGGATTCCTGGCCTGCGTCTCCCTGGAGGACCGGATCTCCTGCTGGAACACCCTGACCGGCGTCGGCTTCGAGATGTCAGAGGGCGACCACTACGCCTACTCGCCCTGATCGGCAGGTGCTGCTCGGGAGGGCCTGATCGGCCGGGCCCGGCTCAGGCGGAGCGGGCGAAGCTGCGTGCCGCAACGTGCTGCGGGGTGCGGTGGTGCCAGCGGCGTCCGCGCTGATCGCTGACCGCTTCCACCAGGAGGTCCCGGCGGATCTGGCTGGTGGAGACTCCGTCGGTGCGGGGGAGGTAGACGACGTCGCACTGTTCCCGCAGGGGCTCGAAGCGCTCCGAGCCCTGCCAGTCGCTTCCCATGACCACGGTGTCGATGTGCAGCTGCTCCACGTCCTGGGCCTTCTGCTCCCAGCTGGCCTCGGGGACCACCAGATCGACATAGCGCACGGCCTCCAGCATGGACTTGCGGACTTCGAAGTCGTGATAGCTGGCGGGCTTGCCGTACTTCTGCTCGTTGAACTCATCGGTGCTGACGGCCACCACCAGGTAGTCGCCGAGTTCACGGGCTCGCTTGAGCAGGTTGATATGCCCCCAGTGCAGGAGGTCGAAGGTCCCATACGTGAGAACGCGCTTCATGCTGACGAACTGATCCCCTCGTTCGTTGAGCGTCGGGCACGGCAACACTCAGGCGCCGAGCTGCGATGTGATCGGTGTATCCTATTGGGTCATGCTATCAACGCGGTGCAAAGCTGATATTCAAGCACCGCTTGAGGCTTCCTGAACCGGCGCAGCGCCGTGGAGCACCGCTGCCGCGCCCAGGCGCAGGTGTTCAGCGCAGCTCGAGCGCCTTCACGATGGCCTCGGTGCAGGCGGGGTCGCCTTCGGGCAGGGCGCCGTCCTCGGTGACGTAGTCCAGGTGCTTGGAGCGGAACTCCGTGTAGTCCGGAGTCTCGAAGGTCAGTGCCGTCTCCATGGCCTCGGCGGCGGTCTCCACCACGGGGCCGGGGACCTCGGCGTCGTAGTCGATGGCCAGGCCGCGGGCACCGATGTACTCATCCATGTCATAGGGCCAGAAGACCAGTGGGATGTCCCGCAGCGTGGCCTCATAGGCCACGGCTGAGTAGTCGGTGATCAGCGCATCGGCGATGGACAGCCAGTCCAGCACGCCGAAGCTGCGGCCGATGACCACATGATCGCCCTCGGGCAGCGAGGACTTGTCCAGCGGGTGGGGGACCAGCACCAGTGTTGCCTCCGGATCCCGCATGGCCGTGGCCAGCTGGGTGTAGGGGATGTGGCGTCCCCGGCGGAAGGTCGGAGCGTAGAGGACCACCTTGCGGCCCTCCAGCTGCGGATAGGCTTTGAGGATCTCTGCCCGGCGGGCCGCCATCCGGCCCTCGTCCAGCAGGTAGTCCACCCGCGGCATGCCCAGCGGGCAGACCGCCTCATGCGGGACGCCGAAGGCCGCGGTGTAGATCTCGGCGGGGACCGAGCCGGCCGCGGTGATGAAGGTGTACTGCTTATGCATCTGCATGATCTCGGCGACCTTGGGGTGGGGTCCCTCGCGGGTGCCGGAGGCCAGATGCCCGAAGTTCTTGATGGCCCCGAGCGCATGCCAGACCTGAGCGATCCGCAGCTGCTCGCGGTGGTTCAGGATGCTGACAGGGATGATGTAGCCGTCCACCACGCAGGCCTGGCAGGTGGCCAGGTGGTACATCTCCCGGACCGCCTTGGCGGCGTAGGCGAAGCTGAGCTTCTTGTGCTTGATCAGCACCACCGAGTGATCGGGGTAGTCACGCTGGATGGATTCCTTGAGCATCGCGAAGTCGATGGTGATCCGCTTGGGCTCCCGGGTGATCAGGACGACTTTTCGCCGCACCGGCAGCAGCTTCATGCCGGAGTAGAGGAGGCGAGCACCCCCGACCATCACCGTCAGGACAGGGGAGAGGGCTTTTCGCTTCAGCTCAGACTCTCCCTTCAGGGCCGTGCACACGTGATCTGCGTGCTGTGTTCGGAACGACTCTAGCCGATCCCGATGACACGTGGGCGAAACAGCGGAGCTCCCACCTGGAGCGCGGCCCGGTGGTTCGCGTGCCATACCGGGGATCCGTACGCTGGAAGGGATGACTCAGGACCTCTTCGCCCAGGACGACGACGCCCCAGAGACCGAGGCGGCCCCGCGGAACAGGTGGCGGCGTCGGGTGATGTTCGTGCTCAGCGGCGCCGCAGTGCTGCTGCTGGGCGGTCTGGCCCTCTCCTTCTTCTACCTGAACTCGCTGGCCGGCTCCTATGAGGAGTCCGTCCAGACCTTCGATGAGACCTTCCCGGATGACGCTGACCGTCCGGACCGCCCTGAGCGGGTGGAGACCGATGACGACGGCGACGAGACCGTGGTGGAGGATGAGTCGCTGAACCTCCTGCTCATCGGCTCCGATGAGGGCGGCGGCTCCGGTCCGGAGGAGGACCTGCCGATGGTCCCCAACGCCGGCCGCGCCGATACGATGATGCTGGTCCATGTCCCGCATGAGCGCGACAGCATCCAGGTCATGTCCATCTTGCGCGACACCTGGGTGGAGGTCCCCGGCCACGGCGAGCATAAGATCAACGCCGCCTTCTCCCTGGGCGGAGTGCCGCTGGCGGTGGAGACGATGGAGTCGCTCTTCGAGGTGCCCATCGACCACGTGGCCGCCATGGACATGATCGGCTTCCAGAACCTGGTGGGCACCCTGGGCGGAGTCGCGGTGGACTCCCCGGTCTCCTTCACCTCCAAGGACGGCTACACCTACGCCGAGGGCACGCAGCATATGCAGCCGGAGGAGGCGCTGTCCTTCGTCCGGGAGCGTGACGCCTTCGACGAGGTCGGCGACAACCAGCGCACGGCCAACCAGCAGGCCTTCATCGGAGGAGTGCTCAACGAGGTGCTTCAGCCCTCCACCTTCTCCAGCCCCGCGCAGGTCCATGACCTGGTGGAGGACTTCGCACCGCATATGACGGTGGATCCGGAGCTGGCCGATCCGGGGAATGTGGCCAGCCTGGGCTGGGAGATGCGCAACATCCGCGGCGGTGACATCGACATGTTCACCCTGCCCCACGGAGGCCTGGGAGAGACGGCCGGCCAGGCCGTGATCTGGCAGGATGAGCAGGCCATCGAAGAAGCCTCCGAGGCGCTGCAGGACGGAAGCTTCGGTGACTACGCCACACAGAACTGACGACGCCGACCAGCACTGAGGTGGGCCGAACCGGCTGCGGGGCTCGGTGAGCGGTGCTCACCGGACCGGCGCCGCGGCGGCCGAGCCGCCGGCGTCGGGAGCCTCAGATGGTGACTTCTCCGTTGGGGGAGCGGAAGGTGACCGACATGATGCCCGGCGTGCCGGAGGGGGCGATCCAGTCCACGTCCACGTCCTCGAAGGGATCGGCGTCGGGGCAGTTGAGCCAATCGGTCACACGCTCCGGCGAGCCGGCGATGGACAGCTTGGTCAGCTCGGCCTGCGGGGGATAGGCCTGCGAGGGGTGGAGGTGCTCGGTGCCCTCGTCCCAGCGCAGCAGATAGGGGACCTGCGGGTCGGCGATCAGGCCTTTGATGCCGATCTGCTGCCAGGTCAGCTCGTTGCCGTCGGGGAACTTGCGGTTGCCCGGCACCGCCTTTCGGCCCAGGCGCTCCTCGAAGTGGGAGAGATCGTCCACCGTGACGCACCAGCCCATCCAGCCGCCGCCTACCTGGGAACGGTTGCGGACCGCCTGCCCGAAGGGAGCCTTATCAGCCGAGGGGTGGTCCAGGACCTCCACGATCTCCAGGTACTGGCGCTTGGCCAGGGGAATGATGGCATTGCGTGTGCCGAAGCGCGGATGGAGTCCACCCTTGACGCGTTCCACGCCGAGAACATCGACGATCCGCCGGACTGTGGAGTCCAGGCCGTCCGGTCCGACTGCGTACGAGACGTGATCCAAGCGCATCATGACCCCATACTGACACCAGCGGTGTGACATAGGTAAATCGAGAGCCGGATCACACTGAATATGAACTCCGCACGTCACAACTTCTACGGTTCGTAGAAGATCTCGCATGGCGCGTATCCTGGTGGGGTGCTCAAGACCGCGCTGCAGCCCAAGTGGATCGCGATGCTCGTCCTCGCGCTCGTCCTCGCCACCGTGTTCGTGGTCATGAGCGCCTGGCAGTTCGGCGAATCCCGCACTGAGGGCAATCCGGTGGAGCACCTCACCGAGGAGCCGGTGCCGATGACCGAGATCTATGAGCCCGAGCGCGGCATGACCATCTATGAGGCCGACCGGATCGTCGACATCTCCGGCGAATTCGTCGAGGACACCCAGATCATCGTCGATGAGCGCCTTCAGGGCGAGGAGATGGGCTACTGGGTGGTCGCAGCGTTCCGCGTGGACGGCGCCCCCGATGATGAGGTGATCCCCGTGGTCCGCGGCTGGGTGGATGACCTCGACGAGGTCGACGCCCTCCCCGACGGCGAACAGCTGGAGATCCAGGGCCGCCTGCTTCCCACGGAGGCGCCGGGCGACGGCCCGCGCGAGACTCCCGGCATCTTCCCGACCCTCTCCGCGGCCGAGCTGATCAACATCTGGGACGAGCCTTCGTACTCGGGCTTCGTGGTCGCCTTCGACACCCTCGACGCCGCCGGTGAGGAGATCGGAGCCGAGGCGGCGGACTCCCCGCTGGAGTCGGTCTGGGTGGGCACCCAGCCCGAGACCTCAGACATCAACTGGCAGAGCCTCTTCTACGCCGTGGAATGGGCGGTCTTCGCCGGCTTCGCCTTCTACCTGTGGTGGCGGATGGTCAAGGACGCCCACATCAAGGAGTTGGAGGAGCAGCGCCTGGACCGCGAATGGGAGGAGCAGTGGCGCCGCGAGCAGCTGGCCAAGCTGCAGGCCTCCCGCCAGGGCGGCGCAGCTGAGGGCGTCTCCTCAGGCGGTTCCGCAGCAGAGCCCGACGCCGGCAGCCACACCACAGATCCGGACACCAGCGGTCCGGGCACCACAGACCCGGACAACAGAGATCCGAAGGACACCTCATCGTGACCGAGCCGAACACCCCCAGAGAGAACGCAGACCGCGCAGCCGAGATCCCGGAGGCCGCCGCAGGCGGCTCCGAGACTCCGCTGGAGGAGATCGACCTGGGCACTCCGCCGCCGCGTCCGGGCCGGGAGTCCCGCCGCTTCTACGGCACCCCCGCCCAGATCCGCAGCGCGCTGAAGTTCTACCGCGTGATGGCCTTCATCACCGGCATCTTCCTGCTGGTCATGGTGGCCAAGATCCTGATCAGCGGCTCCCTGTTCGGCTGGGTGTTCTGGGACGGGGGCCAGGAGCTCTACATCGGCGGCACCACCGCCACCGGTGAGGAGAACATCATCGGGTTCTTCCCCGCAGAGTCCCTGCAGGACGCCCGGTCCACCTCCACTCTGATCGCCCAGGCCCACGGTGTGGCCTACATCGTCTACCTGGTGGCCGGCTTCCGTCTCTGGTACATGATCCGCTGGGGCATGGGCCGGCTGGCGCTGATCATCTCCGGCGGTCTGGTGCCCTTCTTCAGCTTCTTCGTGGAGCGCAAGATCGTCGGCTTCGTGAAGAAGGACCTGGAGTCCGAGCCCGAGGCCGTACCCCGGTACTGAGCTTCGGTGAACTGAGCTCCCGCACCTGAGACTCGTCAGGGTCATGGCACCCGTTAGGATGGTCAGGTGACTTCTCAGCCTGCAGCAGAGCGCCCTGACGTCCCCGCCGCCGAGCGGGCGGACTCGGAGGCCCAGACGGTCCTCGTCGTCGACTACGGCGCCCAGTACGCCCAGCTCATCGCCCGGCGCGTCCGTGAGGCGCGCGTCTACTCGGAGGTCGTGCCGCACACCCTCTCCGCCGAGGAGATCCTGCGCCGCAGCCCCGCCGCCGTGATCCTCTCCGGCGGACCCGCCTCCGTCTACGCAGAGGGCGCGCCCTCGGTGGAGAAGGGGCTCTTCGAAGCAGGCGTCCCGGTCATGGGAATCTGCTACGGCTTCCAGGCCATGGCACACGCCCTGGGCGGCGAGGTGGCTCGCACCGGAGACCGCGAATACGGCAAGACCGAAGTGCGCTCCACCACCGCACCCCACTCTCTGCTGGGCGGCACCGATGAGGTGCAGTCCACCTGGATGTCCCACAGCGATTCGGTCCAGCAGGCACCGGAGGGCTTCGACGTCCTGGCCACCTCCGACGGCGCCCCCGTGGCCGCCTTCGCCGACGAGCAGCGCCGCCTCTACGGCGTGCAGTGGCACCCCGAGGTCAAGCACTCCCCGCAGGGCCAGCGGGTCATCGAGAACTTCCTCTATGAGGGCGCCCGGCTGAAGCCCGAGTGGACCACCGGCAACATCGTTGAGGAGCAGGTCGAGGCCATCCGCGAGCAGGTCGGCGAAGCCCGTGCGATCTGCGGCCTCTCCGGAGGCGTGGACTCCGCCGTGGCCGCAGCCCTGGTGCAGAAGGCCATCGGCGAGCAGCTGACCTGTGTCTTCGTGGACCACGGTCTGCTGCGTGAGGGCGAGGTCGAGCAGGTCAAGCGCGACTTCGTGGCCGCGACCGGCGCCAAGCTCTACGTGGCCGATGACAAGGAGCGCTTCCTCTCCGCGCTGGCCGGCGTCTCGGACCCGGAGGAGAAGCGCAAGATCATCGGCCGCGAGTTCATCCGCGCCTTCGAGGACGCTGAGAAGGCCATCCTGGAGGAGGCCGCCGCCGACGGCGCCAAGGTCGAGTTCCTCGTCCAGGGCACCCTGTACCCCGACGTCGTCGAGTCCGGCGGCGGCGAGGGCGCGGCCAACATCAAGTCCCACCACAACGTGGGCGGGCTGCCCGAGGACATGCAGTTCAAGCTGGTGGAGCCGCTGCGCGCCCTGTTCAAAGACGAGGTCCGCGCGGTGGGCGCCGAGCTGGGCCTGCCGGCTGAGATCGTCCAGCGCCAGCCCTTCCCGGGCCCGGGCCTGGGCATCCGGATCATCGGCGAGGTCACCGCAGACCGACTGGAGATCCTGCGGAAGGCGGACGCCATCGCCCGAGAGGAGCTGACGGCGTCGGGCCTGGACCAGGATGTCTGGCAGATGCCGGTGGTGCTGCTGGCCGATGTGCGCTCCGTGGGCGTGCAGGGCGACGGCCGCACCTACGGCCACCCGATCGTGCTGCGTCCGGTGTCCTCCGAGGACGCCATGACCGCCGACTGGTCGCGCCTGCCGTATGACCTGCTGGCCAAGATCTCCAACCGCATCACCAACGAAGTGCAGGAGGTCAACCGAGTAACCCTCGACGTGACCTCGAAGCCACCCGGGACCATCGAGTGGGAATGATCTAGCATCGTCTCTCAGAATGAACGGTCCTGGAAGGTCGAATGTGAGCGAGAAGCCTGACGCTGCGAGCACGGAGCACGCCGAGCATGCCGACGGCGCCCCCGCGGGGGGAGACGTCACGGCATGGATCGAGTCGCTGGGAACCGGCACCGAGAATGACACGATGCTGCGGTTCACGCCCTCGCAGCACAACGCGATCGACCTGACCGAGGGCAACACCTCCGGCATCATGCAGCTCTTCGCAGGGCGCCGGACCAGGCTCTCCACGCTGCTCAACGAGGCCGGTGCGTTCAGCGCCGGCCGCCAGGCGGCCCAGGGCATCCGGGCCAAGACCCGGGAGATGTCCGAGGAGCGCGGCATCGACGTCGGCTTCCTGGCCGCCGGCATCGCCTCCTGGACCGAGGCCTCGCCCTCGGGAGGATCTGAGCAGTTCACCGCGCCGGTCATGCTGGTCCCGATCAGCCTGCGCCCGCGCGAGGAGAGCAACGACGACTACGAGATCCAGTTCACCGGCCCGGCGCGGCTGAACACTGCGCTGTCCCGGCATATGCTGGCCCACCACGGGCTGCTGCTGGACCCGGTGGAGTTCCACAACGCCGGCTACGCCACCGCACGATTCGACCCGTTGCGCACCGCCGAGCTGCTCTCCCGTGTGGCCTCCCGCACCGCCTCTGCGGCTGAGGAAGGAAGCAGCTCCGCCCTGGAGTCCCTGCAGGTCTGGCGGCAGGTCTACGTCTCCACCTTCGCCGATCTGGCCGACCTGGGGAATCCTGCTGCGCTGAACCTGGACCACCCGGTGCTGAGCTCCCTGGCCTCCGGCGCCACGCTGGACCAGACCGAGGCGGAGCAGGCGCTGGCCGACCTCCCGCCGCTGGATGAGCGTGATCCGCGGGAGGAGCTGCTGGTGGCCGACGCCGACGCCGACCAGCAGACCGCCCTGGACGCCGTCCTCTCCGGGATCTCCACTGTGGTCTCCACGCCTCCGGGCACCGGACAGACCCAGACCGCCATCAATGCCGCAGCCGGCCTGGCCTGGCAGGGAAAGCGCGTGCTGGTGGTCGCCGAGCGCACCGCCGTGCTGGAGGAGCTCAAGCGCCGGCTCAGCGATGTCAGGCTGGGCACGCTGGCCATGAACGTCCCCGCCTCGGCCACCCCCGAGCAGCTGCGCGACCAGATGATCCGCGCCATCCGCCGCGCCGAACGTGCCGAGCCGCCGCGCCAGGGTGCGCTGCACGCCAAGCTGGCCGAGCGCCGCCACCAGCTGGTGGACCATGTGAAGTCGCTGCACAATATGCGCTCCCGCTGGCAGTGCTCCCCGTATCAGGCCATGCAGGCCCTGGCCGCGCTGACCTCGCTGAACCCCTCGCCGTCGACCTCGGTGCGGCTGAAGCGCTCGGTGCTGGACAACACGGTGGACCGCAGCCAGGTGGCTGTGAAGCTCAAGCGCGCCGCCGAGCTCGGCTCCTTCTCTCCGGAGACCCGCAGCAGCCCCTGGTTCGGGGCCCGGCTGTCCAACCGGCAGGAGACTCGGGATGCCATGACGCTGGTCCGGCAGCTCAATGAGGAGCTGCCCCGGCTGAAGGGACAGATGGAGGCCGCCGTCGGGCAGGTCGGCGTCGAACTGGGCACCAGCTTTGCTGATTGGCACGCCCAGGTGCTGCTGTTCCAGCGCGTGCAGGAGTCGCTGGGTAAGTTCAGCCATGACGTCTACGCCAAGTCCGTGGATGATCTGATCGCCGCCACCGCTCCGGGCTGGTGGAGGCGTCAGCACAATGTGGAGATGTCCTCGATGACCCGCTCCCGGCTGCGCCGCGTGGCCAAGGAGTATGTGCGTCCCGGGGTCTCCATCAACGACCTCCACAGCTCGCTGGTGGACGTGCAGTCTGAGCGCGAGGACTGGACCAACTGGACTCCCACGGATGCGAAGAACCCCTCGCTGCCCAAGGCGCCCAAGAACCTGGACCGGCTGGCCGACATCATGGGCGATGTCCAGACCAGTCTGGAGAAGCTGGTCTCCGTGCTTGCTCCTTATGATCCTGAGACTGAGACAGTGGGCCGGAGGGAACCGGACCAGCCGGAGGAGGGCCCGGGCGGCCCACTGACGCTCATGGATATGCCGGCGGAGAAGATGCTGGAGACGGTGGAGACCCTCGCCTCCGATGAGCAGCCGCTGGAGACCCTTCCCGAGCGCACCCTGCTGACCGAGCAGCTGCGTGAGCAGGGCTTCCGCGAGCTGCTGGACGACTTCGCCCAGCGTCAGGTGGGCGAGGCCCAGGTGGCCGATGAGTTGGAGCTGGCCTGGTGGCAGTCGGCCCTGGAGGCGATGATCTCCGGAGACGACTACCTGGCCATGACCACCGGCGAGAATCTGCGCACCATCGAGGCCGAGTTCCGCCAGGCCGACGCCGCCCACATCGAGACCGGCGCCCAGCGGCTGAACCACCGGCTGGCCGTGCGGTGGAAGTCTGCGGTGGAGGCCCACCCGGCCGCCGCCGGACAGCTGAAGACCCTGCTGCGGGACACTGCTCCCACCGTGCCGGACCTGGAGGAGGTGGAGCCGGCGCTGACCCAGCCGCTGGTGCCCATCTGGACCACCTCGCCGTTGGGCCTGGCCGAGCAGTTCCCGCATGACCCGATGGCCTCGGGTTCGGCAGAGTTCGATGCCGTGCTGCTGCTCGACGCTGAGACTCTGGCGGTCCCGGCCGCACTGGCCGCGATCTCCCGCGCTGAGCAGGTGGTGGCCTTCGGCGACCCGGTCTCCGGTGCGCCCAAGCAGTTCCAGGTCTCCGCGGATCCGATCGCCCGCGAGGCTGAGCAGCAGGTGCCCACCTCCATCTTCACCGAGCTGGCCGCCGTGCTGCCCGAGCAGACGCTGCGCCGCGTCCACCGCGGAGTGGATCAGGAGCTGACCAGCATCATCTCCGAGTCGCTCTACGACGGAGAGCTGGTCCGCCTTCCCGACGCCGCCCAGCTCACCGGCCAGGGCCGCAGCCTCAGCGTGGAGCACCTGGGTGCGAACAGCAGCCGGCCCGGCGGGCGCGACTCCGTGGAGTCTCCCACCGTGGAGGTCAACCGGGTGGTGGACATGGTCTTCGAGCATGTCCGCGCCAACCGGGACCGCTCCCTGGCCGTGATCACCGGTTCCGAATGGCATGCCAGGCGGGTGGCCGATGCGATCCGGCTCAACATGGCCAACCACTCCTGGGCCAAGCCCTACTTCGAGCACGGGGCCGCAGGCTCCGGCGTCGGGGCGGGGGAGTCCTTCGTGGTGGCTCCGGTGGAGCGTGCCCAGGGACTGGTCCGCGACGACGTCATCTTCTCCCTGGGCTTCGGCCGCTCCATCAAGGGCGAGGCCGTGCACGAGTTCGGTGAGCTCTCCGAGACCCGCGGACGCGAGTACTTCGCCGCGGCGATGACCCGTGCTCGCGAGCAGCTGAAGATCGTCACCTCGCTGGCTCCCTCGGACCTCAACCCGGGTCTGCTCAACAACGGCGCCGCTGAGTTGTACCGGCTGTTGGACACCGCTATGGGGGCCGAGGGCAACCCGACCGCCTCGGCCTCGCTGACCGATCCGCTGGTCCTGGACCTGGTGGACCGGATCCGGGCCCGCGGCGGCCGCGTGGAGGACGGCTTCCGCGGAACGCTGGACCTGGCCGCCTGCCCGCGCAAGGTCACCCCGATGACCAAGGTGGTGCCGCTGGCCATGGCATCGGACGGCACCGAGGGCTATGCGCAGATGTCGGTGCGCGAGCGCTCTCGCCAGCGCCCGGAGGCCTTCGAACGCCTGGGCTGGAACTACATGGTGCTCTGGACCATCGAGGTCTTCTCCGATCCCATCCGCTGCACCGAAGTAGTGGCCGATAAGGTCGGCCTGGCGGCGGGGCCGGAGTTCGCCGAGGCAGGCCGTATCGCACTGACCACCACCGGCGCGCTGGCCGACCGGCTGCCCAAAGAGGGCGCTGGAGCACGCATCCAGACCGGACGCTCCCAGCCGGTGCGCTTCGGCGGAGCCGCCGACGCCGAGGACGAGGAGGCCCACCGCCGCTCCAAGAAGTGGCCCTCACCCCGGGAGCGGGGCAAGTGGGTGCAGTGAACGGCTCTGCGGAGAGTCCGGCCGGGCCGGGAGAGTCTGACCCGTCGTCGCAGGCGGGCCGGGCGGATCAGGGCCGGTCGCGGAAGCGGCGTCGTGTGGTCGCACCGCCGACCTCCGGGCAGCCCGAAGATGTGGAGTCGCAGGTCTATGACCCGCTGAAGGGCTCAGACCACGGGCTGGCAGGCGGCGCGGAGAAGAAGTCCGGCACCGAGGGGAAGGGCTCCGGGGGAGCCTCAGCCCGCGACCGGTGGTTCCTGGAACAGCGCCCACCCCACTGGGACTGATTCCTCCACAGCAGTCCTGGTGCTGAGTCTGCCGCGCCCGGCGGTCCCCAGAGCCAGCCCAGTGCACCCTGTCCTGGGCTGAGCGCGGTGATGCTGGGTCCATGAGCACTCATCTCCACGCCGACGCCGCCGGCACAGCCCTGAACACCCGTCGCCAGCGCCGCAGCTATGCCGGCGCCCCGCAGGAGGATCCCCAGGCGCAGGAGCTTGCCGCCGGCGCACCGCGCGCGGAGGCACGACTCTCTGAGCGGGCTGGGGCAGGGTCAGGCTCAGCACGGCCACGCTCAGCACAGCCACGCTCAGCAAGGTCCCGAACAGCACCGACCCGAACAGCACCGTCCCGAACGGCGGGACTCCGAGCGGCTGACTCTCACGCCACGGCCGGCCCCCATGTCGCAGCTCCGCGGACCACAGCGCTGAAGCGTTCATCGCGGGGCTCACGCCGTGGTGCTGCGGCGCTGCGCCGCAGGGACCGTCCGCCGCGGGTGAATCGTCGGCTGCGCGGCTCCTCCTTCCGCCGCCGCCTGCAGCGGCTGCGGGTGCCGCTGGCGCTGCTGCTGGGCGTCTGCGCTGTGGGAGCAGGAATCCTCGCCGGAGGGGAAGCCCAGGTGGAGACCGCCACGGCGGTTCAGGTGACCTCGCCGGTGGCCGCCGGCCAGGAGCTCACAGCCTCAGAACTGGAGGAGACACAGATGGATGCGGCGGCGGTGCCCGTTCAGCAGGCCGAGCTGGAGGAGCTGCTGGGTCAGCAGGTGGCCGTACCGCTGCCGGCCGGTGCGCTGGTGCACCAGGAGCATCTGGTGGGACCGGGCCTGCTGCAGGATCAGGAGGAGGGCGTCGTCGCCGTGCCGGTACGTCCGGCCGATACAGCCATCGTGGGGATGCTGACCCCGGGGCAGAGCGTAGATGTGCTGGTCTCCGCAGATTCCGCCGAGTCCGGGACATCCTCACGCACGGTGGCAGCGGCAGCACCGGTGCTCTGGACGCCCACCTCAGAGGACGAGAACTGGCTGCCCGGCGCAGGGGAGGCCGGCAATGTGGTCATCGTGGCCGTGGAGGCCGAGACCGCAGAGACCATCGCCGAGGCCACCCATGAGGGCAGACTCCATCTGAGCATGGTCAGCGGGCAGGGCTGATCTGGGCTGGAGGGCAGAGCGAGGTTCGGCAGATCCTCGAGGGTTCAGAACCCTGGCTGAGTCACGCTCAGGCGGAGGTGGTGCTGCTCGAGCTGCTGGAGGAGGAGTCCGAGGAGGAGCCGGAGGATGACCCGGAGGAGCCGTCGTCGGAGCTTCCGCCGCTGCTGGAAGAGCTCGACGAGCCGGAGGAGGAGCTGGAGCTTCCACGGGCATCATTGCGGTAGAAGCCGGAGCCCTTGAAGGTGACTCCCACATTGCCGAACTTCTTGCGCAGCGTGCCGGTGCACTCGGGGCAGGTGGACAGAGAGTCGTCGCTGAAAGACTGGACGATGTCGAAGGCGTGGCCGCAGTCCTTGCACAGGTACGAATAGGTAGGCATAGCTGCACCAGTATATAGCGGCCCGAACGCGGTGATGCGCCCCGGCCGATGCGCTCAGACCTGCAGGAGCTTCTCCGGTGTGGCGATCTCCGGTACACGCAGGTCATGAGGGAGGACCGCGAAGCTGCCGGGCTCCAGGACCTCCTCGGCATGCACCACGGCGATGAACCGGGCGCTGATGCCGTCGTCGGCATCCGCGGCTGATGCGGTGGCGGCGCCCTCGGGGCCGAAGAGGGAGTCGTAGTAGCCGCCGCCCTGGCCCAGGCGTCCGCCGCGGTGATCCATGGCCACTGCGGGGATCAGCGCCGTGACCTCAGGCCGCTCCGAAAGGATCTCGGTCAGATGCAGCCGGTCGCCCTCAGGCTCCTGCACCGGGGCCCAGCTGCTGCGCCGAGTGGGCGCCTGGGGACTCCACGGCCCCCAGAGCATCTGGCGCTCGCCGGTGATCACAGGGACGAAGACCTCGCCGCCGCGGGCATAGTGCGCGGTCAGGAAGCTCAGCACATCGGGTTCTCCCGGCATGGGCAGGTACCCCAGCACAGGCTGGGAGGTGGGGATCTGCTCCAGCAGCAGTGCCGAGAGCTGCTCGGCCCGCGCCTGGATCTCCGAGCCGCTCAGCCGGCGTCGTGCCTGCCGCTGTTCGGCCCGAACCTCATCTTTGGAACGTTCAGCTGCCACATCCCCACCCTAGCCGCCACCTCCTGCTCGTGGGTGATCGACAGAACCCAAGAATTGGCCAAATTCCGGCGAAGGACGGGCCTGAGATGGCTTTCTCCGATCACCCACGCAGAGACGAGCGGAGGGAAGCACGGAGGGAGGCGGCGTGGGCGGCGCAGCGCGGCCGGAAGGCGTAGACGCAGCCCAGGCGCAGCAGCGTGGCATGCTCATAGGCGGCCAGCGTGTCCTGCGGGACGCCGGCGCGGTAGGCGGTGTCGTTGATCGCGCGCACCACAGCCGCCGACTGCTCCTGGGTCCACACGCCCTGCTGAGCCCGCCAGTGGGCGTGAGCACGCAGATTCGCCAGGTCAAGGGCCGGCGGGGCCAGGCAGGCGGTGTCCACATCCAGGATGCCCGGCCCATGATCCGGAGACCACATCAGCTGCTTGTCATGCAGATCCCGGTGCGCCGGGACCACTTTGCCGGTGGACGCGTCCTCCAGCAGATGCGCCGCCGACTCCACGGCATCCACCAGCAGCTCGAAGTCCTCGATCACCGGCTGCACGTTCCGAGCCCACTGGCGCAGCACGGCGATCTCGGCGTCGGCGTCGTGGACCGGGGTGCCCTCGGGCAGCTCGCCGGGATGCTGGATGGTGGTCTCCCAGGCCTGGAGCACCTGCGCCCAGGCCACCTCCCAGTCCTGGGCGGAGAAGCGGTGGGCCTCATGCAGACTGGTCCCACGCAGCGCCTCGAAGGTCACCGTGGAGTCATCTGAGGCCAGCACCCGCGGCGTGCGGAAGGGCCCGTCGAAGGCCTGAGCCCGGCGGATCCCTTCCAGGATCCCGGCGGCCCGGCCCGGACGCACCACTTTGATGAACTGCGTGCCGGTGCCTTCACGGCGCACCACAGCGCGCTTGGCCGGACGGTGGGAGACCACGACGCCGTCCGCGGCAGTCTCCGCCAGTGCCTTCAGCTTGGGATCCTCACCGGTGGGCAGCAGCTCGAGCCGGCCTTCACCGGAGTCTCCGGCGTCCTCTCCGGCAGGGTGGAACCAGCCGGCGCGCAGCTCAGGGTCATCGCCCCCGGCGGCACGGACCTCCACCGGCAGCGGGGCCGAGTCAGCCGGCCAGACGCGTTCGACCAGCCACGAGCGGCCTTCAGCCTGGGCAGTCTCAGGGGGTAGGTAGTGCACAGTTCTCCACAGCGGTCTCAGCCGATTCGATTCTCCGGGTCACTGTATCGGCCCAGGCGGCGTCGCAGTTGCGGAAGGGGTCCAGCGCGGAGGCCAGATGGGCATAGCTCTCCCAGAGCGCCATGGCCGGCGGGTCGGGCTGGGAGACCTCCTGATAGCCGGCCAGGAAGGCCTCCTGCAGCTCCGGCACTCCGGCGCCGCGGCAGGAGGCCGCCCAGGAGCCGACGTCGCGCATGGCCGGTCCCAGCCCGGCCCGGTCGAGATCGATGATGCGGATCTTATGGCTGCCCGGGGCGGCCAGCAGGATCTGATCGGGGGAGAGGTCGCCGTGCAGCTGCACCGGCTCACCCGGATCCTGGGCCATGGCGGCCGAGGTCAGCTTCTCCGCCAGGGTCTCCACGCGCTCGGCCAGCCAGGGGGCCACCTGCGCGACGGCGTCGACATGGCCGTCCACATCGGCCTCCAGCATGGCCAGCCCCTCAGCGCTGGTGCTGCGGCTGACCTGGGTGTGCAGCTCGGCGATCCGGCGCCCGGCGGAATGGGCCGCCGGGGCATAGGGGGCCTCGAGCAGATCGGTGTGGCCCCACAGCGGAGCGGTCACAGTGGTTCCGCGGCCGCCCAGTGGCTTCACCCGGCTGATCGGCAGCCCGGCCTCGCGCCAGCGTTCAGCGGCGGTGACGATATGGTCCAGCGGCTGGGCGCCCACCCGCACCACATGGCGGGCCGGCTCGCCGGCCTCGCTGAAGTGGTCCACGACGGCGACCACTCGGCGTCGGGGGTTGTAGCGCAGGATCTGCCAGCGAGCGTCCTCACCCAGGGCCGTGCGGGCGGCCTCGAGCTCGCGGCCCAGCCAGCGGTCGGCCCAGACGCTGCCGGAGACCAGATAGGGGGACTCGGCGCGGTGGACGGTGAGCTCCCGGCTCAGCTTCTCGGCGCGGGAGAGCAGCTTGCCGTATTTGTCGGCGTCGGCGGTGAGCATGGTCCAGCCGTGCTCCCCGCTGTGGAGGCCGCGATGACTGACGATCACCGAATGCCCCGGCTTCATCCGCAGATGCGTGGGCTCGGTCTCCGTCCCCAGCAGCTGGGTCAGTCCTGCTGCGCTGAGCAGCGCCTCCGCGCCGTCCAGCCCGGCCACCTCTGCCGCATGAGCATGTGCCTCACGGGGATTGCTCACTGCGACCTGCGTCCCTTCAGTCACACACGATCCTCTGCGTTCAGGTGCTGGTCCCGCATGGACTCGCGCTGAGTCGACGCCCACTGGGCCAGCATGCTGTTCTCATCGGCCAGCAGCTCCTCGGGGGAGCCGTCCTCGACGATCTGGCCCTGGTCCAACCATAGGATGCGGTCCAAACCTTGAACTGTGCTGAGATCGTGGGTGATGGCCACGGTGGTGCGGCCGCGGGTCAGCTCGCGCAGCGAGGACTCCACCAAGGCACGGGAGGCCGGATCCAGCCCCGAAGTGGCCTCATCGAGGATCACCACCGGTGCATTGCGGACCAGGGCCCGGGCGATGGCGATCCGCTGGCGCTGACCGCCGGAGAGCGTGTCACCGCGGTTGCCCAGCACGGAGTCATAGCCCTCGGGGAGGGCCTCGATGAACTCATGGGCGCCGGCGCGGCGGGCGGCGTCCTCCACCTCCTCATCGGTGGCGTCCAGGCGGCCGTATCGGATGTTCTCTCTCACCGTGGTGGCGAAGAGGACGGACTCCTGCAGCAGGATGGAGACGTTGCTGCGCAGATCCTCACGGGTGACGCGGCGAGTGTCATGGCCGTCCATCAGCACAGAACCTGAGTCCACATCGGCCAGACGCAGCAGATAGCCGGCCAGGGTGGACTTGCCCGCACCGGAGGGGCCAAGCAGGCCCACGCGCTGTCCGGCGGGGATGTGTAGGCTCAGATCCTTGAACAGCTCACGTCCGTGGCCGTCCTTGGTGGTGACCCTATAGAAGGCGATGTCTCCGTGGACGCGGCCCATCGGCTGGGCGGGGTCCGGATCGGTGATCTCCACCGGCTCGTCCAGCAGATCGGCGATGCGCTCGCCGGAGGCGGTGGCCCGGGCGATGCGCCCGGTGTACTTGGCCATATCGCGCAGCGGCTTCATGGCGATCTTCAGGTACATCAGGAACAGGACCATGTCTCCGGGAGTCATGACCCCGCCCAGGACCTGCCAGCCGCCGAAGCCCAGCACCACGGCGGTGGAGATGCCCACCAGCAGATCGGTGGAGCGTTCCAGCCGGGCGGCGAGTTTGCGGGCCTTGATGCCGGCCTTCAGCGCCTTCTGGTTGCCCGCGGCGAAGCCCTGGGCCACGGTGTCCTCCAGCCCGTAGGCCTGGACCACGCGGATGGCGGCCAGCGCCTCGGCGGCGTCCCCAACCAGCTGACCCTCGCCCTTGCGGGTGGCCCGGGAGGCGGTGGTGATCTTGGGGGAGGCGAAGCGGCTGATCAGGAAGTACAGCGCCGCCGTCGCCAGCACCACCAGGGAGAGCACCGGGTTGAGCACGATCACCACGATGAACAGCGCGATGAGCGTGAGCAGGTTGCCCACCAGCGGCAGGCCCGCGGTGACCGCGACCTCCTGCAGCCGGCCCATATCGCCCACCAGACGCTGGGAGGTGTCTCCCACGCTGGCCTTGGAGTGATAGCGCAGCGAGAGCGACTGGATGTGGTCGAAGACCCGTGAGCGCAGCCGGGTGGCCACCTTCACACCGGTCTTGGCGAAGGCGATGGTGGAGAAGTAGTTGCACACTGCCCGTCCGCCGACGATCAGCGCCAGCATGACCGCCCAGAAGGCCAGTACGGTGCCGACGTCGTCGGGGACGGTCTCCACCTCGGCGATCTCTGCGCCCAGAGCCTCGGTGACGTTGTCCACGGCGAACTTCACCGGCCAGGGCTCGAGGATGCGGAAGAGCACATCCCCGAGCAGGGCCAGCATGCCGAGGGTGATCAGGAGCTTATGCTCCTTCAGATGAGGCCCGATCATCCTCAGCGTGCGCATCAGCCCCTGACGGTGCTGGGCACGCGGGGACTTCGGGCGTTCACTCATCGCGGGGTCACTCCGAGGGGCTCGTGGGGGATGTCATCGGTCAGTTCGGCCAGCATGGCCGGGGAGAGCACCGGCAGGGGTGTGGTCAACCCGGCGTGGGTGCTGCTGGACAGGCCCACTGCGCGCAGCAGATCGCCGCAGCGGCGGGTCCAGGTGTGGCGCTCCACGACGGCGGCGCGGCCGGCGAAGGCCAGGCGGGTGCGCAGCTGCGGGCGGGAGGCCAGCTGATCCAGTGCATTGGCCAGCGCGTTCTCATCGCCGGCGGGGACCAGCAGTCCGCGCTGGCCGGCGGAGATCTTCTCTCCGCGGGCATCCAGCGCATTGCTCGACTGCCCGGAGAGCAGCTCCGGCAGCTCGCCCACGGCAGAGGCCACGACGGTGACGCCTGCGGCCAGGTACTCATAGACCTTCAGCGGGGAGAAGTAGTGTCCTGCGGCCTGCGGCTCGGGATACGGGGCCACAGCCACGTCGAACCGGGTGAGGATCGCAGGGATCTCCTGCGGGGCGACAGCGCCGTGGAAGCAGACCTGGTCGGCGATGCCGAGCTCATCGGCCATCCGCTCCAGGCGCAGCTGCTCCGGTCCGGTGCCGGCGAACTCCAGGCGCCAGGAGGAGCGGTCGGCGTGCAGGGCTGCGGCGAAGGCATGCAGCAGCACATCGGTGCCGTGCCAGGGCTTGAGCGTGCCCACGAAGCCCACGGTGAAGGGGCGGTCCTGGGAGGACTCCTCCTCCTGGTGCTCCTGGGGGTGGAAGCGCTCGGTGTTCACACCGTTGGGGATGACCATGACGCGCGGATCGCCGATCTGCTCGCCCAGGATGCCGCGGACCCACTGTGCCACCGGCTCGGAGACGCAGGAGACCACGTCGGCGCCGCCCAGGGCGCGCAGGGTGATGTGCTCAGCGCCCTCGGCCTCGTGGAGCTCGCGGTGGGTGCCCTGCTCCTGCAACAGCGGGGCGTTGACCTCCATGACCAGCGGGACGTCGCGGATGAAGCCATGGTCCAGATCGCTGTCGCGCTCGGTGTAGAGGGACTTCAGCGTGGCGCCGGCCTCGGAGAACAGTGAGTAGCGCTCGTAGATGAGCTCATAGTCCTCGGACGCGGCCAGCTGCGCCATCTGCAGGGAGGCCTGGGTGATGGCTTGTTCGCGGGAGGCCACATCCTTTGGGGCCTCGGCGTCCACCGGAACGGTGATCACGCGCAGATCCGCCAGATCCTCCGGCACCGACTCGGTGTCCGGCTGACCGGCCTTATCGCCGCGCTTGGCGCAGTAGACGGTCACCTCGTGGCCGTGGGTGCGGAACGCCCGGATCATCTCTTGGACGTGCACGGAGGCACCCTTGGTGCCGAAGACGCCGATGCCGGGATCGGCCAGCAGGTAGGCGATTCTCATAGCAGTGCTCCTTCTGCGCGGTCCTGTTCTCTCAGGGGATCCTGCGCAACGGTTCGGGTTGCTGTGACCAGAGCGCTCAGCGCGGAGGCCTGGCGGTGGGAGTCGTAGAGCTCCTCCACCAGTGCGCGGGCGTTGTCGGTGCGCCGCCGGTGCTCGGCGGCGGAGGCGGAGTCGGTTCGGATGGCCTCAGAGACGGCGTCCGTCAGGGCCACAGCGTCGCCGGAGGGCACCAGCCACCCGGTCTCACCGGTGCGGATGACCTCCCCGACGGCGGTCACATCGGCTGCCACGCAACGGATGCCGCGTGCCATAGCCTCGAGAAGAACAGTCGGAAGCCCGTCAGCATTCCCATCCCGGCCCACCACGAAGGGTGCGACGAACACGTCATGGGTGCCCAGCAGCTCCCGGACCTCGGCCTGGGTGCGGGCTCCGAGCAGCCGGACCTGGTCCTGCATACCCAGGCGCTGGATCTGTCGTTCCAGGTCAGCGGCCATGGGGCCGTCTCCGGCGATATCGGCCTCCACCACGACGCCGGCCTCGCGCAGCCTTGACACGGCGTCGATGAGCAGGTGGAAGCCCTTCTTCTCCACCAAGCGTCCCACGGAGAGAAGCCGCGGCACGCTCTGCTCCTCAGTCTCTGTCCCGGCCCCGGCCCGGGTGCGCGGGGCGTAGGGAAAGCGCTCCATCTCCAGGCCGTTGCGGACCAGCTTCAGCGTGGCGGTCGCCTCCGGGAAGCGGCGGCGCAGATCCGCCAGGTTGTAGCCCGAGATGGTGATCGAGTGGTGGGCATCGGCGAACTTCTGCTCCAGCTCCAGCTGGTCGATATCCTCGTGGAAGATGTCCTTGGCGTGGGCGGTGAAGGAGTAGGGGATCCCTGCGATCTGCCCAGCGGTCCGGGCCACGGTGGTGGCCACAGAGGCGAAGTGGGCGTGCAGATGGGTGACCCCCTGTTCACGGGCCAGCCGTGCCACGGAGACCGCCTGGACGGCGTCGTCGGAGCTGTGGCGCAGCAGCTCAGGGAGCACCGTGCGCACACCCTCCAGCAGCTGCTCATCGGAGCCGGTCTCGCTGAGGTGCTGCCAGAAGCGCCCGGCGGTGTTGGGCCGGGAGACGTGGACCACCGGGGCCTTCACCCGGGCCAGCTCAGGGTGGAAGCGGGTGTCGGTGGAGGGCCGCAGGGAGAAGATGACGATCTTCTCGCCGCGGGCCTCGCGGGCCAGGATCTCGGAGACGATGAAGGTCTCCGAGAAGCGCGGGTACATCTTCAGGACATAGCCGACCACGGGCTCCTGGGGGTGGGGCTGTGCTGTGGACATGGCGTCAGCGGACATATGCGGGCTCCTCATCGAGTGCGTGCGAGTCATAGGCCTCAGCTGAAGCGAGCACTGCGCGGCGACTGATCAGCTCGGCGGCGAAGTCGCCCACCCGGGTCAGGCCGTCCAGGTCCACGCCGTCGCGCAGCGTGCGCTGGTGGACGGCGTGGGAGAACCAGAAGGACAGGGCGGCCGGGGTCAGCTGTTCGGCCGGCAGCGTGCTGACCGCACCGGCGGCGGCCAGGGCGGCGGCGCGGCGCGGCTGCTCCGCCCGGCGGGTGCTGCGCGGGACCACCAGGGCAGGCGTCGTGGTGGCCATGACCTCTGCCAGCGAGTTGTAGCCGGCCATGCAGACCACGGCGGCGGCCTCGCGGATCAGTTTGGGGACGTTGGGGGCGTAGCGGCGCACCTGGACCTGCTGGCTGCCGTTGAGGTGGGCCGATTCGCCCACGGCGGCGGAGATCCGCTCATAGTCGGCGGCCGGCATCTGGGGTCCGGTGAGGATCACATGGCGGTGCCCGACGGGGGCCTGGGCGCGGGCGGCCGCCAGGGCGATCTGGCCGCCGTCGGAGCCGCCGCCCACCATGGTCAGCACATAGGGCTGGACGGTGTCCTCGCCCGTGGGATCATCCGGACGGCCGTGGGAGAGGTAGCCGGTGGAGCGGCTGCGGGAGGCCAGCTCCGGGGGAAGCTCGCCGGTGGCGAAGGGGTCGTAGACGGCGTCGTCGCCATAGACCCACACCGCGTCATAGTGCTCGGCCACGCCGGCACCGCCGCCCACCCGTTCCCATTCGCGCTGAGCGGTCTGGGGAGTGTCGAGCACATCGCGCATGCCCAGGACAGTGGTGGTCCGGCCGCGATCGCGGAGCATCTGCAGGGCGGGCTTGAGCTCGCCGCCCACGCCGAAGGGATGCCGGTCCACGATGAAGAGATCCGGGCTGATGGCTTCCAGCGCGGCGGAGACGGTGGAGCTGCGCAGAGCGGTCAGCTGTTCCACGGACATGGTCAGCTTCCGGGAGGCGTAGCCGTTCTCGGTGCGGGTGAAGCCGGGCAGGACCAGCCAGTCCCAGCCCGGGGGCAGGGAATCGTTGGTGGCATCCGGGTGCCCGGCGATGAGCAGCCCACGGACCTGCTGGCCGGTCAGGCGCGGCAGGTCGGCGGCCAGCGCGAAGGCGATGGCCCGGTTGCGGCGGGCGTGGCCCAGGCCGACCGAATCGTGGGAGTACAGGGCAACCGTGATGCTCATGGGTATAAGAGTGGTGGGTCATCATGAGAGCCGGATGAGAGATCGCATCAGAATCTTTCAGAGGCCGCCGGCTGGATAGAGTAGGGATTCGCCCGATCAGATCCACGTGAGGAGAACGAATGAAGGTCTTGGTGACCGGCGGTGCCGGCTATATCGGCAGCGTGGTGGCTCAGCAGCTGCTCGCCCAGGGACATGAGGTGGTCGTGCTGGACGACCTCTCAGCAGGTCACCCCGACGCCGTCCTCGCCGGTGCCACATGGCACCACGGAGATCTCTCCGCGGCCGCCGACATCCTGGACTCCAGCTTCGATGCGGTCATCCACCTGGCGGCGAAGTCGCTGGTGGGGGAGTCGGTGCGGCACCCCGAGCGGTACTGGCACGGCAACATCGTGGCCACGCTGGGACTGCTGGACACTATGCGCGCCACCGGCGTGAAGCGGCTGGTCTTCTCCTCCACCGCCGCGGTCTACGGCAACCCGCTGCCGGACCTGCCCGGGGGACTGATCACCGAGGACCACCCCACGGCGCCGATCAATCCCTACGGAGCCTCCAAGCTGGCCATCGACCATATGCTCACCGCTGAGGCGAACGCCCACGGGCTGGGCGCAGTGAGCCTGCGCTACTTCAACGTGGGCGGGGCCTCCGAGGGGCTGCGCGAGCGCCACGACCCGGAGACCCATCTGATCCCCAACCTGCTCAAGGCCGCCCAAGGCGAGGGGGAGGGCGCCAAGCTCTTCGGCATCGACTACCCGACGGCGGACGGCACCGCAGTGCGCGACTACATCCACATCCTGGACCTGGCTCAGGCGCATCTGCTCGCCATGGAATGGGTTGAGTCGGGCACCCACGAGGTCTTCAACCTGGGCACCGGTGTGGGATCCAGCGTGCTCGAGGTGATCGACGCCGTCGGGCGTGTGACCGGCAAAGAGGTGCCGGTGACCGAGGAGCCGCGCCGCGCCGGGGATCCGGCCACGCTGGTGGCCTCGGGTCAGAAGGCCCGCGAGGTGCTGGGCTGGGCGCCGCAGCACAGCCTGGAGGACATCATCGCCGACGCCTGGAAAGCGCTGGAGGGCTGACCAGTTGTGTGGGCACTTTGGGGCGCTCTGAGTGATCCTCGGATGCTCAGAGCGCCCCAAAGTGCCCACACAACGCGGGTTTGGCGGCGGCGGAGACGGCGGTGACGACGGCGACGAAACCGGGCCCGGTTGCCGAGGCTCAGCTGCTGAAGAGCGCCTCGATCTGCTCAGAGAAGTCCTCGATGACCTTATGCCGCTGCAGCTTCATCGACGGGGTCAGGTGGCCGGACTCCTCGGAGAGCTCGGTGGAGAGGATCTCAAACTTCCGGATGGACTCTGCGCGGGAGACCCGTTCATTGGCCTGACCCACCGCCTGCTGGATCTCCTCGCGCACTGTGGGATCAGCCGCAGCCTCCTCCAGGCTGCGCCCGTCCAGAGCCTCGGCATCCAGGGTCACCAGAGCGCCCACGAAGGGCCGGCCATCCCCGACGACGACGCACTGGGCCACCAGCCGATGGGCGCGCACCGCCTCCTCCAGGGGAGTGGGCAGCACATTCTTGCCTCCTGCGGTGACGATCAGCTCCTTCTTCCGGCCGGTGATGGTCAGGAAGCCGTCGGCGTCGAGCTCACCGAGGTCACCGGTGCGGAAGAAGCCGTCGGCGTCGAAGGCCCCCAGCGTGGTCTTCTCCGCGTTGTGGTAGCCGGCGAAGACCACCGGTCCCTTCAGCAGGACCTCGCCGTCCTCGGCGATCCGGACGGTGCTGCCCGGCACCGGCAGGCCCACGGATCCGATCCGCGTGGCCTCCGGGATGTTCAGCGTGATGGGCGCGGTGGACTCGGTGAGTCCGTAGCCCTCCTGGACCGGCAGTCCGATGCCGGTGAAGAAGTGGGCGATCTCCGGGTCCAGCGGGGAGGCCCCGGAGACGAAGTGGGTGACGTTGCCGCCCATGCGCGCATGCAGCTTGGAGTAGACCAGCTTGGCGAAGAGCGCCCGCTTGGCCTTCAGCCCGGTGCTGGGGCCACTGCCGGTTCCCGAGGCCTGAGCCTGCTGCGCCCGGGAGTAGGCGATGGCGGTGGACTTGGCGGCATCGAAGATCTTCCCCTTGCCTTCGGAATGCGCCTTGGCGGAGGCACCGTGGAACACCTTCTCAAAGACGCGGGGCACGGCCAGCAGCCACGTGGGGCGGTAGGATCCGAGGTCTTCGATGAGGTTCTCCGTGCTGCCGCTGTGGGCCACCTGGATGCCGTTGTGCAGGCAGGCCAGCTGCACAGCCCTGGCCAGAACATGGGCCAGGGGGAGGAACAGCAGCGTCCGGGACTCGCCCTCACCCAGGATGTCGTCGGCGAAGGCGACGAGGTTGGCCGCACCCTCGGCGAGGTTGCGGTGGGTGATGCGCACGCCCTTCGGCTTCCCGGTGGTCCCGGAGGTGTAGACCAGGGTTGCGACATCGTCGAGGCCGGCACTCGAGCGGGCCTTCTCCAGCAGCTCATCAGAGACCTCGCCGCCATGGGAAGCGATGGCTGCCAGCGCGGCGGTGGAGTCGAAAGGCAGGACCTCCACCTCCACGGAGGCGGTCTTCGCCGCACTCTCCACGGTGGGGCGCAGCTGCTCATCGCCGATCAGCACCAGGCCGGCCTCCGAATGGGCCAGCAGGTGAGAGATCTGGTGGGTGGAGCTGGTCTCGTAGATCGGCACGGAGACGGCTCCGGCGAACCAGATGGCCTGGTCGATCACGGCCCAGGAGTAGCTGGTGGCCGACATGACGGCCACACGGTCACCGGGGTTCACACCCAGGCCGATCAGGCCCTTGGCGGTGCGGCGGACCTGCTCCACAAAGCTGGTGATGGAGACGTCCACCCAGCCGCCGGCGCCGTTGGGCACCGCGTAGACGGCCTTGTCCGGAGATGCGGCCAGCAGCGCCAGCACGCCGTCGGTGACGTTGATCGCGTCATCCAGGTGCGCGATCTGCTCGGTGGAGCTCTCCGTGATGGGGGAGTCCGCAGTGGTCGGGTCGGCGGCCTGCTGGGTGTGAGAATCGGTGGAAGTCACAGCGGCAGTCTACCTACGCAGTGGTTCTGCTCCACAGCAGGGGCTGTCGATTCAGATCCAGTTCTCCAGCCACATGCGCAGCCGCCACTGATCGGTGGGGATGAGCTCACCGGTCCACAGCGGCAGGAAGAACACCGAGACCGCCACCGCGAGCAGCACATAGCAGAGCACGATCACCGTATTGCGCCGCTGCAGCTCCCGGCGTCGTTCCTCCGACTGGTCCGGTCTGTGCCCGGCGCGCAGGATCAGCGCGGCGAGCACCACCAGGGTCAGGATGACGAAGGGGTGGAAGCTGATCGTGTAGAAGAAGAACATCGTGCGGTCCGGGAACAGCAGCCAGACGGCGAATCCGCCCGCATAGCCGGCCAGGATCGCGCCATAGCGCCAATCCCTGCGGCCCAGCCAGAGCAGGAGCACCACCACGACGCCGATCAGTGCGGTCCACCAGATCAGCGGGTTGGCCAGGTCCAGGATGGCCGAGGAACAGGTCTGGGCCCGGCAGACGGCGTCCTCGTCCCAGGGGAAGGACTCGCCGTGCTCATAGGACTGGTAGTGCATGGAGACCGGGCGGCCCATGAACAGCCAGGTCCAGGGGGAGGAGGCGTAGTCGTGGCCGGAGGTCAGGTCCTGATGGAAGTTCGTGGCCTCGCGGTGATACGCCCACAGGGAGCGCAGCGGGCCGGGGACCAGTGTGGCCAGGCCCTCAGCCTCATGCTGGGTGTGCCACTGGCGGTGTGAGGCGGAGGAGCTCAGCAGCCAGCCGGCCCAGGAGCTCACGTAGGTGAACAGGGCCAGCGGCAGCACGGTGATGAGTGCCCAGGGCGTATCCCGGGTCAGACCGCTGAAGGCCCAGCGCCGGATGCCTGCGGCGCGGCGGGCCTGCAGATCCCAGAGCACCACCATGATGCCGAATGCGGCGACGAAGGCCAGCGCGGAGAGCTTCACCGCAGTGGCCGCGCCCAGCAGGATCCCTGCGGCGAAGAGCCAGGGGCGCCAGAGCAGCCAGGGGCCCTTGGGCTGCTCGGGGTGAGACGGCTGCGCGGGTTCTGCAGGCTGGTCCGGCTGCGCCGGCTGGGTCTGGTGGGTCTCGACCCAGGCGGCCAATCGGCGTCGGGTGCTGCAACGGTCCATCAGCAGGGCGCCGAAGGCCGCCAGCACGAAGAGCATCAGGAAGATGTCCAGCATGGCTACCCGGCTCATCACCAGGTGATGGCCCTCCACAGCGGTGAGCACGCCGGCCACCGCCCCCAGGAACACCGAGCGGAACATCCGCTGGGTGATCAGCGTGATCAGCAGGACGCTCAGCGTCCCGGCCACCGCCGCGGAGACGCGCCAGCCGAAGCCGGACTCCATCCCGAAGAGGTGGAGCCCGATGGCGATCAGCCATTTGCCCAGCGGCGGATGGACCACATAGGAGCCCTCATCAGTGGGGGCCGCGCTGCCCGAGAGCCACATGTCATCGGCGCCCTCGGGCCAGACCAGCTCATGGCCGGCGATCAGCAGGGCATAGGCGTCCTTGGCGTAATAGGTCTCATCGAAGATCAGCAGGTGCGGATTGCTCAGGCCCCGCAGGCGCAGGGCTCCGGCCACCACGGTGATGAGCAGCGGCACCAGCCAGCCCCAGAGCCCCGGACGGTGGGGCCGCGCACCCAGCTTCTCTTCCATCGTCGCTATGCTACTTGCACCATGGGACATGACACCGACTCCCTCTGGGAGGCCCCTATCGTGCTGGCCGCGACTCCGATCGGGAACCTGGGCGATGCCACTGACCGACTGCAGCGTCTGCTGCTCAGCGCCGAGATCGTCGCCGCCGAGGACACCCGAAGGGCTCGGCATCTCTGCCAGGCGCTGGGTATCAGCGCTCCGGGGCGATTCCTGAGCCTGCACGAGCACAACGAGGCCTCCCGCGCCCAGGAGATCCTGGCCGCGGCCCACGAGGGGACCACTGTCCTGGTGGTCTCCGATGCGGGCATGCCGGCGGTCTCCGATCCGGGCTTCCGTTTGGTCAGCGCGGCCATCGAGGCCGGCGTCGGGGTCACTGTGGCGCCCGGCGCCTCAGCGGTCACGACTGCGTTGGCGCTCTCCGGGCTGCCCACTGACCGCTTCACCTTCGCCGGCTTCCTGCCGCGGAAGGCGAGCGATCGGCGTCGTCTGTTGGAACGGCTGGCGGGAGAGGACTGGACCACAGTGCTCTTCGAATCTCCGCATCGCGTGGCCGCCACGCTGGAGGAGATGGCCCGCGAGCTGGGGCCCACGCGGCCGGCGGCGCTGTGCCGCGAGCTGACCAAGCGGCACGAGGAGGTGCTGCGGGGCAGCCTGGCCGAGCTCGCAGAGACCTTCGCTCAGCGTCAGGAGCAGGGTACGGTCAAGGGCGAGATGGTCCTGGTGCTGGGCGGTGCGGACCTGGCCGAGGGCGGCGTCGAGCTCTCGGTGGAGGAGCTGGCCCAGCAGGTGGTGGACCGCGCGGCGGCTGGCGAGAAGCTCAAGGTGGTGGCCAAGGACGTGGCGGAGGGCCGGGAGGTCAGTTCCCGGGAGCTCTACGACGCCGCTCTGGCCCTGCGAAAGTGAGGCGGCACCGGTGGATGGTGCAACGATCGTCTCGCTGGAAACATAAAAGAAACATATTCGTTGCTCACGGCAAGCTCACGGAAACGCGGCCGGGCTAGATTATTGCTCTACGAGCGAGTAATGTCTCGCTACATTGTGAGGGGAATCACACTCGCATCGACCATTCGTGAGGAATGAGACCTATGAGCACAACTGACTCGCCGCTCATCGCGGCGGCCGCTGAGGAAGATCCCTCAGCGGTCCAAGGAATCGCCGACACCATCGACGGCTGGTTCGAGAGCATCAATGCAGTCCTGGGCGCCGTCATCTTCGCGGAGGTGCCCATCGGCGGAACCGACGCCTACGTGGTGGTGCTGTGGTCGATCTTTGCGGCCATCGCGTTCTCGGTGTACTTCGGATTCGTCCAGCTGCGCACCGCACCGGTGAGCCTGGAGACCGTCCGCGGCAAGTGGACCACGGATAAGGACCCCGGAGAGGTCACCCACTTCCAAGCTCTGACCTCCGCCACAGCGGCCACTGTGGGCCTGGGCAACATCGCCGGTGTGGCCGCGGCCATCTCCATGGGTGGCCCCGGCGCCACCTTCTGGATGATCCTGGCCGGCTTCCTGGGCATGTGCACCAAGTTCGTGGAGTGCACCCTGGGTGTGAAGTACCGCTACATCGATGAGGACGGCGTGGTCCACGGCGGACCCTTCCAGTACCTCAAGGTGGCCTACTCCAAGCTGGGCCGGGTCCCGGTGGCCATCATCACCGGCATCTTCGCCCTGGCCATCGTGCTGTTCGGCGTGGTCGGCGGCGGCATGTTCCAAGCCAACCAGGCCTACTCCCAGCTGCGTGCGGCCACCGGCGGCGAGGACGGCTTCTTCGGCAGCGAGGTCGTCGCCCTCATCTTCGGCATCGTCTTCGCCACTCTGGTCGGCGTGGTCATCATCGGCGGCATCAAGTCCATCGGCAACGTCACCGCCAAGCTGGTCCCGGCCATGGCCGCGGTCTACGTGGCGGCCTGCCTGGTGGTCATCGGCGCGAACTTCAACCAGATCCCGTCCGCAGTCGGCGCGATCATCGACGGTGCCTTCTCTCCGGAGGGCATCCAGGGCGGCATCCTCGGCGTGATCATCATCGGTGTCATGCGTGCTGCCTTCTCCAACGAGGCCGGCGTCGGCTCCGCTCCGATCGCCCACTCTGCGGTCAAGACCCGCCGCCCGGTCTCCGAGGGCTTCACCGCCATCCTCGAGCCCTTCATCGACACCGTGGTGGTCTGCACCATGACCGCCCTGGTGATCATCTTCGCCTGGCCGCCGGAGTACGACGACGCTCTGGAAGCAGGTGAGGGCGATGTGGCGCTGACCTCGGCCGCCTTCAACACCTTCATCCCCGGCTTCGACGTCATCCTGACCGTGGCCGTCCTGCTCTTCGCCTTCTCCACGGTGATCACCTGGTCCTACTACGGCATCCAGGCCTGGCGCCATCTCTTCGGCAAGAGCCAGCTCTCGGACACGCTGTTCCGAGTCTTCGTCCTGGTCCTGATCGTGACGGGCTGCCTGGTCACTGTGGGAAACATCTTCGAGATCGCCGACTCGGCGCTGTTCGCCTGCATCTTCATCAACGTCCTCGGCTGCGCGATCCTCGCGCCGCGGGTCAAGGAGGAGATGAAGCAGTACCTGGCCGACCGCAAGGCCGGCCGGCTCCTGGAGGACCCGGAACCCCTGCCGCACCAGATCAAGGAGCAGCAGAAGATCGACGCCCAGCGCTGAGCCGCCGGCCCTCCGGATAACACCAGGAGAACCAGGTGCCCCGTGGGGCGGGCCGGCACGCCGGTCCCTCCCGCGGGGCACCTTTCTGCCCGGGCGCGTTCTCACCCCCGAGTTGTTTGGGCGAAGACTTGCCGTCTCAGAAGGATTTCAGGCGTGAGACGGCAAGTCTTCGCCCAAACAACGGGGGCTGTGGAGAACTCCCGCCGCTGCTTTCCGTTTCTCGGCAGAATCAGGGCATGCGTCGCCCCGAGGTCCTGCCCAAGAGATGGAATGGCTGTACCCTCACCCCTGCTCTCCTGCGGGCCGAGGGGATCCACCCGCAGCGACTGCGCCGGGCTGACACCGACCGCGTCTTCTACGGGTTCTATCGCCAGGACGCAGACCAGCTGACCTTGGGGATGAGGGCTGTGCTGCTCGCCGAGGAGCTGCCGGACTGCGTGGTCTCCGACGTCACGGCTGCCCGCGTGCTGGGCCTGCACCTTCCCTGGGAGGTCGCCCGCGACGACGCCGTCCACCTCACTCAGCCTGCGGGCACCGCGCGCCGCATCCGCCGGCACGGTGTGACCAGTCACCGACGAGAGCTTCGAGAGGGGCAGGTCATGCTGATCGGGGGCGTGCCGGTCACGACGCCGGCGCGGACCTGGTTCGACCTCGCGGCTCGGTGTTCGCTGACCAGCGTCGTCGCCTTCGGGGACCAGTTGGTGCGTCAGCCGCGGCAGAGGTTCGAGGGGCGGGACGAACCCTTCGCTTCGCTGAGGGAGTTGGTCGGCGTCGTCGAAGAAGCCGGACGGGTGCCGGGCAAGGCCCGGGCGAAGGAAGCGCTGGGACTGATCCGCGTGGGGGCGGACTCGTTCAAAGAGACGGAGCTGCGGCTGGCTCTGGTGGATGCTGGCCTGCCCGAGCCGGAGCTGCAGGTGCCGGCGGATCCGGCGGATCCGTTCAGTCACCCGGCGGATATGGGCTATCCCGGGCTGAAGATCGCCATCCAGTATGACGGTGGGACGCACTTCGACCCTGACCAGCAGCGACGAAACCAGCGGCGGGACAACGACTTCCATGCCCAGGGGTGGCTACTGCTCTGCTACAACAGCTCAGATGCGCAGAACGGTTTCCGTCGTGCGGTCTCGCAGGTTCGATCAGCAGTCCGCCTCCGTGCCACTTGAGTTGTTTGGGCGAAGAGTTGCTGTCTCAGGGTCGAAATCCCGCTGAGACAGCAACTCTTCGCCCAAACAACGCGGGGAGCAGCCCCGGTAGAGTGGGGGACCGTGAGTGAAGCGCGTGACGATCAGCAGAGCCCGACGCCGGCTGACCCGGCTGCCGACGGGGCGGTGACTCCCGCCGGGCACCTACGAGGTGAGGCTGCCCCGGACCGGCCCACCCCCGGACAGACGCCGCCGGCCTACCTGCCCAAGGAGCAGCAGGCACCTGAGGGCGGCCCCGTGCGCAGCGCGACGGAGGAGAAGTCCAAGAAGAGGCGTCGCCTGGACTACCCGCCGGCTCCGGAGCCGCTGCGGGTGCCGGTGATCGACAACCACGCCCACCTGGACTTCCGAGACGGCCAGGTCGCCGTCAGCCTGACCCAGCACCTGGACACCGCCGCAGCTCTCGGCGTGGCCGGGGCCGTCTGCGTGGGCTATGACGTCGCCTCCAGCGAGTTCTCCGTGCAGGCCGCGAACTCAGACCCGCGCGCCAAGGCCGCCGTGGCTCTGCACCCCAACGATGCCCCCGAGCTGGCCGAGCGCGGAGAATACGACGCCGCCTTCGCCCGGATCGCCGAACTCGCCGCCGACGAGCAGGTCGTGGCCGTGGGCGAGACCGGCCTGGACTACTTCCGCACCGGCGAGGAGGGCGTGGCCGCCCAGCAGCGCAGCTTCCGCGACCACATCGCCCTGGCCGTCGAGCGCGGCCTGGCCATGCAGATCCACGACCGCGACGCCCACGAGGACGTCGTCTCCATCCTCAAGGACGCGCCGGAGCTGCCGCGCAGCGTGGTCTTCCACTGCTTCTCCGGCGACGCCGAGCTGGCCCGCATCTGCAACGAGAACGGCTGGTACATGTCCTTCGCCGGGACCGTCACCTTCAAGAACTCCTCGGATCTGCGCTCGGCGCTCGCCGTGGCCGACCCGCACCTGATCCTGGTGGAGACGGACACCCCCTTCCTCACCCCGCACCCCTACCGCGGCCAGCCCAACGCGCCGTACCTGATCCCGCAGACCATGCGCCTGATGGCCCAGACCCGCGGACTCGAGGACGACGCCGGCCTGGACAGCCTCTGTCAGCAGGTCATGCTCAACACCACCCAGGCCTACGGGAGCTGGACGTGAGCGGCGCGCAGGACTCAGCCGAGCAGGACCCCGCCGCGCGCCCGCCCCTGCTCTCAGCAGCCCATATCCGTGACCTCGCGGCGGGTCTGAACGTCCACCCCACCAAGCAGTGGGGGCAGAACTTTGTGATCGATCCGAACACCATCCGGCGGATCGTCGGGCTGGCAGAGCTGGACGGTTCCGAGCATGTGCTGGAGGTCGGGCCCGGGCTCGGTTCGCTGACCCTGGGGCTGCTGGACGAGGCCGCCCGGGTCACCGCCGTGGAGATCGACCCCAAGCTGGCCGCCCAGCTGCCGGAGACCATCGGCACCATGCGCCCGGAGAAGGCGGCGAACCTGACGGTGGTGCGCCAGGACGCGCTGAAGGTCGGACCGGGGGAGCTGACGGGCCGGGTCATCGGCGCAGAGTCCTCCTACGGGGACGCCGCGGCCCGGCAGGGCGGGCCGGCGCCGGAGCTCGGCGAGCCGGAGGTGCTGGTCGCCAATCTGCCCTACAACGTCGCGGTCCCGGTGGTGCTCCACCTCCTGCAGGTGCTGCCCTCGCTGCGCAAGGGTCTGGTGATGGTCCAGGAGGAGGTCGCCGACCGTCTCTGCGCCGGGCCCGGGTCCAAGATCTACGGGGTGCCCAGCGTGAAGGCCGCCTGGGACACCGAGATGCGCAAGGCCGGCGTGGTCGGGAAGAAGGTCTTCTGGCCCGAGCCGCGGATCTCCTCCGGGCTGGTCCGCTTCGACCGCCGCGAGCCGATCAGCTCCGAGGTCACCCGCGAGGAGACCTTCGCCGTCATCGACGCCGCCTTCGCCCAGCGCCGCAAGACTCTGCGCGCGGCGCTCTCGGGACTCGTCGGCTCCGGAGCTGCCGCTGAGGAGGCACTTCGTGCTGCCGGCGTCGAGCCCTCGGCCCGTGGCGAGACGCTGGACGCGGCGGCCTATGCACAGATAGCCCTGGCGCTGCGGCGGTAGAGTTTCCTCCATGCGAGACAGCGAATTCTTCGGCCACGTGACCGCCGTTGCTCCGGGCAAGGTGAATATGAGCCTGCGCGTGGGACCTCGCCGCGAGGACGGATATCACGATGTGGCCACGCTGTACTTCGCCGTCTCCCTGCACGAGGAGGTCACCGCCGCCCCGCGCCGGGACAGCGCCATCACCGTGAGCCTCTCGGAGCGTTCGGCCTTCACCGAGGTTCAGCAGCAGGTCCAGGGGGAGACCGTCACTGCGGCCATCCCGCTGGATGAGCGCAATCTGGCCCACCAGGCCGCTCAGAAGCTCCGCGAGCGCCTCGGGATCACCTCCGGTGTTGACCTGACCATCACCAAGAACGTTCCGGTGGCCGGCGGCATGGGTGGGGGATCGGCCGATGCCGCAGCCGCCCTGGTGGCCTGCTCCGCCCTCTGGGGCGCTGGCCTCTCCAAGGAGCAGCTGGCTGAGGTGGGTGCTGAGCTGGGTGCCGATGTGCCCTTCGCCATCCTGGGCGGCGCCGCCGTCGGGCAGGGAGTGGGCGACGAGCTCTCCCCGCTGCTGACCCGCGGTGAGCTGCACCTGGTCATCGTCCCGGCCAACACGGGCCTGTCCACCCCGGAGATCTACCAGGAGCTGGACGCCATGCGTGAGGAGGCCGGGGTCTCTGCGGAGGAGCCGGAGCTCGACGCCGACCTGGTCCGCGCCGTCTGCACCGCCGACGCTGAGATGGCCGCCACGCTGATGACCAACGAGCTGCAGGCCCCGGCGGTGCGGAAGATCCCTTCCCTGGACCGGATGATGGATGCGGGTCTGCTGGAGGGCGCTATGCAGGGCATGGTCTCCGGCTCGGGGCCCACGGTGGTCTTCCTGACCCGCGACGCCGCCGCAGCCGGTCAGCTGGCCACCAGCCTGGAGGAGCGCACCGACGTGTGGGCGATCCCGGTCACCGGCCCCGCTCCGGGCGCACGGCTGCTCACCTCGCGTAGCTGAGGGCAGGGCCCGCGTTCAGCCCGTGGTGGTGCTGATTCCGGTGATCAGCGCCAGCACGGCCCCGGCGAAGGCCATGCCGATCACCGTGCGCCGGACGATCTCGTGCGGGATCCGCTTCTGCAACACGGTGCCCACCAGCAGTCCGGCGACGATCATCACCGCGCAGCTGAGCCACACCCACCAGGGCAGTCCCGGCAGGCCGTCCTCGCTGAAGCCCCATTTGGTGGCCAGCGAGGCACAGGAGACCACGATCCAGATCGGCTGCAGGGTCGCGGCGAAGGTCACCACATCCCACCGGGTCAGCACGCTGTAGACCGTCATGGCCGGGCCCCCGACGCCGGCGGTCACAGCCCCGGCCCCGGTGCCGATCCCGGCCAGCACCCGTGCGGTGCGGCTGTCGGGAACTGCGGTGGCGCGGCTGAGCACCACGGTCAGGGAGAGCCCTACCAGCACCAGGCTGGCCACGACGATGTAGAGCGGCCCCGGAGGGCTGAGTGCGGCCGCCCAGCCGCAGAACGGGATGGTCACCGTGGCCACCGCACCGATCCACAGCGCCCGTCTCCACTGGATGTGCTTCCAGATGAAGCCCAGCATCAGCACCGGGGCCACCAGGGCCAGGAAGTTGGTGAGCATGACCCCGTCGTGGGGTCCCAGGAAGACCACCAGGAAGGGGGCGAGGACCATCGCGAAGCCCAGCCCGGTGATGCGCTGGACGACGGCGGCGAAGGCCACCAGGACGATGATGGTCAGGTTGAGGATCAGCTCGGCGGAGATCTCCACGGCGCGCGGCTCAGCTGTCCACGACGGCGAAGTCGCGGGAGGCTCCCTCGCGCAGGGAGACGATCTCGGTGCCGGTGAGCCGGCCGATCTGGCGGTTCAGGAGCCCCCGACCGCGGTCGGAGAGCAGCTCGTCATGGATCGGGATGCTGTACGGGGGAACACCGGCCTGGGAGTCCTCTGCCGTGCCGGCTTCCGCGGCGGCATCGCCCAAAGCGCGCAGGAACTCCACCTGCTCCTTCATCGCCGCCCAGGGTCCCATCAGGGGCAGCGCCAGGACCTCGACGCCGGCCGGTGCGGTGTCCAATGCGTCGCCCGGGTGGAAGAACACGGGCTCGCCTTCGGCGCGGAGCACATAGCCGATGTTGTGGACCCGGGGGATGTCCTCGTGGATGACCGCATGGTCTCCGCCGACAGTCTCCACTGAGAGCTCTCCGACGGAGAGGACCTCTCCGGGGGAGACGGTGCGGGCGCCTGGGAGCTCGGCGGTCTGATCCACGTCATCGGCGGTGACCACGAGGGCCTGCGGATTCTGCTCCAGCAGGGCCGGGACGTGCTCAGGGTCCACATGATCGGGATGCTGGTGGGTGATCAGCACAGCGTCGAGTTCAGTGGTCCCGTGCCAGAGCCCGGAGAAGTTCCCGGGATCGATCAGGATCCGCTGACCTGCCGCCTCGACCAGTACGCATGCATGTCCGAGATGTGTGATCCGCATGGGGCCATATTCTCATAGCCGCAGTTTCTCCCAGCCGCAGTTTCCCATAGCCGCTGTGCGGCCTCTGTGCGCCGGGCGGCTCAGCCTTCGACGATCTCGCTGGCCTCCAGCCAGGCCTCCTCCGCCTCGGCCAGTTCGGCCTCGATCCCGTTGAGTTCGGTCTGCAGGCCGGAGAGCTTCTCCAGGTCCACCGACTCAGAGGCCGCGGCCATCTGGTCGTGGAGCTCAGCTCGGCGGGCCGAGAGCTTCTCCATCTGCCGCTCCACCCGCTGCATGGTCTTCTGCGCCTGACGCTGCTGGGCCGAGCTGCTGGCGCCCGACTTCGCCGCACTCGCCTTCCCGGCGCCCGAGCTTCCGGCCTCGGATGCCGCGGCCGCAGCAGCCCCGGCAGCGCCGCTGCCGGGGGAGGGGGCGGCGGCCGGTGCGGCCGGCGTCGCGCTGGCCGAGCTCTCGCCGCGGTACCGGCGGCCGTCCACCGGCGGTGCGGGCTCCTTGCCCTCGCGGATGCGCAGGTACTGCTCCACGCCGCCGGGCAGCGCACGGATCTTGCCGTCGCCCAGCAGGGCGATCTGGTGGTCGGTCACGCGCTCCAGCAGGTAGCGGTCGTGGCTGACTACGATCAGCGTGCCGGGCCAGTTGTCCAGCAGGTCCTCCATGGCGGCCAGGGTGTCGGTGTCCAGATCGTTGGTGGGCTCATCGAGCATGAGCACATTGGGCTCACCGGTCATCAGCGTCAGCAGCTGCAGGCGGCGGCGCTCACCGCCGGAGAGGTCGCCCACCGGGGTCCACTGGCGGGAGCGGGCGAAGCCCACCGTCTCCAGCAGCTGGCCGGCCGACATCTCCTTGCCGCCCACGTCGAAGACGGTCTTGTCTTCGGTCATGACTTCGTGGACGCGCATGCCGGCACGCTCACGCAGCTCATCGACCTCCTGGGTCAGGATGGCGGTGCGCACGGTCTTGCCGCGCTTGAGGCGCCCGCCTTCGGGCTCGGTGCGTCCGTCCAGCAGACGCAGCAGCGAGGACTTTCCGGCACCGTTGACACCCACGACGCCGACGCGTTCGCCCGGTCCCAGCCGCAGGGTCACTTCGTCGAAGAGGGTCTTGGACTCGCCCTCACCCTCGGCCACCGAGAGGGTGACGTCCTCGAGGTCCAGCACGTCCTTGCCCAGCCGGGCGGTGGCCATCTTCTTCAGCTGGACCTCATCGCGATGCTCGGGCACATCGTTGATCAGGGCGGTGGCGGCGTCGATGCGGAACTTCGGTTTGGTGGTGCGGGCAGGGGCGCCTCGACGCAGCCAGGCCAGCTCCTTCTTCACCAGCTGCTGGCGCTTCTGCTCCTCCACAGCGGCGGCACGGTCGCGCTCGGCGCGGGCCAGGGTGTAGGCCGCGTAGCCGCCGTCGAAGGCGTCCACCACGGCGTCGTGGACCTCCCAGGTGAGTGTGCAGACCTCATCGAGGAACCAACGGTCGTGGGTGACCACCAGGAAGGCGCCCTCGCCGGACTTCCAGCGGCGCTTGAGGTGATCGGCCAGCCAGGCCACGCCTTCGACGTCGAGGTGGTTGGTGGGCTCATCGAGCATGAGCACGTCGTGATCGCCCATGAGCAGCTTGGCCAGGGCCACGCGGCGGCGCTGACCGCCGGAGAGCTCACCCACCGGCCTCTCCCAGTCCAGGCCGGTCAGCAGGCCGGAGGCGATGTCACGCATCTTCGGGTCAGAGGCCCACTCGTGTTCGGCCATGTCGCCGACCACGGCGCGGCGCACCGAATCCTCATGCAGGAGCACATCGGACTGGTCCAGGAAGCCCACGCTGGTTCCGCCGCGCCAGGTGACCTGGCCGGCGTCGGGATCCTCCTTGCGGGCCAGCAGACGCATCAGCGTGGATTTGCCGTCGCCGTTTCGCCCGACGACCCCGATCCGGTCGCCGGCATCGATGCCCAGGGTGATGTCGTCCAGGACGGTGCGGGTGCCGAACGTGATGGTGAGCCCTTCGGCCCCGAGGAGATGGAGTCCTTGCTGAGTTGCCATAGGGGATCCAGAGTACCGGTGAGACTGACATGGGACTCGCACCGGAGGCAGATGATCGTAGACTGAGCGACTGTGGGCGACATCTTTGCTGGACGGTATGAACTGGTCGACCTCCTCGGCGAGGGCGGGTCGGGCACCGTCTGGCGCGTCTGGGACCATAAGCGCCAGCGCTACTGTGCGGCGAAGGTCCTGCGCCAGGTGGACGCCACCTCGCTGCTGCGCTTCATCCGCGAGCAGAGTCTGAGGCTGGAGCACCAGCATGTGCTCGCCCCCACCGGCTGGGCCGGTGAGGATGACAAGGTCCTGTTCACCATGCCGATGATCCGCGGGGGATCGGTGGCCACGCTGGTGGGCGACTTCGGCCCGCTGCCGCCGCGCCTGGTGGTCCTGCTGCTGGACCAGCTGCTCACCGCGCTGGAGGTACTGCACGCCGAGGGCATCGTCCACCGTGATGTGAAGCCCGCCAACCTTCTGCTGGACGCCTCCGGGCGCGGGTATCCGAATATGTGGCTGGGTGACTTCGGCATCGCCGCCGGAGTCGATGAGCCGCGGCTGACCACCGGCCCCTACGCGCTGGGGACCCCGGGCTACCTGGCTCCGGAGTGCATGACCCATGGCTGGGACCCGGATCCGAAGGCTGACCTCTACGCGGCGGGTATGTGCGCAGTGGAGATGATCACCGGCATGAAGCCTGAGCGGGGGATCGAGGCCGCCGAGGCGCTGGCCGAGGCCGACCTGCCCTATGAGCTGCCGCAGACGCTGATCGATGTGGTCCACCGGCTGGCCGCACCGAGTATGACCGCCCGCTTCGACTCCGCAGCCGCCGCCAAGAGCCGACTGTGGGAGGCCGGGCTGATGCCCCAGGACGTCCTGCCGGAGCAGATCTTGGGTGAGGTGGAGCTCTTCGACCACATTCCGCCGCTTCCCGAAGGCTGGGAGGAGGCTCCTGAGGTCCAGGAGCCGGAGATGCCCAGCGGCACGATGCCCCAGGTGCCGCTTCCGGGCGCGTCCGCTGAGGAGGTCGCGCCGGAGACTCCGGGTGCAGTGTCCGCTGAGGCGCAGGCTGAGGCCGCCGGTGAGGTGCCCGGTCCTGAGGCTCCCGCACCTGCGGCTTCTCAGGTTCAGGGTGAGCCCACGGAGATGATGGGCATCCGCAACGTCCCGACGGCGCCGGTGGATCATCAGGAGCCCACAGGGCCCGCACCCACTGCCCTCTATGACGTCAACCAGACGGACCCGGAGCACCCGCTGCCATACCGCAGCGGGGCGGGGAAGACCTTCGCAATCTCGGCAGGGCTGCTCGCGGCAGGCGTGCTGCTGCTGATCCTCACCATCTGGTTCGCGACCTACTGAGGTCGGTCTGTTCAGGCCTGCCGGCTGATGACGGCAGCGTGCCCGCTGCTGAGGGGCCGCTCCCGCGGTGCTGATCAGTCGGCGTCGTCGTGCTCCGCATCCGGAACGGCACTGGCCGAGGTCACTGCTGTGACCCCGGCCAGTGCGATCAGTCCTCGGCGGTTGCTCACTCACTTCTCTACGGGTTGTTCCTCTGGTGCTGGCGGATGGCGCGGACCATGAAGAGGGAGCCGGTGGCCATCATGAGCAGCGCGAAGGCGCCCATGCTCATCACCAGGCCGGTGGATTCGCCCATGCTGCGGACCCGCTCCAGGGCGGTCATCTGGGCCCGCTCCTCCTCTTCGGCGGCCTCAGCGGCTGCGACCTCGTTCTGCGGGCCGAAGGGCGGCTGAGCGTCGGTGAGCCCGTCGGCATAGGCAGGAGCTGCGGTGTCCGCGTCCTCCCAGTCGTAGGTCTGCAGCGTCAGGAGGTAGTCCAGCTCGGCTTCCTCATCCTCGCTGCTGCCAGCCCCGTCTGCGGTCACCACCAGGTAGTACTCGCCGGCCAGAGTGGAGGAGGCCCAGGAGTCGTAGCGGTTGCTCCAGTTCACCGGATCTGAGGCGGTGCGCAGCTCCGTGGTGTCCCCGAAGCTCAGTGACTCATATTCGCCGTCATGCAGGCCGCGCAGCGGATTCATCACCGCGAGGGAGACGTTGTCCACGGAGTCCACCGCACCGGTGTCCGGGAAATAGGCCTCGGTCTGCAGGTACTCGCCCCACTGCATCGGGATGCTGTAGATCTGCACCTCACCGGGGGAGATGGTGGTGTCATAGGTGCTGCCCGCCTCCAGCGAGGGGACATCGGTGAAGTCATTGCCGGGCTCTGTGGTGATGGAGCCGGATATGTCGCGGCCCATCTCCGTCCAGTCGAGATCCGAATAGCTGGGCTCCTCAGCCATCTCCTCAGCCTCTTCGTTGGACGGCTCCTCATAGATGAGCAGCTCGAAGGGCCGGTCGCCCATATCGTCTTCGTCCCAGTCCTCGCCGACTGCCAGGACGAGTTCATCGGCTTCGCCGCAGAGGTCGCCTTCGTCCTCATCGAGGTCCTCGGCGGCTTCTCCGGCGGCGACCCCGGTGGAGATATGGCTGGTGCGCAGGCGCTCGCCGGTCTCGGTGACCATGCCCGAGTCGGTGGTGCTGGCGCAGTCTTCGCCGTCCCAAGTGCCCAGCGTCATGGAGTAGACGTCCATGTCCTCGCTGCCGTCATGGGGAGTGGTCAGGCTGACGTGCAGAGTGGAGCTCTCCATCTCTCGCGGGATGCGGTAATAGAGGACCTGGTCATGGACGAACTCATCCACGTAGGCGGCGTTGGGGGTGAGCTCAGTGGCATCGCCCAGGTTGGTGCCGCCGCTGACCGGGGTGCCGCCCAGTGTGAAGCCGGCGTGATCGGTGCCGTCGTCGGCGTGGGCCTCCGGTGCGCTGAAGGCGGCCAGCAGGCCGATCAGGCCTACGCCGGCCACAGTCCGGCAGGGGAATCGGATCGTCATCTCGCCACGTTCCTCGTCGGGGATCTGCTGCGGACCCATGCTCTGCTCCTTCTCAGCCTACTGAACTCTGCCCACGTACGAGGCGGACCATTCGGTTTACGCCAGCAATGTTAGGTAGTTGCCGAAGCAAAGTCAATGCGGTGCAAGCAAAATTTCTTTTGCCGGTGCACAATAGAGGAACAGCATCGTGACGAGCAGAGGAGTGAGAGTGCCGACAGAGGACAGCCGTATCGAGGCAGGCCGCCAGCAGCAGAAACAGGCCTATGGTGAGCCCCTCTCCGATATCTTCACCCGCTTCCGTGAGGCCTTCGGGCTCAACCAGTCCGAGCTGGCGACGATCTTGGGCATCTCCGCACCCATGCTGTCCCAGCTCAACAGCGCCCAGCGCGTCAAGATCGGCAACCCTGCCGTGATGCAGCGCCTCCAGGGCCTGGAGGACCTGGTGGGTCAGATCCAGGCCGGCGTCCTGCCCAGCGATCAGATCCCCGCCAAGCTGGAGGAGGTCAAGGCCGCAACCGGACGGCTGACCCGCAGCACCACGGCCTTCGTGCCCGTGGAGGCCGATGACAGCTCCGTGGTGGCCGGGATGCGGAATCTGCTGCGCGCCGTGGCCTCAGGTCAGGAGATCCGCAATGCGGCCGACGCCCTGGAGTCCGAGCACCCCGGGCTGGCCGAGGTCCTGCGCCTCTACGGCACCGGATCCCTGGAGCCGGCACGCGAGCATTACTCCACTCATAAGGACCTCTTCTGACACGTCCGACAACTCGGAGATGGGGCTGTGAGTCAGATAGAGTTCTCTGTGCATCCCTGTCAGTCCGCCATGGTGTAATCGGCAACACTCCGGTTTTTGGTACCGGCATTCTAGGTTCGAGTCCTAGTGGCGGAACGGAGCCACCCGTCTCAAGGAGCAGATCTTCGTGACCACCCCCAGCACCCGTCCGGCAGCAGTCATCGTCCTGGCCGCCGGAGCGGGTACCCGCATGAAGTCCCGCACGCCGAAGATCATGCACAGCATCGGTGGAGTCTCCATGATCGGCCACGCGCTCAACGCGGCCCGCGGCCTGGATCCCGAGCAGCTGGTGGCGGTGGTCCGCCACCAGCGCGAGAAGGTCGCCGAGCACATCACCGGCTTCGCAGAGGACCACGACTTCCAGGTCACCCTGGCCGACCAGGACGATGTCCCCGGCACCGGCCGTGCCGTGGAATGCGGGCTGGAGGCCCTCACTGCCGCCGGCACCCCCGCCGAGTACGGCACAGTGGTGGTCACCTACGGCGATGTCCCGCTGCTGACCACTGAGCTGCTCCACGAGCTGGTCTCCACCCACGAGGACCAGGGCAATGCCGTCACCGTGCTCACCGCCCTGCTGGAGGACGCCTCCGGCTACGGGCGCATCCTGCGCGACGAGGACGGCTCGGTCACCGGGATCGTCGAGCAGAAGGACGCCACTGAGGAGCAGCGTCAGATCCGTGAGATCAACTCCGGGATCTACGCCTTCGACGCCGCCGTGCTCACCCGTGCCCTGGCCCAGGTCACCACCGACAACGCCCAGGGCGAGAAGTACCTGACCGATGTGCTCTCCCTGGCCCGTCAGGAGGGCGGCCGCGTAGCCGCTGTGACCACCAGGGATCGCTGGCAGGTGGAGGGCGCCAACGACCGCATCCAGCTCCAGGCCCTGGGCGCCGAGCTGAACCGCCGGATCGTCGAATGGCAGATGCGCCACGGCACCACCGTGATCGACCCGGCCACCACCTGGATCGACTCCACGGTGATCCTGGAGGAGGACACCACCATCCTGCCGGGCACCCAGCTGCACGGCCGCACCCACGTGGAGTGCGACGCCGTCGTCGGCCCGGACAGCACGCTGACCGATGTGATCGTGGGCGAGGGCGCCAAGGTCACCCGCACCCAGGCCGAGGGCGCACGGATCGGCCCCCGCGCCAAGGTCGGCCCCTTCACCTACATCCGACCCGGCACCGTCCTGGGCGAAGAGGGCAAGATCGGCGCCTTCTACGAGACCAAGAATGCTGAGATCGGCCGCGGCGCCAAGCTCTCCCACCTCGGCTACGCCGGCGACGCCGTCATCGGCGAGCACACCAATATCGGCTGCGGCAACATCACCGCCAACTACGACGGCGAGAATAAGCACCGCACCGTCATCGGAAGCCATGTGCGCACCTCCTCCAACACCGTCTTCGTGGCCCCGGTGGAGGTCGGCGACGGCGCCTACACCGGTGCCGGCGCGGTGGTCCGCAAGGATGTGCCGCCCGGATCTCTGGCGCTGTCGGTGGCTCCGCAGCGCAACTCCGAAGGTTGGGTGGAGCAGAAGCGCCCCGACTCCCAGTCCGCTCAGGCCGCCCAGAAGGCCCGGGGCGACGTCGGCTGAGCCGGTGAACTCACCCCGTCCTTCCCGCATATCCGAATACAGTAGAGTTCCCTTCAGAGACCTTCAGAGAGGCAGCAGGCACCCATGGACGAGATCAGGCTGAGCACCGAGAAGACGATGGTGATCGCCTCCGGGCGGGCACACCCGGAGCTCGCTGAGGAGATCGCCAAGGAGCTCGGCACAGAACTTCTGCCGATGAGCGCCTACGACTTCGCCAACGGAGAGATGTACGTGCGCTCGGCCGAGTCGGTGCGCGGCAAGGACGTGTTCCTGCTCCAGTCCCACCCGGCCCCGCTGAACAATTGGCTCATGGAGCAGCTCATCATGATCGACTCGATGAAGCGCGCCTCCGCCAAGCGGATCACGGTGGTCTCTCCCTTCTACCCCTACTCCCGCCAGGACAAGAAGGGCCGCGGCCGCGAGCCGATCTCGGCCCGCCTGGTGGCGGACCTCTACAAGGCCTCCGGAGCGGATCGGATCATGTCGGTGGACCTGCACACCGCTCAGATCCAGGGCTTCTTCGACGGCCCGGTGGACCATCTGTTCGCCGTGCCGCCGCTGGCCGACCACATCCGGGCCCAGGTGGCCGACGATGAGGTCACCGTGGTCTCCCCGGACACCGGCCGCGTGCGTGTGGCCGAGCAGTGGGCCGAGCGTCTGGGCGGCGCCCCGCTGGCCTTCGTGCACAAGACCCGCGACGTCACCCAGCCCAATAAGGCCGAGTCCAAGCAGGTGGTCGGGCAGATCGAGGGCCGAACCTGCGTGCTCATCGACGACATGATCGACACCGGAGGCACCATCTCCGGTGCGGTGAAGGTCCTCAAGGACGCCGGCGCCAAGGACGTCATCATCGCCGCCACCCACCCGATCTTCTCCGAGCCGGCGGCTGAGCGTCTGGCCGACTCCGGCGCACGGGAGGTCGTGGTGACCAACACCCTGCCCATTCCGGAGGAGAAGCGCTTCGAGCAGCTCACCGTGCTCTCCATCGCGCCGATCCTGGCCACCGCTATCCGTGAGGTCTTCACCGACGGCTCGGTGACCTCGCTCTTCGACGGCAACGCATGATCTGCCACAGGCTGAGCTGATCAGCTCAGCCTGACATCAGTCTGACGCAGAGAGGGCGGGTTCCGGAACTCCGGAACCCGCCCTCTCTTTCTCTGTGCGGTGGGTCTGAGGTGTGGGGAAGGCCTGAAGCTGCGGCTCAGGCCTTCCAGCCGGTGTAGGCGTCGGCGAAGTAGGTGCGCCCGGCCTCCGTGCCGGTCAGCGCCTCGAACTCGCCGCGCCGGCGTCGTTGGCTGAAGGGGTTCTCCTCGGGCTGGCGGTGCAGCAGCGTGGTGGCCCAGTAGGAGAAGCTCTGGGCGCGCCATACCCGGTCCAGTGCGGTGCGGGAGTACTCGTCCAGGGCAGCGGAGTCCCGGCTGGCATCGGCGAAGAAGGCGGTGATCTGGGGGATCAGTGCCCGCACATCGCAGAAGGCCAGGTTCAGGCCTTTGGCTCCGGTGGGCGGGACGGTGTGCCCGGCGTCGCCGGCCAGCACCAGGCGGGCCCAGTTCAGCGGCTCGCAGACATAGGAGCGGAAGGGCAGCACCGTCTTCTCGATGATGGGTCCGCGCTGCAGCTGGATGGAGTCCTCACCGCCCAGCACGCTCTGGATGCGCTCGAAGATGGCTTCATCGCTCCAGTCGGCCGGATCGGTATCCGGGTCGCATTGGAAGTACATGCGCTGGACAGTCTCGCTGCGCTGGGAGATCAGCGCGAAGCCGTCCTCGGAGTTCGCGTAGATCAGCTCCGGATGCGTGGGCGGAGCCTCCACGAGGATGCCGAACCAGGCATAGGGGTAGGCGGTGAAGTGATCGGTGCGGATCTCCTCCGGGATGAGCTTGCGGCACATGGAGCGGGAGCCGTCGGCGCCGACGATCAGCTCCGCCTGGATCTGCTGGGCCGCACCCTCGGAGTCCGTGAAGCTGATCTGCGGGGAGCTGGTCTGCAGGCCCTCCACGCTGACTTCGGAGACCTCCCAGTGGATCTCGCCTCCCTCGGCCTGCCAGGCGGTGGCCAGGTCGTGGAAGACCTCGTTCTGCGGATAGAGCCAGACCGAGCGGCCCACCAGCTGCTGGAAGTCGATGCGCCGGCGCTCCCCGTCGAAGCTCAGCACTGTGCCCTCATGCTCATGGCCGTGGCTGTGCACCCGCGAGCCGATATCGGCCTGGGTGAGCATCTCCACGGTGGCGTCCTCCAGGATGCCCGCACGGTGGGTGGTGCGGATGGTCTCCTGGCTGCGGGTCTCGACGACGACGGCGGAGATTCCCTGACGCTTCAGCAGCAGGGCGGTCATCAGTCCGGCGGGGCCGCCGCCGACGATCCCGACCTGCACCTGGGTGGTCTGAACGGTCATCGAAGTCCTCTCAGGGAAGTGGTGCGCTGGCAGTTCTGTGTGGCCCAGTCTCCTCGCAGGGAAGTGACGGGGGCCATGTGGCTTCCGTTGAATGGATGATCAGCTGGGCGTGCTGAGCCCGCGCTGAATGCCCCGTGCCGCGATCTGCAGCATCTGCACCCAGGGGGCGGGGCGGCGGGCGACCTCCTCGTCATCGGTGACGATGCCCAGCCCCGCCACCAGCTGCCGACCCTTCTGCCGGATCGGGACGGCCAGGCCGGTGATGTTCTCCTCGATGGCGCCGGTCTGGGCGCAGCAGCCGTGCTGGCGGATGAAGGCCAGGTGCTCCTCGCTCAGCCGAGGGGAGGCCTCGGCGTCGTCCTGGTGCTTCTCTCGGTAGAAGGCCTGGAACTCGGAGGAGGCGTGGGCCAGCAGCACCAGCCCAGTAGCCGAGGCGTGCAGCGGCAGGCGCCCGGCCACTCCGCCGTGGATCTCCGGGGCCTCGCGGGAGGAGAGTCGGTCCACGAAGAGCACGTCGAAGCCGTCGATCACGCCCAGCTGGACGTGCTGTCCCATCACCGCTTGGATGTCCGAGAGGTAGGGGCGGGAGAGCACGGCCAGCTTGGTGCGCCGGGAGGCCCGGTTGGTGATCTCCCAGAGCCGAGAGCCCACGGTGTAGCCGCCGGGCCGCTGATCCAGCCAGCCCAACCGGACCATATCCCCACAGACCCGGTGGGCCGTGGCCGGCGGCAGGCCGGCGCGACGGGCGATCTCAGCGGTGCTCAGTGCATCGTCCTCAGGGGTGAAGGCGTTGAGCACACGGTCCAGGCGCCCGATCAGCGCCTCACCGGTGGGGGAGTTGGCCATAGGTGGTTCTGCCTCCAGATCCTCAGCCTCGGCCGCTTCCGGCCTGTGCCGCTGTGCTGTTCTCCGCAGTGCTGCCGTCGGCGGTGCCCTCAGCGCGGACATCGGCCTGCTGCGGCAGGTGCAGGCGCAGCGTCAGGGCTGCGCCGGCCGCCAGCAGGACCACCAGGCCCGCACCGGTGTAGAGCGCGAAGGGAGTCCATCCCACATCCAGCAGGGAGCCGACGATGATCGGCGCCAGGATCGCACCGCAGCGCCCGACGCCGAGCGCGGCCCCCACACCGGTGGAGCGCAGCCGCGGCGAATAGGTCATCGGTGCCAGGGTATACAGTCCGGAGATGCAGCCGTTGATGATCATGCCCAGCCCGACGCCGGTGACCATGGCCAGCGCGTAGACATTGGTGGAGCTGATGAACACGAAGAACATCACCGCGGAGACCGTGGCGAAGGCGGCCAGGACCTTCCGTGCGTCCCAGCGTGCGGTGCAGACGCCGTAGAGCACTGCGCCCACTGTGCCGCCGAGCATCAGCATCACGCCGCCGAGGATGCCCTCCTCCGCGGTGAAGCCCACCTGGGTCAGCAGCTGCGGGGTCCAGGTGTTGGCGAAGTAGAAGCCGAACATGACGATGAAGAAGATCGCCCAGAGCACCAGGGTGTTGCGCAGGTTGGCCGGAGAGAACAGGGCCACATAGGAGTTCTTGGAGGCGGAGCCGGCGTCGTCGTCCTTCTCGGTCTGGACCGAGGCGAGCTCCACCGGTCCGGTGATCCCCAGGCTTCGTGCGATCCTCTCGGCCTGCTGCCGCGGGGCTTCAGAGTCCTCGTGCTGGCTGCGCACGGCCAGGAAGTCCAGGGACTCGGGCATCTTCGCCCAGACCAGTGCGCAGGCGGCCACCGTCAGGATGCCGCCGAGCAGGAAGACCGACTGCCAGCCGAAGTTCTGGATCAGCGGAATGGCCAGCATGCCACCGATGGAGGCCACCACCGGGTAGCCTGCGGCGAAGATGCTCAGGGCCAGGCCACGGTGCTTGCGGTTGGAGTACTCCGAGACCAGCACTGTCCCGGAGGCCAGGATGCCGCCCACGCCCAGTCCGGTCACCACGCGCCAGAGCATCAGCTCCGGCATGGAGGAGGCGGTGGCGGAGAGGAAGAGGCCTGCGGCGTTGACGACCAGAGCCACCAGCAGCATGGTGCGGCGGCCGAAGCGGTCGGCGAAGGGGCCCACGAAGGCCGCGCCCAGGGCCATGCCGATCAGCCCCCCGGAGAGCAGCAGGCCCAGTTCGGTGCTGCTGAGTCCGAAGTCCTCGGTGACGGCATTGGCGGTGAAGGCCATCGCCTGGACGTCATAGCCGTCCAGGCCCATGAGGAAGGTGGCCAGAGCGACGATGAGCCACTGGTGCAGCCCCATGGGGCGGTCATCGATCTGTTCCCGGATGCTCGGCATCAGTTCACCCTCATTTCTCGGTGGTGTGGGTCACATGGCTGGGTGGACACTAACCAGCTATGACCGCCATCACAACTTAGTCGGATTCTTCGCCAGGGAGAAATCATTCAATGGATGATCTCTTGACGCCCTGGCCTGTGGATACGATGTGTCCGTGGCAAATTCACCCAGCGGGGACGCAGTTCTGGACCGCATCCTGCGCATCTTCGAATCCCTGGAGCAGGAGGCGAGTCTGCGCCCGGCTGAGCTGGCCGAGGCGGCCGGGCTGCCGCGCACCACCGGCTATCGGATGATCCGCCAGCTGCTCGGCCGGGGCTTCCTGGCCAGAGACGATGACGGCTGCATCCAGCTGGGACAGCGGCTCTGGGAGATCGCCCAGCACACTCCGCTGAGCCGGACCCTGCGCAGCGCCGCCCTGCCGCTGATGGAGGATGTGAGCTCCGTGGTCGGTCAGACCACCCAGCTGGCCGTCCTGGATGAGGATGAGGTGCTGATCGTGGAGCGGCTCTCCCGGCAGGGCGCCGTGGCCAACCCTGCCGAAGTCGCCTCCCGGATGCCTGCCCACCTGACCTCGATGGGTCATGTCCTGCTGGCCTTCGGCCCGGCGCGCCGGGTGGAGGCCTTCCTGCAGGCTCATGAGGAGCGGATCCGCCGTGAGCGTCCCGAGCTGCGCCGAGAGCTGGCCGAGGCGCGCAGTCGCGGATACGCCAAGCTCAGCGGAGTCATCCACCAGGAGACCGCCGGGATCTCGGTGCCGGTGCTCGATGCCCGCGGGCAGGCTGCCGCGGCGCTGACCATCGTGGTCCCGCGCGACTGGGGGTCCCTGGCCCAGCCGCTGATGGCGCTGCAGACCGCCAGTCGTAGCATCGCCCGCGCCCTCGGTGCCGAGGGCGCGCTGGCGAGCTGATCCCGCGGAGGGGGCTGATCTCGTCGAGGCGGGCGGCCGAGGTCGGAAGCTGTGCCGTTGAATGGTATGCGCCTCGTCGCAGATGGTCCGCGCCGACCAAGCTGGTGAGAGTCACATCACAAGGCACTTCAGATGAGGAGTTCTGCCCGATGGCCGAGCCCAACACCAACCCCGATGCCGCTGTGACCTCTCAGGAGGAGATCAGCCAGGAGATCGGGACGCTGCACGAGAAGTACCGCACCAGCCTCCAGGCAGGCGGGCCGGAGGAGACCACCGCACGGCTGAACTTCCCGCCCTACCGCAGCTCCCTGCTGCGCCACCCCACCAAGAGCCTCCACCACACCGATCCGGAGGAGATCGAGCTGCACAGCCCGGCCTTCGGCGAGCGGGACGTCCACGCGCTGGAGTCGGATCTGACCATCCAGCACAACGGGGAGCCCCTGGGCGAGCGCATCATCGTCGCCGGGAAGGTGATCGACGGAGACGGCCGCCCCGTGGCGGGACAGCTCATCGAGGTCTGGCAGGCCAACGCCGCCGGACGCTACATCCATAAGCGCGATCAGCACCCCGCACCCATCGACCCCAACTTCACCGGTGTGGGCCGGGCGATCACCGGGGCAGACGGCAGCTACAGCTTCACCACCATCAAGCCGGCGCCCTACCCGTGGAAGAACCACTTCAACGCCTGGCGTCCGGCCCACATCCACTTCTCCATGTTCGGGACCGACTTCACTCAGCGGATCATCACCCAGATGTACTTCCCCGGGGACCCGCTGTTCTCCCTGGACCCGATCTATCAGTCCATCGTGGATCAGAACGCCCGGGACCGGCTGGTCGCCCAGTACGATCACTCGGTCTCCCAGCACGAGTGGGCCACGGGGTACCGTTGGGACATCGTGCTCAGCGGCAGCAACCGCACCTGGACCGAGGCCGATCAGGAGGAACACTGAGATGAAGCACATCCCGACGCCGGCCCAGACCGTCGGCCCCTTCTACGGCTACGCCCTGCCCTTCAAGGACGGGGAGAACCTCATCCACCCCTCCCGCCCCGGTGCGGTGCGGCTGCACGGCACGGTCACCGACGGAGACGGCGCCACCATCCCGGATGCGCTGCTGGAGATCTGGCAGCCCGACGCGGAGGGTGCCATCCCGCAGGAGACCGGCTCCCTGGTGCGCGACGGCTACACCTTCACCGGCTGGGGCCGCGCGACGGTGGACAACGTCGGCCACTACACCTTCACCACGCTGAACCCCGGCCCGACGGCGCCGGGCAAGGCCCCTTTCATCCTGCTGACGGTCTTCGCCCGAGGCCTGATGGACCGGCTCCACACCCGGATCTACCTGCCCGAGGACATCCAGGCGCTGGAGAACGATCCGCTGCTGAGCAGCCTGGAGGAGCCCGAGCGTCGCACGCTGATCGCCGAGCGTGAGGCCGACGGCGGCCTGCGCTTCGACATCCGCCTGCAGGGCGAGGGTCAGACCGCCTTCCTGTCCTACCCGCGCACCCCGCAGCAGGTAGGGGCCGCCGAATGACCGAGGACTCTCTGCTCTCCCCGTCATGGGCGGGCACAGAGGTCTCCTCGCTCACCGGAGACCAGGCGCTTCTGACTGCGCTGCTCGAGGCGGAGGCCGCCTGGGGCGAGGTGCTGGCCGAGGCCGGATTCGCTCAGGCCGCCGATGCGCAGGCGCTGCGGCGCATCGGCTCCGATCCCCGGGCCGTCCCCGGTCTGGCCCCGGAGGAGCTGGCGCGGGCCGCCGTCGGGGGAGGCAACCCCGTCATCCCGATGCTCGCCGCAGTCCGTGCTGAGCTGAAGGCCTCCGGTGCGGGGGATTCGGCACTGCACCGCGGCGCCACCAGCCAGGACATCCTGGATACGGCCCTGGTCCTGATGGTCAACCGTGCCGGGGCACAGATCCTCGCTGACGGCTATGCCGCCGCCGGTGGGCTGGCCGCCTTGGCCCAGGAGCATCGCAGCACGCTGTGTGCCGCGCGCTCGCTGACCAAGCACGCCCTGCCCACCGTCTTCGGGCTGCGGGCGGCCACCTGGTTGGACGGCGTGTCCGCGGCGCTGAAGGACCTGGAGCGTGCGCTGAGCCGACTGCCCCTGCAATGGGGCGGAGCAGCGGGCACCCAGGCCGCCCTGGTGGACTTTGCCGGGGCTGAGGAGGCCCGCGGGCTGACCGAGCAGCTGGCCGCCCGGCTGGGCCTGCCGGCGACGGGACGTCCCTGGCATGTCCAGCGCCAGCCGCTGCTGCAGGCGGCCTCCGCCGTGGCCGGACTGAGCTCCGCGCTGGGCAAGGCCGCAGGAGACGTGCTGATGCTCCAACGTCCCGAGGTCGCCGAGCTGCGCGAACCCACGGCCGCCGGCCGCGGAGGCTCCTCCGCCATGCCGCATAAGCAGAACCCGGTGCTCTCCACGCTGATCCGCTCGGCGGCGATCAGCACCCCCGGCCAGCTCTCCACGCTGTACTCCGCGGCCGCGATGGCTCAGGACGAGCGTCCCGACGGCGGCTGGCACGCCGAATGGGCGCCGCTGCGTGAGCTGCTGCGGCTCACCGGGGGAGCGGCAGACCGCGCCCGGGAGCTCTTCGGCGGCCTGGTGGTCGAAGCCGAACAGATGGCGCACAACCTGCGCCTGGACGGTGACCTGGTGCTCAGCGAACGGCTGATGGCCGCGCTGGGCCCGAAGATGCCCGGCGGCAAGGAGCAGCTCAAGGACCTGGTCACCCGCAGTGTGCAGGAGGGCAGAAGCCTGCGCGAACTGGTGACCGAGAGCTTCGCCGAGGCCGGGGCCGCGGAGCCCGAACGGCTGCCCGAGCTCTTCGATCCTGCCGATTACCTGGGACGTGCCCAGGAGTTCATCGATTCCGCTGTACATGATTTCAAGGAGCAGAATGACCAGCGCACCCGCTGACCGGCTGAGCCTGGCCGGATCCTGGCTGACCAGCCCCGAGGACGCCCCGGCGGAGAAGCCGCTGCTGATCGTGGGCCCCTCGCTGGGCACCAGTGTGGAGGCCCTCTGGCGTCCCGCCGTGAGCTTCCTGGAGAAGCGATTCCACGTGGTGGGCTGGGATCTGCCCGGCCACGGCGCGGGCACACCGGAGGCCGAGGCCTTCAGCATCACCGATCTGGCCCAGGGTGTGCGCCGGCTGACCGCAGCAGTGCGGCAGGAGGCTGGGCTGACCGGGCCTGCCTATTACGCAGGTGTCTCCATCGGCGGTGCCGTTGCCCAGCAGCTGGCCGTGGACGCCGAGGCTGAGCCCACCTTCGAGAAGGTCGTGGTGCTGTGCAGCGCGGCCAAGATCGGTGAGCCCGTCGCCTGGCGGGAGCGGGCCGAGTTCGTGGAGCAGGCCGGGACCCCCTCCATGGTGGAGGGTTCGGCCAAGCGCTGGTTCGCCCCCGGATTCATCGAGGCCCAGCCGGCCATCACCGCCGGGCTGCTGCACTCGCTGCAGAACTCCGACCGGCACTCCTACGCCCGCTGCTGCGAGGCATTGGGGGAGTTCGACCTGCGCGAGAAGCTCCGCGGGGCTGCTGTTCCGGTGCTGGCCGTGGCCGGTGCAGAGGATGCCGTCTGTCCGCCGGAGCAGGCTGAGCTGATCGCCCAGACCGTGCCGCAGGGGCGGCACGCTGTACTGGCCGACGTCGGGCATCTGGCCCCGGCCGAGGCTCCCGAACAGACCGCTGAGCTGATCAAGGAGTTCATCGCATGAGCGCTGATGAGATCTACCAGGAGGGCATGCGGGTCCGCCGTGAGGTCCTCTCCGATGCCCACGTGGACAACGCGGAGGCGAAGAAGGACGAGTTCACCTCCGAATTCCAGGAGCTGATCACCCGCTACGCCTGGGGCACCATCTGGACCCGCCCCGGACTGGAGCGCACCACCCGCTCGGCCATCACGCTGACCGCGATGATCGCCGGCGGCTATTGGCACGAGCTGGAGATGCACATCCGTGCCGCGCTGCGCAACGGCGTGACTCCGGATGAGATCAAGGAGATCTTCCTGCAGAGCGCGATCTACTGCTCCGTCCCGGCGGCCAATGTGGCCTTCGGCATCGGCCAGCGGGTGCTGGCTGAGGAGGCGGAGAAGAAGGAGTCCGAGGGCTGAGGCTCCTCAGTCCGCTGCGGCCCAGCGGACCACCACATCGCCGATCAGGCTGCGCATCTGATGCTGGCGCTGCGGCGAGGCGAACTCGCTGTCGAAGAGCACGCTGAAGGTATAGCGGTTGGCCACCTGGAATACGCAGTAGGAACTGATCAGCAGGTGCAGATCCAGGGCGTTGACCTCCTCGCGGAAGACGCCCTTCTTATGGCCCTGGGCGATGATCCCGTCCAGCACGCCCATCGCCGGGGTGTTCAGATCATGCAGGGACTCCAGTTCTGAGATGAACCGGCCGCGGTGGATGTTCTCGATGGCCACCAGTCGGATGAAGTCCGAATGCTTCAGGTGGTGGTCATAGGTCAGCACGGCCAGCCGGCGCAGCGCCTCGGCCGGCTCCAGCTCCTGGACCTGCAGGCTCTGCTCGGCCTCCCGGATGCCCCGGTAGGCCTCCTCCAGCACGGCCAGATAGAGCTGCTCCTTGCCGCCGAAGTAGTAGTAGATCATCCGCTTGGTGGTGCGGGTGCGGCGGGCGATCTCATCGATCCGCGCCCCCGAATAGCCGGAGTCGGCGAAGACCTCGGTGGCCACGGCCAGCACATCGGCCCGGGTGCGCTCCGGATCCCTCAGACGGGTGCTCCGGTCAGTGGTGTCAGGCTCGGTCATAGAAGCACCCTACTGAATCTGGGCCCGGGCAGGGGTGCCCCGGCCGGGCCCAGCACAGCAGTGCGGCGGCTGCGAGGTCACTCGGCGGAGCCGCGGATGGCTTCGAAGACCTCGAGGGACTCTCCGTCCAGGTTCTCCCCCAGATAGGTGTGGGACTGGTCGCGGAAGGTGTCGACGTCGACGTCGTCGATGACCTCGATCTCTCCGGAGGTCTCCCACCGGTCCAGAGTCTCCTGCTCCTCCTCTGCCACGCAGGTGGTGACCTCCTCCACGGCGTCGGAGACCGCGGTGCTGAGCACCTCCTGCTGCTCGGAGTCCAGCTCGTCCCAGACCTCGCCGATGATGATCAGGTTGGTGTTCAGCTGGTGGCCGCTCAGGCTCAGGTAGTCCTGGACCTCGGAGATGTTCTCCGACTCCACGATGTTGATCGGGTTCTCCTGGCCGTCCACTGCGCCCTGCTGCAGGGACAGGTAGATCTCCTCGTAGGCGACCTCGGTGGCATCGGCGCCCAGAGCCTGAGCGTTCATCAGGTACTGCGGGGACCCGGGGAAGCGGATGCGCAGACCATCGAGGTCCGCGGGCTCCTGGATGGGAGCATCAGCGGTGAAGTGCCGGGCCCCTGCGGACCAGGCGCCCAGCGTGTGGATCCCGGTCTCGGCCGCAAAGTCCTCGATCACTGGGTCTGAGGCCTCATCGGCCATGAAGTCAGCCAGATGCTGCTCATCGTCGAAGGCGTAGGCGGCGTCGAAGACGCTGACCGGCTCATAGACCGCGCCCAGGGCGGAGGCGCCTTGGACGTCGATGTCGATGTCGCCGGAGGAGACCGAGGCGATCCGGTCGGCGTCGCCGCCCAGCTGGCTGGAGCCGTAGGTCTCGATGGCGATGCCGGCGTCGGCCTCATTGACCTGCTCCTCGATCAGCTCGATCCCGCAGTCCACCTGCGGCTGACCCGGGTTATAGCTGTGGGCCAGGGTCAGCACAGTGGCATCGGGATCATCTGTGGCGTCCTCGCCGCAGGCGGTCAGGCCCAGCGCCGGCACCATCGCCAGCGCGGAGATCTTCATTGTGGTTGAGCGGTGCATCGTTCTTCCTTCCATCAGGGATGTTGGGCCATCAGATCTGTGGGGCGTGCTGCTCCTGGCGCTCCGCGGCGATCAGAGCGTTGAGGTCGGCGAGCATCGCGGAGCGGTCCGCCGTGCGCCCGGTGAAGATCTCGAACGCATCGGCGGCCTGGTGCATGGCCATGCCGGTGCCGGGGGTGGCCAGCGCCCCGGCCTTCCGGGCGGCCTGGAGCAGCACAGTGTCCACCGGGCGGTAGACCACATCGGCCACCCAGTGGCGGTCGGTGATCAGCTCCGCGCTGAACGGTGCGCCGGGGTGGTGGGCCATGCCGAAGGGTGTGGCATTGACGATGCCCTCGGCCGCGGCGGTCAGTGCGGGCAGATCCTCAGGATGGGCGCTGGCGGCGGTGAAGCCGTGGCTCTCCTGGACGCTGTGGCAGACTGCGGCCGCACGTTCGGCGTCGACATCCACCACGGTCAGGCTCTGCACGCCCCGCATCACCAGGGCATGGGCCACCGCTGATCCGGCCCCGCCGGCGCCCACCAGCACCACGCGGCCGCAGCCGGTGCCGCCCAGGGCATCGTCCAGGCTGGCGCGGAATCCGGTGACATCGGTGTTGTGGCCGATGGCGCGCTCGCCGTCGAAGACCACGGTGTTCACCGCGCCGATCATCTGGGCCGAGGGTGCCAGCTCATCCAGCAGCGGCAGCACCGTCTGCTTAGCGGGGTAGGTGATGTTCAGCCCGTCGAAGCCGGTGCGCCGAGCGAAGTCCAGCAGGCGGGCCAGATCGGCCGGGCCGTCCTGCTCGGCGTGGAACTCGATCCGCCGGTAGATCGAACGCAGCCCATGGCGCTGGCCCTCCAGCTCATGCAGGGGAGGGGTCAGCGAGGGGCCGATGCCCTGACCGATCAGAGCGGCGAGCACGGACGGAGCGGTCTGTGGGGGCATCAGAGTCCCAGCACCTCCGGGAGGAAGAGAATCGTGTCGGGGAAGAAGATGGTCAGCAGCAGAACGACCACCGCTGGCATCGCGAAGGGCAGCGCACCCTTGAAGACCTCGCCCACACGGGTCTCCGAGACTGCGGCGGTCACGAACAGGGCCGTGCCCACCGGCGGGGTCAGCAGACCCAGCATGAGGGAGAAGATCAGCACGACGCCGAGAGTGATCGGGTCGATCTCATACTGCAGCCCGATGGGCAGCAGGATCGGTACCACCAGCACCAGGATGGCGGTGGCGTCGATGACGGTGCCCAGCACCAGCATCAGCAGGGAGACCAGCAGCATGAAGACCACGGGACTCTCGGTGATGCTGACGAAGACTTCGGTCAGCAGCTGCGGCAGCCGTTCCATGGCTAGGATATGGCCCAGCAGCGCGGCTGCGGCGACGATCAGCATGATCCCGCCTGTGGTCACCACAGTCTCGCGGATGGCTGTGAGCAGGCCCTTGAGGCTCAGCGAACGGAGGACCAGCGCGATCAGCAGCACATAGATCACCGCGACGGCGGCGGCCTCGGTGGGAGTGAAGAAACCGCCGAGGATCCCACCCAGGATGATCACCGGGGTCAGGGCGGGCAGGAGCACGCCGCGGACGGAGGCGAAGAACTCCTGCTTGTCGAAACGCCCGGCGGTGAGGTTCGGCTGGCGCCGGACCATCAGCCAGACCACGGCGCACAGGCCCAGGGCCATCAGCAGCGCCGGGACCACGGAGGCCGCGAAGAGCGCGCCGGTGGAGGCCGCGGCCAGCCCTGCGTAGATCACCGCGGGGATGCTGGGCGGCATCACCGGGGCGATCAGCGAGGAGGAGGCTGACAGGCCGGTGGCGAAGCGGCGGCTGTAGCCGTTGCGCAGCATGGCGGGGATCTGGACCTTTCCCAGTGCGGCGGCGTCGGCCACAGCGGAGCCGCTCATCCAGGAGAAGCCCACGCTGCCGCCCACGGTCACATAGCCGAGGTTGCCGCGGACTCGGGCCAGTGCGGCCAAGGCGAAGCGGAACAGCCGGTCGGCCAGTCCCGCGTGATTGGCCAGGGCGCCCAGAAAGACGAACAGCGGGACGGCCAGCAGCGGGAAGCTCTGCGCGGCGTTGGTGACCTGGCGCAGGCTCATGCCGGAGGACTGTCCGTCCAGGAGCATGTAGGCCAGGGAGGGCCCCAGGAAGGCGAAGGCCACCGGGACGCGCAGGATCAGCAGGATGGCGATGGCCAGTCCGAGCAGCAGCAGGCTCATGCGTTCCGCTCCTTCGAATCGGTGGCGGGGGAGTGTTCTCCCGCGGACAGCAGGGGTCCACAGCGAGCGACGACGTAGGCCGCCAGCAGCGAGCGGATGATCGTGCTGATCATGCCGGCCAGCACGGGGATGTAGACCACGGACATGGGAAGGCCCAGCACAGGGGAGCTGATCTGGCCTTCGGTGCTGACCAGGCTCCAGGCTTCGCAGCTCAGTCCCACGGCCACCACTGCGACGATCAGCAGAGAGAACACCTGCACAGTGCGCACCAGGCGCGGTGCGGGGAGGGTGTCGACGACCTCCAGAGTGATGTGGCCGCGCAGGGTGACCAGGATTCCGGCCACGGAGAAGGTCAGCCAGGCCATGGCGAAGCGCGAGAGCTCGCCGGTCCAGGCCGCGCCCTCGCCGGGCATATAACGCTGGGCCGCCTGCATGAAGACCAGCACCAGGATCATCAGAAGCATCAGCGCGCCGAAGGCCAGCTCGAGGCGCGTCATCGCGCTGAGCAGCCGGCGGGCTGCGGGGTGTTGGGGTTCGATCACGGTAGTCCTCAGGTCGCGAAAGGTGGTCTGTGCCACATGGATGAGAGATAACGTACCGGTTCGTACATTAGTGTGTCAAAGCTCACGTATGGGTGATCGAGGTGGGTGCTCCGGCAGGCCCGCGAGCTGGCGCAGGGGCCGGTGTGAGGCGGTGTGGCCGGGGCATGGGGCGGCGAGTGGTTGAGCTCGGCATCCCGGTTGTGTGGGCACTTTGAGACGTTCTCAGCCGGCGTCGGGCGCTCAGAGCATCTGAAAGTGCCCACACAACTCGGGGGTCAGCTGCGCTGGGCGGCGAGGCGGACGGGGGCGTTCGGGGCGCCGTAGCCGTCGTAGTCGCCGATCCGCTCCACCATCTCCAGGAACACGTCGCCCAAAGTGGGCGTGTAGAAGTGGATGAACTCGCCAGAGTCGCTGCGGTCATAGAGCAGGTCCAGCTCCTGAAGCTCCGTCAGGAAGTTCTCCTGCAGCCCGAACTTCGCACGAAGATCGGCGTAGTAGTTGTCCGGCACCTTCAGGAACTGGAGACCCCGACGCCGAGCGGCCCGGGCGAGCTCCACGATCCCGGTGCAGCCCACGGCCACATGGCGCGCCGGCATCGGCGCGGTCGGGGGAGCGAGGTTCAGCGGGAGTCTCACCGCTCCGTCGGTGCTGCGCATCACCTGGCTGCGCACCAGACCCTGCGGGCCCGGCACGTCCTGGGCGTCCTGCGAGGAGAGGCCCAGCACGCTGTGGAAGAACAGCACCGCCTCCTCGAACTCATGCCAGCGGTAGGAGAGGTTGATGTGGTCCACACAGGCCGCGCGGGACCCGGAGCGCCCCGAGCCGTCGAAACTTTCGGCGTCGCCGCCCTCGAACTCGCGGATCCAGGTGCCCTCCGGGGGCTGGTCGTTCCAATAGACCACCGTCCCGTCCGGTGCCGCCACCGGATGCAGCACATGCTCCCCGGCGTAGGTGCGGCGGAACACTGCCGGGGCCCCCAACGCGGCGCCGCGGCGGGCCGCCTGTTCGGCGCTGTCCACGCGAACCCCCACAGCGGAGAGCCGTGGGCTGTCCTCGCGGCTCTGCTCGTTGAGGATGATCCGGGACTCGCCCAGGGACCACAGCCGCACGGGCTTGCTGCGGTGCTTGCCGCCGAAGGTGAAGCCCAGCTGAGCGAGCATCTCGTCCACATCGTCCAGAGAGTTCCCGCTGATCTCCACGAAGTCCACATCCTGCAGCGGCTGCGGATCTTCCAGGCGGTCGGTCTCCCAGCTGTTGGCCGCAGCGGTGCGGTCGGCCAGCCAGGTCAGCGAGCGGCGGGCGTGGGCGGCGGTGCTGACCACATCAGTCTGGCGGAAGGTGTCGTTGAAGACCTCCAGGGACAGCGGGCCGCGGTATCCGGCGCGCAGCACGTGGGTCAGGAAGGCCGTCAGGTCGAAGGAGCCCTCGCCAGGGAAGAGGCGGTGGTGGCGGCTCCAGGAGAGGACGTCCATATCCAGCTGCGGGGCATCGGCCAGCTGTAGGAAGTAGATCTTCTCCCCGGGGATCTGCTCGATGGCGGAGGGGTCGTGTCCGCGGGCCAGGATGTGGAAGCTGTCCAGGCAGGTGCCCAGATTGGGGCGGTCGGCCATCTCCACCAGCTTCCAGGCATGCCGGTAGTCGTTGACGAACCGGCCCCAGGCCAAGGCCTCATAGGCGATCCGGATGTCGTAGCCGGCGGCCAGGTCGGCCAGTCTGCCCAGCTGCTCGGCCACGCGGGCGTCATCGTCCACGGTGGCGGTGCCGGCGTTGCTGCAGACCAGCACGGTGTCCGCGCCCAGGCGCCGCATCAGCTGGAACTTCTCCTCGGCCCGTCGCAGGTTGTCCTGCAGCGGCTCCTCCTCCACACCTTCGAAGTCGCGGAAGGGCTGGAAGAGGTCGATGCTCAGACCCAGGCGCTCGCAGAGGGTACGGATCTCCTCCGGAGACTCATAGGAGACGAGCAGGTCGGTGTCCATGATCTCCACGCCGTCGAAGCCTGCCTCGGCGCAGGCATGCAGTTTGGCGGTGAGGCTTCCGGAGAGGCAGACAGTGGCGATGGAGGTACGCATGCGTGCAATGTACCAAACATTACATTAGCTGGATATGGTGAGCCTCCGGCCTCGGATCGGCGCGATCGCGGGGATCTGCCCCGACCGCCTCGCGCAGGTCGGTACACTCGCGGATATGGAGGACCACGCTGTTGAGGGAGTCGACGCCGGCATCGGACGCAATGAATTCGTCCGTTCGCTGGCCACGGGGCTGAGCGTTTTGGAGAGCTTCACCCCGCTGGAGCCGCGGCTGACCGTCTCCGAGGTGGCGCAGCGCAGCGGGGTCAGTCGGGCCACGGCGCGGCGCATGCTGCTGACCCTGGACAGCCTCGGCTATGCCCACAGCGACGGCCGCCATTTCGAGCTCACCCCCAAGGTCCTCGGACTGGGCCGCGGGTACTGGTCCGGGCGCGGTTGGCATGAGCTGCTGCGCCCCTGGGTGGACAGCCTCTCGGCCTCCGTGGGGGAGTCCTGCTCAGCGGCCATCCTCGCCGAGGACGACGTCATGTACGTCTGCCGCGTGCATACCCGACGGATCATGCGGATCGACCTCGGCCTGGGCACCCGGCTGCCCGCCTTCGCCACCTCCATGGGCAGAGTCCTGCTGGCCGGACTGGAGGGTCAGGAGCTGGGCCGGCGGCTGGAGCGGATGGACCGACCGCAGCTGACCGAGCACACACTCACCGACCCTGCGCGCCTGGCCGAGGAGGTCACCCGCGCCCGAGAAGCCGGCCACGCCGTGGTGGATGAGGAGCTGGAGCTCGGTCTGCGCTCGGTGGCAGTGCCGGTCCATGATGCGGAGGGGCGCACAGTTCTTGCGCTGAACACCTCCATGTCGGCCGGGCGCGAGCCGTTGCAGGAATCGGTGGGGCGCGTGCTGCCTGCGCTGAAGGCCTCGGCGGCCTCGGTGGAGGAGCTGGTGCACTCGCTGGGCCGCGAAGTGGACCGGCTGGTGCTCCCCACCGCCTCCTGAGCAGGTCCATCTCCGGCGGCTCTCTCATTCGGGAGGAATGGTCGCCGCTGAATCTGGCTGAACGCTGATGGTGGGGCTATGATGTGAACGTATAGCGCACGGATGTTTGCATAGCGCACAAATCAGGAGTGGGCAGATAGGAGAAGACCATGCAGGACGTGTTCGTCTACGACGGTGTGCGGACCCCTTTCGGAAAGGTCGGGGGAGCGCTGGCCGGCACTCGTCCGGATGATCTGGCCGAGACAGTCATCAGTGCCGCCGTGGAGCGCGCCCCCGGACTCAGCCCCGAGAACGCGGCCGAGACGGTGGGTGAGGTCATCTTCGGCAACGCCAACGGCGCCGGCGAGGAGAATCGCAACGTGGCCCGCATGGCCTGGCTTCTGGCCGGACTCCCCGTCAGCGTCCCGGCCACCACCGTCAATCGGCTCTGCGGCTCCTCCCTGGACGCCGCCATCGGCGGAACCCGCCAGATCTCGCTGGGAGAGACCGACGTGGTGCTCGCCGGCGGTGTGGAATCCATGTCCCGGGCACCCTGGATCCTGCCCAAGACCGAGCGCCCGTTCCCCATGCAGAATCTCCAGCTGGCCAACTCCACACTGGGCTGGCGGCTGATCAATGACCGCATGCCCGCCGAGTGGACCGTTTCCCTGGGCGAGGCCACCGAGCAGCTGCGTGAGAAGCACGGCATCACCCGTGAGCGCCAAGACGAGTTCGCCGCCGTCTCCCATGAGAAGGCCGCCGCCGCCTGGGAGAAGGGGCACTATGACGATCTGATCGTGCCCGTGCCCGAGGTGGAGCTCAGCCGCGACGAGACCATCCGCGAAGGCGTGACCACAGAGAAGCTCGCCGGGCTCAAGACTGTCTTCCGCAAGCAGGACGGCACTGTCACCGCAGGCAACGCCTCACCTATGAACGACGGTGCCTCCGCCGTCTGGCTGGGCTCCGAGGTCGGCGGGCAGAAGCTCGGCCTGACCCCTCAGGCGCGCATCGCCGGATGGGGTGCCGCGGCCAATGAGCCCCAGTACTTCGGCTACGCGCCGGTGGAGGCCAGCGCCAAGGCGCTCAAGCACGCCGGCATCACCTGGCAGGACGTGGAGGCGGTGGAGCTCAACGAGGCCTTCGCCGCCCAGTCCCTGGCCTGCCTGGATGCCTGGGACATCGACCCGGCCATCCTCAACGCATGGGGCGGAGCCATCGCCATCGGCCACCCACTGGGTGCCTCCGGCACCCGCGTGCTGGCCACACTGGCCCGCCGTATGGAGGTCAGCGGTGCCCGCTGGGGCGTGGCCACCCTCTGCATCGGCGTCGGCCAGGGCCTGTCCGTCGTCCTCGAGAACGCGGCCTGAGAGAAAGGAAGATCATGGCTGTAGAGATTGCACCGAGCACCACGGAGGCCGTGGCCGGGATCGGCGACGGCGCCACCGTGCTGATGGGTGGCTTCGGCAACGCCGGCCAGGCCCATGAGCTCATCGACGCCCTGCTGGACTCCGGGGCCACCGATCTGACCGTGGTCAGCAACAACGCAGGACAAGGCGACGCCGGTCTGGCCCTGTTGGTCAAGGAGCGCAGGGTCGCCAAAGTGATCTGCTCCTTCCCGCGCCAGTCCGACTCCTGGCACTTCGACGAGGCCTACCGCGGCGGAGAGATCGAGCTGGAGCTGGTCCCTCAGGGCAACCTGGCCGAGCGGCTGCGCGCCGCAGGGGCCGGCATCGGGGCCTTCTTCACCCCCACCGGCTATGGCACCACGCTGGCCGAGGGCAAGGAGACCCGCACCATCGATGGCCGCAACTACGTGCTGGAGCACCCGCTGCGCGGCGATGTCGCACTGATCAAGGGGCTGGCAGCCGATGAGCAGGGCAATCTGATCTACCGCAAGACCGCCCGGAACTTCGGGCCGGTCATGGCGGCCGCCGCGCACCGCACCGTGGCCCAGGTGGAGCAGATCCTGCCCGCCGGGGACCTCGACCCGGAGAACATCATCACCCCGGGCATCTACGTCGATGTGATCACTCAGGTCTCCACCGCCTCCGGAGAGGCCGCTCAGAAGGAAGGACGCCTGCGATGAACGACGTTCTGGACCGCGACCAGCTGGCCCGCCTGGTGGCCGCAGACATCGCCCCCGGATCCTACGTGAACCTCGGTATCGGCCAGCCCACCAAGGTCTCCGACCATCTGACCGACGAGCAGGGGGTCACCCTCCACACCGAGAACGGCATGCTGGGCATGGGGCCGGCCGCGGCGGAGGATGAGATCGACGGCGACCTCATCAACGCCGGCAAGATCCCGGTGACCGAACAGGCTGGAGCCAGCTACTTCCACCACGCCGACTCCTTCGCCATGATGCGCGGCGGGCACCTGGACGTCTGCGTCCTGGGCGCATTCCAGGTCTCGGCCGCCGGAGACCTGGCCAACTGGTCCACCGGCGCACCCGGGGCCATCCCGGCCGTGGGTGGTGCGATGGACCTGGCCATCGGCGCCAAAGACGTCTTCGTGATGATGAGCCTCTTCGCCAAGGACGGCAGTCCCAAGATCGTCCCCGAGCTGTCCTACCCGGCCACCGGACTGGGCTGCGTCACCCGGGTCTACACCGATCACGGGGTCTTCCTGATCCAGCGCGAGGGTGAGGAGTCCCACGTGGTCCTGCGCGAGGCCTACGGGCTCAGCGTGGCAGAGATCCAGGAGCGCCTGGAGGTCTCGGTGGTGGACGGCAGCGGCTCCTGACACGTCTGCCGAAAACCCTGTTGCCACTCCATGGGAGACTCTCTGGATGTGGCCGCGATCACGTGATTCACTGGCGGCATGAGCGCACTCTCGATGCCCCAGAACAATGACGTTCAGGACTGCCCGACGCCGACCAGCCAGCCCCAGCCCGGCCGGCAGAAGCTCTGGACCCCCAGCCCGCAGCGGGTGCAGGACTCGGTGCTGCACCGCTATCAGCAGTGGCTGGCGGAGGAGCACGGGGTCTCCACTGGGGACTATCTGGAGCTCTGGGACTGGTCCATCGAGAACCTGGACCAGTTCTGGGACACCGTCTGGGAGTTCTTCGAGGTCCGCGGCGACCGCGGCGACGGTCCCGTGCGCCAGGGGCAGATGCCTGGGGTGCGCTGGTTCTCTGGAGCACAGATCAACTACGCGGAGAACACGCTGCGCCATGCCACCGTCTGCGGCGGCACCCTGGGCGACCAGGAGGCCCTGGTCGGCCTGCATGAGGATCAGAGCTGGCGGGACTCACTGACCTGGGACGAGTTGGCTGGGCAGGTGGGTGCGCTGGCCGCTCAGCTGAAGGAGTTCGGCGTCGGGCCAGGTGATCGTGTCAGTGCGGTGCTGCCCAACATCCCGCAGACGGCCGTGGCTCTGCTGGCCACCACCAGTATCGGGGCGGTGTGGTCAGTGGTGAACACCGACTTCGGCGCCACCGGCATCCGTGACCGCTTCGCCCAGATCGAGCCCACAGTGCTGATCACCGTGGACAGCTATCAGTTCAACGGAAGGGCGCGGAACCAGCTGGGCTCCCTGGAGGAGCTGCTGGAGGCACTGCCCACCGTGGAACACCACATCCTGGTGGACCAGGAGCAGACCACTGCGCATAAGCACACGTCCGGTGAGATCCCCGCTGGTCGGCTCACCGGGCACAGCCGGCTCTACTCGCAGATCGTCGCCGAGCCGAAGACGCCCGAATTCACCCGGGTGGAGTTCAACGAGCCGCTGTGGATCCTCTACTCCTCGGGCACCACGGGACGGCCCAAGGGGATCGTGCACTCCCACGGCGGGATCGTGCTGGAGCAGTTCAAATCCAACGGTCTGCAGTACGACGTCCGCTCCGGTGACCGCATCTACTTCAGCGCGGCCACCACCTGGGTCATGTGGAACCTGATGGTGGAATCCCTGGCCCTGGGCGCCACTGTCATCACCTACGACGGCGCCCCCGCCTACGGGGCAGCGGACCGCCAGCTGGAGATCGTCTCCCGGGAGCGGGCCACCCTCTACGGAACCGGTGCGGCCGTGCTGGCGATGATCGAGAAGTCCGGGGCGCGGCCGGCTGAGCAGCATGACTTCTCCGCGCTGCGCACCATCCTGTCCTCCGGCTCCCCGCTGCCGGACACCACCTGGGACTGGGTCTATGAGCACATCTCCGCCGACCTGCGGCTGGGCTCAGACTCCGGCGGCACCGACATCTCCTCGGGCTTCATCGGCTCCAACCCCTTCGACCCGGTATGGAAGGGCGAGCTGATCAGCCCCTATCTGGGGGTGGCCGCAGACACCTACGACGACGTCGGCCGCCCCGTCACCGGCGAGGTGGGGGAGCTGGTGGTCACCGAGCCCATGCCCTCGATGCCGATCATGCTCTGGAACGACCCGGAGATGACGCGCTGCCGGGAGACCTACTTCGACAGCTTCGAGGGTGTCTGGCGCCAGGGGGACTGGGTCACCCAGCTGCCTGAACGGCATTTCATCATCCACGGGCGCTCCGATGCCACGATCAACCGGGGCGGGATCCGCATGGGCTCGGCCGACATCTGCCAGATCGTGGACGAGGTCCCCGGCGTCCAGGCCTCCATGGTCATCGGTGTGGAGCTGCCCGGCGGCGGCTATCACATGCCCCTGTTCGTGGTGCCCCAGGAGGGCGTCCATGTGGACTGCACGCTGCGCGATGCCATCATCCTGGACATCCGCCGCGAGCTCTCTGCGCGGTATGTGCCCGATGAGATCATCGCGGCCCCGGACGTCCCGCGCACCCGCACCGGCAAACTCATGGAGGTTCCGGTGAAGAAGGTCTTCCAGGGCAGGGCCCCGGAGAGCATCGATCGTGAGGCCGCCAGCGACCCCGAGGTGCTGGCCTGGTATCTGCAGAAGGGTACGGAGTTCCAGCGGAGCCGTTCCGGCTGAGCGCGGCCGGCGCTTGCGACCACCGCAGGCCACCGCAGAGGTGTCCTAGACTCGGTCTGACCCGTCCGCCGTCGTCCCCGGAGGCTCCTTCATGCTTCTCGACCTGGCCGCCTCCCGCAGGGTGCTGTTCATCGGCGGCAAGGGCGGCGTCGGGAAGACGGCCACGGCCTCGGCCGCGGCGCTGCACCAGGCCCGGCAGGGCCGTACGGTGCTGGTGGTCTCCACCGACCCGGCCCATAATCTGGGCCACCTCTGGGAGCGCGCCGTGGGAGATCAGACGGTCGCCCTCTGGCAGCCCGACGTCGCACCCGACGCCGGACAGGCCGGTCTCCTCGACGGTGTGGAGATCGACCCGCAGGCCACGATCAGCACCCACCTCGAGGAGGTGGGGCGCAGCCTGCGGGACTTCATGCCTGAGCATCTGCACCGGCAGGTGGATCAGCACCTGGCCCTGGCCGCCCAATCGCCCGGGACCCATGAATCGGCGCTGTTGGAGCGGATCGCCCTGCTGTTGGAGACTGCTCTGGATGACTATGACCTGGTGGTCTTCGACACCGCACCCTCCGGGCATACCGCCCGGCTCATGGCGCTGCCGGAGACGATGACAGCCTGGACCGAGGGGCTGCTGAACCGGCGCAGCAAGGCGGAGAGGTTCGGGGCCGCAGTGCGTGCTCTGGATGGTGATGATGACCCCGAATCCAGCTCCGGAGCCAACCGGGACCGGCGCATCCGCCAGATCCTGACCCGCCGGAAGAACCGTTTCGAGGGCCTGCGTGCGCTGCTCACCGATGCCGGCCGCTGCGGCTTCGTCATCGTGCTGACCCCTGAGCGGCTGCCGGTGCTGGAGTCGGTGGAGCTGCACGCCCAGCTGAGCGAGAGCGGCGTCGAGGTCGCCGGCTGTGTGGTCAACCGGATGTCACCGGCGGACCAGGGTGAGTTTCTCGCCTCGCGGCGTGAGCAGGAGCTGAATCACCTGGCCACGCTGCGTCAGCAGCTGCCCGGAACTGCGGTGGACACACTGCCGCTGCTGGCCGGGGATCTGGTGGGCCCGGCCGCCCTGGGTCGGCTGGCCGATCACCTGGTATAGTGAACAGCTGTGCCCAGGCGAGGGAGCGCAGTGATCTGATGAGGATCTCGGCGACTCCGTGATCGACGAGGCGAAAACCAGGTTCTCCTTGACGCGGATTCTGAGCGGCAAGGCCTGGACTTCACTTCTCGCTGGTCCCTGGGGTATCGACCCGACCAACGAAGGAACATCATGAGCGACAAGATCGTCATCTCTGTTGAGCACCGCACCGAATTCGGCAAGGGTGCAGCCCGCAAGGCTCGCCGCGCCGGCCTGATTCCCGCCGTCATCTACGGCCACGGCGATGAGCCGCGCCACATCCTGCTGCCGAACCACGAGACCACCCTGGCAGTGCGTAACCCCAACGCTCTGATCACCCTGGACATCGAGGGCGAGGAGCAGCTGGTCCTGCCCCAGGACATCCAGCGCGACGCCATCTACCGCTCCGTGGACCACCTCGACCTGCTCGCCGTGCGCAAGGGCGAGAAGGTCGTCGTCGACGTCCCGGTGGAGGTCGTCGGTGAGCCCGCGGCCGGCTACGAGTACCTGCTGGACCAGGTCAGCGTTCCGGTCGAGGCAGAGGCCACCGCCCTGCCGGAGAACGTCACCATCGACATCACCGACCGCGACGAGAACGCTCTGCCCGAGCACCTCCAGATCCCGGCCGGCTCCACTCTGCAGCTGGACGACATGGAGTCCCCGATCGTCACCATCTACGAGCCGCAGGAGCAGGACCTGGGCGAGGAAGAGGACGCCGAGGGCGAGGAGACCGAAGGGGCAGCGGCCGAGGGCGAGGAGTCCGAGGAGGCAGAGGAGTCCTCCGAGGAGGGCGACTCCGAGGAGTGATCCTCACTCGCTGAGCCTGACGCTCGCTGGCCTCGAAGGGACCCGGTGTGCCGCAGAAGCGGCCGCCGGGTCTCTTCATGTCTGCGGGCGATAGGGTTGAGGCTATGGCGACAGAGACATCCTCCACCGGCAGCTGGTTGGTCATGGGCCTGGGAAACCCGGGCAGCAAGTACGAAGGCACCCGGCACAACATCGGACATATGGTCCTCGATGAGCTGCTGGGCCGGATGAACGCCAAGTACACCCGCACCAAGATCGGCGCTCAGGCTGTGGCCGCCCGGTTGGGCCCCGGAGGGCCCAAAGCTGTCTTCGCCGTCTCTGAGGGCTATATGAACGTCTCCGGCAAGCCCACGCGTGGGCTCATGGACTATTTCGGCGTCCCCGCGGAGAACCTGATCGTCGTCCACGATGAGCTGGACCTCGACTTCGGCCGCATCAAGATCAAGCGCGGCGGCTCAGAGGGCGGGCACAACGGGCTTAAGTCCATCACCCAGCACCTGAAGGGGGATAAGGACTACATCCGGGTCCGCGCGGGCATCTCCCGGCCGGCTGGACGCATGGACACCGCCGATTATGTGCTGCAGCGCTTCTCCTCCACGGAGCGCGAGGAGCTGCCCGGCTTCGTCGCTCAGGCCGCCGATGCGGTGGAGCTGACCATCTTCGAAGGGCTCACCGCGGCGCAGAACACGATCCACGCGGTCTGAGCCTCCGGGTCGTTCAGGCTCCAGATACACATCAAGTGGCACCCCTGAGTGGGGACAGCGCACCGCTGTCCACCCAGGGATACCACTCGACGAGTAAGCCGGTGGGGAGGAGTCGGCTCAGCCGTTCTTCTCGATCCACTTGGAAACCTCGCGGGCCTGAAGCTCCACGAACTTGCGCATATACGGCTCGGCGGCGGACTTCACCTTATTGCCGATCAGCGGGATCTTCACCGTGATGTCGCCGCGGACAGTGGAGAGGGTCTCGCCGTCGCGGGCATGCAGGTTCTGGGAGGCCTCGGCGGTGATCGGGGCGCCCTGGATCTTCACGGTCATATCCGAGCGGCGGGATCCGCCCTCATCGGCCGGGGACCACTTCTCGTCCACAGTCACCTGGACCTCGCCCTTGACGACCTTCTTGGCGATCTCCGGCAGCTTGTCCACCGACATGGCCTGCTGGGAGACGACCTCGCAGCCGCCGTCGGGGGTGCCCTTGACCTCAAAGCTGCGCAGCTCGGATCCCACCTTGGAGGCCAGGTGCTCGTGGAAGGCCTTGGAGGTGTAGGCGGTGATGATCTCACTGACGTCGTGTGTGATCACGGTCTCTTTCTCAAGCGCCACGGGAATTCTCCGATCTGTGGTGGTCAGGCGTTTCCAGCTGCAGAGTACGCGATCATCCTACGCCGAGGGTCCAGGTCAGGGCAGAGTCAGATCCGGGCGGTAGACTCGGGCCGGTGAGCGTGTTGAGTCTTCTGCTGCTGATCGGTGGATTCGTGCTCCTCGTAGGAGGCGGCGAAGCCCTGGTCCGAGGTGCATCCTCCCTGGGCAGGACCGTGGGCCTGTCCTCGCTGATCGTGGGCCTGACCGTGGTCTCCTTCGCCACCAGCGCACCCGAGCTGGCCGTGAGCACCGGCGCCGCCCTGAGTGGCTCGCCCGGCCTGGCCATGGGCAATGTGGTGGGCAGCAACATCGCCAACATCCTCTTCGTGCTGGGCCTGACCGCTGTCTTCGGCGCACTGATGGTCCGCCGGCAGCTGATCCGCGCCGACATCCCGGTCATGATCGGCCTGTCCATCCTGGCTCTGCTGCTGGCCATCGACGGCCGCATCAGCACTCTGGACGGTGTGGCGCTGCTGGTCCTGCTGCTGCTCTATCTGGTCGCCGTCATCACCTATGCCCGCCGCCAGCAGGCCGAAGGCAGGGACCCGGAGATCGTGGTGGAGGGAGTTGATGACGACGACGCCGGCAGCCGCCTCATGCAGACGCTGCGCGCTACCAAGCGGCGCTCGGTGATCACTGACCTGGTCTTCGTGCTGGTCGGCGTCGGGCTGCTGGTGGGTGGCGCCCAGATGCTGGTGGCCGGCGCCACTGACATCGCCACCGCACTGGGCATCAGTGAGCTCATCGTGGGCCTGACCATCGTGGCCATCGGCACCTCCCTGCCGGAGCTGGCCACCAGCGTGATCGCCGCCCTGCGCGGCGAGCGTGACATGGCCGTGGGCAACCTGGTGGGATCCAACATCTTCAACATCGGTGCCGTGCTGGGTGTGACAGCTGTGGTCTCCCCGGCGGGGATCGGCGTGGACCGTGCGGCCATCGTCTTCGACATGCCCGTCATGGTGGCCGCGGCACTGGTGCTGCTGCCGCTGGCCTTCACCGGCCAGCTCATCGCCCGCTGGGAGGGCTTCCTGCTGGTGGGCCTCTACGTGGCCTATGTGGTCTACCTGGTGCTGGCCGCCTCGGAGCACGGCGCGCTGGATCCGTTCAGCGCAGCCATGCTGTGGTTCGTCCTGCCGGTGACCGCCGTCTGGGTCTCCGCCACAGTGATCCAGGAGCTGAGACTGCGCCGCGGGCGGCGCAACGGCACCGAGCCCGAGTATCCTTCTCACAGCTGACCTGACATCCCTGATCCACTCCTCTGGCGAGGAATCTCTGACGAAGAACGAGGCGTCCTTCACCTATGGCACTCTCCGGTCTGCGCACCGCACTGGCGGCGAACTCCTCCTGCGCGAGGATCTCCTCGGCGGCCTCACATCCGGCCGCTGAGCGCACTGAGGAGCTGCAGATCGCGGCCACCACAGGTCTGCGCCCGGCCGTAGTCGCCGAGATCGCTCAGAACATCCGCTCGCACAGCTCCCACGGCGTGGTCCTGGCGGTCACCGCCACCGACCGCGAGGCCGATGATCTGGCCACCTCCCTGGAGTGCTACGCGCCAGAGGCCCGCGTGGGGCACTTCCCCTCCTGGGAGACCCTGCCGCATGAGCGGCTCTCCCCGCGCTCGGACACAGTGGGACGCCGCCTGGGCGTGCTGCGTCAGCTGGCCCACCCGGAGGAGGCCGGAGTCCTCGACGTGGTGGTCGCCCCGGTGCGCGCCGTGGTCCAGCCCATCGTGGCCGGGTTGGGAGACCTGGCCCCGGTGCGCCTGACCGTGGGGGAGGAACGTGACTTCGACGTGGTGGTCCAGGCCCTCTCCGATGCCGCCTATTCGCGGGTGGACATGGTCACCCGCCGCGGCGAGTTCGCCGTGCGCGGCGGCATCCTGGACGTCTTCCCGCCCACAGAGCCCCACCCGCTGCGCGTGGAGTTCTTCGGCGACGAGGTCGAGCAGATTCGCTGGTTCTCCGTGGCGGACCAGCGCTCCATCGAGGTGGAGGAGGGATCCGAGCATCCCACAACCCTCGACGCCGCCCCCTGCCGCGAGCTGCTGATCACCGATGCCGTCCAGGCCAAGGCCAAAGAGCTGCTCCCGCAGATGCCCCACGCCCAGGACCTGTTGAGCAAGATCGCCGACGGCATCGCCGCCGAGGGGATGGAGTCCCTGGCTCCGGTGCTGGTGGAGAAGATGGTCCCCTTCGTCCAGGAGCTGCCTGAGGGCTCGCTGACCCTGGTGGTGGAGCCCGAGCGCACCCGCGGCCGCGCCCATGATCTGGAGGTCACCAACGAGGAGTTCCTGGCCGCAGCCTGGTCCGCAGCCCCCGACGGCGGCGCGGCACCTCTGGACGTCTCCGCCACGGAGAAGGAGGGCATCGCCGCCGGTGCCTTCGCCTCCTTGGCCGAGACCCGTGAGGCATCCCTGCAGCACGGTGCGGGCTGGTGGTCCATCACCTCGCTGGGCCTGGATCCTGAGACCGCAGGCGGCGGGCTGGAACAGGACGCCGACATCGTCTCGGTGGAGTCCCGCGAGCCCATCGGCTACCGCGGCAGTGTGGAACAGGTCATGGAGTTCCTCGAGGGCCGGGCCAAGGACTCCTGGTCCGTGGTGGTCACCACCGCCGGGGGCGGCTCCGCCCAGCGCGTCCACGAGCTCCTCCAGGAGCACGGCGTCCCGGACCAGCTGGTGGAGACCCTCGACGCCGCCCCCGCGCCCGGGAAGATCACCATCACCACCGCGAACCTCTCCCAAGGCTTCGCCGTGGACTCGTTGAAGCTGGCCCTGCTCACCGAATCCGAGATGCTGGGCCGCTCGATCCGCCAGGACAGCTCCCGGGGCAAGAAGGTGCCGGCTCGGCGTCGTCGCAATGCCGTGGACCCACTGGCGCTGAAGAAGGGCGACTATGTCGTCCACGAGCAGCACGGCATCGGCCAGTTCATCGAACTGGTCCAGCGCAAGGTGGGCTCGCCCCAGGCGGTGAAGGCAGGCACCGCAGGTGTGCGTGAGTACCTGGTGCTCGAATACGCGGCCTCCAAGCGCAACGGTCCCAAGGATCGGCTGATGGTGCCCACCGATCAGCTGGACCAGGTCAGCCAGTACGTGGGCGGCGATGCCCCCAGCCTGTCGAAGATGGGCGGTTCGGACTGGGCTCAGACCAAGAAGAAGGCCAAGAAGGCGGTCAAGGAGATCGCCGGGGAGCTCATCCGGCTCTACGCGGCGCGCATGGCCTCCCGCGGGCACGCCTACGCGGAGGACACCCCCTGGCAGTCCGAGCTGGAGGACGCCTTCCCCTATGTGGAGACCCCGGACCAGCTGACCACCATGGACGAGGTGAAGCAGGATATGCAGCGGGAGATCCCCATGGATCGGCTGGTCTCCGGCGACGTCGGCTTCGGCAAGACCGAGATAGCCATCCGCGCGGCCTTCAAGGCGGTCCAGGACGGCAAGCAGGTGGCCGTGCTCTGCCCGACCACGCTGCTGGTGTCCCAGCATCTGGAGACCTTCACCGAACGCTACGCCGGCTTCCCAGTGACTGTGCGGGCGCTCTCACGCTTCCAGACGGCCAAGGAGTCCCGCGAGGTCACCGCCGGTCTGAAGGACGGCAGCATCGACGTGGTGATCGGCACCCACCGGCTGCTCTCCCAGGAGGTTCAGTTCAAAGACCTGGGCCTGGTGGTCATCGACGAGGAGCAGCGCTTCGGCGTCGAGCATAAGGAGCAGCTGAAGAAGATGCGCACCAATGTGGATGTGCTGGCCATGTCCGCCACGCCCATCCCGCGCACTCTGGAGATGTCCATGGCGGGTATCCGGGAGACCTCCACGCTGGCCACCCCGCCGGAGGAGCGGCATCCGGTGCTGACCTATGTGGGTCCCTACACCGATAAACAGGTCTCGGCGGCCATCCGCCGGGAGCTCATGCGGGAGGGCCAGGTGTTCGTGGTCCACAACCGGGTCTCCTCCATCGACCGGATGGCCGCCACTATCCGCGAGCTGGTGCCCGAGGCCCGGGTGGAGGTCGCTCACGGTCAGATGGGTGAGGCTCGGCTGGAGCAGATCGTCCAGGACTTCTGGGAGAAGAAGTTCGACGTGCTGGTCTCCACCACCATCATCGAGACGGGCCTGGACATCTCCAACGCCAATACGCTGATCGTGGACCGTGCCTCCACCTATGGTCTCTCCCAGCTGCATCAGCTGCGTGGACGTGTGGGGCGCTCGCGCGAGCGCGCTTACGCCTATTTCCTCTACCCCTCGGAGAAGCCGCTGGGGGAGGACGCTCTGGAGCGGCTCAAGGCGGTGGCGGCGAACAACGAGCTCGGCGCCGGCCTGCAGCTGGCTCAGAAGGATCTGGAGATCCGTGGTGCGGGCAACCTGCTCGGCGGCGAGCAGTCCGGGCATATCGCCGGCGTCGGGTTCGATCTCTACCTGCGGATGGTGGGTGAGGCGGTGGCGGACTACCGCGGCGATGCCGAGGAGACCATCACTGAGATCAAGATTGAGCTGCCGATCAACGCCCACCTGCCCCACGACTATGTGCCGGGGGAGCGGCTGCGCCTGGAGGGCTACCGCAAGCTGGCCGCCGCCGATGAGGACGCCAAGATCGATGAGGTGCTCGGCGAGTGGAAGGACCGCTACGGCGAGCCGCCTGAGGCCGCGGAGAACCTGGTGCAGGTGGCGCGCCTGCGCAACCGGGCCCGCGCCGTCGGGATCCATGACATCGGCACCCAGGGAAAGTTCATCCGTTTCGCCCCGATGGAGGAGCTGCCGGAGTCCCGCGAGATGCGCCTGGACCGGATGTACCCGGGCTCGCAGATCAAGCAGTCGATGAAGCAGATCCTGATCCCCAAGCCGACCTCGGGTGGGGCCATGGGCACGGACCTCATCGACGCCGACCTGCTCAAGTGGCTGGATCAGGTCATGACCGCCATCTTCGAGCCCAAGGCGGACTGAGGGCCCGCGATGACCCCGCAGCTGCCGCCTTCGTCGTCCTCTCCGGACCGCCCCGACCCGGGGCGGGAACCTCAGGTGAGGCCCGACGACGACGGCGCCGGCTTCGTCCGCGTCACCGGCAGGTTCTTCCGTGCCGTGGACCCGCAGTATGCGGACAGCGCCCTGGCAGCCCCGCAGCTGCGATCACCCCGCTGAGTTCCCGGAATCTGCCCGAAAAAGGGAAAGGGGCGGGGTGATCTGAGAATGCTGGAACCTGAGTCAGGGAACCAAGGATCGACTGATCAGTCGTGCTGCCTCGTCCCTGCCGTAGGCGGGGTTCCAGGGGAGGCGATGCCACACCAGCAGCAGCAGCTCTGCGGCGGGGGCACGGACCAGGAGTGACGGTTCGGCGTCCCCGATGATCACCGGGCCAGCGTCCAGGTCCGTGGCGAGGAGGTTCAGGCTCTTGGGCAGCGGTTCCGTCCGCGCCGACCGGAGCATGCGCGGGTACATGACCTCGGCCACCTCCGCCACACCGTCCAGGGCCAGTGCTGGATCGATCTCGGTGTGCTGTCCCAGTGCGTGCTGGGCGTCCCAGAGGTGGATCATCGTCTCGTGGACCTGTCGGCGCTGCCAGAACAGGGCGGTGCGCTGATCCTTGATCAGGGTCCAACAGGGCATGTCCGGCCCAGCCTTCGCCAGGGCTCTGTGCAGCCGCTCAGCGGTGCCGATGTACCAGTCGGCCAAGGAAGCATCGCCCGCAGGCTCTTCCTGTGGTCGGTCGCGTGGATCGGCGCCGCCGAGGATGCCGGCGGCCCACAGATGAGTCTCTCCCAGATGGCCGGTGAGCTCCTGCAGATCCCAGTCAGGACAGGAAGGTACAGAGGAGGTGAGGGCGTCGGCGTCCGCAGCCGCTGCGATCACGGTTCTGAAGCGCTCGGCGGTGGCCTCAAACTCATCCAACCATGGCCTGCCGGTGGGGGCGATCATGGTGGGGAGCATAGCCGAACCGGGTGAAGCGGTGGCCTCGGCAGACCGCAGAGGCGATCGTCCCGGCCGAGTGAGATTCTCCCAAGCAATTTGCTAGATTCGCTTGTGCAAACATGGCGTCCTGGGTAGCTTGGTGATATCAGCCGCGCCACACCAGGCATCCCAGGAGGAGATAATCATGTCATTCGCACCTGCGCATCGCTGTCACAAAGGTCTCGTGCTCTGTTCGGCCCTCTCGATCGGACTGCTGGCGGCCTGCACCACAGAGGCTGAGCCCGCCGGCGCGGCGTCCGGCGCCTCGCTGGACAGCCCCGGGGTGGAGCAGACTTCGGACGTCCAGGCAGAGGGCACAGCCGCCGACGCCGAGAGTGCGGCTCCCGAGGAGGCCGGCACCACTGAGCCTGCCTCGGCCGCCGAGGACGACGTCCTCTATGCCGAGGTCGATGACCCGGTCACCTTCGAAGTCTGCGAGGAGGCCGAGGAGTCAGAGCACGCCGCGGTCACCTGGCTGGACGATGAGGTGATCGAGGAGCAGGAGATCGAGGCCGTTCCGAGTGACTCGGTGGAGATCGACGGCGAAGAGGTGGAGATCCCCGGCTCTTCGGCCATCGTCATCCCTGAGCGCGTGGCCCAGGGCGGCTGCACCATCGAGTACACCGCACCCTCGGCATGCCTGCCCGCTGTGGAGATCTCCGGCTCCTTCGTTCCCGGCTACACCCTCCCCGGGCGGACTCTGCCCGAGGTGGAGCTGCCCGACGGCACCGTCCTGGAGGAGATGGTCCAGGAGGAGATCGAGGTCGCAGCGGTGGAGCACGACGGCGTCTTCCAGGAGGAGGTCTGCCAGACCAGCGAGGAGGATGCCGAGGATGGCGACTACATCAGCTCGGTCTACCGGTCCTCCATCTACCGCTCGTCCATCTATCAGTCCTCGGAATACATCAGCTCCGAATACCGCCGCTCGGTGAACCCCGGCGACGGCGAAAGCGTTCCGGGCACCAGCATGGACGGCTACGGCACCGATGGTCAGGGTGTCGACGGAGTGGGCATCGACGGGGAAGGCCTGGAGGGCTACGAGCTCGAGGGTGCCGACCATACCGAGTACTACGAGGACGATGACTCGGTCATCTACACCACCGAGGGTGATGTGCTCTTCGATCCCATGGAGTGGGAGCTCCTCTCCGGCGCTGAGAGCGACCTGGAGGCCATCGTCGCCGAGATCGAGGCTCTGGACGGCGATGTCGAGATCACGGTGGAAGGTCATACCGATGACCAGCCGCACCCGGATGACCTGGACGGCGACGAGGCTGGGGAGTATAACCAGCAGCTCTCCGAGGATCGGGCCCAGGCCGTGGCCGACTGGATGGGGGGCCACGCCGACGTCGACACCTCCGATCTGACCGTGGAAGGCTACGGCATGGATCACCCGCGGGCCGACAACAGCACGGAGGAGGGCCGGGCGGAGAACCGCCGCGTGGTCATCACCGCGGAGGAGATCTGAGGGGAGGGGCTCCGCCGCCTGGTGCGGTGCGGGCGGCTTCAAACCCGCCTACGCCCGGATCCCGGAGGATCCGGAGGTGGCCGGCGTCGTGCGCCCCGCAGAGTGGCCCATGCCGTCCCATGATGTGCAGGACCCCGCGGCCCACATAGGATTCTGCGTGGTGTACAACATCTCAGGAGAGCCTGCCGCCTGCGTGAACGGGGGATTCACCGAGCAGGGGAGCCTCGTGGGAGTGCAGATCGCAGCCAGCCCCCACGCCGACCGCGCCCCATCGGCCGGGCTACTGTGAGAACCTGCATCACTCGCCCTTCCCGAAAGGACACCCACCCATGAGGACCCCGCACCGACATGGTCTGGCCGCCGCGCTCGCCGTGGCCGCGCTGGGCCTGACCGCCTGCTCCGCCGGTTCGGAGGACGGTGCAGACGACGCCGGACCGGCGCAGGACGCTTCGGTCTCCATCGGTCTGGCCGCCGTCCCTGCCAACCTGGACTACACCACCAGCGGCGGCGCGGCCATCTTCGAGGCGCTGCTGGGCAACGTCTACGAGGGCCTGGTCCAGCTGGACGAGCACGGCGAGGTGGAGCCGCTGCTGGCCGAGTCCTGGGAGATCAGCGAGGACGGCACTGAATACAGCTTCACCCTGCGTGAGGACGTCACCTTCCACGACGGCACCCCCTTCGACGCCGAGATCGTGCAGTTCTCCCTGGAGCGGCTCGACGAATGGACCGCCAACACACCGGACAACCTCGCGGCCATCGACCAGGTGGAGGTGGACTCGCCCACTGAGGTCACCGTGGTCCTCTCCGAGCCCGACTACGACGCCCTCTACTGGCTGGCCGGCCCGCTGGGCACCATGTTCGCCCCGGACTCGGTGGACGACCTGGCCTCAGAGGCCAACGGCACCGGTCCCTTCACCTTCGAGTCCTACGAGAACGCGGTGCAGATGGACCTGGCCCGCCACGAGGACTACTGGGGTGAGCCCGCCGGGGTGGCCGACGCCTCCCTGGTCTACTACGAGGACGCCGCCGCGGCCGCCAACGCCCTGCGCACCGGGGGAGTGGACGCCATCCTGCGCGCCGAGGCCTATGACCAGGTGGAGTCCTTCGAAGAGGAGGACGAGTTCGACGTGGTCATCGGCGACACTCAGGCGGTGGCGGTGCTGGCCATGAGCAACGACCACGAGGAGCTCTCCGACCCGGAGGTCCGCGAGGCGATCTCCCTGGCCATCGACAAGGAGGCGGTGCTGGCCGCCGCCACCACCGGCCACGGCACCATCCTGGGCGGACCCAGCGTTCCCACCGACTCCTACTACCAGGACTACTCCGAGGAGCGCCCCCATGACCCTGAGGCCGCCGAGGAGCTGCTCGAGCAGGCCGGCGTCGAGGATCTGAGCCTGCGCTTCACCCTCCCCAACCGGCCCTATGCCGAGGCCATCGCCCAGGTGGTCCAGGACGATCTGGGCGAGATCGGCATCAGTGTGGACCTGGAGACCCAGGAGTTCCCGGCGGTCTGGGTGGAGCAGACGATGACCAACCAGGACTACGACCTGACCGTGGTCAGCCATGTGGAGCCGCGGAACATGATCAACTACGACGACCCGGACTACTACTGGGGCTATGACTCCGAAGAGGCCGCCGAGCACTTCGCCGAGGCCCGCGCCGCCACCGACGACGCCGACTACGCCTCCGCCATGGAGGCTGCGGCCGATCAGGTGGTCCAGGATGCGCCGGGGGTCTGGCTGTACAACTCGCCGAACATCGTGATCTCCCGCGACGGCGTCGAGGGCCTGCCCGAGGATGACCTGGGCGTGGGCATGAACCTCAGCGGGATCAGCGTGGACCACTGATCATGAGCACCGCCGCCGTGAGTTCAGCCGCCCCGCGGAAGGGGGCTGATGTGACCATGACCGTCCTGCGCCGGATCGGGGTCTTCGCCCTGACCGTGTGGGTGGCCTCCCTGGTGGTCTTCACCCTGCTCAACGTGCTGCCCGGGGACATGGCCCGGGCTCAGCTGGGGATGAACGCCACCGACGCCGACGTCGCCAGCTTCCGCGCCGAGCACGGCCTGGACCGGCCGCTGCCGGTGCAGTACTTCGACTGGATCACTGGCTTCCTCACCGGGGATATGGGCATCTCCTACTCCTCGCGGGCTCCGGTGGCGCCCCAAGTCTTCGACGCCCTGCAGGTCTCGCTGATCCTGGTGGGCGCCGGGATCCTGATCGCCGTGCTGATCGCGCTGCCGCTGGGCACGCTGGCGGCGGTGCGGCAGAACAAGCCCGACGGCGTGCTGCTCTCGGCGGTCAGCCAGGCCGGTATAGCCATCCCGAACTTCCTGGCCGGCCTGCTGCTGATCAGCATCTTCGCCGTGGGCCTGGGCTGGATGCCTTCAGGCGGCTGGACCGCACCGGCGGAGGGTTTCGGAGACTTCCTGCGCCAGTTGGCCCTGCCGGCCCTGGCCCTGGGACTGGTCCGCGGGGCCATCCTCTCCCGCTACACCCGTGCGGCCGTGCTGGACGTGATGCGCGATGACTTCATGCGAACCGCTCGGGCCAAGGGGCTGATGCCCGGAGCGGCGCTGCGCCGGCACGGACTGCGCAACGCCCTGGTCCCAGTGGTCACCGTGACCTCGGTGGAGTTCTCCGCCCTGGTGATCGGAGCCGTGGTCATCGAGACGGTCTTCGTGATCCCGGGGCTGGGCTCGCTGCTGATGCGGGCGGTGGACAACCGTGACCTGATCCAGGTCCAGGGGATCGTCATGTGCGTGGTGGTGCTGGTGCTGCTGGTGAACCTGCTGGTGGACATCACCCGGACGCTCATCGACCCCCGGCTGAGGAGCGCCCGATGAGCCAGCTCAGAGATGCACAGGCAGAGCTCGAATCAGCCGAGCAGACTCAGCCGCGCCGCCGTTGCGCCGGGGGAGGACTCATCCTGACCGGCGGCATCCTGGTGGGCACGGTGGTGCTCATGGCCCTGGTCTCGCTGGTCTGGACCCCGCAGGACCCCACTGCCACCTCCGCCGTGGACCGTCTCCAGGGCCCCAGTGCAGAGCATCGGCTGGGCACCGACGGCCTGGGCCGGGACATCGCCTCCATGCTGCTGGCCGGAGCCCAGATCCCGCTGCTGGTGGGCCTGGTGGCAGTGGTCATCTCTCTGGTCATCGGGGTGCCCTTCGGGATCGCGGCGGCCATCACCGACCGTGGCGCCGGCATCTGGATGATGCGCTGGAACGACATCGTCCAGGCCTTCCCGCCTCTGCTGCTGGCGATCATCCTGGCCGCCGTCTGGGGCGGCAGCACGGCCACCGCCATGGTGGCCCTGGGCATCGGCGCCTCACCCGGTGTGGCCCGTGTGGTCCGCTCCGGGACGCTGCAGGTGCTCAGCCAGGAGTACGCTCTGGCCGCACGGGCGGCAGGACGCGGGCCGCTGCACCTGGCGCTGCGCCATGTGCTGCCCAATATCCGCGGCATCCTGATCGTCCAGGCCACGGTGGGATTCGCCATCGCCGTGCTGGCTGAGGCCGCCCTGTCCTTCCTGGGCCTGGGCACACCGCCGCCCACTCCCTCCTGGGGGCGCATGCTCCAGGAGGGCCAGTCGTTGCTGCAGGTGGAGCCGCTGCTGGTCCTCTGGCCCGGTGCGGCCATCGCCATCACCATCCTGGGCTTCAACCTGTTGGGCGACGGCTTGCGGGACCGCTTCGACCCACGGATGGAGGTGCGGCGATGAACGACGCCGACGCGCACAGCAGCGCAGGCCTGCTGGAGATCTCCGGTCTGGAGATCGGCACCTCCAGCACCCGACTGGTCCACGGCGTCGACCTGCAGATCGGCCGCGGCGAACGCGTGGGCCTGATCGGCGAATCCGGCTCCGGGAAGTCACTGACCCTGCTGGCGGCCATGGGGCTGCTGCCGGAGAACCTGAAGGTCTCCGGATCCGTGCGCCTGGACGGTGAGGGCGAGCTGCTCGGCGCCTCAGAGCGCCGGATGGCCTCTGTCCGCGGATCCCGGATGTCCATGGTCTTTCAGGAACCGATGACCGCGTTGAACCCGCTGATGCGGGTGGGGGAGCAGATCGCTGAGATCATCCGCCTCCACCAGGGGGTCAAGGGCCAGCCGCTGCAGACCCAGGTGCTGGAGCTGCTGGACAGCGTGAAGGTCCCGGACCCTGCACGGGCCGAGCGGGCCTACCCCCATGAGCTCTCCGGCGGACAGCGCCAGCGCATCGTGCTGGCCATGGCCATGGCGAATCAGCCCGATCTGCTGCTGGCCGATGAGCCCACCACCGCGCTGGACGTGACCGTGCAGAAGCAGGTGCTGGAGCTGATGGGCGATCAGGTCCGTCAGGCCGGTTCCTCGCTGCTGTTCATCACCCATGACCTGGGTGTGGTGGCCTCCATCTGCGACCGGGTCCTGATCATGCGCCACGGCAGGATCGTGGAGTCCGGCCCACTTCAGACGGTCTTCAGCGATCCTCAGCACCCCTATACCCGCGGACTGCTCGCAGCCTCCGCCCTGGAGACCGACCAGCAGACCGGGCGCCTGATGACAGTGGGCGCTGTGGGCCAGGAGGGGCGGCAGCAGGGCGGGCCGGGGCAGAGCGGTCTGGGGCAGACCGGACCGCAGCAGGAGCAGACCGGACCGCAGCAGGAGCAGGCCGGGCCGGCGTCTGGAGCTGCGCCTCATGAGGTCTCCTCAGAGGAGCCGCAGACCTTCGATCAGGCGGCCATCTTCAACCAGACCGACGCGGAGCCGCTGTTGGCCGTCCGCGAGGTGCGCCGCACCTATGGGCGCGCAGGGCTCTTCGGCGGAGGCCGTCAGGTCCAGGCGCTGCGCGGCGTCTCCTTCGATGTGCGGGCCGGACAGCGCTTCGGGATCGTGGGGGAGTCCGGCTGCGGGAAGTCCACGCTGCTGCGCATCCTCACCGGTCTGGACGAGGCCACCTCAGGTTCCGTGGAGGTGAGCGGTCAGGAGATCCTGGGGAAGAAGGAACGGCAGCTGCGCTGGCTGCGCGAGGCGGTGCAGATCGTCTTCCAGGACCCCATGGGCTCGCTGGACCCGCGGATGCGGATCGAAGATGTGGTGGCCGAGCCGCTGCGCGGAGCCTCGCGTGAGGAGCGGCGGAGCCGTGTGGAGGCGCTGCTGGAGGAAGTGGGGCTGCCCCGCCGGGCCGCGGACCGCTGCCCGCATGAGTTCTCCGGCGGACAGCGCCAGCGCATCGCCATCGCCCGGGCGCTGATCACCCGTCCCAAGATCCTGATGGCCGATGAGGCGGTCTCCGCGCTGGATGTCTCCGTGCGTGCCCAGGTGCTCAATCTGCTGGATGACCTGGTCCGGGACTATGACCTGACTATGCTCTTCGTCTCCCACGACCTGCAGGTGGTGCGCCACGCCTGCGACACGGTGGCGGTGATGAACGCCGGGCAGATCGTCGAATGTGGACCCGCCGACGTGCTGTTCGCCCAGCCGCAGCACTCCTATACGGCCTCGCTGCTGGAGTCCATCCCGCGCGTGGCGGGCTAGGGAGGGAGGCCATGGAGTTCACCCCGGTGAGGAAGATCAGCGTCTGGATCAGGCCGACCGCGAGGCCCTGGAATCCCTGGTGGACGCCTGACACGGGCAGAGACTCAAAGAGGCAGGTGCAGAAAGAGACGGGGAGCAGCTCCGAAGAGCTGCTCCCCGTCTCTGAGGCAATCAGCGCGGCCGTCGCTCAGTGCTGGGCGCTGACCTTGGGCTCGCTGATGGAGGCATTGGACTCGGCGGCGCGGGACTCCATGGCATCCAGCGGCTCACCGTGCTCGCCGTGCAGGTCCTGCTGATCCAGGGAGTCCGAGCGGCCGATCAGCTCCTTGGCCACCAGGAAGGCGCCCACGTAGAGGCCCATGAAGATCAGGCCGGGAACCCAGACGTTGTCCAGATCCCAGAACATCAGGGCCGCGATCGACCCCAGCAGCATGCCGAAGACGACGAGGAAAGCGATGAAGTTCTGCAGGAAGCGGCCCTGGCCGGAGTAGGCGGCGACCTTGCCGTTGCTGATCATGCTGGGGATCCCCTTTGTTCAGTACGAAGATTCGGTGCTGGCCGACTGACCAGCGTGGGTGCTGTTGTCTCCTACGATACCAAGTGAGGAGCTGGCTCCGATGCGCGTTGCCCCGGCCGCCACCACAGCGGCGGCATCCTCATAGGTGCGCACCCCGCCGGAGGCCTTGATGCCCAGCCGGCCGCCCACCACACGGTGCATCAGCGCGATGTCCTCCACTGTGGCCCCGCCGCCGGCGAAACCGGTGGAGGTCTTCACGAAGTCGGCGCCGGCTGTCTCTGCCGCACGGCAGACCAGCTCCTTGGCCTCCTCGCTCAGCAGCGAGGTCTCCAGGATGACCTTCAGGATCGCACCGCGGTCATGCGCGACGCCGGCGATGGCCTCGATCTGCGCGGCCACCTCATCCTCCTTGCCGGCACCGGCCAGGGCGATGTCCACGACCATGTCGATCTCCTCGGCCCCGGTCTCAGCGGCCTCGGCGGTCTCGGCCACCTTGGACATCGTGGTGGTGGCGCCCAGCGGGAAGCCCACCACAGTGCAGGTCTTCACCGGGGAGCCCTCCAGCAGGTGGACCACCAGGGGAACCCAGCGCGGGTTCACACAGACGGAGGCGAAGCCGTGCTCGCGGGCCTCAGCCGCCACCTTCCTGATGGCTGCCTCGTCGGCGTCGGGCTTGAGCAGGGTGTGGTCGATCAGCGGCGCCATCTCCGCGGGGGAGGGGACGGATGCGTCGGTCATGAGGTCTCCTTCAGGCGTGGCGGCCGCGGACAGGCGGCACAGGTCAGGTGGGGCGGGTTCAGCCCCGGAACGGGCGTCAGCTGAGCAGGACGGTCATAGCCTCGCGCAGCTGCTCGAGCCGCTCGGCGGCCCGGCCGCGGGCGGCGACGATGGCCTCGCGGCCGGCGTCGTCCCCGGCGGTGTCGTCCATCGTCTCCAGGTAGCACTTGACCTTGGGCTCGGTGCCGGAGGGGCGCACGATCACGCGGTCCCCGGCCTCGGTCAGGTAGATCAGCGCATCAGTCTTGGTGGCCTCGCTGAGCTCAGCTCCGGGCAGCGGGTCCGTGGTCAGGTCCAGGGCCTCGGTGACCGGGGCCCCGGCGATCTCCGCGGGCGGCTGCTCACGCAGCTTCGCAGTGATGGTGCCCAGTTCGGAGAGGTCGTTGACCCGCACGGTGACCTGGCCGGTGAGGAAGACGCCGGCCTCGGCTGCGATCTCGTCCAGCGCCTCCACCGCGTCGGTGCCGCGGGCCTTCAGATCGGCGGCCAGCTCGGCGAAGATCAGGGCGGCGGAGACGCCGTCCTTATCCTTCACGTTCACCGGGTCCACATTGAAGCCGATGGCCTCCTCATAGCCGAAGCTCATGTTCTCCACCCGGGCCAGCCATTTGAAGCCGGTCAGCGTGGCGGCATGGGAGACTCCGCGGACCTCGCAGAGCCGCTCCAGCAGCCGGGAGGAGACCACGGAGTTGGCCAGCACCGGGGCGGGGGACCCCTCGGCGCCGGCACCGGGCTGGGGGCGCAGGGGTCCGCGGTCCAGCAGGTGGCGGCCCAGCAGCGCACCGATCTCATCGCCGGAGAGCTGGCGCCATTGCTGCTGATGCGGATCGAAGACCGAGGCAGAGAGGCGGTCGGCGTCGGGATCGTTGGCCAGCACCAGATCCGCGTCATGCTCGGCGGCGGCCTTCAGACCGAGGTCCAGGGCGCCGGGCTCCTCCGGGTTGGGGAAGTCTGCGGTGGGGAACTCCGGATCCGGTCCGAACTGCTCGGCCACCGGGATGACCTGGGAGAAGCCGCCGGCGGAGAGCAGGCTGGTCACCATCTCGCCGCCTACGCCGTGCATGGCGGTGTAGACGACGGTCAGGTCGCGGTGCGGGAAACGCCCGGCGTCCAGCAGCTGCAGCGCCTCAGACTCGTAGGAGGCGCGGTCGGCGTCGTCGATCAGCTGCACACCGGAGGGCACCGGAACCTCGGCGGAGGGCTGCACGGCCGGAGCCGCGGCATCCTCGGCGAAGTCCTGCTCCACGTTCTCCGCGATCATGGCGGCGATCTCCTGATCCACCGGAGCCACGATCTGCGCCCCGACGCCGAGCCCGTGCGGCTCCAGGTGGCGGGAGAGCTCCCCGCCCAGGTAGACCTTATAGCCGTTGTCCCGCGGTGGGTTGTGGCTGGCGGTGACCATCACGCCCACCTCGGCGTCCTTGACCAGCACCTGGCGGGCCAGCAGGGGAGTGGGGCCGGGGCGCTCGAAGAGGTGGACCTCCCAACCGGCGTCGGAGAAGATCTGCGCAGTCTCCGCGGCGAACTCATCGGACTGGTGGCGGGCGTCAAAGCCGATCACGATCCGCCGCGCTCCAGGGGAGACCACATCCTGCGGGTTGTCCGCCTGCGGGCGTGCCGCATCCAGCTTCTGAGCGGCGTACTGCAGCAGGCCGGCGGCGGTCTGGCGGACCACCAGGCGGTTCATCCGCAGCGGGCCCGCCCCGAGCTCAGCGCGCAGACCGGCGGTGCCGAAGGCCAGCCGCCCGGCGAACAGCTTCTGCAGCTGTTCGGCCGCCTCCGCATCGGAGGATTCGGCGCGCTGCAACAGCTCCTCCAGGACGCTGCGGGTGGAGGGATCGGGATCCAGCTGGATCCAGCGGCGGACGGTCTTCACCAGGGCGGCGTCGGACAACTCAGTCTCCTCGAAGGCTCAGGCAGTCAGGGTTTCGGTGATGATCTCGGCCAGCAGGGCTGAGATGCGGGGTGCTGCGTCGCGGCCGGCGTCGATGACCTCCTGGTGGCTCAGCGCCTCACCGGTGGTGCCGGCGGCGGCGTTGGTCACCAGGGAGATGCCGAAGACCTCCATGCCCGCGGCACGGGCGGCGATGGCCTCCAGAGCGGTGGACATGCCCACCAGGTCCGCGCCGATGGTGCGCAGCCAGCTGATCTCCGCAGGGGTCTCGTAGTGAGGACCGGAGAGCTGGGCGTAGACGCCCTCGGGCAGAGACGGGTCGATCCGCTGGGCGATCCCGCGCATGCGCGGGGAGTAGAGGTCCGTCATGTCCACGAAGTGCGCCCCGCGCAGCGAGGAGGCGCCGGTCAGGTTCAGGTGATCCCTGATCAGCACCGGGCTGCCCGGAGCCCAGTCGGGGTTCAGCCCACCGCAGCCGTTGGTCAGCACCATGATCTGGGCACCGGCGGCGGCCGCAGTGCGCACCCCGTGGGCCGCTGCGTCCACGCCGCGGCCCTCGTAGTAGTGGGTGCGCGCCCCGACCACCAGGATGTGGTGGCCGGAGGCGGTGCGGATGGCCGTGAGCCGGCCCGAATGGCCCGCCACGCCGGAGACGTGGAAGCCCGGGACCTCCTCGGCGTCGACGACGGCGACAGTCTCGCCCAGCTGCTCGGCGGCCTCGCCCCAGCCCGAACCCAGCGTGCAGGCCAGGTCGAAGCGCTCCACGCCGGTGCGCTGCAGCAGCACCTTCGCTGCCTCCTCGGCCAGCACATTGGCCGGGGCGGTGGGGTCATTGGTGGGGGTCAGTCCGGCGTCCGGGACGACATGCTGGGTCAGCTCCCCAGCCACCTGTTCTGCTCTGCTGTGGGTGTAGGCCATAGTGTTCGGGTCCTGCTTCGGCTCCATCGGGCTCAGGTCTCTCAATCTACTCGCTGGGTTCTGCCACATGCAGATGCAGGCGGCGGGCGGCCTCGGAGAAGGAACCGGTCAGCGACGGGTAGACGGTGAAGGTGGAGGCCACATCGTCCACATGCATCTTCTGGGTGACCGCCAGCGCCAGCGGGAAGATCAGCTCGGAGGCCCGCGGGGCCACCACCACGGCGCCGATCACGGTGCCGGATCCCTTGCGGGAGAAGATCTTCACGAAGCCCTCGCGGATGTTCATCATCTTGGCCCGCGGGTTGGTGGCCAGGTCCAGCTTGACCACATCGGCCTGGTATTTGCCAGAGTCGGCCTGCTCCTGGGTCACGCCCACAGTGGCGATCTCCGGGGAGGTGAAGACGTTGGAGGCCACATGGTGCAGCTTCAGCGGCTTCACGCCTTCGCCCTGCATATGGGCCACGGCGATGCGTCCCTGCATCGCGGCCACCGAGGCCAGGGGCATCATGCCGGTGCAGTCGCCGGCGGCGTAGATGTTGTTGGCCGTGGTCCGTGAGACGGTGTCCACCAGGATGTGGCCGGACTCGGTGGTCTCCACACCGCAGTCGTCGAGGCCGATGTCTTCGGTGTTGGGGATCCCGCCCACAGCCATCAGGCAGTGGGATCCCTCCAGCACGCGGCCGCCGGAGAGCGTGACCTTCACACCCTCCTCTGTGCGCTCCACGGATTCGGCGCGGGATTTGGAGGCGACCTTGACTCCGACGCGTGCGAAGGAGTTCTCCAGCACGCGGGCAGCGTCGGCGTCCTCGCCGGGAAGCACCTGCTCGCGGGAGGAGACCAGGGTGACGTCTGCGCCCAGGCGGCGGTAGGCGGAGGCGAACTCGGCGCCGGTGACGCCGGAGCCGACCACGATCATGTGCTCGGGCACCTCGGTGAGGTTGTAGGCCTGGGTCCAGTTCAGGATGCGCTCGCCGTCGGGGACGGCGGTGGGCAGCTCTCGCGGGTGGGCGCCGGTGGCGACGATGATCGCATCGGCCTCGATGAGATCGGTCTGGCCGGCGGCATCGGTGACCTCGATGCTGTGCGGCGGCTTCAGGCGGCCCTTGCCCTTGACCACAGTGACGCCCGCGGCCTCGAGGGTGGTGTGGATGTCGGCGGACTGGTCGTGGGCGAGCTTCAGGAGGCGCTCGTTGACCTGGGAGAAGTCGGCCCAGGCCTCGGTCTCGTAGTAGTTGTTCTCGCTGCTCTCTCCGAAGCGCACGCCGAATGCCGTGGAGGCGTTGACACGCCGCATCGCATCAGCCGTTGCGATCAGAGTCTTGGAGGGGACGACGTCGGTCAGCACCGCCGACCCGCCGAGTCCCTTCTCCTCGACGATGGTGACGTGGGCACCGGCGTCGGTGGCGACCATGGCGGCCTCATAGCCGCCGGGACCACCTCCGAGGATCGCGATGCGGTCAGGGGCGAAACGCTTGCGAAGTTTGTCCGTAGTCACATCTGCCATCGTATCCGCTAGAGTGAATCTCTGATGATCAGTGAAGCCCCCGGCGGATTGAGCGCGGGGGCGCTGAAGAAGGGCAGGTGGAATCGCGGTGACGCTGGGCCTTGATCGCACCGAAGCGGCGATCATCAACGCGATCCCCAGTCTGCCTATCCACTCTTCGGCGCTCCTGGTTCTGGTCGCCGGGCTCTTCCTGGCCGCACTGGTCATACGAGCCCAGAGGGTGTCGGCCCGCGAGTCGGCGCCGCAGAAGAGACAGGGTCTCCCGGCCCGGCAGGCGCGGGCTGCTCGCCGACGTGTGCAGCGGTTGCGCCGGCAGGTGCTCGAGAGACGGGAACGAAGGGCGAATATGACCGTCACGACCGACAGCACGTTCACCATCCGCTGGGGCCGCACCCTGGTGGCGCTGGTGGGTGTGATCGCACTGCTCACCGCTGCGGTGACCGGAGTCCTGGCCGCCGCAGGGTCGTTGCTGGCCGCTGTCCCGCTCGCGGCCCTCGGCGTGTTCGTGCTCTCCCTGGTCACCCTGCGCACCATGGCTGTGGCGCGGCGGAAGCGTCAGCGCCGTGAGCGCATCGAGTCTGCCATGCGCGAGGCGATGTACCCCGACGCCGAGAGCTCGGCTCAGCGCCCGGCCGTCCCCGGCGCTCCCTTCGATGCGCTCAGTTCCGATGAGCGCGGTGCGGGCGGACCGAACTCCCTGCAGCAGGTGGACGAGGACGGGTTGCCGGTGGAGGTGGAGCGCACCTTCGCCGAGGCTCCCGCCATGGACGCCGCAGCGCTGCAGCAGGCCCACCGTGCCGCGGCCCAGTCCGACGCCGCTCAGTCCCAGCAGGGCGCATGGGAGCCCCGCGAGGTGCCCAAGCCCAAGTATCTGCAGGCAGAGAAGGCCGAGCGTCCGCTGCCTCAGCCCATGGAGCAGGAGGAGGCCAAACGCCCGAGCACCGAGGTGAAGCTGAGCCCCAACGCTCAGGCGGCTCCGCCGCAGCAGGACCAGCCGCAGCGGGCTGAGCCGAAGAGGACCGAACAGAAGCAGAAGACCGAGAAGAGCCGGTCGATGGACCTGGACGAAGTGCTCAAGCGCCGCCGCGCCTGAGCGCCGCAGGAGAGGCCACCGGACATGGGACTTCAGACTCCACGGGCTGCACCGTCGCAGAACACCTCCCAGCTGGAGGCGCAGCAGCTTGCTTTCCTGGAGTCCTATGACGCCCACTCGCCGATCGCCGTGGCGATTCAGCACTCCGGGGTCTATGCGACCTCCATCCAGCTGGAATCGGTGCAGCACCGCCCCGGGGCAGGGGTCACCGGCATCTACCGGGTGGCCACCGCCCGTCCGGTGATGCCCAGCACCTGGTCCACCGGCGTCTACACCCAGACCTCCGATCATGTGGACGAACTCTATGTGGGCATGACCACGGAGCCGGTGCCCCAGGACGCCCAGGGCGTGGTCTTCTCACACAGCCCTTATGGACCGCTGGCCGTCTGGCAGCATCCGCTGGATCCTGCCCTCCCGGGCCTGCGCCTGGCCACCGATCCGGCCTCGGTGGCCGAACACTGGGGCTTCGGCAGGACGCTGACCGCCCTGGAGACCATCAGCTACCGCCCGCTGCGCCGGGCGGTGATCGCCGCAGACTTCGACGACGGCAGCCGGCTCTTCCTCAAAGTGCTGCGTGCCGGCCGCGCCGCGGATCTGGACGCCCGCCATCGCATGCTGCTGGCCGTAGGGATCCCCGCCCCGCAGCCGATGCGTGAGCCGGTGGCCGATGTGGTGGCACTGGCCGAGGGGCCGGGCGTGTCGCTGGCCGAACACTTCCTGGCCGACGGAGCCGCCCACCTGAGCCCTGAGCAGTTCACCGGGCTGCTGGACCAGATGCCCGCCGAGGTCATGACCCTTCCGGCCCGGGACGCCTGGACCGATCGGCTGCCGGCCTATGCCTCCGCGGCGGTCTCAGCCCTGCCGCACTGCACCGAGCGCATCCGGTCCCTGGAGGCCACCATCCTCAACGGCCTGCCGCAGACCGACCGCGGTCCGGCGGTGCCCACCCACGGAGACTTCTATGAGGCCAATCTGCTGATGAACGGGCAGGCGATCTCCTGCCTGCTGGATGTGGATTCTCTCGGCCCGGGGCACCGGGTGGACGATCTGGCCTGCTTTCTGGGGCATCTGGCGGTGCTGCCGGCGGTGGACTCCCGCTATGTGCACGCTCCGGCGGCCTTCGACCGCTTCGCCCGGGTCTTCGCCCAGACGGTGGACCCGGCGGCGCTGCAGCTGCGGGCCGCCTCCGTGGGCCTGTCCCTGGTGGCCGGAGCTCGGGATTCACGCCGCACCGGCTGGGAGATTCAGGCGGAGCACCGGCTGACCTGCGCCGAGGCGGTGCTGGGGCTCACTGCCCCCGCGCCAGCTCTTCCCCAGTGGCCAACCGATATCCCGCCCCGCGCACTGTGACGATCCGCTGGCTGCCCAGCTTATTGCGCAGATAGCGGATATAGACGTCGACGACGTTGGAGCTGGTGTCGGCCGCGCTGTCCCAGACCATGTCCAGCAGCTGTTCGCGGGAGAGGACCTGCCGCGGATGATCCAGCAGCACCTCGGCCAGGGCGAACTCCCGGGCGGAGAGCTCCACCGGCTCGCCGTCCACTGAGGCCTGACGTGTGGCCAGGCCCAGCACCACGCCCAGATGTTCCAGACGCTCGGGCTGCTCCCAGCCCGCGTCGGGGGAGGAGGATGCCGCAGCGGCCTCCTCCTGGCTCTTCAGCCGCAGCTTCACCCGAGCGATGAGCTCCTCCACGCGGAAGGGCTTGGACATATAGTCCTGGGCACCGGAGGAGAGCCCCTGGACGGTGTCCTCCACGGAGGTGCGGGCGGTCAGGATGATCACCGGGATCTCATCGCCTCCGGAGCGGATCTTCTCCAGCACCTCGAAGCCGTCCATCTGGGGCAGCCCCAGGTCCAGGATCACCAGATCGAAGGAGCCGTTGGCGAGCTGCACGATGGCCTGGGTTCCGCTGACGGCCTGCTCGGACTCGAAGCCTGCGGCCTTGAGGCCCTTGGCGATGAAGGAGGCGATGCGCGCCTCGTCCTCCACGATCAGAATGCGGCTCATCCCTGCTGTCCTCACCTGTTGGGTCGATCGGTCGTGTTCTCCAGCACCGGCAGCGGCCCGGTGGCGTGGACGGCGTCGTCGTCCTCAGGCTGTTGGCCGGCCAGCTCGAAGAGCTCGGCCACCGGCAGCACCATCGTAAAGATTGATCCCTTCTCCGGCACGGACTCCACTCGGACCTCTCCGCCATGCAGCCGTGCGATGGTCTCCACGATGGCCAGGCCCAGCCCGGAGCCTTCGGCCCGCTGGGAGTGGGAGCCGCGGGAGAAGCGGGAGAAGATCGTCTCCTGATCCTCTGCGCTGATGCCGGCACCGGCATCCTTGACCCACAGGTAGAGCGTGGTCCGGTGCACCGCAGATCCCAGCGAGATGCGGGAGCCGGGATCGGAGAACTTCACTGCGTTGTGCGCCAGCTGCAGCCAGGCCTGGGTGATCCGCTGGGCATCCAACGGGACCACGGTCCTGGCCTGGGAGTCCAGGCTCCACTCGCGGTCCCCGAGGGTCTGGGCCTTCTCGAAGACCTGCTCGGTCAGCAGGTCCACATCGGCGGCGGAGACGGCGAGGAAGTCGCGCTGGTCGGATTTGGCCAGGGTGACCAGGTCCTCGACCAGGCGGCTCATCCGGTCCAGCTCGTCCACGGCCAGCTCCGCGGTCTGGCGCACGTCCTGGGGGTCCTCGGCGTCGATGAGCTCCAGGTGACCGCGCACTATGGTCACCGGAGTGCGCAGCTCGTGGCCGACGTCGTCGAGCAGCTGGCGCTGGGAGGTCACCGCCGTCTCCAGACGGTCCAGCATCTGGTTCACGGTCACGGCCAGCTCGCCCAGGTCATCCTTCGTGCGCACCGGGATGCGCCGGGAGATGTCCTCCTCGGTGATGGACTGGGCGGTGCGGCGCAGCAGCCTGACCGGCTGCAGCAGCCGTCCCACCAGCAGCCAGCCCAGCATCCCGGTGACCACGACGGCGGCCGCCCCGATGCCGGCATAGGTGAAGAAGGTGCGGTGCAGGGCGGCCATGCCCTCGTCCACGTCGAAGGCCAGCACGAAGTGGGTGGGCTCGGTGTCCTCGGCCATCATGACCGGCACGATCACCGCCCGGTAGGTGCTCTGCTCGGTCTCCGCCGTGCGGATCCGGTGCTCCTCGATGGGCAGCTGGGACTCGATCCAGGTCAGGAACTCGGGATCATCCTCCAGCCGCACCGGCAGGGACTCGTTGGCCAGCCAGCGGACCTGGCCGTCCCGCACAGCCACCATGGACTCGTTCTCGGCCAGGATCATGCCCGAGACGGTGGTGTGGATGAACTCATCGGCGGTGGACCAGGGCTCACCGGTGCTGGGATTCACCGACTGTTCGCCGCGCTGGATGAACTCGGTGACGGTCCGGCCCAGGGAGTCGTCCATGGAGCGGTGGAGATCGGCGCGCTGGAGCAGATAGGCCGCGGTGCCGGCCAGCACCAGGGTCAGCATGGTCAGGAAGACCATGAAGCCCATGACGCGGGCGCGCACACTGAGCCGCAGAGTCTGCTTCAGCCGCCGTCTCACGGCTTGATGCGCCGTTTCAGGCGGGTCAGCTCCCGGCGCAGCTCGGCGGCCTCATCCGCACGGCCCAGCTGCATCAGCGCATCGATCCGGCCTTCGAGAGTCTCGGCGGAGAGTTCGGCGTCGGACTCCCGGTGATCGGTGGCCATGCGGAAGATGGCCTCGGCCTCCTCGGCCCGGTCCATCTCCAGCAGCACTTTGGCGGCGAAGATCTCGGCCTCGGCGGAGGCCGGGTCATCCTCGGCCTCGGCGAAGAGGTCTGCGGCGCTCAGCGCTGCGGAGATGGCCTCAGTACCCTGGCCCAGGGCCAGATGCCCGCGGGCCAGAGTGTCGGTGACATCCGCGATCTGCCAGGGGGTCCCGTGTTCGTCGGCGATGCGCAGCGCCTTCTCCAGGTGGGGCAGGCCCGCGGCGTCCTCGGTGCGGGTGAGCAGATGGCCCAGCGAATGCAGGGTCTGCATGAGCATCAGCGGGTCCTGGTCATCGGACTGCTCGGCCAGCCGCAGCCCCTCCTGGTAGTGGGTGCGCGCAGATTCGGTGCGCTCCAGGGAGGCGGCCAGCGCTCCGGCGGCCAGATGGGCTCGGACGGCCTCCTCCAGCTCATCGGAGGAGACGAAGAGCTGTGCGGCTTCCTCCCAGTGGGCCATGGCCTCCACCGGGCGGCGCTGCTGGGTCACGGCATGGCCGAGTCCCATCAGGGCGCGTCCGCGGGTGGAGAGGTCCTCTTCGGTGCCGGCCAGCCGGACGGAGAGCCCGTCCAGGATCTTCTCTGCCTCCTCGTGGCGCTGCAGCTCCAGCAGCTGCTGGCCCAGAGCGAGGCTGAGCATGCGGGATTCGTCGAACTCGCCCAGTTCGGCCTGCTGGACGGCCACCTTCCAGGCCAGTACGGAGACTTCGCCGTCCTCCAGGACGGCGGTCATCCCGGCCAGCAGGGCGGCGGCGGAGGCGGCTCCCTTGCGCACGCCGCAGCCGGCATAGAGCTCCACGGAGGCCATGGCGACCTCCATGGCCTCCTCATGGCGTTCCTGGTGGTGGTGGATGGTGGCGCGCAGCATGGCCATCGCACCGCGGACCGCACGGTTGGCGGGGGCGGCCATGACCTGCTCGGCCACGGTGAGGGCCTCTTGGGTCTCTCCGGAGAGCAGCAGGCTGTGGGCCAGGAACATGCGGGATCCGGCCAGGGCCTGGGGCTTGTCCTGGGCCTCGAGGATCTCGCAGGCCTCACGGACCAGCGGGAGGGAGGCCTGGGGGCCCTCGTCGTGGAGGACGCACACGGCCAGGGAGGAGAGGACATCGGCCAGGATGAGAGAGCCCGGGGCATCGGTGCGCAGGTCCTCGGCCACCCGCTGGAGGATCTCGCCCTCCACGCGGTCCGGCTCGCGCAGCAGGATGCCGCCCAGCTGCTCCTCCACCTCGGCCTGGTGGCTGCGGCCCAGCTCGCGCAGCAGGCTGATGCGCTCAGCCATATAGGGGGCGGCGAGCCCAGATGCTCCGCGCATCTCGTTGACCCCGGAGAGGATGCGCAGCAGCATCAGACGGTTCTCCGGGTCCTGGGCGCCGGGCGCCTCCAGGCCGCGGGCGGCCGCCTCCACGGCAGCGGTATAGCGTTCCCCGTAGGCGGCCTCATAGGCGAGGTCCACCCATCCGCGGGCGGTGTGGGCGGTGGGTTCGCTGTCTGAGGGCTGGTGGAGGACACAGCGCAGACGTTCCATGAGCTCACCGGTCATCTTTCCAAGGGTAGCGCGTTTGGGAGGCGGGTCTGCCTGAGCCTCTAGACTTGTCGTCATGATTTCTTCCTCCGGCGTCTCTGCCCGGCGCCTGACGGTGACCCTCGGGATCGGGGCCCTGGCCCTGACCGCATGTTCGGGACCGCCTCCGGCGCAGGAGCCCACCGGCGACGTCGCAGAGCAGGCCTGGACCATGCTGGTCGGCGACCACCCTCTGGATCAGACGGTGGCCTATATCTACTCGCTGGCCCTGAACTCCCGTGAGGCTCCCACTGTGGTGGAGAGCCGCGAGCAGGACCTGGCCGAGCTGGTGGAGCTGCTGGGGGAGCAGGAGGAGGACGAGGGCAGCCAGATCCTGCTGTCCCGGACCATGTCTCTGGCTGAGGCCCTGGATCCTGAGAGCTATGCGGAGCTGACCTCCCAGGCGGAGGAGGCGCTGGCCCCGGCGGCCTCCGCCGAGGAGCTCACCGAGCTGGTGGAGGCCGGGTTGGAGGGTGCTGAGCTGCTGGAGCCCTCGGCCGGAGTGCTGAGCAACTCCATGGCCGTCACCTCGATCACCGCGGAGCTGCACGACATCTCCTCCGACGCCGACAGCCCGGAGGATCCGGCCTTCGCCCAGGCCTGCGATGAGTTCGAGCTGGGGGTGCGCGAGGGTCTGCCGGATCCGGGGCCGCTGCTGGAGGATCTCTACGGCTGTGAGCCTGCCGAGATCGTCGAGGGCTCTGAGGCGGAGCTGATCCAGATGCTGATCAACGCTGAGATCGAGGCGGCCCTGCTGACCTCCTCGCATCCGCAGATCAGCCAGAACGCCTTGATCTCCCTGGATGACACGGAGCGGGCCTTCCCGGAGGAGCAGTTCGTGACCGTGGTGGACTCCGGCATCGCGGAGGAGGCGCCCGACGTCGTCGAGGAGATCTCTGAGGCTCTCGATGCCGAGGCGCTGGTCACCCTGCGTCAGCTCATCGACGGTGAGGATGGGTTGGAGCCGCAGGAGGCCGCCGAATACTGGCTGGTGGACAACGACTACATCGCTGAGCCTGAGGGCTGGGGATGAGCCTTCGGCTGAACGCCGGCTGATCAGGGAGGGAAAACTTCGGCTGTCCTCTTTTCAGATTGTTGACAATTGGGGCAGAATCTCTCTATGGAGGAATTCGAGGAGTTCACGCAGGCGCAGAAGCTCCGCAACGTCCGCTACGACGTTCGGGGCCCCATCGCAGAGGAAGCCGCACGCCTCGAGCAGGCCGGCCATCGCATCACTAAGCTGAACATCGGCAATATGGCGCCCTTCGGCTTCGAGGCGCCGGATTCCATCCTGGTCGACATGATCAAGAACCTGCCCACGGCGCAGGGCTACTCCGACTCCAAGGGGATCTACTCCGCCCGGACCGCCGTGGCGCAGTACTATCAGACCAAGGGCATGAAGGACGCCGACGTCGAGGACGTCATCCTGGGCAACGGGGTCTCCGAGCTGATCACCATGACTCTGCAGGCGCTGATCAACCCCGGCGACGAGATCCTCATCCCCGCCCCGGACTACCCGCTGTGGACCGGCATCACCGCGCTGTGCCAGGGCACCCCGGTCCACTACATCTGCGATGAGTACAACCACTGGTGGCCGGATCCGGAGGAGATCGAATCCAAGATCACCTCGCGGACCAAGGCGCTGGTGCTGATCAATCCGAACAACCCCACCGGTGCCGTCTACCCGCGGGAGATTCTCGAGGCGATGGTGGACATCTGCCGGCGCCACGACATCATGCTGCTGGCCGATGAGATCTACGAGAAGATCACCTACGACGGCGCAGAGATGATCAACGCCTGCACGCTGTCCGACGACGTCTTCACCATCACCTTCTCCGGGCTCTCCAAGACCTGGCGCGTGGCGGGCTTCCGCTCCGGCTGGATGTACATCTCGGGCCCCAAGCATCGGGCCAAGAACTACCTCGAGGGCCTGAGCCTGATGTCGAATCTGCGCATGTGCCCCAATGTGCCGGCACAGCACGCCATCCAGACGGCATTGGGCGGCTATCAGTCCATCGATGAGTTCATCTATCCGGGCGGACGCCTCTATGAGCAGCGGAATGTGGCCTATAAGCTGCTCGCCGACATCGAGGGTGTCCAGGTGGAGCAGATGGACGGGGCGATGTATCTGTTCCCACGGCTGGATCCGGAGATCTACCCCATCGAGAACGATGAGGCCTTCGTGATCGAGCTGCTGCGCCAGCAGAAGATCCTGGTCTCCCACGGCAGGGCCTTCAACTGGGTGGACGATCAGCACTTCCGCCTGGTGGCGCTGCCCGCGGTGGAGGAGTTGGAGGAGGCCATCGCGGGCATCGCGGACTTCCTGGCCGGCTACCGGGACGCACTCATCCGCGGCTGACGCGAGCTGAGTCGCATATCCCACAGCGCGGCCTCCGCTGAGCCTAAGATGAGGGGATGCAGGAATTCGAGGAGTTCACCCAGTCGCCCAAGCTCCAGCACGTCCGGTACGACGTCCGCGGCCCGATCGCGCAGGAGGCGGCGCGGCTGGAGCGCGAGGGGCATAAGATCACCCGGCTGAACATCGGCAACCCTGCCCCCTTCGGCTTCGAGGCTCCGGACTCCATCCGGACCACCATGATCAACAATCTTGCCGAGGCCCAGGGCTACTCGGATTCCCAAGGCATCCACTCCGCGCGCATCGCGATCGCCCAGTACTACCAGTCCCGCGGTATGACCGAGGCGGATCCGGATGACGTCTATCTGGGCAACGGCGTCTCCGAGCTGATCTCCATGGTCCTGCAGGCCATGCTGGCACCGGGGGACGAGGTCCTCATCCCCGCTCCGGACTACCCGCTGTGGACCGGTGCCACCACGCTCGCAGGCGGAAAGGCCGTGCACTACATCTGCGATGAGTCGAACTCCTGGTGGCCGGATCCCGAAGAGGTGGAGTCCAAGGTCACCGACCGCACCAAGGCACTGGTGCTGATCAACCCGAACAACCCCACCGGTGCGGTCTACCCGCGGGAGATCCTCGAGCAGATGGTGGACATCTGCCGCCGCCACAACCTGATGCTGCTCTCGGATGAGATCTACGAGAACATCACCTTCGACGACGCCGAGATGGTCAACGCCTGCACTGTGGTGCGCGAGACCGGTGACGACGTCTTCACCATCACCTTCTCCGGACTCTCGAAGACCTGGCGCGTGGCGGGCTTCCGCTCCGGCTGGATCTACCTCTCCGGCGCCACCCAGCGCGCGCAGAACTATCTGGAGGGTCTGACCCTGCTGATGAATATGCGCATGTGCGCCAATGTCCCGTCCCAGTACGCCATCCAGGCGGCGCTGGGCGGGCACCAGTCCATCGAGGATCTGATCGCCCCCGGCGGGCGGCTCTACGAGCAGCGCAACACCGCCTACCGGCTGCTCTCCGAGATCGAGGGGGTGGACGTCCACCAGGCCGACGGCGCCCTGTACCTGTTCCCGCGCCTGGACCCGGAGATCTACCCGATCCAGGACGATGAGGCCTTCGTCATCGAGCTGCTGCGTCAGCAGAAGATCTTGGTCTCCCACGGACGCGCCTTCAACTGGATCGACTCCAACCATTTCCGGCTGGTCACCCTGCCCAACGTGGAGGACCTGGAGAGCGCGATCGGCGGCATCGCCGAGTTCCTCAGCGACTACCGGGACGCCACCGCCAAAGGCTGAGCCCGGTTCTGCAGGACAGCCCGGCATCGCCGGGCCAGGCCGACCCGCCCGCCGGATCACTCCTCGGAGGAGCCCTCCAACGACTTCCGGACCTCCTCGAGCCGCGTGCCGGCGCCGTCCAGCCACCGCTCGCAGCGGTCGGCCAACGCCTCACCGCGCTGCCAGAGCGCCAGAGACTCCTCCAGTGGGGCGCCGCCGGTCTCCAGCTTGGTGACCACGGCGATCAGCTCCTCGCGGGCCTGTTCATAGGTCATCTGCTCGACATCGTCGAGCTGCGCCGCGGTGAAGGAAGCCTCGGCGTTCTCGGGGGTGTTCTCACTCATCGTGTCTCTCCTGACTTCACGTCTGTCACATCTGCGGTGAACTCTCCGGCGGCCACCATGACCTGCACCTCGGTGCCGGGCGCCAGCTCGGCGGCGTCGCGGATGATCTGGCGCTGGGACTGCACCACGGCGTATCCGCGGTCCAGCGTGGACTGCGGGGACAGGCCGGTCACCCTGGCCCGGGTGTGGGTCACCCAGTCCCGGGCGCGGGCCACCGCGGCCTCCATGGAGACCAGCGCCCGACGCCGGAGGCTCACCAGATCCTCGCGGCGGACGGTGATCATATCCTCCGGCCGGGCCAGCACCGGACGGGAGCGCACGGCCTCAAGCCACTCGGTCTCCCGGGCGATGAGCCGCTGGACGCCCTGGGACATCCGTGAGCGCGCTCCGGTGATGTTCTCCCGCTCGTGAGCCTCATCCGGGACCAGCAGCTTGGCTGAGCCGGTGGGGGTGGAGGCGCGCACATCGGCCACTTCATCGAGCAGCGGGCGGTCGGCCTCATGACCGATGGCCGAGACCACAGGGGTCTGTGCCTCGGAGACCGCACGGATCAGGCGCTCGTCGGAGAAGGGCAGCACCACCTCCTCCAGCGCGCCGCCGCCACGGGCGATCACGATGACGTCCACCGTCTCCATGGCGTCGAGGTCGGCCAGCGCCTCCGCCACAGCGGTGGGGGCCGAGGTGCCCTGGACGGCCACCTCGCGGACTTCGAACTCGGCGGCGGCCCAGCGGGCGTGGACGTTGCGCAGCACGTCCTTCTTCGCGTCCGAGTCACGTCCGGTGATCAGGCCGATGCGGCCGGGCAGAAGCGGCAGCGGCTTCTTGCGGGAGGGCTCGAAGAGGCCCTCGGCGCTGAGCTGGCGCTTGAGCTGCTCCACCCGGGCGAGCAGATCGCCCAGGCCCACCGGGCGCATCTGCTGGGTCACCAGTGAGAGCCGCCCGGTCTTCTCATACAGATTGGGCTTGACCTGGGCCACCACGCGGGCGCCGGGCTGGACCACGCCGTCGAGCCCGGAGGCCACATGCCGCCAGGCCACACAGGAGAAGGAGACCTCCTGTTCGAGGTCGCGAAGGGTCATCCAGGCGTTGCCGTTGCGCAGGTTGAACTCCACCAGCTGCCCCTCCACCCAGGTGGGGGCCACCCGGTCGATATGGGCTTTGAGCTTTCCGGAGAAATGAGACAGAGGCCACGGAGTTTCCGCCGAGGTCTCTTGGCTGGAGCCGGGTAGGGTTGCCATGGTTACAGCCTATTGCAGGTCAGAGACATGGGCCTGCGCCCTGTGGACAACACTGGAGGTCCTACGCCGATGCGAAATGTCCTCGCCGCCCTGTGTCTGATCCTCAGCGGTGTCCTGGCGACCGGGGCGATGGGGGCCCACCAGATCGACCAGCTGCTCCGCGACGACGAGCCGCTGCGTGAGATCGCCGGGGACCTTCCCCATGATGAGCAGTTCGGTGAGGCCGTCACCCAGATGATGGTCTCCGAGATCACCGACCAGGTGCCCGAGCAGGCCAGCAGCTTCATCGGTGGGGGAGTCGAAGACTTCGTCAGCGGTGCCGTGGAGGACCTGCTCGACGATGAGCGCATGCACGAGGCCTGGGAAGAGACGCTGCAGACCACCCGCGCCGACTATGTCGAGCGGCTGGAGGCTCTCTTCGAGGAGGGCAGCAGCGGAGACACCTCCGAGCTGGACATCCGGGTGGATATGGAGCCGCTGGCCGGGGCCGCGATCAGTTCCATCGTGGACAGCATCCCGATGGTCGACGCCGACAGCTTCGACATCCCCACCCCGCAGGTGGAGGTGGACATCGCCGCGGCAGCCACCGACAGCGATGCGGACCCCTACACCTGGGCCACCGCCGTGGTGGTCAGCCAGTACTGGGTGTGGATCGGTGTCGCCTCCGGTGTGATGCTGCTGCTGGGGCTGGCGCTCGGACAGGGCCGCGGCCGCGGAGTCGCCCTGGCCCTGGGTGGCATCACCGCCGCGCTGGGCGGGCTCTGGGTGGCGCTGAACGTGGTGGCCCCGGACTTCGACATGCCCGATGAGCTGCCCCAGGAGAACGCGGCCATCCTCGACTTCGTCCAGACCCAGTTCACCGACTGGGCCCAGCCGGTCTGGTGGTTCTTCGTGGCCGGCGCGGTCGGCGTCGTGGTGCTCGGGATCCTGGGCGCGCTGGTGGCCCGGCCTGTACAGCGCCGGTAGACTTTGACCATGACCACCACCGCAGCGCCTGACCATGCCAAGCGCGAGCACATCTCGGTCCCCACTCCGATGGTTCCGCGGAAGCGTCGCAGCCCGGAGGAGGTCGCGGCGGCATCGAGCTTCGACGGCCCCCGCAAGATTCTGCTCGCCGCCCCGCGCGGCTACTGCGCCGGTGTGGACCGTGCCGTCATCGCCGTGGAGAAGGCACTGGAGACCCACGGCGCACCGGTCTACGTGCGCAAGGAGATCGTGCACAACCGTCACGTGGTGGACACGCTCACGGAGAAGGGCGTCATCTTCGTCGAGGAGGCCAGCGAGGTTCCCGAGGGCGAGCTGTTGGTCTTCTCCGCCCACGGCGTCTCCCCGGCGGTGAAGCAGGCTGCCGCGGACCGCAACCTGGAGACCATCGACGCCACCTGCCCGCTGGTGACCAAGGTCCACCGCGAGGCTGTGCGCTTCACCACCAAGGACGACTTCCACATCCTGCTCATCGGACATGACGGCCATGAGGAGGTCGAGGGGACCTTCGGCCACGCACCGGAGGCCACCACCATCGTCAACGGCCCGTGGGAGGTGGACCAGATCGAGGTCCCGGACCCGGACCGGCTGATCTGGCTGAGCCAGACCACGCTCTCGGTGGACGAGACCATGGAGACCGTGGCCAAGCTGCGTGAGCGGTTCCCCAACCTGCAGGACCCGCCGAGCGACGACATCTGCTACGCCACCTCCAACCGCCAGGCCGCGATCAAGAAGGTCTCTCCGGAGGTGGACCTGGTGATCGTGGTCGGCTCCGCCAACTCCTCGAACTCTGTGCGCCTGAAGGAGGTCGCCAAGGAGTACGGCGCCAAGCGTGCCGAGCGGGTGGACTTCGCCAACCAGGTGGACGAGGCCTGGTTCGAGGACGCCCAGACCATCGGCGTGACCTCGGGTGCTTCCGTGCCGGAGGTGCTGGTCCAGGAGGTCCTGCGCCTGCTGGAGGAGTACGGCTACGACGACGTCGAAGAGGTCGTCACCGCGGAGGAGGACATCATCTTCTCCCTGCCCAAGGAGGTCCGGAAGGCCCTCAAGGAGGCAGGAGCCGACGACGTCGGACGCGGCGGTCGGCGCCGTAACGCATGCAGCGAGAACTAGTCCGGGCAGGTGCCTCCTGCGCTCGCCTTTCGGCGGGCGCGGCGTTGATCGTCACGCCTGACGTCAGTTCCCGACCTCGCTGACCTGGGGCGTAAGGTGTGCGTGTGGGAGAAGACACGTACGGTGGCCGAAGCCCGGGGCATGAGCCTGGATCCTCGGCCTATCGTCGGCTCCTGGTGGCCCTGTTCTTCATCGGGATGGCGACCTTTGCCCAGCTCTATTCGCCCCAGGGCCTGCTGCCCCTGATCGCCACTGATCAGGGCGTGAGCGCCGACCGGGCCGCCCTCATGGTCTCTGCGGCCACGCTGGGCCTGGCGCTGGGCGTGATCCCCTGGTCCTATATCGGCGATGCTGTGGGCCGGAAGCCCGCCATGCTTTGGGCCATCAGCCTGGCCTGCCTCTTTGCCGTGCTGTCCGCGGTGACCCCTATGCTCTTCGACGCCTGGGGCTTCCCGCTGGCGCTGATCATGCGACTGATCGAGGGCTTCATGCTCGGGGGAGTGCCGGCCCTGGCCGTGGCCTACCTCAACGAGGAGGTCAGCAGCCGTGCCGCCGCAGTGGCCGCCGGGACCTACGTCTCCGGAACCACTCTGGGTGGGCTCTCCGGGCGCATCATCGCCGCACCGGTGGGCGAGCAGATCGGCTGGAAGCTGGGCATGCTCACTGTCACCGCGGTGGCGGTGGCCTGCGTGGTGATCTTCCTGAAGTTGGCGCCCGCCGCACAGAACTTCACCCCGCGGAGGACCCGCGTGGGGGAGGCGGTGCGCGCGCTGACGGGAAACCTGCGCTCCGGGGCGCTGTGGGTGATCTACCTGCAGGGCTTCCTGACCATGGGCGGCTTCGTGGCCATGTACAACTACCTCGGCTTCCAGCTGACCGGGCCGGAGTTCGGGATGCCGCTGTGGCTGAGCTCCTTCATCTTCCTGGCCTACCTGGCCGGCACCTTCTCCTCGCCGCGGGCGGGGCAGCTGGCCTCTCGGTTCTCCCGCAAGCAGGTGCTGATCTGGGGCAATGTGATCATGATGGCCGGCGTCGGGCTCACTTTGATCGGCAGCATCTGGGTGATCATCCTGGGCATGGTGGTGCTCACCGGCGGGTTCTTCGCCTCCCACGCAGTGGCCTCCGGCTGGGCCGGATCCTCGGCGGTGGCAGGGCGGGCGCAGTCGGCCTCGCTGTACAACCTGGGCTACTACGCCGGCTCCTCCGTGCTGGGCTTCCTGGGCGGCACCTTCCTGCACCTGGCCGGCTGGCCCGGGACGGTGGGGATGGTGCTGGGCCTGGCCGCGCTGGCCACAGTGCTGGTGGCCACGGTGCTGCCGCGCAACTGAGGCGGGCAGGGCTCCGCTCCCAGGACCTCTCCACCGGCGCCAGCTACGGCAACACCATCATCTTCCTGTTCATGGGCGGGTTCACGCTCGCCCTGGCCATGCAGCGCTGGAACCTGCGAGCCTGCTGATGAGGAGGAGGCCGCTGAGGAGAAGAAGGAGGCCATCCGCTCCACCTTCGGCACGGCGGCCAAGCTTCCCTGGGGAGTGCTGCTGCTCTTCGGCGGCGGCTTGGCCCTCTCCGGCCAGTTCGGTGCCTCGGGTCTCTCCGACTGGCTGGGCACTCAGATGGAGGGCCTGGCCGGCATCCCGGTCTGGGTGTTGGTGCTCATCGCTGCAGGCGGCGTGCTCTTCCTGACCGAGATGACCTTGAACACTGCGACGGCGGCCACCTTCCTCCCCGTGGCCGCCGGTGTGGCCATGGGCACCGGCGTGGACCCGCTGGTGCTGGCGGCTCCGGTGGCCACCCCGCCCCATGCCATCGCCTACGGCTCGGGCTATGTGGCGATCGGCCAGATGGTGAAGGGCGGGTTCTGGCTGAGCATCCTGTCCCTGGTGACCATCACCCTGGTCAGCATGAGGGTGCTGGTGTGGGTCTTCGGGCTCTCGATGTCAGCCGTCAGAGCAGGCGGTCCGTCTCAGCGGACTGCTCAGCCGACAGGCGGGGGCCGGGGTGATTCACCTCGGCCTCCACCGGTTTCACCCGCAGAGTCTCGCCGAGGTCGTCCAGCTGGGCCTCTGAGGCGCCGTTGTGCTCCTCCTGGCCGCTGAGCTGTAGGCGGCTGATGCTCTCCACCTTGGGCATGACCTGGCGCTCAATGTTGCCCAGCAGCCCGTTATAGGCGTGGACCGCCTGACGCAGCCGGTCTCCGGTGCGGCCGAGGTGCTCACTCATCTTCTCCAGCCGGCGGTACAGCTCGCGGGAATGGGTGATGATCTCGTTCATATTGCTGGCCAGGCGCTCCTGGCGCCAGGCCGTCTCCACTGCCTTCAAGCTGGCCAGCAGGGAGGCGGGGGAGACCAGGGTGACTCCGCGGCTCAGCGCATAGTCCAGCAGTGTGTAGTCAGCCTCCAGGGCGGCCGAGAGCAGGGACTCTGCGGGCAGGAAGCAGAAGACCACATCGGCGGAATGCTCCACGGCGTCGGAGTAGCTCTTCGACGAGAGCGCGTTGATGTGCTGGCGCAGAGCTTTGGACTGGGCGGCTGAGTCGGAGGCGTCCAGAGGTGCCTTGGCATCGATGATCAGATGCCGCTGACCCGGCAGGTGGACCACCATATCGGGGCGCAGTGCGGCGCCGTCGGCGTCGGTGACCGAGTGCTGCTCGGTGTAGTCCACATGCGGGAGCATGCCCGAGGCCTCCACGATCCGGCGCAGCTGGACCTCACCCCAGTGGCCGCGGGCCGTGGTGGAGTGCAGGCTGCCCAGCAGGGCCTGGGTGGATTCGATGATCTTCTGATCCGACTGTGCGGCGGTCTGCAGCTGCTCGCTGAGCTTGGACTGCTGGGCGGCACGCTCGGTCTCCAGCTCCTGGATGCGGCGCTGCATCTCGGTCACGCCCTGGCGCACCGGATGCAGCATCTCCACCAGGGATTCCCGCTCACGGGAGTCGGCGGCGTCCTCGGCACGTTGGCGCTCCATCTCCTGGAGCCTTCCCTGGGTGGCGGCGAGCTCCTGGCCGACCACCCCCAGCCTCTCCTGGGCGGAGTCCAGGGCGGCGCGCAGCTCATCACGCTCCCGGGCCAGCTCGGCAGTGCGGCCAGCCTCCTCTGAGTTCTCGGCGTTCAGCCGGCGCAGCAGGGTGAGGCCCAGGGCTGCGCCCAGGATGACTCCGGCCAGCAGGCCGATCAGCAGTGACATCGGATCCATGGCACCAGCATCTCAGCACCCGGTGACATGAACCGGTGACATTCGCCCCCGGGGCTAGGTTGTGTCGCTAGCTAGTAAGGCATACTATCTAGTCATGGATGTTCACCAGGAGTGGCCGGCGGAATGGCTGCGCGGAGTCTTGGAGCTGTGCGTGCTGCGAGCGGTCGCCGACGGACCGACCTACGGCTATCAGATCTCCGCCCGCCTGGAGCAGGGCGGACTGGGCAAGGTCAAAGGTGGAACCCTCTACCCACTGCTGAAGCGGTTCGAGGCCAAGGAATGGGTGGATGTCGACTGGCGCCCCGGCGAGGGCGGGCCGGGCCGTAAGTACTACGTGCTGACAGCCCGGGGCAGTCAGCGGTTGCAGCAGATGAGCGCACTGTGGACGGAATTCACCGCCACCACCGCCGCACTGCTGCAGGATGCAGGGCCTGCACAGGTTGGTCCTGATGAGATCGAGGCCGAACCCGTGGAGGAGCCACAGACATGAGCAAGCGGGAGCAGAAACGATACGCGCTGGTCCGGGAGCTGGCCCCGGGCATCAGCCCCGAATGGGCAGAAGAGTTTGTCGGCGAGCTGGGGACGCGTGGAGTCTCCGGCGAGACCGTCGGAGCCTCCCTGGCCGAGGTGGAGTCCCACTGCGCGGAATCCGGAGAGCCGGTGGAGGAGGCCTTCGGGCCGGCGGATGAGTATGCACGGAGCCTGGAGCTGCCGGTCTCCGCGCAGCAGTCCACCGGTGGGCTGCTGAGAGTCGTGGTGCCACAGGCCATCCAGGTGATCGGCCTCTTCGCCCTCATCTCCTCGGCCGTTCCGCTCAGCGACGGCGAACCGATGGGTGTGACGCTGGGGGTCGGGCTCAACGCCGCGATCGTGGTGCTGCTGATCCTGCTGCTGGCGTGGAAGGCCGGGGCGGCCGTGCGGACCGTCGCGCGGAAGCCCGCGGTCGGCGTCGCGGTGGGTGTCGGCTTCTTCGCTGTGATGGTGGCCTCCGCCGTCGCGCTGCGGGAGGAGGTCCTCACAGTGAGCCCTTGGTGGGGGCTGGTGCTCGGCGTCGGGTGCCTGGTGCTGGGCACTGTGCTGAGCGTGCTGCGGGTGCGCGGCAGCAGGGAGTCTGAGGCTGTGCTGACGGTGCCTTTCGAAGAACAGCAGAGGCAGAGGGAGCGGCGTCGTCAGATGCGCCGGGCCGAAATGTTGCCTGTGGTGCTGATCCCGGCCTTCGCCGTGCTGAACTTTCTGGTGCTCTTCCTGCTGACATGAGGGATGGACGCGGTGTCTGTGTCACTGCGATGGCATAGGCTGAGGGCTGATCTCATCCGAAGGACACTATGAGGAGTATGCATGATTCGGGTTCTGCTGGTGCGCCACGGGGAGACCGAGTGGAACAAGGACCACCGACTGCAGGGGCACTCGGACATCTGGCTGGCCGAATCCGGTCAGAAGCAGGCGGCCACGACCGGTGCATTCGTCCGGGCGCAGAACCCTCGGCAGGCCCATGTCTCCTCACTGGTGCGAACCCAGCAGACCTTCGAGCAGTTTGGGCTGGACCTGCAGCCGAGCATCTGGGATGACCTGCGCGAGCAGAACTTGGGGGAGTGGGAAGGCGCCTACGCCGCAGAGATCCGCGACAGCTTCCCCGAGGAGTTCCAGGGCTGGCGTGCCGGCACCTACACCCCGGCCGGAGGGGAGTCCTATGAGGCGCTGGTCTCCCGGATGAAGGGTGCCTTCTTCGACATCATTCGGGCCACGGCTCAGATCGCCCCCACACCTTCTGCCGACCTGAGCTTCGAGCTGCGTACGGCCGTGATGGTCTCCCACGGTGCGGCCCTGCGGGTGCTCCTCGAAGGGTTGGGGCTGCTCGACCGGGCCCAGTTCATCCCGCTGACTCCGGCCTCGACGACGGTGATCGACATCCCGCTGCACCACGGGCCGGTCTCCAGCTCCCTGCCACAGGGCGGGCTGGAGGATGAGACCGGTGAGGAGGCCGAGCGCCGGCGCATCGCAGCGCTCACCGACGCCGAGATCGAAGATCTGTGCCGGCTGCGCCTGATCAACCTCTCGCCAGAGCTCCTGAACCCTGCTGCCACAGAGTCCGCCGCGATCTGAGAGCGCAGCGATGGACTACGTGCTGATCATCGCCGCGGTCTCGACGCTGCACGGTGCAGTCATCATGGTGGCGGTCTGTGTGGGCGCACGCGGCGGCGGGATGGAGCGTAACCACACCATCGGCATTCGGATCTGGTCCACCATGTCCTCCCATCGCGCGTGGGCGGCCGGGCATGGAGCGGCTGCGCCCTGGTGCTGGGCCGGCGTCGTGCTCTCAGTGCTCTTCCTGATCACAGCCGTTGTGCTTCACCAAGACGATGAGCGCCTCAGCGAGGGACTCCAGAATTCTGTCCTCGGGGCCGGCATCGGCTCCGTGATCTTGGTCCTTCTGCTGGCGATCTGGGCTGCGGACCGAGCGGCCAAGCGAGTCCTGGTGGAGGAGCACCTGGAGGAGGAGTACGGCGCCGACGCCGAACTGCGCTGACCCCACCCAAAGGTGCCGATCGACGTGGGTCCCAGCCGCCCCATGACAGTTGTCATGCGGGATTCGTGACAGCTGCTCTACGTGCTCCGGCCTCCACCGGCGAAGACTGGAGGCATGAGCACAGCACAGGAACCCATCATCGGCATCCGCCACCTGCGGCGCAGCTATCCCGACGGCGCCGGCGGGACCTTCGACGCCGTGGACGGCGTCAGCCTGGACTTCGCAGCGGGCGAGGTCACCGCAGTCCTGGGCCCCAACGGCGCAGGCAAGACCACCCTCATGGACATGATCCTGGGGCTCAACACTCCCAGCGGCGGTGACATCCGGGTCTTCGGCGGCTCCCCGCGCCAGGCCGTGCGCGACGGGCGCATCGGAGCGCTGCTGCAGACCGGCGGCCTGCTGCCCGACCTCACGGTCAAGGAGACCGTCCAGATCATCGCCGCCCTGCACGAACAGGCCCTCCCCGTGGATGAGGTCCTGCAGACTGCCGGCATCAGCGAGATCGCTGGCCGGGCGGTCGGGAAATGCTCCGGAGGACAGCAGCAGCGGCTGAAATTTGCCCTGGCTCTGCTGCCGCGCCCAGACCTGATCATCCTGGACGAACCCACTGCCGGCATGGACCCCAGCGCTCGGCACGAGTTCTGGAGTCGGATGCGCACTCAGGCCGCCGCGGGCAGCACGGTCCTCTTCGCCACCCATTACCTCGAGGAAGCCGAGCAGTTCGCACGCCGCACGGTGCTGATGCACCAGGGGCGTGTCATCGCCGACGGCCCCACCGCAGAAGTTCAGCGGCGCGCCGGTGCTGCCCATGTGGCGGTGACCTGGTCGGCCTCGGAGGCCGACCTGGCGGCGCTGCCGCATCTGCTCTCCCACAGCAGCCACGGCGAGCGCATCACTTTCCGCACCGACGACGCCGATCGCTTGGCCCGGCACCTGCTCACCGCGACGCCGGCGGCTCACCTGACCGTCCGCCCGGCAAGCCTGGAGGAAGCCTTCGTGCTGCTGACCGGGGACCAGGAGACCGACCCGAAGGAGGGCGCCCGATGAGTCTGACCACCTACATCCTCATGGACTTCTGGAGGAACCTTCGGAACTTCGCGAACTCCTTCTTCATCATCGTGCTCCCCACGGTGCTGTTCCTGATCTTCGGCGTCAGCGCCGACTGGAACGACTTCATGCTCCCCAGCGGCGCCGGCAACGTCAGCGCCTACACGCTGGTCGGCATCGCCGTCTACGGCGCAGCGATGGCGACCACCTCCCTGGCCGGCTCGGCCGCCGTCGAACTCCAACAGGGGTGGGGCCGCCAGCTGGCGCTGACTGGGATGCCGCACGGGCTGTTCGTCCTCGCCAAGTCCATCATCGCTCTGGTGATGGCTGTCTTCCCCGTGCTGCTGATCAACGTGGTCGGCTACTTCACCGCCACACAGATGGACACCGGCCGCTGGTTCGCCACAGCCGCACTCACAGTCATCGCCTCGCTGCCCTTCGCGCTCTACGGTCTGTTGGCCGGCCTCGCCTTCCGCTCCGATGCGGCTGTAGGGGCGGCGTCGGGCTTGCTGGTGGTCCTCGGTTTCCTGGGCAACAACTTCTTCCCGCTGGACGGGGTCCTGCTGGACATCGGCCGGTTCACCCCGATGTACGGGGTGACGGCTCTTGCCCGCTATCCCCTCACCGATGGGGAGATCATGGGGGCCGGTGAGGCAGGGTTGGGCACTGACCCGCTGTGGGGGATCCTGCTGAGCATCGCCGCCTGGAGCGTGGTCTTCGCCCTCGGCTGCCTGCTGCTGCAGCGCCGCAGCACCGCCCGCCGGTAGAGCGTCGAGTCGGCGCCGGGGCACGGTCTCAGGCTCGCCCAGCTGCTGAGACGAGGTCTCCCAGCGTGCGCATAAGTGGGAGAGGATAGGACTATGAGCAGCACCACGATGCCGCGGAGTTCGACGCCGAGCACGCTGCCGGGCCCGGCCCAGCGTGTCGAGCGCATCGGAGGCGAGCAGCTGGCCGGCTTCATCTACGCCGCGGTCTGGCTGGTCTTCCTCGCTGTCCCTGTGCTGGGGGTGTTGGCCAGCGATGCCGGGCTCGTCGGCCAGGTCTATGTCTGCGCCGTCGTCGTCGTCTTCGCCGGCATCTACTGCTGGCTGGGGTGGAGCTGGTTCACCTGTGCTGAGGAGGATCGGCCCGGCTGGGCTGCCCTGGCCTCAGCCGTCGGCTCCCTGGGGCTGATCGGCCTGAGCACGGTGCCGTTCATCAGTGCTTGGGCGGTGGCGTTCGCTCCCTATATGACGGCGCTGGTGGTCTTTGTCCGCAGGCCTTCCCAAGGCATCCCTCTGGGGATTCTGATCTGGGCGCTGCCTGCGGCCGTCGGCGCTCTCTTCACAGACCTGGAGAGCCCATGGGTGGTGCTGGGCCCGGGGATCGGCACAGTGTTCATCATCGCCATACGAATCTCTGAGTTCTACGAGGACCGGGGCCGTCGCTATGCCGAGCAGCTGCGGGCCGCCGAGGAACGCAGCAGCATCGCCCGCGATGTCCACGACGTCCTGGGCCATTCGCTCACGGTTCTGCATGTGAAGGCCCAGGTGGCCCGCCGCATGATGCATGCGGACCCGGAGCGAGCCCGGGCCGAGCTGGACCAGATCGAATCCCTCTCCCGGGAGGCCCTGAGCGAGGTCCGCACCACGGTCACCCGGCTGCGCGCCCCGGAGCTGCCCGGCGAGCTGGAGGTCTCTCGCACCACGCTGGAGTCGGCCGGGATCGCCACCCGGATCAGCGACCAGCTGAGGGAGGGGAACACCGCCCCTGCCGCCTTGGCCTGGGCGTTGCGCGAGGGGATCACCAATGTGGTCCGTCACTCCGGGGCATCCCGCTGTGACATCGAGATCAGCCCGCAGCATCTGCGCATCGCCGACGACGGCGCCGGCCTGGGCTCCTCCGCCGAGGGAAACGGGCTGCGCGGCCTGCGCGAGCGGGCCGCCGCGGAGGGGGCGGACGTCGTCGTCGGGCGTGCCTATCCCGAGCTGGAGGGCACCCAGCCGGAGCGTCCCGGCACTGTGCTGGAGGTGAGCCTGCGATGACCCATCCACCGAGGTCAGAGGCGCCCATCCGCCTGCTGCTCGCCGATGATCAGGACCTGGTCCGCGGCGGACTCTCCGCACTGCTGAACCTGGAGCCGGACCTGGAGGTGGTGGCCGAGGTCGGCCGAGGGGATCAGATCCTCGACGCTGTCCGCGAGCATTGTCCTCAGGTGGCCCTGGTGGACATCGAGATGCCCGGCGGCCCAGAGACCGCTGACGGGATCGAGGCGGTGCGTCAGGTGGTCGCCGCCCAGCTGGAGGTGCGCTGCCTGATCGTCACCACCTTCGGACGTCCCGGCTATCTGCGTCGCGCCATGGACGCCGGTGCCGCGGGGTTCGTGGTCAAGGACACCCCGGCCGATCAGCTGGCCCAGATGGTCCGCAAAGTTGCCGCAGGTCAGCGCGTGGTGGACCCAGCGCTGGCCGCCGATTCGCTGGCCGGTGCCGCCAATCCGCTCACCCTCCGCGAGCAGGAGGTGCTCCGCGCCGCCGCAGAGGGAGGGGCCGTGCGGGCAGTGGCCGCCGCACTGCACCTCTCACAGGGCACCGTGCGCAATCACCTGTCCTCAGCCATCGGCAAGACCCAGGCCCAGAACCGGCACGACGCCGTCCGGATCGCCCGCGCCCAGGGATGGATCTAGCGACTCGGACCGCCGCGCTGGGAACCTGCATCACTGCAGAGTCAGCGCTTCTGTGGTTAGTATGTGTGACCGTGCCTATGAATGATCAGCCCCAGCGACCCATGTGCGGGGAGACCTCCCGCCCACATGGTGTGCTGCGCGCTGTCTTCGGACTGGACACGCCCACCGCTGCACCCCGGCGCACCGCCGGCTACGCCAACGACTCCTGGGAAGGTGCAGCGATCGGATGGTGCGGCCGTGAGCCGTAGCGCCTCCCTCTTCCACCACTGCTGAACCATGAAGAGGATCGGTGGATCCCCTGTATGACGCCGCGCCCACGTGATGGGTGCGGCATGTCCTGCGGGATCCCCACAACTGAACTGAGGTGCACACACGTATGGCTGATGATCAGCCGCAGTCCCGCAGCAAGATCACCGAAGAGGCGCGGAAGAAGAGCCGCCAGGCCGGGCGCACGCTCCGGGCCCTGGATTACCGCCGGCCCGACTACCCGCACAACATCCACCCGGCCCTGGTGCCGGGCATCGGCATCGACGAGCAGCGCCGCCGCTACAGCATCGACAAGTTCGTGCTGGCCGTGGCCGGTCTGCTGACCGTCGGCTTCGTCATCTGGGGCCTGACCGCCCCCGCACAGGTCGCCTCCGTGGCCGACCAGGCCTTCACCTGGGTGACCTTCAACATCTCCTGGCTGTTCAACATCACCGCGGCCGTCATCCTGGTGGTCATGCTGGTGCTGGCCTTCTCCTCCTACGGGCAGATCCCGCTGGGCAAGGACGACGAGGGCCCCGAGTTCTCCACCTTCGCCTGGATCTCCATGCTCTTCGCGGCAGGCCTGGGCATCGGTGTGCTGTTCTTCGGCCCCTCGGAGCCGCTGGACTACTACACCTCCCCGCCGCCGATGACCACTGAGGCGGAGACCACGGAGGCCCTGCACTACTCGCTGGGCCAGACCTTCTACCACTGGGGCTTCCACGCCTGGGCGATCTACGCCCTGGTGGGCGGCGCCGTGGCCTATGCGGCCTACCGCCGCGGCCGCGTGCTGCTGATGTCCTCGATCTTCCGGACCCTGTTCGGCAAGCGTCACTCCGAGGGCTTCGCCGGCCAGATGGTGGACATCTTCGCGATCATCGCCACCCTCTTCGGCACTGCGGCCACTGTGGGCATCGCCGCCATGCAGGTCCAGCAGGGCGTCACGATCGTCTCCGGCTGGAGCGACACCGGCAACACCCTGCTGATCGCGATCATCGCGGTGCTGACCATCGGCTTCATCCTCTCAGCGGTCTCCGGCGTCTCCCGCGGCATCCGCTACCTGTCCAACATCAACATCGTGATGACCCTGGGTGTGGTGGGACTGGTGTTCATCGCCGGGCCCACCCTGTTCCTGGCCAACCTGCTGCCCTCGGGCCTGGTGGCCTACCTGGGCAACATGTTCGACATGATGAGCCGCTCGGCCTCCTGGGGAGAGGACACTCAGGAGTTCCAGTCCTGGTGGACCGTCTACTACTGGGCCTGGTGGATCTCCTGGTCCCCGTTCGTGGGCATCTTCATCGCCCGCATCTCCCGCGGCCGGACCATCCGCCAGTTCATCTTGGGCGTCATCACCATCCCGACTCTGCTGCTGGTGCTCTCCTACGGCGTGCTCGGCGGTACGGCCATGTGGATGCGCAGCGAGGGCTACCCGGGCTTCGAGGATGACGCGGACGGCAACCTGGCCCTGGCTCCGCCGGAGGTCTTCTACACCGTCATCGACAACCTGCCCTGGCTCTCCACCTGGGTCCCGGTGGTCAGCATCGCCGTGCTGCTGGTCTTCGCGATCACCGCACTGGACTCGGCCTCCACGGTCATGGGCATGCTCTCCTCCCGCGGCAGTCAGAACCCCCGTCCCACGGTGGTGGTCTTCTGGGGCCTGGTGATGACCGGCATCGCGCTGGTCATGCTGCTGCTGGGCGATGAGATGGCGCTGGAGGGTCTCCAGCAGCTGGTGATCATCACCGCTGTGCCCTTCGCGATCGTCATTCTGCTGATCATCCTGGCCTGGTTCCGCGAGCTGCAGACCGACCCGCGAGCCATCCGTCTGCGCTACGCGGACCGTGCGATGCGCAATGCCGTCATCGACGGGGTGAATCGCTACGGCGATGACTTCGCCCTCGAAGTCGGGCCCACCGATCCGGGCCAAGGCGCCGGCGCGATCATCGACTCGGTGCACTCGGACTACACCGAGTGGTACCGGCGCACCGATGAGAACGGCGACCCGGTCGGCTACAACTATGAGACCGGGGAGTGGGCCGACGGCTATGACCCGGAGACCGGCGAGATCACCACAGTGCCCGCCGCGGAGGAGGAGCTCGACGCTGACCAGACCGGTGCGGACCAGTCCAGTACCGAGCAGTCCAGCACTGAGCCGCCCGACGCCGACCAACCCAGGGCCTGATCCGCACCGGCCGGCGGTCAGGACCTTCAGGTGTTGACCGCCAGCCGGAACCCGGCATGGCCCAGTGAAGTGTCCGCCGTCGAGGCGCTGCGAGCCGAGGTCCTGTACCGCCTGCAGTAGGAGGCGTGGCACATATAGGACCCTCCGCGCAGCACCGGACGCGGATCCTCAGCGGAGAAGACCCCAGTGGTCCACTCCCACACATTGCCCGTCATGTTGTGGAACCCGTACCCGTTGGGCGGGAACGCGGTGACCGCCACGGTCCCCACCGGACCGTCGGGGGCATCGGGGAACTCCCCGCCGAAGGTGTTCATCCGGGGGACCCCCTCCGGCTCACGGACACCGCCCCACGGGTAGGGAAGCTGCACCAGACCGCCGCGGGCAGCGAACTCCCATTCGGCCTCCGAGGGCAGCCGGCCCTCCACCCACTGCGCATAGGCCCCGGCATCGCGCTGGGAGATATGGGTGACCGGGTGATCCTCTCGGCCGATGACCTGGGAGCCGGGCCCCTCGGGACGGTGCCAGCTGGCTCCGGACACCTGGCGCCACCACGGGGTCTCGGCCACGGACCGGGAGATCTCCCGGATCTCCTCGGAGACCAGGCCGGAGAACACCATGGAGTCTCCATGGATCTCTGCATCGGTCCTGTACCCGGTGGCCTGGACGAACGCCGCGAACTGCGCCACTGTGACAGTGGTGGCGGCCAGGGCGAAGGGCTCCACAGCGACCTCCCGGACCGGAGCCTCCTCCTGGAGGTAGGCCAGCGGGGACTCATCGCCCATCAGGAAGGTTCCTCCGGCCAGCCCGATCATCCGCAGATCCTCCGGAGCCCGGGCGGCCAGGGAACGGAGCAGCTCGGCGGAGGCGTCGGAGCCGGCGTCGTGATCGGTCCCGGACTCCGGGGCCGGCTCAGCGGGGGAAGGACCGCGGGCGGGGCCGCAGCAGGCACTCATGGATACAGCTCCTCAAAGTTTTCGCAGACCAAGAACCCGACAGCTTTCTGAAAGGTACTCTCATGAAACCACCGAACATCGTCGTCATCCAGGCGGACCAGATGGCAGCCCAGGCTCTGGGCGCCTACGGAGATGAGGCCGCTCAGACTCCCACCATGGATGAGCTGGCCCAGGAGGGCGCGGTCTTCGACCGGGCCTACTGCAACACTCCGCTGTGCTCGCCCTCCCGCGCCTCCATGATGACCGGCCAGATGCCCTCCGAGCTGGGCTGCTACGACAACGGGGACGACTTCCCGTCCTCGGTGCCGACCTTCGCCCACCACCTGCGCAACGCCGGATATCACACGGCGCTGATCGGCCGGATGCACTTCATCGGCCCCGATCAGCACCACGGCTTCGAGGAGCGGCTGACCACAGACGTCTACCCGGCTGACCTGGACATGGTCCCGGACTGGCACCTGCCGCTGGATCAGAAGCTGCAGTGGTACCACGAGGCCGGCTCCGTCTTCGAGGCAGGCGTCTCCAAGGCCACTGTGCAGCAGGACTTCGACGACGAGGTGGGCTTCCGCACTCTGCGCCACCTCAACGATCGCAAGCGCGCCGCCCAGGCCGCGGAGGCCCGCGGGGAGCAGGAGCAGCCCTTCCTGATGGTCACCAGCTTCATCCACCCGCATGACCCCTACGAGCCGCCGCGCGAGCACTGGGACCGCTTCGCTGATGTGGAGATCCCGGCCCCCACGCACCCGGAGATCCCGAGCATCGAGCAGGACCCGCACAGTCACCGGCTGCGCCAGATGAGCGGCTTCGACGTCAACGTTCCCTCCGAGGACGACGTGCGCCGGGCCCGCCGGGCCTACTATGCGGCCGTCAGCTATATCGATGACCACATCGGTGCGGTCCGACGCCGGCTCGAGGAGCTGGACATGGCCGAGAACACGGTCATCGTGGTCACCTCCGACCACGGCGACATGCTGGGCGAGAAGGGCCTCTGGTACAAGATGTCGCCCTACGAGCAGTCCGCCCGGGTGCCGCTGATCGTCTCCGGTCCGGAGCACCTGGTGCCCAAGGGCCGCTACGCCAACCCGGTGTCCCTGCTGGACCTGCTGCCCACGCTGCTGGAGCTGGGCGGCGCCCCGGAGACCGAGGTCTCCGGTCAGTCGGTGCTGGAGATCGCCCGTCAGGAGGCCGACGGCCGGATGGGCCCGCAGGACCGCGATGTGATCATCGAGTACCTGGCCGAGGGCACCCATAAGCCGCAGCTGACCCTGGTGCGCGGCCGGTACAAGTACATCGTCTGCCCGGGCGACCCGGACCAGCTCTTCGACCTGGACACCGACCCGGAGGAGCTTCACAACATCGCCGCTCAGCCCGAGCACGCTGAGACGGTGGCGCTGCTGCGCAAGGAGCTGGACTCCCGCTACGACCTCACCCAGCTGGAGGAGGACGTGCTGAAGTCCCAGGCCACCCGGCGCCTGGTGGCCGAGTCCCTGCAGCAGGGCACGGTGCGCCACTGGGACTTCAACCCGGAGCCCGAGCAGCGCTACGTCCGCGGCGACTTCTGGTCCGCCCTGGAGCACGGAAAGATCAAGGACACCAGCCGATGAGTGAGACACAGAGCTCACCCGGGTCCGGCCCGGGGAGCCGCGACGCCGCCTGGCGCCGGAAGGTCCTGGGTGGGGGAGAGGAGCCGGATCCCCGGTTCACCCTGGCCAATGAGCGGACCTTCCTCTCCTGGATCCGCACCTCACTCGCCCTGCTGGCCGGCGGGGTGGCGGTGGAGGCGCTCACCCAGGACCTCTTCGAGCCGACAGTGCGCACGCTGCTCTCTGTGCTGCTGCTGGTCCTGGGTGTGGCGCTCAGCGCCGGAGCCTTCTGGCGCTGGCTGAAGGTGGAGCGCAGCCTGCGCCGGCAGTCGGCGCTGCCGCTGCCGCTGATCGCCCCGCTGCTGGGCGCCGGCGTCGCGGTGATCTCTGCGCTGTTGATCTGGGCGATGCTGGCATGAGGTGCGCCCGATGAGCAGAACCCATGCGGATCCCGGCCTGCAGCCCGAGCGCACGCTGCTGTCCTGGACCCGGACGCTGATGCTCATGCTTGTGGTGGGAGGGTTCTTCATCCGATGGGCCCCCTACTACGGTGCGGTGGTGCTGGGGCTCTTCGGAGCCGCAGCACTGGTGGCCGCCGGCGTCTGGGCGGGCCAGCGGCGTCGCTATGCGCTCGCCGACGCCGGCATCGCCGCTGAGCAGTACCCGCCGGCCGTGGGAGGGGCGCTGTCTCTCTCCCTGGCCGTGATGGGACTGGGCGGCGTCGCGCTGGTGCTGGTCCTTCTCTGAAGGTCTCAGACACGAAGAGAGGGCCCCGGCAGGAATTCCTGCCGGGGCCCTCTCTCTGTCTGGAGGATCAGCCGATCAGCTGTTGTCCTCCTTGATCAGGTCAGCGGCACGCTCACCGATCATCATGGTGGTGATGTTGGGGTTGACCGTCACCAGCTCCGGCATGACCGAGGCATCGGCCACACGCAGGCCCTTGACGCCCTTGACCCGCAGACGTGCGTCCAGCGGGGACATGGTGTCGTCGTCGGCGCCCATCCGGACCGAGCCGGCCGGGTGGTAGACGGTGTTGTGGGTGCGGCGGCAGTAGTCGGCGATCTCTTCGTCGGTCTGCACGTCCTTGCCCGGATAGAGCTCCTCACCGGCCCACTCAGCCATCGCCGGCTGGGAGACGATCTCGCGGGCCAGTTTGATGCCGGCCACGGCCACGCGCATGTCGTGGCCCTCCTCATCGGTGAAGTAGCGCGGGTCCACCATCGGCTTGTCCCGGTAGTCCTTGGAGCGCAGACGCACCGTGCCGCGGGACTTGGAGTGGGTGATGTTGGGGGTCAGCACGAAGGAGTTCTCGGAGGTCGGGTAGCCCTGACGCAGAGTGTGCATGTCGAAGGGCACCGAGCCGTAGTGCATCATCAGATCCGGGCGGCCGGACTTGTCCTGCTGGCCGGTTCCCTCGAGGGTGTCGGCGAAGATGCCGATCTCCCAGAACTGGTAGCCCTCCTCGACCATCGGCTTCTTCGCGTCCCACCCGATGACGACCTCGGGGTGGTCCTGCAGGTGCTCACCCACACCGGGGGAGTCCACGCGGGCCTCGATGCCGTGCTCGGCCAGGTGGGCCTTCGGGCCGATGCCGGAGAGCATCAGCAGCTTGGGGGAGTCGATGGCGCCCGCGGAGAGGATGATCTCCTTGTTCGCGGTGACGGTGTGAGCTCTGCCGAAGGCGTTGGCCACCACGGAGACTCCGGTGGCGCGGTCGCCGTCGAAGATCACCTCGCGCACCCAGGTGTCGGTGAGGACGCTCAGGTTCTCCCGCTCCATGATCGGGTGCAGGTAGGACACCGAGGAGGAGGAGCGGGTGCCGTCCTGCTTCCGGTTGACCTGGAAGAAGTTCGCGCCCTTGACCACGGTCTCGCCGGAGTTGAACTCCACGCGCGGGATGCCGGCCTGCTCGGCGGCGTCCAGGATGGCCACACCGCAGGGATCGTGCGGCGGGATGTTCATCAGCTCCACGGGGCCTTCCTTGCCGTGGTGCTCGCCGTCGTTCTCATTGGTCTCCAGGCGCTTGAGCAGCGGCCAGGCGTTCTCGGCGTTCCAACCGGTGGCGCCCATCTGCTCCCAGTCGTCCATGTCCTCCTTGGGAGGCCAGAAGGCGATGCAGGAGTTGTGGGAGGAGCAGCCGCCCAGGACCTTCGCACGCGCGTGGCGCATGAAAGAGTTGCCCTTCTCCTGGGGCTCCACGGGATAGTCCCAGTCGTAGCCGGACTCCAGCAGCTCCATCCAGCGGTTCAGCTGCAGGATGACGTCCTTGTCCTGATCGGTGGGGCCGGCCTCCAGCAGGGCCACGGTGACGCTGGGGTCCTCGGACAGGCGGGCGGCCGCAGCCGCACCGGCGGAGCCGCCGCCGACGATGACGTAGTCGTAGGTGTTCTCAGCCAAGGTTCAGATCTCCTCTGTCAGATGCTCGAAGATGCGGGTCTCAGTTGTCGGCGAACCAGCCGGAGACGGCGGGCTCAGTGTTCTCGTAGACGTGCTTGGCCTCGCGGTACTCCTCGAAGCCGATGTGGCCCAGCTCGCGGCCGAAGCCGGACTGCTTGAAGCCGCCCCACTCAGCCTGCGGCAGGTAGGGGTGGTAGTCGTTGATCCAGATGGTGCCGTGGCGCAGCTTGGAGCTGACGCGGTGGGCGGTGCCGCGGTTGGAGGTCCAGACCGCGCCGGCCAAGCCGTAGTTGGTGTCGTTGGCGGTTTCGACGGCCTCCTCCTCAGTGGTGAAGGTCTCCACGGTGATGACCGGGCCGAAGCCCTCCTCCACCACCACGTGCTGGCCGCGCTCGACGTTGTCCAGCACGGTGGGGGCGTAGAAGAAGCCGTCCTTGTGCTCATCGCCGCCGAAGTGGTGGCCGGTGCGCAGCACTGCGCCCTCGTCGATGCCTTTCTGGGTGTAGTTGTACACCTTCTCGCGGTGTTCTGCGGAGATCAGGGGGCCGGTCTCGGCGTTCTCGTCGAAGGGTCCGCCCATGCGGATCTTCTCAGCGCGGCGGACCAGCTCGTCCACGAACTTCTCCTTGATGGACTCCTCGACGATCAGGCGGGTGCCTGCGGAGCAGACCAGGCCGGAGTCCAGGAAGCCGGCGTTGAGCGCGTTGTCCACCGCGGCGTCGAAGTCGGCGTCGGCGAAGACCACGTTGGGGTTCTTGCCGCCGAGCTCCAGGGCGACCTTCTTGATGGTCTGGGCGGCGGAGGCTGCGATCTTCCGGCCGGTGATCAGCCCACCGGTGAAGGAGACCATGTCAACGTCCTCGTGGGAGGACAGCGGGGCGCCGGCGGTGGCGCCGGGGCCGGTGATCAGGTTGGCCACACCTGCGGGCAGGCCGGCCTTCTCGAAGACGTCCATGATCAGCATGCCGGTGTGCGGGGTCAGCTCGGCGGGCTTCAGGATCAGGGAGTTGCCTGCGGCAAGTGCCGGGGCGAGCTTCCAGGCGGCCTGCAGCAGTGGGAAGTTCCAGGGGGTGATCAGACCGCAGACGCCGACGGGTTCGTAGACGATCTTGGAGATGACGGTGGGATCGCCGGCGTCGACGATGCGGCCGGCGTCGGAGTCGGCCAGCTTCCCGAAGTGCTTGAAGCAGCCGATGATGTCGTCCATGTCGATCTGGGCCTCGACGAACCGCTTGCCGGTGTCCAGAGCCTCGGCGCGGGCGAACTCGTCCTTGCGGTCCTCGATGGCCTTGGCCACGCGCAGCAGGAACTCGCCGCGCTCGGCGGCGGGGGTGCCGGCCCAGACGCGGGAGTCGAAGGCCTTGCGGGCGGCGGCGATGGCGTTCAGAGTGTCCTGCTCGCCGGCCTCAGAGACCACAGCGACCTCGGTGCCGTCGGCGGGGCAGATGATGGTGCGGGTCTCGCCGCTGGCGGCAGGGACCCACTGGCCGTCGATGTAGAGCGTGGCAGTCATGAGAACTCCTTGACGTCTGATGTGAGGTGAGGCGGTGCCGGATCCAGCCTAGTCAGCGGGACCCGGCACCGTAACGGCCCGCAGGCCGGGATCTGTGCGGGGCGGGTTCCTACTCGTGGTTCCCGCGGGTCCGGACGTGGTCCCAGTCGTTCGGGATCGCGCCGGTGTTCAGGGTGACGGAGCCGCCGCCGTCGGCGTCGCTCATGGTCAGCACTGCGAGGTGGCGCTCATAGGCGTCCAGCACATCGGAGATGACCTGCTCCTTGGTGTAGCCGAAGATGTCGTGGCCGGAGGATCCCGTGGCGGAGAAGACCTCCACCTGGTAGTAGGTCTCCTCGGCCGCATGCATCCGCAGAGCGAAGTTCGGCACCGAGTACTCGATCGGGTAGGCCTGATACTTGAACATGCCCTGCTCGCCGAAGTCGACATGCAGATCGATCTGCGGGATGTCGGTCTCCGGGACCAGGCCGCGTTCGCAGTACACCGAGGCGCCCTGCTTGGCCAGCTCGGCGGCGACCTCCTCCACCGCAGGCATGGCGGTGGACTCCATGTAGTCCGAGATCTCCTCGGCGGTGGGGTAGTGCATATGCCGGGCCAGACGACGCCGCCAACGGCCCGGTGCACCGGCGCCGGCCTCACCGATGCGCTCGGAGAGGGCGGAGGGCAGCGTGGCCTCCAGGGATTCGGCGTTGTACTTCTCCTGCCGCAGGGCTCGCCAGACGCTGACCATGAGCAGGTAGAGCACCAAGGAGAGCGGCAGTCCGATGATGACTGCAGCCATCTGCAGGGAGTAGATGCCGTCCAGGGCCAGCATGACCAGGGTCAGGGCACCGATGATGACCGACCAGGTGATGCGCAGCCAGCTGGGGCCGTCGGAGGTGGTGTCCTTGGCCTTGGAGGTGAAGTTGGCCAGCACCAGGGAGCCGGAGTCGGCGGAGGTCACATAGAAGAGCATGCCCACCACGACGGATACACCGATCACAAAGGTGGCTCCCGGGTACTCGGCGATCAGGGCGAAGAAGCCGGCGCCGTCGCCGTCCATGGCGTCATCCAGGCTGAGCCCACCGTCCATGATCTGACTGACGGTGGCATTGCCGAAGAAGGAGATCCACAGCGCGTTGAAGGCGAAGGGCACCAGCAGCACGCCGATGATGAACTGGCGCAGCGTGCGGCCGCGGGAGATGCGGGCCAGGAAGAGGCCCACGAAGAGTGCCCAGGCCATCCACCAGGTCCAGAAGAAGATGGTCCACCATTCCAGCCAGCCTTCGTCCACGATGGGCCCCTCGGCCTCATAGGCGAAGGTCTCCATGAGCATGCCGGGGAAGCGGGAGAAGAAGTCGCCCACGTTCTTGACCAGTGCGTTGAGCAGCTGGACAGTGTTGCCGGAGATCAGCACGTAGAGCATCAGCAGAATCGCAGCGAGGACGTTGAGCTCGGCCAAGCGGCGGATGCCCTTCTCCACACCGGAGACCGTAGAGATGGTCACCACGACCACGGCCAGGACGATCAGTGCGGCCTGGACGGCGAGTCCCACGGTCCAACCGAACATGATGTTCAGGCCGTAGGAGAGGAAGACCACGCCGATGCCGAGGCTGGTGGCGATGCCGAAGATGGTGCCCAGCACGGCGGCGATCTCGATGGTGTCGCCCGTGGCTCCGCGGGCTCGCTTGCCGATGATCGGGTAGAGAGCGCTGCGGATGCTCAGGGGCAGGTGGTAGCGGTAGGCGAAGAGGCCGAAGGCCATGCCGGTCAGGGCGTACATGGCCCAGCCGGGGATGCCGTAGTGGAACATCGTCCACAGGGCGGCCTCCTCGGCGGCGGCCAGGGACTCAGGCTCGATGTCCACGCCGGGGCCGACGAAGTAGTTGGTGGCCGGGCCGATCACGGAGAAGAACATCAGGTCCACGCCGATGCCGGCGGCGAAGAGCATGGAGGCCCAGGTGAAGAGGCTGAACTTCGGCTTGGAGTGATCGGGGCCGAGCTTGGTCTTGCCCACACGGGTGCAGGCCACCACCAGGACGAAGACAACGATGATCGCGGCGGTGAGGATGAAGTACCAGCCCAGGCGGGTGCTGAGCCAGTCGAAGGTGGTCTCAAGGGTGTTGTACGCGGTCTCCGGCTGGAGGGCCGCCCAGAGGGTGAACAGGACGATGGCCGCGGCAGAGACGATGAAGACCGGCCAGTTGACCTTGGAGACGCCTGGGGCGCTCCGGCGGTTCGTCACCTGGGGAGTGTCTCCCTCAGGCGACTGCGAGTGATCCGTGGCGGATGCCATGAAGTCGTGTTTCCTTCCTCAGTGTCATGACCTAGCGATGTGATGCAAGCCCTTAATGTTTCGAACCTGCATGAGCATAGTCAGAAAAAGACAAAAAGGGGAGTCTTGGTTGATCGGGGCAGGTCAGGGACGTCTGAGGGGCGGTGGGCTCGCTTCCCCTGCGCTGAGCGCGATAGGTTAGGTGACCGTGGCACTGACTATCGGAATCGTAGGACTCCCCAATGTGGGCAAGTCCACACTCTTCAATGCACTGACCCGCCAGACGATCCTGGCCGCGAACTACCCGTTCGCCACGATTGAGCCCAATGTGGGCGTGGTGAATCTTCCGGACGAGCGGCTGGGCCGACTGGCTGAGATCTTCAGCTCCGAGCGCATCCTGCCGGCCACGGTGTCCTTCGTGGACATCGCTGGCATTGTCAAGGGCGCTTCCGAGGGCGAGGGTCTGGGCAACCAGTTCCTGGCGAATATCCGTGAGGCCCACGCGATCGCCCAGGTGGTGCGCGTCTTCGAGGACGACAATGTCATCCATGTGGACGGCAAGGTGGATCCGACCAGTGACATGGACACGATCGACACTGAGCTGATCCTGGCGGATATGCAGACCCTGGAGAATGCGATCCCCAAGCTGGAGAAGCAGGTCAAGGGCAAGAAGGCTGAGCAGTCCACGCTGGACGCGTACCTGGAGGCCCAGAAGGTCCTTGAGGACGGCCGGACGATCTTCTCGGCCAAGGCCTCTCTGGACATGGATGAGCTCAAGCAGCTTTCCCTGCTGACGGCCAAGCCCTTCATCTACGTGTTCAATGCTGATGAGGGCGTGCTGGGCTCGGAGGAGAAGCAGGCCGAGCTGGCGGCGTCGGTGGCTCCCGCTCAGGCGGTGTTCCTGGACGCGAAGTTCGAGTCCGAGCTGGTCGACATGTCCGAGGAGGAGGCTGCCGAAATGCTCGAGATGAACGGGCAGGAGGAGTCCGGCCTGGATCAGCTGGCCCGAGTGGGCTTCGAGACCCTCGGGCTGCAGACTTACCTCACAGCGGGTCCCAAGGAGGCCCGCGCCTGGACCATCAACCAGGGCGACACTGCCCCCGAGGCTGCCGGAGTCATCCACACTGACTTCCAGAAGGGATTCATCAAGGCTGAGATCGTCAGCTTCGATGACCTCATCTCCGCCGGAACCATGGCTGAGGCTAAGGCCGCCGGCAGGGTCCGCATGGAGGGCAAGGAATACATCATGAAGGACGGCGACGTGGTGGAGTTCCGGTTCAACGTGTGAGGCCTCCGTGCAGTTAGAGCCCCGTCGATCCGCGTGATCGGCGGGGCTCTCTGCTGTCTGGAGTGGCTTTCGCAGGGACCTTATCTGAGGGGCCGGGAGCCGTCGACGAGGAAAGCTTGACCCTGACATTGTGTGAGCCTGTGAGGTGAGGGTGTCATGTTGAGAATCGGGGACTTCGCGAGGCTGGTCGGGGTGTCAGTGCGCATGCTGCGCCACTATGACCAGCTCGGACTGTTGACGCCGGCTTGCACCGATGAGTTCACCGGATATCGCTACTATGAGGTGTCCCAGCTCGATCGGGCCAACCAACTGTTGGCGACGAAGGAACTGGGTTTCTCGCTCGATGAGGTGAGTCAGATGCTGGACGGGGAGCTCGGCGAGGACCGGCTGATTGAGATGCTCAGAGAGCGTGAGGCTGCGCTGGTGGAGCAGATCGACGCCGATCAGCAGCGGCTGAGACGGGTCCGGGTGAGGCTCCTGACGATGGAGAAAGGCACCACCATGTCCACAAGAACATTCACTGAGACGAACCTGCCGGCTGTGCAGCTTGTTCAGCTGTCGGCATCCGTGCCGTCGATGGAAGAGATCGAACCTCAGATCGGCCCGATGTTCGGACGGGTCAATCAGGCGATCGACGAGGCCGCCCTGGCCCGCATCGGACCCGGAGTTGCGCACTACACCGTGACCCACACCGGCATGATCGCCGCCGCGGGGGAGCAGGTGGGCGACGCCGCAGTGCCTGACGGGCTGGAGCCCGGAAGTCTCGATTTCGTGCCGCGTGCGCTCACGACGACGTACGAGGGAAGCGGGATCGACGGAATCCAATCAGCGTGGCAAGGCCTTGTGACCGAGGTCGAAGCTCGTGGTCTCACCCCGACGGGGGTATGTCGCGAGGTGTATCGCGAGACGCCGCTCGCTCCGGGCGGCGAGAAATGGGTGGTCGATCTGCAGCAGCCGGTCGAATGACGAAGACGGAGATCATCGACGGTTATGAGATCAGATATCACGCGAACGGTGCGATGCGATAGTCCAAGGGCAAGGACGATCAGCCGGTCGGCTCCTGGGAGTGGTACCGCGTGGACGAGACACTGAAGCGTTCGGGACACGTCGACGTCGGCGAGCCCGTGGGGGAGTGGATCGCCTACGACACGGCGGGCGAGCCGTATAAGGTCACAGACCGTGGATCCCGCAGCAGCTGATCACGAGTCCCAATGGAGAGTTATCGGTCCAGGAGGCCGGCGGCGGCGAAGGCGCGTTGGTAGATCTGGCGCAGCACCTCGGTTTTCCGCTCGTTGTATGCGCTGATCGCCTCCCCGTGAGAGTTCGATGCTTCTGCCGCGGTCAGCTTGATGTCACGGTATAGCTCCCTGTCCTCGTCGGAATCACGGAGCCAGTCCCGGAACAGGCGGTGTCGGTACGCCTCTGGGCAGCCTGGCGACCAGACGTGCAGATTGCATCGCGGGGTCTCCACAGTGAGGCACCGGTGTTCATACCACCACGGTTCTCGGACGGTGAGCGTGAACCCGGCGCGTTGCAGCTGCGGGAGCCAGACGCTCTCCCGGTTCGAATCTGCCACCGTCAGATCGATGTCGATGACTGGTTTGGCATGAAGGCCCGGGACTGAGGTTGAGCCGACATGCTCGATGCTCAGAGCGCGCATCCCTAATGCGCTGCGGATGCGTTCCGCGATCTCACGGTAGCGGTCCGGCCAGATCGGGTCATAGGGGACCACCGCGATGCTCTCAGGGATAGGTTCTGCGCCGTCGGCGAAAGGCGACGTCCCAGGCGGCGGAGGAGTGTCCCGGAAGGTGACGATCTCGTCGGGGTCCAGCACGTTCTTCACTCCGTCCAGGGGTCATCTGATGACGCGGCGGCTCAACCACCGCACCAGCTTATCGAGCGACTTCAGGATTGATACGGCTGGTGTGGTCAGCCAGGGCTCTCTGAACCCGAGCGTCAGTCCAGCCGGGCCAGCCCCATCCCGGGCTGCCCGTTGCGTGTCCGAGCGAGGGAGCAGCCGTGCTTGCGGTCGAATGAGCCTGCGCGATGCGTTCAGCGTCGGCGACTGACGGCTTCCGGATCACGAGGTTCTCCTGCATCAGACTAGGGTATCTATTCGCCCCCGTCAGCTGGCCCTCCGGCGCTGCAGGTCCTCGGCTCGCTTCGGCGAGCACAGACGCTCGGTAAGGTCGACACATGAGTCTCCCCGCGCCTCAGATCAGCTTCGTCCATCTTCGCCCGCAGGAGGCTGAGGATGCCTCGGCACTTGCTGAGTTCATCGCTGGCCAGCATTACCCCTTCCACGTGCGCAATCGCCCGACTGCCGAGCAGGTGCGAGAGGGCATCGCATCCGGCACTTACGGCTTCGCGCCTGAGCACTATTCGACCGAGCAGGCCGCTGAGACTGATCACCGCGGGTGGTGGATCTATGCGGGGCAGGTGCGGCTCGGCGTCGTCGTCTTGGAAGACCTCACCGATGACGCGCCGCTGTTCGATCTGAGGCTGGCCGATGAGCACCGAGGACAGGGGTGGGGTGTTCCGGTTCTGTGTGCTCTGACCTCCTTGGTGTTCGAGACCTATCCTGAGGTCGACCGTTTCGAAGGCCAGACCCGCGAGGACAACATCCCGATGCGAAAGGTGTTCCTGCGCAGCGGGTTCATCAAAGAGGCCCACTATCGGCGCGGATGGCCGGTGGAGGGAGGCGAACCTGTGGCCTCACTGGCCTACGGGATGCTCCGGCAGGACTGGCAGAGCGGAACGACCACAACGTTCGAATGGAACGATCTCGTCGCCTGACTTCCCGATACCCGGAATCCGGATCCGGAGGCCGTGCGGCTGATTGCTGCGGACCGGGAACTGAGCGAGAACCAGGTCCAAGCTGCTCCGGCCTGACCCGATCACGCCAGCCAGCGGTTGTTCGATAGGGGACTACTGTGGGGCTCTGCTGCAACGTGTAGAGATCTGAAGGAAGAGGCACCCAGGATGATGGACGTTCGCAGGCCGCTGCCGGGCGGCTACGAGGTCGACACTGACACGAGTCGGCTGGACCTGTCGCTCGTCCATGCGTGGCTGTCCACGGATGCTTTCTGGGCTCTCGGCCGGTCTTACGACGCCGTCGAGAAAGCTGCCGATGCCTCGGTGAACTTCGGGGTGTACGACGCCGACGGCGGACAGGCCGGGTATGCGCGGGTCGTCACTGACGGCGTCACGTTCGGTTGGCTGTGCGATGTCTACATCGCGCCCGCGGCCCGTGGTCAGGGCCTCGGCACTTCCTTGGCTCAGGTGATCGTCGATGCCGTTCGTCCTCTGGAGCTGAAGCGCTTTATGCTGTCTACCGTCGACGCCCACGAGGTCTACTCCAAAGTCGGTTTCGAACCTTTCCCGAACCCGCAGAAGCTGATGGTCCTGGAACGTGAAGACAACGCCGGCGTAGTCGAAACCGAATGATCGTCGCGGACGTGGACACCATGAAGGAGCAGAACAGTGAGCGAGCCGGTGCAGATCAGAGAAAGCGCCGACGGCGCCCTCGCCATGCTCTTCGTCCACTCCGATCGGTGGGGGAGCGGCATCGGGTCAGCCCTGCTCCGGCACGTGATCCAGGAGCACGGAGTCACCACCGTGGACGTCAACGAGCGGAACGAACAGGCTGTGGCCTTCTACCGGCACTCCGGCTTCGAGATCACCGGCCGCAGTCCGGTGGACTCTTGCGGCCTGCCGTATCCACTGCTGCATATGCGGCTGTCGAGCGTACTCAGCTCAGAGTGATGATGGGACGCATGATCCGGATCCGTGGTGCTGAGCAAGACGAATTCCTTCGGATTCAGGAGATCGAGCGTGCCGCGGGGGAAGCGTTCCGCGATATCGGAATGCCGGAGATCGCCGACGACGCCCCGCCGAGTCTGGAGGAGCTGGCGGGATACGCCAGCGCTGGGCTGGCATGGGTGGCGGTCGATGCTCAGGGCACGCCAGTTGCGTCTCTGCTCGCCGAGCCGGTGGAGGAAGCCCTTCACATCGAGCAGGTCTCCGTGCACCCAGACGCTGCCCGGCAGGGCATCGGCAGGCGCCTGATCGACCATGCTGGAACGCATGCAGCGGCGCTGGGTCTCAACGCTCTGACGCTCACGACCTTTGTCGACGTCGTCTGGAACGCTCGCTACTACCGTCGAATCGGCTTCATCGACCTGGCCGCGGATCAGCTCACACCCGGCCTGGTCGACGTTCGCCGACGCGAGGCGGAGCTGGGACTCGATCGCTGGCCGAGAGTCTGCATGGTGAGGCCTCTCGACGATCAGCTTCCGGCCGACGGCTGAACGTGAGGGCGTAGGCCTCCGGGTAGAGCGCTTCCAACGCTCCCACATACTCCGGTGACGTGTTCGGGTCACCTCTGGCCAACCGGAAGGTTCACGCTGCCTCCTCAAGGGGACGCGGCAGCTGTGCTGCGAGGGGCTTCCTGAACTTCCACCGCGAGACGTTCCGGTGGAAGAGCTCAGGCCTGGATGAGGCTGCCCTGCAGGGGCGCCGGCCCCGAGGGAGATGACACTCGGCTCCATGCTCAAACACCTGGCGCTGGTCGAGGACTACTGATTCTTCTCTGTCCTGATGGGCAACGCCCGGGCCGCGGCATTCGCCCACGGTGACCGGGAGTGCGCCCGCCACAACAGTCATGCCGACCTGCTCAGGGAGAGCATCGACGGTCTGACCGGTGAGTAGTCGGCTATCGCAGGATCATCCACGACAAGGAGAATGTCATGGAAGCACCAGAGGAGCATCCTGGGATCGACCTCCCACGTGCTATCGGCCGACCGGCCACCGGGGGACTGTTGGAGGCTGAGATCGAGGCTCTGCAGAAGGTGAGCGGCCACTCGGAGAAGGAGCTGCTGGCTCTGCACGGAGTGGGTCCCAAAGCCATCCGGATCCTTCGGGACGCACTCGATGAGCAGGGACTCAGGTTCCGGACCTCAGGTAGATGGTGATGCGGCTCGCCCAATGACTGGTGGAGTGCGGAGCAGTAATTATGCGCGAAATTTGAGTCGTTGTTGAGGTGGCGACAAGAAAGGCGAAATAGCGTGGCGCACGTCCAGCCCATTTCAAGTTTCTATTAAGGAGTGACTTACTCATGCCAACGATGATGAGGACTACTAAGGCGCTGTCTGCTATTACGCTCTCAGGAGCGCTTGTGGTGTCGACGGCCGCGGCATCAACTGCGCAGGCTGAGCTTCCCAATGTTAACGCGGAAACTGTTCCGCAGGAGGAGGTCGGTGAAGGTGCGCTGACTGCGGCCGAAGAGGATGCCCTGATTGAAGAATTCGAAGACGTTATCGAAGCTGCTTCCGCGGCTGGTGATATTACAGCGGAGGAGGCCGAGCAGCTTCAGGCGGAGCTCGACGGAGCCGAGGGTGACGTTGAGAATCGCGCGGCCCCGGTAATTGGTCTTCCTGTTATTCTCGCCTGTGTGGGAACAGTTGGGCTCTCCACTTACCAGGCATACAATGGGGGCGACCCTGTTGAGTACATCGCCCAATCGATCATTGGTTGCATTCCCTTCGGAGCTGCGGCACGGCCTGCTGTGGTCAGCATGATTCAGAATAACCGTGGAGCGGTTGCGAACGCGCTGAAGGCGGTTGGTGCTTCTAGCCTTGCCCTGGCTCTTACGGGCGACAGCGCTCAGTAACAACTGGTGAAAGATGACATGAAGCGTTCAGATCTAGCAGTTGGCGCACTAGCAGTCGTTGCCTACATTCTGACGGTCGTCGGCCTGTTTTCATCCTTCGATGCGAGCGTCATCGTTATTCCGATGATTTGTCTTGCAGCGATTCCCGTGTCACTCTGCGTCAAAGTGATGTTTGAGGGGGCTTCTTCTGCTTCGCGTATTCCGGTGGCGATAATTTCCGTTTTGATTATTGCCCTTTATCTGGTTTCTCTGTTTATTGGTCAGGGTCAGATGTATGCCGTCGTGATCCAGATGATTGCGTGGGCCTTTGTTGGATTCCTGGTAATGAGCAGAGATTCAGGGAGGGCTGAAGCAGCTTAGCGCTGTAGAGGTTCAGCGAAGCGGCTAGATTGTGTTGCAGTGGATGTTGGCCTGTTGTGCTTGTTTGTATGTCTGGTATTGCTAACTTGGTGTTTTATGATGTGCAATAGCGTTGCACCTCAGTGGTGCAGCGCTATTGTGTGTATAGTGGCAAACTCCGGCTTTGGCTATCCCCGCGACGTTGCTCACTTCCCGCGGATCTCGCGGCGGGCCTGGCCGATGATGCGGTCTCGGCGGAACAGCTGCTCCAGGTGTGCCATCTGGGCATCCACCTGACCTGTGCCGTTGGAGAAGGCCTCGAGAGTCTCTTGGTACTGCTTCTCGAAGGCTGTCCAGTCCTTCTTCTTCAGGTGTGGCGCCAGGGCCCGGAGCTCTTCGATGGCGCGCTGTGCCTCGGCACCTTGGGAATGTGCCTCAGCAGTGACTTCGGCCAGAAGCAGCAGCTGACCCCTCCGATCGAGGCCCTTGTCCGAGGAGTCGAACTTATCCATCAGCCCGAAACCGCCGACCAGTACGAGCAGTGCCAGCACGCAGCCGAACACCAGCATCACGATCTCCAGGGCGCTGAAACCCTGATCCATAGTCTCCTCCTCTGAGAGACGCTGTCTTCCGCCAGTCTAGTTGTTGCGGGGCCTGGCGTTGTTCGCAGCACCGCGGGGCTGGGCATAGAAGAGGAGCAGGCCTTGATCGCGGAATCCTGCCGTCCTGCACCTAGCAGGAGAAACGAGCGCAGCGGCTGCGGTTCGAGAACTAAGTGAAGGGACGGCGGCGACTGTGCCCACCACCAGCCTGATGCACGTTGGCCGATTCGTCGAAGCCAGTGCACTCCTCGACTTCTACGTATCTCCTGTTCCCGAATTCTCCTCTGTGGTCCCGGATCACGCTGAAGTTGTCGCTATGAGCGGGCATGCCTCAACGCGGTTGAGCAGCGGCTAGCGATGGGTGAGATGGCCGATCCTTGGGCTGCCCGGCTGGAAGCGCTATGGGCGGCGCTCGAGAAGACATGTGATTCTATTGCCAGTGAATAACTTTCCCCTGGTCACGGCGATTTCCGGCAGCGCAATTGGTTGACAGAGGCGCTGCAGCTCTTCGATGCGATAATGAACGGGATGTGGGAACCGGAGAGCGTAGAAGAGTTCTGGGCGCGGTGCCGGAGCGACCTTGACCATCTTCCGGAGGAAATGCCGGAAGCGTGGGCGTTCGGTGCGACGCGAGAGCATGCCGATGCACTGCTCGAACTCGTTCTCGATGGAGTCAAGACCGGGACTGCGGCGTCGCTCTGGGACCACGAAACCACGGGTGAGGCCGTGCCTGAACCCGGGATGCTGAGCATCATTCTCGACGGCAGGGGTGTGCCACGGGCGCTGCTCGAGACCACGGAGGTGCAGATCGTTCCGTTCGGCGAAGTGAGCGTCGAGCATGCGTTCACAGAGGGCGAGGGTGACCGCACCCTGGAGTATTGGCGACGGGTGCACGAGTGGTTCTGGCGCGAGTACTCGGAGAACCCCCGCGGTTTCGAGCCTGACATGCCGGTGGTATGCGAGCGATTCCGGCTGCTTCGTGTTGAAAGCGTGACTTGATCTTGGTTGCACGATGTCGTGAAGTTCCAGTTCGACCTCTGGTGGCAGTGATCGCTCCATCTGCGGCCCAGGGCCCGTAGTCGCGCAAAGACGGAGGGTCCGCGACGGCACATCGTGCCGTCGCGGACCCTGCCTCCCTGAATTATGGAGGGTTGTCAGCCTTCTCGGATCGTCATCTTGGCGAGTCTGTCGCCGTCGATGTCGAAGGTGAATTCCGATCGGCCGTTGGCGTGGTTCGAGCGCCAGTCCCCGACGACGGTGACTGTGCTGCTGCTGACCTCTACCTCTTCGACAGACAGTACGCCGCGGGAGCCGATGAATTCCTTGTCGCTCCATTTCTTGATGGCGTCGCGACCTGTGAAGATTCGTCCCCAATCGTCGACTGCACCGTCAGTGGTGAAGGCCTCCAGGAAAGCCTGCTCATCATGGGCGTTGACGCTCTCGATGAAAGAGGCCACAGGTTCGGGAATCGTCGGTGTCGTCATAAGTTCGTTCTCCTTGTCGCAGTTGCTCGACCTTTTTGGTCAGCGAGTGGTGTAACCGCCGTTGGCGAAGATGGTCTGCCCGGTGATCCACCAGCCCTCGGAGGCCAGGAACCGGACGATGGGGGCGATGTCCTCGATCTGGGTGAGCTGGTTGCCCATGCCCTGGGACTTGTGGAACTCGACCCGTTCCGGGGTCTCCTGTCCGTAGAAGAACGGGGTGTCCATCGGCCCCGGTGCGACGGCGGTGACGGAGATGCCGCGATCGGCGAACTCTTTGGCTGCGGCCCGTGTGAAGTGTTCGACGGGACTCTTGCCGCCGGCATAGGTGGAATAGCCGTCGGTGAAGGCTGCCAGCAGGGCAGTGACGATCGTGATGATCTTGCCGCCGTCGGCAAGCTGCTGACCGGCCTCCTTGATGAAGAAGTAGGCGGACTTCGCGTTGATGTCGAACATCGAGTCGTACTCATCCTCAGTGGTCTCCACGATCGGCTTGCGCAACACCTTGCCGACGGTGTTCACCGCGATATCGATCTTCCCGATCGCCGCCTCAGCATCTGCGAACAGGCGGGTGACGTTCGCAGGCACTGTGAGGTCGCCCTGGAAGACCGCACCCTTGCCGCCCGCAGCCTCGACGGCTGCGAGGGTCTGCTGGGCGTCAGCCTTGCTCGCATCGGAATTGAAGTGGATCGCTACGTTCGCGCCGGCCTCAGCCGCCTGGCGAGCGACCAGCCCGCCGAGGTTCTTCGCACCACCTGCGACCAGCACGTTCTTGCCTTCGAGAGTGTGAGCTGTCACGTCGCTACCTCCATGTCATTGATATGAATATATGTATCAGTGATACATCTAGTACTGTAGCACTATGACAGAGAGGGTGGGAAGTGATACAAGAGAGCGGCTGATCACGGCGGCTGCCGACCTCATTGCGGCTAGCCCGGGTGAGGACTTCTCTCTGCGTGCGGTGTGCGACGCGGTCGGAGTGAAGATGCCGACGCTGTATCACTTCTTCGGCTCTAAGCAGGGCCTCATCGACGCTGTCATAGAGCACGGCTTCGATCTCTACCTGGGTGAGAAGGCGTCGATGGAGAATTCCGGCGATCCGATACAGGACATCCGTGCTGGATGGGACGCACATGTGGCGTTCGGGCTGGAGAATCCCGGTTTCTACACGTTGATGTATGGCAAGGTCCGGCCAGGCTATTCTCCGGCTGCTCAGTCGCGGCCCAGCGAGATCCTCCGCGGCCTGACTGCTGAGGCGGCCAAGCAGGGGCGCCTCGTGGTTCCTTCGGAGCAGGCGGCCGCGCATATACTTGCGGCCAACATCGGAGTGACCCTGCGTCAGATCATTTTGGCTCAGGCGGATCAGGAGCTGTCCCGGGCCATGCGGGAGGCGACGATCGCCGCGATCACCGGCACAGGGACCTCAAGGGGCGGCCCGCTGGCCGCAGCGATTGAGGTCGCGGCTGCGAACGCAGATGTGCTCGGGCCAAGTGAGACTCAGCTGCTGATCGAATGGCTCAGCCGGCTGAATAGGAGCAGCTCAATTTCTTAGGCACGAGGGAGTGCCCGGGAAAAGGCCTATGCTATCTGGTTCACAGTCCGCCACATTCCTTACGCGGGCATCTCCAGCTCGGCGTCCCAGGCCATCTCGGTGCGTCGCCATCGGGTCCGCTGAGAATCAGAACCTGCTGAGCTCACCAGCTGTTCCACCTGCTGATCCAGCCAACCACGCCACTGCAGAATCCTTTCGTTGGCCGAAAGGGCCAGCAGAGGCTGGGCATAGACATCCAGGACTCCACCCAGGTCCCCTTCGGTCAGGAGCTGCTCAAGCCTTCCCACATCAGAGTCAACTGTGAGGCCTTCAGCAAAGCGGTACGGCTGGGACAGCAGGAGATCCCCCAGGTGCCTCCGCAGTCGATGCATCTCCGTCCGCACGGTTCCGGTCAGCCCGAAATCTCCGTAGAGCTCACTGGTCAGCTCCGCAGCGGACCATCCGCGCCGGCGTGATGCCAACATCGCGAGCATCTCTGCACTGCGCAGCGGAATCTCTGCCCAAGGTCCTCCTGCTGTCGAGACGGCAGGCTGGGAACCGAGCAGCCTGACACGAAGGTGGGCACCCTCCGAGTGATCCTTCGGCTGAGCCCGCAGCAGTCCTGCGGTCAACCGCGCGCTGAACTGCACCATGGAGATGATCTCTTCGCCTATGGTTGCCCGTGGCCCGGAGATGTCGAGAATGCCCAGGAGCGATCCTGACGCTGGGCAGGTGATGGGGGCCGCCATGCAGGTGAAGCGCTGGTGGCTGTGCGCGAAGTGCTGCTCGCCAGACATCAGAGACGCCGTTTCGGTTCTCAGAACCTGAGAGATCGCATTGGTCCCTACGCTGGACTCAGCCCAGGCAGCACCCTCGACGAAGCCGATCCCATCCGCGTCCTTCAGCGCATTCTGAGTGCCGAACCTCCACAGCACATCCCCGAAGGGGTCCGTCAGAATCATCACCTGCTCCTTGGAGCTGGATGCGGAGAAAGCTTCCCACACCGGACCGATGATCTCAGCCAGGCCGCTGCGACGGCGTCGTTGCTCAATGTCATTGTCGCTGTGCACCTGGGATGGTTCCTCCAGCTCGCGGGAGAGGCCCATTCTCTCGCACCTCGCCCAGGCTTCGGCGTCCGCTGCCAGGGCCGAAGGTGCCACTGCGTGCGTCATGGGCGTGGTTCCAGACTCTGCAACCGGCATGTAACCCCCTGAAGCCTAAGGTCGATCTGTAGGTGTGATGCAGATCACTGTTCAGTCTGCGGGATGTCGTGAGCTGCGTCCACCGCGGACCAGTTTTCGACCACGAATGTGAGGAGCAACGATGACACGGCACAACACCTCTCAGGCATTCAGCCCAGCCGAGGATTCGGCGAACACCATCGCCGAGGAGTGGCTGCAGAGCTTCTCTGAAGCGTTGGACTCCCGTGACGCACAGCGGGTCGCAGATTCCTTCGAGCCCGGCGGATTCTGGCGAGACTTCGTCTCCTTCACCTGGAATCTGCACACTGCAGAGGGCCGCGAGCAGATCGAGAAGGTCGCCGCCGAGACCTTGGGTCATGTCTCGCCGCGCAACTGGTGCATCACCGAAGAGCAGGTCACCGACGGTGGCGTCACCACTGCCTGGCTGGATTTTGAGACCAACGCGGGCAAGGGGCAGGCGGTCGTTCGGATCCGCGACGGCGTCGCCTGGACGCTGCTGACCGTTCTGGAGGAGCTGCGGGGATTCGAGGAGCCGGTGGGTCGCCGTCGTCCTCTGGGCGTCAGCCATCGCATCACCAAAGGACGCAAGACATGGCTCGAGGCTCGGCAGGAGCGCGAGGCAGCGCTGGGGACGAGTGAACAGCCGTACGCTCTGATCGTCGGAGGCGGACAGGGTGGTATCGGGCTGGCATCACGTTTGGAGAATCTCGGTGTTCCGACCCTCGTGGTGGACCGCTATGAAGCTCCGGGGGATGCCTGGCGCAACCGATACAAATCTCTGCATCTGCACGATCCGGTGTGGTACGACCATCTTCCGTATCTGAAGTTCCCCGACAACTGGCCGGTCTTCCCTGCCAAGGACAAGATCGCAGATTGGCTCAAGCACTACGTGGATCTCATGGAGCTGAACTACTGGTCCCGCACCACGTGCACGAGTGCACAGTGGGAGGAAGAGGCTCAGCGGTGGGAAGTCGTGGTGGACCGCGACGGCGAAGAGGTCACCTTGTATCCCACACAACTCGTCTTCGCTCTGGGGGTCTCCGGCTACCCGCATACTCCGGTGTTACCCGGCCAGGACGATTTTGCGGGCGACCAGCATCATTCCTCCCGACATCCCGGCGGTGACACCTACGCGGGAAAGCGCGCGGTGGTGATCGGCTCCAACAACTCCGCCCATGACATCTGTGCCAGCCTCTGGGAGCACGGCGCAGATGTCACCATGGTTCAGCGATCCTCCACGCACATCGCGCCCAGTCACTCGCTCATGGAGCTTGTGCTGGGGCCGCTGTACTCTGAAGATGCGGTGGAGGCAGGCATCGATACGGACCGGGCCGACAGGCTCTTCGCCTCCTGGCCCTACCGCATCCTGCCTGATGTCCAACGGCCAGCCTTCGAGCAGATGCGAGAGGACAATGCTGAGTTCTACCAAGCGCTGGAGGATGTCGGCTTTGCGCTTGATTTCGGGGAGGACGGTTCGGGTCTCTTCCTGAAGTACCTGCGTCGCGGTTCCGGCTACTACATCGACGTCGGTGCTTCACAGCTCTTGATCGACGGTGAGGTGGGGTTGCGCTCCGGGCAGGTGGATCACCTGACCGAGAACTCCGTCGTACTCGCCGACGGCACGGAGCTGCCCGCGGATCTCGTGGTCTATGCCACCGGTTTCGGGTCCATGAACCAATGGCTGGCGGACCTCATCTCCCCGGAGGTCGCCGATGCTGTGGGTAAATGTTGGGGCTACGGGTCGGACACCACGCGAGACCCCGGCCCTTGGGAAGGAGAGCTGCGCAATATGTGGAAGCCCACCAACGTGGACAACCTCTGGTTCCACGGCGGGAACCTGCATCAGTCCAGGCATTATTCCAAGTATCTGGCGCTTCAGCTCAAGGCTCGCTATGAGGGCCTGGATACTCCTGTCTTCGCACTTCAGCCCTCACACCACAAGTCGTGAGGTCATATGGAGAGTCGGTGCGGAAGAGTCACCGGCTGAGCGAGCTCTGCCAGCTGGTCGGTGATGTTGCGCGGCTCCCGTCCGAGCAGCTGAGCGAGAGCGGGATCGGAGTGTGTGAAATAGCCGCTGCGCGTGGCCTGGAGCATCGACAGGGTGAAGCGAGCAGCCGGTTCGGGCACGCCGTGCGCCACCGCGACGGCGACCCAGGTCTCGTCCACGACGAGCTGGGTGAGCAGGGGCACGACGCCGGTGTCCTGGTCCGGGAGTGCACATCGGGCGATTTCCACGCGTTGAGCACCGACACCGCTCTCGTGCTCGAGCATGGCGGCAGGCCGCCCTGGCATGGTCACGATCGCCGCACCGAGTTCATCCTGGGTGGGATCTGCCGAACGCCGTGAGCCTCGGGAGCGGGGTCCGGGGCGGGCACTCAGCTGCTTCGATTGGTGGTGGTCCTGGCCTTGTGTCACGATGAAGCCGCACCTCCATCTGCTCCCCACGGGCAAGAGAGCCTCCACCCCTCATCAATGGACACATCCAGTTCGGACAGAATCTCACCGGGCCCGCCGCCGCGAAGCCTCGGAGACACTTCTGCGCCGGTGAGCGGACCACTCGGACGCCGTGGTCTGCTGGGCCTGTTCGCCGCAGGTGCGGTGACTGCGGTGGCCTCCGGCTGCTCTGAGCGGACCGTGGACGGTCCGGAGGGCAATCCCAGCACCGGCCCGGCGAGTCCCGGCGCTGGGACCTCCAGCCCTTCTGACTCCACGGGCGGCACCGGCGGTGAGTCAGATGCCGGTTCACCGCCGTCCAAAGATGAGATCGTCAGCCAGTATGCCGATGCGCACCCGGGGGAGTTCGGCCTGGAGGTCTCAGGGGTGCGCCTTGCTCTGCCGGAGGGATGTTCTGCAGCGGCCCTGACCTTCGACGCCTGTGATGATGAGTCCGGCGTCGATGAGCAGCTGCTGCAGGGCCTGATCCGACGCGAGATTCCCGCGACGCTCTTCGTCAATCGGCGGTGGGCACAGGCGCACCCAGACACGATGGAGATGATCGTCGATGAGGAGCTCTTCGCGGTGCAGAACCACGGAGACGAGCATCGGCCTCTGTCTGTCAGCGGTGCGGCCGCCTACGGGGTGGCGGGGACGGCGTCGCCTGCTGAGGTCTTTGACGAGATCATGGGGAACCAGAACTTCCTCCGTGAGGAATACGGCGTCGAGTGCGACTTCTTCCGGTCTGGAACAGCTCACCTGGATGAGACATCCGCGCAGATATGCCGGGACCTGGGGCTGACTCCCGTGAACTTCACCGTCAATCTCGACGACGGAGGGACGTTGCCCCCCGAAGCTGTGGCAGCACGCGTTGGTGAGATCTCGTCCAGGGACATCGCGCTGGGACACTTCAATCAACCTGGCTCCGGCACTCACGCGGGCCTGCAGGAGGCGTTGCCGCAGCTTCTCGAACAGGGCCTTCGGTTCGTGACCCTCCAGCAGGCCTGCTGAAGGTCCGAGTACGGGACGAGGCGAACGCCTCGTCCCACAGCTGCAGACCTGGCCGACGGGTATAGTGAGCCAGCTGCAGAACCCGAGACTCTCGCGGGAGGAGGTCGCCCGAACGGCGCTTCATATCCTCGACGAGCTTGGACTGCCAGATCTGACGATGCGGCGGCCGGTGGGTGGGAGAATCAGCTGCGGCTTGTGGCGCTGGCCCACCGTGACGCGCTTCTGTCGTATCGGGACAGCGCAGAGATCGTGTCGAGCTCTTTGGCGCTCGGGCTCGGGAGGAATCCTGCATTCTCCAGACTCTGCGGCGGTTCGGAGTGGACACCATCATCGCTGGACTGCGGCAGCAGTCCCTCACGAGCCCTGGCTGAGTCTGGCAGATCGAGTGCTGCTGTGTCCGGCCGCAGAGAGTCACCGCACCACCTCCACGACGGCGGCTATGCCCAGCCCGCCGCCCACAGAGACTGCGGCGGCCCCGAGTGTTCCGGCCGGCGCACCGGAGGTGACCAGTCGGCTGAACAGCCGAACTGCGGCGACCGCGCCGCTGGCTCCCCAGGGATGGCCCAGCGCCAGCGCCCCTCCATCGGCACAGACGCGGGGGTCATCGTCGTCGATGCCCAGTCTGGCCAACACCGCCACAGTCTGCGAGGCGAATGCTTCCACGATCTCCAGTGCGTTCACGTCGCTGGTCTCTGCTCCCAGCCGTGCCAACGCATGCTGCAGCGCCGGTGCTGCGCCGAGCCCCGGCAGAGAGGGGTCGCATCCGACCATCGCATGTGAGCGAAGCGCCAGACCTGGCAGGTTCTGCTGCCGCGCAGCCGAGGCTGGAGCGAGCAGGACTGCAGCTGCGCCGTCGTTGATCCGGGTGGAGTTGCCGGCAGTGACAGTTCCCTGCCGAGTCAGCGGCGGAAGCCGGGGGATCACCCCGGAGCGTCGTCCGATCCCTTCGTCCGCATGCAGCCCCCCCAAGGGAACCAACTCGGAGCTGAACCGCCCTGCGGTCAGAGCCTCAGCAGCCCGGTGGTGGCTCAGTTGGGCGTAGCGGTCCTGGCGCAGGCGGGAGATGCCGGAAGCGGTGGCCAGATCTTCGGCTGCCTGCGGCATATCCGGATCAGGGAAACCCTGTGGGGTGAACCGTGCCCGCGAATAGGCAGTCCCGCCGATCGATCTGATGGGCGCGGTTGAGGGGCTCTCTGCTCCCCCGCCCAGTCGCAGTCCCGAATCACCTGCCCGGATCGGTGCTGCAGCATCGAGGATCGCAGCCAGACCGCTGCCGCATTGTCTGTCGACGGAACCTCCCGGAACATGGTCGCCCAACCCTGCGGCGAGAGCGGCTGCGCGAGCGGGATTTCCTCCCGGACCCATACAGTTGCCGAGTACGACGTCGCTGATCCCTCCTGCGGCTGTCACGAGTTCGTCGGCGTCCTCGCAGAGTGCACGCAGCACCGGGGAAGTCAGTTCGACCAGGCCGAACTGTGCCAGTCGGCGGGCTTTGGAAGCGATGGGTGTCCGGCGGGCGGCGACGATGACCGGAGTCGAGGCAGGCAGATCACTCAAGCCGTGGCACCTGTCCGGATTCGGCCCGGTTCTGAAGGGTGCCGCGAGCCGGTTTGCCCGAGACTGTCCGTGGGATCTCGGTGCAGAACCAGAGCCGCGGCCGGTGGGTGGGAGGCAGGGCGTCCGCCGCCGCCTGCTTCAGACTCTCAGCACGCGGCGGTACGCCTCCGGTCGGCTCCACCGCTGCGGCCACCAAAGCTCCGACCCGCGGGCGCCGCAGGCCGAAGACAACAGCATCACCCACACCCTCCACGCCGCGCAGGACGCCTTCGACCTCATCAGGGACGATCGTCGCGGAGGCGCTGAGGATGGCGCTGTCGGTACGTCCCAGGAGGCGCAGTCGGCCGGCCCCGCTCCGGTGGTCCCCGTCCCACTGAGCCCGATCACCTACGGTGGCCCACGAACCGCTGCGCCTCAGCGGCCCATCAGCGCTCTGCCCTGGTCCAGGGAGGTACCCCTCGGCGAGATAGGGAGACCGCACCCAGAGCTCATGATCATCCACCGCGACCTCCACCCCGGGGAAGGGTGTCAAGCCTGCCCCTGAGTCCGTCGCCACCAGGGAGAGCTCGGCGGCGCCGTAGTAGGCGATGACCCTGATCCCCAGGTGTTCCGCCTGCTGACGCAGCCGCAGGTCGAGATGTGATCCGCCGACCAGAGCTGTGCGTAGCCGTGAGGGCGCTCCGGCCTCGATCAGTGCACGGAACGTCTGCGGAGTGCCGTGGAAGCAGGTGGCCTCCGCGAAGTCCCGGGCCTGAGGGGTGCGGCCGCTGGCGAACAGCGGGACGGGGCCTCCGGCCAGTCGGTGGCCCAGGGAGAAGAGGGTGAGCGACGACGACGCCGGGCTGGGGAGTGCCACCCGGTCCTCCGGACCGATGCCCAGTTCCTCCTCCAGTCTTGGGTAGGAGAGCTCCCAAGAGGCTGCGGTGCGCAGTACGATGCGGGCAGTCCCACTGCTGCCGGAGGTCAGTGCGGCCCAGCCGACTCCGGGAGGACAGGCGTGTGCGGCGGCCCGCGCCGCGATCCGGCGCCATTGCGATTCCGGCCACCTGTCATCGCCCACCAGCGGGACATCTCCGGCGGCTCTGATGCTGCGCAGTCGCGCCATCAGGGCCTGAGGGGCGAGACCTCTGAGCGGCACGAGTCGGGGATGCCGACTCATCCCACGACCTGCTCGATGCTGGGAGCCCCACTCATGCGCCGAGTCACATGAGGTCGGTCGGTCAGGTCACGGTCAGCTGTGATGCCTGCCGGGCTCATCGGCCCCGGACCAGCCCAGAGGGCGAGGGCGGAAGGCGAAACCCTCATTGAACGTTGCTCAGCCGGCATGCGGGCCAGTGTAGAGCGATGTTGAACGACGTTCAATAATGGGGTGGACCAGCACCGGTTCGTCACAGGTCAGGCACAGTGGGAACGGCCTTCGGGCCCGGTTTAGGAGAGACGCAGCCGGGGTGGGAGTGGACGCGGTGGCGCCAGGGGACCCCGGCATCGGCATGTGAGCGTGATGACCATGCCGGTGACGGAGGTCTCCACGTGCCGTCATCGGATCAGCTCTGCAGCCAGGCCGTGGCTTCGCCGGGGAGCTCACCGTCCGTCGTGAGAGGGGAAGAGCTCAGCAGCAGCTCACCCGAGGGGAGCGTGGCAGGAACCTCGCCGAAATTGGTGACGCAGATCCAGCCGTTGGGTCGGCGGAAGGCCAGCACGGTGTCGTGGTGCGTCGACAGCCACTCCAGAGCTTCCCGCGACTGCAGCTCCCGGCGCAGCCTGAGGGCGCTGCGGTAGAGATTCAGGGTCGACTCCGGGTCCTGTTCCTGGGCCTCTACGCTGTAGCGAGAGAACCACTCCGGCTGAGGCAGATGGGCCTGCCCCGGGCCGAAGCCGTAGGAGCCGCCCTGCCGTGACCACGGCAGCGGAACCCGGCATCCGTCGCGGCCGACGCTGACGCCGGGACTGTTGAAGAACGTCGGGTCCTGCCGGTCTGCATCGGGGATCTCTGCCACCTCATGCAGCCCCAGCTCTTCACCCTGGTACAGATAGGCGCTACCCGGCAGTGCAAGTTCGAAGAGCGTAGCTGCCCGCGCCCGGCGCAGTCCGCCCTCGGCGTCGAGCCGCGGCTCACTTCCCCGAGAGAGGAGCCAGGAGGTGCCGGCCTTCTCATCCGCCGGAGCCTGTGGGTCCTCGGCCGGGGTGGGAAGACCATAGCGAGTGGCATGCCGGACGACGTCATGGTTGGAGAACACCCAGGTGGAGGATGAACCCGAGGCCTCAGAGAGTCCGAGGTTGAACGAGACGATGTCACGGAACTGGGCGGCGTCGAAGTCTGCTTCGAGCAGGTCGAAGTTGAACGCCTGACCCAATCCTTCGGCAGAAGCATACAGAGGGCGTCGCTCGGAGGAGACCCAAGCTTCGGCCACACCGATCCTGGGCGGGCTGTACTCCTCGAAGACCTGCCTCCATTCCCGGTAGATCTCATGGACGTCGTCGCGGTCCCAGATGGGATGGCTGCCGTCCTGGGGCATGGTGTCCATCTCCGCTTGGGTGGGCAGGTTCTCGGGCAGGTCTTTGGTCAGCCCATGGGCGACGTCGATGCGGAATCCGTCGACTCCGCGGTCGGACCAGAAGCGGAGGGTCTTCTTGAAATCCTCTCGAACCTCCGGGTTCTTCCAGTTCAGGTCCGGCTGCTCTTGAGCGAAGTTGTGCAGGTACCACTGGCCGGGGGATCCGTCCGGCTCGGTGATGCGAGTCCAAGCGGGGCCTCCGAAGATCGATTCCCAGTCCGAGGGAGCCTGCGCGCCGTCGGGGCCGAGGCCGTCACGGAAGATGTAGCGATCGCGGGCAGGCGAACCCTTGGGGGAGCGCCGCGCTTCTTGGAACCATGCGTGCTGGTCGGAGGTGTGGTTGGGGACGATGTCCACGATGAGCCTGATGCCGGCCTCGGTCAGGGCGGCGCTCATCTCTTCGAAATCGTGGAGAGTGCCGATCTTCGGGTCCACGTCACGGTAATCATCGACGTCGTAGCCGCCGTCGGCCAGCGCGGAGGGGTAGAAGGGGCTGAGCCAGACGGCGTCGACTCCGAGGTCCTTCAGGTACGGAATGCGTGAGGTGATGCCGCGCAGATCGCCGATGCTGTTGCCGTCAGCATCGGCGAAGGACCGGGGGTAGATCTGATAGACGGCCGCCTGGCGCCACCAGTCCGCATCGGCAGAGAGGGCACCGGTCTGAGCAGTGGTGTCGGCAGCAGAGCCGACGGACGAATCGATGGACACGATGTCGTTCCTTTCGGGGTGGGTGTTCTTCTGGTCGTCATGCGGCGACCTTCAGGACGCCGGCGGAAGGGTATCGGCACAGGCGCTGGGTTCAGGGGAAGACCCCTCAGATTCCGCTATTTCACCGCGCCTTGGGTGAGTCCGGACATCACCCACCGTTGGGCGATCACGTAGGCGATGACAGCCGGTGCCATGGCCATCAGGTAGGAGGCGAAGGAGACGTGGTAGTTGTTGCTGAACTCGTCCTGGAAGATCTCCTGGATCACAGGAAGAGTCTGCAGGGACGGGTCAGCGATGATCATCGAGGGCATCATGAAGTCGTTCCATGATTTCAGGAAGGCGAAGATGCCCACTGTGGCACTCATCGGCGCCATCAGAGGGAAGACGATCTTCCAGAAGATGCTCCAGGTCGAGGCGCCGTCCATCCTGGCCGACTCCTCAAGCTCTTCGGGGAGCGAGCGTAGGAAGGCCGTGAAGAGAAGGGTGCTGAAGGAGAGCTGGAACATGATGTGCAGCAGGATCACACCGGCCGGATTGTCCAGTCCGGCCAAGCCGGTCAGCCGCACCTGGGAGAGAGCCAGGACGGGGAATGGGAGGAACATCGCCGCCAGCAGGTAGAAGAACGACCAGCGGAACATCCTTTTGTCCCAGTTCCGTGAGATGGCGAAGGAAGCCATGGCACTGAGCAGGATCGTGCCGACGACCGTGGCCAATGTGATCACGATGGAGACCAAGAAGGCGCGGGGAAAATCCGTCAGTTCCCAAGCAAGGGCGAATCCTTCGAAGCTGATCGGCGAGGGCAGGGCGAAGGCTTCGCCCTCGACTGCCTGATCACCTGACTTCAGAGCCATGGAGATGGTGACGAAGAACGGCAGGACCACGATGAGGGTGCACAGCACCAGCAGAAGGGTGAGACCCCAGCGAGACCTGCCGCCGTCGCCGACGGTGGGTCTCTGGGTGGCCCGGTTCGCAGCGCCGCCTGGGGCCGGGGTGGTGGGCAGAGTCATCAGAACCTCGCGTTTCCTCGGGTCAGGCGCAGCTGGATGAGTGCGATGGCCAGGGTGATCAGGAAGAAGATGGTCGAGTTGGCCATCTGGTAGGCGTAGTCACCTTCCTCGAAGCCGGAGAAGATCGCCATCGCCACCGACCGGGTGGCGGTTCCCGGTCCGCCATCGGTCAGGCCGACGATGATCTCGTAGGTCGCCAGAAAGTCTTTGAAACCGATGATCACATTGATCAGCACGAAGCCGGAGATCAGCGGCAGGGTGATGCTGCGCAGCTGTTTCCAAGGGGAGGCTCCGTCGATGGCCGAGGCCTCGTAGACATCCTGCGGCACGGTCATCAGGGCGGCGATGTAGATCAGCATGGCCTGAGGCGTGGCCTGCCAGGCGGTGACCAGCACGATGGAGATCCACGCCAGGGAGGGATCGGCAAGGATGGACTCCTCCAGGGCGCCGATGCCGATCGCTCGGGCGGCGGCGGGCACAGTGTTGGAGAAGATGAACTGGAAGACGAAGGCGATGATGATCCCGGAGACCACCATCGGCATCACGAAGACCGTTCGCAAGGCGGTCTTGGCTCTGATTCTGCCGGTCAGGCCGATGGCAAGACCCAGAGCTGCCACATTGACCAACACCACAGTGGACAGCGCCACCCCGATGGTGAAGCCGTAGGCCGAGAGGATGGCCGGATCGCTGAACATGACGATGTAGTTGTTGAGCCCGACAAAGCTGAACTCCCCGAACCCGATGGAGTCGGTGAAGCTGAAGAAGATGCCCATCACCGCCGGCAGGGTGATGCACAGCGTGAACAGTGCTACGACCGGGATGAGGAACACGAAGTGGGTGCGGTCCACCCGCCGGGGCCGGTGAACAGGCGCGGACCCTGGGCGTCCATCTGCCCGTGGAGGTGTTGTCGGCTCAACAGTGGTCGTCATCAGTTCTCCTAGCTTTTCGTGGCTGCTCTGGCGGGGCAGGTTCATCGGCGAGCGAGCCGTGCCCAGTCCTCGTCCAGAGTCCGCAGCGTGGCTTCGAGACTCTGGCCGGTCACGAGGCCCTGGGCGTAGTTCTCGAAGGGAATGGTGCGTGGGATGGAGACAGAGACGCCCTGGTAGAAGGCCGCACGGTCCACATAGGCCTGGAGGTCTTGCAGCCGATTGTCGGAGACATCAGGGGCGTCCGCCCGCACCCCGAAGGCCAGATTCTGCTCGTTGTAGGGGTCTGCGACCTCTGGGTCGATGAGGAACCTGAGGAGATCGCGTGACTGCTCCTGATGAGGTGAGTCTTCAGGGATCCAGAGGGCGAGGTCGAGGTTGACCCGGACCCGGAGGTCATCGGGGTCCTCGGTCATCGGCAGCGGGAAGACGCCGATGGGAGCATCTGGATTGGTCACAGCGATGTCGGTGAGTGCCCAGGGTCCTTGGAAATACATTGCGGCCTCGCCTCGGGCGAAGGCCAGGTTGCCGTCGCCGTAGTTGCGACTGGCGGCTCCAGCTTGGGAGAACGCCGCGATCTGGAGCATCTTTTCCAGCGGTTCGCGCATATCTCTGGAGAAGGAGACCTCTGCCTCCGGGCCGGCGTCCGGCCCCAGTTCGTGAAGCTGTTCGAAGAATCCGGCGACGTCCATCGCTCCGCCGACGCTGTAGTCGACCAGGCCTTGAGCGACCGTCCACGGGTCGCCGTAGGTTGAGTAGAGCGGTGCGACCCCGGCATCCTCAAGCGTCTCGCAGACTTCGATGAAGGCGCTGAAGGTAGTGGGCACTTCGAGATTGTGCTCGGCGAAGATCTCTTCGTTGTAGAGCACCGCCGCCGCCATCATCGAGTACGGAATCACACTGGTGCGTCCCGGGTAGGTCGGATATTCATCGACCAGATCTTCGACAGAAGGGTCGATATTCGCCTCATCGAGGAGGTCGGAGAGATCGGAGAAGGCGCCGCGTTCTTGGAAGCGGACGATCTCATAGTTGTAGTTCAGGCACCCCAGGTCTGGCGGATTGCCCCGTACGAAACCCGCAGAGAGGTTGGACGAGGAGTCATGGACTGCACGGATCTGTCCGCTGTGCTGATTGTTGAAGTCCTGCAGGAGATCCCGGAAGTAAGGGATCGCCTCAGGCTTCGATTGGTGGAACGAGATCGTGCGTGTTCGGTTGCCGTCACCGCATCCGCTCAGCCCTGTCGCCAGTGCTGACCCACCCACACCTGCGAGGAATGCACGTCGTGAGGGACGGCTCCTCTGGAGGAGTCTCGGCATCGCACTGGCAGGATCAGAGGGATCGCTTCTTCTGCGCGGTTCTCGGTCATGGCTTGCGGCCACCAATCTCCCCTCCCTGTGACATGCATCACTTTATTTTATGTTGGGGGTAAATCTACTGACTAAATCTAGGTGGTGCAATACTGGAAGCTGAGAATTTTGACGCCTAAGGATAGGAGCGGCATGAGAGGACGTACTCAGGACGCCTCAGTGGGTTCGTCGCAGCTGATCCGCCGCTTGAATGCTCAACGAGTTCTCCAGCAGATGTGGCACAGTGAGCCCACCACGGCAAGCGAGTTGATGGAGGTCACCGGCCTGACCCGGGCAACTGTGTTGGCGCTGTGCCGAGAGCTCGCCGATCACGGGTGGCTGCAGGTCTTGGAGAATGCGCGGCAGGCGGGTACGTACACCAAGGGACGCCCCGCACTCCGCTACGCATTCCGTCAGAATGCCTGCTATGTGGTGGGCGTCGATGCCGGCCAGCACCGAATTTCAGCTTCCGTTGCCGACCTGCGAGGTTGCGAGGTCGGTTATGCACAGCGGGCCCTGCAATCCCGTCTTCATGACCCGGATCAGCACACCGGCGCCGAAAGGCAGCAGGAAATACTTGCGATCGTGGATGCCGCCCTCGAGCAAGCGGCAGTGGCTGCTGCAGACGTCGGTTCCATGGTGATCGGTGTCCCCGCACCTGTCGATGTCGAGGGACGTTCTCCGGAAGGGCTGAATCGCTTCTGGGGCCGGATGAATCCCGGCCTCGTATCGATGGGTGCGGAGTACGGCTGGGACTGCGCAGTGGAGAACGACGCCAACCTTGCCGCCCTAGCGGAGTTGAATTCTGGTCCAGCGGCCGAAGACTCGTCGTTTGCGGCACTGCTCTCCGGAGAGAGGCTCGGCTCCGGCATCGTCGTCTCAGGCGCGCTGTGGCGCCAGCCGCGAGGCAGTGCTGGTGAGTTGGGAATGCTTGAGCTGGTCAACGGGGTGGAGTCCACCATGGGGTTGGGCTGGTGGGCACGTCACCTCGCGCAGGACGCCATCCGGGCAGGAGCGGCCGAAGGCTCTCTGTCAGGTCTCCGCGCGGACGAGGTGCAAGCGGAGCAAGTCTTTGCGGCGGCTAGTCGCGGTGAGGCTGTTGCTCTAGAGATTATCGATGAGCTGGCTGACCGTTTGGCGAGAATCTGTGTGGTGCTGACTGGACTGCTCGACCTTGATCGGATCGTAGTCTCTGGGGCCGTGGCCCCTGCTCTCGCCGGGGTCGTCGCCTCAGCTAAGGAGAAGCTCTCCGCATACATGTATGCTCCCTGGCTTGATATAGCCACGTCCAGCTTAGGTGAGGATGCTGTACGTATCGGCGCTGTCGCTTCCGCAGTGGAACGAGTCCAAGAGCGCGCTCTCGACGGCGAACCTGCCGAACGAAAAATGGGACAGGGGAGTAGGGCAACATCGTGAGTCGGTGACGGCGCGTCACTCGCCAAGGTGCAGCCGCCGGCCTTGTTTCTCTGCTTCTTCGCCGCGTCCTCGGCTCGGCCCGCGGCCCGGGCTGCTGCGAAATCTTATCCGTGAGCGAACCAGCCGCCACCGTCGGCGATGCGTCCGACTTTCTTCACGTCGATATGGACCGTGGCCCCGGGCTCTTTGGCCATGATTCTGCCGGGCTACCGGTTCGAGGAACCTTCCGGGTTGAGGTGGCGGCGCCGATTGATGCCCAAGTGCTTGAACCACCGGCCCACTGTGCGCGGGTGAATGATGAAGTCGTAGTCCCGGCCCAGTCTCAGCGCGATCCGGGCAGCGGTCAACTTCTGCTCGTGAGGCCAGGTGTTGATCAGCTCGACCACCCGTTCCGCGGTCGCGAACTCTACGTCAGCAAGCTTCTGGGAGGGGCCTTCGTGGAAGGCCTCTGCCGTAGAGGCATGCGCATCGGCAGATCCGCCAGCTCAGTCTGGAAGTCCTAGCCAAGTACATCGCCCGGAGATTCTTGCATCCAGTTTATTTACTGGATAGATTTATGCCTGTTGTGACGTGGTGTACATCACACTTGAATTTCGTCGAGCCCCTGCATCGTCCAGCCCAGTGTCCACGATTCCAATCCACGGAAAGGGTCAATGGTGAGCTCAGCAGTAGGCCGGAGTGTCTTCGCCGGCCGGGATGGAGTCAGTCGCCGAACTGCGGTGGCCGGGTTGGGCATGGGGTCAAAGTTCCCGGCAAGTTATGCACCGCGAAGGTCTTTGCCGAGTATGACTCTCGAGGCGCCCACCACGTTCAGCGAGTTGATCGGGGCTCGCGGGGCCCCCGAAGAGGTCGAGATATGCGCCCTACTCGACATGTTCCGCCCCTTCGGTCGTGCCACAGCGCGCTGCTGGCCGTCGATGTGGTCGGTTCCCGCACCCGCTTGGGAGATATGGGCGTCGAGACGGAAGTCGACGCGTCAGCCCTCTTTTCTCAAGCCGTGTGTGAATCATGGGAGCAGGTGTGTCCGGTCGGGCCCTTCTCGTAGTAGGGGGCCGCCAGCAGACCCTCAGCATACTATTTATATATTCGATCATCACTTTGGTCAATGTGCGGCATATAGTCTATTGAGCGCCAGCAGACACAAAACAAGATAGAGGTATTTATAAGTATGACCATGAGATTCACAAGAAGTTATCGTGAAGACCTGAAGAGAGGTTCTGGCGGAGTTCGTATGAGACATGCGTTGACTGGAGCAGTAGTGGGTTCCAGTTTGCTCGCGGTGTCTTGCGTCGGTGATACACAAGATTCCGATTCTTCCTCCACACTGAGGTCTAATGGCGACGCTATTGTTCATCTCTTTCAGTGGAACTGGGATTCTGTAGCTGAAGAGTGTGACGACTTTCTCGGTCCTAACGGATTCGGGGGTGTTCAGGTCTCTCCGCCTCAGGAGCACGTCGTCGTTCCCTATGCTGAGGGTGGAAACTATCCATGGTGGCAGGATTACCAGCCAGTTTCGTATCAGATTGAGAATACCCGCCGCGGCACCGGGGAAGATTTCGAGAGGATGGTTGAAACCTGCGCCGAGAACGGAGTGCGAATCTACGTCGACGCTGTCATCAACCACATGACGGGTCCTGGTGAGGGCACAGGCAGCGCAGGAACTGAATGGACTCAGTATGAGTACCCCGACCTATTCGGAGACGGGGATGCTGCTTATAGTCGGGACAACTTCGGCCCCTGCTACGAAGAGATTGAAGACTGGGAAGATAAAGAAGAGGTGCAGGACTGCCAACTTTTGGGGCTTTCCGACCTCGACACAGGTGACCCCGACGTTCAGGACCAACTTGTCCGCTACATGAACGAGCTGGTCGACCTTGGTGTCGCTGGATTCCGAGTGGATGCCTCAAAACACATCCCCGAGGGTGACATGGGCGAGATTGTCGACCGGCTTAATGAAGTCCCCGGCTTCGGCGGAACTCCGCACCTCTATCACGAGGTCTATGGGGATGACACTATTCCTTACACCGCTTACACACCTTACGGGCAGGTCACCAACTTTGACTATATGCGGGATGTAGCGGCAAGCTTCGCGGACGGCGATATCGTCGACTTGACCTCGATATCCGATCATGGAGACCTCAGTAGTGACGAGGCCGTGGTGTTCATCGACAATCATGATACCCAGCGTTACGAGCCGACGCTGACTTATCTCGACGAAGATAGATACTATCTTGCGACAGCCTTTATGCTCGCCCATCCTTACGGGACGCCGGTAGTGATGTCCAGCTACGACTTCGATGGAAACGAAGCTGAGGGGCCGCCCAGCCTCGGCGAAGTCGATGGTAACCCAGCGGGATCGATTACCGAAGACACCGATTGTTCTAGTGCAGACTGGGTTTGCGAGCATCGAGATGAACGTGTGACCGGCATGATTTCATTCCGGAATGCCGTGGAAGGCACCGATCTCGTCGAACGCGCTGAGCAAGGTGCCTCTCGGGTGGCCTTCGATCGGGGTGAGGAGGGTTTCGCGGCCTTCAACGCCTCCGACGACGAGTGGGAACTGAGCGCCGAAACGTCTTTGCCCGACGGAACTTATGTCAACGTCGCCGGTTCCGGCAACGTCATCGTGTCCGACGGTAAGATCGAGGCCACACTTCCTGAGGACGGTGTTATTGCGTTGTATGTCGGCGGTGAGGCGGAATAGCTAGGTGTACTTGGCCACGAGGTTGGTGACACTGCGATCGGGTCATTGACGCAGAAGAGACCTCCGGGTGCGGTGGGCGATGTCTAGGTCGTCTACCGTCCGGAGGTCTCCGTGTCCCACCGTAACGCCCGACTCAGTGCCCGCGGTCGGCAACTGCTCGTTGAGCGTGTCTGCGAACAAGGCTGGGCAGCCGCCCACGCGGCCAAAGCCCAAGGCATCCCCCGCCAGTGCGCCCACCGGTGGATCAAACGATTCCGCCAGGAAGGCTGGTCCGGTCTCCACGATCGCTCATCTATGCCTCGCCACTGTCCACGACAGACCCCGATCAAGACCGAGGAAGCCATCCTGGCCCTGCGTGCCCAGCAACGCCGCGGCCAGGACTGGCTCGGCCCCGAGCTGGGCATCCCGGCCCGCACCCTCTCACGGGTGCTGCGCCGGCATCGGGCGCCCTATCTGCACGACTGCGACCCACTCACCGGTGAGGTGATCCGGTCCTCGAAGGCCACCGCGGTCCGCTACGAGTGTGACCGGCCCGGGGAACTGATCCATGTCGATGTGAAGAAGAACGGCAGGATCCCCGATGGCGGAGGGTGGAAAGCCCACGGCCGCCACATGGGGCCAACTTGGGCGAAGAAGCGGACCCGGATCGGCTACGACTACGTGCACTCGATGGTCGATGACCACTCCCGACTAGCCTACTCCGAGATCCTGCCCGATGAGAAGGGCACCACCTGCGCGGGATTCATCTTTCGTGCAGCCGGCTACTTCGCGGGACATGGCATCACCCGGACCGAGCGAGTCATCACCGATAACCATTTCTACTACCGGCGTTCGGCAGACGTGGCGGCAGTGATCAGGGCATTTGATGCCAGGGGCAAGTTCATCAAGCCTCACTGCCCGTGGTAAAACGGCAAAGTCGAGTGGTTCAACCGCACCCTGCAGACTGAACGGGCCTACCGGCAGGACTTCCTGGATAACGCTGAACGTGCCGCTGCTCTTGCACTATGGCTTGAGGTCTCCAACAATCAGCGACGCCACACCGCGCTCGGCGGTCTGTTACCGACCAGTCGACTGTCACCAACCTGACGGCCGAGTACACCTAGGAGGCTCACCCTCATCCTCCCGCTTCAGGGGCGGGAACACTGGCCAGCCGGCGCGATTGATCTGCGCGGTCGCCGCTGATGACCGTCAGCAGCTAAGCCTCCTCGACATGCACCGAAATTCCTGTCTCGCCGGGACGGATGTGCGGCTGGAGCTCCCAATCGTCCGTGTAGTGCCCGGTGAACTGAGGCCGGTAGGGGATGGGCTTTTCCTGGAACAGCCGGTCCAAGCGGGTCAGCAGACTGTACCGTGCGGCGTCGTAGTCCTCCGTGAAGTCTGCGCTGGGCAACGCCCAGGGCTTCAGCGCGCTCATGCCGGTGTAGGCGAAGGTCCCGTGGAGGAGCCCGAAGAGCAGCTCTTCGAGCTGCCCGCTCTTGCCCCGCGGGCCGATCGACGCCGGACGGTCACCGAGCGTGACAGCGGCCAGCGCACGCTTCCCGGTGAAGGGCCCCTGCTCGAAGCGCAGCCGCCGGCCGGTCGCAGGTTCCTTGCCGAAGGCGAAGCCGCTGACGAACACACGGTCGAACCAGCCCTTCAGGATGGCCGGCATCCCGTACCACCACAGCGGGAACTGAACGACCACAGCATCAGCAGCACGCAGCTTCTCCTGCTCCGCCGCCACGTCCTGCGGAAGGCGTCCATGGAGGTAGGTGCTCCGGACGTCGGCGCTGACGTAGAACCGGTCCTGCTCCTTCAGCCCGGCGTCCTGACGCGTCACCACAGGATTCCAATTCATCGCATAGAGATCCGACTCTGTCACCTCGAAGCCTCCGGCGCGGAGATGGGAGATGCCGTCGCGGCGCAGGCTGCCGGAGAGGGACTGGGGTTCAGGGTGGGCGCTCAGCCACAGCACATGTCCTCGGGTCATGCGGCTATCCTCATCCAATGAGGACAGTTGTGGAAGTACGGACATTTTTGTCCCCAGGGAGGTCATGATGCGGCTGCCGGTTCAGAGGGCCATGGAGGTCTGCCCGGTGGAGGTGGCGGTCTCCGTGGTCGGTGGGACGTGGAAGCTCACAGTCATCAAGCACCTGATGGAGGGCAGGCAGCGCTTCGGGGAGCTGAGCCGGCTGGTTCCCCTGGCCAACCGCAAGACTCTGACCCGGCAGCTGCGCGAGTTGGAGGAGGACGGGGTGGTGCACCGGGAGGCCTATCCCCAGGTGCCGCCCAAAGTGGAATACTCCCTGACGGCACTCGGCCAGGAGCTGGTCCCCGTGATCGAGGCGATGAACAGCTGGGGTGGTCACTACAGCAGTCATCAGGGCTCAGCAGCAGGAGGTTCGCAGTAAGCTGGCCACTATGGCAGTCCAACTGAGAGGAACGGAGCCCCGTTGAAGCGTGTGCTGCTGTCAGGGTTTGAGCCATTCGGCGGAATGTCCCACAACTCCTCCTGGGATGTGGTCGAACAGACCGCGGCGACCATCACCGGTGCTGAGGTCCATACGGTTCTCCTCCCGGTGGAGTTTCGCCGAGCCGCCGAGCTGCTCGTCCAGCGGATCGGTGAGGTGGAACCGGACGTGGTCATCGCCGTCGGGCTGGCCGCCGGAACGGGAACTCTGCGCTTGGAGCGAGTGGGCATCAACCTGTGCGATGCACGCATCCCCGACAACTCCGGGGCCCAGCCGGTGGATGAGCCTATCGACGCCGAGGGCCAAGGCGCGCTGTTCTCCACGCTGCGGCTCAAGGCCGCCTACGCGCGCATCGTCGAGGAGCAGATCCCGGTGCAGCTCTCACTGAGCGCAGGCACCTTCGTCTGTAACGACGTCCTCTACTCGCTGCTCGCCGCAGCCGCGTACGCCGACAGCCCGACGCCGGCCGGCTTTGTGCACCTGCCGGACCTTCGGACGGAGGACGCCCCGCTCGCCGAAGACCAGGCTGTCCGCGCGCTGGACATCCTCATCGAGGAGTCTCTGAGTTCAGCTCCCGACGCCGCCCTCGCCGACGGTGCGCTCCACTGACCTCCCAGCTCCACCGCCGCCTCAGCCGACACTGCACCCCAGGAGAGCCCTATGCCCGAGACCCTGCAGATCCGAACGCCGCTGCCCTCCGATGAGGAGCAGGTCCGCGCGGCGCAGAAGGAACTGGCGGCAGAGGACTTCGACTTCTTCTTCTGGACGTCCGAGCAGAGCTGGGCGGACTATCTGGGGATCCTCCGCGGGGAGCAGGAGGGCAGCGGCCTGGCACCGGGGCGCGTCCCCGCCACGATGTTCCTCGGCGCCGTCGGGGACGAGGTGGTCGGCCGCGTCCACATCAGGCATGAACTCACCCCTGTGCTCAGGGAGGTGGGCGGTCACATCGGCTACGCCGTACGCCCGGAGCACCGCCGCCGCGGCTACGCCACCGGGATGCTGCGCCTGGGACTGCAGAAGCTGCGTGAGCTCGGCGTCGAGCAGGCCCTGGTCAGCTGCGACGACTCCAACACCGCTTCCATCCGCACCATCGAGGCCTGCGGCGGGGTGCTGGAGGACGTGACCCAGCAACCCGGAGCAGAGCCGAAGCGGCGGTACTGGATCGATCTGACCGACTGAACCGGCCGGCGCGAGGCCACCGCGATCCGTTCAGTACACAGACGCCCCACATGGGTCAGGGCAGAGGCGTCTCCCGGCGCACCATGCGCAGTTCCAAGCCCACTACAGGGTCTGTCTTGGTCGACCCGTCCAGCTCGAAGCCGTGGCGCTGGTAGAAGGTGATGGCCCGTTGATTGCCGTCCAGCACCCAGAGGAAGGCAGGCTCTTCACCGATGGTGGCGGTGAGCATGTCATGACCCAGGCCGGTGCCGTAGGCCTGGGCCCGGACATAGAGCGCCGTCAGCTGCAGGGTGGGGACATCCGGTCCCGGGTCCTCGCGGGTGGTGCTGCAGCCGGAGAAGCCCAGGAGGCGGCCGGCGTCGTCCTGGGCCACCAGGTGCTCCTCCTCGGGGCCTTCGATGATCTGGCGCCAGGTCCCGATGCGCGCCTCACGCCGACTCCGGCGGTCCTGCAGGATCTCCTCGGAGATCAGGCCCGCGTAGGCCTCATCCCACACGTCTAAGTGCAGGTCGGTCAGCGCCTCATCATCTTCCGGGACAGCAGGACGGATACGCATGTCCAGAGCCTACTGGATGGCCTCCGCAGGCTTCTGGGCGGCCACCGGTGTGACGGTGAGGCGGATCACGATGACGAACGCGGCCAGTGCAGCGGCCACGGCCACCCAGCCCAGGGTGATGCTGCCGGTCAGCGCCAGCGTCACATAGCCCAAGACTGCTGCGCCGGCGGCGGAGGTCACATAGGGCAGCTGGGTCACCACATGGGTGATGACGTTGCAGGCCGAGCCGGTGGAGGACAGGATCGTGGTGTCCGAGATGGGGGAGGCATGGTCGCCGGCCACCGAGCCGGCCAATACTGCACCCAGCACCGGCAGCAGCAGATCCGGCTGGTCCAGGTTGTTGACGATCCCGCCGGCGATGGGCAGCAGCAGGGCGAAGGAGCCCCAGGAGGTGCCGGTGGCGAAGGCCATGGCGCCTGCGATCAGGAAGACCACCGGGGCCAGCCAGTGGGCGGAGATCTCGGAGGCCTCCACCAGTTCGCCCAGGTAGTCGCCGGTGCCCAGCTGCTCGATGACATCGCCCAGCATCCACGCGGGGATCAGGATGGCGATGGCCGGAAGCATGGACTTCACGCCCTCGGTCCAGCCGCGGGCGAAGGTGGAGCGGGCGAACTGCGGGTTCCTCCGGGTGTTGCGCAGGTAATAGTACACCGCGGCGGCCAGGCCCAGCAGACCACCCACCAGCAGCGAGGCGCTCGGGTCGGTCTCCTCCAGGATGTCGAAGACGTCCCAGGAACCGGAGGCCTGATAGCCGGTCGCGGCGATGCCGAGGAAGACGCCCAGGATCAGCAGGGCGAAGGGCACGATCAGTGCGCGTCGTGCGCCCGGATCCTGGATGGGCAGGTCCTCGGAGAGCTGGCCGGGGACGTCGTCGGAGGGGTCGAAGAGCTGGCCCTCGGTCAGCGCCCGGCGCTCCTCACGGCGCATGGCGCCCAGGTCGATGCGGAAGATGATGACCAGCCACACCAGCACCGCCGCGGCGACGGCGTAGTAGTTGGACAGCGCGGCCACCACGAAGGCCTGCAGGGTGCCCATGGACAGACTGGAGGCCACCACGAGCGGCGCGATGATCGTCATGATGTAGGCGCCCCAGCTGGAGAACGGGGAGAGCACCGAGACCGGGGCAGAGGTGGAGTCGATGATGTAGGCCAGCTTGGCGCGGGAGACCCGGTGCTGGTCCGTCACCGGACGGGAGATCTGACCCACGGCCAAGGCGTTGAAGTAGTCATCGATGAAGATGACGATGCCCAGGATGGCCGGCAGGAACATCGACCCCGGCCGTCTTTCGATCCGGCGCATGGCCCAGGCGGCGAAGGCCGTGGTGCCGCCGGACATCATCACGAAGGCGGCGATCACGCCGAGCACCAGCAGGAACACCAGGATGTAGACGTACCAGGTGTTGACCTCGCCCTCGGCCCAGAAGATCCCCGCGAAGGACTCCCACACGGTGCGTGCGGCGGCCAGCGGATTCAGGTCATGGATCAGCAGCGCGGCGGCGAGGACGCCGGCGCCGAGGCTGAGCAGGACCTTTCGGGTGAGGATCACCAGTGTCAGCGCCAGCACCGGCGGCGCCAGAGTGAGGATCGGGTACTCCGTGATGAGGTCGCTCATAGGGGCCTTTCAAGGGATCCGCGCAGGCGGGGGTGCTGGTGCTCAGTGTAGGGCTCGGCAGCACGAGCGGGGGAAGGACTGCTCGGACGCGCCGGAAGACATGCCCCGAAGGGCTGTGCCCGGTGATGGACATCGAAACCGGACCGGGAGATTCTACCGTGTCAATTCCGCGCCGTCGCATCGGCGCCGACGTCGGGATCCGTGGCACGTCGCTCGGCACCGGAGGGGCCCGTCATGGAAGGATGGAGTGGTGACTTCACCTGTTGTGCTCTTCGACCTGGACGGAACGCTCGTGGACCCCGCCGGGGCCATCACCGGCGGCATCGCCGCAGCCCTGGACGCTCATGGGATCGAGGTCCCTGATGAGCAGACGCTGAAGAGCTTCATCGGACCGCCCCTGCAGACCAGCCTGATCGCGCTGCCCGGGGTCACCGAGGAGCTCATCCCTCAGCTCATCGATCACTACCGCGAGGGCTATATCCGAGGGGGCATGGCCGCCAGCGAGGTCTACCCGGGCATCCGGGAGCTGCTGGAGTCCTTGCGAGCCGAGGGCGCTCTGCTGGCCGTGGCCACCTCCAAGCCGGAGCCGCAGGCCGTTCGGCTGCTCGAGATCCAGGGGCTGGTGGACCTCTTCGATGTGGTCTCCGGCTCCGATCTCGATGAGACCATCCCGCACACCAGCAAGGGGCCCATCCTCGCCTCAGCCTTGGAGCGGCTGCCGCAGGCCGAGCCCTCAGCCCCGAAGGTCATGGTGGGGGACCGGAAGTTCGACGTGGAGGGCGCGGCCCGCAACACGATGCCCTGCATCGGTGTGACCTGGGGATATGCACCTGAGGGCGAGCTGGAGGCCCATGGTGCGGCTGCCGTCGTGAGCTCTGCTGAGGAGCTGCGCCGGCAGATCGCCGAACAGCTCCAGAGGCAACTGGCCCAGCATCCGGAGAGCGAAGGCGCCGCCGCACCCGCTCAGCATGTGTCCAGCTGACGTCATGGTCTGTGGATGGGCTTGAAGGTTGTCCTTGAACCATCACCGAGGACCTGCCGTAGGTTGCTGTCCATGAGCTTCCCACACAGCACCTCGTTCCCGCGCCGCAGCCTCTTCGGAGCCGCGGCGGCCGTGGTGGCCGGAGGGTCCGTGGTGGCGGCCCCGGCCGCCCATGCCTCTGCCTCCGCCGCAGACGACGACGCCGGCCAGGATCCCACCCGCCGCTCCTGGGAGACTGACTACGACCACCGCGGCAACCAGGAGAACCCGGCCAACCAGCTGGGGTGCCCCCTCGGAAAGGGGGTCTGAGTCATGCCCACCCCGATCTGGCAGCCCTGCGAGAACTACACCGCCGGCCGCGACGGCACCACAGTCGATCGGATCGTCATCCACTACATCGTGGGGACTCTGGCCGCCGCCGATGCCACCTTCGCCGACCCGGACTCCGGCGTCAGCGCCCACTACGGGATCGGTGAAGGCTCTTTCCATCAGTACGTCAGCGAGATCAACACTGCCTGGCACGCCGGCAACTGGGCGATGAACCAGCGCAGCATCGGCATCGAGCATTCCGCCGATCCGGACCGCGCTCCCACGGAGGCCACGTATCAGACCAGCATCGACCTGTGCGTGCGGATCTGCCGGGAGTACGGGCTGAACCCGCAGACGCAGATCATCCCGCACAGCTCAGTGGTGACCACCGCCTGCCCGGGAACGGTGGATCTTCAGCGCATCCGCGACGCCGTGGAGTCCCGCCTCTGAGATGGGTCGACTGAGCTGAGCCGCAGAACACGCAGAGTGCCCCGCTGGAACGGCGGGGCACTCTGCTGTCTGATGAGGTCTGCCGCTACTCCTCGCCGAACTCGTTCGGGTGGGGGCTGCGGCGGGCCTCCTCACCCTTGTCCAGGGCATCGATGGAGGCCATATCGGGCGCGCTGAGCTCGAAGCCCAGGATGTCGAAGTTCTGAGCCATCCGCTCAGGATTGTCCGATTTGGGGATCAGCACATCGCCCCGCTGCAGGTGCCAGCGCAGGATCACCTGCGGCACGCTGCGGCCCAGCCGCCCGGAGATCTCGTGCAGCACAGGGTCCTCGAACTCGTTGCCCTTGCCCAGCGGGCTCCATGCCTCCACGGCGATGCCCTGGGCCTTGGAGTACTTGCGGACCTCGTTGTTGGCGAAGTAGGGGTGCACCTCGATCTGATTCACCGCCGGGGCCACGCCGGTGGCTTCGATGATCCGGTCCAGATGCTCCGGCTGGAAGTTGGAGACGCCCACAGCCTTGGTGCGTCCCGACTCCGCCAGCTCCAGCATGGCCTTCCAGGTCTCCACATAGTCCACCTCCAGATGAGGCATGGGCCAGTGGATCAGGAACAGGTCCACATGGCCCAGCCCCAGCTTCTCCAGCGATTCCTCGAAGGTGCTGAAGGCATCGGCCGGTGCGTGGTTGCCGTTGTTGAGCTTGGTGGTGATGAACAGCTCCTCGCGGGCCACACCGGAGGCGCGCACGCCCTCGCCGATCTCGGCCTCGTTTCCATACATCTGGGCAGTGTCGATATGGCGGTATCCGGCCTCGATCGCCGCACGGACTGAGGCGACCGGATCGGCCGACTTCGAGGTGCCGAAGCCGATCTGAGGGATGCTGATGCCTGTGTTGAGCTGGATCGTCGATGACATGACTCAGATCCTACGCCCGCAGGTCAGGAAGATCACGGCACAGGGTGTCCGGCTGCGCGCAGCAGTTCGAACCACTCTGCCCGGCTCAGCCGCACTCCGGCCCCGTCCACAGCCTCCTGCACACGGGCGGGCTGTGTGGTGCCCAGGACCACCTGGATCTGGGCGGGGTGCCGGGTCAGCCAGGCGGTGGCGATGCCGGTGGGGGTCACTTCGTGTTCCTCTGCCAACCGGTCCAGCACCGCGTTGAGCTCCGGGTGGTCGGGGTTCCCCACAAACACCCCAGAAGGTGACTGATACGGCGACCAGGCCTGCAGTGTGATGCCCCGGCTGCGGCAGTACTCCACCGTCCCGGCGCCGTCGGGGGAGACCTGAGACGCCGAGCTCAGCGTGTTGGCCTGGATGCCCTCGGTGAGGATGGCGGCATGGGGCAGGGAGAGCTGCATCTGGTTGACCGTCAGCGGCTGGGAGACCGCAGTGCTCAGCAGCTCCATCTGAGCGGGAGTGTGGTTGGAGACGCCCACATGACGGACCTTGCCCGAGTCGACCAGGTGATCGAAGGCGCGTGCCACCTCCTCGGGCTCCACCAGCGGATCCGGGCGGTGCAGCAGCAGGATGTCGATGTGGTCGGTACCCAGGGAGCGCAGCGACTCCTCGGTCTCGGTCACGATGTGCTCATAGGAGAAGTCGTAGTGTGGGCCGTCTTTGACGATGCCCACCTTGGTCTGCAGGGTGATCTGCTCACGTTGCGCCGGGCTCAGCGCCATGGCCTCGGCGAACCGACGCTCGCAGCTGTGCGTGCTCAGCCCGGGGCCGTAGATGTCGGCATGGTCGAAGAAGTCGACGCCGGCGTCGCGGGCCGCCCTCACCAGGGCACGGACCTCACCATCGGACTTCTCAGCGATCCGCATCATGCCCAACACCACCTGGGGTGCAGTGATATCGGTGTGAGGCATCTCAAAGTGCTTCATGCTCTGAGCCTATACGCAGGGTCTCGCTCCTCGACAGAGTGCCGTGGAATGCAGGCGGGGGCTCTCCTGTTCGCACAGACATGCGAGCAATGACTTATGCAGAATATGGTGCCCCTGAAACCCTGGAGCTGACCGAGCAGCCCACCCCCAAGGTGGCTCCCGGCTCTGTGCTGATCCGCGTGGAGCGCACGGCGGTCAATCCCGTGGACTGGAAGCTCATGCAGGGCGGTCTGGACCCCCTGATGGACGTGGTCTTCCCCGTCTCCCCGGGTTGGGATGTGGCCGGGGTGATCGAAGAGGTCGGCATGGACGTCCCCGAGTTCCAGCCCGGTGACCGTGTGGCCGCCTACGCCCGCAAGGACTTCGTCCACGGCGGCACCTACGCCGAGTTCGTCTCCCTGCGTGCCGCTGATGTGGCCCGCATCCCCGAGGGCGTGGACTTCGACCCGGCCGCAGGCCTGCCGCTGGCCGGTCTGACCGCGCTGCGGACCCTGGAGCAGCTGGGGCTCAGCTCCCAGGACACTCTGCTGATCCACGCGGCCTCCGGCGGCGTGGGCCACATCGCCACCCAGCTGGCGGTGGAGGCGGGCGCCACCGTCATCGGCACCGCCTCCGAGAAGAACCACGAGAAGCTGCGTGCCGTCGGGGCCACCCCCGTCACCTACGGCGAGGGCCTGGAGGACCGGGTCCGCGAGGTCGCCCCTGAGGGCGTGACCGCAGTGGCCGACTTCGCCGGCGAGGTGCTGGAGCAGTCCCGGGCCGTGCTGACCCAGGGCGGACGTCTGGCCTCCATCCTGGACGGCGGCTTCCTGGAGCACGGCGGTCAGCTCGTCTGGGTCCGTCCCGACGCCGCCCGGCTCGAGTACCTGCTGGGCAAGATCGCCGAGGGCACGCTCTCGGTGGAGATCGACAGCACCTACCCGCTGGAGGAATCTGTTGCTGCCATGAGGCGCAACATGGAGGGATCCAATGGAAAGGTCATCATCGACGTCACGCGATGACCTTTCTGCGCAGAGGGGTCGCCGGTCTTCCTCAGAGCGGGGAGACCGGCGATTCCGCTGCTCCCAGCACAGCCTCCTGCAGCCGCTGGTGGAACTCGGTCACATGTTCTGCCGCCAGCTCTGCGGCCTGTTCAGACTGTGCATCGGCCACTGCCTCCAGCAGTGAGCGGTGGCCTTCGATGTGCTCCGCCGCTGAGGGCACCTTCTGGATGGCCGACCACCACAGGCGGGTGGCCAGACTGTCCAGACGGAACAGCGTCTCGCGCATGTAGGCGTTGTCGATCAGCTCATAGATCGCCCGGTGCACCGCCAGGTCATACTCGATCAGGGTGCGCGCCGAGGGCGAGGAATCCATCAGTTCGCCGATATGGGCGGACATCTCCCGCAGCGCCTCCCGCTGCGACGGTCCCGCGTGGGTGGCCGCCCGGCGCGCTCCGGCCGGCTCCAGGATGGTCCGCATCTCGGTGAGGCTGTTGAGCTCGCTGAAGTCCGCCGCCGTCGCGAAGGTGCCGCGGCGCGGGAAGAACTGGACCAGATGGTCGGTGCTCAGCCGCTTCAGCGCCTCGCGCAGCGGCGTCCTGCCCACACCCAGCTCCTGGCAGAGCTCCTGCTCACTGATGGGTGAGCCCGGTTCGATGTCCAGCATGACCAGACGGTCCCGCACCGTGGTGTAGCAGTAGTCGGCCAGGCTGGAGTTCGTCGGTGCTGTGGGCATATCAGTGCAGTCTAGTAGGTGCTTGGAGGCGCCGGCCGGTGCCCTGCATCTAGCGCAGCACCACAGTCTTGCCGCCGTGGAGGATCACGCGGCCCTCGGCATGCCAGCGCACCGCCTCGGAGAGCGCCTTGCACTCGGTGTCCCGTCCGGCGGCCACCAGATCCTCCGGCGTGTAGGTGTGATCCACCTCCACCACCCGCTGAGCGATGATAGGTCCCTCATCCAGCTCGCTGTTGACGTAGTGGGCGGTGGCGCCCACTGTCTTCACACCCCGCTCGAAGGCCTGGTGGTACGGCTTGGAGCCTTTGAAGCTGGGCAGGAAGGAGTGGTGGATGTTGATCACGCGGCCCTCCATCTGGGTGGCCAGCGAGTCGCTGAGGATCTGCATGTACCGGGCCAGCACCACCAGGTCCACGGAGAGGCGGTCCACCAGCTCCAGCAGCTGCGACTCCGCCGGCTCCTTGGTCTCCGGGGTGACGGCGACGTGGAAGAACGGGATTCCGTGCCACTCCACCAGCCGCTGATGATCCGGATGGTTGGACACCACCGCAACGATGTCGATGGGCAGATCGCCCTTCTTGGTGCGGAAGAGCAGATCGTTCAGACAGTGCTCGAACTTGGAGACCATGATGAGTACGCGGCGTCGTTCGGTGGGGGAGCGCAGCTCCCAGTCCATCCCGAACTGTTGGGCCACCTGGGCGAAGGATTCCCGGACGGCCTCCGGGGCGGAGGCCTCCACCTCCTCCGGCACGGCGTGGACCCGCAGGAAGAAGCGTCCGCCGGGGCGGTCGTTGAACTGGGTGAGCTCCAGGATGTTGTACCCGTGCTCCACCAGCACGCCGCTGACGGCATGGATGATGCCCAGCGTGGAAGGGCAGCTCAGCGTCAGCACCAGGCCCTCGGAGTGAGGCAGGCGGTCCTCGGTCAGTGGGGCGGTCTGTACGGCAGGTGAGGCATTCATCATCGTCTCCTCGAAGGCTCAGCGGTGGTGTTCGCGCGCAGCGTCCAGCAGCCAGCGTGCGGTGTAGTCGGCGAAGGAAGCTCGGGGCAGCACCCGGTAGGACTGCTCGCCGGTCTGCCAGAGCAGCACCGGAACAGGGCCCAGCAGGGTGGTCACAGCCTGGCCGGGGCCGAAGCTGCGCGGATGCAGATCGACGGGGACGCCCTTCTCCAGTAGGTCGCGGGCCTGCTCGCCCTCCACTGCGATGATCGTGCGGTTGGCCGAGAGGTCCACCACCTGGCCGGGCAGATCGCCCAGGCCCCGGCGCAGATCCTTCAGCAGCGGTTGGCCGTCCTCCGGGCCGATCAGCAGGAACTCATCCGGACCCAGCCACAGCACTGCCACGGATCCGGGATCCCCGGCCACCTCTGAAGTTCGCATCGGCAGGCCCACACCGGTTGCCTCGGCCAGCGCCTCATGGGCTGCGGAGCCCGGTGCCGCCCGCAGTCCGATCTGGATGGTGAAGGGGATCTCCCGCAGGGCCACCCCCAGAGAGTGCTCCGTGGTGGCCAGCGCGGGGGCCAGGTGCTCCAGAGGTGAGCGGCGCAGCTGCGCCGGCCCTGCGGAGAACCGGATGGGGTCAGCAGTCGTCTCAGCCATCTCGGCGGGTTCCTTCCGGGTCGTAGAGCACAGTGGGTCCGATCTCGACGTCGACCAGCGCATCGCCCACCGGCACGCGCATGGTCTCGCCGATCCTGCTGAAGCCGGCGCGGACCAGAGCCAGTCCGAAGGTGCGCTCCAGAGCGGCGGAGCGGTAGGAGGAGGTCACCCACCCCTGCATGGGCACCGGGACCTCGGAGCGGTCGGTGTCGGCATCCAGCAGATGGGCGCCCTCGGGCAGCCGCAGCTGAGGGTCCTTCGGCAGCACAGAGACCAGCTGCTTGCGGTCCTCGCGCAGGTTGTCCGGGCGGGAGTAGGACCGTCGGCCGATGAAGTCCTTGCGCTGGGAGATGACCCAGCTCATCCCGGCGTCCTGCGGGGTCACCGTGCCGTCGGTGTCCTGACCGACGATGATGAATCCCTTCTCGGCGCGCAGCACGTGCATGGTCTCGGTGCCGTAGGGAGTGATGCAGTATTCGGCGCCCGCGGCGGCCACGTCCTCCCAGACCTGCAGGCCGTACCAGGAGGCCACATTGATCTCGAAGGCCAGCTCGCCGGAGAAGGAGATGCGGCAGATCCGTGCCGGGATCCCAGAGGCCAGCACCGTCTCCCGGAAGCCCATGAACTCGAAGCCCTCGGCGCTGACGTCCAGATCCGGCGCCAGCTGGGCCACCACGTCCCGGGACTTGGGCCCGACGACGGCGACGGTCGCGTACTGCTCCGTCACCGAGGTGCAGACCACGTCCAGCTCCGGCCACTCGGTCTGCAGCCATTCCTCCAACCAGTCCAGGACATCGGCCGCTCCACCGGTGGTGGTGGTCATCAGGTACCGGTCCTCGGCCAGACGCAGGGTCACCCCGTCGTCGAAGATCATGCCGTCCGGGGTGCACTGGACCCCGTAGCGGGCCTTGCCCGGGGCGAGCTTCTTGAAGGCGTTGGTGTAGATCCGGTTCAGGAACTCACCGGCGTCCTGGCCGCGGATCTCGATCTTGCCCAGGGTGCTGGCATCCATGAACGCCACCGACTCCCGTGCCGCAGCGCATTCGCGCAGCACGGCGGCGTCCATGTCCTCTCCCTGCTGGGGGTAGTACCACGGGCGCTTCCACTGGCCCACGTCCTCGAACTCCGCGCCCCGGCGGACATGCCAGGAATGCATGGGGGTGAGCCGCGCCGGATCGAAGAGCTCACCACGACGCCGACCGGCCAGTGCCGCGAAGGAGACCGGGGTGTAGGGCGGGCGGAAGGCGGTGATGCCGATGCCCTCCGGGTTGTTCCGCCCCAGCGCATGGGCCAGGGTCCCCAGCAGTGCCAGGCTGCTGGTCTTGCCCTGGTCGTGGGCGGTGGAGATGGAGGTGTAGCGCTTGACGTGCTCGATGGACTCCATCCCGGCGCCGACGGCTCGCAGCACATCGGCCACGGTCTGATCCCGCTGCAGGTCCACGAAGTGGTTCCGATAGTCCTCCGGGCGCTCACCGCGCAGGGAGGGGACCACCCAGAGGGGCCGCGGCGGGCTGACCGGGTCGGCGGCCGCCGTCGGGACCGCGGCGCTGTGCGGGAAGCCCGACGCCCCTGCGGCCGCGGCGCCGGCCTGAGCGCCGGTGGACAGCGCCGAGGGCAGATCGTAGGAGCCGCTGAGGCTGCCGCCCAGATGCTGGCCGGTCACCGGAGCCGCGGGCAGGAAGGCCCGCAGGGAGTCGTTCCAGGTCAGCCGACCCTGGCGGTGGGTATGCAGGTGCAGCACCGGGCTCCAGCCGCCGGAGACGCCGAGCACATCCGCCTCGATCTCGCGAGGGGCGCCCACCGCCAGACCGTCCTCGTCCAGGGCTGTCACCGTCACCGAGCGCAGCAGGCCCTCGTCGTCGGCGGAGGTGTCGGCGACTGCGGATCCGGGGATGACCTCGATCCCCAGACGGCGCAGCCGATCCCGGCGCGGGCCGTTGTCGGGACGCGTGTCGATCACGGCGGCGACGGTGCCGCCGGCGGCGTGGATGTCCTCGGCGGTGTCATAGGCGGCGTCGTTGGTGGTGACCAGGGCGATGCGCTCGCCGGCCAGCACGCCGAAGCGGTTCAGGTAGGTGCGCACGGCAGAGGAGAGCATGACGCCGGGGCGGTCATTGTTCTCGAAGACGAGGGGCCGCTCATGGGCGCCGGTGGACAGCACCACCTGGGCGGCGCGGATGTGCCAGACCCGCTCCCGGGAGACGCCGTCGGGGAGCGGGCCGGAGATCCCGGCCCCGCGGCGCTCCACGGCCACCACATAGTTGGAGTCATAGCTGCCGATGGCGGTGGTCCGTGGCAGGTACCGGCCTTCTGCGGAGCTGCGGATCTCATCGGCGGCGCGCTTGGCCCAGGCCTGCGCGGGGGAGCCGTCCACCTGAGTCTCACGCTCGGAGAGCAGGGAGCCGCCGGGCTGGGACTGCTCGTCCAGCAGCATGGTGCGTGCCCCGGAGCGGGTGGCCTCCCGGGCCGCGGCCAGTCCGGCCGGTCCGGCCCCGACCACCAGCACATCGGTGTGGACGTGCTTATGGTCGTAATAGGCGCGGTCGTCTCCCGGATCCAGCGTGCCCAGTCCGGACAGCGTCCGAGCGCCCATGCCCTGGGCCGCCTCCACCGAGGTGGCCTGCAGCATCGACTCGTGGACCTCCGTGGGGCCCGGTGCCTGGACCTCGATGAGCGCATTGGGCTCCTCCACCCCGGCGGCGAAGATCCCGCGGGGGCGTCCCAGGTAGGGGGAGTCGCCCACCCTGATCCGGCCCGAGGCCAGCAGGGCGCTGGCCACCGTGTCCCCGGAGAGGGCCTCGACGTCGTGACCGTCCACGCTCAGGGACAGCTGCTTCTGCGGGTCAGGCTGCGCGGAGGGGACGGCGGCGGCTGGCAGCCGGTGGGGCTTCTGGGTCATGCTCCTGCTCCTTCGGCCTGCTCAGGGGTGGGGATGGCGGCGCCGATCGGGTAGACCGCCTTGAACTCATAGGTCACGGTGTCGCGCAGGGCGTTGAACCACTTGCGGCAGCCCACCGAATGGACCCAGCGCTCGCGGAAGAGGCCCTTGGTGTTCTCGCGGTAGAAGAGGAACTGGGCCCATTCGGCGTCGCTGAGCGCCTCCGGGTCATGCGGGTAGGGCACATGGGCCTGTCCGCCGTAGTGGAATTCGGTCTCATTGCGGGGTCCGCAATAGGGGCAGTGGATGAGCATCATGGCGGCGGAGCCCTCCTCGGTCTCGGGGGTCAGTGGGCCACGGCGGCGGCGCCGTGTTCGTCGATCAGGTAACCGGTCTCGAACCGCTCCAGCGAGAAGGGAGCGTTGAGTCGGTGGGGTTCGTCATGGGCGATGGTGTGGGCGAAGGACAGGCCGGCGGCCGGCGTCCCCTTGAAGCCGCCCGTTCCCCAGCCGCAGTTCACGTAGAGCTGGTCCACCGGTGTCTTGGAGATGATCGGTGAGGCGTCCAGCGTGGTGTCCACGATCCCGCCCCAGGTCCGCAGCACATGGGCCCGGGCGAAGATGGGGAAGAGCTCCACGGCCGCGGACATCTGGTCCTCGATCACGTGGAAGGAGCCGCGCTGTCCGTAGCCGTTGTACTGATCGATCCCGGCGCCCATCACCAGTTCGCCCTTATGGGCCTGTGAGACATAGACGTGGACGTGGTTGGACATGACCACAGTGGGGTGGACCGGCTCGAAGAGCTCGGAGACCAGCGCCTGCAGCGGGTGGGACTGGATGGGCAGCGGGACTCCGGCGCGTTCGGCCAGCTCGGAGGAGTGGCCGGCGGCGGCCAGCGCCACCTTCCCGGCGTGGATGGTCCCGCGGGTGGTCTCCACCCCGGTGACCCGGTCGCCGTCCTTGAGGAATCCCGTGACCTCGCAGTTCTGGATGAAGTCCACGCCGAGCTCATCGGCCCTGCGGGCGAAGGCCCAGGCCACATGGTCATGCTTGGCGATGCCCGCCCGCGGCTGATACGTAGCGCCCATGATGGGGTAGCGGATGTCGTCGCCGATGTTGATGATCGGGCAGACCTCCTTCACCTCCTCGGGGCTGAGCCACTCGGCGTCGACGTCGTTGAGCCTGTTGGCCTCCACGCGCCGCACCGACTCGCGGACATCGCCCAGGGTGTGGGCCAGGTTGAGCACTCCGCGCTGAGAGAAGAGGAAGTCGTAGTCCAGCTCCTCGGGGAGCTGCTCCCAGAGCTTCAGCGACTCCTCATAGAGCGCCGCGCTCTCGTCCCACAGATAGTTGGAGCGGATGATGGTGGTGTTGCGGGCCATATTGCCTCCGGCCAGCCATCCCTTCTCCAGCACGGCGATGTCGGTGATGCCGTAGCGCGAGGCCAGGAAATAGGCCGTGGCCAGGCCGTGTCCGCCGGCTCCGACGATCACGACCTCGTAGCTCTTGGCGGGGTCAGGGTTCTTCCAGAGGAACTCCGGGTGCTCCGGCAGCGGCTCAGCCATCAGGCGGCCTCCTTCGCAGGGTCGGTCAGGTGGGGGTAGAGGGGGAACCGTCCGGTCAGGTTCTCCACACGTTCGCGCAGGTCTCCCAGATCGCGTTCGGTGAGGTTGGGGGTCAGGGCGTAGGCGATGATCTCGGAGACCTCGTCGAACTCGACGGCGCCGAATCCGCGGGAGGCCAGGGCCGGGGTGCCGATCCGCAGCCCGGAGGAGACCATGGGCGGGCGCGGGTCGAAGGGCACCGCATTGCGGTTGACCGTGATTCCGGCAGCGTGCAGCCGGTCCTCGGCCTGCCGGCCGTCCAGCTCGGAGCTGCGCAGGTCCACCAGCACCAGATGGACATCGGTGCCCCCGCTGACCAGGCTGACCCCGGAGGCTGCGATGTCGGGACCGCGCAGCCGCTCGGCCAGGATCTGGGCGCCCTCCAGGGTGCGCTGCTGGCGGTCCCGGAACTCGGGGCCGGCGGCCTCGCCGAAGGCCACCGCCTTGGCTGCGATGACATGCTCCAGGGGCCCGCCCTGCTGTCCGGGGAACACGGCGGAGTTGATCTTCTTGGCCAGCTCTCCGGTGGAGAGGATCACGCCTCCGCGCGGGCCGCCGAGGGTCTTGTGGGTGGTGCTGGTGACCACATCGGCGTGCGGGACCGGGTCCGGATGCAGTCCGGCCGCCACCAGTCCGGCGAAGTGTGCCATGTCCACCATCAGATAGGCCCCTGACTCATCGGCGATCCGGCGGAAGGCGGCGAAGTCCAGGTGGCGGGGGTAGGCCGACCATCCGGCGATGATCACCCGTGGGCGGTGCTTCAGTGCCAGCCGGCGGACCTCCTCCATATCGATGAGGTGGTCCTCCTCGCGCACTCCGTAGGCCACCACGTCGTAGAGCCGGCCGGAGAAGTTCAGGCGCATGCCGTGGGTCAGGTGCCCGCCGTGGGCCAGGTCAAGTCCCAGAATGGTGTCGCCGGGGTCGGCCAGGGCGTGGAGGGCCGCGGCGTTGGCCTGGGCTCCGGAGTGGGGCTGGACGTTGACCGCCTCCGCGCCGAAGAGGTCCTGCAGGCGGGCGATGGCCAGCTGCTCCACAGTGTCCACATGTTCGCAGCCGCCGTAGTAGCGGCGCCCGGGGTAGCCCTCGGCGTATTTGTTGGTGAGCACCGAGCCCTGAGCCTCCATCACCGCGGGGGAGGTGAAGTTCTCCGAGGCGATCATCTCCAGCGTGGAGCGCTGGCGGTGCAGCTCGGAGTCGATGGCTGCGGCGATCTCGGGGTCTCGCCCGCGCAGCGCCGTGGAGTGTGGATGTGCCATGGAGGCCTCCTCAGAGGTCTGAAGATATATTGATATATCAGTTGTGTGTTTACGCTATGGCTCTGTTCCGAGAGGTGTCAACAGATGCGGGGGAGAAAGGTTCCGGCCGTCGGGCGGCTCAGCACTCCACCACGTTGACGGCCAGCCCGCCCAGCGCCGTCTCCTTGTACTTATGCGACATGTCTTTGCCGGTCTCACGCATCGTGGTGATGACGTCGTCCAGCGAGACACGGTGCTCCCCATCACCCATCAGCGACATCCGCGCCGCGTTGACGGCCTTGGTGGCGGCGATGGCGTTTCGTTCGATGCAGGGGACCTGCACCAGCCCAGAGATGGGATCGCAGGTCAGCCCCAGATTGTGCTCCATCGCGATCTCCGCGGCGTTCTCCACCTGCTGCGCGGTGCCGCCGAGCACCTCGCACAGGCCGGCCGCGGCCATCGACGACGCCGATCCCACCTCGCCCTGGCAGCCGACCTCGGCGCCTGAGATGGAGGCACGCTCCTTATAGAGCACCCCGACGGCGGCCGCGGTGAGCAGGAAGGTGGTCACGATCGCCTGCTTGTCCTCTGCGGCGGCGAAGGCGGCCCCGGGGCCGTAGTGCGTGGCGTAGAAGCCCACGGCCGGGATGATCCCCGCCGCCCCGTTGGTCGGCGAGGTGACTACGCGACCGCCGGAGGCGTTCTCCTCGTTGACTGCCAGGGCCACCAGGTTCACCCACTCCTGCCAATAGGCAAAGGAGCGGTCCGGGTCCTGCTGGGTGAGCCGGGCGTGCCAGTCGGGTGCTCGGCGTCGGACCTTGAGTCCGCCGGGCAGCGGGCCCATGCGCTCCAGGGCCGAGTCCTTGCACTCCTCCATGACCTCCCAGAGGTGCCAGATCTCAGCGATGACGGCCTCCTGATGCTCCTCGCCGCCACGCAGAGCACATTCGTTGGCCAGCATGATCTTCGAGATCGGCAGGCCCGAGTCCTCGCAGTGCTGCATCAGCTCGGCCGCCGTGGTGAAGGGATAGGGGACCGGATGCTCGTCAGAGCCGGCGGCCGGAGTGCCGGAGGCCTCATCGGTCTCCGAGACCACAAAGCCGCCGCCCACCGAGTAGTAGGTCTCCTCGGCCAGCAGACCGCCGTCCGCATCCAGGGCGCGCAGCCGCATGGCGTTGGTGTGCCGGTCCAGGACGGTGAGCGGGCGCTGGACGAAGTCCTCCACCCGCAGGGCGATGTCCCGACGCCGGCCCAGCTGGGCGGCCAGCTGGACGGTTCCGGTGTGCTCGATCTCCGAGAGCCGGTCGTCCACCTGTCGGGGCAGGATCTCTTCGGCCGCCCAGCCCTCCAGGCCCAGCAGCACCGCGGTGAAGGTGCCGTGGCCGGAGCCGGTGGCCGAGAGGGAGCCGAAGAGGTCCACCTCCAGGCTGGCGACGGCGTCGATGTGCCCGGTGTCCACCAGCTGCTCAGCAGAGAATCGACGGGCCGCCCGCATGGGCCCCACCGTATGGGAGGAGGAGGGGCCCACGCCGACGCTGAAGAGGTCGAAGAGACTGATCGTCATACAGTCACCTTAGTCTGGTGCTCGGATACGGCCACCTGACTGCTCCACCAGGCGTGGAACTCGGAGATGTGATGCTCGCTGGGGACCAGGGCTCCGCCGCCGGAGTAGGCCTTGGAGCTCATCGAGGGCTGGGTCTGCTCACAGGCTTCGAAGTCCTGCTGGTTGACCCGGTGGAAGAGCTCCACGGACTTCTCGATGGGCAGGTCGCGCTCGATGACCTCGGGCAGGAACAGCCAGTCGCAGACCACGGTGGTCCGGGACTCGGAGACCGGGAACATCCGGTGGATGATCACATGGTCCGGCACCGTGTTGATGAAGACCTGGGGCTTCACCGTGATCGCGTAGTACTTGCGGTCCTGGTCCGGGGCGATCCGCGGCAGCTCCTCGAAGCCGGAGGCGGAGCCGTCCACGGTGAACCCCTTGATCTCTTCGCCGAACTCCGAGCCGTGGACCTCGCCGTTCATCCGCTGGGAGGCCAGACCGTCGGCGAACTCAGGGATGACCTCGGTGAGCTCCGGGTGGATGGTGGCGCAGTGGTAGCACTCCATGAAGTTCTCGATGATGAGCTTCCAATTCGCCGCCACGTCATAGGTCTTGGACTCGCCGAGCTTCAGGTTCTCGATGCCGTAGTTGTCGATGGACTCGACCTCGCCGAACCGTGTGCGGACCTCGCCCAGGACCGCCTCGTCGAAGTTCGGCGGCTCCTCGGCCAGGCAGACCCAGACATAGCCCAGCCATTCGCGCACATGCACCGGCTTCAGCCCGTAGTCCTGACGGTCGACATCCGGCATGGAGGTCAGGTTCGGGGCGGCCGCCAGATCACCCTCCAGGGCGTAGGTCCAGGCGTGATAGCCGCACTGCAGGGTCTTGTTCTTCCCCTCGCCGGAGGTGCAGACGCGCATGCCGCGGTGGGCGCAGACGTTGAAGTAGGCGCGGATGCCCTTCTTCCGGCTGCGCACCACGATGATCTCCTCGCGGCCGATGGTCACGGTCTTCCACTCGCCGGCGGAGCTCAGTGAATCGGCGCGCATCACGCAGTTCCACAGCTTCTCGAAGATCTCCGACTGCTCGCGGGAGAAGATCTCCGGGTCCGTGTAGGCCACGCCAGAGGGGGTGGGGAGCAGAGAGCTGCCAGGCAGCGGCTCATCCAGGTGGTCGATGATCATCTGGTCCTTCTTTCGTGCAGCAGGTGGTGTTGAGCTCAGCAGGTGTGTCATGCCGCCAGTGCGGCGCGGTGCTTGATCTGGCGAAGCTTCCGCCAGCGCTTGATCTCGCGGAGCCGGTTCATTCCGAGGATGCCGACCTCCTCGCCGTCCTTGAGATAGCTGACCAGCAGGTCGCCGCCCTCGATGGTGCCCTCGAGGATCTGGACCTGGTCGGCCTGAGCCAGTCGGCCCGCGGCCTGGATCCTCACGTCATACTGCTCCGACCAGAAATAGGGCTCTTGGAAGGGGGCCGGCGGGACACCGGTGAGAGCGGCGGCCACGATGCCCGCCTGCTCCACAGCCTCCTGCCAGTGTCCGATCGGGCGGATCCCGGAGGCCTGAGAGGCCCACTGGGCGCAGTCGCCGGCTGCCCAGACTCCAGGGACACCGGTGAACCCGGTGTCATCGCAGAGGATGGCGGCGGTGGTCGGCTCCAGGGTCAGTGCGCTGCCGCGCAGCCAGGCGGTGGAGGGGGTGGCCCCGATGGCGCAGATGACGATGTCGGCCTCGATCCTGGTGCCGTCTGCCAGGCGCAGCACCTGGGAGTCCTCGTCGGTCTCCACCTCCTGAGCGCGGGAAGGCTCTGCGAAACGCACTCCACGCTGTTCGTGCAGGGCACGGATGGCGCATCCCACCGGCTGACCCAGCCGGGCGGTGCCTGGGTTGGCCTCACCGGCGACCACAGTGACCTCGGCGCCGCGGTCCATCCAGGTGGAGGCGGCCTCCAGGGCGAGGAAGCCTCCGCCGACCACGGCCACCTTCTTCCCCTCGGCCACGCAGCCGCGCAGCGCCATGGCGTCATCCACGTTGCGGATGACATAGACGTCCGGGTTGCGGGTTCCGGAGAAGGGTAGGCGACTGGCCTGGGCGCCGGTGACGATGATGATGGTGTCGGCCATGTGGAAGGTGCCGTCGGCGGTGTGCACGCCCAGGGGTGAGGCGGAGAGCTCCACTGCGGAGGATCCGCCGATCCACGTGACGTCCAAGGGGTGGTCCGGGTCGTCGAGGGCGAGGTCCTGGACGGTGACCGTTCCGGAGAGGAAGGCCTTGCTCAGGGCCGGACGGTCATAGGCCGGCAGGGACTCATCGCCCAGGATGGTGATCGGCCCGGTGTGCCCGTTCTCCCGGGCGCCGCGGGCGGCGTGGTAGCCGGCCAGTCCTGCTCCGATGATCAGCAGGTGGCCCTCGGTGGGGGATCCAGCGATGTATGAGGTCATGCTGTGGTCACCCCCGGAGGCAGGTTGGGAGCTTCCTGGGAGAGCTCCACGTACACGTCGTCGCCGTCGATCTGGACCTCGTGCACCCGCACCTTCTTCTTGGCCGGGGGCTGGTCCACCTCGCCGGTCAGCAGGGAGAAGGTGCTCTCGTGCAGCGGGCACTCCACCCGGCAGTCCTCCACCCATCCGGCCGCCAGGGAGGCGTCCTGGTGGGTGCAGGTGTCGTCCACGGCGTGGACGGTGCCCTCCTCGGTGAGGAAGACGGCGATGGGCGGGGTGACCGACTCGATGCGCAGCCCTTCGCCGGGTTCGAGGTCCTGCAGGGAACAGACTCTGAGACTCACTTGCATTCACCATCCAAGGGGACTAGCGTTGCTTATATCGCAACAGTGTTTACTATGCACAACAAATAGTGCGCTAAGTATTGCAGGTCACAGAACTCCGGCGTCAAGAGTCGGTGCCACTTTTTGAGGAGAAATTCATCGGCGTGAAATCTGAGGCAGTCAACCCCGTCCAGTCGGTCTCGCGCGCTGCGCGGATCCTCGAGCTCCTCGGGGAGGAGTCTTCGTTGACCATCAGCGAGATCTCGCGACGGCTGGATGTGCATCGCTCCACCGCCTTCCGTCTGCTGGGCACGTTGGAGCAGCATGACCTTGTCGAGCAGGAGTCTGCGCGCGGGGCTTATCGCCTCGGCTTCGCCATGCTTCGGATGGCCAACTCGGTGACCCAGCGGGTGGATTTCACGCGTGATGCGCAGGCCTGCTGCGACGCTCTGGCGCAGCGGCTGAACGAGACGGTCAACATCTCCATCCTCGACGCCGGCTATGCCGTGACCATCACGCAGGCTGCGGGGGACCAGATGGTCGGCGTCACGCGCCAGTACGTGGGCCAGCGCGGTCCACTGCACGCCACTTCCACCGGCAAGATGCTGCTGGCCCATGCCGGTGCGGAGGAGCTCGGTCGTCTTGCTGAGCGCGGCCTGGAGGCCTTCACCGCCATGACTATGACGGACCCAGATGTGCTGGGCACTGAGTTGGAGGCCATCCACCGCCGCGGGTGGTCCTCGGCGGTGGCCGAATGGGAGCACGGGATCAATGCTCTGGCGGTTCCGGTGCGCGACGCCGACGGCTCGGTGATCGCTGCGCTCTCCACTACGGCGCCGGCCTTCCGGCTGCCCGAGTCTCAGTTCTCCGACTATGCCTGCGTACTGCACGAGGAAGCCTCTGTGCTGGAGGCCAGATTGGGGTTCTTCGAGCCGACGGAGGGCTGATCGGATTCTGATATACCTCTTGTGCTCCAGATCGCGTTGTCCATAGAGTGGTTGCGTAACCACAACTACGTTGTTCATCGCGCAACAACTGGAGGAACGATGGCATTGAACTCAGCAGCGGGGAGGCCCCGCATCGTGGTGATCGGCTTGGGCGTGGTCGGGGCCGCAGTTGCGGATGAACTCGTCCTGCGCGGATGGACCGACGTGACCGTGGTCGAGCAGGGCCCGCTCTATTCCACCGGCGGATCGAGCTCCCACGCACCGGGGTTCGTCTTCCAGACCTCAGGGAGCAAGGCCTCCTCGGAGCTGGCTCAGCGCACACTGGACAAGCTCGACGGCGTCGAAGTCGGGGGGCACTGGGTCAGCAAGCGGGTGGGCGGCATCGAGATCGCCACCACTGAAGCTCGACTGCGCGAGCTGTACCGGCGCCACGGATTCGCCGAGGCCTGGGGTGTGCCTTCATGGCTGATCTCCCCGGACGAGGTGGCCCAGCTGTGGCCCGGACTGGACGTCTCCGGCATTCTGGGCGGGTTCCACACTCCCACCGACGCAGTGGTCAAAGGCGTGCGTGCGGTGGAGTTTCAGGCAGGCCGTGCCCAGGAGGGCGGGGCCCGCATCATCGACCGCACCCGCGTGCTGGGGATCCGCACCCATGGCGGCCGGGTCAGCGGCGTGGACATCGAGCCGGTGGGCGGGGGAGAAGTGGCCTCTCTGGAGGCGGACATCGTCGTCTCCTGCGCCGGACTCTGGGGTCCCGGGGCGGCCCGGGAGATGCTCGGCATCGAGATCCCCATGCTGCCGGTGGAGCACGGATTCGGGTTCAGCCAGCCCGTCTCCTCGCTGCGCGGACTGGACGAGTCCACTGAGGTGGTCAAGCCGATGCTGCGCCACCAGGACCACGCCATGTACCTGCGCGAATGGGGCCAGCGCATCGCCATCGGCGCCTATGAGCACCGTCCGCTGCCGGTGGAGCACGATCAGATCGCCAGCCCTGAGCAGGCTCAGCGCACCGGTGTCCAGCCCTCCATCCACCCCTTCACGCGAGCCGACTTCGAGCCCAGCTGGAAGGAGGCGCAGAAGCTGCTCCCCGAGCTGCGCGAGTCGCATCTGGATGAGCCGATCAGCTTCAACGGCATCTTTTCCTTCACCCCTGACGACGGGCCTATGCTCGGCCCGGTTCCGGGGGTGGAGGGCCTCTGGATGGCCCAAGCGGTGTGGGTGACCCAGTCGGCCGGCGTCGGGCAGGTCATGGCCGACTGGCTGACCACAGGTGACCCGGGCATCGACACCCACGGTCTGGATCTGCGGCGTTTCGACCCCTCGGAGGTCTCTAAGCGGTGGACCAGAGAGCGCAGCGCCGAGTCCTATGACGAGGTCTACGACATCGTCCATCCGCGCGCCACCACGCTGAAGCTGCGCGGGCTGCGCACTCCGCCCTTCTATGAGCGCCAGCGCGGCAAGGGTGCGGTGTTCAGCGTGGCCAACTCCTGGGAGCGTCCGCTCTGGTACGAGTCCAACGCCACGCTGCCCGACGGGCGTCCGGCGGTGGCCATGCTGGGTGAGCAGACCCTTCCGCCGAGAGATCCCTGGTCGGCTCAGTACTGGAGCCCGATCGTGGCCGTGGAGGCCCGGCGGATGCGCGAGTCGGTGGGCCTGGTAGACATGTCCTCCCTGCCGCGCCTGTGGCTCTCCGGGCCCGGCGCCACCGACTTCCTCAACGGTCTGCATGAGCAGGGCCTGCTCAGCCGACCGGTGGGCAAGAGCGTGGGCAGTGTGGTCTACACGCTGATGCTCAGCCCTGAGGGCGGGATCCTCTCCGATGTCACGATCGCGCGGACCGCTGAGGACACCTATCACATCGGCGCCAACGGCAACCTCGACGCCGCTTGGCTGCGTGACCAGATGGAGACCCGCGGCGTTCGCCTGGAGCTGCGCGACGCCCACTCCGGCTCCTGCGGTCTGGGCCTGTGGGGACCGAAGGCGCGGGAGGTGCTCTCCGCTCTGGTGGATGAGGACATCTCCCATGAGGCCTTCAGGTTCTACCGCTGCCGCGAGCTGAGCGTGGGCGGAGTCCCTGTGCTCGCCATGCGGCTGAGCTATGTGGGGGAGCTGGGCTGGGAGCTCTACGCCCCGGCGGAGTTCGGCCGCTACCTCTGGGATGAGCTCATGGCCGCCGGCAAGCCGCACGGGATCCTCCCGGTGGGGCGGCGTGCCTTCGAGAGCCTGCGCCTGGAGAAGGGCTTCCGCCTCTGGGGCACGGATATGTCCAGGGAGCACACTCCGGCGGAGGCCGGTGTGAGCTTCGCCGTGCGGGGAGCCGCCACGGAGAAGCTGGCCGCAGAGGGTAAAGACGTCCCCTCGCGGCGCCTGGCCTGCCTGCTGCTGGATGACCCCTCTGAGGTGGTCATGGGTCATGAGCCTGTCTATGCCGAAGGGGCGGCCTCAGGGCAGGCTCCGGTCGGCTACGTCACCAGCGCCGACCAGGGCTACACCATCGGGCAGTCCATCGCCTATGCCTGGCTGCCGGCTGAGCTGGCTGATGTCGGCTCGCGCGTGGAGATCGCCTACTTCGATCGCAGGATCCCCGCATCTGTCGCTCAGGAGCCGCTGCTGGATCCCCAGGCGCTGCGCATGCGGGCCTGAGCGGACACGGCAGAAAGGGGCCCTTCGAAATCCTCGGGAGGGCCCCTTTCTGCAACAACATTGCCGTAACACAGCTCGCCTATAGTGGTGCATCGTGCATATGCTTGATTCCGAGAAACGTCGTGACGATCGCCCTCTGGCCACGGAGCGGACCATTCCACATTCCCCGCCGGAGGACGTGCTCGGCGTCCTGACCGGAACCTTTCTGGCTGCCCTCGGCCTCTATCTCCTTCAGGAGGCGGAGGCCGTGACAGGTGGGACGGCGGGCTTGGCTCTCCTGCTGACCTACGCCACTCCGCTGAGCTTCGGATGGCTGTTCGTCCTGGTGAATCTGCCCTTCTTCCTGCTCGCGCTGTGGAAGAAGGGGTGGCGGTTCACGCTCAAGACCCTGGTCTCAGTGTCGATCGTCTCGGTGTTCTCAGAGATGAATGAGTTTCTGCTGCCGATCCCAGACATCAACCCCATCTACGGGATTGTGGCGGGGAACCTGCTGCTCGGTGTGGCGCTGCTGATCGTCTTCCGTCACGGCTCCAGCCTGGGCGGCTTCAATGTTCTGGCGCTGATCGCTCAGGAACAGTTCCATCTGCGGGCGGGCTATGTGCAGATGTCTCTGGATCTGGTGGTGATCCTGCTGGCGTTGACTGTGATGGCGCCCAGCGGTGTGGTGCTCTCGGCCGCAGGCGCCGTGGTGCTGAACATCGTGTTGGCCTTCAATCATCGTCCGGGGCGGTACCGGGCCTAGAGCGTGTCTGATAAATGTTTGGTCCAGGCAGTGACTCCGTGCAGTAGCGCTGCTGCTCGGTATGTGGTTGAAGCGCTCTGGGTTTCGTTCCTAGTCTCTCGAAGGAGAGTTGGAACATGCCAAAGAAGTTCACCCCTGAGTTCCGGATCATCGTCCTGATCTGGTGAATCGGCGCTTCGCTGCTTCGGCACCTCATCGACTGTGGGTGGCTGACATCACCTACGTGAGGATCCTCCGCGGATTCTGCTACGTCGCCTTCATTACCGATGCCTGTACTCGCAAGATCGTCGGGTGGTCGGTGGCGGCTACGCTGAGCACCCAACAGCTGCCGCTGCAGGCGTTAGAACATGCGCTGCTGAGTACTGATGCCAGCATCATCGAGGGCCAACTGGTGCATCACTCCGATCGTGGAGTCCGGGCAATACGTCAGCCTGGCCTACACCGAGACCTTGGCCGACTATGGGCTGCAGGCATCGGTGGGATCAGTCGGTGATTCCTACGACAACGCCCTGGCTGAGGCAGTCAATGGCCTCTATAAGGCTGAGATCATTCGCTCCCGCCGAATCTGGGCCTCAGCTACAGCGGTGGAGATAGCCACGATGGACTGGGCGCTCTGGTGGAACACTCGGCGTCTTCACGAAAGCCTGGGGTATCGGACTCCTGCAGAGGTCGAGGCCTCGTACACTCAACACATGACGGCCGCGCCCGCGGTGGTCTAAACCCCGGAACGAAACCCAGGGCGCTTCACAGTCCACAGTTCCGCACCGATCACTACGTCGAGACCCGTTTCTTCTCTCGTTTCTCTCACAGCAGTGTCTTCTGGGGTCTCACCGAGCAAACATTTCCCACCCGGCACTGACCAGAACCCGGCTTCCGGGGGATATCTGCGTTGGACCAGCAGGATTGCCCCATCTTCCCGCACAATGACAGCGCAGGCGGCACTTACTACAGCCACGGCATCACTTCGTGGCGCGTACGGTCGGCATCGACGGGTCCGGCAGATAGACTGTGCCGCCGGCTTCACGGAACTCACGCGACTTCGCCGCCATGCCCTCCTGAGCGATCCGGGCCTGCTCATCCGAATCGCCGAACTCGTTGCGGATGTCCTGAGAGATCCTCATCGAGCAGAACTTCGGGCCGCACATCGAGCAGAAGTGCGCCGTCTTGGCCGGCTCGGCCGGCAGAGTCTCGTCGTGGAACTCCTCAGCGGTCTGCGGGTCCAGGGAGAGGCCGAACTGGTCCCGCCACCGGAACTCGAACCGGGCCTTGGACAACGCATCGTCGCGGTCCCGGGCCCCGGGGTGCCCCTTGGCCACGTCGGCGGCGTGCGCGGCGATCTTGTAGGTGATGACACCGGTCTTCACGTCGTCGCGGTTCGGCAGCCCCAAATGCTCCTTCGGGGTGACATAGCAGAGCATCGCGGTGCCGTAGCGGGCAATCTCGGTGGCGCCGATCGCCGAGGTGATGTGGTCATAGCCGGGGGCGATATCGGTCACCAGCGGCCCCAACGTGTAGAACGGGGCGCCGTGGCAGAGTTCCTGCTGCTTTTCTACGTTCTCGCGGACCAGGTGTAGCGGGATGTGGCCGGGGCCTTCGACCATCACCTGGACGTCGTACTCCCAGGCCCGCTGGGTCAGCTCGGCCAGGGTGTCGAGTTCAGCGAACTGGGCGGCGTCGTTGGCGTCGGCCAGGGACCCGGGCCGTAGTCCGTCGCCGAGGGAGAACGCCACGTCATATTGGGCGAAGATCTCGCACAGTTCGTCGTAGTGCTCGTAGAGGAAGCTTTCCTTGTGGTGGCCCAGGCACCAGCCGGCCATGATGGACCCGCCGCGGGAGACGATCCCGGTCACACGCTCTGTGGTCAGCGGCACGTAGCGCAGCAGCACACCGGCGTGGATGGTCATGTAGTCCACACCCTGTTCGCACTGCTCGATCACGGTGTCGCGGAAGATCTCCCAGGTCAGCGCCTGGTGGTCTCCGCCGACCTTCTCTAGGGCCTGGTAGATTGGCACTGTGCCGATCGGCACCGGGGAGTTGCGCAGAATCCATTCGCGGGTGGTGTGGATGTCGTCGCCGGTGGAGAGGTCCATGACCGTGTCTGCGCCCCACTGGGTGGCCCACTGCATCTTGGAGACCTCCTCGGCGATGGAGGAAGTCACTGCGGAGTTGCCGATATTGGCGTTGACCTTCACTGAGAAGGCCCGCCCGATGATCATCGGCTCGGACTCGGGGTGGTTGATGTTGTTGGGGATGATGGCCCGGCCTGCGGCCAGCTCGCTGCGGACCAGCTCGACATCCAGGCCCTCCCGCAGGGCGACGAACCGCATCTCGGGGGTGATGACCCCCTGGCGTGCGTAGTGCATCTGGGTGACCCGCTTGCCGGGCCTGGCGCGCAGCGGCGGGCGGTCCTCGCCCTGCCACTCCTGGGAGGCGGTGCCCCGGCGCAGCGCCTTGGGGCCGTCGTCCTCGAGCTTTCGACCGCGGGCCTGGTAGGTCTCCACATCCTGGCGGGCCTGGATCCATTCGGCGCGCAGCGGGGGCAGGCCGCGGGTGGGGTCGCTGCCCGGGCCGGTGGTCCGGTAGGTGGTGAACGGCTCGTTGGCAGTGCCGTCGGGGGAGTCGTCCTGGGAGATCCGGGTGACCGGGACCCGGATGTCGTGCTCCTCGTCCACGAGGTACTCCGCGCTGTGGGTGGAGTAGTTCAGAGGGGAATTCTGGGCAGAGATATGCGTCATGAGCTCCTTCTTCCTTCGCCGGCATGACCCGGACAGGTTCAGACGGTGCTCGGACAGCGTCAGTCCGATCTCAGCTCCGTGCTCGGAGCGCCCGTGAGGTCAACCACCACCGTACTACATCCACGATGAGCGTTGGAGCGCGGGAGTGTTACCAACCGACTAGGCTATTTGCCCTTTCCAGAGGTCAATCCGCTTTTGAACTCGACCACACTCCCACGGATAGAAAGGTCTGTGGGACCGCCCCGACGAGCAGATTAGAGCGTGTCTGAGAATTATGTGAGGGGTGGCCTGGAAGCCTGGAGACATGTCTCGTCTCCAGGTTCTTTCTGATGCTCAGTGGGAGCTGATCGCTGATCAGCTGCCCAAGCCCACCGGACGCAAAGGGCGTCCCTTCGCTGATGCTCGCCTGATGGTTGAAGGGATCATCTACCGGTATCGGTGTGGGATTGCCTGGCGGGACCTGCCCGAGGTCTTCGGGCCCTGGCAGACAGTGTGGACTTGGCACCGCCGACTGGCAGCCGAGGAGACCTGGGAGAAGATCCTGGCCCAGCTGAGAGCCCAAGCTGATG
>NZ_BMIS01000005.1 GCF_014642675.1 Nesterenkonia cremea
ACGGCGGTCATAGCGTAGGGGAAACGCCCGGATCCCATTCCGAACCCGGAAGCTAAGCCCTACTGCGCCGATGGTACTGCACCCGAAAGAGTGTGGGAGAGTAGGTCGCCGCCGAACACACATTAGATACGAGAGCCGAGTCAAAGGATCAATGGCGATTCTTCGACTCGGCTCTCGTCAGTTAACAGGGAGCCCATCCGAGGTATCCTGAGAAGCGTTCCAGCACCAGAAGGAGAACGTAGACACTCATGGCTGCACAGCCGCCTCGTCAGCGCCGCCCTCAGGGGCGCGGTCGCCAGCAGAACCCCTCCCGCCGTCCGCGGTCGGCGCAGCCTCGGCCTGAGCGCGAACGCCCGCCGCATAATCCGAAGGACCTGCGCCGCGCCAACTCCGAGGACCGGGAGAAGTCTCCCGATATCGACGAGGACGTGACCGGCAAGGAGCTGGACCGCGAGGCAGCCTCGCAGCTGACCAGCCTGACTGACACCAACCGCAAATGGGTCTCCAATCATCTGGTGATGGCTGGCCGTCTGGTGGACATCGATCCGCAGCTGGCCTTCGAGCATGCCTTGGCAGCATCCCGCCGCGGCGGCCGGCTCGGCATCGTCCGCGAAGCCGTGGGGCTCACCGCCTATGCCGCCGGGGACTACGCCGAGGCTCTGCGCGAGCTGCGCACCTACCGTCGGATCACCGGCGACCAGAGTCATCTGCCCGTGCAGGCTGATTGTGAGCGTGGACTGGGCAAGCCGCAGAAGGCTATCGAGCTCGCAGAGTCCCCTGAGGCGCAGAAGCTCAGCGGTTCCGTGCGTGCCGAGCTGGCTATGGTCGTCTCCGGCGCCCACCAGGATCTCGGTGACCTCGACTCCTCGGTGAAGGCCCTGGAGGTCCCTGAGCTCGACATCAACCGGGCCTTCAGCTTCTCGCCGCGCCTCTTCAGCGCCTACGCCGAGGCGCTCAGCGCCGTGGGCCGCGAGGAAGAGGCCCAGAAGTGGGCTCGTCAGAGCCATGTGGCAGAGAAGGCTTTGGGCACCGGCGCCTTCGAAGATCCGGACATCATGGACTTCGACGATGAGCCCGCGGAGCTCCCCACCGTCAAGGACCTGCTGGGTAAGGGCCCGGTGTCTCCGGCCGAGCAGGAGACGGGCGAGGACGACGCCGTTGAGAGCGAGTCCGCACCGGACGATCGGTCCCAGGAGAGCTGATGCCCTCTGCCCTGATCGATCCCCACGATGGTGTGCTCTTCGACCTGGACGGAGTCCTCTACGCCGGAGCGGGAGCTGTCCCCGGCGCGGTGGAGGCGGTCACAAAGCTGAAGGACCGAGGGGTCCGTTGCTGCTTCGTCACCAATAACGCATCACGCTCGGCGGAGCAGGTCGCCGCACACCTGAGCGAGCTCGGCATCCCCGCCCAGCCCCAGGAGGTCTACGGATCTGCCCCCGCCGGGGTGCGCCTGATGACAGAGCGGCTGCCTGGCGGCTCCACCGTCCTGGTCACCGGAAGCAGCTACCTGCGCGGTCTGGTCCAGGAGGCCGGATTCACCGTGGTGGAGCGCGCCTCTGATCGGCCGAATGCGGTCATCCAGGGCTTTGACCCCACGCTCGGATGGGAGGATCTTGCCGAGGCCGCCTATGCGATCAACGCAGGTGCCACCTGGTTCGCCACCAATCTTGACCTGAGCATCCCGCGGGCAGAGGGCATCGCCCCAGGCAACGGTGCATTGGCCGCCGCCATCACCCACGCCACGGGACAGCACCCTCAGGCGGCCGGCAAGCCCGAGCCGGTGCTCTTCGAACAGGCCGCCGCCGGGCTCGAGCTCTCTGCACCGCTGGTGGTGGGGGATCGCTTGGACACCGACATCCTCGGCGGCAACCGTGCTGAGTTCACCACCGCGCTGGTGCTGACAGGCATCGACTCTGCCGAATCCGCCGCCGGTGCTGCTGCGGACCACCGGCCGCGCTGGATTCTGCGGACCCTCGACGACCTCTTCTCCGGGGAGCATCGATCGCTATGACCCAAGAGCACCACGAGCAGGAGAATCTCGAGGGCGAGCAGCGGGAGGAGCAGGTCGAACAGCCGGAGCTCTCTGAGGCTGCGCCGCAAGAGGGCGCCCCTGCAGAGGGCACGTCTGAGGAAGACAGCCCTGAGCCGGACACTGCCGAGCAGGATGATTCTGACGAGATGAGCCTGGAGGCGCTGGAGACACATATCCAGGAGGCCGAGGAGCTGCACCACAGCCTCAGTCGTCGCCTGGATGCGACCAGCCGAGACTAGAGAGGCCCCAGATGGAGCGAATCCGCCTGGACAAGGCATTGGTGGATCGTGGTCTGGTGGCCACACGCAGCCGTGCCGCCCAGCTGATCCAGTCTGGAGCGGTCACCGTGGACGGTCAACAGGCCCAGCGTCCCGCCGTGAAGATCACTGCTGCCCACAGTGTGCGGGTCACCGCGGAGGATCCCTGGGTCAGCCGTGCCGCCCATAAGCTCCTGGGCGCCCTCGAGGCCTGCCCCGAGGTCTCCGTGGAGGGCACCCGATGCCTGGATGCCGGAGCCTCCACCGGAGGCTTCACCCAGGTGCTGCTCTCCCGCAGAGCTGCCCAGGTGGTGGCCGTGGACGTGGGGCACGACCAGCTGGCCCCACCGCTGCGCCAGGACCCCCGCGTGGAGAACCGCGAAGGCCTCAACCTGCGCCACCTGCGCCCCGGAGACCTGGGGGAGTCCTTCGACCTCATCGTCGCCGACCTCTCTTTCATCTCTCTGCGCCTGGTCCTGGCTCCCCTTGCCCCGCAGATCCGCGCCGGCGGCGACATGCTCATCATGGTCAAGCCGCAGTTCGAAGTGGGGCGGGAGCGTCTGGCCCGCACCGGCGTGGTCACCAGCCCCCAGCTGCGCCGGGAGGCGGTGGCCGGCGTCGTGGACTCTGCTCTTCAGGCCGGGCTGAGGCTGGAGTCGGTGCACCGCTCGGCCCTGTCCGGACAGGACGGGAACCTCGAATTCTTCCTGCACCTGCGCCGCCCGATGTCACAGGATGTGGACAGTCGAGGTGCGGTGTCTGAGGTGGACAGTAAGCTGGGGAGCATCGATTTCGACGACAAGGAGTAGGTGCTGATGACGAGGGAAGTGCTGGTGCTGGCCCACACCGGTCGCCACGACGCCGTCGAGGCCGCCGCCGCCGTCGTCACCCGCCTGGTCTCAGCGGGGCTGACTCCCGTCATGTTGGAGAAGGACATCGACTCGCTGGCCCGTCTGCTGGGCGATGAGTTCCAGAACACCCCGGTGGCCGTGGCCGGACGCGAAGTCCCGCTGCAGCGCTGCGAGGTGGGCATGGTCCTCGGCGGAGACGGCTCCATTCTGCGGGCCGCCGATCTGGTCCGCGAGGCTGACCTGCCGCTGATGGGCGTGAACCTCGGCCATGTCGGCTTCCTCGCCGAATCGGAGCGCACTGAGCTGGATTCCTCCGTGGAATGGGTGGTCGAGCAGGACTACACCGTGGAGCGCCGCATGGCCCTCGACGTCCAGGTCTGGAATGCCGGCGAGCATGTCGGCAGCAGCTGGGCTCTGAATGAGGCCAGCATCGAGAAGCACTCTCGGGAGCGGATGGTCGACCTGGTCATCGAGATCGACGGCCGTCCGGTCTCCGCCTTCGGCTGCGACGGCGTGGTCATGGCCACCCCCACCGGCTCCACCGCCTATGCCTTCTCCGCAGGCGGCCCCGTGGTCTGGCCCGAGGTCCAGGCCCTGGTCATGGTGCCGATCTCCGCCCATGCCCTGTTCTCCCGGCCCCTGGTGGTGGACCCGGACTCGATCATGGCCGTGGAGGTGCTCCAGCGCGAGGACGAGCACGGAGTGCTGTGGTGCGACGGCCGGCGCTCCCTGGAGCTGCCCGCCGGATCCCGCGTGGAGGTCACCCGATCCGAGCGCCCGGTCCTGCTGGCCCGGGTCAACCAGACGCCCTTCTCCGAGCGGCTGGTGGACAAGTTCAACCTGCCCACCAGCGGCTGGCGCGGCCCCGTGGACGCTGAGAACCAGGTCTCCCACCCGATGGGGGAGGAGATCCGATGATCGAGAACGTCACCATCAGCGACCTCGGCGTCATCGAACGCGCCGAGCTGCCCCTGCATCCTGGCTTCAACGTGGTCACCGGTGAGACCGGTGCGGGCAAGACTATGGTGGTCACAGCGCTGGGCCTGCTGCTGGGCGCCCGGGCCGAGGCCACCGCCGTGCGCCGCGGCGCCGATAAGGCATCTGTGGACGCCGAGGTCACCGTGGAGGCAGGACATCACTCCGTGGAGCTCGCCCGCGAGGCCGGAGCCTGGCTGGACGAGGAGCCTGCCGAGGAGGGGAAGGACGACACCGCCGCCGCCTCCGACCAGCAGATCCAGCTGCTGCTGGGCCGCGCGCTCAGTGCCAAGGGCCGCAGCCGAGCCAGCGTGGGCGGACGCAGCGTGCCGGTGACCATGCTCGGTGAGATCGGATCCTCCTTGGTCACCGTCCACGGACAGAGCGACCAGCTGCGCCTGAAGTCCGCCGCCGCCCAGCGCGCCGCCCTGGACCGCCACGCCGGCGAGGAGTTCGCCGCCGCGCTGAAGAGCTACCGGGCGGGCTATCAGGACTATCTGGCCAAGCGCGACGAGCTCGAGGAGATCACCACCAACGAGCGGGAGCGACGCCGCGAGGCCGAGCAGCTGCAGCAGGCTCTGGAGCAGATCGATGAGGCGGACCCGCAGCCCGGCGAGGATGCCGCGCTGAAGGAGGAGTCGCTGAAGCTGGAGAACGTGGAGGGCCTGCGCGAGGCCGCCCGCAGCGCCCAGCAGGCGCTCTCAGGCCCCGACGCCGCCGAGACGGCCGTGGATGCCCCCAATGCGGTGGAGATGGTGGAGGCCGCCGCCGCGGCCCTGGCCGGAGTCCAGGACCAGGACCGTGAGCTCGGTGAGATCTCCGAGCAGATCAGCTCCGTCTCCTCGCTGCTCAACGACGCCGCCTCACAGCTGGGCGTCTACGCCGCGAGCCTGGACGAGTCCGGGCCCGAACGCCTGGCCGAAGTCCATCAGCGCCGCGCCGAGCTGGACCGCCTCATCCGTCTCTACGGCCCGGATATCGACGCCGTGCTGGCCTGGGCCGAGGAGTCCCGTCAGCGGCTGAGTACGTTGCAGTCCGATGCCGACCGCATCGATGACCTGGCTGCCGAGCTGGAGCAGCTCGAGTCGAAGCTCTGGGAGTCGGCCGAGGACCTGCGCCGGCGTCGTCAGGAGACCGGGGAGCGGCTGGCCGAGGCGGTCAGCGTGGAGCTCACCGCTCTGGCCATGCCCCATGCGCGGATCGTGGTGCAGGTCGCAGCTTCTCAGGAGCTGGGGCCGCACGGCGCGGATACGGTGACGCTGCTGCTGGCCCCGCACTCCGGCTCCGATCCGCTGCCGCTGGGCAAGGGGGCCTCCGGTGGTGAGCTCTCCCGCGTCATGCTCGCCCTGGAGGTGGTGCTGGCGGCCAAGACGGATACCGGAACCTTTATCTTCGACGAGGTGGACGCCGGCGTCGGGGGCAAGGCGGCCGTGCAGATCGGCAGACGTCTGGCCATGCTGGCCCAACACGTGCAGGTCATCGTGGTGACCCACCTGCCCCAGGTGGCGGCCTACGCGCAGAACCACATCCGCGTCTTCAAAGAGTCGGTCCCGGGAGAGGGCGACACCGGAGGGTTCACCGCCTCCGACGTCACCGCTCTGGACGAGGACCAGAGGGTCAGCGAGCTCGCCCGGATGCTCGCCGGCCAGGAGGACTCCGATTCGGCCCGTGCCCATGCACGGGAGCTGATCAGCAATGCATCGTGCACCGCTCACGACTGATAGGATGGAACCCCGTGGCGCAGCGAAACAATTCACGGAACCAGAACAGCCTCCCTACTACTCGACAGATCTTTGTCACCGGAGGCGTCGTCTCCTCCCTCGGCAAGGGCCTGACTGCATCGTCTCTGGGGCATCTGCTCCGCGCACGGGGCCTCTCCGTGGTCATGCAGAAGCTCGATCCCTACTTGAACGTGGATCCGGGCACCATGAACCCCTTCCAGCACGGTGAAGTCTTCGTCACCGAGGACGGTGCTGAGACCGACCTGGACATCGGTCACTACGAGCGCTTCCTGGATGAGAACCTCGACGGTCTGAACAACGTGACCACCGGGCAGATCTACTCCACGGTGATCGAGAAGGAGCGCCGCGGCGACTACCTCGGCGACACCGTCCAGGTCATCCCGCACATCACCGATGAGATCAAGCGCCGTATGCGCCTTCCCGCCGATGAGGCGGAGGAGGGCAAGGCCCCCGACATCATCATCACCGAGATCGGCGGCACCGTCGGCGACATCGAGTCCCAGCCCTTCCTGGAGGCGGCCCGTCAGGTCCGTCAGGACATCGGCCGGGAGAACGTCTTCTTCCTGCACGTCTCCCTGGTGCCCTTCATCGGCCCCAGCCAGGAGCTGAAGACCAAGCCCACCCAGCATTCGGTGGCCGCACTGCGCTCCATCGGCATCCAGCCCGACGGCATCGTGCTGCGTTCAGGCCACGAGCTGCCTCAGGAGATCCGCGGCAAGATCTCTCGGATGTGTGATGTGGGCGAGGACGCCGTGATCAACTGCCCGGACGCCCCGAGCATCTACGACATCCCGCGCATCCTGCATAAGCAGGCCATCGACGCCTATGTGGTCCAGTCCCTGGATCTGAAGTTCCAGGACGTGAACTGGGAGACCTGGAACAAGCTGCTCAACACCGTCCACCACCCCGATCACGAGGTGGAGGTGGCCCTGGTCGGCAAGTACATCGACCTGCCGGACGCCTACCTCTCGGTGACCGAGGCGCTGCGGGCCGGCGGCTTCGCCCACAATGCCAAGACCAAGATCCGCTGGGTGGCCTCCGATCTGTGCGCCTCCGAGGAGGGAGCGGCCAAGGCCCTGGAGGGCGCGGACGCGATCTGCGTGCCCGGCGGCTTCGGTGTGCGCGGCCTGGACGGCAAGATCGGCGCACTGCGCCATGCTCGTGAGAACGGCATCCCGGCTCTGGGCCTGTGTCTGGGGCTGCAGACCATGGTCATGGAGTACGCCCGCAACGTGGTGGGACTCTCCGAGGCCAACTCCACCGAGTTCGACCCGGACACCCAGTTCCCGGTGATCGCCACCATGGAGGAGCAGAAGGACATCGTCGACGGCGCCGGCGACCTCGGCGGTACGATGCGCCTGGGCTCCTACGCCGCCTCCCTGGCCGAGGGCAGTGTGGTGGCCGGAGCCTACGGCGCCACGGAGATCACCGAGCGTCATCGCCACCGCTACGAGGTGAACAACGCCTACCGCGAGCAGCTCTCCGAGGCGGGACTGGTCTTCTCCGGCACCTCCCCGGACGGCACACTGGTGGAGTTCGTGGAGCTTCCGGCGGAGCAGCACCCCTACTACGTCTCCACCCAGGCGCACCCGGAGCTGAAGTCGCGGCCGACCAACCCGCATCCGCTCTTCGCTGGTCTGATCGGCGCCGGCCTGGCCCGCCGCGGCTGAGCCGCAGAGATCCGGCATCTGAACCGATGGAGGTGGGGGAGCGCTACCGGCGGCTGCGCGCCGAGGTGCCCTCCACCTCCATCGGGGGGGAGATCACCGACTATCTGACACATCTGCGGATCGAACGGGGCTCCTCGGAGAACACGCTGAGCTCCTACCGCAATGATCTGCTGCGCTATGGGGCCTTCCTGCTGCACCAGCAGATCAGCGAACCCCGGCAGATCGAAGAGACGCTGATCGCCGAGTTCCTGCGCACTGTGGGAACCGGTGAGGACGGCGGCTTCGCCATGGCCGAACGCTCTCTGGCCCGCATTCTCGCCTCCGTGCGCGGACTGCATAAGTACTGGGCGCAGGAGGGACGGACCACCCACGATCCGGCGGCCCATGTCACTGCGCCCAAACCCGCTGAGACGCTGCCCAAAGCGCTCAGCGTGGATGAGGTCCAGCGCCTGCTGGAGGCGCCCAGCCGCGCCACCGCACTGGGCCTGCGCGACCGCGCCCTGCTTGAGTTCCTCTACGCCACCGGCGCGCGCATCACCGAGGCAGTGTCACTAGATGTGGATGACGTTCACGTCATCTCTCAGAAAGCGGATACAGAGGTCCCCGGGCATCCGAAGGATGGCGGGGGCGGTCCGCGAACGGGTGTCCACGTGAACGACGGCGGGGGAGAGGGAAACCCCGATCAGCTCGTGGTCGTCCGGGTCACCGGCAAGGGCGATAAGCAGCGTCTGGTCCCGGTGGGCACCTTGGCCCAGCAGGCCATCAGCAACTACCTGACCGCTGGTCGGCCGGAGTTGGCCGAGGCGGTGGCGAGGTCCTCGGCGAAGAGCCGCCGGGCGCCGTCGCCGGCTCTGTTCCTCAACAAGCTCGGCGGACGGCTCTCTCGGCAGTCGGCCTGGACCATTCTGCAGCGCCATGCCGAGGAGGCCGGCATCGAGCAGGAGGTCTCACCGCATACGCTGCGGCACTCCTGCGCCACCCATATGCTCGACGGCGGCGCCGGGATCCGCATGGTCCAGGAGATGCTGGGCCACGCCTCGGTCACCACCACGCAGATCTACACCAAGGTCAGCGCGGAGGTGCTCCAGGAGCAGTACGCCACAGCCCACCCCCGCGCCCGCTGAACCTCGGTGCTCCTACAAGGAACGTTCCGCGGGACCCGAGTAGGCACTCAGCGGCCGGATCAGCGAGTTGTCAGCCCGTTGCTCGCGGATATGAGCTGTCCACCCGGTGATCCGTGAGGCGATGAACAACGGAGTGAACATCTCGGTGTCGAAGCCCATGAGGTGATACGTGGGCCCGGCCGGATAGTCCAGATTCGGCAGGATGCCCTTGGCCTCATCCATGGCGGCCTCCAGCCCGTCGTAGAGGCCCATCAGCTCATCGCGCCCATAGTGCTCCACCATCGCATCCAGCGCCGATTTCATCGTCGGCACGCGGGAGTCGCCGTGCTTATAGACGCGGTGCCCGAAGCCCATGACCTTCCGGCCGCTCTCCAACGCCTCCTCCATCCAGGACTTGGCCCGGGCGGCAGCCTGCTCACGGGTCTCCTGGGGATCGATGCCGATCTCCTCGAAGGTGTGCATCACCGCCTCATTGGCGCCTCCGTGCAGCGGACCCTTCAGCGCACCGATGGCAGCGGTGATCGCCGAGTGCAGATCCGAGAGCGTGGAGGTCACCACGCGGGCGGTGAAGGTGGAGGCGTTGAAGGAGTGCTCCGCGTAGAGCACCATCGAGACGCGGAAGGCATCCACCACCTCAGGTGCGGCCTCCTCGCCGAAGGTCATCCACAGGAAGTTCTGCGAGTAGTCCAGGTCCGGGCGGGGCTCCACCGGCTCCAGCCCGCGCCGGCGTCGTTGGTCATAGGCGACCACGGCGGGGAAGGCGGCGAAGAGCTCCTTGGCTTTGGCCAGCTCGGCCTCGGGGGAGGAATCCTCAGCCTGAGGGTGGTCGGCCCCCAGCACGGAGACCGCGGTGCGGCCCACATCCATGGGGTGGCAGTCGGTGGGCAGCAGATCCACTGCGGACTTCACCCGCGGGCCCAGCGCCCGGTGGCTGCGCTCGAAGGCGATGAACTCCTCGCGCTCCTGCTCAGTGGGCGGCTCACCGGTCCACAGCAGCAGAGCGACCTCTTCGAAGCTCAGCTGTGCGGCCAGCTGCTGGACCGGGTAGCCCCGGTAGAGCAGCGAATTGGTCTCCGGGTTCACCTTGGAGATGGCGGTGTGGTCGGCGACCACTCCGGCCAGGCCCTTATAGATCGTCTCTTCGCTCATCACTGACCTCCTCAGGTCGTGTAGTGCTGTGGGACTTCGAAGTTGAAGATTCCGCTGTCGAAGGTGTTGTAGGTCTCGTAGTCGACCAGTTCGTAGAGCCGGGCGCGGGTCATCATCTGCCCCACCGCCGGCTGTTGGGTGCCCTCGCTGCGCAGCGTGTCCAGCGTGCGCTCCACCGCGCCCATCGCTGAGCGCAGCGAGGTGACCGGATAGATGATCAGCGCGACGCCGGCCGCGGCCAGCTGGTCACGGGTGTAGAGCTCGGACTTGCCGAACTCGGTCATATTCGCCAGCACCGGGACCTCCACGGCGGAGCAGACGGCCTCGAACTCCTCCAGGCTGCGCAGCGCCTCCGGGAAGAGGGCGTCCGCTCCTGCGTCCACCATGGCCTTGGCTCGGTCGATGGCGGCGTCCAGGCCCTCGGTGGCACGCAGATCCGTCCGCGCCATGACCAGGAAGTTCTCGTCCCGGCGGCCCTCGGCCGCCGCACGGATCCGCTTGGTGGCGGTCTCCAGGTCCACCATGTTCTTCCCGTCCAGATGCCCGCAGCGCTTGGGATTGAACTGGTCCTCGATATGGCAACCGGCGATCCCCGCGTTCTCCAGCTCCTGGACGGTGCGGGCCACGTTCATCGGTTCCCCGAATCCGGTGTCGGCGTCCACCAGCGTGGGCAGATTCGTCAGTCGGGCGATCTGCCCGGCCCGCTGGGCCACCTCGGTCAGCGTGGTGAGCCCGACGTCGGGCAGGCCCAGCTCATTGGCCAGCACCGCCCCGGAGACGTAGAGGCCGTCGAAGCCCTTCTCCTCGATCAGCGGGGCGCTCAGCGGGGTGAAGCTGCCGGGGAACTGCCGGGCGGCGCCCGGGGTGAGCATCGCGCGGAGATCCTTGCGCTTCTGCTCGGGGGTGGTCTGTGCGTAGAGCATCAGGTGACTCCTCTCGGATCGGTCCGCTCAGAACAGCCCGCGGGGACCGGCGGACGGGTCGATCACGCCGTCGGCGGCTCGGATGTTCAGCTGTCCCAGCTCTCCGGCCTCCAGGGACTCCAGGCGCTGGACCGCCTGCAGGAAGCGCTCGATCTCCTCAGCGGCGATGACCGGCTCGGCCAGGGCGCGGAACTTGGCGATGTACTGCCCGCGGGCGAAGGGGCGGGCGCCCAGCGGGTGGGCATCGGCCACGGCGATCTCATCGGTGATGGTGCTCCCATCGCGGAGTCGGATCTCCACGGATCCGCCGAAGGCCTTCTCCGAGATGTCCGGGGAGTGGTACCGGCGGGTCCACTCCGGGTCCTCCTCGGTGGTGACCTTGTGCCAGAGCGCCACGGTGTCCTCCCGGCCCGCGCGCTCCGGGGCGTAGGAATCCACGTGGTGCCAGGCGCCGTCCTGACACGCCACGGTGAAGATATAGGGGATGGAGTGGTCGAGGGTCTCGCGGGAGGCGGTAGGTTCGTATTTCTGCGGGTCGTTGGCCCCGGAGCCGATCACATAGTGGGTGTGGTGGCTGGTACGGATCAGCACCGATTCCACGTTCGCCGGATCGGTGACCTCCGGATGCTCCTGGTGCAGCTTCCGCGCCAGATCGATCCAGGCCTGGGCCTGGTACTCCGCCGAATGCTCCTTGGTGTAGGTGTCCAGGATGGCGCGCTTAGCCTCACCGGGGGCGGGCAGCGGAACGGTGTATTCGGCGTCGGGACCGTCCAGCATCCAGGCGATGACCCCGTCCTCACCTTCGTAGATCGGCACCGGGGAGGTCTGGCCGCGCAGGGATCGGTCCACCGCCTCCACCGCCATCTTCCCGGCGAAGGCCGGGGCATGGGCCTTCCAGGTGGAGATCTCGCCCTTGCGGGACTGGCGGGTCGCGGTGGTGGTGTGCAGCGCCTGGCCCACCGCCTGGAAGATCGTCTCGGTCTCCAGGCCCAGCAGCGTGCCCAGTCCTGCGGCGGCCGAGGGACCCAGATGGGCCACGTGGTCGATCTTGTGCTTGTGCAGGCAGATGGCCTTGACCAGGTTCACCTGGATCTCATACCCGGTGACGATCCCCCGGATCAGATCCGCCCCGGAGCGTCCGGTGTGCTGTGCCACGGCCAGGATCGGCGGGATGTTGTCCCCGGGGTGGGAGTAGTCGGCGGCCAGGAAGGTGTCGTGATAGTCCAGCTCGCGGACGGCCACACCGTTGGCCCACGCGGCCCATTCGGGGGAGGAGGCTCCGTCCACGCCGAAGATCGCGGCGCCGGAGCCGTTGGCCGAGACCGGGTGGTCCAGTGCCTGGGCGCGGGCGGCCACGATGGGCGCACGGTTCAGCGAGGCCACCGCCACCGAGGCATTGTCGATGATGCGGTTGATCACCATATCGGTGACCTCCGGATCGGTGCTCACCGGGTCCACCGCGGTCTGGGCGATCTTCCAGGCGAGCTGGTCCTGACGCGGAAGGTTCTCTTCGCTGCGGTAGACGCGGACAGTGTGATCGATCATGAGGGGATCGCTTCCTTCCGTAGGGAGTCTTCCTGGGATGTCTGGTTCTCTGCTGCTGCTTTGATGTAGGTCAGGCTGCGGCGCAGATGCACTGCGGCGGCGGCCCGGGCCAGTTCGGGATCTCCGGCGGCGATGGCGCGGCAGATGTCCCGGTGCTCATACGCGGAGGCGGTCAGCCGCTGCGGCTCGTCCTGGGCCAGGCGCCGGATGCGCACCAGATGCACCCGCAGCGACTGCAGGGCCGTGCTCAGATACGGATTGGCCACGGCGGCGTCGACTGCGGCGTCGAGCTCCGCGGCCAGCCGGTAATATTCCGAGGTGCTGGGCTGGTCAGGAGCGCCGGGCTGGTCGGCCGTGCCGGGGCCGTGCTCGGCCACGGCGGCGAACTCCTCGGCCAGGGTGGCGAAGGGAGCTCGCTCTCCGCGCTGGGCGGCCAGCTGGGTGGCCTGGGTCTCCAGCGGGATGCGCAGCTCGAAGAGGTGATCCACATCGGCAAGGGAGATCGGGCTCACCACCGTGCCGCGGCCGGGGGACTGCAGGGCCAGGCCGGCGGCGGTCAGCCTGGAGAAGGCCTCGCGGATCGGGGTCCGGGAGACGCCCAGGCGCTCGGACTGCTCCACCTCGCCCAGCACAGTGTCTGGGGCCAGGCGGCCCTCCACGATGTCATCGCGCAGCGCGGTATAAGCCACATCACTTGCTCGCATGGGATCAGTGTATACACAGTAGGAGTGATTGACGAGAGTCAGCAGGATTATCTCCAAAGATTCACCGCTGGAGCACTATCTGTGTATACATGCTTCCGCTATAGTGTGATGCACATCATGGTCTCAGGCAGGAGGCAGGAGGAACTATGGCATATGCGGATCTCTACACCCGCTCCGTGCAGGACCCCGAGCAGTTCTGGCTGGAGGCGGCCCAGGCCGTGGACTGGGACTGCGCCCCGCAGTGCGCCCTCGACGACTCCCGCGCACCGCTCTACCGGTGGTTCCCCGACGGACGGCTCAACCTCTGCCACAACGCACTGGACCGCCATGTGGCCGCCGGACGCGGCGAGCAGACCGCGCTCATCTACGACTCCGCCGTGGCCGGCGGGCAGTCCGGCGAGCGCGGCCCACTGCAGCAGAGCTTCAGCTACCGCGAGCTGCGCGATGAGGTGGCCCGCACCGCCGGGATGCTGGCTGACCTCGGCGTCGGGGCCGGGGACCGGGTCATCCTCTACCTGCCGATGATTCCCCAGGCGCCCATCGCCATGCTCGCCTGCGCGCGGCTGGGAGCGGTGCACTCGGTGGTCTTCGGCGGATTCGCCGCCGCCGAGCTCGCCTCCAGGATCGACGACGCCGCACCGGATGTGGTGCTCACCGCGGCCGGAGGCATCGAGCCCAGCCGACTCGTGGAGTACCTTCCCACAGTGGCCGAGGCGGTCCGACTGGCCGAGCATGAGGTCTCCCATGTGGTGGTCAGCCACCGCGAAGGCTTCGCACACAGCCGCGAGGAGGCCGCCGAGGGCTCTGCGGCCCAATGGCATGACTGGGAGACCGCGCTCGCCGACGCCCAGCCGGCGGACCCTGTGACCGTGGCGGCCACCGATCCGCTCTATGTGCTCTACACCTCCGGCACCACCGGCAGGCCCAAGGGCGTGGTCAGGGACCAGGGCGGCACCGCCGTGGCGCTGAGCTGGTCGCTGCCGGCCATCTTCGACGTCGGCCCCGGCGACACCATCCTCACCGCCTCCGATGTGGGCTGGGTGGTGGGCCACTCCTATATCGTCTACGCCCCGCTGCTGGCCGGGGCCACCACCGTGCTCTATGAGGGCAAACCGGTGGGAACCCCCGACGCCGGCGCCTTCTGGCGGCTGGTCCAGGACCACCGCATCACCTCGCTGTTCACCGCGCCCACCGCCCTGCGCGCCATCGGGAAGGCGGATCCGCAGGCCGAACGGGTGGGGGAGTACGACCTGAGCTCCCTGCGGTATCTCTTCGCTGCTGGGGAGAGGCTGGATCCGGAGACCCAGCGGTGGATCGGGGAGGCCCTGGGCGTCCCGGTGATCGACAACTGGTGGCAGACCGAGACCGGCTGGCCCATCGCGGCCAATCCGGCCGGCGTCGAGCTGCTGCCGGTGAAGGAAGGCTCGGCCACGTTGCCGGCGGCCGGATATCAGGTGGAGGTGCTCGATCCCTTCGGCGAGCCGCTCCCGGCCGGTCAGGAGGGAAACCTCGCCATCCGCCTGCCCATGCCGCCGGGCACCCTGACCACGCTCTGGGGCGATGACCAGCGGTATGTGGACTCCTATCTCACCGCTTTCCCCGGTTACTACACCACCGGTGACTCCGGGTATATCGACCAGGACGGCTATGTCTTCGTCATGGGCCGGACCGATGATGTGATCAACGTGGCCGGCCACCGGCTCTCCACCGGTGAGATCGAGGCGGCCGTGGCGGCCCATCCTGCCGTGGCCGAATGCGCGGTGATCGGACTGGCCGATGAGCTCAAGGGACAGCGGCCTTCGGGCTATGTGGTGCTGAAGTCCGGAGCCCAGATCGCCGAGGAACAGCTGCGCGCGGAGCTAGCCGCCCAGGTGCGCAGCAGCATCGGACCGGTGGCCGACTTCAAAGACGTGGCCGTGGTCGGGGCTCTGCCTAAGACGCGTTCGGGCAAGATCCTGCGCAAGACCATGCGGCAGATCGCCGACGGCGAGGACTACCGGGTGCCCTCGACCATCGAAGATGCCGGGGTCATCGAGGAGCTGCTGCCGGTGCTGCGGCGAGCTGCCGGGTGAGTGCGGACAACCTTCAAGTTGGACTTGTCCCGTCATATTGTCTGAAACATGCTGCGCGATACTCTGGTCAGGTTGCGGACTGCAGAGGAAGGCAGGAAGACGTTGACCAGCGAGCAGCCGAGAGAGCTCTTCACCATCCACGGAGATGCGATCATCGGCCCCACCGGCCGCCCCAAGCATGAGTTCCCGGTGCCCAAGGCCCTGGACGGCCACGGCCCGGCACGGACCATCGCGATGGTCAATCAGAAGGGCGGAGTGGGCAAGACCACCTCGGCCATCAACCTCGGCGCCGCCCTGGCCGAATACGGCCGGCGCGTGCTCATGGTGGACTTCGACCCCCAGGCCGCGCTGTCGGCAGGATTGGGCACCAGTCCGCATGACCTGGAGACCACCGTCTACAACGTCATGATGGAGCGCGAGGTCTCCGCACGGGACGCCATCGTCTCCACCCATGTGCAGGGCGTGGACCTGCTGCCGGCCAACATCGACCTCTCCGCGGCTGAGGTGCAGCTGGTCAACGAGGTGGCCCGCGAACAGGTCCTCGACCGTGCGCTGCGCCCGGTCCGCGACGACTACGACGTCATCATCATCGACTGCCAGCCCTCGCTGGGCCTGCTGACCGTCAACGCGCTCACCGCGGCCCACGGCGTGGTCATCCCGCTGGTGGCCGAGTTCTTCGCCCTGCGTGCGGTGGCGCTGCTGGTCGACACCATCGAGAAGGTCCAGGACCGGCTGAACCCGGACCTGGAGGTCGACGGCGTGCTGGTCACCATGGTCGATCTGCGCACCCTGCACAGCAAGGAAGTCATCTCGCGCATCGTGGAGGCCTTTGGGGAGAAGGTCTTCGAGACGGTCATCAAGCGCACGGTGAAGTTCCCCGACGCCACTGTGGCCGCCGAACCCATCACCTCCTATGCGCAGAAGCATGAGGGCGCCAAGGCCTACCGCCAACTGGCCCGTGAGCTGGTGGCTCGGGGTGGGGCGCCATAGAGCTGGAGGCTGCAGATGCGGTGCCGGAGGAGGCTGAGTCCACCTCCGGCTTCTCCGTCTCCCTGGAGAACTTCGACGGCCCCTTCGACCTGCTGCTGGGGCTGATCGCCAAGCGGAAGATGGACGTGACCACAGTGGCCCTCTCCGCGGTCACCGACGAGTTCGTGGCCTATGTCCGCGAGCTCTCCCACGAGAAGGCGCTGGACGAGTCCTCCAACTTCATCCTGATCGCCGCCACCCTGTTGGACCTCAAGGCGGCCCAGCTGCTGCCCAGCGCAGAGGTGGAGTCTGAGGAGGACATCGCCGCCCTGGAAGCCCGCGACCTGCTCTTCGCCCGTCTGCTGCAGTACCGGGCCTTCAAACAGATCGCCGGGCACATCAAGCAGGCTGCCGAGCAGAACGAGGGCCGCTGTCCGCGCCAGCCCGGCACCGACCCGGAGCTGGCCGGGCTCATGCCCGAGCTGGTCTTCAAGACCACCCCCGAGGATCTGGCCGCCATCGCCGAGAAGGCCTTCGCCCGCCCGGCGGCAGAGCCCGACGACGTCCGCCTGGAGCATCTGCACGCCCATGCGGTCAACATCCGTGAGGAGATGCAGACGATGACCGCCGTGCTGCGGGCGGCCGGCACCGTCAGCTTCTCCGAACTGGTCTCCGACGCGGCCAACCGACTGGTCGTCGTCGTACGCTTCCTGGGCCTGCTGGAGCTCTTCCGCGACCGCGACGTGGAGCTGGAGCAGGCCACACCCCTGGGGGAGCTGACCGTCACCTGGTCCGGCTCCGAGACCGGAGAGACCGAGGCCCTGAGCCGTGCCGAAGAGGAGTGGAACGAATGAGTGACCCCGCGCTGGAGGACCACAGCAGCAGCGAGCTGGTCGCCCACGAGGATCATCTGGCCGCACTGGAGGCCGTGCTCATGGTGGCCGAGGAGCCGGTCGCCCCGGCCGAGCTGGCCGCCGCGCTCAAGCTCTCCGAGCACCAGGTGGTCGCCCTGCTCGATGAGATCAGGCTCGACGCCGACGGCGAAGGCGACGGACGACAGCGCGGCTACGAGCTGCGCCAGGTGGCCGGGGGATACCGGTTCTACTCCCGGCTCACCTACGCCGATCAGGTCTCCGCCTTCATCCTGGGCGGCCAGACCGCGCGGCTCTCCCAGGCGGCGCTGGAGACCCTCGCCGTGATCGCCTACCGGCAGCCGGTGGCGCGCTCGCAGGTGGCGGCCATCCGTGGAGTCAACGTGGACGGCGTCGTGCGCACTCTGGTCCACCGGGATCTGGTGGACACCGCCGGAACCGATCCGGTCACCGGCGCCACGCTGTATACGACCACGCCGACCTTCCTGGAGAAGCTGGGCATCGGCTCGGTGGAGGAGCTTCCGCAACTCTCCCCACATCTGCCCGGTGTGGACGCCGTGGAGGAGTTCGGCGAGTCGGACCGGTACTGAGGGCCGCTTCGTCCCCAGCCTCTCTGGGCCGATAGACTGTCCCTCATGACTTCCCGGAAAGAGCCGCGTGCCGCGCGTGCTGCGCGCACCCCTCCACCGGGCAGGTCCGGCGGACCCTTCGCCGGGGAGGACCCGCAGCGGATCCTCCGCAGCGGCCCCCAGCGGTCCAAGCCGCGGCTGAGCGAAGCCGAGCAGAACTTCGAATCCGTCCATGACCCGGACGGCATCCGCCTGCAGAAGGTCCTGGCCCAGGCCGGCGTGGCCTCCCGGCGCGTCTGCGAGGGTCTCATCGCTGAGGGTCGGGTCGAGGTGGACGGCAAGGTCGTCGTCGAGCCCGGTGTGCGTGTGCGTCCGGAGGCCGTGACCATCCACGTGGACGGAGTGCGGCTGAGCCTGGACGTGGAGCACCGCTACGTCATGTTCAACAAGCCCGCAGGAGTGGTCACCACTCTGTCGGACCCGCAGGGACGCCCCGCGATCAACGACCACCTCACCGAGGAGATGGTCGCGGCACGCCTGGTCCATGTGGGCCGGCTGGACCGCGAGACCGAGGGACTGCTGCTGCTGACCAACGACGGCGAGCTGGCCCACCGGCTCACCCATCCCTCCTATGAGGTGCCCAAGACCTACATGGTCGAAGTTGCCGGTTCGGTGAGGAAGTCCGTGCCCAAGCAGCTGCTGGAGGGGATCGAGCTCGAGGACGGGCCCATCGCCGCCGACAGCTGCCGCATCCTGGGCAGCACCGGCAGCCGCACCATGATCGAAGTGACCCTGCACTCGGGGCGCAACCGGATCGTGCGGCGCATGTTCGACCACGTCGGCCACCCGGTGCTGCGTCTGGTGCGCACCGCCATCGGCCAGATCACCATCGGAGACCAGAAGCAGGGCACTGTGCGGGATCTGGGCAAGCAGGAGCTGGGCCACCTGCTCGAGCTCACCGCCGCACCCACCACGCCCGAAGGAGGGGAGAGGCCCTGAACCCGCTGACCACAGTTCCCGAGTCCTCCCGCGAGACGCCCACCGTCCTGATCCGCGGCACCGGACTGCTCGGGGCGAGCATCGGCCTGGGCCTGCGTGCCGCCGGGCACACGGTCTGGCTCTCCGACATCTCGGCCACCGCCCAGCGGATCGCCGAGGACATCGGCGCCGGCACGGCGTGGAACGGTGAGGACGAGGCAGAGATCGTGATCGTCGCCGCGCCCCCGGAGTCCACCGCCGAGGAGCTCGCCGCAGCCTTGGCCCATCACCGCCAGGCCGTGGTGCTGGACATCGCCTCGGTGAAGGCCGGTGTGCTCACCGACCTGATCCGGCTGGCCGAGGCCCCCGACTTCGGCCTCGACCGCGCCGATCTGGGCCGCTATGTGGGCACCCACCCGATGGCCGGGCGTGAGCGCTCCGGGCCGGTGGCCGCCCGCGGCGAGCTGTTCACCTCTATGCCCTGGGTCATCTGCCCCGCAGAGCACCCCCACGCCGGCCGGCTCTCCACCGATGCCGCCGTGGCCTGGGCCGAGGAGATCGCACGCCGGCTGGGCGCCAGCATCCACCGGATGACGCCCAGCTTCCATGACGAGTCCGTGGCGCTGATCTCGCATCTGCCGCAGGTGGCCGCCTCTCTGGTGGCCAGCCGGCTGCAGGACGCCCCCTCCGATGCGCTGGAACTCTCCGGCAACGGACTGCGCGACGTCACCCGGATCGCTGCCAGCGATCCGAACCTCTGGGTCCAGATCCTCAGCGGCAACTCCGCTGCGGTGCTGGAGATCCTCTACGGGCTGCGCGAGGACGTCCAGCGGCTCATCGGCACGCTGGAGGACCCCTCGGCGGCAGGGTCTCAGGCCGATCTGGCCCAGCTCATCGCGGAGGGCAACGCCGGTGTGGCTCGGATCCCGGGCAAGCACGGCGCACCGCCGCGGGCCTTCTCGGTGCTGACGGTGATCGTGGACGACAAGCCTGGTCAGATCGCCGCAGTCCTCAACGATGTCGCCATCACCGGGGTGAACGTGGAGGACATGCGCATGGATCACTCCGCCGGCCACCAGGTCGGTATGGTGGAACTCTCTGTACTGCCTGGCAGGCGGGATGAACTCGCCCAGGCGCTGAACGAAATGGGATGGAAGGTGGTCCAGTCGTGAGCCGACTGATCGTGGCCGTGGACGGACCCTCGGGGTCCGGCAAGTCGAGCGTCTGCCGTGCCGCGGCCAAGACGGTGGGAGCGGCCTACCTGGACACAGGGGCGATGTACCGGGCCGCCACCTGGTACTGCCTGGACCAGGACGTGGACCTCGATGACGAGGACGCTGTGGCTCTGGCGGTGGAGTCGCTGCCGCTGTGCATCTCTACGGATCCGGACCACCAGGTCATCACCGTGGGGGAGACCGACGTGACCGCTGAGATCCGTGAGGCTCGCATCTCTGAGAAGGTATCCGAGGTCGCCACCAACCGCAGGGCCCGCTCCCTGCTGATCGCCGCCCAGCGGCAGCTCATCGACGACGCCGGCTTCGTGGTGGCCGAGGGCCGCGACATCACCTCTGTGGTCGCCCCCGACGCCCAGGTGCGGGTGCTGCTGACCGCCTCGGCCGAGGCGCGGCTGCGCCGTCGGGGTCTGCAGATGGGCGGCACCCAGTCCGAGCAGGACCTGAAGGTCCAGGTCCTGGAGCGGGACAAGAAAGACTCTGCAGCATCGAACTTCACTGAGGCGGCCGACGGTGTGGCCGTTCTGGACTCCTCAGACCTCACCCTCGAGGAGACCGTCGAGGCGCTCGTGGGCCGTATCCAAGGAGCAGCATCCCATGACCCAGCACTCTGATTTCGGCGACGAGTACGTCCCCGCCACAGAGGACGACCGAGTCGCCGAGCGGCTCGCCGAACTGACCGAGGAGGAGACCGAGTCACGTGCCGAGGCCCTGCGCGCCGGCCTCGAGGATTATGAGCTCGAGGACGACGACGCCGCCCTGCTGAGCCTGGAAGAGGGCGAGGAGGACTACGAGCCCTTCGTCCCGGCACCGCCGGTGCTGGCCATCGTGGGCCGGCCGAATGTGGGCAAGTCCACCCTGGTCAACCGCATCATCCGTTCCAAGCAGGCTGTGGTGGAGGACGTCCCGGGCGTGACCCGTGATCGCGTCTCCTATGACGCCGAGTGGAACGGCAAGGACTTCACCCTGGTGGACACCGGCGGCTGGGAGCAGGACGCCAAGGGTATCCATAAGCGGGTGGCCGAGCAGGCCGAGCTGGCTGTGGACGAGGCCGACGCCGTGGTCTTCGTGGTCGACGGACTGGTGGGTGCCACCGCCGTGGACGAGGCCGTGGTCAAGATGCTGCGCCGGAAGAAGAAGCCGGTGATGCTGGCGGCCAATAAGATCGACGACTCCTCCCAGATGGCCGAGGTCTACGCACTGTGGAACCTCGGACTGGGTGAGCCCTACCCGGTCTCCGCGCTGCACGGCACCGGCACCGGCGATCTGCTCGACGCCGCGGTCAAGGCTATGCCGGATACCGCTCAGCACGGCGGAATGGTGCCGCTGGGCGGACCGCGTCGCGTGGCCCTGGTGGGACGGCCGAATGTGGGCAAGTCCTCGCTGCTGAACAAGCTGGCCGGCTCCGACCGCGTGGTCGTGGACAACGTCGCCGGCACCACCCGCGACCCGGTGGACGAGCTGGTCGAGCTCGGCGGGGAGCAGTGGCGTTTCGTGGACACGGCGGGTATCCGACGCCGGCAGCATATGGCCTCAGGCTCTGAGTACTATGCGATGCTGCGGACCCAGCGTGCCCTGGACAAGGCCGAGGTCGCCGTCGTGCTGCTCTCGGTGGAGGAGCCGGTCTCCGAGCAGGATGTGCGGATCATCCAGATGGCTCTGGACTCCGGCCGCGCCATCGTGCTGGCCTACAACAAGTGGGACCTGCTCGATGATGAGCGTCGCTTCTACCTGGAGCGTGAGATCGAGCGGGACCTGGGGCATATCTCCTGGGCGCCACGGGTCAACGTCTCGGCCCGGACCGGTTGGCATAAGGACAAGCTGGCGCCGGCGCTGGAGACCTCGCTGGAGAACTGGGAGCAGCGCATCCCCACCGGGCGGCTCAACGCCTTCCTGGGTGAGCTGGTCGCAGCGCATCCGCATCCGGTCCGCGGCGGCAAGCAGCCGCGCATCCTCTTCGCCACCCAACCCTCCACGCGGCCGCCGCGCTTCGTGCTCTTCACCACCGGTTTCCTGGATCCGGGCTATCGGCGGTTCATCACGCGCCGGCTGCGCGAGACCTTCGACTTCACGGGTACGCCCATCGAAGTCAGCATGCGCGTCAGGGAGAAGCGCAAGCGCAAGAAGTGATCGCTCCGCCTCGCGAAGGCGTCCATACAGAGAAGTCCCCGCAGCCCACGGGCTGCGGGGACTTCTCTGTATCGAGAGGCGTGGGCGGCTCAGCGGCTCAGCCGTAGAGCGCGGCTTCGACCTCCTGGGTGATCGCGGCCAGGGACTCCCAGTTGGAGCCCTCGGACATCACGGTGAGCACATAGGTGCCCTGTGGGTGATGGACGATGGCGGCATCGTGGAGGAATTCGTCGAGGAACCCGGGCTTATTCATCACCGTGCCGGTGGTCCCGGAGGGGACGCCCAGGCGGTGGATGTTCGCGGCCAGGGACTGCAGCATGCGGTCGTGTCCCTCGGGGCTGATGTCCAGGCTGCCCGACTGCAGGGCGGCCAGGAAGGTGGTGAGGTCCGCGGCGGTGGTGTGGAGGCCGGCGTCGTTCTGGCCGGAGTTCATGGTGCCCACGCTGGCAGCATCGGAGTAGATCTCATCCCAGCCGATCTCGTCGGCGATCTCCTCCGGGCAGGGGTTGTCGCTCAGGGCGAGCATGTCGTGGAAGCACTGATCGAGGTCGCGGTCGCCCTGGATCTCGTCATCCCAACTCATGTGGCCGGCCTCCACGCGCAGCAGCACGCTGTAGGCCACGTAGAGCTTATAGGTGCTGGCGCTGATGCGGGTCTCACCGGCCTCGTAGGAGCCGAGGCGGCCCTCTCCGGTCATCTCGGCCACGCTGATGGAGAACTCTCCCGGGTAGTTCTCGGCGATCTGCTCCAGGGACTGGTTCAGGTCTGCGGGGTAGGTCGCGTCAGTGGGCGGCTCTACCGGCTCGTCGGACTCGTGGACGGCGCCCTCCTCGGGGTCGCCCTCGTCGAGTTCATCGGCCGGACCTTCGTCATCCTCCGGATCCTCAGGGTCCTGGGCCGGTTCGTCCTGCTCCTGCTGCTCCGCCTGCTGGGACTGGTCCTGCATCTGCTGCAGTGTCTCGCCGGCCTCGGCGATGGTCTCGCGCTGGAAGCCGACCTGCTGGGCGACCTCCTGGGGCAGGGGAGTCTGGACCTCCGGCAGCTCGCCAGCGGGTTCGGGGGAGGCTTCGCTCTGCTGAGGGGGCTCTGCCGACTGGACGCGCTCTTCCTCAGCGAAGGGGTTGGTCCCGCAGCTGGTGAGCACCAGGGAGAGACCGGTGAGCGCGCCGACGACGGCGGCAGGTCGGGGGAGCCCGCGGCGCGGACGCTGCCCCCGAGAGCGCGGTTCTGCAGACATGTGGGGAAGTCCGGGGCGGTGTGGGAGAGGTGTACAGGAGATTAACGCCCCAGGGCGAAGCTACAGGTCGGATCTGAACGATGCGATGAGCACGGCGTGTTCCTGCGTGTCGGATTCACCACACTGCCCGGGACAGTGTGACGGTGGGAGCGGCCGGGAGCTCCACTTGTGTCCGGTGTGGGATCACCCCCGGTTCTGCCTGATTTCCGCCTATTCGGCCTTGTTTTGAGGAACAGCGCGGGGCGAACCGAGCAGTCGGCCCTGAGGGGCTGGGACTGCGGACGTTCAGGTCACTTGAGCCAGGGAGATTGTTCAGGTGCTTTCTGAGCGGCCGCAGTTTGAGTGCGCTTCTTCGTGGGCGCGGCAGGCGTAGGCTTCGCCGGTCCGGCAACGTTGAGCTGGTGACCGCAGATCTGTCTCAGCAACGTGATGATCTGAAGGAACCCGCCATAGACGATCAGGCAGATTCCGAGGCTGGCGAGGGCCCCGACAAGTGGCCACACTGACTTTCCGGAGACCATGATCGCGAAACCTGCAATGACTGCCAATCCGCAGATGACGGCAGTGATATTCCAGCCAGCGCTCATGGCCCCTTGGCCAGGAAGTGTCTTCTTGATATTCGGTTTCGGCGTCCCCATAGCTTGAATAGTAGCGGAAAGCGGGTGCCGGACATGAGAAAACCCCAGGAGAGCGGATGACCTGCCCTGTCCTGGGGTTTCAGCGAGTCGGGCTAGCGGGATTTGAACCCACGACCTTCCGTCCCCCAGACGGACGCGCTACCAAGCTGCGCTATAGCCCGATGTCCTTCGCGTGCGAAGCACCAGAAGAGTCTACAACACGATGAGCCCGACCGCATGTTCAGACCTCAGAGACGATCTCCGCGGCCCGCAGAAGCTCCTCCTGAGGGGTCTCGGCGCCAAAGGTGAACCGCACGGCGGCCTGCGCCTCTTCAGGCGATAAGCCCATGGCCAACAGCGTGGGGCTGGGGTCCTGGCTGCCGGCGTCGCAGGCGGAGCCGGAAGAGCAGCTGATGCCCCGCCGCTGCAGATCCAGCAGCACGGATTCCCCGCTGCGCCCGGTCATCAGGAAGGAGGCATGCCCCGGAAGGCGGCGACTGCGATGTCCGGTGAGCTGCGGCGCCGCCCCTCCCGGTCCGGGCGCGCCCTGCTCCACTCGGCGGATGAACTCATCCCGGAGGGCCGCCAGCGCTGAGACGTCCTCTTGTGCCGCCAGATCCAGAGCGGCGGCCATCCCCACCGCACCGGCCACGTTCTCAGTGCCCGAGCGCCGGCCGCGCTGCTGACCACCTCCGTGGATGAGCGGTTCGAAGGCGGTGCGCCGACGCAGATACAGCACGCCGATCCCTTTGGGCGTGCCGAGCTTATGCCCGGCCAGGCTCATGGCCTGCACGCCCAACTGATTCACATTCAATGGCAGCTGACCAGCGGCCTGCACGGCGTCGGTGTGGAACGGAACCCCGTGGGAGGCGGCGACGCCGGCCAATGCCGGGATGTCCTGCACTGTGCCGACCTCGTTGCTGGCGTACTGGATGCTCAGCAGAGCTGCGCCGCCGTCGGCCCTGCTGCGGGACAGGGCAGCATCCAGGTGCTCAGGGGAGACCAGGCCGGTGGAATCCACCGGCAGGACCTCGGTCTCATAGTCGAAGCGTTCCAGCCAGCGGGCGGAGTCGAGTACGGCCGGATGCTCCACCGCGGAGACCATCACGCGGCGCGGGCTCCCGGCGGCCAGGGCGATCCCTTTCACCGCGGCGTTATCGGCCTCGGTGCCGCCCGAGGTGAAGATGATCTCAGTCGGCCGGGCGCCCAGGTGCTCAGCCACCCGACGCCGGGCCCGCTCCAGGGCCTGGCGCGCCTGCTCACCGGGCTCATGCTGAGAGGCGGGATTGGCGAAGGCTCCGGTCAGATAGGGCCACATGGCCTCCAGCACGGCACGTCGAGGTGGAGCGGTGGCCGCATGGTCCAGATAGGTCGCAGCAGGGATGGTCACTGGAAATCCAGCCCCAGGTCGAGGGCGCGGACGCTGTGGGTCAGGGCGCCTACGCTGATGAGGTCCACACCGGTCTGCGCGATGGCCCCGACCGTCTCCAGGGTGACTCCGCCGGAGGCTTCGACCAGTGCGCAGCCGTGGATCATCTCCACTCCGCGGCGCAGGTCCTCGAGGGAGAAGTTGTCCAGCATGATGGTGTCCGCCCCGCCTTCCAACACTGCTGGGATCTGGCTGAGGCGGTCGACCTCCACCTCCAGATGAGTGGTGTGGGGCAGGGTTGCGCGGGCCCGGCGCAGCGCCGATGTCAGATCCTCCGAGCCTTCGGAGAGCATGGCCAGGTGGTTGTCCTTGGCCATGACCGCATCCGAGAGGCTGAACCGGTGGTTATGGCCGCCGCCGCACCGGACGGCATGGCGCTCCAGGGCTCTGAGCCCCGGCGTGGTCTTGCGGGTGTCTGCGATCCTGACCCCGGTGGCCTCCACGGTGCGGACATACTCTGCGGTGAGTGTGGCGATCCCGGACATGCGCTGCACCAGGTTCAGTGCGGTGCGTTCGGCGCTCAGCACCGCGCGGGCCGGGCCACGGACTGAGGCGAGCCGCTGGCCGGTGTCGAACCGGGCGGCGTCGGGAAGGGCGCCCTGAACCTGAACGGCGGGGTCCAGGGCGGTCATCGCGCGGCTGAAGACCTCGCCGCCGCTGAAGACACCGGGTTCCCTCGCTACCAGATGAGCCTCTGTCACCGCCTGGGCCGGAACGAAGCACTCAGTGGTCAGATCGCCGAAGGGCACGTCCTCCGCCAGAGCCATCCGGATCACCGCATCGATCTGTGCAGCTTGGAGGGACTGGGCAGGTTGAAGAGAGTGCGCTGTCTGCATGGGACTCTGCATGGGGGCGCCGATCATCGCGGCTTCGCGGCCAGCATGCGGTCCAGAGCGACCCGCGCCTCGACGGCGGTCCCCTCAGGCACGCTGATCCGATTCTCGACCTGTCCGGCCACCAGGGAGTCCAGCACCCAGGCCAGATATCCCGGGTGGATGCGGTACATCGTGGAGCAGGGGCAGATCACCGGGTCCAGGCAGAAGATCTCCCGGTCCGGGTAGTCGGCGGCCAGGCGGTTGACCATATTGATCTCGGTGCCCACGGCGATCACATCGCCGGGGGAGCTGGCCTCCACGAACTTCCGGATGGCATCGGTGGAGCCTGAGGCATCGGCGGCATCCACCACGGGCATGGGGCATTCTGGGTGGACGATCACCCGGCAGCCGGGGAACTGCTCCCGGGCCTGGTCGATCTGGTCCACGGTGAAGCGCTTATGCACTGAGCAGAAGCCATGCCAGAGCAGGACCTGGGCCTGCTTCAGGTCATCAGCGGTGTTGCCGCCCCAGGGCAGTCGCGGATTCCACATCGGCATGTTTTCCAGGGCGATGCCCATGGCTTTGGCGGTGTTGCGGCCCAGGTGCTGGTCCGGGAAGAACAGCACCCGGTGGGCGCGTTCGAAGGCCCACTCCAGCACCGTGGCCGCGTTGGAGGAAGTACAGACGATACCGCCCAGGCGTCCGCAGAAGGCCTTCAGCGCGGCCGAGGAGTTCATATAGGTCACCGGCAGCACCGGGAGCTTTCCCTCGGCGTCGGGCTCTGGGTTCTCCGGGTCGAAGCCGTAGAACTCGGCGATCTCCTCCCAGGCCTCTTCCACGGAGTCCTCATCCGCCATATCGGCCATGGAGCAGCCGGCGGCCAGATTCGGCAGGATCACCTGCTGGTCCTCTGAGGAGAGGATGTCGGCAGTCTCTGCCATGAAGTGGACCCCGCAGAACACGATGCTCTGAGCATCCGGCTTGGTGAGCGCGGCCTGGGCCAGCTGGAAGGAGTCCCCGACGAAGTCGGCATGCTGGACCACCTCATCGCGCTGGTAGAAGTGCCCCAGGATCACCAGGCGCTCCCCTAGAGCCTCCTTGGCGGAGCGGATGCGCTCATGCAGCTCGGCCTCCTCCATCTGCCGGTAGGCCTCGGGCAGCTGGTTCGGCCGGCTGGTGCCGTTGGTGGGGGTGTGCGCCGGGGCCGGGTCCGCTTGGGAGGAGCCGGGCCCATAGCCGGGCATGGCGTCAAACTCCCAGGGTCCCTCGGGCAGTGCGCTGCTGCAGCTGCGGGTGGGGGTCAGTTGGATGCGGTCCTTGACGGAGGATGCCATCAGTTCTCCTGGATGGTGAGGGTGTATCGGCTGCGATCAGGGGAAGAGCGGTAGAGCTTGGGAGGGCGGTGGGCCGTGCCGGTCATGCGCTCGCCGGTGTCCTCCACTGTTCCCTGGGCGAGGATCTGGCGCCGGAAGTTTGAGGGGTCGAGGGCGCGGTTGAGGATGGCCTCATAGACCTGGCGCAGCTGGGCCAGTGGGAATCGCTCGGGCAGGAAGGCGTGGGCGATGGGGGAGTAGATGACCTTGGCCCGCAGGCGGCGCAGGGCGTAGGCCAGGATGACGCCATGGTCGAAGGCCAGGGGGCCGGCCTCCTCGGCGATGTCATCAGCGGGGAACCATTCGACGTTCTCCCCGTCCACGGCCTCGGCGTCCTCGTCCTGGCGGACCAGGGCCCAGTAGACGATGGAGACCACCCGGGTGGGGGATTCGTCCTGTGCACCGGGGGAGCGGTCGGCGTCGCCGAAGGCATAGAGCTGCTCCAGGTGGCGCGGGGTCAGCCCGGTGGTGCGATGCAGAGTGGTGCGGGCGGATTCGACCAGGTCCTGCTGTGGATCCAACGGCCCTCCGGGCAGTGCCCAGCGCCCTTCGAAGGGTTCCCGGATGCGCCGGACCAGCGGAAGCCAGAGCGTGAGCTCACCGGTCTCCGGGTGTGGGCGCAGTGCGAACACCACGGAGGAGACGGCCAGTTCGAGCGTGGACGGTCCGTCTGTCGGCATCGCAGTGTCCTCCTCTTATGGTGTCAGTGACACTATGCCGCGGCTTATATGGTCAGGTCAACCCTAAGGTGGCGAACGGCGATTCCGCACCGGCCTGTTGGGCTGTGCGGCTGAGCTGGGAAGGGTGCGACGCGGAGCAGTGCAGCTCAGGACAGTCACGCTCAGAACAGGGCAGGCTGAGCGGGCTCCTGCGAGGGGTGGGGCGTCTCGGGTGAGGTGCGGCCGGGCCAGGTGGGGTCAGCCGGACGGATGAAGCCGTGCCGTCGTCGTGCCTCGGCCGACTGTCGGCCCAGCCAGTGGGTGTAATCCTTGGCGGCATAGCTGCTGAAGCCCCCTTGGGGGCTGCCGTAGATGCGCCGGTACTTGGCCACCAGGTGCGGATACTCGGCAGCCAGCCACTGGAGGAACCATTCGCGGGCTCCGGGACGCAGGTGAAGTGCACCGGTGCTGACCCAGCTCGCGCCGGCCTCGGCGAGGGCGGCGTGCAGGGCGTCGAGCTGTTCCGGGGAGTCGCTGAGCCAGGGCAGGATCGGCATGGCCAGGACGTTGACGTCCAGGCCTGCTTCGGCGATGGACCGGATCAGGTTCAGCCGCGCCCGTGGGTCTGGAGTTCCGGGTTCGACCTTCTGCTGCAGTTCGGGGTCCACCATGGCCAGAGAGACGGCCACTGACACCGGAACCTGTTCAGCGGCGTGGCGCAGCAGCGGAAGGTCCCGCTTCAGCAGCGGTCCCTTCGTCAGGATGGAGAAGGGAGTGCCCGAATCGGCGAGCGCCTCGATGATGCCGGGCATGAGCTGATAGCGGCCTTCGGCACGCATGTAGGGGTCCGAGTTGGTCCCCAGCGCCACATGCTCACGCTTCCATGAGGGCTTGGCCAGCTCGGCGCGCAGGACATCGGCCACGTTGGTCTTCACGATGATCTGGCTGTCGAAGTCCCGTCCGGAGTCCAGGTCCAGGTACTCATGGGTCTTCCGCGCGAAGCAGTTGTGACTGACCACCCCGTTGGCGATGAAGTCGCCGGTGCCGGTGGTGATGTCCATCATCTCCTCGTGGCGGCCCAGGTCCTCGATGAAAGCGACCTTCAGGTCCGAGGAGGTCTTGACCGCCTGCCCTGTCAGGCTCGTCACCGGGTCGCGGTATTCGGCGGCGGGGCTGCCGAGGCCGAATCCCATGAGCCGGCTGTTCGTCGTGAGATGGGGGCGGACTGTGATCCCTGCCGGAGCGGGTGCGACGTATTTCCAGCCGCGCTCGGTCAGGAAGCGGTGGTCTCCGCTGGCGGTGAGCTCGGTTCCGTCGTTGAGGGTGATGCGGTAGGCCGGTTTGCGGGTGCCCCACTTGGCGCTCACCTCTGTTTCGGTGAAGCGCTGGTACTGGCCTTCCAGGTATGTGCCGATGATCTTGTCCCCCACGGTGATCTCACGCAGAGGTTTCTGCCGGCCCTCTGCCATGAGGATCAGGGTGTCCGGACTCAGGCAGTAGACGCAGCGGTGGAGGCATCCGCGGGTGGGATTGATGGTCCATTCGAAGGGCATATTCGACTGGCCGGGCACGCGGTTGAGTGCGGTCCTGCTGGCCACCTCGTGGAAAGTGACGCCTTCGAACTCCGGTGTGCGGACGCTGCGGACCAGGCCTTTGAGCGGCAGCAGCGCCGCCTCGTCACTGTTCTGGATCTTCTGTCCCTGCCACCGCATGCGACTATTCGAACACATATTCGAAAAGTCGACAATGGGGCGTCCCACCGGGGCTGTGACCGAGGAGGATGCTCCAGACTGGCTGCCGGGAGAAGGTGTGCTGGGCCATCCGGGCTGAGACCGGCGTCGGCGTCTGGAGCCACTAAGATTGTGGGGTGCCCCAGGACAGCTTCAACTTCACTCTCGACAGCAGACTCGACGGCGCCCACGGGCGGACCGGAGTCATCCAGACGCCGCACGGGGAGATCCGGACTCCGGCCTTCATCCCGGTGGCCACCAAAGCCACCATCAAGTCGGTGCGGCCGGAAGAGATCGCCGAGGTCGGCGCTCAGGCTGTTCTGGCCAACGCCTACCATCTGAATCTGCAGCCGGGCACCGATGTGCTCGATGCCGCCGGAGGGCTCGGCAAGTTTATGAACTGGCCCGGCCCCACCTTCACCGACTCCGGAGGGTTCCAGGTCATGAGCCTGGGCGCGGGATTCAAGAAGGTCATCTCTATGGACGCCTCTGTGGTCCCAGACGATGCGGCGGTGGCGCCCGATAAGGAGCGTCTGGCCCTGGTCGACGACGACGGCGTCACCTTCAAATCTCATATCGACGGCACCACGCACCGCTTCACCCCCGAGGTCTCCATGAAGCTTCAGCATGAGATCGGCGCCGATATCATCTTCGCCTTCGATGAGCTGACCACGCTGTTCAACACCCGGGCCTATCAGGAGACATCCCTGGAGCGGACGAGGCTGTGGGCCGAGCGCTGCCTGTCCGCGCATCGGGTGCTGACCGAGGAGCGCTCGCATCGGCCCTACCAGGCTCTCTTCGGTGTGCTGCAGGGGGCCCAGTACGAGGATCTCCGGCGTAAGGCGGCTCGGGATCTGGGTGCCATGGAGGTTGAGGGCCAGCGCTTCGACGGCTTCGGTCTCGGTGGAGCCCTGGAGAAGGAGAATCTGGGCACCATCGTGGGGTGGATCTGCGATGAGCTGCCGGAGGATCGGCCGCGCCACCTGCTGGGGATCTCCGAGCCGGAGGACTTCTTCACTGCCATCGAGAACGGAGCCGACACCTTCGACTGCGTCTCTCCCTCACGCGTGGCGCGGAACGGGCGCGTCTACCACCCAAGCGGACGGTTCAACCTTCCGCAGGCCCGGTTCAAGAAGGACTTCGGGCCCATCGATGAGGACTGCACCTGCTACACCTGCCGGAACTACTCGCGCGCGTATCTGCATCATCTCTTCAAAGCCAAGGAAATGCTGGTGAACACGCTGTGCACCATCCACAACGAGCACTACACGGTGAAGCTGGTCGATGACATCCGCCGCAGCATCCAGGACGGCCGGTTCTACGAGTTCCGGGAGGAGACTCTCGGTCGGTACACGGCCAAGGCCGCGCGGTAGCATGGGCCTATGAGCAGCATCATCAAGATCAATGCCATCACTGTTCCCGAGGATTCCGGGGATGAGCTGGGCAAGCGGTTCGCCGCACGCCACAGCTCCATGGAAGGGACCCCCGGCTTCCAAGGCTTCGAGCTTCTGCAGCCCGCCGATGAGCGCAGCACCTGGCTGGTGTTGACACGTTGGGACTCGGAGGAGGACTTCGAGAACTGGCGCAGCTCTCAGGATTTCCAGAAGTCCCATGGCGAGGGGGAGGAAGGCGAGCCGAAGAAGAAGCCCGTCGGCATGTCCTCCGAGCTCTGGAGCTACACGGTCGCCGTGACCGGCTGACACTGTGCCTCAGCTAGGTTCGCAGGCGCGGTCCTGGTAATCTAGTCCGGTCAGCGCGACGACGTCGTGCGACCCCCGCCTCCATAGCTCAGGGGATAGAGCGTTGGTTTCCGGTACCAAAGGTCGGAGGTTCGATTCCTCCTGGGGGCACCAGTTGGTCCTTGTTCAAACCTGCGACGTTCGCGGTTTGATCTCCACTCTGGTCTCCACCAGCCTGCTTGCGGCGCAGCGCGGTGGACTGGACCTCGGGGTTGAACAGGATGTCGAAGGGCTCACCGGCCTCCCCGTCCACCGCCTCGGCCTCTGTGATGTAGGGGGAGATCACACCCTGGCGGTTCTCGGCTTTGGTCATGGACCTGGGTCTTCTCTCCCGAGGCCCGGTGGGAGGACAGCACTGCCTGGACCCGGTACCAAATCTCGATGGGCACCAGCGGTTCGTGCATGCCTTCATAGACCGCTCCCCGGAAGGGCACGTTGCCCTCGTAGTATGGGTTCGGCAGCATCCGGTGCACCGCAGAGAGGGGGCCTTCCTCGGGCGCGTCGCTGTCGGCACGGTGGTCAGACCACGGTCGATAAGTTCATCACGCAGGCTGGCGGTGGAGTAGTTGCCGCTGGCATAGGCTTCGAAGGCCCACTTCACGATGGGGCTCGTTCTGGATCGAGGTCAACGGTAAGGCCTCAGCTGCCTAAGTCGTTCAATCCCGGCAGCGTTGATCTCATCGTCCAAACACCCGATGTTGCCAGTGTCGCTGGTGCATGCCGTCTGCGCACTCTGCTCGGCAAGCCGGTGGGAGCCTCCAGTGGAGCCAATCTCTGGGCAGCAACACGCCATGCGCGCCGAACAGATCAGCCGGAGACCATCGCAGCCTCGGTGGCCGATGCGCATCCTCACTACCTCGATACCGGTCACAGCGACCCGTGGTATGCCAAGCGAAGCAGCGACCCTGATGAGTTCGCCGACTACTCACGTACCGATACCTGAAACCCAGCATGATGCTTAGCGGTACCTGATTGCCTATCGGTGATAGGTTGCGTATCACTGATAGGAGGTTGAATGGAGACTGTCGGATTGATCATTGCGGCTGCCGCGGGGGCCGCGATCTTCGTGGTGGGCCTGTGCTACCTGTTCATCCCGCGGGCGATGGCGGCAAGTTTCGGGCTAACCCACCTGCCGCAGCAACAGGCGACTGCATGGTTGCGGGTCAAAGGAGTGCGCGATGCCGTCACAGGAGTGATTGCCGCCGTACTTCTGATCGCCGCTGAGCCTGCTGTGGTCGCCTGGTGCATCTTGGCCTTCACTCTCATCCCGGTCGGCGATGCAATTCTGGTGCTCAGTAGCGGAGGCAAGCAGGCATCGGCCTGGGGTATCCATGGCAGCACAGCAGTGCTCATGCTGCTCAGCGTCGGGCTGATTATGGGAGGGTCATGACCCCTTCACCACGGGGGCGCAGATACCTTCACAGGGAGCAGCAGATCATTGAGCACGCTCGCCAGATTGCCGAACGCGAGGGGTGGGCGTCGGTGACCACCCGCCGGCTGGCCCAGGAGATCAACCACAGCCAGCCGGTGATCTACCAGCACTTCCGCAGCCGGGACCATGTCTTGGCTGCGGTAGTCACCCAAGGATTTCTGGAACTGACCTCCCTGATACGGGAAGCCGCCTCAGGGCCAGGGTGTGCACTGGAGCAGCTGTGCTGGTCCTACCTGGATTTCGGCAGGCAGAACCCGGCACTGTATGAGGCGATGTTCACCAACCATACCCGTCTCAGGTTCGCGCAGGAGGATACTCCCGCAGAGCTGCGGGAATCCTTCGATGCACTGACAGGGATCATCCTCCAGGAGACCGGGCAGATGAGCAATAACGACGCCGCAGCGCTGACTGAGCTGTTCTGGGCAACCTGTCATGGGCTCACCAGCCTGCATCTGGCCGGTCGCATCCCCGGGACACATTTGGAGGCCCAGGTGAAGAGAATCTGCACGATGATCCGCAGCTGACTCGGCTTCCCGTCACAGCCGCTACGACGCTTCCGGGGCATCCGGTGTGGAACTGCCTTCCGGGCCCTGGTCGAGAAGGTAGCCGTGCTGAGCTGTTCGCCAAGCGGGGGTTGGGTCTAGCCGGTCGTGCGTTCGAACCAGACGGAAGAGACCCAGCGGTTCATGCGTTGCTCGTAACCCTCAGCGACGAATGATCCATCGACGCTGAGGTGCTCGATCGTGGACTGCGAGGGACTCCTTCGAGAGCGGGCACTTGCTTTGCCCCATCCGGCTCGAGCAAGCGCTGCCTATTCTGGGCGACTCGTTGTCTCTCGATCTGATGTACCGCGTTCAGACTCCCAGCACGGTACGCCTCGATGAGGGCCCACTGGCCATCGGAGGTATTGCCTGGCGCCGTTAACGGATGCTGCAGGTAGCAAGTATACGAGCCTGCCACCGTGAGCCCGTATTAGACTCTCCTGCTCAGTGGTAGTGTTGCGGTGGCGAAGGCTGTCCACCAGGAGGCGGGTTTCGCAGGAGGCTCGGATCGCAGCCTGTTCGATCGCTGCGACGTTCGTCTCAAGCTCCTTCACCGGCACCCCGGCGGCGTTCCCAGCGACCAGCGCTGATCGACTCGCGGTGCTCAAACCGGTTTGAGGACCACGCGAATATTTTGCCACCGGACCCCGTTTATCGTGGTTCCGAGTAGCCTGGAGACGTGCCCGACGCCCCGTCGATCCCCTGAGAACACTGCGGATCAGCGTTTTTACCGGCCTGCGCGGGTTTGAGAAGCATCCACTAAGGCGCACAACGGCTTGGAGCTCGGCTCAGAAGGGCCTTTGAGCACCGCCGATGCAGACGGGTCCCAGTGCCGATCCTCAGGGATCAGCGCTGTACTGCAGATCAGTCGCCCGGACAGTCTGTGGTACAGATCGACGGTGTAGGGACATCCCAGCCCGCTGTCGTCAGAGCGGCTTATGGCACAAGGCGTAAGAGCTGCTCACTTGTGGTGAATGCGTGTTCACCGTCGTCGTCCTGCCAATAGACCAGCGTCCCTTGCCCCTTCTGGTCGGCGGATTCCAGCTGCTCCAGAGTTGAAGCGATATCGTGCTTCAGCGGCCCAAGCCCGTCGATGATGGTGCGCTCGGCCTTCTGAGTCTCCCTGTGCGCTTCTTGCATTGACTCCAGCTCCTTCTTCTCAGAGCTAGCCAGCTTCTGGAGCAGGTTTCGGTCCTTCAGGGCAGTCTCCTGCCGGCCGATCCTCTCCTCCAACTGTGTGGCACGGCCCAAGAGCTTGTCCCACAGGCTCAGTGACTCGCTCAGCGTCTGCGCCAATCGTGACCTTGAAGTGGCCACTGTTCCCGGGTTCTCCTGGTTGTCCACGCCAACTCGGAGGTAGGCTGCCCTGAGCTCAACGAACGTGGTGAAGATTGCCGCCTGAATGTCATGATTGGCCCGCTTAGCGGCATCGGCATCTTGGACGTGATCAATATCGTAGGAATCAGCCAGGACACGGGCGCGCTGGGCCACAATCCGCAGGTCACGTTCTGCCAAGGCCAGGCGGATCAGCATGTCCTGAGAGAATCTGCCTGTGGCCTCGTACTGATGCTGCACCTCATCGATGATGCTGGAGGCTGTGATCAGCTGGGCAGTCATCTCTGCCTCATAGCGAGCCAACATCCGGTCCAGGGTGGTCTTGATCTCATCGATCTTGCGGTCCATCAACTCGAACTGGCGCATGGTCACTGCCGTGGAGAGAGCATGGACGGCCAGAAGAGGCGCAACAACAGGCACTGAGGAGGCAACCGGAAGAAATGCCGCCTGGGCTGTGATCCCGCTGGGTCCCATCACTGCTGCCCCCACGCCGGCTCCCAGCTGCATCAGCGTTGAGGGGTCTGCGGTAGCCATGAACAGCGTCCCGGCTGTTGCCGCCGACAGACCTGTCCCACCAGCGGCAGCTCCTGCCACCAGCAGGGATTTTGCCGTCTGAGGTGACACGGTACGTGCGTCCTGGGTGAACTTCCCGCTCTCCAAGTACGCGCTCTGCAGGCTGGCCAGGCTCCGTTCACGGATGTCTCCCTGCAGGGAGAACAGCGCGATCTCGCTCTCTTCATTGGCCAGGCGCTGAACTGCGATGTCTGTTGGACCAGTCATGATCAGGAGTATTCCACACGGCCCGGTGCCAGAGGGTCGTATGGCCTGGGTCCGATTGTATCCGCGGCAGCTTCGACAGCTGTTTCCGTACTAGTCCCGCTCTGCCAGAAGCCGGGCGTGCTCAGCTGTCAGCTGCTGGAGACCTGCTCGATTCTCCTACGGGAGCCTGGCATAGGACAGATCTGTCCAGTTCTCAGGTGCGCTGGGCAGAGACCGAAACGACGCCGCCGGAGCCGTTGAAGAGGTCCGCCCGCCAGCAATCCGTCGGCTCGCCGTCCGTACCGGTCAGCAGAGGTCTCGGCCGGTCAGGAGAGGGTGAGGAAGAGCTTCTCGAGTTCCTCGACGGTGAGGCCGTCTTCTTCCTCGGCCGCCGTTTCGGGGTCTGTGATGCAATATTGCATGGCACCGGAGACGATGATGAAGCCAGCGCGGTCAAGGGCGGTGGACACCGCTGCCAGCTGCGTGACGACCTCTCTGCACGAACCGCCGTTCTCCACTGCGTTGATGACAGAGTCCAACTGGCCGCGTGCACGCTTGAGCCGGTTGACGATCTTGCGCTGAGTTTCGGGGTCCGCGTTACGCATGAGGTTTCCTTCCGGGGTTCTGGGCGGGAAAACACGATGAACAATAGTCCCACGATTCTGAGAGTCGGGGCCCATCCGGAGCAGAACGTCCCGAGTTCTGCTCGTGGCAGGCTTCGCCGATTCGAGGACCTCTCCCCGTCAGATGAGTTCCATGGCCAGCACGAGGCCACCCATGATCAGGACGAAGACTCCGAAGGCCCTGCGGAGTCGTGCCTCAGGGATGCGGTCGGTGAACCGTGAGCCCAGCAGCGCCCCTGCGACGGCGGCGCCTGTGGCCATCAGGATCAGCGTCCAATCCAGGGCTACGGTCGTGAGGTATCCGCCCAGTCCGGCTGCGGATTTCATGGTGATGACCATCAGGGAGGTACCCACTGCTGCGGGCATGGACAACCCGGCGAGCAGCACCAGCGCGGGCACAACGAGGAATCCGCCTCCCGCCCCCACCATGCCTGTGATCAGACCGACGGCCAGCCCGTCGATGAGGATCCGCCACCAGCGGTGTGAGATGCGTTCCTCGCGTATCGACGAAGCACTCGACGGTCTTCTGCGCCGGAGCATGGCTGCGGCGGTGGCTACCATCATCATCGCGAAGGCGATCATCAGCACTGTGCCGGGGATGCGGCCACCGATCAGCCCGCCGGCGAACGCCCCGATCATGCTTGCTCCTCCGAAGAGAGCGCCGATCCTCCACCGCACGTTTCCCCGGCGTGCGTGGCTGAGCAGACTCACCGCAGAGGTCACCGCGACCACGAAGAGGGAACCGGCTATTGCTTCCTGCGGTTCCATCCCCGCCACGTAGGCCAGCAGGGGGACGGCGAGAATGGAACCGCCGCCGCCCAGCAGGCCCAGCGATATGCCGATGAGCACTGCCAGCCCGACGACGAGCAGGGTCAGCGGTCCCATGAAGGCCTCACCTGTTGCCGGTCGCGTCGAAAATATCCCGGAGTGCGGCTTCCAGGCTCGGGTCTGATCCTGTCCTGTTCCACGGCATCCGGCTCAGTGCGTAACCCATCGCGCACGTGTTGCTCGCCGCGGCGAAGATCAGCCCCGAGCCGACGCCGAAGGAGAGCCATTTCAGGTTCGGGTGGATGAAGTGGCTGGAGAGGATGCCGGTGGTCACCAAGGCTCCGGCGCCCATGCGGACCTGTCGCTCCATGGCCCAGCGCTGTTTCCCTCGCAGGAGTTCACCGCCTGCCTTCTGGTAAGCGTTGATGCCCCCGTCGAGCACCTGAAGCTGATCTGCCCCTGCCTCTGACAAGGCTTGCACCGCCTGCTGGCTGCGGGCACCGGATTGGCAGAGCAGCACAGCGTTCTCCGGGAGGGAGGACGCGACAGAGGAGGGGTTCTTCTGGAGCAGGTCCAGCGGAAGGTTGCGGGAGCCCTTGATATGGGCGGTTTCGAACTCGGCCGGTGTGCGGACATCGATGAGCACCGACTGGGATGCACGGTGGATGTGGTGGAGCAGGTCTTCGGGCGCGCAAGGGGTGGGGGTCACAGGGTGCCTTTCGTCGAGGGGGGGGCGATCAGCGATTCTGATGCTCGAGCCAGCCGTTGTAGCTGCCTTCCAATTCGAGGACTCGATAGCCCTTCCGGCGCAGAGCACTGGCCGCGACGGAATTTCTTTTGCCGGACTGGCAGTAGGAGATGACGGTGGCGTGCCTGGGCAGCTTGTCCAGGTGCCAGAGGACCTTCCCGGCGCTGAGATTCTGGGCGCCTGGGATGTGGCCTTCCGCGTATTCGGCAGCATTGCGGACATCGAGCAGCACATCTGCCTCAGATGTGGCCAGCTCGGCTGCGGGGATGGTCGCAGGAGTGACCGCCGGCAATCCACCAAGACTGCTGATGTATCCGGCATAACGGTCGATGCCTACCCGGATGAGGTGAGCCCGCAAGCGGTGAGCCTCGGTCTGATCTGCGGCGAGCAGGACCAACGGCCGTGCCTCTCGCTCGGGGTCGTAGGCCCAGGCGCCGAAGCTGGCCGGCTTCTCCTGGGGGATGTTCAAGGACCCGAGTGCAGTGCCGGCGTGAACCTCGTCATGGGATCGGGTGTCGGCCACAATGAGCTCATCGGTCTCCACCGCCGCGGCGACCTGGTCGGTCAGGAGTTCGGTCAGCTCGGGGAGTGGCCCCAGGATCGCAGGACCGTTCTTGTTCTGCCGCTTCATCCGCCCGAAATAGGCGTGGGCATCCGGCTGACCCTCCAGCAGCTGCTCGATGAACCCGGCCTCGTCGTCATTCTGCAGGTAGGGCGACCACCAGGCATTGGCCCGTTCGTACCCCACCGTGGTCGCCGGCAGTGCTCCCAAGGATCTGCCGCAGGCGCTGCCTGCACCGTGGCCGGGGTAGACCAGCACGTGGTCCTTCATGGGCAGGAAGACATTCTTCAGACTGTCGAAGAGCTGTTTGGCGCCCTGGTACCGGGTATCGACGCCTCCGGCGGCTTCGTCCAACAGGTCAGGGCGCCCGAGTTCGCCGGCGAAGACGAAGTCTCCGGAGAGGATGTACCCGGGGTCATCGCTGAAGGCGCCGTCAGTGATCTCGAAGATCAGATGTTCGGGGGTATGCCCCGGGGTATGCCGGGCTCTGATGGTGATGTTTCCGACGTCGATCACATCATCGTCGTGGAGGCGGCGGCCTTCGAAGCCGTATTGCCACTGGTCGTCTCCCTCCCCGGAGACGTAGACCTCAGCACCGGTGGCAGCGGCCAGTTCCCGGGTCCCCGAGAGATAGTCGGCATGGATGTGTGTCTCGGTGACAGCAACGATCTTCATGCCATGGTGCGTGGCCAGGTCCAGATACTCGTCGATGTCGCGGCGGGCGTCCACCACCACCGCCTCGTTCCTGGCCTGACAGCCGATGAAATAGCTGGCCTGCGCCAGATCCTCGTCATAGATGCGTTCCAACAACATTGCGTCTCCTTCGAGAGATCTTTCCTTGTATACCCCCAGGGGTATACTTGAATCATCGCATTTACCCCTGGGTGTATACAAGGATCGCCAGTGCTGCGACGTCCCACGCTGATCGGTCTGGTCGCCGAACGCACCCAGAACATACGTGTGGGATCCGGGGGCATCATGCTGCCCAATCATGCTCCGTTGGTCATCGCGGAACAGTTCGGCACCCTCGAATCACTCTTTCCGGGGCGGATCGACCTCGGTCTGGGCCGTGCCCCCGGAACTGACGGGAGGACTGCCCAGGCTCTTCGCCGGTCAGATTCCAACGACTTCCCCGCGATGGTCGAAGAGCTGCGCAGCTACTTCACCCCGGAACGCACCGGCCAGCGCCCTCAGGTCCAGGCGATTCGAGCCCGTGGACAGGATCCGTTGGTGTGGCTGCTGGGATCCAGCGACTTCAGCGCTGGACAGGCCGCCCAGCTGGGTCTGCCCTTCTCCTTCGCGGGCCATTTCTCACCTGGGTTCACCTTCCCCGCCATCGACACCTACCGCAAGAATTTCCAGCCGTCGGAGGTGCTCTCCGAGCCGTACGTCAAGCTCGGCCTGAACCTCGCGGTCGCTGACACCGACAGAGGGGCCCAGCTTCAGTTCTCCTCCACCGAGCAGCATTTCCTCGCCCTGGGTCGTGGCCGTCCTGTGGAGATCCAGCCGCCTCGTGACATGACGCAGCAGGAGGCGCAGTCCGTCCACAGCTCCGTCTCCGGGGCCGTCGTCGGTTCCCCCACCACTGTCAGAGAACAGTTGAAGGGCCTGCTGGACACCACCGACATCGACGAGATCATGTTCACCTCGTATATCTACGAACATGAGGACCGGCTGAAGTCATACGAACTGCTCAAGGAGGTCATCGATGGCAAGCAGCACCCCCAACCGTGAGGCCATACACGCTGCGTTCGTCGAGGTGATCGGTGCCCTCGAACATGGAGAGCTCGAGCCGGCAGCAGGCATATTCAGCCACGACGCCTGGGCAGACACCTCCCAGGCGGATCTCTTGAGGGGCCGCGCGGACATCGTCGCCGGTTTGTCCACGTTCCTTGTGCCCAGCGGAGGCGTGCGATACTTCCTCGCCAATGAGTACATCTCGACCGATGGGGACCAGGCGCAGCAGAGTGCCTATCTCAGCGTTGCACTGATCCAGGCAGGGGGCACAGCCCCCGCTGTCAGCTGGTTCGGTGGACATTTTGCCAACTCGTGGCAGCGTAACGCTCAGCAGTGGCAGATCACGGGGCTGCGTTTCGAACAGGACTGGGCACATGGTCGCCACCCGGCCCTGACCACCTGGCCTGAAACACGCAGCCGGCTGGGCTGGGAGCCGGGCAGCACCCTGCCGAAAACGGTGAGCGCGCTCGATGCGCCCTGGCGTGTCATTCCCGAGAATGCTGAGCCCGGCGGCGATGAGCAACAGATCATCGATGCTTTCACCCGCTACACGTGGGCCGTGGATCAGTGGGATCTTGAACTGTTGCGCGACATCTTCGCTGAAGACCTCACCACTGACATTGTTCCCTTCGGCCCGCTGAGGAATCGCCGGGAGTTCCTGTCCACATTGCAGCTGTTCCGTTCAGGCCGGGTCAGCCTCCACCACGCCATGGGTGACACTCAAGTCCAGGTCGAGGGGCCCCGAGCCACGCTGAAGGTGTTCCGGCTGGTCCCCTACAACGGAACCCCGGACTCGCTGGAACGCGATGTCTATGGTGCGACCTATGACTGCACAGCGCGTCGTGAAGGTGGGCTGTGGAAGTTCGACAGCATCACCTACACCGAAGGGCAGCTCTTTGAGATGGTGGATTGACGAGCAGCCCCATCGGCAGCGCAGCGTGTCATGGCCATGACATGAAAGAAGAAGGGATGAGTTGAATGTCGAAGACGATCATCATCGGTGGACATGGAAAGGTGGCGCTTCGCCTCGCCGCCCGCATCGTGGAGCAGGGAGAGGACGTCACCAGTGTCTTCCGCAACCCTGATCATGAATCCGAAGTGGCGGAGACCGGCGCGAAGCCGCAGCTGGGTGACATCGAGCAGATGAGTCTCGAGGAGATCACTGACGTGCTTCGTGGTCATGACGCCGTCGTCTGGGCGGCAGGAGCCGGGGGCGGCAGTTCAGAGCGGACATACGCTGTCGATCGAGACGCCGCGATCCGCACCATGGGCGCCGCTCAGGCTGCTGGGGCAGACCGGTTTGTCTTGGTCTCCTACCTGCGGGCGCGGCCCGGGCACGGAGTCGCCCCGGACGAGCCTTTCTATCCCTATATCGAAGCCAAGAAGGCTGCTGAAGAGCACCTCCGTGCCACCGATCTGGACTATACGATTCTGGCACCCGACTATCTCACCTCAGAGGAGCCGACCGGGAGGATCGATCTCATCCTCTTCCCCGCTCAGGAGTCCTACGTATCACGTGGGGACGTGGCGGCGGTGGCGGCCGCCGTACTGGCGGAGTCATCCGCTCGGCGGCGTACGATCAGCTTCCGTGGAGGGGAGACTCCGATCGCTGAGGCGCTGCGCATCTGATGTACCTGTGGCCGCTCATCGGTGGGCTGGTCTGAGCTGAAGCAGGAGGGCGACGACGGCGATCAGGGCCACCGCCGAGAGGGCCAGCGGCAGCGAGCCGCCTTGACTCATCAGGCCGATGGCGGGGGAGAGTCCGAGTGCGGCGGTCCGCATGATCCAACTGATCCATGTCACCCCGCTGTGCGCCGCCAGTCCTGGGACGGAATCAGCTGTGGCGAATGCGATGGGCACGGTGACCGCGCACCCCAGCCCCGCCAGTGCCAGCCCCGCCAGTGTCAGACCGACGTTCGGAGCCCAGGCCGCGCCGAAGATCCCCACTGTGACCGCAGCCAGACTGATCAGCAGGGTGGCACGGCTCCCGAGGCGGTCGATGACACGGTCGCCGAGCAGGCGCCCGATGAACTGCGCGGCCAGCAGCACGCTCAGCCCGACTCCGGCTGAGGCTGCCGCGACGTCGCGCTCAGCGGAGAGCAGCACGGCCGACCAGTTGTTCCCGATGTCTTCCACCGAGATGCCGGCCAGTGCGACCAGGGCCAATGGTGCGAGGATCAGGATCATCTGCCGCCCTGTGGGGCGATGTGTGATCTGTGGTGCGGCCGGGTCGGTCTGGTCAGCAGCTGGGGGCGGCTGGGCTTCGGTGAGGAAGCGCCTGGCACACAGCGCCATAGTGGTCACACACACGGCAGACCAGAGGGTCATATGTGCCAGCAGCGGTACGCCTCCCAGAGCTGCCAGAGTGCCGACGGCGCCTCCGACTGCGGCGCCGATGCTCCAACCGGCATGCATAGAGTTCAGCAGGGAGCGCCCATACTGCTCCTGCACGCGGATGCCCTGAGAGTTCTGGGCCACATCGACCACGGCATCCCCGGCGCCGGCCAGGATGAGGCCGGCCAGGGCCAGCCATGGGTTGCCCAGTGCCACTCCCGCTGCGGCGAGGATCAGACATCCGCCGATCCACACGGTGCCGAAGGTGGCTGATCGCGCCACTCCGAGGCGGCGGGATACGATCCCGGGCAGGTGCAGGACCAGCGCCCCTCCCAGCCCGAGACCTACGACGAGAACGCCGAAGAGAGCAGGGCTGAGCCCCAGTGTCTCCTTGACCTCGGCGTAGCGTGCCAGCAGCGAGGCCGGAAGTGCCCCGTTGGTGGCGAAAGCGGCCATGGCGGCCCACCGCGCACGGCGCAGCGGCAGTGACGGGTGCCGTTCAGAGGTCTGCATGGGTGGCAGTCTTCCGGTGTGATCACGCACGCGCAACGTTCCGGCCCCATCGGCTCGAGCGGCGGCCCGGGCTCAGCGTGCGAGGAAGTCGAGCACCGCAGAGTTGAACTGGTCCACGTGGCTGACGTTGACTCCGTGCGGAGCGCCTTCGATGATCACCAGCTCTGAACCGCTGATGGCCTGGTGCGTGCGCTGTCCGGAACCTTCCACCGGCACAGTGGCATCGGCGTCGCCATGGATCACCAGCGTCGGCACGGTCACCGACTGGAGGTCGGCACGGAAATCAGTGGTGGCCCAAGCGTCCATAGCACCCAGCGCAGCGCCCTGATCCGACTGGCGAGCGAGTCCGATGGCCTGCTGCCGCTCTTCCTCGCTGACTGTCAGCTGGTCACCGGCGGAGAAGAACCCTGTGGCGAACTCGTCGAAGAACGCCTCGCGGTCCTCCTCCAAGGAACCACGGAGACCCTGATAGCTGGCCTCGTCCAGCGGCCCCTCGGGGTTGTCCGCGCCGTTCAACAGATACGGGGGAACCGCTGCGGCGAACACTACGGAGCGGACTCTGTCCAGACCATGGCGGGAGGCGTACCTGGCCACTTCGCCGCCTCCCATGGAGAAGCCGAGGAGGGTGACATCCTCCAGCTGGAGGGACTCGAGGACGCGCTGCAGGTCATCGGCGAAGGTGTCGTAGTCAAAGCCCTCGGCAGGCTTGTCCGACGTGCCGAAGCCTCGACGGTCATAGGTGATGACCCGGTAACCGGCCTCTTTGAGGGGGCCGATCTGGTGCTGCCAGGCCTCCCCGGAGAGCGGCCAGCCGTGGATGAGCACTACGGGGCGGCCTGAACCGCCGGTGTCAGTGGTGTGAAGCGTGACGGGTGAAGCTGCCATCATTTCCTCTCGACGTCGGCCAGGCGGAACCGCCTGGACTGCTCGTGCACCTGCGGTCAGAGCTGCAACGGCACAAGCTGAGATCTGTGTCAGTGCAGTCCATGTCTCTTCATATCAGCTATGGGCCCGCTGGGCCACAGCATCTCAGGTCAGCAGATCAGCCACAGCGGCATCCATCTGGGCCAGGGCATCGCGGTCATAGGTGGAAGTGGAGACCATCAGCTCCTCGGCGCGGGTGATCTCCAGCAGCCGCTCCACCGCGGGGACCACGATGCCGGCCGGTCCGCCGATCATCCGGTGCAGGCTCTTCTCGATGCGGCTGGTGGTCCGCGGGCTCCAGTGCTGCTCACGGATCTGCTCCACCGGTTCCAGCGGGGAGAACTCGCCTGTCTCCCGGGAGCGGGCCATCGCCCATGCCTCGGAGAGTGCCAGCTCACGGGCCTGCTCCTCGGTCTCGGCGAGGTAGAGGTCCAGGGAGATGATGATCTGCGGCTGCGGAGTCTCCGCGGAGGCTCGGAAGTCGCGCCGATAGGCGGCCACCGCCTCACCCAGCTCGGGGGAGTGCAGCACCGGACCGCCGATCACCGCCGGAAGGCCCAGCCGGGCCGCGGTCACCAGCCCCTCTCCGGTCGCCAGTTGGAAGAGCGAGGGAACCGTCTGGGTGACCGGCCGAGCCGTCACCGGAGCCTCGCGGCGCAGATAGCTGCGCAGCTCCTCCAGATCAGAGGCGAAGGTGTCCACATCATCGGTCTGTTGGCGCAGTGCCCGGCGCACCTGCTCAGTGAAGCCCAGCGTCCGGCCCAGTCCCAGGTCCACCCGTGACGGGTGCAGCGCCTCCAGCATCAGGAACTGCTCGGCCACCACCAAGGGCTGATGATGCGGCAGCATCACCCCTCCGGAGCCCAGACGGATCCGGGAGGTGCGGGCGCCGACGGCTGCCAGCAGCACTGCCGGTGAGCCGGAGGCGATGCCCGGCACCGCATGATGCTCCGCGCCCCAGAACCGGTGATAGCCCAGAGCCTCCGCATGGGCGGCGCGCTCCACCGAATGGTGCAGGGCATCGGCCTCCGGGTATCCGCTGCGCGTCCGTGAGCGGTCCAGCAGCGAGAGCCTCATACCGCTGCTCCCAGACGCGCTGTCAGATCGCGGACGGCGGCGCGTCCGGCACGGTTGGCGCCCACAGTGGACTGGGAGGGGCCGAAGCCGATCAGATGCACCCGCGGGTCCGCCGTCGTCGCTGTGCCGCTGATCTGGATCCCGCCGCGTTCGTTGCGCAGCCCCAAGGGATCCAGGTGCTTCAGGTCCGGCCGAAAGCCGGTGGCCCAGAGGATGGTGTCCGCGGAGGTGAAGCTGCCATCGGCCTCGCGCACTCCGCAGGGCTCCACTGCGGTGAACATGGGGCGGCGCTCCAATGCGCCGCGGGCGTGGGCCGCCCGGGCGTAGGAGGACCAGCCCAGACCTGTGTAGGAGACGATGCTGCCGGTGGGCTCACCGGCCTCCGCCGCGGCGGTGACCTTCTCGATGGTGGCGCGGCCTTCCACCTCGGGACGGAAGTCCTCGCCGTGGAACACCGGCTCACGGCGGGTGTACCAGAAGGTGGTTGCCACTCGGGAGATCTCCTCCAGCTGCTGTACCGCGGAGATGCCGCCGCCTACCACCGCCACCCGCCGTCCGGCGAAGTCTTCCAGCGTCCGATAGTCCCGCGTGTGCAGCTGCCCGCCGGTGAAGCTCTCCTGCCCCGGGTAATGCGGCAGCAGCGGGTTGTTCCAGGTGCCGGTGGCGTTGATGATCGCCCGCGTGCGCCAGATGCCCTGATCGGTCCGGACCTCCAGCTCGTCGCCGGCATTCTGGCCACCCTCAGCATCCTGGAAGCCCTCAGCATCCTGGACGCTGAGCACCCTGACCGAACGCCGGATGGGCAGCTCCATGGCGGCCTCATACTCGGCGAAGTATCGCGGCACCGCGGTACGGCTGGGCTCCTGCGGATCGACGGGCGGCTTGGGCATCCCGGGCAGATCGAAGATCCCGTTGACCGTCTCCATGCGCAGCGACTCCCAGCGGTGCTGCCAGGCCCCGCCGGGAGCCTCATCAGCGTCCAGCATCACAAAGCTGAGCAGGCCGCCGCGCTGCAGGTGATATCCGGCCGAGAGTCCCGCCTGGCCGGCGCCGATCACTACGACGTCGGCCCAGTGCTGTTCCTGCATCGCTTTTCCTGGATCACCGCGGCTCAGTAGGCGGCGGAGAAGCGACGACGCCGATGCACCGGCTTCTCGATCTCATCGAGGATGGCCAGGGCGAAATCGGCTCCGGAGATCTCGGACTTGCCCTCGCGGTCGGAGAGCAGCACCTCGCCGCCCACCCGGTAGGCGCCGCGGCGCTCGCCGGGGTGGAAGCTGCCGAATCCTGCGGCCGGGTGGATGTAGAACCAGTCCAGGGAGTCCTCGGAGGTCTGCAGCGCCTCCAGCACATCGAGCATCTCGAAGGACTCGGGCTTGATCTCCTCGGGGAAGTCCTCGGTGTCGATCAGCCGCGGCCCGCCCTCAGAGACGCGCAGTGCGCCGGCCCCGCCGATCACGCCCACGCGGACTCCGGCCTCCGCGGCCACGGGGATGAGCTTCCGAGCGGCCTCGATCACTCGGCCCTGCATATCTCCGCGCGGGGAGAGTGCCAGCATGAGCAGGTCGGACTTCGCGGCGAGGTCCTTCAGGAAGCCTTCGTCGAGCACATCGCCGATGACATAGCGAACGCCCTCCACAGGGTCTTCGGGGGCCCTGCGGGAGACGGCCAGGACATCGTGTCCGCGCGCCGCGGCCTCCTTCGCGATATGTGATCCTGCGTAGCCGGTGCCGCCGAGAACGGTGATGCGTGCCATTGAGGCTCTCCTTCCGGTGTCAGGACGGTCCCGGGCGGACCGTCCTCTCCAGAGCAACACCGGCACCCCGTCTACGCTTCCCAGCCTGGTCATTCCGTGTTCAGCCCAGCCCCGGCGGCGAGCTCCCGCAGCGTCTCCAGCGCCACACCCACCGGCCGGGTGCTGCCGCGGTCGCGGCGGACATGGGCCACCACGCGCCGGCGCACCGCAGGCTTCTCCAGCGGCCGGATGCTCACCCTCTCCCGCACATCCTGCAGCGCCAGCCGGGTCAGCACGGTGATCCCGACGCCGGCCTCCACCAGGCTCAGCGCGGCATAGTGATCATCCAGCCGGGCCACCACGTGAGGCGCGAAGCCTGCGGCCTGGCAGGCCGAGCGGATGATGCGGGTGGGAGGGGTGTCGAAGATGTCGTGCTGGATCCACAGCTCCTCGCGCAGCTCATGGACCGGCACGCTCTCCAGCTCCTCCAAGCGATGGCCGGCGGGGAGGACCACGTCGAACTCTTCGACGCCCAGGGGATAGCGGAGGTAGCCCTGCCGATGCTCCTCCGGGGATTGCAGACTCTCCTGACGGATGTCCAGATCGGCAGGCTGAGAGGCTCGGCCGGCAGGAGTCTCGTTGAGGCTGATCTCCACGGTCATCTCCGGGGACTCACGCCGCACCGCGGCCACCACCTGGGGCAGCCACTCCTTGGCGGCCGAGGAGAAGGAGGCCAGGATCAGCTGCCTGCTGTGGCCGCGGCGCAGGTCCTCGGCCGCCCGCTCCAGCCGGTCCAGCTCGGCCAGTGCGTCCTCAGCTTGTTCGGCCAGCTGCAGTGCGGCCGGGGTGGGCTCCAGGCCGCGGCCGTGCCGGATGAAGAGCTCGAGTCCGGTCTCCCGGGCCAGCTCGGTCATGTGCTGGCTGACGGTGGCGGGGGAGTAGTGCAGGTTCCGGGCGGCCCCGTGCAGCGAGCCGGCGGCCAGCACGGCGTGGAGCACGCGGAGGCGGTGCGGACTGATCATGGCCCCCATTCTGACTGATCGTTCGGTGTTGACGAACAGTTGATGAGTTTTATCTGCTTGTCCCTGATCTGCGCGGTGTGGAGCATTGAACGGTGACTTTCAGCAGCTATACCGCTCTCGTCGGCGTCGCGGTGATCCTGGCCGTGACGCCGGGGCCGGACACGATGCTCTCGCTGCGCTATGCGCTCTCCTCGCGCCGGGCCGGTCTCGGCGCGGCCACCGGCTCTTCGCTGGCCGCCTTCGCCTGGGCCGCCCTGGCCGCCACAGGTCTGGCCGCTCTCTTCGACACCTCGCCGATGGCCTACGAGATCCTCAGCCTGGTGGGCGGGGTCTATCTGGTCTTCCTCGGCGTGCGCGCGGTGATATCCGCGCGGCACCGCCTGCTGGCCGCCGCGCTGAGCGTGAGCAGCGCAGAACAGAGCAAGCAGCAGGCCCAGAGCAGACAGAAAGCCCAGAGCAGGCAGAAGGTCGCCCCCGGCGTCGGGGCTGAGATCCCCTCCTCACCGGCCTCGCCGCTGGCCGAGCCAGCTGCCGCGGAGCAGGAGCAGGCCGCCCCGGCGCAGGCGGTGAAGACGCTGCGCGCCCGCACCGGGATGCTGGCCGGACTGGCCACCTGCATGACCAATCCCAAGGTGGGCCTCTTCTTCCTCGCCCTGTTTCCGCAGTTCACCCCACAGGACGCCTCGCTGCTGTTCACCGTGGGTGTGCTGGGCGGAACTGTGGCGCTGACCATGTATCTCTACCTGATCGGCGTCGTGCTGCTGGTGGATGGTGCCAACCGCTGGCTCTCCAATCCGCGGGTCACCGGGTGGATCGAGCTGGTCAGCGGGGCCACGCTGCTGCTGCTCGGGCTCTACATGCTGGCCACAGGCGGGCACGGGCTTCTCACTCTGATCTAGACTGTCCGGGTGACTCCAGAAGAACTCTCCGCAGCCGTGAAATCCGCTCTCATCGAAGCCATCGAGGCCGGTGAGCTGACTCTCGAGATCCCCGGGGAGATCCGCGTCGAACGGCCCAAGAGCCGCGACCACGGGGACTGGGCCACCAATATCGCCCTGCAGCTGGCCAAGGAGGCCGGCATGCCCCCTCGTGAGCTGGCAGAGTCCCTGGCGGCACGACTGCGCCAGGTCGACGGTGTGAGCACTGTGGACATCGCCGGCCCCGGCTTCATCAACATCACGCTGGACGCCGCCGCGGCCGGGCTGCTGGCCAAGACCATCGTGGAGGCCGGGGAGAGCTTCGGCCACACCGAGGTGCTGGCCGGACACGTGATCAACCTGGAGTTCGTCTCCGCCAACCCCACCGGCCCGCTGCACATCGGCCACACCCGTTGGGCCGCACTGGGCGATGCCATCGGGCGGCTGCTGCGTGCCTCCGGCGCCGAGGTCACCAACGAGTACTACATCAACGACGCCGGCAACCAGATGAACGTCTTCGCCAACTCGGTGCTCTCCCGCATCCACGGCGAGGACGTCTCCGAGGGCGGCTACCCCGGCGAGTACGTGAAGGAGCTGGCCGAGGAGGTGCTCGCCGCACGTCCTGAGGTCCGTGACATGGACCGCGACGAGGCTCGACCGATCGTCCGCGAGCTGGCGTACCAGGCCCAGCTCGGCCAGATCAAAGACACGCTGGATGCCTTCGGCGTGCACTTCGACGTCTACTTCTCCGAGGAGTCCCTGCACAGCGGCGGCCACGTCCGTGGCGCGCTGGAGACCCTGCGCGCCCAGGGCCACATCGACGACCGCGAGGGCGCGGTCTGGCTGCGCACCACCGACTTCGGCGATGACAAGGACCGGGTCCTCTTCAAAGCCGACGGCGAGCCCACCTACTTCGCCGCCGACGCCGCCTACTACCTCTCCAAGCGGGAGCGCGGCTTCGGCGAGAAGATCTACCTGCTCGGCGCCGACCACCACGGCTACGTGGCACGGCTGAAGGCCATCGCAGCCTGCGCCGGCGACGACGCCGAGAAGAACATCGAGATCCTGATCGGTCAGCTGATGAGCGTCAAGGGCGCCAAGCTCTCCAAACGGGCCGGCAACATCATCGAGCTCGCCGACCTGATCAAGTGGCTGGGCACCGACGCGCTGCGCTACACCTTGGCCCGGTACCCCGCGGATTCCCCCATCGACGTGGACCCGGATCTGCTGCAGTCCAAGACCAACGACAACCCGGTCTTCTACGTGCAGTACGCCCATGCGCGCTCGCGGAACGCTGCACGAAACGCGGCCGCCGCCGGTGTGGACCAGAGCTCCTTCGACGCCTCGCTGCTGACCCATGAGACCGAGGAGGAGCTGCTCTCCCACCTGGGACGCTTCCCCTCCGTGGTCTCCTCCGCGGCCGAGCTGCGGGAGCCCCACCGTGTGGCCCGCTACCTGGAGTCCCTGGCCTCGGCGTACCACGGCTGGTACGCCGCCTGCCGGATGGCACCCAGCGTGGCCGAGGACGGCACCGCCGAGCCGGTCACCGACCTGAACCGCACCCGCCTGTGGCTCAACGAGGCCACAGCACAGGTGCTGCGCAACGGTCTGCAGCTGCTGGGCGTCAGCGCCTCGGAGAGGATGTGAGCATGGCACAGAAGCATCCGCTGGCTCCGGAATGGCTGAGCCCCCGCGAGAACACCGATGATCTGGAGCAGAAGCTCTTCCCCGCAGACGCCCGGCGTGAGGGCTCGGGCCCCCTGATCATCGGCGGGGCCGAGGTCACCGAGCTGGCCCAGCAGCACGGCACTCCGCTCTATGTGATCAGCGAGGAGGACTTCCGCCGTCGTGCCCGCAGCTTCCGCGACGCCTTCGGCGAGGCCTTCGCCCCAGAGACCGAGGTGGACGTCTTCTACGCCGGCAAGGCCTTCCTGAGCACCCATGTGGCCGGCTGGGCCGCCGAGGAGGGGCTCTGCGTGGACACCGCCTCCGGCGGAGAGCTTGCCATCGCGCAGGCCGGGGGAGTGGATCCCGCGCGCATCGGCCTGCACGGCAACAACAAATCCGACGCCGAGATCCTCCGTGCCCTGGAGGCCGGCATCGGGCGGATCATCGCTGACTCCCTGGACGAGCTGGACCGGATCGCAGAGCTGGCGCAGTCCACCGGCAGGACTGCTCCGGTCATGCTGCGGCTGACCCCGGGCGTCCATGCCTCCACCCACGAATACATCGCCACTGCGCATGAGGACCAGAAGTTCGGCCTCTCGCTCAGCGGCGGCCGGGAATCGGTGGCCTGGATCGCCGTGCAGAAGGCGCTGGATGCTGCGGCCGTGGACCTGCGCGGCCTGCACTGCCACATCGGCTCGCAGATCTTCGAGCCCACCGGCTTCGAGGTTGCGGCCCAGAAGCTCATCTCCTTCCTGGCCGAGATCCGCGCCGACCGCGGCGTGGAGCTCGAGGAGCTGGACTTGGGCGGTGGTCACGGCATCGCCTACACCGAGGCCGACGCCCCGCGGGACCCGCAGGAGATCGCCCAGGCTCTGGCCGCCACGGTCAAGCAGGCCTGCGCCGAGCACGAGCTCTCCGTGCCGCGGATCTCCATCGAGCCGGGCCGCGCCATCGTAGGACCCGCAGGCGTCACCCTCTACAGCGTGGGCGTGCAGAAGGACGTGGGGGTGGACACCCCCGACGGCGGCAGCACCACACGGCGCTATGTGGCCGTGGACGGCGGCATGAGCGACAACGCCCGCGGCGTGCTCTACGACGCCGACTACTCGGCCGTGCTGGCCGGCCGGAAGGTCGAAGGCGAGCACACGCTGTCTCGCATCGTGGGCAAACACTGCGAGTCCGGTGACATCGTGGTCCGCGACGTATACTTGCCGACGGCGACGGAGCGGGGCGACATCCTTGCCGTCCCCGCCACCGGAGCCTATTGTCACTCCCTCTCGAGCAACTACAACTACCTCACCCGGCCGGCTGTGGTGGCTGTGAAGGACGGAGTCTCCCAGGTGCTGATCCGCCGTGAGACCGAAGAGGACATGCTCGGCCGGGACACCGGCTTCGCCCCCTGAACCTGACAGGGCGGCTGATCTGACCTGCGAATCCCGGAGTCGGCTCCGGATGACTGACGAATGAGGTGATCGCCAGCGTGGACGCGTTGAAGATCGGCCTGCTGGGTGCCGGGAACGTAGGCGCCCAGGTGGCCAAGACTCTGGTGGAGGAGCGCGAGCTGATCGCTGGCCGCGTCGGCACTGGAGTGAAGCTGATCGGCGTCGCCGTCCGCGACGTGGAAGCCCCGCGGGACTGGAAGATCCCCGGCGAGCTGCTGACCACCGATGCCGAGGCCCTGGTGGATGAGGCTGACCTGGTGATCGAGCTGCTGGGCGGCTTGGAGCCCGCCGGCGAGCTGATCGCCCGCGCACTGAACCGCGGTGCAGCCGTGGTCACCGGCAATAAGGCCCTGCTGGCCACCCGCGGCGGCGAGCTGCATAAGCTGGCCGAGGAGCAGGGCGCGCTGCTGCACTTCGAGGCGGCCGTGGCCGGCGCCATCCCGATCCTGCGTCCCATCCAGGAGTCCCTCTCCGGGGACCGGATCACCAAGGTGATGGGGATCGTCAACGGCACCACCAACTACATCCTCGACCAGATGGACACCACCGGTGCCGCCTTCGAAGATGCCTTGGCCGAGGCTCAGCGCCTGGGCTACGCCGAGGCAGACCCCACCGCCGATGTGGAGGGTCACGACGCCGCCGCCAAGGCTGCGATCCTCGGCACTCTGGCCTTCCACGCACCCTTCAGCATCGATGAGGTGTACTGCGAGGGCATCACCGGGATCACCGGTGATGATATGGAGGCGGCCGCGGCCTCGGGCTATGTCATCAAGCTGCTGGCCATCATCGAGAAGACCGAGGCCGGTGCCATCCTGCGCGTGCACCCCACGCTGCTGCCGCGGACCCATCCGTTGGCCAGTGTGCGCGGAGCCTTCAACGCTGTCTTCGTTGTGGCCGAGAACGCCGGCGAGCTCATGTTCTACGGCCAGGGAGCCGGTGGCCAGCCCACCTCCTCGGCGATCATGGGTGATGTGGTCTCCGCGGCCCGGCGGCTGCGCAGCGGCACCGCCGAGGTCCCCGGCCTCAGGGAGCAGGCTGCCGACAGCGCTGTGCCAGCCCTGCCCATCAAGAAGGCCGAGACCCAGTACTACATCGACATGGTCGTGGCCGACCGAGAGGGTGTCATCGCCGAGGTGGCCCGGGTGCTGGCCGACCACCATGTCTCCATCGAATCGATGCGTCAGCCCGGCTCCGTCTCCGCGGAGGGCGAGGTGGACGTCGAGGGCGTGGACAAGAAGGGCGCAGTGGTGCAGATCGTCACCCACCTGGCCCGCGAGAAGGACCTCGACGATACGGTCGCGACCCTGAAGGGTCTCGGCGTGGTCAAGGCAGTCAACTCGGTCCTCCGGGTTGAAGTCGAACAGTAGGACAAGGCTGGAGGATCGATGGCGCATCAATGGCGTGGAGTAGTCCGTGAGTACGCTGACCGTCTGCCGGTGGATGAGTCCACCCGCATCATCACGCTGGGAGAGGGCGGGACCCCGTTGGTCCACGCCCCGGCACTCTCCGAGCTGGTCGGCGGCGAGGTCTGGCTGAAGGTCGAGGGGATGAACCCCACCGGCTCCTTCAAGGACCGCGGCATGACGATGGCGATCACCGCCGCAGTGCGCGACGGCGCCAAAGCGGTGGTCTGCGCCTCCACCGGCAACACCTCGGCCTCAGCCGCCGCCTACGCCACCCAGGCCGGCCTGACCTGCGCAGTGCTGGTGCCCGCCGGCAAGATCGCCATGGGCAAGCTCTCCCAGGCCGTGGCCCACGGCGCGGAGATCATCCAGATCGACGGCAACTTCGACGGCTGCCTGGACGTGGCGCGCAAGCTGGCCGAGAACTACCCGGTGTTCCTGGTGAACTCGGTGAACCCCTCGCGGATCGAGGGGCAGAAGACCGGCGCCTTCGAAGTCGTGGATTACTTGGGCGACGCCCCGGACTACCACCTGCTGCCGGTGGGCAACGCCGGCAACATCACTGCCTATTGGAAGGGCTACCAGGAGTACGCGCAGTCCTGGACCAATCCGCACACTGAGCAGGAGCTCGAGCCGATGGCCACCCAGACCCCCATCATGTGGGGCTTCCAGGCCGCCGGTGCCGCGCCCATCGTGGCCGGCCACCCGATCACTGAGCCGGATACGGTGGCCACGGCCATCCGGATCGGCAACCCCGCCTCCTGGGAGCAGGCCGAGGCGGCCCGCGACACCTCCGGAGGTGTGATCGAGCCGGTCACCGATGAGGAGATCCTGCACGCCCACCGCTGGCTCTCGGCCAAGGAGGGTGTCTTCGTGGAGCCCGCCTCCGCCTCCGGCGTGGCCGGGCTGATCAAGAAGCATGCCGCCGGTGAGGTGCCCGAGGGCAAGCAGTTCGTGATCACGGTGACCGGACACGGCCTGAAGGACCCTGACTGGGCGATCAACAACCCGGAGATCGCCTCTGAGGGCGACTCCTCGGCTGAGGCCGCTGCTGTGACCAAGGTGGACCAGGACGTCGAGACTGTGGCCCGGCAGCTGGGGCTCTGAGCAGCATGCAGTCAGCTCAGCCGGACCAGTCCGCGCCCCAGAGGCTGCGCCAGCCGATCACCGCCCCGCTGGACCTCCGGCTGCGGGTTCCGGCCACCAGTGCCAATCTCGGCCCCGGCTATGACTGTATGGGCCTGGCGCTGAGCTGGGAGGACGTCATCGAGGTCCATGCCGCACCGCGGCAGGACCCCGGCGCCGCCCGTCTCAGCGTGGAGATCACCGGTCAGGGCGCGGAGACGCTGCCCACCGATGCCTCCCATCTGGTCATCGCCCTGGTGGAGAAGATCCTGGCCGAGCGAGGCTATGCCCTGCCCGACCTTCAGGTGTGGGCGCACAACACCATCCCGCACTCCCGCGGCATGGGATCCTCGGCGGCCGCAGTGGCCACAGCGGTGGTCACCGCATCCCAGCTGCTGCCCGAGGGGCTCACCGCGGAGGAGAAGCTGCAGATCGGCTCGCGCATCGAGGGGCATCCGGACAACTACGTCCCGGCGCTGCTCGGCGGCGTGGCCCTGTCCTGGGAGGACGAGGGTCGTTTCGCCACGGTGCAGCTGCAGCCGCATCCGCAGCTGCGCACGGTGCTGGCCGTTCCGGACTTCGAACAGTCCACCGAAACTGCCCGGGACCTGCTGCCCACAACGGTGCCGCATCATGAGGCGGCCCGGAACTCCTCCCGTTCGGCGCTGCTGGTCCATGCGCTGACCGCTGATCCCTCGGTGCTCATGCAGGCCACGGAGGACTCGCTGCATCAGGAGTACCGCCGCAGCGCGTTCCCGGCCTCGATGGAGCTGGTGGATCGGCTGCGCGGCACCGGACACGCCGCAGTCATCTCCGGGGCCGGTCCGTCAGTCCTGGTGCTCACCGGCGGTGATGGCGCCGCTCAGGCGGCCGCCGAGCTGATCGGCGAGCTGCCGGGGGAGACGTGGAACCCCGCGGTCCTGCCGATCAGCACCACAGGTGCTACAGTGGAGGCACACCAGCGGTGATCGATCCGATGAGTCCATCGAGATGATCGACTGTTCACGATCGCCGCAGTTCTTTCGCACGAGTTGCGCTCTCTTCCTCGCAGTACAGCGAGCCTCATTCTCGCCTGCATGCAGGAATCCATCTCACCGCGAAAGCCCGTAATGAACCGACGGCCGTCTGTAGTGCCGTCGACGACCAATGCAGGACGACGATGCCGGACGCATCAGAGTTCCGGATCGTTCCTGCCCGACGAGGGGGAAGGAATCCTTCGTGACCGAAACCACCACTGAGACCACTCAGGCTCAGGGCGCCGATTCATCTGAGGCACAGAACGGCGGTCTCGCCGGCCTCAAGCTGGCGCAGCTGCAGGCACTGGCTTCCCAGCTCGGCATCAAGGGAAGCTCCCGCATGCGCAAGTCCGCTCTGGTGGACGCCATCTCTGCTCATCAGCGCGGCGGTGCCGTGGCTGAGCGCGAGGAGAAGGCCTCCAAGGGCGAGCCCTCCTCCCAGGAGAAGGGCCAGGGCGAGAAGGCCCAGCAGGAGAAGGGCCAGCAGGAGAAGGGCCAGAACGACAAGTCCCAGAACGAGAAGGAACAGTCCAACGCCCGTTCCAAGGAGAGCGGCAAGGCTGACCAGTCCCAGGACGGTCAGAAGGACGAGCAGTCCTCCAAGCAGGACAAGGGACAGAACGACAAGGCTCAGAACGAGAAGTCCCAGCAGGAGGGCTCCCAGCAGGACGGCGGCTCCGAGGAGCAGTCCGGCGAGGAGTCTTCCAAGGGCGGCGGCCGCAATCGGAACCGCAACCGGAACCGCAACCGCCAGGACGGTCAGCAGAACGACGGCCAGCAGGGCGAGAACCGCAACGGCCGCGAGGACCGCAAGGACGACGGAGGCAACAACCGCGACCGCGACAAAAACGGCGGCGGCAACAACCGCGGCAACCGTGGCGGCGACGGCGGCGGCAGCAACAACCGTGACGGCGAGGGCCGCAACCGCAACCGCCGCAACCGCAACCGCAACGACCGCAATGACCGCCGCGGCCGCAATCGCGGCCCCGAGGTGGACGACACCGAGGTCACCGAGGACGACGTCCTGATCCCCGTGGCGGGCATCCTGGACGTCCTCGACAACTACGCGTTCATCCGCACCTCCGGCTACCTCTCCGGTCAGAACGACGTCTACGTCTCCCTGCAGCAGGTCAAGCGCTACAACCTGCGCAAGGGCGACGCCGTCCACGGCGCCATCCGCGCCCCGCGTGAGGGCGAGAAGCCCAATAAGCGTCAGAAGTTCAACGCTCTGGTGAAGCTGGAGTCGGTCAACGGCCGTCCCGCCGACGACAACGGCAGCCGCGTGGACTTCAACAAGCTCACCCCGCTCTACCCCCAGGAGCGTCTGCGTCTGGAGGGTGACCCCAAGAACGTCGGTCCGCGTGTGATCGACCTCGTCGCCCCCATCGGCAAGGGCCAGCGCGGCCTCATCGTCTCCCCGCCCAAGGCCGGCAAGACGATGATCCTGCAGTCCCTGGCCAGCGCCATCAAGACCAACAATCCTGAGGTCCACCTCATGATGGTCCTGGTGGACGAGCGCCCCGAGGAAGTCACCGATATGCAGCGCACCGTCGACGGTGAGGTCATCGCTTCCACCTTCGACCGCCCTGCCGATGACCACACAACAGTGGCCGAGCTTGCCATCGAGCGCGCCAAGCGCCTGGTGGAGATGGGCAAGGACGTCGTGGTGCTGCTGGACTCCATGACCCGACTGGGCCGTGCCTACAACACTGCAGCACCGGCGTCGGGACGCATCCTCTCCGGAGGTGTGGACGCCAACGCGCTGTACCCGCCCAAGCGGTTCTTCGGCGCTGCGCGCAACATCGAGAACGGCGGCTCGCTGACCATCCTCGCCACCGCACTGGTGGAGACCGGATCCAAGATGGACGAGGTCATCTTCGAGGAGTTCAAGGGCACCGGCAACATGGAGCTGCGCCTGTCCCGCCGCCTGGCCGATAAGCGGATCTTCCCGGCGGTCAACGTCAACGAGTCCTCCACCCGCCGCGAGGAGAACCTCCTCTCGCCGGAGGAGATCAAGATCATGTGGAAGTTGCGTCGTGTGCTCTCCGGTCTGGAACAGGAGCAGGGCCTGGACCTGCTGCTGAAGAAAATCAAGGAGACCCAGTCCAACGCTGAGTTCCTGATGCTCACGCAGAAGACCACTCTGGGCAACACCGACTCCTAGCTGAGCGGTCCGAGGCCCTGTCGGCGTCCTGTGGGGCGCCGGCAGGGCCTCACCCGTATCAGCCCACAGAGTCTTCGGGGCATCGCGCCCATCCTGATCAACACAGAGGTCTTCGATGAACACTGACACCAACGCCCACATGTTCGATTCGGTCGGCACCCTGCTGCAGGAGCATCAGGAGCTGCAGCAGCAGCTGGCGGATCCCGATGTCCATGCCGATCAGGCGCTGGCCAAGAAGCTGGGCCGCCGCTACGCCCAGCTCAACGGCGTCGTGGAGGCGCATAAGACCTGGAAGCAGCTCACCGAGGACCTCGAGGCCGCCGCCGAGCTGGCCGATGAGGATCCCGAGTTCGCCGCTGAGGTCCCGCGCCTGCAGGAGGAGCTCGAGGTCGCCTCGGACCGACTGCTGCGCATGCTCATCCCGCGCGATGAGAACGACGTGCGCAATGTGATCATCGAGGTCAAAGGCGGTGCCGGCGGTGATGAGGCGGCGCTCTTCGCCGGAGACCTGCTGCGCATGTACACCCGCTATGCGGAGTCCAAGGGCTGGAAGACCGAGATCATCTCCTCCACCCCTTCTGATCTGGGCGGCTATAAGGATGTCCAGATGGCCATCAAGTCCTCCACCAACGATCCCGCCCAGGGCGTCCATGCGCATCTGAAGTTCGAAGGCGGAGTCCACCGCGTCCAGCGTGTGCCGGAGACCGAGTCCCAGGGACGTATCCATACCTCGGCCGCCGGTGTCCTGGTCCTGCCGGAGGTGGATGAGCCCGAGGAGATCGAGATCGCCCAGAACGATCTGAAGATCGACGTCTACCGCTCCTCAGGTCCGGGCGGGCAGTCGGTGAACACCACCGACTCCGCCGTGCGCATCACCCACCTGCCCACCGGGATCGTGGTGGCCATGCAGAACGAGAAGTCTCAGCTGCAGAACAAGGAAGCCGCCATGCGCGTGCTCCGCTCCCGCCTGTTGGCCCACCAGCAGGAGCAGATCGACGCGGAGAACGCCGAGGCGCGCAAGTCTCAGGTCCGCACCATGGACCGCTCCGAGCGCATCCGCACCTATAACTTCCCGGAGAACCGGATCGCTGATCACCGAACCGGCTATAAGGCCTATAACCTCGATGCCGTCATCAACGGCGACCTGGAAGCTGTGTTGCAGTCCTGCATCCAGATGGAGGAGCAGGAGCGGCTGGCGGCACTCGGCGAGAACGCCGACTGATGGAGCTCGATCAGCTGCTCCGTGAGGCGGTCCGGCGGCTCACCCAGGCAGAGATCACCTCACCGCGGGTGGATGCCGAGCTGCTGGCCTCCCATGTGCTGGGACTCAGCCGTGGCGAGCTGACTCTGAAAGCCCTCACCGGTCTTCAGGTCAGCGCTCCCGAGGCCGAGCGCTTCCATGATCTGGTGGCAGAACGGTGCCGCAGGACTCCGCTGCAGCACCTCACCGGCACCGCACCCTTCCGTGCCCTGGAGCTGCGGGTGGGTCCCGGAGTCTTCATCCCGCGCCCGGAGACCGAAACGGTGGTGGAGTCCGTCCTGGAGAGGCTGTGCAGGCTGCAGCAGGAGGGGATCTCCCGGCCACGGGTGGTGGATCTGGGCACCGGCTCCGGTGCCATCGCCGCCGCAGTGGCCGCAGAGCATCGCTGGGCCGAGGTCCACGCCGTGGAGCTCTCCGAGGAGGCCGCAGCCTGGGCTCAGCTGAACTTCGAGGCCCAGCCCGCGGACGCGGCCCCGGTCAGACTGCACCAGGGGGATCTGCGCGATGCCCCTGAGATCCTCGGGGATCTGAGCGGAACCTTCGACGTCGTGGTCTCCAACCCTCCCTATATCCCGCCGGATATGGTGCCCACGGAGGTGGAGGTCCGTGAGCATGACCCCGAGCTGGCCCTCTACGGCGGAGGAGAGGGCGGCCTGGAGCTGCCCTTCGCCGTGGTCGCGGCCGCTGAGCAGCTGCTGCACACCGGCGGCTGGTTCATCATGGAGCATGCCGAGGCGCAGGCCGCGGCCATCGCTGAGCACTGTGCCCAGCGGCCGGGGCTGGACGCGGTGACCACCCATCAGGACATGACCGGCCGAGACCGGGCCACCAGCGCCGTGCTTGCCCGGCCTCAGAGGGGAGACGTGGCAAAATGGCGCGCGTGAGCGAGATCCTCGACTGTCATGACCCCGAAACCCGTGAAGCCGCACTGACCACCGCCCAGGAGGCCCTGCAGGCCGGTGAATGCGTGGTGCTCCCCACCGACACCGTCTACGGCATCGGTGCGGATGCCTTCTCTGCGCATGCGGTGACCGTGCTGCTGGCGGCCAAGGGCCGCAACCGCACGATGCCGCCTCCGGTGCTGATCGGGCGCATGGCTGTGATGGACGCTCTGGCCACAGACATTCCCGAGGAGGCCCGCTCTTTGGCGGAGGCCTTCTGGCCCGGCGGTCTGACCCTGATCCTGCAGGCCCAACCCTCGCTGGCCTGGGACCTGGGGGAGACCCGCGGCACCGTCGCTCTGCGCATGCCCGCCGATGATCTCGCCCTGGACCTGCTGGGACGCACCGGACCGCTGGCCGTCTCCTCGGCCAACCGCACCGGGCTGGAAGCCGCCACCACAGCCGAACAGGCCAAGACCATGCTGGGGGAGGCAGTCGCGGTCTACCTCGCCGACGGCGACCGCAGCACCACGCGGCCCTCGACGATCGTGGACTGCACGGTCAGCCCGGTGAAGGTCGCGCGCGACGGCGCCATCACGCTGGAGGAGCTGCGCGCCGTCGTGCCTGAGGTGCTGGGCGGCGAATGATCTACTTCCTCACGGTGCTCACCATCTCTGCGGTGGTGACCTACCTGCTCACGCCGCTGGTCCGGATCATCGGACTGCGGCTCGGGGTCTACACCCCGGTGCGGGCACGCGACATCCACCGGACCATCAAGCCCCGCTGGGGCGGCGTGGCCATGTATGTGGGCATGATCGTCGGGCTCGGGGCCGCTGCGGCCATTCCCTATCTCAACGGGATCTTCGCGGATCTGACCCCGGTGCGCGGCGTCTTCCTGGCCATGCTGGTGATCCTGGTGGTCGGGATGATGGACGACGCCTGGGACATCCACTGGGCCCTCAAGCTGGTGGGACAGGTGGGAGCCGGCGTGCTGCTCGTGCTCCACGACATCCGTCTGGAGGTCATGCCGGTGGGCTGGCTGGGTGTGGGGGACCAATGGGTCCAGGCTCTGCTGACCGTCTTCCTGGTGGTGCTGACCATCAACGCCTTCAACTTCATCGACGGGCTGGACGGTCTGGCAGCCGGCGTCGCGGCTCTGGGCGGCAGCGCCTTCTTCATCTACAGCTACCTGCTGACCCTGTCGATCAACGAGTTCGACGCCTCCAACCTGGTCACCCTGCTGATGGCCGTGCTGGTGGGTGCCTGCCTGGGCTTCCTGCCGCATAACTTCCACCCCTCCAAGATCCTGATGGGGGACACCGGGGCGATGCTGCTGGGCCTGGTCATGGCCGCGGCCGCCCTGGCGGTGACCTCGGATCTGGGACAGATGTCCGACGGCTTCCGCTTCCGGAACATTCCGGCCTATATGCCGGTGCTGCTGCCCCTGGCGGTGACCCTGCTGCCGCTGCTGGATCTGCTGCTGGCCGTGGTGCGCCGCACCGCCCGCGGAGACTCGCCCTTCAGCCCTGACCGCGGACACCTGCACCACAAGCTCATCGACGGCGGCTACTCCCATCCCCAGGCGGTGCTGCTGCTCTACCTGTGGTCCTTCCTCTTCGCCTACGGGGCGGTCTCCTTCAACTTCCTGCCCTGGTGGCTGGTCAGCACGGCCATGCTGCTGAGCCTGGGCGGAGCCACGCTGCTCACCCTGGGACCCTGGCTTCGCCGCCGGGCCCGGCGGGTCAACCGTGAGCACTCCCCGCCGGAGTCTGCGGCATGAAGGTCTTCCCTCGCGCCACAGGATGGCGCCGCATCCTGATCACCACCACGACGGCCGGCGCTGCGGTCACGTCAGCCGCAGCGGCGCTGGCAACCTTGGTCGGCTCGGGCGCGGCAGCCGCCAGTGCGGCCTTCGGCGGAGCGGCGGTGCTGCTGCTCACCGGGATCAGCCTGTTCGTGGTGGACCGCACCGAGCGCAGGGCTCCGCATCTGAGCATGATGATGTTCATGCTGACCTTCGCGCTGAAGATCAGCCTGCTGACGCTGCTGCTGATGCTGGTCCCGGCACCGGGCTGGATCGAGCCGATCTGGGCGGTGCTGACCGCGGCCGGCGTCGTGGTCACCGTCCAGGCGGTGCAGATCGCCACCTTCAGCCGTCTGCGGCTGTCTGTGACGCCGGAAGACCAGCAGTAGTTCGGTTTTTTCTACGCTACGTAGTAAAGTGTGGGCGGTGCGGAAACATGCCGTGAGTCACTTTGGCCTTTGGTAAGCTTTCCAAGGATCGGACCACAAGAGTTCTTCCCACTCGCACTATCTAAGAGACGGACTTCCTCCGGCTCGCCGATGCCCGGGGCAGATGCCCGATGACGGACACCGCAGAGAGGACCAGCGTTGCAGTCGCTTGCGCTCGCAGCCGCCGATGAAGGTGGCTTCCAGGCCCCTACTATCAGCGAGACACACCTTCCGGAGATCTTCCCGTGGATGGCTGAATGGGGGACCGGCTTCGGCAAGAACATGCTGATGGCGCTCCTGGCCGTCTTCGTCATCTCCTGGTTCTTCATGTGGGCCATCCGGAAGCAGGCACTGGTGCCTTCCCGGACGCAGTTCATCGCAGAGTCCGCCTACGGATTCGTCCGCCACACCCTGGGCCGGGACATCCTGGGTGAGAAGCACTTCAAGCCCTGGGTCCCCTTCCTGTTCGCCATCTTCTTCTTCGTCCTGGTGAACAACCTCTTCGGAGCGGTCCCCGGCCTGCAGATGCCGACCTTCTCCCACGCCGGCCCGGCCTACGCCATGGCCCTGATCGTGTGGTTCGCCTGGGTCGTCCTGGGCTTCAAGCTCCACGGCGGCAAGTTCATCAAGCTCGTGACCGTGCCCTCCGGCGTTCCGAAGTTCCTGCTTCCGCTGCTGGTGCCCATCGAGTTCCTCTCCAACTTCGTCATCCGCCCGCTGACGCACTCGCTGCGTCTGATGGCTGTGATGCTCGCCGGCCACATCATCGTGATGCTCGCCGGCTCCGGAGCCGAATTCATGATCACTCAGCAGGAGGGTCTGGGCAGCACCGGCCTGGGCGTGCTGATCCTGATCGGCTCCATCCCGCTGTACTTCCTCGAGCTCATCATGATGGTCCTGCAGGCATTCGTCTTCGCCCTGCTGACCGCCATCTACATCCAGGGCTCGATCGAAGCAGAAGCACACTGACCTGAGTTTTCTGTCCGTCCCCGACAAATCAGACTGTCCCGGTGAAACGCACCGGGATCGAGACTAGAAAGAGAGAATCACATGGAAGGCACCCTGAACATGCTCGGTATGGGCATCGCCGGTCTCGGCGCTGCCATCGCCATCGGTATGATCTTCGCGGCCTACATCAACGGTGTGGCCCGTCAGCCGGAGGCCCAGCGTGTCCTCCAGCCCATCGCCATCCTCGGCTTCGCACTTGCTGAAGCGGTCTTCGTTCTGGCGATCGTCTTCGCCTTCGTGCTCTGACACAGATCGTCACCGTGTGAGGGGGTTCCGGGTGCCCCGGACCCTCTGAGACCGTCAGACTAGTGAAAATGGGTGAACACATGATCAGCGCAACTCTGATCCAGGCAGCCGAAGGCGACGCCAACCCGCTGTTTCCCAACCCCTGGGAAGCCCTGGTTGCCCTCATCGGCTTCGTCGTGCTGCTCTTCGTCGTCATCAAGTGGATCTGGCCGGCCTTCGAGAAGGCCTACCAGAACCGCGTCGAGGCGATCGAGGGTGGGCTCAACCAGGCTGAGCAGGCCAAGGCTGAGGCCGAGGCTCTGAAGGCTGAGTACGAGCAGAACCTGGCCGACGCCCGCGCCGAGGCCAGTCGCATGCGCGAAGAGGCACGTGCCGAGGGTGCCCAGATCGTCGCTGAGCACAAGGAGAAGGCCGCCGCAGAGGCAGCCCGCATCACCGAGCAGGCTCAGCAGCATATCGTTGCCGAGCGCACTGCCGCTGCAGCATCTCTGCGTGCCGACGTCGGTTCCCTGGCAACCCAGCTGGCCAGCCGCATCGTCGGTGAGGCGCTGGAGGACGACGCCCGCTCCCAGCGAGTGGTCGACCGCTTCCTCGAGGACCTCGACGCTGAACAGGCAGGAGCAGCTCAGTAATGGCATCGGCGACCAGCGAATCCATCGCAGCAGCACAGAAGGAGCTGGAGAGCACCTTTGCCCACGCCGATCTGGCCGTGGCCGACGAACTCTTCAGCGCCCTCGATGTGCTGGACGGCTCGGCAGCCCTGAGGCGCAGCTTCACCGACCCCTCCCGCGAGCCCCAGGTTCGCACGGGTCTGCTGAAGAACCTCTTCGGGTCCAAGCTCAAGAGCCCCACCAACAGCATCCTGGAGGCCCTGGTCTCCAAGCGGTGGAGCCGTGAGCGCGACCTCAGCGACGCCGTGGAGACCCTGGCTGTCTCCGTGGTGGCCGCACAGGCCGAGCGCACCGGACTGCAGGGCCTGGAGCAGCTGGAGTCCGCACTGCTGGGCTTCCGGCGCACCGTGTCCGGGTCCCACGATGTCCAGCGTGCTCTGACCGAGCCCCAGGCTGGCGCCGAGGCCAAGCAGAAACTGGCCGCCAAGCTCTCACCGCAGGCTTCTGCGGAAGCTCGGCTGCTCATCGACCGGGCGGTGACCGCTCCGCGCGGCCTGCGTCCGGAGGCGCTGGTGGAGCGCTTCGCCGAACAGGTCGCCGCACGCCAGCAGCGCTGGATCGCGCAGGTCACTGTGGCCAAGGATCTCGACCAGGCCTACCGTGAGCGGCTCAGCACCAGCCTGAACCGCTACTTCGGCCGGGAGCTGAAGCTCGACGTCGTCGTCGACCCCGAGGTGGTCGGCGGCATCCGTGTGCAGGTGGGTGATGAGGTCGTGGACAACACTGCTGCGGCCAAGCTGAACGACCTGAACCGGAAACTGGCTAGTTAATTTTGAACCACTCGGCCGCTCGCTGCGGCCATGATAGAGGAGAGCAGGGACTGCAGATGGCCGACTTGACCATCAACGCCGACGACGTCCGCAATGCTTTGAACGAGTTCGCCGCGTCCTACGACCCGGGAAGCGCTGAGCGCACCGAGGTGGGACGCGTGATCTCCGCGGCCGACGGCATCGCACGTGTCGAGGGACTTCCCTCGACCATGGCCAACGAACTTCTTCGCTTCGAGGACGGCACTCTGGGCATGGCCCAGAACCTGGACACCCGAGAGATCGGTGTTGTGGTCCTGGGTGAGTTCTCCGGCATCGAAGAGGGCCAGGAGGTGACCCGCACCGGAGAGGTCCTCTCCGTACCGGTGGGTGACAACTTCCTGGGCCGCGTCGTGGATCCGCTGGGTAACCCCATCGACGATCTCGGCGCCATCGAGCCGGAGGGTCGCCGTCCCCTGGAGCTGCAGGCACCGTCGGTGATCCAGCGCCAGTCCGTGGGTGAGCCGCTGCAGACCGGCATCAAGGCGATCGACGCGATGATCCCGGTCGGCCGCGGCCAGCGCCAGCTGATCATCGGTGACCGTCAGACCGGTAAGACTGCGATCGCCCTGGACACCATCCTCAACCAGAAGGCGAACTGGGATTCCGGCGACGTCGACAAGCAGGTGCGCTGCATCTACGTCGCCGTCGGCCAGAAGGCCTCAACCATCGCCGGTGTGCGCCAGACCCTGGAAGAGCAGGGCGCTCTGGACTACACCACCATCGTGGCCGCACCTGCATCCGACCCGGCCGGCACCAAGTACCTGGCGCCCTTCACCGGTTCGGCCATCGGCCAGCACTGGATGTACGGCGGCAAGCACGTCCTCATCATCTTCGATGACCTCTCCAAGCAGGCTGAGGCCTACCGTGCCGTGTCCCTGCTGCTGCGCCGTCCGCCGGGACGTGAGGCATTCCCCGGTGACGTCTTCTACCTCCACTCCCGTCTCCTGGAGCGCTGCGCGAAGCTCTCCGACGAGATGGGCGGCGGCTCGATGACCGGTCTTCCTCTGATCGAGACCAAGGCAAACGACGTCTCGGCCTTCATCCCGACCAACGTCATCTCCATCACCGATGGCCAGATCTTCCTGCAGTCGGACCTGTTCAACGCCAACCAGCGTCCCGCAGTGGACGTGGGCATCTCGGTGTCCCGCGTCGGTGGTGCCGCTCAGACCAAGGCGCTGAAGAAGGTCTCCGGCACGTTGAAGCTGGACCTGGCTCAGTACCGTGACATGCAGGCCTTCGCGATGTTCGCCTCGGACCTGGACCCGGCGACCCGCCAGCAGCTGACCCGCGGTGAGCGCCAGACCGAGCTGCTCAAGCAGGGCCAGTACCAGCCGTACCCGGTCGAGGAGCAGGTCGTCTCCATCTGGGCCGGCGGTGAGGGCCACCTCGACGACGTCGCCACCGCAGATGTGAAGCGTTTCGAGTCCGAGTGGATCGACCACCTGCGCCGGAAGACCGACGTGCTGACCAACATCGCCTCCACCGGCAAGCTCTCGGAGGACACCCTGAGCGGGCTGAACGAGGCCATCGTCGAGTTCAAGCGCAACTTCCAGGCTGAGGGCGGCGAGTCGCTGGTCGGCAACGAGCAGGCCGAGGCCCTGTCCGCCGAGGACATCAGCCAGGAGGAGATCGGCCGCTGAGGCCCTTCTTCCCCCTCTGATAAGCCTCCGGCCCAACAGGAAGGACAAGCATGGGAGCCCAGATCCGGGTCTACCGCCAGAAGATCGCATCGACCTCGTCGATGAAGAAGATCTTCAAGGCGATGGAGCTGATCGCGACCTCGCGCATCGGCAAGGCGCGCGACCGTGCTCAGGCGGCATCGCCGTACGCCAACGCCATCACCCGTGCGGTGTCGGCCGTGGCCTCGCAGGATGACATCGATCATGTGCTGACCCAGAAGGTGGAGAACCCCACCCGCGCGGCAGTGCTGGTCATGACCTCTGACCGCGGGCTCGCCGGGGCATACTCGACGAATGCGCTCAAGCGCGCTGAGTCCCTCACCGCGCTGCTGCGCGAAGAAGGCAAGGAAGTCGTTCCGTACCTGTACGGACGCAAGGCCCAGGCCTTCTACGACTTCCGGGAGCGCGAGTACGCCGCCGTCTGGACCGGCAACACCGACAGCCCCGACGTCGAGCGTGCCCGGGAGATCGGACGCACACTGGTGGACCGGTTCCTCCAGCCCACCGAGGAAGGCGGTGTGGATGAGCTCTACCTCGTCTACACGGAGTTCCAATCCATGGTGAAGCAGGAGCCCGTGGCCCACCGGATGTTGCCCCTTGCTGTGAAGCAGGGCGGCGAGGACGCCGAAGCCCACCCGCTCTACGAGTTCGAGCCCAGCGCAGAAGAGGTTCTCGACGCACTGCTGCCGCGGTACATCGAGTCCCGCATCTTCTCCGCCATGCTGGAGGCCTCCGCCTCCGAGCTGGCGGCACGCCAGCGGGCTATGAAGTCGGCTGCGGACAACGCGGACGAGCTCATCCGCAAGTACACGCTGCTGCGCAACAACGCCCGTCAGGCAGAGATCACCCAGGAGCTCTCCGAGCTCATCGCGGGTGCCGACAGCCTGGCATCGAGCTGACGAACGTTCGACATCATCGACAATCAAGTGAAGTGAGAGAGATGACTGCCACTACTGCAGAACAGTCCGCCGGGACTGCTCAGCCGGGTGCGACCGGTCGCATCGCCCGGGTCATCGGCCCGGTCGTGGACATCGAGTTCCCCGCTGACGCCATCCCGGAGATGTACAACGCCCTGACCGCGGAGATCACCCTCGCCGGTGAGACCCGCACCATCACCTTCGAGACGGCAGCCCACCTGGGTGACCACCTTGTGCGCGCCATCTCCCTGCAGGCCACCGACGGCCTGGTGCGCGGTGTGCCGGTGCAGGACTCCGGCGCCCCGATCTCCGTGCCGGTGGGCGACAGTGTCAAGGGCCACATCTTCAACGTTCTGGGCGAGACCCTGGACATGCCGATCTCCGACCTCGAGGTCGAGGATCGCTGGCCCATCCACCGCCAGGCCCCGAGCTTCGCGACCCTGGAGGGCTCCACCCAGATGCTGGAGACCGGCATCAAGGTGATCGACCTGCTGACCCCCTACATCCAGGGCGGCAAGATCGGCCTCTTCGGCGGTGCAGGTGTGGGCAAGACCGTGCTCATCCAGGAGATGATCACTCGTGTGGCCCGCAACTTCGGCGGTACCTCCGTGTTCGCCGGTGTCGGCGAGCGTACCCGTGAGGGCAACGACCTCTGGGTCGAGATGGAGGAGGCGGGAGTCCTCAAGGACACCGCCCTGGTCTTCGGCCAGATGGACGAGCCCCCAGGAACCCGTCTGCGTGTGGCGCTGACCGGTCTGACCATGGCGGAGTACTTCCGCGATGTGAAGAACCAGGATGTGCTGCTCTTCATCGACAACATCTTCCGTTTCTCCCAGGCCGGCTCCGAGGTCTCCACGCTGCTGGGCCGCATGCCCTCGGCAGTGGGCTACCAGCCGAACCTGGCGGACGAGATGGGTGTGCTCCAGGAGCGCATCACCTCCACCCGCGGCCACTCCATCACCTCGATGCAGGCCGTGTACGTCCCCGCGGATGACTACACCGACCCCGCACCGGCCAACGTGTTCGCCCACCTGGATGCGACCACCGAGCTCTCCCGTGCGATCGCTTCCCGTGGTCTGTACCCGGCAGTTGATCCGCTGACCTCGACCTCGCGCATCCTGGACCCGCAGTACATCGGCCAGGAGCACTACGACTGCGCCACCCGCGTGAAGCAGATCCTGCAGAAGAACAAGGAGCTGCAGGACATCATCGCGATCCTCGGTGTGGACGAGCTCTCCGAAGAGGACAAGATCGTCGTATCGCGTGCACGCCGCATCGAGCAGTTCCTGTCCCAGAACACCTACACGGCAGTGCAGTTCACCGGTGTGGAGGGCTCAACGGTTCCGATCAAGGACACCATCGAGGGCTTCAACGCCATTGCAAACGGTGACCTGGACCATGTGCCTGAGCAGGCTTTCTACAACATCGGCGGACTCGACGACGTCGAGAAGAAGTACGCCGAGATGCAGAAGAAGGCGTGATCGATCATGGCTGAACTCGACGTCGAAGTCGTCGCGAGCGACCATGCCGTGTGGTCCGGAGCTGCCAAGGCGGTGCGCGGGCGCACCATCGAGGGCGACATGGGCATCCTGCCCGGCCACACTCCGGTGCTGTCGCTGCTCTCCGAGGGTGAGCTCGTCATCGAGCCCGTCCAGGGAGCGCCGGTGAAGGCTCAGGTCAACGGCGGGTTCTTCTCGGTGGACTCCGACCGGGTCACCATCGTCGCCGACGACGCTCAGCTCAGCGAGGGCTGAGCGGCACTCTCACTTCACATGCACGCAAGCCCCGTATCCCTCCTCACGGAGGGGTGCGGGGCTTCGTGCTTCCCAGCGTGGGTCCGATAAGATCGTGCATTGTGCGACTGGTGATTGCGACATGCTCGGTGAACTATTCCGGACGGCTGAACGCGCAGCTTCCGAGGGCCAAACGTCTCCTCATGGTCAAGGCGGACGGAGGTGTGCTCATCCACTCCGACGGCGGCTCCTATAAGCCGCTGAACTGGATGTCCCCGCCGGCCCGGATGAAGGTCTCTGAGCCGGACGATCAGCAGCGCGAGGCCGGCATCACCGAGGTCTGGACCGTCAATGCGGACAAGTCCGATGACACGCTGCGCATTCTCGTCTCCGAGGTGGAGCACGATTCCTCCCACGAGCTCGGCATGGATCCTGGCCTGATCAAGGACGGTGTGGAGTCGGATCTGCAGCGCCTGCTGGCCGAGCAGATCGAACGCCTGGGTGACGGACACAGCCTCATCCGCCGCGAACACCCGACGCCGATCGGCCCGGTGGACATTCTGGCCAAGGGCCCCGATGGTCATGTGGCCGTGGAGCTCAAACGCCGCGGCGACATCGACGGCGTGGAGCAGCTGACCCGCTACCTGGACCTGCTCAACCGCGATCCGCTGCTGGCTCCGGTGGAGGGCATCTTCGCCGCCCAGCAGATCAAGCCTCAGGCCCGCACCCTGGCCGAGGACCGCGGCATCCGCTGCGTGGTCCTCGACTATGACGAGATGCGCGGCGTGGACGACGCCGAGAGCCGCCTGTTCTGAGCCGGGCTGTCGGGACCTGGGCCATCGGGATCTGAGCTATGGGTAAGAAGCGGCGCGGCAGCAGCAAGTGGCAGCGGGAGCATCGCCCGCTCTCCACGGGCACCTTCGCGCCCGGCGGGATCTCGGCCGGGACGGTGAAGCGCCGCGGCCGTGAGTATCACGTCCGCTGGATCTCAGCGGCGGCCGCGCAGAAGAGCTACACCTGCCCGGGGTGCCATCGTGAGATTCCGCCGCAGACCCCTCATGTGGTCGTCTGGCCCGCCGATTCGATCTTCGGCGATGAGCATGCGGCGGGGGAGCGGCGCCACTGGCACCGCCACTGCTGGAAGATCTCCTGAAGCCTGCCGCTGGGGTGGGCCGCTGAAGGCGGCTCTGGTCAGCTCAACGGTTCTCCTGGCGGATGATGACCACTTCACGGATCAGCAGCATCAGGGCCGCCGCCGTCGGGATGGCCATGAGCGCGCCGAGGACACCCAGCAGCGAGCCGCCGGCGATCACTGAGATCACAGCCACCGCCGCGGGGATCTTCACCGCCCGGGACATGATGCGCGGGGAGACGAAGTAGGCCTCGATCTGCAGGTAGATGAAGTAGATCAGGCCGAAGGTCAGGGCGGTCTGCCAGTCCACGGTCAGCGCGAAGAGCGTGACGATGGTGCCTCCGGTGACCGGTCCCACCAGCGGGATGAAGGCCAGGATTCCGGCCAGCACGGCGAAGAGCGCCCCGAAGGGGACTCCGGCGATGCTGATGGCGATATAGGCCACGATGCCGTTGATCAGCGCCACACAGCCCTGGCCGATCACGTAGTAGCCCACGCCGTTGAGGATGCGGTCGCCCAGCTGCCGGACGCGCATGCGCCGTGAGCGCGGGGTCAGGTTGTAGGCCCAAGACTTCATGGCTGGCAGCGAGGCGAGGAAGTAGAGGGCCAGCACAGCCACCACGAGCATGCCGAAGCCTGTGGTCACGATGGCGGTGCCCACGCCGAAGAGCCCACCCAGGGCATTGGTGATGTTGGTGGGGTCCTGGGCGAAGCGGTTGACCTCGGAGAGGACCATGTCTTGGATCTCGAAGTCCTCGTCCAGGCGCTGGAACCAGTTCGAGTGGGAGATGTCGTTGATCATCCCCGGCAGCGAAGTGATGAATCGGGTCATCTGGTGGGTGAGCGTAGGCGCCACAGCGGCGATGAAGGTGCCGACCGCGCCCAGGAAGACCAGCGTGGTGGCGAGCACGCCCACCGGCCGGGGGAGACCGGCCTTCTCCAGGGCGCGGACCACGGGGTTCAGGCCCAGGGCGATGAACAGCGCAGCGCCGATCCAGACCAGCAGCTGTGTGTTGGCCTGAGCCACCAAGAAGATCAGCAGCGCCAGGCCGACGCCCACGGTGAACATGAAGCCGCTGTAGATCGGTCGTGTGGCATAGACCGGCTGCAACGGACGTTCGTGCTCCTCAGTCACGGACTGACCCTCCTGATTGTAATCGTATTGTTACCTACGGTATCCTAGAGGGCTGGATCAGCCCACTGTCTTTTCACCATTCCATAAGGACTGTCGTCTCGTGCGTTTTATCTCATCCATCATTGCCTTCGTCCTAGGCCTGGCTGCTCTCGGCACCGGGATCGGTCAGCTGACCGCCTGGGCGCCGGAGACCAGCACCGTCGTCGAAAGCGAGGAGGCTGAGGGCGAGGCCCCGCTGACCGTGATCACCGAGGACGTCGTGGACCCCGAGTCGGACCGCGACACCTTCACCATCGAGGCTGAGGGCGAGTACACCGTCGCCCTGGCCCGCCTGCACGATATCGAGTCTTGGGTGGATGGCGCCGCTCACGTGCGTGTCGATGACGTCGTCGAGGACGGCGAAGGCGGCGGCAGCTGGGACGTGGAGTACCTCGAGGGTGAGACTGAGGTCCCCAACCCCTCCGACTCCGATATGTGGGTCGCCACCGAGACCACTGAGGGCCCCATGGACTACCAGTGGGCCGCCCCGGATCAGTCCGGCGAGTGGGCACTGATGCTCTTCCGCGACGGCGGTGAGCCGGCCCCGGCTCAGTTCACCACGGAGATCACCGCGGAGGAGGACACGGCGCTGCCGGTGATCCTCATCGTCCTGGGAGCCCTGGGCATCCTGCTGGGCATCGTGCTGTTCTACTGGGCTCTGGCCGCGCGTCGGGCCCAGCGTGAGGAGCAGGGCGAGGAGACCGCTGAGCACGAAGGTGCTGCGCAGGAGGAGCCCGCACAGGTCGACGCCGCACAGACCTCTGAGCAGGCCGCCGTCGCCGGTGCTGCCGCCGGTGCCGCCACCGGTGCTGCCGCCGCAGGCTCCGAGCAGGAGTCTGAGGAGGATGCCGCTGAAGACGCATCCGAGGCTGAGGAGACCTCTGCCGAGGACGAGACCACTGTGATCCCTGCTGCCGCTGAGGAGGACGACGTGAACGGTGAGGGCGAGGACGACCAGCGCGGTGGCTGGAAGCGCTCCTCCGTGGCCACTGCTGCGGCAGTCGCCATCGCGCTGAGCCCCTCGGCTCTGACCACTGCTCAGGATGAGGCTGACGAGCAGCCCCAGCAGGAGCAGCAGCCCGAGCAGGACGACGCCGCCCAGCAGGACGCCGCTGAGGACGAGGGCGAGGAGCCCGCTCAGCAGGAGCCCGCTCAGCAGGACGATCAGGACGCTGAGGAGACCCCGGGCGCCGAGGAGGAGATCTCCGAGGAGGACGGGACCCCCGGCGAGGATCCTGAGACCCAGGAGTACTCCGTGCTGGTGGACAGCCAGCTCGAGCGCATCCTGGAGGACATCGCCGGCGTCGTCGCCGAGGGTGACGAGGCAGGCGACGCGGAGCTGCTCGAGGACCGTGTGGACGGCAACGCCCTGGACGTCCGCGAGCTGTCTTACCGCAACAGCGAGATCAGCGACAACGCTGAGCCCGAGCCCATCGGCACTGAGGTCCTCTCCGCCGCTGTGACCTCGGAGCAGGACTTCCCGCGCCAGGCCATCGTCATCACCCAGCATGAGGATGCGGAGCTGCCGCAGGTGCTGATGCTGGAGCAGGAGTCCCCCCGCGAGAACTATAAGCTGACCCAGGCCGTCACCATGGACCCCTCGGCCGAGTTCCCCGGCCTGTCCACTGAGGACGGCGGCGTGGGCGCCGTCAGCCCCTCCTCGGAGACCGCACGGTTCCCCGCGGATCTGGCCGTGGAGCGCACTGCGGTCTTCCTGAACAGCGCCGACTACTACTTCGGCATGCACGTCCAGGAGAGTGCCTACATCGAGGACCTGCAGAGCTACCAGCAGGAGGTCCGCGACTCCGCCCCGGATGTCACCGTCTCCTACACCCGTCCGCTCAACGACGCTGCCGCGCTGCGTCTTCCCGACGGCTCCGTGCTGGCAGTGGGAAGCTTCGACGCCACCGAGCAGCTGCGTCCCGATGAGGAGGGTGCTGCGATCAACTTCGGTGAGGAGGGCCTGCTCAACGAGCTGGCCGGCACCAGCTCCACCACTGACGATGCCGACATCCTCAGCCGCGAGTCGCTGATCCTGCACATCCCCGCTGAGGAGGACGAGCAGATCACGGTCCTGGGTGTCGACTATATTGTCAGTGACGTGAACATCCACGAGTGATGCGCAACCGATACTGAGAGGTGTCAATTGTCGGTCAACCCTCCGCAGGGCTCCGAGCAGCCCCAGCCGCAGCCAGAGTCGCGGTCCGTGAACACCCAGGGAGCAGTCGATCTGTCCTCGCTGGCCCCCGACGGCCAGGCAGGCCAGGCCTCGGCTCCCGCGGGAGCCGGAGCCGGAGCCGGCGCCCCCGGCGCGCAGCCCGGGCAGCCTGCCCAGGCGTCCGGCGCGGACAGCTGGGTCATCTCGGTCTCGCCCCAGGAGCTCCAGCAGGTCGTCCAGCTCTCGTCCCAGGTGCCGGTGATCGTGCTGATCCACGGCACCGACGCCGACTCCGAGCGCATGCGCACTTCGCTGGAGGATCTGGTGGATGCTCAGCAGGGCCGGGTCCTGATGGCCGAGATCGATGCCTCCAGCCCGGAGATGGCTCAGGCCCAGGGTGCTGACCAGGTTCCGGTGGCCACGGCCTTCATCGGCGGACGCCCGGTGGGCGAGTTCGACAAGTCGGTGCCTCAGGAGCAGCTGGGTCAGCTGGTCTCCCAGATGGTCCAGCTGGCCACGCAGAACGGCATGACCCAGGCTCTGCCCCCGCAGTCCAAGCGTTCCGGCGGCGCTGCGGAGGAGACCGAGCAGGAGCTGCCTCCGCTGCACCAGAAGGCCCACGACGCACTGGAGCAGGGCGACCTCGACGCAGCCCAGGCCGCCTATGAGGAGGCCATCCGGGAGAACCCGGGGGATGAGGACGCCAAGCTCGGCCTCTCCCAGGTCCAGCTGATGCAGCGGACCTCCGATGTGGATCTCAACGAGGCGCGCCAGAAGGCCGCGGAGAACCCCGATGATCCCCAGGCCCAGATCGCAGTGGCCGATGTGGATGTGCTCGGCGGCCACGTGGAGGACGCCTTCGCCCGTCTGGTGAAGTTCATCCAGCTGCACCAGGGCGATGACCGTGAGACCGTCCGGGCGCACCTCGTGGAGCTCTATTCCGTGGTGGGCGACAGTGACCCGCGCGTGCAGTCCTCCCGCAAGCAGCTGGCCCGCGCCCTGTTCTGAGGCGATCCCTCGGTCACGTTTCCAGGGGTGATCGCCTTCCAGCTACTGTGAAGGCATGGACACCCCCGCACTGAGGCTCGAAGGACTGACCAAGCGCTACGGCGGCCAGCTCGCCGTGGCGGACCTGCACCTGGAGGTCCCGCGCGGGTCCTTCTACGGCTTCGTGGGTCCCAACGGCGCGGGCAAGACCACCTCGCTCTCCATGGCCACCGGTCTGCTGCGGCCCGACGGCGGCCGGGCAGTGGTCGGCGGCCTCGACGTCTGGCAGGACCCCATCGCCGCCAAGCAGATCATGGGCGTGCTGGCCGACGGGGTCCTGCTCTTCGACAAGCTCACCGGCGAGCAGCTGGTCACCTATGCCGGGCTGCTGCGCGGCATGGACCGTTCCACTGTGGCTGAGCGCACCGAGGATCTGCTGCGCGTGCTCGGGCTGGAGGAGGCCGCGGGCAAGCCGGTCTCCGACTACTCGGCCGGTATGACCAAGAAGATCGCCCTGGCCTCTGCAATGGTCCATGCCCCGGAGCTGCTGGTCCTGGATGAGCCCTTCGAGGCGGTGGACCCTGTCTCCGCCCGAACCATCCGCGGTCTGCTGGACAGCTTCGTGGCCTCCGGCGGCACCGTCATCGTCTCCAGCCATGTGATGGACCTGGTCCAGCGCATGTGCAGCCATGTGGGCATCATCGCCGAGGGTCAGCTGCTGGCGGCCGGCACGGTGGACGAGGTGCGCGGGGGCCAGGACCTGGAGTCCCGGTTCGTGGAGCTGGTCGGCGTCGAGGGCGGGGGAGAGGAGCTCTCATGGCTGCGACTCTGATCCGCCTGAAGCTGCGGCTCATGGCCAATGACTTCGGCCGCTCGCTGTGGACCATCTTCGGCACCGCGCTGGTGCTCATCTATGGGCTGGGCATGGCCACGATCTTCTTGGTCATCCAGATCCGGATGGGCGATGGGAACGAGTCCTTCCAGAACGTGCTGAGCATGTCGGTGCTTCTGGGGGCGGCGGCCTTCCTCTTCTGGATCCTCATCCCGGTCTTCGTGGCCGGTGGGGATGCGCTGATGGACCCGCGCCGATTCGTCACCTTCGCGGTGCCGCGGCGCTCCCTGATCCTCGGGCTGATCCTCTCGGCCATGATCTCGGTGGGCTCGGTGATCACCGTGGTCTGGCTGATCGGACAGGTGATGCTGTGGCGCTGGGATCTCGGTGCTCTGGCGGTGGCGCTGCTGAGTCTGCCGCTGCTGCTGATCACCTACTCCATGGTGGCCCAGGCGATCACCACCGCGATGAGTGCCTGGTTCGGCGGACGCCGTTCCCGCGATGTGCTGGCCCTGCTGGGCATGGCGGCGGCAGTGGGCGCCGCCCCGATCGTCATCACCGTGATGAATGCCTTCGAGACGTTCGGCGAGGCGCTGCCGGTGATCGTGGAGGTGCTGAGCTTCACCCCGCTGGCGGCTGGGCCCGCGCTGCCGGCGGCCGTGGCCGAAGGCGATCTGCTGGGTGCGGCCGCACGGTTGGGCGTCGTGCTGGGCACGGTGCTGCTGGCTCTGCTGGTGATCCGGGCGGCGCTGGTGTCCATCACCGAACGTCCAGCCGCGGCCTCGCGCAGCAGGACGGCCCGGCGCGGAGCCATCGGCTTCTTCTCGCTGGTGCCGGCCAAGCCCTGGGGCGCGGTGGCCGCGCGCTGTCTGACCTATTGGCTCAAGGATCCCCGCTACGGCGGCTCGCTGATCATCGTGCCGGTCCTGGCCGTGGTGGCTGTGTTCATGTCTGCCCAGGTGGGCACGGTGTGGATGCTCCTGGCGTTGGGGCCGTTCGTGGCCTGGGTGCTGGGCTTCGGGATCGCCGCAGACATCTCCTATGACAGCACCGCCTTCGCCCAGCACGTCACCGCCGGCGTGCGTGGGACAGACGACCGGCTCGGCCGGGCCGCGGCGCTGCTGGTCTTCGCCCTGCCGCTGACGCTGCTGGCCGCAGGCATCCCGGCGGCGCTGGAGGGCGGCGCAGGCACTGTGGTGGTCTCAGTGGGGCTCAGCCTGGGGATGCTGCTGGTCGGGGTCGGGGTCTCTTCTGTGACCTCGGCGCGGCTGCTCTACCCGGTGCCGCAGCCCGGAGACAGCCCCTTCGCCACGCCGCAGGGGTCGGCCGGGCGATCTCTGGTGATGCAGAGCGCCTCCTGGCTGATCATGATCGGGCTGATGATCCCGGAGCTGGTGCTGTGGATCGTGTGGCTCATCACCTCGGAGACCTGGGCGGCCGCGACGCTCCTGCTGATCGCGCTCGGGAAAGGCCTGCTGGTGCTGGGGTGGGGCATCCGAATGGGGGCCCGCGTCTATGACCGGCGCCTGCCCGAGATCTATCAGCAGGTCCGCTCCTACGCGTAGAATGGAGAACATGATGGCCGAACAGAATCCGTTCATGCGCACCGCTGACCCAGCTGCTGACCCAGCCTCGGCTCCTGCCGGCGGAGGGGCGGCCACCATCGAGCGGGAGACCGTCCAGCAGCCGGCCGAGCCGGGTGACCACGAGCGCTTTGCGCATTACGTGAAGAAGGACAGGATCATGGAGTCCGCCCTGGAGGGCGGTGCCGTGGTCGCACTCTGCGGCAAGGTCTGGACGCCCTCGCGGGACCCTAAGAAGTTCCCCGTCTGCCCCGAGTGCAAAGAGATCTATGAAGAGATGCAGGGCGGAGGAGACGGAGACGACGACTCCGGCAAGGGCGGCAAGCGCGGCGGCTTCTTCGGCTTCGGCCGCAGCTGATCCAGCCACCTGTGACAGAGACGAACTCCTCTGCCGCTGAGGCAGAGACGCTCTTCGACGTCGGCACCGACGTCGGATCATCGCTCCCACCGGTCTACCCGCACCGTGCTGCCCACGGCACGGCGGGCTCACTGCGCCAGTGGCAGCAGGAGGCCCTGGATCTCTACATCCAGCGTCGGCCCAAGGACTTCCTGACCGTCGCGACTCCGGGTGCGGGTAAGACCACCTTCGCGCTGCGTGTGGCCAAGATGCTCGTGGAGTCCGGGGAGATCAACCGGATCTATGTCGTCGCGCCCACCGACCACCTGAAGCGTCAGTGGGCCGATGCGGCCGGGCGCGTGGGTCTGAACATCGATCCGAACTTCAAGAACTCCGACGGTCGGCACGGCCAGCAGTTCATCGGTGTGGCGGTGACCTACGCCCAGGTGGCGAATAAGCCTGCCCTGCACCGGAACAAGACCGAGGCCGGACGGACCTTCGTCATCTTCGATGAGATCCACCATGCCGGCGATTCGCTCTCCTGGGGCGACGGCGTCCGTGAGGCCTTCGAGCCTGCGGTGCGCCGCCTGGCCCTGACCGGTACTCCGTTCCGTTCGGATACGGCGCCGATCCCGTTCGTGGACTATGTGGAGGACGCCGACGGCGTGCGGCGCTCCAAAGCGGACTACGCCTATGGCTATGGCCCGGCGCTGACCGACCGCGTGGTCCGTCCGGTGGTCTTCATGGCCTACTCCGGGAACATGCGCTGGAGGACCTCCGCAGGTGAGGAGATGGAAGCCCAGCTCGGCGAGGCGGCCACCAAGGACATCACCAACCATGCCTGGCGCACGGCGCTGAACCCGGAGGGGGAGTGGATCCCCTCAGTGCTGGCGGCGGCGCATAAGCGTCTGCTGAAGGTCCGGGACAGGATCTCCGACGCCGGCGGCCTGGTCATCGCCACCGATCATGAGCATGCCCGCGCCTATGCGGAGCAGCTGGACCGGCTGACCGGCCAGAAGACCACTGTGGTGCTCTCCGATGACAAGGGCGCCTCGGACCGGATCGAGGAGTTCTCCGACGACGGCTCCAAGATGTGGATGGTCGCTGTCCGCATGGTGTCTGAGGGGGTGGATGTCCCGCGGCTGTGTGTGGGCGTCTATGCGACCTCGACCTCCACGCCGCTGTTCTTCGCCCAGGCGATCGGCCGTTTCGTGCGTCTGCGGAAGAAGGCTGAGGTGGCCTCGGTCTTCCTGCCCTCGGTGCCGGTGCTCATGGGCCTTGCCAATGAGATGGAGGAGGAGCGCGACCACGCTCTGGATGTGCCCAAGTCGGCCGTGGAGGAAGAGGCTGAGGAGGGCCTGGAGGATGACCTCCTGGAGGAGGCGAATAAGGAGGAGCGCGCCTCCGAGTCGCTGACCCAGGGAGAGTTCTCAGCGCTGCACTCCAACGCATCCTTCGACAAGGTGCTCTTCGACGGAGACGAGTTCGGCCTCGGCGGAGCCGTAGGCTCGGATGAGGAGATGGACTTCCTCGGGATCCCCGGGCTGCTGGAGCCTGAACAGGTCTCCACGCTGCTGCGCCAGCATCAGGCGGAGCAGCTCAAGCGCCGCCCCCAGGCCGCTGAGCAGAAGGCCGCCGACGTGGTGGACCACCGACGGCTCAAGGACCTGCGGTCCCAGCTGAACAAGTCGGTCTCGGCGTATTCGGCCAAGACCGGCATGCACCAGGGAACCATCCACAATAAGCTGCGCGAGGCCTGCGGCGGCCCGGCAGTTCCCCAGGCGGACCAGCCTCAGCTGGAGGAGCGGCTCAAGAAGCTGCAGGGCTGGTTCGTCGGACAGCGCTGAGGCGCAGTCCCTGTGAGCTCCTCAGGCAGTGCCGCGGCTCGGCCAGTTCGAAGACATCGTGGCGCCAGGCCCAGCTGTCAGAGGTCGAAGCGGTGCTGGATGGTCCCGTTGCCCTGCTGGTACGGCCTAAAGCCGAGAGCCGAGTAGTAAGCCAGAGCGGGCGCGTTGTCCACGGCGATGCTCGCGTCGATATGCCTGAGCCCGGCAGTCTCTGCCGCTTCCAGAGACGTGGTGAAGAGACGGCGACCTAATCCGCTTCGACCAGCCTCAGGGTGGATGTGCGTGCCTATGATGCCCCACCCCTCAGCGACGTCGTAGGGGTTACCGGGCCAAGCCCGCTTGAGCGACTGGAACCCGACAACCCGGCCTTCCCGCTCGGCGACGGTGCACGCAACCCGGTAGTCCATGTCGAGGTAACGCTGGTGGATCAGCGCGACGTCGACAGGGCTGGGCCGGAGGCCTGCCCGATGGATCGCGTTCTGGACCTCTGTCATGTCCTCAGCGTCTGCAGCCCGTGCGGGTCGGATTTCGGTCATGTGTCTATCCTGCTGCATTGTTGGGGCCTGGGCAGAACGCGATGTGTCGGAACTGCTGCTGTGTGAGCCGGTTTGGGCCTTGAACTGCTCTATGGTGTGACTGCCGTTCCACCCATCCCTACGCCAGCTCCTGCGGATTGCGGCCGGTCACGAGAGCTCGTCAGTAGATTGGGCTCGCGTAACTGACTGGTGTACTTTCCATTCCTCGACGAGTCGCGCACAAGCACACCGACGGAACGTGTAGCCACTCTTGCAGGCCCGCCGTCGCGGTCGTGAGAGGATCCGCAGGCGTAGGTTGTTGAGTCGATTTCGGCACCTTCTGCCGCCGACGGTTCACCCGTGGAGCATCACGGGATCAGCTGATCAGGTACCGAGCTGCTCCACGGGCCAGCACAGGCAGAACGGGTGCCCGGACGGCGAGGCGTAGACGTTGAAGTTCTCCCCGCGTGAGGCCGGCTGCAGAAGCTCGGCGCCATGGGCGAGCACCTCATCGTGGGCGGCGTCGATATCGCTGACCCACAGATCCAGATGCGTATCCGCCGGTTTGCCGGGCCACTGCGGCTCCACCCGGTGCAGCTGCGCCAGCTGCACGCCGACCGGGACGGTCCCATCAGGAGCGCGGACCACTCGCCACTCATGGTCGCCTTCGCTGACTCCGCCGAAGAGCGCCGCCCAGAAGGCGGACTCCAGCTCCACATCGGCGGCGTCGAAGGTGATGGTCCGGCGGGTGATCTCCATATCAGCTCCTAGAACTCGTCGAGCGAGATGACCTCGACGTCGGCGGCGGCGAACTCTCCGTAGGTCTCCTTCACGGCGTCCACGTCCACACCGGCGGTCAGCTCGCGGATGACGCGGACGCTGTAGTCGTTCTCCACCGCATCCAGCACAGTGGCGCGCACGCAGTGGTCGGTGGCCAGGCCCACGATGGTCACCGAGTCGATCTCCTGGTCCTGCAGCCAGGCGTGGAGGTCCTCGGCGTGCTCCTCGACGGCGTCGGGGGCCTCCACCTTGATGCCTTTCTCACCGGCGAGGGTTCCCACCTTCTCCGGATCGCCCCACAGGCCTTCGAAGCCGGAGTAGCCCGAGGAGTAGAGGCCTTTCAGGAAGCGGGCGTCGACATGCTCGGTGTCCAGGTTCTCGTGCAGCTCGGCACCGGTGGTCCCGGCCACGCAGTGCACCGGCCAGCTCACCCGGAAGTCCGGGTCCTCGGAGAAGTGGGTCCCCGGGTCGATGTGCCAGTCCTGGGTGGTGACCACGGCGTCGAAGTCCGCGGAGTTCTCCTCCAGAAATTCGCTGATGTCTGCTGCGACCTGGGCGCCGCCGGCCACAGCGAGCGAGCCCCCTTCGCAGAAGTCGTTCTGGACGTCGACGATGATCAGTGCCTCACTCATGGCTCCAGTCTACGGATCTCCTCCGAGCTTCCACAGTGTGTGCAGAGTTCCACTGCAGATAGGACCGGGGAAGAAGGAAACCGTGGTGGAACTCCGGTTCTCGACGCCGGCTGCTCACCTCGATGCCGCGCGCCGAGGTCTCAGGCGAAGATCGTGGGGATGACCGCCTCGCCCTCCTGCAGGCGCTGCGCGGCGGCCGGCAGCTCGGCCACGGACTCCCGGTGCCGCAGGGCGGCCCGGTGCACGCCCTCGGCCCCGGTGTGCCCGGGCTGGACCTGACCGTCGAGCACCAGGGGCACCATGAGCTCCCGGGTGCGCTGCCCTGAGGAGGTGGGCAGTTCGCCCAGGCCCACCAGCTCGGCGTCGGCGCGTCCCTGGGCGTCGTAGCGGCGGGCGGCCTGCTTGGCCCCGCCCACCGACTCCTTGCCGGAGGAGCTCTTGCGCACTCGGACGGGCTCGCCGGCGTCGTCGCTGCGCTCCACGAGCTTATAGACCATGGAGGCGGTGGGGGCCCCGGAACCGGTGACCAGCTTGGTGCCCACGCCGTATGAGTCCACCGGCGCGGACTGCAGCCGGGCGATGGCGTGCTCATCCAGGTCCGAGGAGACGATGATCTTGGTGGAGGTGTTGCCCAAGGAATCCAGCTGGCGGCGCACCTCATGGGCCTGTTCCACCAGGTCCCCGGAGTCCAGGCGCACCGCACCCAGCTCAGGTCCTGCGATGTCCACGGCCTTCTGCACGGCGGCCTCCACGTCATAGGTGTCCACCAGCAGTGTGGTCCCCGGCCCGAAGACCTCCACCTGTGCGCGGAAGGCGTCCTCTTCGGAGTCGTGCAGCAGGGTGAAGGCATGGGCGGCGGTGCCCAGCCTGCCCAGGTCCCAGCGCCGTCCGGCCTCCAGGTTGGAGGTGGCGGAGAACCCGGCCACTGCGGCGGCACGGGCCCCGGCCACGGCACTCATCTCCTGGGTGCGCCGGGAGCCCATCTCCACGCAGGGGCGCTCGCCGGCGGCCACGGTCATCCGCGAGGCGGCGGAGGCGATGGCGGTGTCGTGGTTGAACACCGAGAGGATGAAGGTCTCCAGCAGGCAGGCCTCGGCGAAGCTGGCCTCCACACGCAGCACCGGGGAGTGCGGCAGGTAGACCTCACCCTCCGGGTAGCCCCACATGCTGCCGGAGAAGCGGTAGTCGCGCAGGAACTCCAGGGTCTGCTCGCCGACGATCTGGCGGGAGGCCAGCCAGTCCAGCTCAGCCCCGCCGAAGCGGAACTGCTCCAGGCCTTCGAGCATGCGCCCGGTGCCTCCGACCACGCCGTAGCGCCGGCCCTGGGGCAGGCTGCGGGCGAAGACTTCGAAGACGCAGCGCCGGTGGGCGGCGCCGGAGGCCAGACCGGCCTCGACCATGGTCAGCTCGTACTGATCGGTCAGCAGTGCCGTGGAGCCCACGGCGGCAGAGGATTCGTGTGTCACAGGCTCCAGCGTAGAATATCGGCCATGAGTTCCGTTCAGGGATCCACACTCACCAGCGAAGAGACTGACCTCAGCACCACGTCTCTGCCGCAGCGCCCGTACCAGGTGGTGGTCTGGAACGACCCGGTGAATCTGATGTCCTATGTCAGCTGGGTCTTCCGCTCCTACTTCGGCCATTCCGAGGCCCGCGCCCATGAACTCATGCTGCAGGTGCACCATGAGGGCCGCGCCGTGGTCGCCGGCGGGGCGCGTGAGAAGGCGGAGAAGGATGTCACCGCCATGCACCAGTACGGACTGCAGGCAACGCTCGAGGAGTCCGAGTAGTGGCGGTCGGATTCCGCGCCACCTCCACGGGATATCGCGCCGAGCTGGACGCCCATGAGCGGCGTCTGCTGAGCATGCTCTGCGGCGATGTCATTCAGCTGTTCGAGGGCCGCGCAGAAGATGTCATGACCGACTCCGAGCAGGATGCCGCTGAGGCTGACCAGGCCGAGACCACAGGTCCAGAGGACGACGCCGCAGCTGAGGACCCCCTGTTCGCCCACTTCCGCGCCGAGCTGGCCGGCCTGGGTGAGGACGAATCCCTGGAGGCTCCGGAGGATCCGGTGCTGGCCCGCCTGCTGCCCGATGCCTCCGAGGACACCGGGGAGGCCGGCCAGTTCCGCCGCCTCTCCGAGGCCTCTCTGCGGGAGGCCAAGATCGCCGACCTGCGGGCGGCGCGCATGTGGCTGGAGAGCTCACCGATCCGGGTCCGTGAGGAGCAGGCCCCCATCCTGGGCCGCGCCCTGAACGATCTGCGCCTGACCCTCTCGGTCCGCCTGGGCATCGAGGAGGAGTCCGACGCCGAGGCCGTCCACCAGAAGGCCATGAGCTCCAAGGCCAAGGACACCGAGAGCTTCATGGCCGAGATCTACACCTTCATCACCTGGCTGCAGGAGACGCTGTTCAGCGCCATGCTCGCCCATCTTCCCGATGACGACGGCGGTGACACGTGAGGGATCGCAAAGCCCCCATCGGTATCTTCGACTCCGGGGTCGGCGGTCTGACCGTGGCCCGCGCGGTGCTGGATCAGCTGCCGGATGAGTCGGTCACCTACCTGGGAGACACCGCCCACGGCCCCTATGGCCCGCTGCCCATCGCCAAGGTCCGCGCCCACGCCCTGGGCATCATGGACGAGCTGGTGGAGAACGGGGTCAAGGCCCTGGTCATCGCCTGCAACTCGGCCTCGGCGGCTGTGCTGCGCGATGCCCGGGAGCGCTATACCGACCGCTGCGGCATCCCCGTCATCGAGGTGATCCAGCCGGCGGTGCGCCGCGCGGTGGCCGCCACCCGCAACGGGAAGATCGGGGTCATCGGCACTCAGGCCACAGTGGGCTCCCGCGCCTATGAGGACACCTTCGCCGCAGCGCCCCAGCTGGAGGTCCACTCGGCGGCCTGCCCGCGGTTCGTGGAGTTCGTGGAGCGCGGCATCACCGCCGGTGATGAGCTGCTGGCCGCCGCGGAGGATTATGTGGCCCCGCTGAAGGCCGCCGGCGTCGACACTCTGGTGCTGGGCTGCACGCACTACCCGCTGCTGACCGGTGTGCTCTCCTATGTGATGGGAGAGACTGTCACCCTGGTCTCCTCGGCCGAGGAGACGGCAAAGGACCTGTACCGGGCGCTGACCCGGGAGGGGCTGCTGCGTGAGGAGTCCGCCGCTCAGACCGGGGCCGCCGGAGCCTCCCACTCGTTCCTCTCCACCGGAGACGCCGAGGCCTTCGAGCAGCTGGCCCGCCGCTTCCTGGGGCCTGAGGTGCTCAGCGTGAAGCAGGTCGACCACGTCACCGAGACCTACCCCACCGGTGTGATCGAACGCATCACGGAGGATAGGCTGGCAGGATGAAGCTGACCATCATCGGATGCAGCGGCTCCTTCCCGGGACCCGAGTCTCCGGCCTCCTGCTATCTGCTCAGCGCCGAGCACGAGGGCAGGACCTGGAGGATCGTCCTGGACCTGGGCAACGGCGCACTCGGCAATCTCCAGCAGCACACACAGCTCGAGGACCTCGACGCGATCTGCCTGAGCCATCTGCATCCGGACCACTACATGGATCTCTGCGGCATGCATGTGGCGGTGCGCTGGCGTCCCGGAGGCTGGCCCGGCAAGCACCTGCCGGTCTACGGGCCCACCGATACCGACCAACGGATCGCCAATGCCTACGGCCTGGATCCCGATCCGGGCATGCACCCCGACTTCGACTTCCGCGTCTGGCAGCCGCGCCGTCCCGTGGTGATCGGGCCGTTCACCATCACCCCGGTGCCGGTGCGTCACCCCATCGACGAGGCCTATGCACTGCGTGTGGAGGGCCCCGGCGAGGACGGGACCACCACAGTGCTCACCTACTCCGGTGACACCGACGCCTGTGAGGACCTGGTGGAGGCTGCCCGTGACGCCGATGTGTTCCTCTGTGAGGCCGCCTTCGAGGACGGCCGGGACGATCATCTCGAAGGCATCCACCTCAACGGCGCCCGGGCCGGGCAGATGGCCTCCCAGGCCGGCGCTCGACGTGTGCTGCTGACCCATATCCCTGTCTGGACCTCACAGAAGGTGGTCCTGGAGAAGACCAAGGAAAACTACGACGGCGACCTCGCCGTCGCCGTCGCAGGAGTCACCTATGACATCATCTGAGAACACCCCACAGACCTACCGCCGCGCCGACGGCCGGGCCGTGGACCAGCTGCGCGAGGTGCGCATCACCCGCAGCTGGTCGGCCCACGCCGAGGGTTCGGCGCTGATCGAGTTCGGCCGCACCAAAGTGCTGTGCACCGCCAGCTTCGAGGAGAATGTGCCGCGCTGGCTCAAGGGCCAGGGAACCGGCTGGGTGACTGCCGAGTACGCCATGCTGCCGCGGGCGACCAACACCCGATCCGCCCGCGAGTCGGTCAAGGGCAAGATCGGCGGACGCACCCATGAGATCTCGCGGCTGATCGGCCGGGCGCTGCGTGCCGTGGTGGACACCAAGGCGCTGGGCGAGAACATGATCACCCTGGACTGTGACGTCCTGCAGGCCGACGGCGGCACACGCACCGCGGCGATCACCGGTGCCTACGTCGCCCTGGTCGACGCCATCGAATGGGCCCGCGGCGAGGGTCACGTGGCCAAGAGCGCCAAGGTCCTGACCGACTCGGTCTCGGCGATCTCCGTGGGCATCCTGCCCGACGGCACTGCAGTGCTGGACCTGCCCTACACCGAGGACTCCACGGCAGAGACCGATATGAACGTGGTGGCCACCGGATCCGGGGACTTCGTCGAGGTCCAGGGCACCGCCGAAGGCGTCCCGTTCCGACGGGCCGAGCTCGATCAGCTGCTGGACCTGGCCCTGGCGGGCACCGGACGGCTGGCCGAGGCACAGGCTGAGGCCCTGGGCCAGCAGAGGATCTCCGCAGCATGAGCGCATCGGGTGCCCGCATCGTCCTGGCCACCCGTAACCAGGGCAAGGTCCGTGAGTTCCGGGCGCTGCTGGCGCAGAGTCCGCAGCTGGCCGACGTCGACCTGGAGACTGCCGTGACCGACGCCCAGACGGCCGGCTGTTCGGAGATCCCCGAGACCGGGGTGACCTTCGAGGAGAACGCGCTGATCAAGGCCCGGGAAGTCGCAGCCCAGACCGGGCTGCCGGCTGTGGCCGACGATTCGGGCCTGGCCGTGGACGTCCTCCACGGAGCCCCGGGGATCTTCTCCGCCCGCTGGGCTGGGAAGAACGCCTCCGACGCCGCCAACCTCCAGCTGCTGCTGGAGCAACTCGGCGACATCTCCGAGGACCACCGCGCGGCGGCCTTCGTCTGTGCCGCCTCCCTGGTGGTCCCCAGCGCCGAAGGGGCTCCGCCTCATGAGGTCACCACCTTCGGACGGCTCGAGGGCACTGTGCTGACCGCACCCCGCGGCGAGGAGGGCTTCGGCTATGACCCCATCCTGCAGCCGCTGGGGGAGACCCGCAGCTGCGCTGAGCTGAGCATGGAGGAGAAGAACGCGATCTCCCACCGCGGGAAGGCCTTCGCCCAGCTGCGCGATCATGTGGTGCAGGTGCTGTCCTAGGTGTCCGCTCAACCTGTCCCAGGTCTGAACTTCACCGCCGTCGACTTCGAGACGGCCAACGGCTTCCGCGGCTCGCCCTGTTCGGTGGGGCTGGTCAAGGTCCGCGACGGACTCGAGGTGGACACCTTCTACGCGGTCATGCGGCCGCCGGGAGGCTTCGACCGCTTCGACCCCAAGAACGTGTCCATCCACGGGATCACCGCAGAGTCTGCACAGGGCGCTCCGCGCTTCGGCGAGCTCTTCGCCGAGATGCTGGAGTTCATCGGCACAGATGTGCTGGTGGCTCATAACGCGAGCTTCGACATCGAGGTCTTCGAGGCCGCCCTGGAGGTCAGCGGACTGGACTCCCCGGGGATGCGCTGCCTGTGCTCGGTCCAGCTCTCCAGGGCGGTCTATGACCTGCCCTCCCATGCGCTGCCCAAGGCGGCTGAGGAGGCCGGCTACCCGCTGAAGGAGCACCACTACGCCCTGGAGGATGCGCGCGCCTCGGCCGCCATCGTCTGCGACATCGCCCGGCGCCGCTCAGCGCGCTCGGTGGAGCAGCTGGCCGCCGACTGCGGAATCCCGGCCGAGGAGCTGGAGCCCTGGACCGCGCCCCGGGAGCAGGAGTCTCGGGCCACGGCCCAGGTGCGTCAGATGGCCTATCTCTTCGACAGCCGCACGCCGAACGTCGCCGCCGAGGACCTGCCGGATCTGATGCGCTGGCAGGACGAGGGCAAGAACCTGCCTCCGGCCCTCGACGCCGACCCCTCCCACCCGTTCTGCGGGCAGAGCTTCGTCTTCACCGGCAACCTCGCAGTCTCCCGCTCAGAGGCCAAACGGCTGGTGGCCCTGCACGGGGGAGCGATGTCCTCGAAGGTCAACGGCGCCACCACAGTGCTGGTCATCGGCGACGGCTTCGCCCTCACCGATCTGGAGGCTCCCGCCGGACGGATCGACCCGGCCGCCGGGCGGGCGCTGGGCAGCAATAAGGCCCGGGAGGCGCTGCGCCGCATCGAGGCCGGACAGCCGATCCGGCTGATGTCTGAGCCTGAGTTCCGCACCGCACTGGCCGAGTCCTGGCCCGTGGGGGCAGTGGCCGAGGACGGCAGCATGATCCCCGCTGACCGGCCCTGATTTCTGCTGATCGGCTCAGGCCGGCCGAGTGACCCGCGCCCACTCCTGACCCAGAGCGGTCACCGCCTCAACGGCAGGGCCCCGCGGATGAGGCTCACCGCTGACGCAGGCCTGCAGCTGAACGCGCAGCACCTGGGCGATCTCCTCCGGAGCCTCCACCCGGGTGAGGATCTCCTTCAGCTCTGAGGACGGCTCCTCCAGCTCACCGGAGGCGCTGCGGTGCACCAGCATCACCAGCTGCTCGGCGGCCTCGATCAGCGCTGGGGCTCCCTGGGTCAGCGAGACGGCCTGGGAGACCCAGCTGCGCCGCATCTGCTGGTCGATATAGGGCACCAGGCCCAGCGGCACCACGCGCAGCAGCGCTGCGGCATCGGCGCTTTCCGGCTGGGCCGGGGCGCTGGGGTAGGCCATCTCTCCCTCGGCCAGACCGGCCAGGCTCACCGCGCCGGTGCCTTCGCCCACGCGCAGCTGACGGCTCCTGATGGCCTTGAGCAGGGCGGCGTCGGCGTCGCGGGCCGGGGGCTCTGGCGCGCCGGAGGGGAACTGACCAGCGATCAGCCGGTACCAGCGCAGCGAGGCCAGCCACATGCAGGCCAGGGGATCGGCGCCCACGCCTTGGCGGGTCCAGTCCAGCAGCTCCAGCAGGCCGTCGCTCAGGCAGTACTGGTGCAGGACCTCCGCATGGACGGGGGCCTGGGGCTCCTCCCGCGGCAGCGCGGCCAACAGGACGGGCGAGAAGCGGTCGATGAGTCGGGCGTCAGTCACCTCTTCAGCCTATAAGCTCCCGCCCCGGGACGCCGCCTCACCAGACCAGCGACCAGGTGCCGGCGGCCATGGCCGCAGCTGTCGCCGCAGCCGCCAGAGCCGCACCGCCCAGGACCACCAGCAGATCTGCTGCGGTGAACTGTGCCGGCCGGGCCCAGCTGCGTGGACCGCCGTCGAAGCCGCGGGACTCCATCGTCACCGCCAGCCGTGTGGCGGTGCGGATGGCCTGGACCAGCAGACCGAAGATCTGCGAGAGCGTGCTGGCCAGCCGGGAGCCGAAGCCCCGTCCCTTGCCCAGGCCCCGGGCCCGCCGCGCATGGCCCAGCGTGGTCCACTGCTGGGCCAGCATCCCCATCAGCCGCATGGCCGCCAGGGCGCCGAGCACGAACCGCGCCGGCAGCTTCAGCTGCTGGGCCAGGGAATCGGCCAGATCGGTGGGATCGGTGGTGGACAGGATGATCACACTGGGCAGCACCATGGCGAAGCCGCGCAGGCCCAGAGCCAGGCCCAGCATCACCGAGCCGGTGCTCACCGTGGTGAAGCCGAAGTCCACCAGCACCCGCCCCGACTCCTCACCGGCGATGGCGGTGCCCCAGACCGCCAGCAGTGCCCCGACGGCGAAGGGCCAGATCCGGCGCATCAGGGCCAGCGGCCGGATCCCCGCCAGAGGCAGCAGGGCGAAGCAGCCCATGACCACCACGGCCGCGGAGACCAGGTCGATGGAGGCCACCAGCGCCAGAGTGATCAGCACCAGGGCGATCAGTTTGCCCAGCGGGCCGCGCCGGCCCAGCCAGGAGGTGGAGCGCACGGCGCCGAAGCCCGGCAGCTCAGGGGAGGAAGCCGTCTCTGGCGCTTCGGCAGAGGGTTGCTCCTGCGAGGAGGCAGTGGGGCTGCAGCTCGTCACCTCCAGGCGCCTGGCCTGCAGCGCGGTCAGCAGGTCCTGGTCATGGGTCACTGCGATGACGGCCCCGCCGGTGTCGAGGTGATCGCGCAGCAGCGTCACCAGATCGGCGAAGGCGGCGGCATCCTGGCCGGTGGTCGGCTCATCCAGCAGCAGGATCTGCGCCCCGGAGGCCAGGGCGGTGCCCACCGAGAGCCGCCGCTTCTCGCCGCCGGAGAGGGTGAAGGGATTGGCCTGGGCCACATGACTCAGCCGCAGCCGCTCCAGCAGGTCCTGCCGGTGATCCAGCTCCTCGGCCACTGTGGCGCGGAGGAACTGATGCTCGGGCTCCTGGAAGACCACCCCCGAATGCCCGATGAGCTCCCGGGGGGTCATGGTCTCCGGGTCCGGGTCCAGCCGGCCGCCATGACGGGGGATGAGCCCGGCCAGAGTCAGCAGCAGCGTGGATTTCCCGACGCCGTTGGGCCCGGTGACGGCCACCGCCTCACCGCCTCGGACGCTCAGACTCACCCTGCTGAGCACCGGGGCAGGAGGCTGATGGCTTCGCCAGGTGGTGGTGGGCGGATGCCGGTGCACAGCCAGCTCCTCGGCCCGCAGCAGGGTCTCACCGGCGGGAGAGGGTGGGGACCAGTCGGGCAGCGCTGCGAGGAAATGATCAGGACTGTGCTGACCTGGGCTGTTCTCGTCGGCGCTGTACTGGCCTGAGCTGTCATGCCCTGCCCAGCTGCCGCTCTGTCCGGCGTCGAGGCGGACGATCCGGTCCATCGCGGCAGCCCAGCGGTGGGTGCGGTGCTCCACCACCAGCAGAGTGGCCCCGGTGGCCTCGGCCGCGGAGAGGACGGCGTCGCGGACCTGGAGGGCGCCGTCGGGGTCCAGGTTGGCGGTGGGCTCATCCAGCAGGAGCAGCCCCGGGCGCATCGCCAGGATCCCTGTCAGCGCCAGGCGCTGCTTCTGCCCGCCGGAGAGCTGAGCGGTGGGATGCTCCAGCGGCAGGCGCTCCAGGCCTACGGCCTGCAGCGCCTCGCGGACCCGGTCTGGAATCTCCTTGCGGGGCACCGCCAGGTTCTCCGGGGCGAAGGCCACGTCATCGCCCACCCGGGAGAGGACCACGGCCGCCTCGGGATCCTGCTGCATCAGCCCGGCCCGGCCGCGCCTCTGGGAGGGCTCGGCCCCGTCGATCAGCAGCCGTCCCGAGATGCTCGCACCCTCAGCGGGGAGCACGCCGGCCAAGCCGTGCAGCAGCGTGGACTTCCCCGATCCGGAGGCACCGGTGATCAGCACCCTCTCCCCGGGACGGATGTCCAGGCTGAGGTCCTCCACGGCGGGGGAGCTGCGATCGGGATGCTGCCAGGTCCAGGACTCGGCGCGCACTGCGGCACCGAGCGGGGCCTCCGCGCTCGCAGTCTCCGTGCACGCCGTCTCCGGCGAGCTCCATCCAGCCGGTGAGGCTGTCTGCTCCGCCTCCTGTCGGAGATCTTCCGTCTCCCTCACAGCCCGGCCCCTCACAGGACGGGTTCGCGGTGGGCGCCGCGGGAGGACAGCGGGCTGAGCACACCGGTTCGGGCCAGGCTGCGGGTGCCCATCCAGGGGAGCAGACCCGCGATCACCGCCCCGGAGAGGGCGAAGCAGCTGATGTGGATGATCGTCTCCAGCGGCGCGTAGGCATAGGAGTGGAGCACGAAGTGATAGTTGATGCCGCCCAGCAGTCCCGCCGCGGCGCCGCCCAGCAGGGCAGGGGGCAGGCTGAACCGGCGGTAGAGCAGCGCCAGGAAGATCAGCTCCGCACCCAGGCCCTGGAAGAATCCGGCCACCAGCACGGTCAGACCGGCCTGGGCGCCCAGCAGCGCGGAGATCGCGGCGGCCACGAGCTCGCAGTAGAGGGCGGCTCCGGGCTTGCGGATGACCAGGGCGCCGAGCACTGCGGGGAAGAGCCACATGCCGTGGACCAGGGTCTCCACCGGCGGGTAGACGGCGAAGAGGTTGCCCACCAGGTGATAGCTGAGGTTCCAGCCCCAGAAGATCACACCGGAGGCCACGGCCAGGGTGGAGGCGACGAGGATGTCGGCCACGCTCCAGCGCATGGTGCGGCGGGTGCGGGCAGGTGATGGATGCGCTGAGGGCGCAGAGATAGGCATATGCGACTTCCTTCGCAGGTTCTAACCTGGGCAGGTTCTAGGGTCTGGGCCATGAGCCCACTCTCAGCGCCTGGCCGCATGCCTGCGGCGGACGCTCCCCTGTCGGACAAGAGAATGTTCAGTTGTGCCGTTCACAGTAGCACCGGCGAGGTCACGGGTCCATGTCCCCACCGAGCGATAGCGTGGTCCCATGCGATGGCTCCACACCTCTGACTGGCACCTCGGCCGCGGCTTCCACGGGCATTCGCTGCAGACCGCCCAGCAGGAGATGCTGCAGACCGTCTGCCGCACCGTCAGCCAGGAGAAGGTGGATGTCCTGCTGATCGCCGGGGACGTCTATGACCGCGCGCTGCCTCCGGAATGGGCGGTCCGTGAGCTCGAATCCTGCCTGGAGGAGCTGGTGGCCGGAGGCACCCGGGTCATCATCACCTCGGGCAACCATGACTCGGCCCAGCGGCTGGGCTTCGGCCGCGGCCTCATGGGGGCCGCCGGAGTGCACCTGCGCACCTCGTTGGAGGACGCCTTCACTCCTGTGGAGGTCCCCGACGCCGGCCCGGAGGCCTCCGCAGAGGAGCGCGGCTCCGCCCCGCTCACCCTGGTCTACGGCGTGCCGTATCTGGAACCTGCCCTGGTCCGTGAGGAGCTGGGCCTGGACCGGGCCGACCACACCTCGGTGATGACCGAGGTGGTCCGCCGCATCTGGGAGGACGTGAGCGCTCGCCGTCGTGAGCTCGGTGAGCAGCGCAGCATCCGCACGGTGCTCATGGCCCACCTCTTCGCCGCCCGCGGCGTGGGCTCGGACTCCGAGCGCAACATCGGCGTGGAGGCCCTCGCCGGGGAGCAGATGGATCACCAGGAGCACACTGCCGGCGGCCTGGCCGTGGTCCCGCTGGAGCTCTTCGACGGCTTCGACTATGTGGCCCTGGGGCACCTGCACGGGCGCCAGAAGCTCTCACCGACGGTGCGCTACAGCGGCTCGCCGCTGCGCTACTCCTTCTCCGAGACCGACCAGGCCAAGGGCGCATGGCTCGGGGACTTCCAGGACTGGGAGCAGATCCATCCGGTGGACTGGTCCATCGGCAGGCCGCTGGCCCAGCTGAAGGGTGGGATCGAGGAGGTCCTGGACCCGCAGACCGTGGAGAAGCACCAGGAGGCCTATCTGCAGGTCACCCTGACCGACCCCTTCCGTCCCGAGCGGGCCTATCAGCGGGTGCGGGAGGCCTATCCGCAGCTGTGTTCCTTCACCCACAGCGGCGACGGCGGCTCACAGACTCTGCGCACCTACTCCTCCGCCGTGGAGGAAGCGGTCTCCGAGGCCGAGATCGTCACCGGGTTCCTCGAACATGTCCGCGGACGCGGCCCGGGGGAACAGGAGCAGCAGCTGCTGCAGGAGGCGCTGGAGGCGGTCCGTCGGAGCGGAGCTGAGGCCTGATGAAGCTGCACCAGCTGATCCTGCACGCCTTCGGCCCGTTCCCGGGGACCGAGACCATCGACTTCGACGCGCTCAGCGAGGACGGCCTCTTCCTGCTCAACGGCCGCACCGGCTCAGGGAAGACCTTCATCCTCGACGCCGTCACCTTCGCTCTCTACGGTCAGGTGGCCGGCGAGCGTGGGGTCACCCGGCTGCGCAGCGACCACGCCGCGCCCGGTGCGGTGCCCCAGGTGAGTTTGGAGTTCACGTTGAGCGGCAGGCGCTACCGGGTCACCCGCGATCCGCAGCACTGGCGGCCCAAACAGCGGGGCAGCGGATTCATCCAGGAGAACCAGAAAGCCCATCTGGAGGTCCAGGAGGCCGGAAGCTGGAAGGCCGCGGCCAACGGATCCCAGGCTGTGGGCAAGGAGCTCAGCGAGATCCTGCCGCTGGACCGGCATCAGTTCACCAAGGTCATCCTGCTGCCCCAGGGCGACTTCGCCGAGTTCCTGCACTCCAGCAGCAATGAGAAGAAGCAGCTGCTGCAGCGGCTGTTCGACACCACCACCTTCCAACAGTTGGAGGACCACCTGCGGGAGCAGGCCAAAGAGGCCAAGGCTCAGGTGGAGGAGGCCGACCGCGAGATCGAGGCGTTGCGCGCGGGCGTGCTGGACGGTGCACAGCAGCTGACCGGAGTGGACTTCTCACAGGAGCCGGACGAAGAGGCAGCGCCGGGGGAGGAGACGCCGCCGGGGGAGTCCGAGCCGGCGGAAGAGCCCGAGACAGGTTCTGGGGCCGAATCGGAGATCTCGGCTGAGCCGGGCGGTGCCGCGGAAGACGCCCTGGATGGTGCCCCAGAAGGTGCTGCCCAGCCTGAGATCGAGTCGGCTGAGCTGGATCAGGCGGGCCAGGACGAGGCTCAGCAGGGCCCCGGCGATCATGGATCTGCTGAGACCGGCGACGCAGCAGAGCCTGCGCATCCAGAGTCGGAGGTCGACGCCCTGGCACGGCGCATCACCGCGGAGGCGCAGTCGCAGCGCGCCGGTCTGGCCGCGGCCCTGAGTGCTGCTGAGGATCGGCGGCGCCGAGCGCAGCATCAGGCCGAGGAGCTGAGCGCTCGGGCTCGGGAGCTGGCCCGTTGGACCGCGCACCAGCGTCAGCTTCAGGAGCATCGGGGCCGCAGCGAGGAGGTCGCCGAGCAGCGCGCCTCGTTGGACCGGTATCGTGCGGCCGAGACGCTGGAGGAGTGGTTCCGCTCCGCCGAGCGGACCAGGCAGCAGGCCGCTGAGCATCACAGCAGGGCCGTCCAGCGGGCCCAGAGCCTGCAGGAGCTCTTGGAGTCCCAGCAGGACGTCGCGGCCTACGCCGTGCTGCGCGATGAGGTCGAAGGCGGCGCGGAATACACACCCGACGACGGCACAGGTTCCGGCGCAGAGAGCGGAACCGGCGCTGAGATCGACAGTGACCAGCTGCAGGCTGCGCGTCGGGAGCTGACTGAGCTCCAGGGGCAGCTGCGCGCGCAGGACGCCCAAGCTCTGGAGACCCGGCAGAAGGAGCTGGCCCGCCGGGCCCGGGAGCTGGGCGAGCAGGTGGAGTCTCAGCAGCAGACGCTGAGCGCCGCTGAGGCCGCCCAGGTGAGGCTGGCCGAGCAGAGTGCGTCCCAGGAGAAGGAGCTGCGCGACCCTGAAGAGCTGGAGGAGCAGCGTGACGCCGCCCGGGCTGAGCAGGACCGGCTCTCCGGCCAGGCCGAGTCGCGCCGCGTCCTGGACTCTGCCCAGCAGGAGCTGCAGACGGCCCAGGAGCGGCTGAGGGAGAGGACCTCCCAGGCCGAGGCAGCCGCTGCGGCCCACGAGGAGGCGCTCAATGAACATCTGCGCGGGATCGCCGCCGAACTCTCGGGCAGCCTGATCCCCGGCCAGCCCTGTCTGGTCTGTGGATCGGTGGATCACCCGCAACCGGCTGCGGCTGATGAGCAGACGGTCACCCGTGCACAGGTCCGCCAGGCGCTGAGTGCAGCCGAGGAGGCGGCCGGCGCGCGTACCGCCGCAGCCTCAGCGGTGGAGGAGAAGACCCAGCGCGTCCAGACGCTGACCGAGGAGCTGGGCGAGGCCGCAGAGCAGTCCCGCGAGGATCTGCAGGCAGCGTTGGAGGCCGCCCGGGAGAAGACCTCCCAGGCCGAGCAGCTGCGCCGGAGTCAGCGCGAGCTCCAGGCTCAACTGGCCGCCTCCCGGACGGAGCTCAGTGAGGCCGAACAGCGGGAGACCTCCGCCCGTGCGGCGCTGACCGTGGCCCGCTCCGAGCAGGAACGGGTGACCGAGGATGCCGCCCGCACTGAGTCCACACTTTCGGAGCTGCGCGGCGCTCACGAGAGCATCCGAACCCGCAGCGCGGCCCTGGACCGCCTCCAGTCTGCCCTGGATGAGGCCGAGGCAGCTCTGCAGCGGTGGCGGCAGAGCGCCCAGCAGGCTGACTCCTCCCAGCAGGAGGCCCAGCAGAAGCTGGAATCCTCCGCCTTCGAGGACCGCAGAGCGGTGCGCTCCGCCCTGCTGGAGGAGCAGCTGCGTCAGGAGCGTCAGCGCAGTGTGGAGGCCTGGGACCGTGCTGAGCTGAGGCTTCAGGAGGAGGCCAAACTGGAGGAGGTGGCCGCCGGTCGGCGTCGTGCTGAGGCGGGGGAGGAGCCCCCGGATCCGGAGGCGGTGCAGCAGGGGGCCGATGCCGCGGAGGCCGCAGCCCAGCAGCACCAGGAAGCCCTGCGGGCCCTGGACCGTTTCGACGATCGGCTGGAGCATCTGCGGCAGAGCCTGCAGCGGGTCCAGCAGGCTCACCGGCAGCGCGAGGAACAGCTGGCCGAACAGGTCCGCCGCACCGAGCTGGCAGATACGATCAACGGACGCGGCCCGGACAACCGCTTCGGCATGACCCTGACCACGTTCGTGCTGGCCGCACGGCTGGAACGGGTGGCCGAGGCTGCCACCCGGCATCTGCAGATCATGTCCGAGGGCCGGTACCGCCTGCTTCACGACGACTCCAAACGCGGCGGGGGCCTCCAAGGTCTGGAGCTCAAGGTCACCGATCAGCACAGCGATGAGGAGCGTCCCACCTCCTCGCTCTCCGGAGGGGAGACCTTCATGGCCTCCCTGGCTATGGCTCTGGGCCTGGCCGAAGTCGTCCAGGCCGATGCCGGCGGCGTCGGGCTGGAGAGTCTGTTCATCGATGAGGGCTTCGGCTCCCTGGATGAGGAGACGCTGGAGCATGTGATGGGTGCCCTGACCCGTCTGCAGGGGGAGGGCCGGCGCGTGGGCGTGGTCAGCCACGTCACCGAGATGCACCAGGCCATCCCCGTGCAGCTGCGCGTCATCAGGAGCCCCTCCGGCTCGCGGACCCAGATGCATCTGAAAGCCCCGGCGGCCGGGGCAGCGTCATGATCACCGCCGGCAGAACAGCTCTGGAGGTCGCGGCCCGTCTGCCGGGCGCGCTGCTGCCTGTGGCGCTGCTCGCGGCCATCGGCCTGAGCACCCGCTCCCTGTTCACCACAGGACTGGTGGTGGCAGCTGCCGCTGCGGCCCTGGCGCTCTCAGGACCGTTGGGCGCAGCCGCCGCAGAACACTGGGGCCGCAGGCCCACGCTGCTCACCGGTGCCGCCGCTCATGTGGTCAGCCTGGTCCTGCTGGTCACCGCCGTGGACCGTTTCACCCATCGGCACACCGTCACCTCCGACATCACTCTCTTCGCCCTGGTGATGGGCTTCACCGTGCTGGCCGGACTGACCGTCCCGCCGGTGGGAGCCGCAGCCCGCGGCCGATGGCGCCCCCTGCGGCTCAGCCCCGCCGAAGGACTGCGCCGGGACGGACTGCGGGAGGACGCCGCACTGGTCCTGGCCGGCCTGCTCACCGCTCTGCTGACCTGGAGCGCGGCACCCACAGCAGGTCTGCTGGCCGCCGCCGCCGTCACCGCTGCGGCTGTTCCGCTCTTCGCCATGGACAGCAGAGTGGGTGCCCTGGATGAGGAGCAGCAGTGCTCCGGTCGCCGTGAGGAGGATGAGTCGGAGACGCCGCTGCGGACTATGCTGCCCGGGACGGACGCCGCCCGCCGGCAGGCCGTGATGGCGGGAGCAGCGCATACCTCAGAACCAGCACAACCTTCACGGTTGTCGATCGGCGAGCTCCTCGCAGTGTCAGCGCGGGCGTTGCTGCTCGGCGGAGGCGCGGCCCTGCTCTGGATCATCGTGCTGGGCAGCGCCCTCTCCGTCTATCAGGGCGGTTGGTCGGCGGCGCTGAGCATCGCCCTGTGCCTGGCGGCAGGAGCAGCGGCGGCCCGGCACAGTGGAGGCGTCCTCGGCTCGCGCCCCCAACGGCCTGCCGCTCTGGGCGGTCTGTCCGCGGCACGGCGACGACGACTGCTCAGCACGCTGACCGTCCTGCTGCTGGCCCTCACCGCGCTGATGAGTACTCTGATGGGACTGACCCCGTTCAGCGGAGTCTTCAGCGGATGGTTCGGGCTGATGCTGGTCACGCTGACCGCGGCCCTGGCCTCCGCGGCTATGGGTGGGCTGCTGGTGGAGCTGTATCAGCAGATCGGCCAGCCCCAGTTTCCTGCAGCCCGGTTCTCTGCAGATCAGCTCAGACAGGCCCCGTCCCATCCGGACCACGCACAGCCCGACGGCGGCGCCTCAGAGATGCTGCTGGGCGGTGCGATGCTCGCGGGATCGGTGCTGGGCTTCGCCGTGGGAGGGCTCGCTGTGTCCCTGTGGGGATGAGCAGTCGCCCTCGGAGCCCGTGGCCTCAGAGGAAGTCGAGGACGGCGCGCTTATAGTCCCGCGAGGTCAGTACGCTGACGTGATTGCGGCCCGGGATCTCCACGAACTCCGCCTCTGCGCCGGTGCCGCGCACCCAGTCGGCCAGCTGCTGAGCTCCGGCGGCGATGGGGTCCTTCTCTCCGGCCACCACCAGTGTGGGCACTGAGGGGACGGCGTCTTCCGGGGCATAGTGGTCCCGGGCCAGGCTCAGCCGCAGCTCCACCACATGGGGCAGGTGCTGATCCGGCAGAGCCGCCGCCACGGTGACGTATCTCCGGGTGAGCTCATCGGCGGGCTCAGGTCCGCCGGCGGCCCAGGTGCGAGCCTGCTCGGCGTCAACGCGGTAGACATCATCGGAGACCGGGGATCCACCCATCACCAGAGACACCACGTCCTGGGGATAGTCATGCGCGAACTGCCAGGCCAGTCGGGAGCCCATCGAATAGCCGTGCAGCGCCGCCGGGGCGCCCACCTGCTCAGCGATGATCTCGTGGAGGTCATCGAGGATGTCGGCACTGCGGATCTCGGCCGGATCCACCTCCTTGGAGGCGCCGTGGCCGGGCAGGTCCACGGAGAGCACTGTGCGTGAGGCCGCACCGGAGCCGTCGGCGTCGAGGCCGGCCAAGGGATCCAGCCACCCGGTCTTCACCCAGTTGAACAGGGTGTTCGAGGCGAACCCATGGATCAGCAGCACCGGCGCGGCGGTGTCAGCGCCAGCACCCTCAGCGTGAGTGCCGGCAGCACCGGCGCCGCCGGAGCGCGCGCCAGCGCTTCCCCCAGAGTCCTCAGCGCCGCGCCAGATATGGACGGTCAGGCCGAGATCGGTCCGGAAGGACTCCGGCGCCGGATAGCGCAGCGTGCCCACAGAAGGCCCCGGCTCAGCTGTCCAGCTGCAGGGTCTCGCTGGTGGCCGCGGAGATCTCCTCGAACAGCTTGGGCTCTTCGTTGAGGAGGTGGCCGTAGGAGGGCACCATCTCCTGCAGCTTGGGCTTCCATCCCTCCAGCTGCGCGGGGAAGCAGCGCTCGAGCAGCTTGAACATGATCGAGGGAGCGGTGGAGGCTCCGGGGGAGGCGCCCAGCAGACCCGCGATGGAGCCGTCGCCGCCGGTGACCAGCTCAGTGCCGAACTGCAGCACACCGCGGCCCTTGGCGTCCTTCTTCATCATCTGCACGCGCTGACCCGCGTGGACCAGCTCCCAGCCCTCGCCCTCGGCGTCGGGGTAGAAGTCGCGCAGCTGCTCCACCTTCTGCTTGTGGGACTTGGTCACCTCCTTCATGAGGTAGCTGACCAAGCCGGTGTTGTCCATGCCCACCTGCATCATCGGCAGCAGGTTGTGCGGGCGCACGGAGAAGGGCAGATCGAAGTAGGAGCCCTGCTTCAGGAAGTTGGTGGAGAAGCCGGCGTAGGGGCCGAACATCAGGGAGCGGCGTCCCTCCACGAACCGGGTGTCCAGGTGCGGCACCGACATCGGGGGAGCGTTCTTCACCGTGGCCAGGCCGTAGACTTTGGCGTGGTGCTGCTCGATGACCTCGGAGTCGGTGGCGCGCAGGAACTGGCCGGACACGGGGAAACCGCCGATGCCCTTGATCTCCTCGATGCCCGAGGACTGCAGCAGATGCAGTGCGCCGCCGCCTGCGCCGACGAAGACGAAGCGGGCCGAGACGGTGCGCTTCTCGCCGGCGGAGCGGTTCTTGACCTTCATCTCCCAGCGGCCGTCGCTGCCGCGGGAGAGGTCCTGGACCTCGTGGCCGTAGCGCAGCTCCACGCCCTGGCTGCCCAGATGGTCGGCCATCTGGCGGGTCAGGGCGCCGAAGTCCACATCGGTGCCGTTGTCGAACTTGGAGGCGGCCACGCGCTGCTCGGCGTCGCGGCCTCCGGTCAGCAGCGGGGCCCAGGACTCGATCTCGGCCTGGTCCTCGGTGTGCTGGATGTGGCTGAACAGAGGCTCTGCCTTCAGCGCCTCGTAGCGGTCCTTGAGGTAGTCGGCGTTCTCATCGCCCCAGACGAAGCTCATATGCGGCAGCGCATTGATGAAGGTTCGGGGAGAGCCCAGCGTGCCCTGCTCCACCCAGTGGGACCAGAGCTGACGGGACACGTGGAACTGCTCGGCGATGCCGGCGGCTTTGGCGGTGCCCACAGTGCCGTCGGCGCCGCGCGGGGTGTAGTTCAGCTCGCAGTAGGCGGTGTGGCCGGTGCCGGCGTTGTTCCAGGGGTCGGAGGACTCCTGGCCGGGCTGGTCGAGGGTCTCGAACAGGCCGATGGACCAGTGGGGCTCCAGCTCCTGCAGCAGAGTGCCCAGCGTGGTGGACATGATGCCGCCTCCGATGAGGACGACGTCGAACTTCTCCGCCGCTGCGCTTGAGTCTGATGTGCTGGTCCTCGTTGACGTGGCCACAGAATTCTCCTTGTCGGTCCCCACGGGCAGCTGCGCCGGAGCGGCTGCCCCCTGTTTCGTCTGAGACTTTACCCGCGCCCGGTTCAGGGGAAGAAATCAGATGACATCACTGCGGAACGATGTCCCGGAACAGTTCGTGCAGCACCGGTGAGAAGGGGTAGTCCACGATGTTCTGACCCAGCGCCAGCCCGGAGATCGGGTAGGCCAGCGGCAGCGCCGGGATGTCCTCGGCGATCAGTTCGGCAGCCTCGCGGTAGAGGTCGTTGCGCGAGTCCTCCTGGGTCTCGCTGCGGGCCTGATGGATCAGGTCGCGGACCTCTTCGTTGTCATAGTTGAACTCAGAGGTCACCGAGGAGAACAGCGGGCCCAAGAAGGAGTGCGGGGAGCGGTATCCGCCGTTGCGGCCCAGCAGATGCATGGCCCGGTCCTCGTCGGCCAGCAGGCTGTCCACATAGCTGTCGTTCCACGGCACAGGCCGCGGCACCACGTTCATTCCCACCCGGGTCAGGTCCCGGGCGATGGAGGCGAAGATCGCCTCGGGCTGGGGCAGATAGCTGCGCGTGGCGTTCATCGGGTAGAAGAACGGCAGCTCCTCACCGTCGTAGCCGCTCTCCTCGAGCAGGCGCTCGGCCTCATCCCTGTTCATGGAGAAGCGCAGCGCCTCCTCGGAGTGCACACCCAGCGCGGCCGGGGTGAACTGGTGGGCGGTGCTGGTGCCCTCCAGGAAGTGGTTCTGCACCAGGGAGCCGCGGTTGACCGCCCGGGCCACCGCCTCGCGGACCAGCGGATCCGACATCACCGGATGCTCCAGGTTGAAGCCCAGGTAGAGCACGGAGAACGGGTCGCGCTGCAGGAACATCCGGCCCGACTGGACCAGGGTCCGCAGATTGTCCGCGGTCACGTAGTCATAGACGTCCAGCTGACCGCGCTGCAGCTCGCGCAGCCGGTCGAAGGAGCGGGGGATGGAGCGCACGGTGACCTGCTCGACCTGGGCCGCTCCGTTCCAGTGGTCCTCGAAGGCGCGCAGCACGATCTGGCCGCCCTCGGTGGAGATCACCTGGTAGGCGCCGGTGCCCACGGGATTCTCCGAGACCTGCTCGGGATCGTCATCGGAGAGGGTCTCGGCGGAGACGATCCCGAAAGCGGGCAGGGTCAGCGCCTGGATCAGGAAGACCACCGGCTCGGTCAGGGTGAGCACCACGGTGTGCTCGTCATCGGCCTCCACCGATTCCAGCACGCAGTCCTCATCGCCCATGAACCCGCCGAAGACGGAGGCGAAGGCCAGCGGGACGGTGGTGTCCAGGACCTCGTCGCCGTAGATCTCATCCAGCCGGCCCCAGCGCTCGAAGTTGGCCACGATGACGTCGGCCGTCAGCTCGGAGCCGTCCTGGAAGGTCACGCCCTCCTGCAGCTCGAAGGTGTAGGTCAGCTGGTCGTCGCTGATCTCCCAGCCGGCGGCCAGCAGGGGAGCGGTGCTGCCGGTCTCCTGCTCGATGCCCACCAGCGTCTCGAAGACCTGCCGGCAGATCCGCTCGGTCTCAGTGTCCACGGCCAGCGCCGGGTCCAGGGAGGTGACCTCGGAGACGGCGGAGACGACGATGGCGTTCTCCGGAGTTCCATGTTCGCTCTGCTCAGCCGGGTTCACCGGGGTGGAGGCTTCGTCATGCTGCAGCGCCAGGGCCGAGGTGGCAACGGCTGCGCCGGTGACGCCGAAGAAGCGTCTCCGGTCCATCTCAGCCATCTGGGCTCCGTTTCTCATCATCTCGACATCACGGTGCGCGAGGCGGGACTTGAACCCGCACGTCAAAGACACTGGAACCTAAATCCAGCGCGTCTACCAATTCCGCCACTCGCGCCTGCCGCGCCCGGCGATGCATCACATGCAGTCCGGACGCGGCTGACCATTCTACTGGCTCTGAGAGCCGGGAGCGTCTCAGACGCCGAGCTTGGTGCGCAGGCGCTCCACGTGGCCGGTGGCCTTCACGTTGTACTGGGCCAGCTCCACGGTGCCCTCCTCGTCGATGACCACAGTGGAGCGGATCAGACCCACGGAGACCTTGCCGTAGTTCTTCTTCTCGCCCCAGGCGCCGTAGGCCTCGGCCACGGCGTGGCCCTCATCGGAGAGCAGCGGGAAGTTCAGATCCTGCTCATCGGCGAACTTCTCCAGTGCGGAGACCGGGTCCGGGGAGATGCCCAGCACGGTGTAGCCGGCACCCACCAGCGACTGCAGCGAATCGCGGAAGTCGCAGGCCTCGGTGGTGCATCCCGGGGTGGAGGCCTTGGGATAGAAGTAGGTGATGACCTTCTGTCCGCGCAGGTCCTTCAGTGAGACGGTGGATCCGTCTGCGGAGGTCAGGGAGAAGTCGGGGGCGGCGTCGCCTGCGGAGAGGCGTCCGGCGTCGTCGGGAGTGTTCTTCTGCTCAGTCATGGCCCCCACTTTACGCGCCGGTCATACACGGTCCGTAGACTTTGCGGCATGGCGACCATCACGGAGCGCGACGAGGCCGCGGAACGACTGATGCATGCCCTGCGCGGGACCTTCGACGCCTCGGTGATGAACTTCGGCTCCTACAACATCCTCTATGCGGCCAATCGCTGCGCCGCCGCCCCTGAAGAGATCGACGACGCCGACTCCTCGGCCCAGCAGCGGGCCGCCTCCGCAAGGCATCTGTTGGTGGGCTACCGCCGTCAGCCGGTGGAGCTGGTGCTCTGCCCGGTGGATCTGCGCGAGGCTCTGCCCCGTGCCGCGGCAGAGAACGACGCCGAGCCGGTCCCTTCGGTGCCGGCCACGGTGAACCTCACCAATCTGGCCGGACTGGCCACCGATGATGAGGGAGTGGAGATCATCTTCTCCACCGGATACCGGGTGGGGCTGCGCATGTGCAGCTCGGTGGTCTTCGAGGAGATGCCCCAGGCACGGATCGAGCAGCGCTGGGACGTGGAGGACTTCTACGAGTTCATCGACTTCTTCATGGACACAGTGGAGGCCCAGACCGGGGAGCAGTCCTGAGCGCTCCCGGTCCGGGCCCCATCCATCTGCAGCTGTGCGGGCTCTGTGCCCATCAGCGGCGGCTGAGCACCTCGCGCAGTCCGCGGAACTCCTCCTGCATGGCTGAGGTGTTCTGCGCAGTGCGCACAGTGCTGACCAGGAACTCCAGGACCACACGGATCCAGATCACGTAGAGGATCACCGGGATCCAGCCCAGCAGCAGAGCCGTGGCACCGGCGGCGGGCTCCCAGACGAAGCCTGCCACCACATAGAACAGCCACAGCAGCACCAGGAAGGCGCTGGAGAGGATGTAGATGAACTTGATGAACTTGATCGTGACGAAGCTGTCGAAGTTGAAGTCGAACAGCGCGCCGAAGAAGCCCTTCGCCTCAGTGGCGGCGGCCTGACTCTGGCTCTGCTGGCCCGGATGGGGCTGGCCGGGATGCGGCTGATACGGGCTCGGCGGCTGTCCCGGCTGCCAGGGGTGGGGCGGCTGCCCGCCCTGCGGAGGCTGGGGCGGCTGGCCCTGGGGCTGTTCTCCCTGGGGGTGACCGCTCTGCGGGTGGTTCGGGTCCGGCTGGTTCGGGTCCGGCTGGTTCGGGTCGCTGGGCTGACCGGGCTGCTGAGTCATGGCTGCTCCTCGAAGCGATGCGCGTGAAGTGGTTCGTTCGGCGCGTGACGGCGCGGATCCCAGCCGCGTTCCGCCTCGCACGGTCAGCCTACTGAAGACTGCGGAATAGGGTGAGATCAGGATCACCCTGAGCTCGAGTTGGCGTCCTCTCAGGACCGGTGCTAAAGTTTTATGTCGTTGCCCGGAGCGATCGGGGCAGCATCGCAGAGATCCTCTGGAGCCCGCGAAGACGGGCCTCTAGCTCAACTGGCAGAGCACCAGACTCTTAATCTGTAGGTTCCGGGTTCGAGTCCCGGGGGGCCCACAGCTCCGAGGAGGATCGCACGGGAGGCGTCGTCACCAGGTGGCGGCGCCTCTTCGCGTATCCGAGGCGAACAGGCCGGCTGTGCGCCCTGCGGAGGAGGTGCGATTCGCCGCCGTCGCGGCGGACACGCTATTGTAGATCGGTCCGTGCCGACTCTATGGTCAATGGCACTGCGGGAAGTAGTTCAGTTTGGTAGAGCGCTCGCTTTGGGAGCGAGAGGTCGCAGGTTCAAATCCTGTCTTCCCGACGGCGGCATGGGCCGCGTCAGACAGATCAGTCGTCATCAATCAGGAGCCCCCACGTGGTCAAGAGCACCGTTGAAAATCTGAACCCGACTCGAGTCAAGCTGACCATCGAGGTGTCCTCGGAGGAGCTTGAGCCGAAGATCAAGGCGGCCTACACCAGCATCGCCCAGCAGGTTCAGGTCCCCGGCTTCCGCAAGGGCAAGGTGCCGGCTCCGATCATCGATCAGCGCATCGGCCGCGAGTACGTGATCCAGCAGGCCATCAATGACAACCTGCAGGAGTTCTACCAGGCAGGTCTTGCCGAGGCCGGCATCACCCCGCTGTCCCGCCCCGAGGTCGAGGTGGACGAGATTCCGGACACCAAGACCGATGAGGGTGTCCTGAAGTTCTCCGGCGAGCTGGACATCAAGCCCGAGATCGAGCTGCCCGACTACTCCGGACTGGAGGTCGAGGTCGAGGTGCGCGAGGCCGACGAGGCCGCTGTCCAGGAGCAGCTCGACGAGCTGCGCGGACGCTTCGGCACCCTGAAGGACATCGAGCGCCCCGCCGCCAAGGATGACTTTGTGACCATCGACCTGGTCGCCACCGTCGGTGAGGAAGAGGTGGACAACGCCACCGGCCTGTCCTACCAGGTCGGCGCAGGCACCATGCTCGAGGGCATCGACGAGGCCCTGGAGGGCCTCTCCGCCGGTGAGGACGCCACCTTCGAGACCACTCTGCAGGGCGGCGAGAATTCCGGCCAGCAGGCTTCCGTGAAGGTCACTCTCCAGGCGGTGAAGGAGCGCGAGCTCCCCGAGGCCGACGACGAGTTCGCCCAGATGGCCTCCGAGTTCGACACCATCGACGAGCTCAAGGAGGACCTGAAGAAGAAGGCTGAGGACAACGTCGTCGTCGAACAGGGCGTGGAGGCCCGCGACAAGGTCCTCGAGAAGCTCATGGAGCTTGTCGAGGTCCCCGTCCCCGAGTCCGTGGTCTCCGAGCAGGTCGAGCAGCACTTCTCCGGCCAGGGCCACACCACCGGTGACGATCACGACTCCGAGGAGCACCGCGCGGAGATCGAGGAGCAGACCCGCGACGCCTTCCGCAACGAGATCGTGCTGGATGAGATCGCCGAGAAGGAAGAGATCGGCGTCGACCAGAGCGAGGTCATCGAGTACATCGTCTCCACCGCCGGCCAGTACGGCATGGAGCCCAACCAGTTCGCCCAGATGCTGGACCAGGCCGGCCAGGTGCCCATGATCATGGGCGAGGTCCGCCGCCGCAAGGCGCTGGCCAAGGTGCTCGAGCTGGCCACCGTCAAGGACAGCAAGGGCGCAGAGGTCGACCTGACCGACTTCGTGACCCCGCAGGGCCAGGAGGAGGAGTCCGAGGAGGTGGCCCCCGCAGAGGAGGCATCCTCCGAGGAGAAGTGATCTCCGCCTGAGCCCAGGCATCCGAAGCCCCGCATCCGCCGACGGATGCGGGGCTTCGTGCATCTGCGCCGCCTTCGCCCAACAGCGAACAGTCCCGCGCCGGGAGGGACCGCGGGCCCCAGAGCAAGTAATGTCGTATCCGAATTCTTCTCGAGACATCCAGTGGAGGAGCTGTCCATGACTGAGAGCCCCAGCATGCAAACCCCGCCGACGATGCAGACCGTGGACCCGGCATCCCGGGACGACTACATCTACAACCGGCTGCTCAAAGAGCGGATCATCTGGCTCGGCTCGGAGGTCCGCGACGACAACGCCAACGCCATCTGCTCGCAGATGCTGCTGCTGTCGGCTGAGGACCCCGAGGCGGATATCTACCTCTACATCAACTCCCCGGGCGGTTCGGTCACCGCAGGCATGGCCATCTACGACACCATGCAGTTCATCCCGAACGACGTGGTGACCGTGGCCACCGGCCTGGCGGCCTCCATGGGACAGTTCCTGCTGTCCTCGGGCACCCCGGGCAAGCGCTTCGCCACCCCGCATGCACGCGTCCTGATGCACCAGCCCTCGGGCGGCATCGGCGGCACCGAGTCGGATGTCCGCATCCAGGCCGAGCTGATCCAGCACATGAAGCAGGTCATGGCGGAGCTGACCGCGGAGCAGACCGGTCAGTCCATCGAGACCATCCTGAAGGACAACGCCCGCGACATGTGGTTCACCGCTCAGCAGGGCCTCGAATACGGCTTCTTCGACAAGATCGCCCAGCGCTCCTCCACCGTCTCCGGCGGCGGCGGAGTCTGAGAGAACGAACGAGTCAGCGGCCAGAACAGGACATTCAAGGAGCTTTCATGAACTTCGATCTCAATCAGACTCCGCAGGCGATGCCCATGCCGGGCGCCCCCGCGGCCCCGGGCGTGGACAGCCGCTACATCCTCCCGCAGTTCGAGGAGCGGACCCCCTACGGCTTCAAACGCAACGACCCCTACGCGAAGCTCTTCGAGGATCGCATCATCTTCCTGGGCACCCAGGTGGACGACGCCTCCGCCGATGACATCATGGCGCAGCTGCTGGTGCTGGAGTCCATGGACTCCGAGCGGGACATCACGCTCTACATCAACTCGCCCGGCGGCTCCTTCACCGCGATGACCGCCATCTACGACACCATGCAGTTCATCCGTCCGCATGTGCAGACGGTCTGCCTGGGTCAGGCCGCGTCCGCGGCGGCTGTGCTGCTGGCCGCCGGCACCCCCGGCAAGCGCCTGGCGCTGCCCAACGCGCGCGTGCTGATCCACCAGCCGGCCATGGGCGGCCAGCGCGGAACCGCCACCGACCTGGCCATCCAGGCCGATGAGGTCCGCCGCATCCGCACCTGGATGGAGGAGGTGCTGGCCCAGCACACCGATAAGACGGCTGAGCAGGTCAGCGAGGATATCGACCGCGATAAGTTCCTCTCCGCCGCCGAGGCCGAGGTCTACGGCCTGGTGGACGAGGTCCTGGAGTCCCGCAAGCTTCCCGTGTGAGCTGCGGAATCCACGGCACAGCCATACTCTGAGCACCGGCGGTGACCTGCCTGCATGGCGGTCACCGCCGGTGCTGTCTCTGTCACGTACCCTAGATGGGTACTACGTTTCGTCAGTCGCTGAGGGGATTCACGTCCATGGCACGTATCGGGGAGAGCGCAGATCTGCTGAAGTGCTCGTTCTGCGGCAAGAGCCAGAAGCAGGTCCGCTATAAGCTCATCGCCGGACCCGGCGTCTATATCTGTGACGAATGCATCGAGCTCTGCAACGAGATCATCGAAGAGTACCTCAACGAGGTGCAGGAGCCCGATGACTTCGAGCTCCCCACTCCGGCGGACATCAAGAGCTACCTGGACGAGTATGTGATCGGCCAGGATCCCGCCAAGCGCTCCCTGGCCGTCGCGGTGCACAACCACTACAAGCGCATCCAGGCCACCGGCTCCGCCAAGAAGACCGCATCCCTGGAGAAGGGCCCACTGGACGATGTCGAGATCGGCAAGTCCAACATCCTGATGTTGGGCCCCACCGGATCCGGCAAGACCTACCTGGCGCAGTCCCTTGCGCGGAAGCTGCAGGTCCCGTTCGTCGTCGCCGACGCCACCTCGCTGACCGAGGCTGGCTATGTGGGCGAGGACGTGGAGAACATCCTGCTCAAGCTCATCCAGGCCGCCGACGGCGATGTGAAGAAGGCCGAGCAGGGCATCATCTACATCGACGAGATCGACAAGATCTCGCGCAAATCGGAGAACCCCTCCATCACCCGCGACGTCTCCGGCGAGGGTGTTCAGCAGGCGCTGCTGAAGATCCTCGAGGGAACCACCGCCTCGGTTGCTCCGCAGGGTGGGCGCAAGCATCCCCAGCAGGAGTACGTCCAGATCGACACCACCAATGTGCTCTTCATCGTGGCCGGTGCCTTCGCCGGTCTGGAGGAGCTCATCGAGTCTCGCGCCGGCCGCAAGGGCATCGGCTTCGGTGCTCCGCTGAACACCATCACCAAGGGTGAGGCCAGCTACGCCGACGTCGAGCCGGAGGACCTGCACAAATTCGGTCTGATCCCCGAGTTCATCGGCCGCCTGCCTGTGGTCGCCACAGTGGAGGACCTGGACTCCGATGCTCTGGTCAGCATCCTGACCGAGCCGAAGAACGCTCTGCTGAAGCAGTATCAGAAGATGTTCGCCATCGACGGTGTCGAGCTGGAGTTCACCGAGGGCGCGCTCCGTGCCGTGGTGGAGCAGGCCGAGGCCCGGGGGACCGGCGCCCGTGGCCTGCGCTCCATCCTGGAGGGCGTGCTGAATCCGCTGATGTTCGACCTTCCCTCCCGCGACGACGTCGCTGCTGTGACGGTGACTGAGGAGACGGTGCGTGAGGGTGCTGAGCCTGAGCTGATCACCCACGACGAGCAGAAGAAGCTGCGCAAGAAGTCGGCCTGATCCCCTGACCTGGATCGACCAGGATTTTCCCCATCTCATTCATTGAGAACGTGTGGTGGAATGTGTTCCGCACCATGTCACCGGTGTATATTCGACCGGAACTGTGAACGTGAGCAGAGTCACCGAGGTGCTGATATGCCCGGCGGCTCCACGAGGGGAAGGTGCGATCCATGACGGAACCGCGACGGATCCCCACCAAGCTCGCCCTGAGGGGCGCTGGTGCGGCTTCCGCGGCCATGCTGCTGCTGACCGGTTGCGGGGCCGATGAGGGCACCCCCGTACTGACCTGGTACATCAACCCCGACGACGGCGGCCAGCGCGTCATCGCGGAGCAGTGCACCGAAGAGGCCGACGGCGAATACGAGATCCGCACCTCTCTGCTTCCCGCTGACGCCCCCTCCCAGCGTGAGCAGCTGGCCCGCCGCCTGGCTGCGGGCGACTCCTCCCTGGACATCATGTCCCTGGACCCTGTCTTCGTCCCGGAGTTCGCCGAGCCGGACTTCCTGGCTCCTGTGCCCGATGACGTGGCCGAGCGGACCACGGAGGACACTCTGGAGGGCTCGCTGCAGAGCGCCACCTGGGACGATGAGATCGTCTCCGTCCCGTTCTGGGCCAATACTCAGCTGCTCTGGTATCGCGAGTCGGTGGCCGAGGAGGCCGGCCTGGACATGGACGGCGAGGTCACCTGGGACGACATCATGCAGGCCGCCGAGAGCACCGACACCTACCTGGGCGTCCACGGCGTGCGCGGCGAGTCCATCTCCGTGTGGATCAATGCGCTGGTGGAGTCTCAGGGTGAGTCCATCCTGGAGGATCCGCAGGCTCCGGCCGAGGATGTGGAGACCACTCTGGACTCCGAGGCCGGCCAGCAGGCCGCTGAGGTCTTCTCCACCATCGGGGAGGAGGGCCTGGGCGGACCGGGCATCTCCTCGATGGATGAGGAGCAGGCCATGCGTCTCTTCCAGGGTGACAACGGCTCCTTCATGGTCAACTGGCCCTTCATCTGGGCGGCCACCAACGCTGGTGTGGAGGAGGGCACCCTGGATCAGGAGGTCCTCGACGACATCGCCTGGACCCAGTATCCGCAGATGGAGGAGGGCACTGCCTCCGCGCCGCCGCTGGGCGGCATCAACCTCGGCGTAGGGGCAGATTCGGAGCACCCGGAGCTGGCCTATGACGCAGTGGAGTGCATCGTCTCTCCGGAGCGGCAGACCGAGTACTTCCTGACCAACGGCAACCCACCCTCCTCCGAGGCGGCCTTCGACGATCCGTCCATCGCCGAGGAGTTCCCGATGGCCGATGACATCCGTGAGTCCATCGACAACGGCGCTCCGCGTCCGCAGACCCCGTTCTACAACGAGATCTCCGAGACGCTGCAGGATCAGTTCAGTCCGCTCAGCGGCGTGGATCCGGAGACGACGCCGGGCACTGCGGATGAGCACATCGGTGAGGTTCTGCGAGGGGAGCGTCTGCTGTGAGCACTGCGACCACTGATAAGCGCGCCAAACTGGTGACCCAGCAGGACCGGCGCAGGCAGGAGGTGCGGCTCGGCTGGATGCTGGCCGGCCCGGCCTTCGTGGTGATGCTGTTGGTCACCGCCTATCCCATCGCCCAGGCGGTCTACGACTCGCTGTTCAGCCTGCGTCTGACGGCCCCGGACGAGCGGGACTTCGTCGGCCTGCAGAACTACCTGACGGTCTTCTCCAGCACCGATGTGTTCTGGCGAGCCATGCTCGTGACCATCCTGATCACTGTGCTCGCCGTGGCGGTGCAGCTGGTCATCGGTTTCGCCTTGGCCCTGCTGATGCACCGGGCCATCGTCCAGCTGCGCGGCTCGTTGCGCACTGCGATCCTGGTTCCCTACGGCATCATCACCGTGGTCTCGGCCTTCGCCTGGTACTACATGTTCGACATCAACTCAGGGTTCGTGAACCGCTGGTTCTCCTGGGTGCCGGGCATCAGCGAGGAGATGGACTGGTTCGCCGAGACCTGGAGCGCCCTGGCGGTCATCATCGCCTCTGAGATCTGGAAGAACACCCCCTTCATCGCACTGCTCCTGCTGGCCGGTCTGGCGCAGGTCTCGGACGACCTGTTGGAGGCCGCCAAGGTGGACGGCGCGAACTGGTGGCAGCAGCTGACCCGTGTGGTCATCCCGAATATGAAGGCCGCGATCATGGTGGCGGTGCTCTTCCGCACCCTGGACTCGTTCCGCATCTTCGACAACGTCTTCATCATGACCAACGGCGACGCCGGCACCGAAGTCCTCTCACTGCTGGCCTACCGCCAGTCGATCATGCGCCTGGAGATCGGCCTGGGTTCGGCCGTGTCGGTGATCATGTTCGTCTGCGTGGTGCTCATCGCTGTGGTCGCAGTCAAGGGCTTCAAGGTGAACCTGGCCGAGGGGACCGGATCCAACGCCGGGCAGAAGAAGGAGACCAAGTAGATGATCAAGACTCGTCTCACACCTAAGCAGAAGGGCATCTGGGCCCTGATCGCCGTCGTCGTGTTCATCTACGCGCTGTTCCCGGTGGTCGCGATCTTCGCCAACAGCTTCAAGACCCCGGCCGATGTCGGTGCCGGCACGTTCTGGCCGCAGAACTGGACCTGGCAGAACTACGAGATGATCTTCGTGGGGGAGGCTCAGACGCTCTTCCTGAGCGCGCTGCGCAACTCCATCGGCATCACCCTGATCTCCACGGTCATAGCAGTCGTGCTGGCCACGCTGTGCGCCTATGCGATCGCGCGGCTGGACTTCCCGGGCAAGCGGTTCATCCTCTTCACCGCCCTGGCGGTCTCGATCTTCCCGGTGATCTCGGTGGTGACCCCCCTGTTCAACCTGTGGCGCAGCATCGGACTCTATGACACCTGGCTCGGGCTGATCATCCCGTATCTGTCGCTGACCCTGCCGATCTCCATCTGGACGCTCTCGGCCTTCTTCAAGCAGATCCCCTGGGAGCTTGAGCAGGCGGCATCCATCGACGGCGCCACCCAGTGGCAGGCCTTCCGCCTGGTGATCGTCCCGCTGGCGGCACCCGGTGTGTTCACCGCGGCGATCATCGCCTTCTTCATCGCCTGGAACGACTTCGTCTACGGGATCTCCCTGACCTCCACGGAGGCGGCGCGTCCGGTCCCGGCTGCTCTGGCCTTCTTCGTGGGCGACTCGCAGTTCGAGCAGCCTACGGGAGCGATCTCGGCCGCGGCCATCGTGGTGACCATTCCGGTGGTCATCCTGGTGATCCTCTTCCAGCGTCAGATCGTGTCCGGTCTGACCCAGGGCGCGGTCAAGGACTGACCAGAGGTGCTAAGTTGTCAGGTGAGAGAAATCGACGCCTCACCAGGAGCGGAGCCGAAGCGATGAGCAATATCCCAGCTGAGCTGAAGTACAGCGCCGAGCACGAGTGGGTGTCCACCACGGACACCGACGGTGTGGTGCGCGTCGGCATCACCGACTTCGCCCAGGATGCCCTGGGCGACGTGGTCTACGTGGAGCACCCGGAGGCCGGATCCACCGCCTCCGCCGGCGATGTCATCGGCGAGGTGGAATCCACCAAGTCGGTCTCCGACATCTACGCCCCGGTCAGCGGCGAGATCGTGGCCGTGAACGAGGGGCTGGACGGAGATCCGGCCGCCATCAACAAGGACCCTTACGGCGCGGGCTGGCTCTTTGACGTGAAGCTCAGCGACGCCTCCGAGCTGGACTCCCTGCTCACTGCCGACGACTACAAAAACCAGGTAGGCTGAGAGATCATCGATCCACGGGGAGAGGAGGTCATGATGGAGACCGCACCCTTCGGCCAGGAGGACGGCCGGACATCTGAGGGACCCGACAGGCACGGGGAGACCCGTCCTGTTGCCCATGACAGCGCTGCCGAGACCACGAGCATCTCGCTTCCGCCGGCGGCGGTCGGCCCGTCTGAGCCGAGCCTCTCCGAGAGCGACCATGAGGCGATCAGCGCACTGCCGGAAGGCTCTGCGCTGCTGATCGCCCACAGCGGCGCCAACCAGGGCGCCCGCTTCCTGCTGGATCAGGATGTCACCACTGCGGGCCGCCACCCTGACGCCGAGATCTTCCTCGACGATGTGACGGTCTCCCGGCGGCACCTGAACTTCCACCGCGTGGACGGCGGCTTCGAGATCGAAGACCTGGGCAGCCTCAACGGCACCTACGTCAACCACGACCGCGTGGACCGCTACCAGCTCAAGCCCGGCGATGAGGTCCAGATCGGCAAGTTCCGGCTGACCTACTACGCCGGCTCCAAATAGGAGCTGCTCCCAGCAGCAGTGCGCGGCTGTTCCAAATACCGACCATCTCTTCCTCAGCACGTTATCCTGGGGCTGACTTCTTTCCTTCCCCTGAGCCCGAAAGAGGATACGCAGTGAGTGTTTCGCCTGTGCCGAAGCCGAAGTCGTCGGCTGATGCCGACGATCCGGCGAACTCGCATGTCTTTACGATCTCCGAGGTTCTGCGCGAGCTGCAGAACGAATTCCCTGATCTGACAGCCTCCAAGCTGCGTTTCCTCGAGGAGCGGGATCTGGTGGAGCCGGCGCGTACGGCGTCGGGCTACCGCAAGTACTCGGCAGCGGATGTGGAGCGGCTGCGCTTCATCCTGGCGCTGCAGCGGGACCGCTATATGCCCCTGGACGTCATCAAGAAGACGATGGACGCCCTGGACGCCGGCGAGCAGCCGGAGGAGCTTCCCGACGCCGCCCCGGTGGGTCCGCGGGAGGTCACCAATGAGATGGCCGCCCAGATCACCGGGCGAATCCGGCCGCTGAGCCGCAAGGAGCTGCGCGCACAGTCAGGGGCTACGCGCGGCATGCTCGACACGCTGGAGAAGTTCCGGATCATCAAGGCTGATGGGCAGGGCAACTACAGCCACCACGACCTCAAGGCCGTGAAGTCGGTGCGGGTCCTGGCGCGCTATGGGCTGGAGCCCAAGCACCTGGTCACACTGCGCCGCTCGGCTGATGCGGAGCTGGATCTGATCGGCCGGGCCATGGCCCCGCATGCCGCACGCAAGGACGCTGCCGCCCGGGCGCGTGTGGCCGAGTCCTCCAAGGAGATGCTGGAGTGCCTGAAGGACCTGCGCTCCTCGATGATGGACTCCGCAGTGGAGCAGCTCGACAAGAACTGAGAGCTCCTCAGCTGACGCGAGCCGCGCCACTGCCTACACTGGATGTATGGATGACCAGCAGATCCCGCTGGACGTGGTCGGAGTGCGCGTGGAGCTTCCTTCCAAACAGCCCGTCCTGGTGCTGCGCGGCGCTGCCGAGGGAACCGAGAAGCAGCACGTGGCCATCATGGTCGGTGCTGCGGAGGCCAATGCCGTCGCCGCCGCTATGGAGGGCAGGACCCCGCCCCGCCCGCTGACCCATGATCTGCTGGTGGATGCCCTCAACGGCCTCGGCGGGGGAGTGGAGACCATTGAGATCGGGCTGCTGGACTCTCAGACCTATTCCGGGACGATCACCCTGACCGGCGGCCACATCCTGGATGCCCGTGCCTCCGATGCCATCGCCGTGGCGGTGCGGGTCAACTGTCCGGTGACCATGGATGAGAACACTCTGGCCGCCGTCGCGGTGACTCCGCGCTTCAGGACCGTCTCCGCCGACGGTGAGCAGGCGGCGTCGTCGGATCCTGCCGACCGGCCCGCCCAGTCCAAAGGGCCCATCTCTGAGGCGGAGATCGAGGAGTTCCAGAAGTTCCTCGATTCGGCGGGCCCCGATGATTTCCGCAGCTGACTCTGGCGCTGCCGGGCGACACGCCGTAGGCTGTGGAGCGAATGTCTTTGGCCACGGACTCTCGGGGCAATACCGTGGAGGAAGAAGACTGCAGGAGGGTATGAGGTGAGTCTGGATTTCCACTCACGCGCATCGCGTGAGGCTACCGAGAACGCTGTGACGACCGTGCAGCAGCGTCTCTTCGACGACGGTATGCCTGAGCTCGACGAGCAGATGGGCTACCGCGGTCCCATCGCATGCTCCGCCGCCGGGATCACCTACCGGCAGCTGGACTACTGGGCGCGCACCAAGCTCGTGCAGCCCTCCCTCCGCAACGCCTCGGGCTCCGGCTCGGCGCGTCTCTACTCCTTCCGGGACATCCTGGTCCTCAAAGTGGTCAAGCGCCTGTTGGACACCGGAGTCTCCCTGCAGCAGATCCGCAGCGCCATCGAGCACCTGCGTGAGCGCGGTGTGGACGACCTGGCGCAGATCACCCTGATGTCTGACGGTGCCTCGGTCTACGAATGCACCTCCCCGGACGAGGTCATCGATCTGGTCCAAGGCGGACAGGGCGTCTTCGGCATCGCCGTGGGCCGTGTATGGCGCGAGGTCGAGGGCAGCCTGGCAGAGTTCCCGCGTGAGCGCTCCGAGGATCCCGAGGAGCAGGCGGCAGAGGGTGTGCAGCCCACGCTGGACGCCTTCGAAGGTCAGGACGAGCTCGCTAAGATGCGGGCGCGCCGCCAGGCCTCCTGAGCGGGTGTAACCGCCGAGCATGAAAAAAGCGCCCCGAGGGGCGCTTTTTTCATGCGCTCCTGCTGCTCAGACCAGCTGGCGCAGCAGCTGGTCGAAAGACTTAGCCAGGTCGCGGGCCTGATCTCCGGGCCAGTGGTGGACCGGGTAGGCCGCACCCTGGATCTGTTGCCAGTAGGCGTTCTCCTCCAGGACCGGGAGCATCAGCTTGTCCTTGTACAGCCGCTCCATCTCCAGGAGGCGGTACTCGTGCTCGGCCGAATCGGCGCGTGCGCGGTTGACCACCACGCCGGCCTGGGTCAGCTGCGGGGCGTACTCGTTGGAGAACATCCGTATGGCGCGCATAGTGCGCTCGGTGCCGGCCACGGAGAACAGGCTGGGCTCAGCCACCAGCAGCACCTGGGTCGAGGCCGCCCAGGCGATCCGGGTCAGTCCGGCCAGCGACGGCGGACAGTCCACCAGGACCAGGTCATAACCGGTGACACCTTCCAGGAGGGTGCGCAGCCGCCGCATATCGCGCGGCCGGATGTCCGGACGGTCGAAGGTCGCCGAGAGCGCAGAGCCGGGAACCACGTCGAGCACGGCCTCGGCCCGCTCCTCCTCCGGGAGGAAATCCACCCAGCCGGAGCGCACCGTGTGTTCGGTGACCTGCGCCTTCTTCGCATCGCGCAGCAGCTGACCGGCCTCGGTGCCGGCGCCGCGGGAGACGGCGAGGCCCGTGGTGGAATCAGCATGCGGGTCGAGGTCGATGACAAGAGTCCTGACTCCGCGCTGGAGGGCGGCTGACGCCAGGCCCATGGTGACCGAGGTCTTCCCGACCCCGCCTTTCAAGCTGGACACGCTCATGATCTGCACCCCTCCATCATAGGGATAGAAGAGGCCCCCGTGGTGATCACCACGGGGGCCTGATCAGATCGGCGCGGCCGATCGTGCTCAGCGCAGGTCAGGAGACCTTCATCTCGCCCATCTCATCCCAGTCATCGCCCTCGATCTGGCGGGAGATGATCTTGGGGGTGGAGACCAGGGCGTTGAACATCGGGCCCTCCTCGCTGGTGGCCTTCTTGAAGTGGTCGGAGTTCACGTGCGGCTCGGCGCCGTCGTCCTCGAATGCCTCCAGCAGGACGTACTCGTTGGGGTCCTCCAAGCTGCGGGACCACTCGAAGAACTTGTTCTTGGGCTCATTGCGGGTGGCCTCGGTGAACTCGCGGGTGATCTCGGGCCACTGGTCGGCCAGCTCCGGCTTCACCTGGAACTTCACGGCGATGAGAATCATGGTCGCTCCTTGCTGCAGAGGTGGGGTTCTCTTCTGCGCTCAACGGTAATCACTGTCCCGTCTTCCCGCATCCTGACCCTCCGTGCGGTTCGCCACTGTCATGTGGCGTCGCACACACCATAGGGACTCTGGGAGGGGTATCGTCATCCCCGGCAGGTCACAATGGCGTGGCCTGCTTCTCCCATCTGGCAGAGAGGAACACGATGTTCTCCAAGATCCTGGTCGCCAATCGCGGCGAGATCGCGATCCGAGCCCTGCGGGCCGGCGTCGAGCTCGGCGCGCGCACTGTGGCGGTCTACCCCCACGAGGACCGCAACTCCTTCCACCGTCAGAAGGCCGACGAGGCCTATCGCATCGGCCAGGAGGGCCACCCCGTCCGGGCCTACCTCGATGTCGAGGAGATCATTCGGGTGGCCGAGGACGCTGAGGTCGACGCCATCTATCCCGGCTACGGCTTCCTCTCGGAGAACCCGCAGCTGGCCCGTGCCGCTGAAGAAGCCGGCATCGCCTTCGTCGGACCGCCGGCCGATGTGCTGGAGTCCACCGGAGACAAGATCCGTGCGCTGCGGGCGGCCAAGAAGGCCGGCATCCCCGTGCTGGAGAGCTCGGATCCCTCCGATGACCCCGAGGAGCTGATCGCCGAGGCCGACCGGATCGGCTTCCCCATCTTCGTCAAAGCAGTGGCCGGCGGCGGAGGCCGCGGCATGCGCCGGGTGGAACACCGTGAGGACCTCCCGGAGGCTCTGCGGGCCGCGATGAACGAGGCACAGACCGCCTTCGGCAACGCCACCGTCTTCCTGGAGCAGGCCGTGGTCCGGCCCCGGCACATCGAGGTACAGGTCCTGGCCGACGGGGAGGGCAACGTGGTCCACCTCTTCGAACGCGACTGCTCCCTGCAGCGCCGCCACCAGAAGGTCGTCGAGATCGCCCCGGCGCCGCAGCTGGACGAGGAGGTCCGGCAGGCGCTCTACCGGGACGCTGTGGCCTTCGCGCAGGCCATGGTCTACCGCAACGCCGGCACCGTGGAGTTCCTGCTGGACACCGCCGGTGAGCGGGCCGGTCAGCATGTCTTCATCGAGATGAACCCGCGCATCCAGGTGGAGCACACCGTCACCGAGGAGATCACCGACATCGACCTGGTCGCCTCCCAGCTGCGGATCGCCGCGGGGGAGACCCTGGAAGACCTGGGCATCCGCCAGGAGGACCTGCAGATCCGCGGCTCAGCCATGCAGTGCCGCATCACCACAGAGGACCCGGCCAACGACTTCCGTCCCGACGTCGGCACCGTCGCGGCCTACCGCTCGGCCGGCGGCTCGGGCATCCGGCTCGACGGCGGCACGGTCTACGCCGGCGCGGAGATCAGTCCACACTTCGACTCCATGCTGGTGAAGCTCACCTGCCGCGGCCGCGACCACCTGACCGCCGTCCGCAGGGCCCGCCGCGCCCTGGCCGAGTTCCGCATCCGCGGAGTGGCCACCAACATCCCCTTCCTCATGAACGTGCTGGATGAGCCGGAGTTCCTGGCCGGGGATGTGGCCACCGACTTCATCGACCGCCACCCGGAGCTGACCCAGGTCAACCGCTCACAGAACCGCGGCTCCAAGGCCCTGCAGTACCTGGCCCACATCACCGTGAACCAGCCGCATGGGCCGCGGATCGAGGGCATCGACCCGCGCGATAAGCTGCCGCGGTTCCCCGGAGACAAATACGAGGAGCCCGACCGCAGCCCCTTCGACGGGCCCTCCAAGCACCCCAAGCCGGAGGGATGGCGTCAGGTCCTCCAATCGGAGGGGCCCGAGGGCTTCGCCCGTCGGTTGCGTGAGCAGCAGGCGCTGGCGGTCACCGACACCACCTTCCGCGACGCCCACCAGTCGCTGCTGGCCACCCGCGTCCGCACCCGTGACCTGTTGGCCGCCGCGCCCGCCGTCGCGCATGTGACCCCGGGGCTGCTCTCCGTGGAGGCCTGGGGCGGGGCCACCTACGACGTCGCCCTGCGCTTCCTCTCCGAGGACCCGTGGCAGCGTCTGGCCCTGCTGCGCTCTGAGCTGCCCAACATCCCCATCCAGATGCTGCTGCGCGGGCGCAACACTGTGGGCTACACCCCCTACCCGCTGGAGGTCACCGATGCCTTCGTGGCCGAGGCGGCCGCCACCGGTGTGGACATCTTCCGGATCTTCGACGCGCTCAACGACGTGGACCAGATCATCCCCGCCATCGAGGCGGTCCGGAAGACCGGCACCGCCGTGGCCGAGGCCGCGCTGTGCTACACCGGCGACCTCTCCGACCCGCAGGAGAGCCTCTACACCCTGGACTACTACCTGGACCTCGCTCAGCGGATGGTCGAGGCCGGCGCCCACATCCTGGCCATCAAGGACATGGCCGGGCTGCTGCGCCCGAGTGCGGCCAAGACCCTGGTCACCGCTCTGCGCGAGCGCTTCGAGGTGCCGGTGCACCTGCACACCCACGACACCGCCGGAGGGCAGCTGGCCACGCTGCTGGCCGCAGCCGAGGCAGGGGTCGACGCCGTCGACGTCGCCACCGCCTCCATGGCCTCCACCACCTCCCAGCCCCCGGCCTCGGCGCTGGTGGCCGCGCTGGAGCATACTGAGCGGGACACCGGCCTGGGCCTGGACGCCGTGGCCTCCATGGAGCCCTACTGGGAGGCCGTGCGCGCCATCTACCGGCCCTTCGAATCCGGCCTGCCCAGCCCCACCGGCCGGGTCTACCGCCACGAGATCCCCGGCGGCCAGCTCTCCAACCTGCGGCAGCAGGCCATGGCACTGGGACTGGGGGAGCGGTTCGAGGACATCGAAGAGATGTACCACGCCGCCGACACCATGCTCGGACGCCTGGTCAAGGTGACCCCCTCCTCCAAAGTGGTGGGCGACCTCGCCCTGCAGCTGGTGGGCATGGGCGTGGACCCCGCCGAGTTCGAGCAGAACCCGCAGTCCTTCGACCTGCCCGATTCGGTCATCCAGTTCCTGGCCGGACAGCTGGGAGACCCGCCCGGCGGATGGCCCGAGCCCTTCCGCAGCCGCGCACTGGAGGGCCGGACGGTCAAACCGCTGGACGAGACGCTCATCCCGGAGGACGCCGCCGCGCTCGCAGAACCCGGTGCCCTGCGCCGGGCCACGCTCAACAGGCTGCTCTTCCCCGGACCCACCCGGGACTACGAGACCGATAAGGAGCGCTACGGAGACATCATCGTCCTGCACACCCGCGACTTCCTCTACGGGATGACCACCGGGGAGGAACACGTCATCTCCCTGGGCACCGGAGTGCGGCTGCTGGTCACCCTGCAGACCATCTCCGAACCCGATGAGAAGGGGATGCGGGCGGTCATCTGCACGCTCAACGGACAGCAGCGCCAGGTCATGGTCCGCGACGAGAGCGTGGAGGCCGCCGTGCGCTCGGCCGAGAAGGCGGACCCCTCCCGCCAGGGCCAGGTGGCGGCACCCTTCGCCGGGGCCGTCACCCTCACCGTGGAAGAGGGAGACACTGTGGAGGCCGGGCAGAACATCGCCACCATCGAGGCCATGAAGATGGAGGCCGGCATCACCACTCCGGTGGGCGGAACGGTCAGCCGCGCCGTCATCGACGGGGTGCAGCAGGTCGACGGCGGAGACCTCCTCGTGGTGATTGAATAGGGGCATGTCCACACCAGTCACCGCAGACCTTGGAATCATCGGCTCCGGCTCCGGCAACTCCCTGATCACTCCCTACTGGGAGGACAAGCAGGTCGTGCTCGCCGATAAGGGCATCGGCTCCACCGGCGCCTTCGGCGGAACCTGTCTGAACGTCGGATGCATCCCCACCAAGATGTTCGTCCGCCCCTCAGCGTTGGCCCGCGGGCCTGAGGAGGCGGCCCGGGTCGATGTGGACCTGAAGGTCGAGTCGGTGGACTGGCCTGGCATGCGGGACCGGATCTTCTCCCGGGTTGACGCCATCTCAGAGGGTGGCCGCAACTACCGGGACGTGGAGCTGGAGAATGTGGAGCTCATCTCCCAGAAGGTGACCCTGGCTCCCGACCTGCTCAGCCGGCGTCGGGCGTCAGGACGTTTCGCCTTCACCGCGGAGGACGGGACCTCTGCGGAGACCGAGCAGCTGGTCATCGCCGCCGGATCCCGGCCGGTGAAGCCCCAGGTGCCCGGCATCGACCTGCCCCAGGTGCACACCTCGGACTCGATCATGCGGATCGACGAGCTGCCCCATCGGGTGCTGATCCTGGGCGGCGGCTATATCGCCTGCGAGTTCGCCGGAATCTTCTCCGGACTGGGCAGCGAGGTCATCCAGGCCAACCGCAGCGTGGGCCTGATGTCCGTGCTGGATGAGGACATCCAGAAGGCCTACTCCGTTGAGGCGGAGAAGAACTGGACCGTGCTCTACCAGCGGACCCTGGGCGCGGTCGTCGAACGCCAGGACGGGGGAGTGGCCGGCAACCCCGGCGTGACCGCCCAGCTGGTCACCTCCGACGGCCGTGAGGAGGACTACGACGTCGACCTGGTCCTGGTAGCCATCGGCAGGCGCCCCAACACGGACCTGGTGGGCGCCGAGGAGGCCGGCCTGGACCTGGAGACCGACGGACGCCTGGCCGTGGACGAGCACCAGCGCGTGCTGGCCGGTGGCAAGCCGGTGGAGGGCCTCTACGCACTGGGCGACATCTCCTCGGAGACCCAGCTGAAGCATGTGGCCAACCACGAGGCCCGGGTGGTCGCCCACAACCTGGAGAATCCGCAGCGGCTGCGCACCTCCCGGCATGTGGCCATCCCCTCGGCGATCTTCTCCTACCCGGAGATGGCCCAGGTGGGACTCACCGAGGCGCAGGCCGCTGAGCAGGTCGGCTCCGAGAACCTCACCACCACGGTGCAGAACTATGGTGACACCGCCTACGGCTGGGCCATGGAGGACAGCTATGGGATCTTCAAGATCATCGCCGACCGCCGCAACGGCACCATCCTGGGCGCCCACGCCATGGGCTACCAGTCCTCCAACCTGATCCAGCCCATCGTCCAGGCGATGAGCTTCGGTCAGGACGCCCACACTGTGGCCCGCGGCCAGTTCTGGATCCACCCGGCACTGATGGAGGTCGTGGAGAATGCGCTGCTCGGCCTGGAGGTCCCCATTCCGGAGGACGCCCCGCTGTAGGACCGCCGAGAGACCCGCAAGGAATGTCCGTCGCGGGTGGGCAGTTGCGCTGACTGGAAACCATTCCCCGAAAGGAGCCCCGCAATGGCTGAGCGCGTAGATTTCTGGTTCGACCCCCTGTGCCCCTTCGCCTGGGTCACCTCCCGCTGGATCCTCGAAGTGGAGAAGATCCGCGACATTGAGGTGCACTGGAACGTGATGAGCCTGGGCGTGCTCAACGAGCATAAGAATCCCTCGCCGGAGGAGGACTCGGAGCAGCGCTCGCGGTGGATTCCGTCCCGGGCGGCCACCGCCGTGAAGCTCAAGTACGGCGAGGAGAAGGTCGGGGAGTTCTACACCGCCGTGGGCACTGAGATCCACAACAACGGCAATAAGGAGTTCGAGTCCGCCACGCTCAATGCGCTGCGCGAACTGGGCCCGGACGAGGAGCTCATCTACGAGGCCAAGTCGGACACCAACGACGCCGCCATGCGCGCCTCCCACGAGGAGGGCATCTCCCTGGTGGGCCAGGACGTGGGAACCCCCGTGGTCGCCTTCCGCGGCACGGCGTTCTTCGGCCCGGTCATCACCCGCATCCCCACCGGCGAGGAGGCGGGCCAGATCTTCGACGGCGCCGTCGCCCTGGCCAGCTACCCGTACTTCTTCGAGCTCAAGCGCTCCCGCACCGAGTTCCCCCAGTTCGACTGATCTGGTGCGCGAAGGGCCCGATGGCATCCCCTCCTTAGCTCACGGAGCGCGCCACGCTGCCGCGTGTCGCGAAACCCTCCGTTCGCACAAGGAATCCTGGGATGACCTCGGGCCCTTCGCTCTGCCTAGGGACTGGTGCGCCCGGCGTCGGGCGTTGCAGAAGAGGCACCTTCCACACTTTTCGGTGTCTCTCAGGCCGATATGCCGCCACGGGGCGACGATTTCTGCTGAATGCACTACCCCCTCGACAGCTGACACGGGCTGACAAGCAGAGAGCGGCCGCCGACTCTCAAGGATTCCTTGTATGAGCGAAGGGTTTCGCAACGCGCGCCAGCGCGGTGCGCTTCGCTCATGAAGGAAGGAGAGTCCGCGGCCGTTCTCGGGAGCCGTTGTGACCTGAGCCAGGGATCAGCCTTTACGGATCACTTTGTGCTGCGCCGCCTGCGCCACCGGGCGCACGACGATCTGGTCCAGGTTGATGTGGTGCGGCAGGCTCACCGAGTGGGCGATGACCTCCGCGACGTCCTCTGCGCTCAGGGGCTTCTCGACGCCGGAGTAGACGGCGTCGGCGGCGGCAGCGTCGCCGCGCAGCCGCTTGGCGGTGAACTCTTCGGTGTGGACCATGCCGGGCAGGACCTCGATGACTCGGAGGTTGTTCTCAGCCTCTTCGAGGCGCAGGGCGCCGGTCATGCCGTGCTCGCCGAACTTGGCGGCGTTGTAGCCGGCGCCGCCTTCGTAGGCCACGATGCCTGCGGTGGAGGTCAGGTTGAGGATGGTCCCCTCGCCGTGTTCGCGGAGCATAGGCAGGAAGGTCTGGGTGACGTTGAGGGTGCCCAGGACGTTGACCTCATACATCCAGCGCCAGTCGTCGATGTTGCCCTCACCGATGGTCTCCACGCCGAGTGCGCCGCCGGCGTTGTTGACCAGAGTGTCGATCCCGCCGGCCTCGGCGACCTGCTCGTAGGCCTTCCGGACGGCGTCGCGGTCGGTGATGTCGCAGACGATCGGGATGATGCCCTCCTGCTCGGCGAGGTGCTCGAGCTTCTCGGCGCGTCGGGCTACGGCGAAGACCTGCCAGCCGTCGGTGCTGAGCCGGTGTGCGGTGGCGGCGCCGATGCCGGAGGAGGCGCCGGTGACCAGGGCGGATCGTGAAGAGTTCTGGCTGTGGAGCATGTTTCCAACACTAGTGGCCGGTGCTCGAGGTCACCATAGGTGGCCGCAATCTGAGACGGCCGCTGCGGCGTCGGGGCTGTCGCAGGGGTGCTGGCATGCGGGGGCGTCCAAGCATGGAACAATGGGCCGCATGGCTGAAGAGATCGCGGGCACAGACACGCCCATCAAGACCCCTGACGTTCCTGAGAAGCCGGCCCTGGAGGGCCTGGAGGACAAGCTCAACGCCGCCTGGCGCGAAGAGCAGGTCTACCACTTCGACGAGGACACCGATCGTTCGCAGGTCTACTCGATCGACACCCCGCCGCCCACTGCCTCCGGCTCGCTGCATGTCGGACATATGTTCTCCTACACGCAGACCGATGTGATGGCCCGCTATAAGCGGATGAGCGGCTGCAACGTCTTCTACCCGCTGGGCTGGGACGACAACGGTCTGCCCACCGAGCGCCGCGTGCAGAACTACTACGGGGTGCGCTGCGATCCCTCCAAGCCCTACATCGAGGACTACACTCCGCCGGAGAAGCCGGCGAAGAACCAGCGCGACTGGGACGTCATCTCCCGCCGGAACTTCATCGAGCTGTGCGAGGCGCTGACGGTGGAGGACGAGAAGGTCTTCGAGGACCTCTTCACCCGTCTGGGCCTCTCGGTGGACTGGCGCCAGACCTACCGGACCATCGACGACGCATCCCGCGCGGCCTCCCAGAAGGCCTTCATCCGGGACGTGCAGTCCGGCAACGCCTACACAGCCCAGGCCCCCACCCTGTGGGACATCACCTTCCGCACTGCGGTGGCCCAGGCCGAGCTGGAGGCCAAGGAGCGTCCCGGCGCCTACCACCGCTACCCGTTCACCACCGCTGAGGGCGAGAAGGTCTTCATCGAGACCACCCGTCCAGAGCTGCTGCCCTCCTGTGTGGCACTGGTGGCCCACCCGGAGGACGAGCGCTACAAGCCGCTGTTCGGCAAGACGGTCACCTCGCCGCTGTTCGGCGTCGAGGTGGAGGTCAAGGCGCATCAGCTGGCGGATCCGGAGAAGGGCTCCGGCATCGCGATGATCTGTACCTTCGGTGACATGACCGACGTGACCTGGTGGCGTGAGCTGCAGCTGCCCACCCGCGCGCTCATCGGCCGCGACGGCCGCTTCTCCCGCGAGACCCCGGAGTGGATCACCACGGAGCAGGGCCGCGCGAACTACGAGCAGCTGGCGGGCAAGACCGTCCACTCGGCCAAGGAGGCTGTGGTGGAGATGCTCAAGGCCGAGGATCTGCTGGACGGCGAGCCCAAGTCGATCACCCACGCGGTGCACTTCTACGAGAAGGGCGATAAGCCGCTCGAGGTCGTCACCTCGCGTCAGTGGTACATCCGCAACGGCGGGCGCGACGCCGACCGGCGTGAGCAGATGTTGGCCCGCGGCCGTGAGATCACCTGGCACCCCGGCTTCATGCGGTCCCGCTACGAGAACTGGGTGGAGGGCCTCAACGGCGACTGGCTGATCTCCCGCCAGCGCTTCTTCGGTGTGCCGATCCCGGTCTGGTACCCGCTGGACGAGTCCGGCGAGCTCGACTACGAGAACCCGATCCTGCCGAGCGAGGAGCAGCTGCCGGTGGACCCGGCCTCTGAGGCTCCGGCCGGCTATGAGGAGTCGCAGCGCGATGCGGCCGGCGGCTTCACCGGTGAGGCCGATGTGCTGGACACCTGGGCGACTTCGGCGATCACCCCGCATATCGCGGGCCGCTGGGAGCGGGAGAACGACTTCTTCGAGAAGGTCTTCCCCTATGACCTGCGCCCTCAGGGTCATGACATCATCCGAACCTGGCTCTTCGCCTCGGCGGTGCGGGCCAACAGCCTCAACGGCTCGGTGCCGTGGACCAATACGGCCATCTCCGGCTGGATCCTGGACCCGGACCGCAAGAAGATGTCCAAGTCCAAGGGCAATGTGGTGGTCCCCAACGATGTGCTGGACAAGTTCGGCACCGACGCCGTGCGCTACTGGGCCGCTTCGGCCAAGCTGGGTGCGGACACCGCCTATGAGGAGGGGCAGTTCAAGATCGGCCGCCGCCTGGCCATCAAGCTGCTCAACGCCTCGAAGTTCGCCTTCGGCATGGGCGTGACCGAGGAGCACATCGTCACCGATGAGGCCGGCGCCGGAGTCGTGACCCAGCCGCTGGACCGTGCTCTGCTGGCGCGGCTGAAGGCGCTGGTCGAGCAGGTCACCGCTCGCTTCGAGGACTATGACTACGCCCGTGCGCTGTCGATGACCGAAAGCTTCTTCTGGCAGTTCACCGATGACTACGTGGAGCTGGTCAAGGACCGTGCCTACGGCGGTCAGGGTGAGGAGGCTCAGGCCTCCGTCCGTGCGGCGATGGCCACCACTCTGGACACGCTGCTGCGGCTCTTCGCCCCTGTGCTGCCCTTCGCCACCGATGAGATCTGGCGCTGGTGGCGCAGCGGCTCGGTGCACGCCGCCGACTGGCCCACTGCGGCCGGATTCGAGACTGCGGCAGGGGAGTCCGAGACTCTGGAGGCTGTGGCCGAGGCCCTGGCGGCCGTCCGTCGGGCCAAGTCCGAGGCTGAGGTGAAGCAGCGCCACGCGATCACCTCCGCCACGCTGACCCTGCCCCAGGCGCAGGTCACCCATGTGGAGTCCGCGTTGGAGGATCTGAAGGCGGCCACCAAGGCTGAGGCGCTCACGCTCAGCGCCGGGGGAGAGGCTCCCGAGCTGTCCCAGGCCGAGTACGCCGCCCCGGAGGCCTGAGCCTCACCTCGCGCTCACCCACGCGGAGGGCAGGGCAGGGGACCGGCGGGGACAGGTGAGCGAGGCGCCTCAGAGGTGCCTCAGTCGTGCATCTCTTCCACGGCGCGGACTTCGATCACCCCGTCGAGCTCGCTGAGCTGTCGGATGAGGTCGCCGTCGGGACTGCGCTGGGGCCGGGTGAAGCGCATGCTGGCCTCCACGGCAAAGCCCTCATCGGTCTCCTTGCGCTTGGTGTGTGAGAGAGCGGCCTCGTAGCCCTGCTCGGAGGCGGTGCCGAGGATGTCGCGCAGCACACCGCGGCCGTCCACATAGCGCACCGAATACAGCGTGCTGCGGCCATGCCGGGGGAGCCGTCGGGTCAGGTTCGAGACCAGTGTGACCGCCAGCAGATAGAGCACCACGGTCAGCGCTGCGATCAGCGGCATCCCGGCTCCGCAGGCCATACCCACGGAGGCGGTCACCCAGATGGAGGCCGCAGTGGTCAGCCCGGAGACGATGTTCTGGCGCACAAAGATCACGCCCGCGCCGATGAAGCCGATCCCGGAGACGATCTGTGCCGCGATGCGCGAGGGGTCCAGGATCACATCGTCGCCCAGCAGGTGCGCGAAGCCGTAGGCGGAGACCAGTGTGAACAATGCGGTGCCCAGTCCGACCAGGATGTGGGTCCGCGCGCCGGCCGACTTCTGCCGCACCTCACGCTCCACTCCGATGATCGCGGAGAGGACGAAGGCGCAGACCAGCAGGACAGCTTCGGTGGCAAAGGTCTCTGGCAGCAGGTCGATCTCCATGCCTCCCGAGATTACGCGTGATAGGGCCTGGGCGATACACTTTTGTGGAGCAGCATCGACCCGGCCATCACCGGTGAGCTTCCGGAAGAACAGGCCCAGCGGCGGCGAGAGCACAGACTCCCCGACGCCGGCCCCAGTAGACCCGGACGGGTAAGCCCGTCACAGCAGTCATGGAGAGGTCCGAGGCCCGCTGATCAGCGGTGCAGCGGACAAGCAAGGTGGTACCGCGCTGATCGGCGTCCTTGCGAGAAGACCGGACCGTCGAACACAGCAGGATGGACCTCCATGACCGAGAACTCCTCGCCCACCTATCCGCGCACTCCCGCAGCCGGGGACGCCTCAGCCCAGCCTGAGCAGCGCCGCATCCCCGCATCCCCGCGCTTCCCGGAGATCGAAGAGCGTATTCTGCAGTACTGGGCGCAGGACGGAACCTTCCAGGCCTCCATCGACAACCGTCCGGCCGATGCGGGCAGCCGCGAGCGGGAGTTCGTCTTCTACGACGGCCCACCCTTCGCCAACGGCCTGCCGCACTATGGCCACCTGCTCACCGGCTATGTGAAGGACCTGGTGGCCCGCTACCAGACCCAGCGCGGCAAGCGTGTGGAGCGCCGCTTCGGCTGGGACACCCACGGGCTTCCTGCCGAGCTCACCGCCATGAAGGAACTCGGCATGACGGATAAGGCCGAGATCGAGTCGATGGGCATCGACACGTTCAACGACGCCTGCCGCGCCTCAGTGCTGCGGTACACCTCCGAGTGGGAGTCCTATGTCCACCGCCAGGCCCGCTGGGTGGACTTCGGGAACGACTACCGCACGCTCAACGTGGAGTACATGGAGTCGGTCATCTGGGCCTTCAAACAGCTGCACGAGAAGGGCCTGACATACCAGGGCTTCCGCGTGCTGCCCTACTGCTGGAAGGACGAGACCCCGCTGTCCAACCACGAGCTGCGCATGGACGACGAGGTCTACCAGGAGCGCCAGGACCCCTCGGTGACCGTGGCCTTTCCGATCACCGGGGGCGGACAGCACGGCGACGCCCTCTACGGCGTCAACCTGCTGGCCTGGACCACCACCCCCTGGACCCTGCCCACCAACTTCTCCGTGGCCGTAGGCCCGGAGATCGAGTACGCCGTGGTGGAGGCCCCGGAGGAGGGCCCGCTGCCGGGCAAGCACCTGCTGGCCGCCGAGCTGCTGGGCGCCTACGCCAAGGATCTGGGCTTCACCGACTCCGAGGACGGCACCGACGGTGCCACCACTGCGGCTGAGGCCGCAGCCGCCGCCGTCGTCGCCCGCTACCAGGGCAGCGATCTGGTCAACCTCGAGTACAAGCCGCTGTGGGGCTATTACACCGACGCCGAGACATGGGGCACCGAGCACGCCTTCCGTGTGCTGGTGGAGGACTACGTCACCACCACCGGCGGCACCGGACTGGTCCACCAGGCCAGTGCCTACGGTGAGGAGGATCAGCGCTCCTCCGAGGAGGCCGGCATCCCGGTGATCCTCTCGGTGGATGAGGGCGCACGCTTCCTGGACATGTTCGCCGAGAACACCCCCGACGGCGACGCACCCCTGGCCGAGATCGCCGGGGTCCAGGTCTTCGAGGCCAACCGCGCCATCATCAACCGGCTCAAGGCTGACGGCCGGCTGGTCCGCGAGCAGTCCTATGTGCACTCCTACCCGCACTGCTGGCGCTGCCGCACTCCGTTGATCTACAAGGCGGTCACCTCCTGGTACGTGGCGGTCACTCAGTTCAAGGACCGCATGCTCGAGCTCAACGAGCAGATCAACTGGATCCCGGAGAACGTCAAGCACGGCCAGTTCGGCAAGTGGCTGGAGAACGCCCGCGACTGGTCCATCTCCCGCAACCGCTACTGGGGCAGCCCCATCCCGGTGTGGGTCTCCGATGACCCGAACTGCCCGCGCACCGAGGTCTACGGTTCCCTGGAGGAGATGAAGGAGGCCTTCGGCGACTACCCGCGCAACGCCGAGGGCGAGCCGGATCTGCACCGTCCGTGGATCGACAGCCTCACTCGGCCGAACCCGGACGACCCCACCGGAAAGTCCACGATGCGCCGCGTGGAGGACGTCCTGGACGTCTGGTTCGACTCCGGCTCCATGCAGTTCGCCCAGGTGCACTACCCGTTCGAGAACGCGGACTGGTTCTCCAGCCACCACCCGGCTGACTTCATCGTGGAGTACATCGGCCAGACCCGCGGTTGGTTCTACACCATGCACATCCTGGCCACTGCGCTCTTCGACCGCCCGGCGTTCACCAACGTGATCAGCCACGGCATCGTGCTGGGCTCGGACGGGCAGAAGATGTCCAAGTCCCTGCAGAACTACCCGGACGTCTCCGAGGTCCTGGACCGCGACGGCTCCGATGCCATGCGCTGGTTCCTGATGAGCTCGCCCATCCTGCGCGGCGGCAACCTCATCGTCACCGAGGAGGGCATCCGGGAGAGCGTCCGCCAGGTGCTGCTGCCCATGTGGAACGCCTGGCACTTCTTCGCCCTCTACGCCAACACTGCGAACGAGGGTGCGGGATACCAGGCCAAGGAGGTCAGCGGCGACGAGGTCGACAACCCGCTGGACCGCTACATCCTGGCCGCCACCGGGGACCTGGTCCGCGAGACCACCCGGGCCCTGGACGCCTATGAGGTCTCCGGAGCCTGCGAGGCGCTGCGCCGCTACTCCGATACGCTGACCAACTGGTACATCCGCCGCTCCCGGGCACGGTTCTACGAGGAGGACTTCGCCGCCTATGACGTCCTCTACACCTGCCTGGAGACCTTCGCCCGAGTGGCCGCCCCGCTGCTGCCGCTGACCGCGGAGGAGATCTGGCAGGGCCTGACCGGTGAGCGGTCGGTCCACCTCTCCGACTGGCCCGAGCCCTCGGACTACCTGCGCGATGACCGCGCCGTGGAGCTCATGGAGCTCACCCGGAAGATCAGCTCCTCGGGCTCCGGTCTGCGCAAGCAGGCCAACCGCCGTGTGCGCCAGCCGCTGGCCAAGATGACGGTGGTGGTCCCCGACGCCGACGCGCTGGCCGGCACCTACCAGCAGATCATCGCCGATGAGCTCAACCTCAAGGAGGTCGAGCTGCGGGACGCCTCGCAGACCGACGCCGAGGCCTGGGGCATCGGCCAGCAGCTGGTGGTCAACGCCCGTGCCGCCGGCCCCCGCCTGGGCAAGGACGTCCAGCACGCCATCAAGGGTGCGAAGTCCGGCGACTGGTCGGTCACCGACGGTGTGGTCACCGCTGGCGGCCTTCAGCTCGCGGAGGGCGAGTACACGCTCTCCACCACCGTCTCCGAGGAGCTGGGCGATCAGGCGGTCACCGTGCTGGAGACCTCTGCAGGTGGCGGCTTCCTGGTCCTGGACACCGAGCTGACCGATGAGCTGATCGCCGAGGGCACTGCCCGGGACATGATCCGCAGCATCCAGCAGGCCCGCAAGGACGCCGATCTGCAGGTCTCTGACCGGATCGCCACCACGGTGAGCGCCCCGGCAGAGACCATCAGCGCACTAGGGGCTCACCGTGAGCTGGTCTCCGCGGAGACCCTGACCGTGGAGCTCACTCTGAACACCGACGACGCCGCAGCCGAGCCTGCAGTGGAAGTGAGGGTCGCATGACCGATTCGGAATCCGTGATCCCGGCCGGCGGTGAGCCGCTGGACAAGTTCTCCGTGGCCAGCGTCTACGCCGAGCTGCTCTCGCGCGCGCCGGAGAATAAGCTCGAGCCGCGTATGGAGCCCATGCGGATGGCTATGGACGTCCTGGGCGATCCCAATCGCTCCTCTCCGGTCATCCACCTGACGGGCACCAACGGCAAGACCTCCACCGCCCGGATGATCGAGGCCGGCCTGCTGGCCCATGATCTGCGCGTGGGCCGCTACACTTCGCCGCATCTGTCCAGGGTCACCGAGCGGATCTGCATCGATGGCCGCCCGGTGGACGATGAGACCTTCGTGCGGATCTGGGATGAGATCCGTCCGCACATCACCCTGGTGGACCACCACCTGGAGGCCCAGGGTGAGGTCCCGCTGACCTACTTCGAATGCGTGACCATCCTGGCCTTCTCGATCTTCGCCGACGCTCCGGTGGACGTCATGGTGGTGGAGGTCGGCCTGGGCGGCATCACCGATGCCACCAATGTGGCCGATGCCGCCGTCTCCGTGGTGACCCCCATCAGCCTGGACCACACTGAGCTGCTGGGTGACACCGAGCACGACATCGCTCTGGAGAAAGCGGGGATCATCAAGGACGACGGTTTCCTCGTCTCGGCCGCCCAGGTTCCCGACGCCGCCGATGTGCTGCTGGAGACCGCCAAGGAGAAGGGCGCTCAGTTCCGTTTCGAGGGAGTGGAGTTCGGCGTGGAGTCCCGTGTGCCCGGCGTCGGGGGCCAGCAGGTGACCATCCAGGGGATCGCCGGACGCTACCCGGACATCCTGCTGCCGCTGCACGGCGCCCATCAGGCGGAGAACTTCGCCGTGGCCATCTCTGCGCTGGAGGCTTTCATCGGCGGCGGCGAGCAGGAGCTGAACATCGAGAACCTGCAGCTGGCCGCGGAGAACATCACCTCCCCGGGCCGCCTGGAGACGCTGCGCACCGGTCCCTCCATCGTGGTGGACGCCGCGCACAACCCGGCCGGCATCGAGGCCAGCGCCCAGGCGCTGAAGGAGAGCTTCGGCCTGGCCCAGCTGGTGCTGGTGGTGGGCATCCTTCAGGAGAAGGACGCCCGGGAGATCCTGACCACCCTCTACCGCGAGTACGACGGCATGGCGGAGGACATCTGCCTGACCCAGTCCACCTCGCCGCGCTCCATCCCCGCTGCGGACCTCGCGGCCCTGGCCATCGACGTCGGGTTCCGCGAGGAGGACATCCACATCACCGAGCGCCTGGACGAGGCCATCGATTGGGCCGTGGGCCGCTCCGATGCCTCGGACACCGGCGACGCCGGGGGAGTGCTGATCACCGGTTCGATCACTGTGGTCGGGGAGGCCCGCACGCTGCTGGGCGCTCCGGAAGCTGAGGAGATCGACACCGGTGCCGCCGCCGAGCCGGGCTCCCGCCCGGACTCCGCGGACATCAGCGATGTGGACCTGGGGCGCTTCGGCATCGCAGACATCCGTCCCGAAGACGGTGAGGAGGACCCCGATGGCACCGCGTGAGTCCCGCCTGGAGCGCAGGCGTCGCGAGTGGCAGCCCGATCAGACGGCACCGCCGCGATCGGTGAAGATCCTCTTCGCCTCCTCGGTGCTGTGCCTTGAGGCGCTGCTGATGTTCTTCTACGGCCTGATGGCCTGGGGCCTCTACCAGAACGAATGGTTCGCCTGGTGGCTCTTCGGCGGCTCGCTGGTGGTCTCCGCGCTGCTGGTCATCAGCTGCGCCTTCCTCGGCCGTCCGTTGGGCTACTGGATGGGCTGGATCCTGCAGTTCGCGATCATCGCCGGAGGCTTCTTCGAGCTGATGATGATCCCGGTGGGTATCGCCTTCCTGCTCTGCTGGTGGTACGCCGTGACCAAGGGTGCGCAGCTGGATCGCGAAAAGATGGAAAGATACAGGATGGAAGAGGCTCTGGCAGCCGAAAGTGAGGAAGAGAACTGATGACTGAACGTACCCTGATCCTGGTCAAGCCCGACGGCGTCGAGCGCGGCCTGACCGGTGAGATCCTGCGCCGTGTGGAGGCCAAGGGCTACCGCATCGCCGAGCTGAAGCAGCTCAACGCCAGCACCGAGCAGCTGGCCGCGCACTACGCCGAGCACGAGGGTAAGCCCTTCTACCAGCCGCTGATGGACTTCATGCTCTCCGGCCCGGTGGTGGCCGCCGTCATCGAGGGCGACCGCGTCATCGAGGGCTTCCGCTCTCTGGCCGGCACCACAGACCCGACGACGGCGGCGCCCGGCACCATCCGCGGCGACCTCGGCCGCGACTGGGGCGAGAAGGTCCAGAAGAACCTGGTCCACGGCTCCGACTCGGTGGAGTCCGCTGAACGGGAGATCGGCATCTGGTTCGCCTGATCAGCCCCACGTTCCATACATAGAGGAGTGCCTCGGTGAGATCGTCTCACCGAGGCACTCCTCTATGTATGGGGCGTCGCGTCCTGATCAGCTCGCGCGCTTGGGGCGTGTGCCCCGGTCGAAGCTGACCGTCACCGGATTCAGTTTGAGCCGGGTGCGGTCGTAGACGATCTGGGCTGAGCGTTTCCGGTCGTTCGATTTGTGGTCGGTGTACTCTTCGTACTGCTCACAGACCCACTCCGGTTCGCCATCGGCCAGCAACCGGCCCTGTTCGATCCAGATCACCCGGTCACACATCTGCTTGATGGTGCCCAGCGAGTGGGAGACCAGGAACACGCAGCCGGCCTGCGCGCGGACCTCGTCCAGGCGTTTCTTGGTGCGCGCACGGAACTGAGCATCACCGGTGTTCAGGGCCTCGTCGATCAGCAGGATGTCTGGGTCCACCGCTGTGGCGATGGCGAACTGGAGGCGGGACTGCATACCTGAGGAATAGCTCTTCAGCGGCATGTCCAAAGAGTTCCTGAGCCCGGAGATCTCCACGATCATCTCGAACTTCTCCTTGACCTGTGCGGGTGAGAGCCCCATCGCCAGACACCCCAGACGGATATTCTCGCGACCAGAGATCTGTTTGACCAGGGCGGCGTTGACGCCCAGCATGATCGGAGTCGAGGTGGCGTAGACCTCTCCTGTGGTCGGACGGATCTTGCCGGTCAGCAGCTTCATCAGGGTGGACTTGCCGGACCCGTTGGTGCCGATGACTCCGACGCTCTCGCCCTGCTTGACCGTGAAGCTGATCTCTTCCAACGCCGGGATCTCTGCCCAGCCGGCGCCGAGGATCTTTTTGACTTGGCGTGCAGTCACGCCCTTCGACCTCAGGTACTCGCTGGAGGACCGTACTCGGTAGATCATGGACACGCCGTCGACTGCCACGGCGATGTCTTGTGAATCGATCCTCTCTACGGCGGGGGCCTGAGCATTCGGTGGATGGCCGATGAGCAGCTGTTCTGCCACCGCATCCTCCTCGACCCCCTGCGCCTGCGATGCCGGGGAGCTCCCCGAGGTGGAGTTCCAGTTGACGCGGCGTGGGACATACCGTCCTGTGGACGTGGTCATTTTTCCCTCCCGTAGGTCTCTTCGCCGTGCCAGAAGATCAGGAATCCGATCACCAGGGACCCCACTGCCCAGCATCCCAGAACGACCCATCGGTAGGGATCGGCGAAGCCGTCGTAGACCCACGCATGGCGGATGATGTCGAGCACGCAGTAGGCCGGGTTGTGGTACATGAGCCACAGCATCCACTCATGCGTGGCAAAGCGCTCGATCGAGAAGATCACAGCGGATCCGTAGAACCAGATCCGGGTGCCGACGCTGATCAGGTGTTTGACGTCTTGGTAGGCATTGACCGCGCGGGCGAGCATCATTCCCAGGCCCGTCATCACCATCAGCGCCAGGGCGATGGCGGGGAAGAACAGCAGCCAATGCCAGGAGAGGCTGACCGGTTCGCGGACCATATCGCCGATCTGATAGTCGCCGAGCGCATAGACCAGAACCGCCATCACTACGAAGACCGGCCCGGCGGCGAGCAGCTCACGCACCGCGGAGGAGATGGGGAGGGCAGCCCGTGGGAAGTTGAAGGATTGGACCACCTTCTGATTTCCCGCGATGGAGTTCGACGCGCTGGTGACTGCGCCTTGGATGAAGCGGAAGGTGAAGACGCCGATGATCAGATAGCCCAGGAAATTGACCACGCCACGGTGGGTCTCCAGAAGATAGCCGAAGATGGTGAAGTACACGGCCGCCTGCAGGATCGGGTTCAGGACCATCCAGAGGCGACCCATGGAATCCATGGAGTTCTGGGAGGAGCTGCGTGACCGGGAGTCGTAGTAGATGAAGTGGCGGAATCGCCAGAGCTCTGCGATGTATTGGAAGAGACCGGGGCGCGCCCCGACACGGACCAGCGGGGTGCCGTCCAGCTGAACAGTGCGCTGCTGTCCCGCAGTGAATGCGGGGGTTTCGCGCTCTGTGGTGGGAGCGGCCATCATCAGTCCTTCCAACGTCATCATGCGCCGAGGCAAGACACACTCCCGGCGCGAAACGTGTGCCAGTCTAACAGTGGGGGCGTCAGAGCCTCGTGACGCCCTCGCCGGTGATGGCGCCTCGTGTGTCGAACACAACTTTGGCTTTGGAAGCGATGTCATCGAAGTCGTAGGACTCGTGGGGCTGAAGCACGACCACGATGTCTGCCTCCGAGATCGCTGCATCGAAGTCCTGCACGCGGGGCAGGCTGCCGCTGTCCAGGTGCCAGGTCTCCACGTAGGGATCGTGGAAGGTGACGTTGGCCTTCTTGTCCTGGAGCGCTTTCGCGACCGGCTGCGCAGGGGACTCGCGCTGGTCTGCGATATTCGGCTTGTAAGTGACACCCAGCAGCAGGATCTTCGCGCCATTGAGAGCTTTGCCCTGTTCGTTGAGCAGGTCGGCCACGCGGCTCGCCACGTAGCTGGGCATAGAGCTGTTGATCTCTTGGGCCAGCTCGACGAAGTGGAAGGGGTACCCCAGGGTCTTCTTGACCTGGTAGCTCAAATAGTTGGGGTCGATCGGGATGCAGTGACCGCCGACGCCGGGGCCGGGGGTGAATTTCTGGAAGCCGAAGGGCTTGGTTGCAGCCCCTCGAATGACTTCCCAGATGTCGATGTCAAGGTCGTGGCAGAAGCGGGCCATCTCATTGACCAGTGCGATGTTCACGTGCCGGTAGGTGTTCTCCAGCAGCTTGGCAGTTTCTGCCTCTTTGGTCCCGGCCACCGGAACCACGGTGTCGATGAAGCGCGAATAGAAGGCGCTTGCGGCGTCAGTGGCGGCGGGGGTCATGCCGCCGACGAGCTTGGGAGTGTTGGTGATGCCGTACTTCTGAGATCCCGGGTCCACGCGTTCAGGAGAGTAGGCAAGCAGGAAGTCGTCACCATGGCTCAACCCTGAAGTCTCGAGGATTGGCAGCACGACGCCGTCGGTGGTGCCCGGGTAGGTGGTGGACTCCAGAACCACCACGGTGTCCCGGGTGAGGTTGTCCGCGATGGTGCGGGCGGATCCCTCGACGGCGCGCAGGTCCGGGCCGCCCTCATCGCTCAGCGGTGTCGGCACGCAGACGATCACGACGTCCACCTGGCCGATGACTGAGGGGTCGGAAGTGGCCTCATAGTCCTGGGAGAGCATGGTTTTCACGTCGTCGTCGGACAGATCGTCGATGTGAGATACCCCGGCGTTGAGCTGATCCACCAGCGGCTGGGTGATGTCGAATCCGTACACTTTCACCCCAGCGGCGCTGGCGGCCTGGGCGAGCGGAAGGCCCACGTACCCTTGGCCGATGATGGCAACGGTCTCGGGCGTGTTCTGGTCAGCCAAGTGTTCTCCCTTTCACGGTCAGACATCCATTCGGATATCAGTGCGCAGAAGCTGAAATACTAGGCGATCCTATCGGAGAAACCTTCAGGCTCCGCACAGCCTCAGAGTGTCGTCCTGTCGTGCCCCGACGCGGGAGGCATAGTTGGACGAGAACAGAGAGGAAGTGAGGTTTTCGCCTGTGGCGCGGATGTGGTTCTCACTTCGCTTGGACCTTCAAGGTCTGTCCGCGTGGGTTCCTGAGCGCACACAGTCTGCCAAGATATCCTGTTGTCCATGGCCAGTTCCGCTAGCGATACGTCTTCGATCCTCGAGCGCTTCATCACCGAATATATTGTCAGCAGGCAGAGCGACTTCAGGGAGACGAAGAGGCCGCAGAGCCATGCGGCGCTGCTCCAAGCGGCGTTGAAGCGTAAGAAGGTCAAGGTTCAGCAAGTCGATGCGAAGCACAGGAATTTCTGCTTCGGCAACGATCTCGTCGGTGGCATGGACCGTATGGTGACAACGCTCGTCAGTGACTTAGCTCGACATGTGGCAGCTGACAAGTGGTTGTCCAAGAAGCATTTCTGGCATCAAGGATTGCCCGTGCCTGACGGTCAGGAGTTCTTGGCCGCCGAATTCTCCGCTGCGGTGAGTCTGCTGGGTTCCTTGCGTGCTCCCGCAGTTCTCAAACCGGTGGCAGCAAGTTCGGGGTATGGCATATCTTTGGGCCTTCAGAATATGGAGGATCTCAGGCGGGCATGGCCGCGGGCCCTCGATGCGCGGCTTACCGGAGAGGGCTCTCGCGAGACGCTGCTCCTTGAGGAATTCAGAGAAGGTCTCGACGTCAGAGTCTTCGTCGTTGGTGAGCAGGCTGTCAGCGTACTGGTGAGAGTCCCCGTCTATGTGGCTGGTGACGGTCGGAGCACTGTGCAGGATCTGCTCTCAGGGCAGGCGCGGCTCCGTTCCGGGCACAAGCACCTTTCCTCGCACACCCCACAGGTCACTCAGGAAGAGCTGGGAGTTCAAGGTCTTACACCGCAGACGGTCCTCGGCCCCGGCGAGATCCGTGTGCTGAGGGAACAGGCGAACATTCGCGAAGGCGGTTTGCCGGTAGATGTGACAGATCAGACTCACCAGGCAGTGAAGGAGCTGGCGGTCGAAGCTCTCTGGGCAATTCCAGGCCTGACGGCTGCGGCTATAGATTTGGTGGTGCCGGACCTGGGAAGTTCAGAAGGAGCAGTGGTCCTTGAAGCTAATGCCGGCGCGAGCATCGTGCCGCATCGGTACCCGGCCTATGGGCAGCCTCGCAGTGTTGCAGAACGTATAGCAGACGAGGTTCTTTTTCAACGGTTCTAATATCACAATCGCGTTTATGGCGCGCGGCTGTGAACGGCGGATCCTAAGAATCGTTGCGCCAGCAGGTGATGAGCTGGTGAGGATGAGGGCTCTCATCTTCTCGGCTGGGATGTTCCAGGTGAGTGTCTCATAGGGCCTGCCGCTGAGCAGGTGAGCTCCGTGCTCGAGGTGTTCCGGTCCGTCGACGGCACGGCCGGTGCGCTTCAGCCGCCTGAACCTGTTTCTGCAGCCTTCCGCGGGCCTGTGCATAGAGATCCTGGTAGATCGTCGCGTGGCGCACACGCATCTCCGAATCATTGGGGATTTCCTTGACTACGGTGGCACCGATCTGATCGGGGGAACACTGTTGCTGCAGCTTCTCCTACACCCATAACCGCAATGGTGTGTCCCCATGGAGTTGCGCGGCCTTAGGCCGGCCCACCGATCCGCCGTCGATGGTGAGACCCCCGGAGGCCCCGGTTGCCTACCTGACACTCGCCCCTCCTCCTACCCCTCAACAGGAGCGGAATGATTTCCAGGACGACTCACATTGGCCCACCTGTGGTAACAATCACTTGCCCCACGACAACGGGGATTTTCATCGCTTCGAGGAGCGGAATCGCCAGTAGCGGTGCTGCAGCCTCCCAAGCTTGGAGTAGCGGAGAGCGGTATAGCGTTCCTGGGAGTTCTTGAGCTGTTCAGCTAGCTCCCTCTTCTCACCGTCAGTTACTTGCTGTGACGATTCTGCGGATTTTCGCAGGCCCTTCTCCTCCAGGAACCGTGCCCGATATTCCTTCTCGAGAGAACTCACCCCTACCTGGTAGGAGGATAGTGGAGCATCATAGACAGGTTCGTCCCAAGTCTCTCCGTTGAGAGGGTAGTTCACGAGGCTCGGTTCCATCCTTCTGATGATCTCGCGGAAGAGTGACAGCTGAACTCGGTCAAGTTCTGGGACGGAGAGCATCAGCCGGATGATGCGGCGTGAGGCGAAGAGCTGGTGAGTATCGAACGTGGTGTCAGACTCGATGATGTGTGCGTGGTTCCAGTAGCCCACACGATGTTCCCAGAGGAACAGGTCGGGCAAACGGTAACCGTTCGGCACCGAGCGCAGAGATGTGGTGTCGATGTAGTCTTGGAAACCCTCTTCCGCAAGTGTCCACAGCGGGGATGAAGGGTGTTTCCGGAGGGCCTTCCCGCGCTTTGTCAGCTGTGCCATGCGACGGGCACTGAGCTCAAGAGGTTCGGAGAAGTGGAGCCGCTTGGCAAAGTGCCACTTCCCGACCCCGTTGATCTGTCCACGTATATGCACGGCATTGTGGTCCAGGTTTTGGTGGTAGGTCCATGAGGTCAGTGCATTGGAGCGCCGAACGCTGGATTCACCCAGTGCTGTCACGTATCCAGCGGGAGGTTTCGGTGCTCTATTGAGGTCGAAGAGCACATGAGGGAGTCCGAGATCTGCTGCCATCTCGGAGGCGAGTTTGTCACGGTGAAGCTCTGCTGCCTGACGTCCGCTTCCTGGGGCCTTGGTGTAGGTGAAGACCTTCACTGCTTCGCCTGCCTTTGAGAAGCTGGCCAACGAGGTGCGGCTGTCGACGCCAGCGCTGGCCGAGATCAGCACTTTGCGCGAGCCCCGCAGCAGTAGGTCGACCTGAGCCTCGAGGTGAGGGATGATCTCGTCGGCGGCTTCAGCGACAGTCAGAGGTTCGAAGGGACGAGGCCCTACGCGGGTGATCGAGCCAGAGTTCAGCTCGATTTCGGTGTTGGGCATCAGCAGCCAGACGTCGCTGAACGCCGTTGTTCGTCCCGGAAAATCGTGGGTCTGGGGGCGGGCCACCCAGTCGTTAAAGGGGCTTGGTGGAGCTCCCACGGCCCGTCCCACGAGGTTCGCATGCGAGGCGATGACCTGAGCGGCTCCGTCATGGAACGCTGCCCGGCAGCCGATCGCATCAGTCTGGACGGTGATGCTGTGATCTGAACGAGAGAAGAGGACGAACTGACCGCTGAAGTCTTCTAGCTCGTCCAGGTAGTCTTCTCGGCCACGGCTGAGTGCGGAGAGCAAGAGCTCGGCGAGTCGAAACGGCTCGGACTCTGCTCTTGCCGTATGTATGGCATTGCCGCAGATGAGCACCTCGTGCTTGCCATCGGCGACTCTGGCCAATGGCACTCGGGGATCCCAATGGAAGTGTCCTTCAGCGAAGTTGATGCAATGCCAGAATGACGGCACGTTGGGTTCCGGCCCCCTGCTGAAGACGTAGCCACGAGCATAGTGTAAGTGGCTGAAGTCTTCACGCTCCGGTACTAGAGAAAAGTCGGCATCGAAGGATTCTCCAGATGTCCCTGGCCTTTGAGATGGAGTTTCTGTCATAGGGCGCCTCCTGCACGTTCGAAGCCCAGGGAGTCAGTCATTCTCTTCCTCATGTGAGAAGTAGTCTCCGTTCAGTCTATTCATAGAGGTGTGGCATCTCCTCGCGAAGCTTCTCATCAAGGACTGGTGCCAGAGTCTCCACGTAGTAGGTGCTCAGATGGCTGTCGTCGTTGTAGACGGCTACACCGCCGATCACAGCGGGACAGGAGCCGTCGGGACATATGTTTTCTGTAAGGTCTACGCTGTAAGTAGCCGGAGGGAGATCCTCCTCGAGGAGAGGGTTCTCATCGGCGTAGATGTCGAATTCTGGGCCGCAGTCGAGGGGGTGCCCCCCGTCTGCGAGACACTCAGGAACATCCTCATCCGGCCGGGCGGTCCCGCGGAGCAGGAGGAGTTCAGAGCCTGCTTCCGTGATCTCAGTCCAACGTTCCGGGGCTCCATCCTGGATTCGTTCCTCGCTGCCTGAACGCATCAGAACTGTGCCTGAGGTGACCACCAGATCAGGTTCCTGCTCGGTCACGAATTCTTGGAAGCCGGCATTCCACTGAGAGCACGTGTCGTTCTCAACATCCTTGGTGTGCCGGAAGCGGCACCCTGACTTGTCAGCGATGACGAGTTCCCAGTTGTTCTGTGCAGCCAGGATCTTCAATGCATGATGCCAGTGCCCCGCGTGCGAACCGCCCGCCAGCATGATGGTCGCATCCGGGTTCTCAGGCCTATCAGGGTCCTCACAGAGGAGGACCTCTCCGGTGCCTGACCCATCGCCGTCCTGGGTGCAGCCCCAGTCGTAGTACATCGACTCGTCTTCAGCGAGGACATCCGTCTCAGGATAGAAATCCTCCGCCTCGGTGGGCTCGAATTCGCCGTCAGTGGTGGCAGCGGCACCTGGATGATCTTCCTCGTCGACACCGGCCATAGAGAAGCCATCGGGGCGGTCCACATGAGTGCTCTGTACGCCATACGACGTGGCTGCGGCTCCTAGGATGAGTGTGCTGGCAGCTAGGGCCAGCAGGGACCGACTGGCGAGGGCACGGACTGCAGCTGGCTGCTCGACCAGGCGATATGTCAACCATGCCATCACCAGAGAGGCAGCGAACACCACTGAGGCTCCCCGGATGCCAACCGCAGGATAACTCCGGGCTTCGAGGTAGAAGATCAGCAACGGCCAGTGCCAGAGGTAGAGGCTGTAGGCGATGTTGCCGATGAAGGCGAACGGTCTATTCGACAGAGAACGTGTAGCTGTCCCGGGGGAGTCCTTGTCTCCCCCCTCGGGTCCGGCAGCTGCCAAAACTAGAGTCAGCCCCAGCAGAGGCCATAAAGCCCAGGGGCCGGGGAAGAGCGCGGCTCCATCGAGAGCGAAGCCGCAGAGAACGATGAGGGCGACTCCCGCCCAGCCAGCAGGGAGTCGGAGAGGTTTGGGCAGCGTCAGTCTTGCGCCAAGGAGCGCCAGCAGGCCGCCGAAGGCCAGTTCCCAGAAGCGCGTCCGTGTCATGAGATACGCCTCCTCCTGGTTCACACCTTGCATGTACCAGGCGAAGATGAAGGAAGCTGTTAGCACTGCGAGTACCAGAAGGCTCATGACAGATAGGGCCGATCGGTTCAGCCGTTTCGCCAGCCAGACAGCGAGCACCGTGACGATGGGCCACACGAGGTAGAACTGACCCTGCACTGATAGTGACCAAAAGTGCTGGAAGGGGCTGCTCTCTGGGCCGGCTGCTCCATATCCGAGCTGAGACCTGATGAGTTCCAGATTCTCAAAGTAGAGCAGGGAGGCGCGTGCCTCTGCCAAGAGCTGATGATGACGGGTGTCAGGAAGCAGCCAGAGTCCGACGATCGTGGTGAACGCGATGACCAGCAGCGCGGGAGGCAGAAGGCGTCGGGCGAGCCGGGCGAGGTAGCGCCCGATCTGGATTGAGCCTCCGCTGTAAGCCGCTTCCCGCAGCAGCATTGCGGTGAAGAGGAAGCCTGAGATGGCCAGGAAGATGTCGATGCCGCCGGAGATACGGCCTGCGCCGAAGAGGTGGAACAGGACGACCCCAAGGATGGCCAGGCCACGCACCCCGTGAAGCTCAGGCCTGTAGCGCCGTTCTGGGAGGCCCCGGCTGAAGGCTTCGACTTCAGGGGATTCAGTGCGTGTGGCGTCGGTTCCAGGGGAGCTGTGTGTCATCAGAATCGGTTCGACGACCTGAGCAGTTCCAGTCGTCGCATGTAGGCCGACGGAGTGCACTCATCGGCGATGAAGTCGAATCCCCGTTGCTGCTGGGTTGTGTATTTCTCGGCGTCTGCCCACAGTTCCAGCACCGTGGTGATCACGTCCTTGGGTGTGGCATAGACCGCAGCGTCCTTGAAGATCGGTTTGAAGTGCGGCGGCAACACAGCAACTGCACCTTGATTGATGGCTTCAAGAATGGACATCCCGAAGGCCTCGACAAGACCGTCGCTGTGGTAATAGACGAAGAAGTCCAGGCTCTGCAAGTAATCAGGAACCGGCATCCCGTTGAAGGGAATCACCGTCCAGTGCGGACCAGGGTCGGGGGGGAGGTGGCCTTGGTCAATCGGAGTCCTTGCACCACCCATCACCTGGACATGGACAGAGCCGTCGGTGGGGTAGATGCGCTCGAAATCTGCCTTGTCGGTAGGCCACTTTCCCTCCTCGTCGCGGGCGTGGCGGCCGATGACGGGAGTGCGGGAGGGCTCGGCGCCTGGGGCGTTGGCCCAATCGCCAGGCTCGATGATGCCCTTCCAGGTGAAGGGTGTGAGCTCCTTCGGAGGCACCAACGGTTCGAGGTACTCCTCAATGACCTCGCTCTGAGCGGTCCATGTCGGGCGGGTCCCGAAGGCGGATTCGAGGTTCGCGGAGACCTCTCGAATGTCATAGCTGCGCCGCTCACCGCTGATCTCGTAGGGAATGTGGTTCGCGACGACGACGACCTGCTGGGCCTCCACTCTGGAACGCGTCCCGAGATCCAGGTAGAGCGAAGCCGGCCAGCGGACGACTACCAGATCTGCGGCAGCGGTGGTGTCCAGCGAAATCCGTTCCACCTGGCCGCTGAGGACCATTTTCTCCAGCTTGGGATGGAATTGGCGGCGTGCCGCAGAGGCGATCAGCCCGTTCTGGACTGGCAGCACGCCGACTTTCAGCCCATGGTCCAGAGCAACCTGGATCTCCTGGCGAAGGGAAGTGGAGTTGCCGGCCATGAAACCGAACTCGGACATGAAGACGACATCGAAGTGCGGAGTGACGAAGGAGCCACGCTCCGGAAGGAAGCTCGGGGGTGCCACGAAGCGTCTGTTCTCCGGATGTTTCGGCATGTACGGATCAGAGGTTCCCTCCGTGATCTGCTGATGCCACGCCTTATAAGCACGGGAGTAAGCCCGCCGGTCCGGGCTCAGGTAGCCGGCGCCCATGTCCGAGCTGGTGAGGTTGTCGGTGCCAAGCAGGGAGAAGGCCATCGGCGGCTGCCACTGTGGCGAGATCTCCTGTCCCCAGACGGCTTCCAGACGGGCGCGGAACTCAGCGTCCCCGCCCTTGCGCACAGCATCCCAGTAGCCGAGCTTCTCCACGACCTCCTCACGGCGGAACATCAGCGAGGCAAAGCTCTGATAGACGATCTTTCCTGTGCCCGATCGGATCAGGAACTGCATCTCCGGATCCACTCGCACCCAGTTGGTCATGACAGCCACTCGTTCTGGGTTCTCCATCAAGTACTTGGCCTGAAACTCGAACTTCTGCGGGTGGTGCCAGTCATCCTTGTCCGCGATGGTGACGAAGTCGCCGGTGGCCATGTCCAAACCGTCATTGCGTACGGAATAGGCGCCGCGGTTCTGCTCGGCAAAGTGAACCTGCACCCGGCTGTCCGACTCGGCCCAGCCTTCGAGCTGCCGGCGGTAGGGAGTGGGATTTCCAGCCTGGTCGGTCGAAGGGGAAGCGTCATCGACGATGATGATCTCTAGGTTCGGCCAGGTCTGGTTCAGCAGTGAACGGATGGCCAGGTCGGTGGCGGTGTCGGGTTCGAAGATCGGCATGATCACGCTGATCTTCGGAGCGTTCTCGATCTGCGCAGCAGGAGCTTCACAGGCCAGGTCGAAGAAGGAGGGATTCTCTAGGTCACGGAACTGCAGGGGTGCAAGGCCGTGATGGGCGAGCAACTCGTTCATCGTCTCCAACCACTCGTGGCGGCGCTTATGATCCCCGGTAATGTTGGGGTTCAGCGCGTTCAGGCGCAGAAGTTTCTGAGAGAAGGTCCAGGTGGCGTCGCGCCCCTGTGAGTCCAGTGTTGTACGAGCTTTCTCGAACCGCCCGCGCCAGATCAGCAGCTCACCATAGATGGAGCGGTCCGGCCCCCCCTGCACGGCGGAGGCTCCGTAGATCTCTTCGGCGAGCTCGTAGATGGTCAGCGCATCCAGCAGATCCATCTCGTTGCGCCGCTGGCTGTACAGCACGCGACCCAGGGCCAGGAACACTCGTTTGGAGAGCAACGGGTGAAGATGCGCGATGACCTCGGCGCGGTACATCGGGATGCGAGCAGACTCCAGGAGAGCGCCCAGGGTGCGGTAGTTGTACCGGTCTTTGGTGGCCGCGTAGGCCAGCACCTCGCGGGCGCCGTGAAGTCGGGTCTGCATGGCCATGGTGGTGAACCATTTCAGCTGCCCCCTGAGCTGCTTGCTCCAGTACCAGACCGAGCCATGGATGGGCGACAGCTTGGTCTCTGTGGAGAACCCGGTGGGCTGGCTCTTCACGCTGCGCATCTGCTGGGCGAGCTTCTTCGAGTGGGTGATCAGCCGGTGTGACACCTTGTTGAAGCCGAGGATCAGGATCAGCACCACCACCAGCAACAGCACTGTGAGAGTGAGGACCACCAGGGTCCACCACTGCATCGAGGCCGCAACCACGGCGAAGGTGCTTGCCGCTGCGAAGACCGCCAAGGCTGCCCAGTGAGTGGGGGTGAGGCTGCGTACAAGCCCTTTCAGCAGCTTGGTCAGGGTAGGGTTCACGTTGCTTCCTTCCTCGCGGCCCAAGCGCATGAGCATGGGGCCTCGGGGGGTCTGGCTCTATGAAGGCTCAGCACCGCTGAGCGTGAGGGAACATGGCAGGTCACAAGTTCTATGGTGACGATTCAGCCTCCAAGTGTATCGGCCGATCCGTGGTGGCGGCCTCCATCAGGCGGCCGTGTCCGTACCCGGTCTCGAGCGCCTCGCTAATAGACTGGCTGCATGAAGAGGATCATGCCGATCTATGGCACCCGGCCCGAGGCGATCAAGATGGCGCCGATCGTCAAAGCGCTCCAGTCCAGCGAGCACTTCGACTGTGAGGTGACCGTCACCGGTCAGCACCGCGAGATGCTGGACCAGGTCAATGAGCTCTTCGGCATCGAGCCGGGCCATGACCTGAACATCATCCAGCCCCGCCAGACCCTCAACGGGGTGCTGACCCGCACTGTCAACGGCCTGGATGAGCTCTTCACCGCGCAGAAGCCCGACGCCGTCATCGTCCAGGGCGACACCACCACGACCACTGCTGGTGCCATGGCCGCCTTCTACAGCGGCATCCCGGTGATCCACGCTGAGGCTGGTCTGCGCTCCTTCGATCTGTTCTCCCCGTTCCCGGAGGAGGCCAACCGCAAGATGACCTCGCAGATCACCTCGCTGCATCTGGCGCCGACCTCGCAGTCGAAGGCCAATCTGCTGCGTGAGTCTCTGCCGGAGGATGACATCGTGGTCACCGGCAACACGGTGATCGATGCTCTGCTGGAGGTCGCTCAGAAGCAGGTGCCATTTTCGGATCCGCAGCTGGAGGACGCTGCGGCCACCGGTCAGGATGTTCTGCTGGTGACCACGCATCGCCGGGAGAACCAGGGTGCTGCCATGGAGGGTGTTGGCCGTGCCCTGGCGCGTCTGGCGGACCGTTACCCGGAGAAGCTGGTGGTGCTGCCGGCTCACCGCAATCCGGTGGTGCGTGAGGCGATCCTGCCGGCGTTGGCCGGACACAGCAATGTCATCGTCACTGAGCCGTTGCCCTATGGGGAGTTCACCCGGCTGATGAACCTGGCCACTGTGGTCCTCACCGATTCCGGCGGTGTGCAGGAGGAGGCTCCTTCGCTGGGCAAACCGGTGCTGGTGATGCGGGAGAACACGGAGCGTCCCGAGGCAGTCGATGCCGGTACGGTCCGGTTGATCGGCACTGATGAGGAGCGTGTGGTCCAGGAGGTCTCCAATCTCTTCGACTCCGCTGAGTCCTACCGGGCCATGGCCAATGCGGTGAACCCGTACGGGGACGGTCATGCCGCTGCCCGGACTGCTGCCGCCATCGAGAAGCTCTTCGATCTGGGCCCCCGCCTGGAAGACTTCGACCCGCAGGTGTGATCAGAGGGCACTGACTCTTCTTCTGTGTGCCAAGCTGAAATAGAATGCTTCTCTGAGGGCTTCAGTAGCAATCTATTTCAGTTCAGGAGCAACTATGGGACGGCAGAAGATCAGCCTCATGCCCCAGGCGGAGGATGCTCTGGGCCTCATCGGAACCCTCATCCGCATTCGGCGCCAGGAGCTCGGGTGGACCGCAGACTCTCTGGCCAAACGCATCGGCGTCTCAGAGCGCACGGTGCTCTCCATCGAGAAGGGAACCCCGTCAGCCTCAGTGGGCAACGTCTTCAACGCTGCCGTGGTTGTCGGCGTCGAACTCTTCGGTGAGGACCGGCACGCGTTGGCGCGCAAACGTCGTCGCGGTGAAGAGATCCTCGGCCTGCTCCCCACCGCAGTGAGGGAGGTGCAGGACGATGACGATGAGTTCAACCGGATCTAGGGTCTACCTCTGGACATGGGTTCCTGGTGCGCTCAGCCCTGTGGTGGCCGGCGTTCTGCGGGAGAAGTCTCAGCGGCGCCTGCTGGGGAACATCACGGCGTACCACTATGATTTCGCCTATGCGGGCTCCTACCTGAGGCGCAATGACGCTGTTCCGCTGAGCCCGGGGATGCCCCTGGTCGACGGTTGGCAGAACCCTCCCTATGAAGCGGAGCTGCATCCCGCGGTGGAAGATGCGTTGCCTGACTCCTGGGGACAGCGCGCCATCCTCCACCGGATGACTGCTGAGACAAGCTCCGCACTGGAGGACCGCGCCGACGAGATCTCTCCGATCACCTATATGCTGCACTCCGCATCGGACCGGACCGGGGCTCTGGACTTTCAGCCATCTCCGGAGCAGTACGTGCCGCGCGTCGAGAGTGCCACCTTGGAGGAGATGCAGCAGGCAGCCGAAGCGGTGGAGGCCGGTGAGGTGCCGGAATCGCTGCGTCACGCAGTGCTGCGCGGCACCTCGATCGGTGGAGCACGCCCGAAGGCTTCGGTGGATGACGGCCAGCACGGCTGGATCGCCAAGTTCTCCCAGAGCTGGGAGACCGAACCCTCGATCCAGTGGGAGTACGCCGCGAACGTCATGGCGGTCAGTGCGGGCATCGACGTTCCAGAATCGGAGCTCAGGCAGGTCCGGGACAGAGAGGTGCTCATGCTGCGTCGCTTCGACCGTGGGGATGACGGATCGCGCCGCATGGTCCTCAGCGCCCACACCCTGGCCCAGGAAGCGGGGGAGCCGCGGGCCAGCTACCCAGGATTCGCCCGATCTGTGCGGCTGCGGTCCGTGACCCCGGAGACAGTCGGTCCTGCAGTGTTCGACCGGGCCGCCTTCAACATCGCGGTGTTCAACGACGACGACCACGATCGCAACCACGCAGCCTTCTGGGACGGCACCAGTCTGGAGCTCACTCCGGCCTATGATCTGGCGCCTCAGGCAGATGTGAAACGGCACGTCACTCAGAGACTGCCCATCACAACCTCCGGCTCCAGAAACTCTGACTTCGCCACTCTGCTCACAGCCCACGCTGATTATGGCCTCAGCCGTCGTGAGGCGGGGGCGCGGATCGACCGGATCGTTGGCGGAATCGAAGATTCCTTCTCCCAGGCCGCAGACCGGGCTCGCCTGACGGCGCGGGGGAGAGAGCGTCTCCGATCCGTGGTACTGCGTCAGCAGGTCTTCGGCGGGATGCCGAAGACGGTACAGGTCCCAGGCGAGTCCCGGACTGCGCGGCGTGATGAGGCAGAATAGGCTGGCATCGGCCCCGTCGGACCCCGCCCAGCAGAGGAGTGAAGCCGTCCAGTGCATCTGAAGACCCTCACCGTCCGCGGCTTCAAGTCCTTCGCCTCTGCCACGACCTTCGAGTTCGAGCCCGGCGTGACCGCTGTGGTGGGGCCCAACGGCTCGGGCAAGTCCAATGTGGTGGACGCTCTGGCCTGGGTGATGGGTGAGCAGGGTGCCAAGACCCTGCGCGGCGGATCCATGGAGGACGTCATCTTCGCCGGCACCGCTGAGCGCCAGCCGCTGGGCCGCGCCTCGGTCAGCCTGACCATCGACAACACCGACGGCGCCCTGCCCATCGAGTACACCGAAGTCACCATCAGCCGGACCATGTTCCGCACCGGCGGCTCCGAGTACACCATCAACGGACAGAAGTGCCGTCTGCTCGACATCCAGGAGCTGCTCTCCGACTCCGGCCTGGGCCGGGAGATGCACGTCATCGTCGGACAGGGCCAGCTGGACCAGATCCTCCACGCCACTCCGGAGCAGCGCCGCGGCTTCATCGAGGAGGCCGCCGGCGTCCTGAAACACCGACGCCGGCGCGAGCGCACCGTCCGCAAGCTCGACTCCATGCAGGGCAACCTGGACCGGCTCGAGGACCTGATCAGCGAGATCTCCCGGCAGCTGGCCCCGCTGGGCAGACAGGCCAAAGTGGCCCGCCGCGCCCAGCGCATCCAGCATGACGTCCGCGACGCCCTGTCCCGGCTGATCGCCGATGACCTCCTGCAGGCCGCCACGGCGCTGAACGAGTCCAGCCAGGGGGAGGAGACCGACAGGGCCCGCGCCGCCGAGCTGAAGGACTCACTGGAGCGCCAGGACGCCGAGATCTCCACCCTCTCCCAGCAGGCCGAGTCGCTGCGCCAGCGAGGAGAGAAGCTGGTGGGCGGCCATCACCGGTTGGAGCAGGTCCAGGAGCGGCTGCGCTCCGTGGCATCCCTGGCCGCCGAGCGCGCCCGCAGCCTCTACGCCTCCGCGGTGGTGGACACCTCCGGCCGGGACCCTCAGGAGCTGCGTGCCCAGGCCGAGCAGGTCACCGCCCAGGCCCAGGAGCAGAAGGCAGAGGTCGACGCCGCCTCCGAGCGTCTGGAGAACATCGCGGCTCAGCGCGAGCAGACCGAGACCGAACTCAAGGCCGAGGAGACCCGGCTGACCGAGCAGCTGCGCGCTGTGGCCGACCGCAAAGCGGGGCTGGCCACCCTGCAGGGCAAGGCGGACACCGCCCAGGGGCGCATCGACGCCGCCGAATCCCGCCGGCGTCGGGCACTGGAGCAGCGGGGGGAGGCTCAGGTCTCTCAGGAGAAGGCGCGCGCCGAGTTTGCCGAGCTGGAGCAGAAGATCGCCGGCATCGAGACCGGTGAGGAGAGTCTCGACGCCGCCTACGAGTCCGCCCAGGAACGCTGCGACGGCCTGCGCGAGACCCATGACCAGCTGCTGGCTGAGCAGCGGCGCCTGCAGAACGCCGTCAGCGAGGACCGCGCCCGCCTTTCCGGGCTCTCCGCGGCACGGACCCCGCGGGACGGCGCGGCCGCCCTGCAGAAGGACTATGCCGAGGGCATCGAATCCTCCCTGGCCGAGAAGCTCTCCATCACCTCCGGCTGGGAGAAGGCCCTGGCCACTGTGCTGGGCTCGTTGGACACCGCCCTGGTCACCGCCGACGCCGAGGCCGCAGTCCGCGCCCTGGAATGGCTGGCCGAGCAGGACGGCGGACGCGCCCACCTGGTCTACCCGGAGCCAGGCGCCTCTGCCGCCCCTGAGCTGCCCGCCCTGCCCGCAGAGGTGGACGGTGCGCTCTGGGCGCTGGATGCCATCACTGTGCCCGAGGAGCTTGCCGCCCCGCTGCGGACCGCACTGACCGGCGTCGTGCTCTGTGCCGATCAGCCCAATGCGGAGATCCTGCTGAAGCAGCCCGAGGTCTCTGCGGCGGTCACCGCGGACGGGACCATCCTGCGGGCCGGCGAGCGGATCGGCGGTACGGCCCTGGAGAACTCCGATCTGGCCATCACCGCGCAGATCAACGACCTCACCGCCACGCTGGAGCAGGCCGAGAAGGACCTGGAGAAGGTCACTCAGCAGGCCGAGAGCTCAGGAGCGGAGGTGACTGCGGCCGAACTGACGGTGGACGAGGCCATGGAGGCCCTCCACGCCAACGACGCCGAACTCAGCGCCATCACCGAGCAGCTGGGCCAGCTCAGCGCAGAGGTCTCCCGCGCCGAGGAGCGCATCACCTCCGCACAGAAGGAGATCACCGAGGCGGCCCAGGCCAAGGATGACGCCGAGGAACAGCTCAAGGAGGTCACCCAGCGCCTGGAGGCCGCGCAGAACGAGGAGATCGAGGAGGACCCCTCCACGCAGCTGCGCGATGAGCTGGCCGAGCAGGCCTCCGCGCACCGGCGCGAGGAGGTCGATGCGCGCCTGGCGCTGCGGGCGGCCGAGGAGCAGCATAAGCAGATGCTGGAACGGGCTGCCTCGCTGCGCCGCAACGCCCAGGCCGAGGAGCACCGCCGCGAGCAGGCTCAGAAGATCGCCGAGGCGCGCAATGAGCGAGGTCAGGAGGCCGAGGCCGTCCAGGCGGAGGCGGACGCCGGCGTCGAGCGTCTCAGCTCCGTGCTGGAGGATGCGCGTGCCGCCCAGGAGACCACCCAGCAGCGCCATCAGCAGCTCACCGAGCAGATTCGCAGCATGCGTCAGGCCCGCAAGGGAGAGGCCGAGGAGCTGGAGGCCGTCACCGGCCGTCTCCACCAGGCCGAGCTGACCCGCACCGAGCTGCGTCTGGCCCTGGAGGCCGCCGAGCAGCGCGGCCATGAGGAGCTCAGCCTGAGTCCCGAATACCTGATCGAGCACTACGGGCCCGATCAGCTGATCCCGGATCCAGACGCCGAGCTGGCCGACGGTGAGGAGCAGGACGAGGAGCCCCAGGGGATCCCGTTCGTGCGTGCCGAGCAGGAGAAGCGCCTGGAGAAGGCCCGCCGGGATCTGAAGGCCCTGGGCAAGGTGAACCCGCTGGCGCTGGAGGAGCATGCCGCCCTGGAGGAGCGCCACACCTACCTCCAGGAGCAGCTCACCGACCTGAAGAAGTCCAAGCAGGATCTGCTGGACATCATCTCCGATGTGGACGAGACCGTGGAGCGGGTCTTCACCCAGGCCTGGGAGGACACCAAGGTCCAGTTCGAGCGGGTCTTCGGCCGGCTCTTCCCCGGCGGCGAGGGACGCCTGGAGCTCACCAACCCGGAGGACATGCTCAACACCGGCATCGAGGTCCACGCCCGCCCGCCGGGCAAGCGGATCCGCCGGCTCTCCCTGCTCTCCGGCGGTGAGCGCTCGCTGACCGCCGTGGCGCTGCTGGTGGCGATCTTCAAGGCCCGCCCCTCACCGTTCTATGTGATGGACGAGGTCGAGGCGGCCCTGGATGACACCAACCTCTCGCGGCTTCTGGTGATCTTCGAAGAGCTGCGGGCCTCCTCGCAGCTGATCGTCATCACCCACCAGAAGCGGACCATGGAGATCGCCGATGCACTCTACGGCGTCTCCATGCGCCAGGACGGCTCCACCCGGGTGGTGTCTCAGAAGATGGCCTCGAGGGAGCAGGAACAAGAGACGGTCTGAGGGCGTTGTCCATTCCATGTGACCACTGAGGCCGAAGGTACCCGCATCCCCATCCCCGCCGAACTGCGGGTCATGATCGTCTCCGCGTTCATCATCGCGATCGGCTTCGGAATCATCGCCCCGATCCTGCCGCAGTACGCCTCCGACTTCGGCGTCTCGGCCATGGCCGTCTCTGCGGTGGTCTCAGCCTTCGGCCTCTTCCGGCTGCTCTTCGCCCCGGCCTCCGGCAAGCTCACCCAGATGCTGGGGGAGACCCCGGTCTACACCATCGGCCTGCTGATCGTGGCGGCCTCGATGATCGCCACCGCTTATGCGCCCACCTACGAGCTGCTGCTGATCTTCCGAGCTGTGGGCGGCATCGGCTCCACCTTCTTCACCGTCTCCGCGATGACCTTCCTGGCACGCAAGGCCCCGCCGCAGATCCGTGGCAAGGTCTCCGGGGCCTATGCCTCGGCCTTCCTGATCGGCAATGTGGCCGGGCCTCTGGTGGGATCCGGCCTCCTGGTCTTCGGTCCCCGTGTGCCCTTCCTGGTCTACGGTGCGGCCCTGGTGGTGGCCGCTCTGGTGGTCTTTGTGATGCTGCGCCGCTCCCGCCTGGAGGATCGCAAGACCGGTGACACCCGGCAGAAGGCCACACTGGCCGAGGCCTGGAGCGTGCGCGGCTACCGCGCGGCGCTGACCGCAGGTTTCGCCAACGGCTGGGCCACTTTCGGTCTGCGGAACTCCGTGGTGCCGCTCTTCGCCGCCTCAGCCTTCGCCGGCAGTGCCTGGTTCACACATAACCCCTGGCTGGAGCCCGGGCAGCTGGCAGGCCTCGCCCTGTCCGTCTTCGCCGCAGGCAATGTGGCCACGGTGATGATCTTCTCCCGCCGCTCAGACCATTGGGGACGGCGCCCACCCATCATCTGGGGTCTGATCATCGCCGGTCTGGCCACCGGCACGCTGGGCCTGGCGCCGGAGCCCTGGACGCTGCTGTTCCTGAGCCTGATGGCCGGTGCCGGCACCGGCCTGATCGTGCCCGCCCAGCAGGCGGCCCTGGCCGATGTTGTCGGCCAGGGGCGCAACGGGGGATCGGTGGTCTCCACCTTCCAGATGACCCAGGACCTCGGCGCCATCGTCGGCCCGCTGGTGGCCGGCCTGATCGTAGACCAGTTCGGCTATGTCTGGGCCTTCGCCCTGACCGGCCTGATCATGATGGTCGGCGCGGCGGCCTGGAGCAGGGCCCCGGAGACGCTGCAGCGCCAGGGCTGACGGCCTCGGGGCCAGAGCTGAAGGGGCCAGCACAGCGACGCCGCCTGTGCACGTGAAGAGGGGCCGGGACCTGATCCGAAGATCAGCTCCCGGCCCCTCTTTCAGTGACCAGACAGACCTCTTACTGAGGTGTCAGTCGCGGCCGGCGGTGACCGTCGGCAGAGTGCCGTAGGCCTCAGTCTGGTGGGCCACGGCGTCGATGCCTGCCTCCTCGACATCCTCAGCCACACGGAACCCGATGGTCTTGTGGATGGCCATGCCGATGATGTAAGTGGCGACGAAGGCGAACACCAGGGTGACCACGCAGGCCACGATCTGGGCCAGCAGCAGGTCGAACCCGCCGCCGAGGAGGATGCCGGAACGGCCGTCGCCGATCAGCTCCTCACGGCCGAACAGGCCGATAGCGATGGTGCCCCATAGGCCGGCCACGAAGTGCAGGCCGACCACGTCGAGGGTGTCGTCGTACTTGCCGTACTTGAAGTCCACGGCGAAGCAGCAGACGGCACCGGCGATGGCGCCCAGGATGATCGCACCCAGCGGGGAGACGAAGGCCACGGCCGGGGTGATGCCGACCAGGCCGGCCACGATGCCGGAGGCTGCGCCCACCGGGGTGGGCTTCTTGCCGCGTGCCCACTCGGTGAGCAGCCAGGCGACCAGAGCGGCAGCCGGAGCCAGCATGGTGTTGATGACGTTCAGGCCGGACTCGTCCGGGAACTCAGCCTCACCGACGTTGAAGCCGAACCAGCCGAACCACAGGATGGAGGCACCCAGCAGGACGAAGGGAACGTTATGCGGCTTGACGGGAGCGAAGTGGCTGCGCGGGCCGATGACCAGCACCAGAGCCAGTGCTGCCAGACCTGCACACATGTGGACCACCAGGCCGCCGGCGAAGTCGACGGCCTCGCCCACAGCGTCACCGATGAGGCCTCCCTCGACCAGCAGACCGCCCTCGCCCCAGACCCAGTGGGCCAGCGGAGCGTAGACCAGGGTCAGCCAGATCGGCACGAAGATCATCCAGGCGGAGAACTTCGCACGGTCAGCGATGGCACCGGAGATCAGTGCGGTGGTGATGATGGCGAAGGTCGCACCGAAGCCGACCTCGATGAGGCCGTAGGGCGACTCTTCCAGCATCGAATACAGGGCGAAGTTGTCGCTCGGGTTGCCGAAGAAGCCGCCGGCAGTGTCGCCGAAGGCGATGCCGTCGCCCCACAGGGCCCAGGTGATGGCCACCAGGCCGATGGCGGCGAAGCTCATCATCATCATGTTCACCGCAGACTTGGTCTGAGTCAGGCCGCCGTAGAACAGCGCGAGGCCCGGTGTCATGAAGAGGACGAGCGCTGTGGCCACGACCAGCCAGAGCGGTTCCACAAATTCCATCAGTTCAGCAGGATCCATGTGTTCCCTCCAGGAAACGTCGCACACCGATGTACTTCACCGGTGCGAGCTGGATTCCATCGTTCTGCAGATGTGTTTCATAAGGAGCGCGTCAAAGTTTCCGCCATGTAAAAGTTTTCCGGGGGAATCTGTTTTCTCACGAAACAGCCCCCGGATTTCCGCATGTCAGAGGTCTTGAGACCCTGCTGCGGCCCTCCGGGGGCTGCCTGTTTTCAATTTGTGATAAGACGTTTCTTATCCCTCGAGGAGGGCGTCCACAAACTTCTCCGTCTCGAAGGGAGCGAGATCATCGGCGCCTTCGCCCAGGCCGATGAGCTTCACCGGGACGCCCAGCTGGCGCTGGATGGCGACCACGATGCCGCCGCGGGCTGTGCCGTCGAGCTTGGTCAGGACGATGCCGCTGACATCGACCACCTCGGAGAAGACCTTGGCCTGGTTCAGGCCGTTCTGGCCCGTGGTGGCGTCCAGGACCAGCAGGACCTCGTCCACCTCGGACTTCTTCTCGACCACGCGCTTGACCTTGCCGAGCTCGTCCATGAGGTTGGCCTTGTTCTGCAGGCGGCCGGCGGTGTCGATCATGACCACGTCGGACTCGTTCTCGATGCCTTCGGAGACCGCCTCGAAGGCCACAGAGGCTGGGTCTGCGCCCTCCGTGTCCGACTTCACGGTGGGAACGCCCACGCGGGAGCCCCAGGTGGTCAGCTGCTCGGCTGCGGCCGCACGGAAGGTATCGGCTGCGCCCAGGGTCACGCTCTTGTCCTCAGCCACGAGCACGCGGGCCAGCTTGCCCACGGTGGTGGTCTTGCCGACGCCGTTGACGCCGACCACCAACATGACTGCGGGGCGGCCCTCAGCGGTCACCGAGAGGCGACGGTCCAGGGAGGGATCGATGAGCGCGGTGAGCTCCTCGTGCAGCATGTCCTTGACCTTGGCGGTGTCCTGGGTGCCCTCTACGGTGACACGCTCCTTGAGCCGGTCCACCAGCTCGAGGGTCGGCTCGGTGCCGAGGTCGGCCATGAGGAGGGTCTCCTCGATCTCGTCCCAGACGTCGTCGTCGATCTTGTCCTGGGAGAGCAGGGCCAGCAGGGACTTGCCGAATACGTTGTTGGACTTGACCAGGCGGGCACGCAGTCGGGCCAGGCGGCCGGCCACCGGTTCCGGGGTCTCGACCTCGGGCTCGGCAGGTTCAGCCTCGGCCTCAGCCTCCTCGGGCGCGGCGACCAGAGTGTCGCCGTCCTCCTCGGCCTCCTTCTCGTCTTCGGGCGGGAGATCATCCTCGTCCCGCTGCGAGGTGTACTTCTCCCGCTTCTCGGGCGGCAGGATCCTGCCGCCCTGAACCAGGAAGAAGCCCAGCACGCCGGCCAGGACGAGGGCAAGGATGATGAAGAGAATCAGTACGTCGAAATCCACCCCACCAGTCTGGCACAGCCGAGCCGAAATCCGGTGCTGCGCTCAGGTTCGGACAGCCGGTGACGGCTCAGTCCGGTGGGCTCAGCGCCAGATGCCGCGGGAGTCGATCAGCCGGGCCTCGCCCAGCTGCTCGGCGGGGATGGCTTTGAAGACGTCATGGTCGACCAGCAGAACCACCACATCGGCGGCGGCGATGGCCTCATCGGTCTGCGCCAGGACGACGTTGGGTGCACCGGCCAGTGACTGGGGCAGCTCGTCGATATGCGGCTCCACCGCCAGCAGCTTAGTCTGCGGGGCACGCAGCGCCAGGGACTCAGCGATCTGCAGAGCCGGGGACTCGCGCAGATCGTCGATGTTGGCTTTGAAGGCCAGGCCGAGCAGCGCGACCGTCGCACCCTCGCCGCGCTCACCGATGGCATCCTCGATGCGGCTGAGCACCCAGGTGGGCTTGGCGTCGTTGGTCTCACGGGCGGTCCGGATGAGCTTGGCCTGCTGCGGGGCGGCGTCGACGATGAACCAGGGGTCCACTGCGATGCAGTGTCCGCCCACGCCGGGGCCGGGCTGCAGGATGTTGACCCGCGGATGGTGGTTGGCCAGCTCGATGAGCTCCCAGACGTTGATGCCCAGCTCATCGCAGATCACCGAGAGCTCATTGGCGAAGGCGATGTTCACATCGCGGAAGCTGTTCTCGGTGAGCTTTGCCATCTCCGCGGTCTTGGCCGTGGTCAGCAGGATTTCGCCGCGGCAGAAGCTGCGGTAGAGGGTCTTGGCCGCCTCGGCCGCTTCGGGAGTGATCCCGCCGATGATCCGGTCGTTGGTGATCATCTCCTCCATGATCTTGCCCGGCAGCACACGCTCGGGGCAGTGAGCCACCAGCAGGTGGTCCTCACGGGAGGGATCGGTGCTCAGGTCCGGGCGGGAGGCCAGGATGCGCTCAGCCATATGCTCCGTGGCCCCCGGGGGAGAGGTGGACTCCAGGACGATGAGCTCACCGCCGCGCAGCTGCGGGGCGATGCCGTCCGCTGCCGACTCGATGAAGCTCAGATCAGCCGAGTGGGTATCGGTGAAGGGCGTGGGGACCGCCACGATAAAGGCATCGGCGGCCGGGGTGTGGTCCTGGGCGGAGAGCTGCCCGGACTTCACCGCGCGCTCCAGCACCTCGCGCAGGCCGGGCTCCACGAAGGGGACCTCGCCGCGGTTCACCGCCCCGACGGTGTGCTCGGACACGTCGACCCCGATGGTGGTCACACCGTGGTCGGCGAGGATGGCAGCGGTCGGAAGGCCGATGTAGCCCAGGCCGATGACCGCGACAGTGGAGATCTCTCTGCTCAACGTGCCCTCTTTCTGCAGGTCGAAACGCGCGTCTTGACTCTATAGCAAGGAAGACCGGTTACAGTAAATCAGTTATGCGGACACGGAGCAGGACACCGGACGCGCCTCCGGCCTCGGCAGCGACAGCGCAGGATCGCAGCAGTCGCGCAGCGACCTTCCAACCCGAGATTCAGGGACTGCGCGCTCTGGCGGTCATCCTGGTGGTGATCTACCACTTCTGGCCGGAGCGGCTCAGCGGAGGCTACGTCGGCGTCGACGTGTTCTTCGTGATCTCCGGCTATCTGATCACCGCGCATCTGTTCAAAGAGGCCTCCACCCGGGGTGCCGTGCGGCTGGGCCGGTTCTGGGCCCGGCGCATCCGCCGGCTGCTCCCGCTGAGCCTGCTGGTCCTGCTGCTGACCGCCATCCTGACCGTGCTGATCATGCCCAGCACCGAATGGTCGGCCGCTCGGCGCCAGATCATCGCCTCCACGCTGTACGTGCAGAACTGGATCCTGGCCGAGGATTCGGTGGACTACTCCAAGCTGGACCAGGGCGCCACTGCTGTCCAGCACTTCTGGTCGCTCTCGGTGGAGGAGCAGTTCTACGTGCTCTGGCCGCTGCTGCTGGCGCTGGTGCTGGCCGTGGCCGCTCTGGTGCTCAAAGGACGTCAGGAGCTCACCGAGCCGAGGGTGCGCAGGCTGTTCCTGTGGACGCTGGGTCTGCTGGCTGCGGCGTCGTTGGTGTTCTCCGTCTGGTTCACCGCCCAGGACCAGGCCCAGGCCTATTTCGTCACCCCTACGCGCATCTGGGAGTTCGCCGCCGGCGGTCTGCTGGCCCTGATCATGGGCTCACGCCAGTTCACCGGCGCCTGGGGCAACCTGCTGGGCTGGCTGGGACTGGCGATGGTGCTGGCCTCGGCGGTGTTCTACGACGATCAGACCCCGTTCCCGGGTTGGACGGCACTGCTGCCCGTGCTGGGCACTGTGCTGATGATCCTCTGCGGCGGCAAGCGGCAGGTGACCGGGATGCACTGGTGGATGTCCTTGAAGCCTGCCACCAAATTGGGAGACTGGTCCTATGCGATCTACCTGTGGCACTGGCCCGTGGTGGTCATGGCGCCCTATGTGCACGAGGGCGCTGAGCTGTTTGCCGTCCAGCTGGTGCTCATCGGTGGAATCATCGTGGTCTCAGCGCTGAGCACCGAATACTTCGAGAAGCCGCTGCGCTACGCCAAGATCATCCTGCCCACCGGCCGTTCCTTGGCGGCGGCGGCCGCCGGCATGGCCGTGGTCATCTCCACCGCCTATTGGACGGTGGAGCAGGAGGAGCAGGGCGCCTCCGAGCCCGAACTCTCCGAGGACCACCCCTGCTACGGCTTCCGCGCCCTGGAGAACCCCGAGGAATGCACTCCTCCCGAAGGGGATATGGGCCTGTACCCGTCTCCAGCCGAAGTGGCTCAGGAGCCGCAGAATCCGGTCTTCCCGGACTGTCAGGCCGACGCCGACCACGACGGTCTCTTCGAATGCTGGCTCGGTGCCGAGGAGGAGGATGCCGACGGCACGATCGCCGTCTTCGGCGACTCCCACGCCACGATGTGGCTGCCGGCGCTGGATGCCATCGCCCAGCAGGAGGATAAGCAGCTGCTGGTCATGACGCGGTCGGGCTGCTCGCCGCGCGCCTCCCTCTCCGACGGCGACGATCCCTGCGGCGAGGCCAACCTGGAGATCCTGGACCGCGTGGCCGATGATGATGACATCGGCACAGTGGTGATGGCCGCCAGCCAGAAGCACAGCGAGTTCGGCGATCCCGAGGTGGAGGTCGACCTGCCCGAGGGGGTGGGTGACTCCTCCACCGGAGCCAGCATGCTCACCCCCATCCAGTATTGGCTGGACGCCGATAAGGACGTGGTGGTCTTCGGCGAGACCCCCCGCATGAACGAGGAGCGCAACGAGGATGAGACGCTTCCCGAATGCGTGGACGTCAACCGCGACGACCTCGGCGCCTGCCACGACGACCTCGAAGACACCCGCGTGGGCGACCGCTGGCTGACCCAGTCGCAGGAGATCTTCGCCGAGGAGCAGAACTACCACTTCGTCGGCACCGAGGACCTGGTGTGCGACGAGGACGAGGAGACCTGCTACGCGGTGCTCGGCGGCGCCATCACCTATAACGACAACAGCCACCTCTCCCAGGGCCTGGTGCGTTCGGTGACTGAGGAGATCCACGAGCGGATGGAGCCTGCCCTGACCGGCGGGCAGTGAGCTTCAGCCCTTCTTCCGCTCCTTATTGCGGGCGACTTCGAGCTGGGCGAAGAAGCTCTGGATGCGGGTGCTCTTCCAGGACCGCGGGCCGTAGCACTCCAGGATGGAGGCCAGGTTCTCCGCAGCCTCCAACCACTGGTCCTCGGGGACGCGGCGCAGCTTGGGCAGGTGCCACTGTTCGGTGAAGCGCTCCAGGCGGGTCTCGTTATAGGTCTGGAGCAGCCCTACCTCGCGCAGCCACTGTGAGCGGGCCTCATCCAGGGCACGGTACTTATCGAAGTAGCGGGCGTTGATGGTGTTCACCGTGGAGTTGCTGACCACTGCGTAGTAGGTGTGGATCGGTGTGGTGACCGTCCGGATCCTCTGCGCGTAGTGCAGCATCTGCTGGAAGAAGTAGGTGTCTTGGCCCACGGCTCCCAGCGGCTGGACCAGCCCCAGGGACTGCAGCCATTCGGTGCGCGCTGCCAGGGTCTGGATGCCGAAGGGCCGGAACTGCAGCCGCGCCAGCGCATCATCGGGCACCTCGATGGTCCCCTCGGCGTCCACACAGTCGGCGAAGGCATCCATGAGCACCTGGTGGTAGTCCTGCATGCGCAGTCCGGTGGACCAGATGGTCATTCCGCCCACGGCGAAGTCGACGTCGGGATGCTCCTGAAGCTGCTCCAGCAGCCGGGCGAAGCCGTCCTCGACCATCTCATTATCAGGATCCAGATAGGTCACGTAGGGGGTCTCGGTCAGCTCAAGCCCGGTGTTCCGCGGCCGGGACGCTGAGCCGGAGCCGCCCGGAGCGTGCCGGTAGGCGGTCACATTGGACCACTCGGTGGTCAGCTCCTCGATGGTGGCCACCGTGAACGGATCTGTGGAGCCGTCATCCACCAGCAGGATATGCATCCGGGAGAACACGCTGGAGCGCCGCAGCGAGGCGAAGGCCTTATGCCGCAGATGTCCGCCGTTGTTGTAGACCGGCACCACCACAGTCAGATCCAGCCCCGCATCCTGCGGTCCGCGCGCTGTGGAGGAGTCCTCGACGCCGACCGGTCGGCGTTCCTCTGCGCGGCGGTGGCCCAGGTGGTCCAGGGCGTAGATCCGGGTGGTCTTCGCCGCGGTGCGCAAGGCCTCCGGGGACAGCTCCGCCGTGGTGGGCCTCCACCAGGCGGTCAGCTCCAGCGGAGCGTCCAGGGCGGCAAAACCCTGGTGGTGCCGGTGCGCCTGAACGTCCGCCTCTGGGGCCTCGGCGTCGAGCTTGGCAGTGATCTTGGCCGACTGGTAGCTGAAGGCCGCCAGATGATCGGTCACATAGCCGGGGGAGTAGTGCCGCTGGGAGGAGACCGGGAGCAGGACCTCATAGCCCTCGTCATAGTCCTGGAGCCGCTCCCAGGAGATCAGGTCCTGGACCGGCCGGATCTGTTGGACCAGCAGGGCCTCACGCAACTGATCGGTGACCTCATCGGCCACCGCCACCACACGTGTCTCCGGGAGCTCTGGAACATCCAGGCCCGCGGCCCCGCACAGGGTGCGCAGCTGCTGGGCGGCATGGTGCTCCAGGAAGACCTTGCGGATGCCATCGGCCTGGACCCGGCGCAGCTCCTCCACCGTCAGGCTGCGCAGCGTATCCGCCACATCCTGCTGGGAGTTGGCCAGGTGCACCTCCGGAAGATAGGAGTTCACACCCTGGTTGTAGCTGGCCAGGACGAAGCTGCCCGAGGCCAGCAGCTGCAGCACCCTCGGGGCGACAGCGGACTGCGAATCGGCCACTGAGCTCAGCGTGATCCCGATGTCGGTCAGGCGATCCACAGCGGCCGTCTCCGCGGCGCTGCGCGCCGACGTCACATAGGGCCGGTGCCGGATGGGCAGATCCGCCAGCGGATCCGTGCCCTCCGGGCAGGAGCCGTCGGCGGCCAGCGCCAGCGGCAGCTCAGCATCGATGACGGCGTCGAGGATCCACTGCAGGTGGTCCCCGGACTGCTCGGCCGGCTCCGGCATCCACGCATCGGCGAAGGACACCGTGCACGCGGCGGCCGTGCCTGCGGCGTGACGGGAGCCGATCGGCGAGTGGTGCAGCGGGTTCACCGCGGAGGGCAGCAGGTGCACCCGCGGCTGACGCGAGCCCCCCACGGCCTGTGCGGCCAGAAGCTTCTCATAGCGCTGGACCTGCTCCTCTGAGGGGGCTGCCACCGCTGCGGCGCGCTGAGCCAGAGCCAGCACCTGCTCCGAGGGGTCCTCGAAGCCGTAGTCCCAGAAGATCACCGGGGTGCCGGCAGGCAGCAGCTGCGCAGGCACACCCTCACCGAAGGCTTCGGCAGTGACAGGGGAGAGCACCACCAGATCAGCGGACTCGTTGAGCGTCTGATCAGCCTCCCAGGAGATGGCCTCGCAGAGCCCTCTGAGGTGCCCGCTCAGCGTCTCATCGGCCAGCACCGCGACTCGCAGATCCAGCCGGGGCGCGGCCGGTCCGAGCTCTCCCAGACTGTGGGAGCTGTGGCTGTCGGGACCGTGGCCGTCGAGATCGCCGGCGTCGGGAAGCAGCGCATCCAGCAGCGCGCCGGCATCCTCCTCCTGGCCATGCTGCCCAGCTTTGTCTTGCTGCACAGCGCGCAGGAAAGGCGCCGAGCGCAGCGGGCCGAGCAGCCCGGCCTGGGCCACGGCCTCGGCCGAGGGGTTCTGCTGCAGCTGCCTGACACGCTCCAGGCTGTGGCTCAGCTGAGACGTACGAGCTGTCATGACCGGGAGATTCCAGCCTTCTTGGCCACGCGGCCCAGCTTCTGACGGGCCACGCGGGCGGCCCGGTCCGGATGCTGCAGCGTGAACTCCACGCGGCGCTTGGCCTTCGCTGCGAAGCCCAGGTCCGGAATCAGCTGGCTGCTCTCGGCCTTGGCCATGCCCTCCTCCAGCTCGGCGACCCGCTGCTTGAGCTGGGCGATGTCGGTGTCCTGGAGGCGCTCGAGCTGGGCATAGGCCCACCGCAGCTCACTCAGCATCGCCTCCTGCTGCTCCAGCAGCGCGACGATGACATCCTGCTCAGACTGTGACGTCATTTAGGCATCCTTCAGTGGGTCGTTCAGCTGTTGACGAGGGTGACGCTTGAAGAAGCGTCTGGCTTCGAGGTCCTTCCACCGGTGATCCCCGTAGAGTGCGGCGATCTGGTGGAGGACCTCTGCGGCCTCAGTGCGCTGGGCCTCCGGGACCTGCTTGAGCTTCCGGAGGTACCAGGTGATGAAGAAGCGTTCGAAGCGGGTCTCCAGGTACTCCTGCTTCAGCCCGATCTCCTCCAACCAGGCGGCCCGAGCCTGTTCCAGGCCCAGATACTTGCGGAAGTAGTTGGGGGAGACCACGTTGACGATCGAGGTCTCCACGGCACCGTAGTAGGTGTATACCGGGCGGAACACCGGGGCGTAGGCCTCGGTGTGGTACAGCAGCTGCTGGAAGAAGAACGTGTCTTGTCCGACCGCTCCCACCGGCTGCTCCAGGCCCAGCGACTGCAGCCAGTCGGTGCGGGCCACCATGGCCTCGATGCTGGCCGGCCGGAACCTGATCCGCACCAGCGAATCCCGCGTGGGTCGGAAGAGTCCGTCCACCTGCTCGATCGCCTGGGAGAACCAGTCGTGGTAGTCCTGCACCAGCAGGCGGTTGGTCCACACGGCCATATTCCCCAGCGAGAAGTTCGCCTCCGGGTGCGCCCTGAGCGTGTCCAGCAGCTCGGAGTAGCCCTCGGCCAGCTCCTCATCATCCGGGTCCAGATAGGTCACGAAGGGCGTGTGGGTCAGCGCCAGACCGGTGTTCCGCGGACGGGAGGCAGAGCCGGACCCGCCGCGTCCGTGGTGGAAGGCCGAGACGTTCGGCCAGGCGGCGGCGAGCTCCTCGACGGTCTCCGTGGTGCCCGGATCGGTGGAGCCGTCATTGATGAGCAGGATGTGCATCCGGGTGAAGATGCTGGAGCGCCGCAGCGAGGCGAAGGCCTTATGCCGCAGGTGGTCGCCGTTGTTGTAGATGGGCACCACCACGGCCAGCTCCAGATCCTGGCTCCGCGCAGTGCGGCGGAAGCGCTCACCGGCGGCGCTCAGATCCTCACCCTCGATGAGCTGTGCCGGAGTGCGGCGCCCGACGCCGGCCCGCACCTCAGCAGGCACGCGCGTCCGGTCGGATGCCTCCCTGGACGCGGCCGAGCTCTCGGCTGACGCCTCCGCCGAGCGCCGAGCGCGCGGCGAACCCGGAGGCGGCGGGGGAAGCGTGGCCTTCTGGGCCGCACCGCCGAAGATGATCTCGTCGAAGCTGCGCCGCACCCGCTTGGGTGCGGCGGAGGGCGCCCGGCGCACTCCGATGTGGTCCCCGGCGTAGACCGTGGTCTCCGCCGCGGCCCGGCGCAGTCCCGACGCCGACTCCAGCAGCTCGGTGCTGGGCCGCCACCAGGCGCTGCGCTCCAGGGCGAAGATCTCCTCGGCGGCACCGCTGTGGTGACGGTGGGCCAGATGGTCGGTCTGCTCGGCGCTGCCCAGCAGCTTGGTGACCACTGCGGCGTCCTGATAGGCGAAGGTGGTCAGCTGATCCAGCGCGTAGTTGGGCGCATAGTGCAGTGCGGGGGAGACCGGCAGCAGCATGGTGAGCTGATTCTGCTCGGGATCCTGGGCCAGCTCCTCCCAGCTCAGCAGCTCCACCGGGATGGTCTGGGCGTCCATGGCCCCGCGCAGCTGCTCGGTGATCTCCTCGGCGACAGCCACCACGCGCTGCTCTGGATCCTCGATCTCCAGGCCCGCGGCAGTGCAGATCTGGGCCAGCGCATCACGTGCGTGGTTGTCCCGGAAGACCTTGCGCAGCCCGTCGTTCTGGACGCGGCGCAGCTCCTCCAGGGTCAGCGTGTCCAGCGTCTTGGCGACGTCGGCGGCGTCGTTGGCGATGTAGACCTGCGGATAGTAGGAGTTCACACCTTGGCTGTAGGTGGAGAGCACCATGGTGCCGCAGGCCTGCAGATCCAGGACCTGCTGCTCCACAGCTGTCTGCGAGGCCGGATGTGGGCTGACGGCCGCAGCGATGTCCACGCTGCGCAGCAGGCCGGGCACAGCCTGCTGCGCATCCGACTGGACGGGCAGCCGGCGAAAGGTGGAGAGCGCGTGCTCTGCCGGGATGTGAAGCGTGCCGTGCTCCTCGAAGAACGCGGCCGGGCGCTGGGCGGCGGCCAGCCCGTCGATCAGCGGCTCAGCGTACTCGGCCACCTGTGCGGCGAGCGGCTCGGCGGGGGTTCCGGCCAGCAGCACCAGATCCGAGGCGGCCGGGCGGCTGCCGATCGGCGTGTGGATCAGCGGGTTCACTGAGGCGGGCAGCACGTCGACGCTGCGCGCCTGCGGGCAGCTGGCGCGGTACGACTCCACGGACTCGGCGCGCGGGGTGGCGATGCGGTCGCAGGCCGCGGCCAGCCCGGCAGACTGCTCGAAGGCCAGCGGCTCCGCCAGCGCGGTGAAGACAGTGGGGACTCCGGCGCGGCGGAAGGAGGGAAGGACTTCCTGCACCAGTGCGGGGTGCAGCTGGTCAGCCTGACCCCAGCCCTCGGCGTCGGTGAAGGGGGCGGTGACCAACAGCAGGTCCAGACCGCTGATGCTGCCCCAGTTCGCCGGGGTGATGCGGACCAGCTCAGCCTGACCGGCGAAGCGGGCCCAGCCGGCGTCGTCGCCGATCACACCGATCCTCAGCTCCAGCGGAGGATGGGAGATGCCGTGCCGACCGGCGGGCAGACGCTGCCCGGCCTCCAGAGTCTCGCCCAGCAGGCGGCTGGGGGTCTGGACGGCGGGGGAGAGCTGCTGATGGACGGTGAGCGAGCGGAAGTCCTGAGGATCCAGCGAACTCAGCGCCTTGGTGGAGAAGGAGCTGATCTGCTCGGTGAACGTGCGCTGCTCGGCATAGGCCTGCGCCCGCTCGGTATGGGCCTGCGCGGACTCCTGCCAGGGGGCCGGGGTCCGGCCCCCATCCAGCTGCGCTCCGGCCAGGGCTCGGGCGGCCGCCCCATGGGCCTCCTCCACCGTCTCCATCACGTGGGAATAACTGCGCAGAGCCGCAGTGAGCACGTCCTGCCTGGGTGTCTCGTCCTCTGCCGGGGAGCTGCTGCCGTCGATCCATCGCACATTGATACTCTAGACGCTTGAGACTTAAAGGGTCATGCGACCCTCCCGGATCATCCCGACCACAATCTGAGGAAACAGCGCGACGTGTTCAACTCACTCTCCGATCGCCTGACAGCGACGTTCAAGAATCTCCGCGGCAAGGGCCGGCTCAGCGAGGCTGACATCGATGGCACCGCACGCGAGATCCGCCGCGCGCTGCTCGACGCCGATGTGGCCGTGCCGGTGGTCCGCGAGTTCATCGCCAAGATCAAGGCCCGCGCAATGGGTGCCGAGGTCTCCGAGGCGCTGAACCCCGGTCAGCAGGTCGTCAAGATCGTCAATGAGGAGCTCAAGGGCATCCTCGGCGGCGAGACCCGCGAGCTGCAGCTGGCCAAGAATCCGCCCACAGTCATCATGCTGGCCGGTCTGCAGGGTGCCGGTAAGACCACGCTGGCCGGCAAGCTGGCCGCGCACCTGAAGGGCAAGGGACACACCCCCATGCTCGCGGCCTGTGACCTCCAGCGCCCCAACGCGGTCAACCAGCTGCAGGTCGGCGGCGAGCGGGCCGGCGTCCCGGTCTACGCCCCGCATCCGGGCATCAGCTCCGAGGCCGAGACCCCCACCGGGGATCCGGTCAGGGTGGCCCGGGACGCCGTGGCCGAGGCGCAGTCCAAGCTGCACGACATCGTCATCGTCGATACCGCAGGCCGCCTGGGTGTGGATCAGGAGCTGATGCAGCAGGCCGCAGACATCAAGGCGGCGGTGGGCGCCCACGAGACCCTCTTCGTCATCGACTCGATGATCGGTCAGGATGCGGTCAACACCGCCCAGGCCTTCAACGAGGGCGTGGACTTCACCGGCGTGGTCCTCACCAAGCTCGACGGTGATGCCCGCGGCGGCGCCGCACTCTCGGTGGCGCAGGTGACCGGCAAGCCGGTCATGTACGCCTCCACCGGTGAGGGTCTGAAGGACTTCGAGGTCTTCCACCCGGACCGTATGGCCAAGCGCATCCTGGACATGGGCGATGTGCTCTCGCTCATCGAGCAGGCCGAGGCCAGCTGGGACAAGGACGAGGCCGCCAAGATGGCCCAGAAGTTCGCCGATCAGGAGGACTTCACCCTCGAGGACTTCCGGTCCCAGATGCAGCAGCTCAAGAAGATGGGCTCCATGAAGAAGCTGCTGGGCATGATGCCCGGCGCTCAGGGGATGCGTCAGCAGCTGGACCAGTTCGACGACTCCTCGGTGGACCGCATCGAGGCCATCATCAACTCCATGACTACGCATGAGCGGGTGGCCCCCAAGATCATCAACGGCTCGCGCCGCGCCCGCATCGCCAAGGGATCCGGCGTCCACGTCTCTGAGGTCAACCAGCTGCTGGAGCGCTTCGGCCAGGCCCAGAAGATGATGAAGAAGATGGCCGGCGGCGGGGGCGGAATGCCAGGTGGTATGCCGGGGATGCCGGGCGGCGGCGCAGGCATGCCTGGGATGGGCGGAATGCCCGGAGGCGGTGCCGGCGGAGGCAAGAAGAAGGGCAAGCAGGCCGGCAAGAACAAGAAGAAGGCCAAGTCCGGCAACCCGGCGAAGGCCGCTCAGCAGGCCCGCGAGGCCGAAGAGCGCCGCGCACAGGCCGCGGAGAAGCGCATGGACGGATCCAGCTTCGGAGGCGGCGAGCAGGACTTCGATCCCTCGAACCTGAGCCTGCCGAAGGGCTTCGAGAAGTACCTCAAGTGACCTGGTGAGAGCTGTGCGGCGGTCCGGCCTGTCCGAATCGCGCTCAGCTCTGACTTATGACAAAATCAATACGTACTTTGCTCAGTGTCCGGGGCACCCTCTACTCCCTCGATGCTGACCAACGTTCTGGCGCAGGACGATGGCTGTTTGCATACCCCACGCAGACCAGGTCCTCGGCGCACCCCAAGACATACAGGAGAAACCACACAAGTGGCAGTCAAGATTCGTCTGAAGCGCATGGGTAAGATCCGTGCACCGTTCTACCGCGTCGTCGTCATGGACTCCAAGGCCAAGCGCGATGGTGCTGCGATCGAGCAGATCGGCAAGTACCACCCGACTGAGGAGCCCTCGCTCATCGATATCAACTCGGAGCGTGCTCAGTACTGGCTCTCCGTCGGCGCTCAGCCGACTGAGCAGGTGCTGGCTCTTCTGAAGGTGACCGGCGACTGGCAGAAGTTCAAGGGCATCGAGGGTGCCGAGGGCACTCTGAAGGCCAAGACCGCCAAGGAGGAGTACGTCGTGCCCTCCAAGGGTTCGGTCATCGTCGAGAAGTCCGAGGCTCCTGCCGAGCAGGCTGAGGAGGCTCCTGCCGAGGAGGGGGCTTCTGAGGAAGCCGCTGAGGAGAAGGCCGAGTAATCATGGTTGCTGACGCAGTGCTCACCGACGCCCTGGAACATCTGGTCCGCGGCATCGTGGACTCCCCGGACGATGTGGATGTCCGCCGCAAGAACGGCCGGCGCCACGACGTCCTTCAGGTCCGCGTGCACCCCGAGGACCTCGGCCGCGTGATCGGCCGTGCCGGGCGCACCGCCAAGGCACTGCGCACTGTGGTCACCGCCCTGCCGGGAGGCGAGAACGTCCGGGTCGACGTGGTCGACACCGACCGCCGCTGACCGGTCATACCGCCGTGACCACACATAACCGAGCCGCAAGCGACCCGCAGGCGTCCCCTTCCGAGGGGGAGCGCCTGCGGGTCGCTCGCGTCGGCAAGCCCCACGGTGTCCGGGGAGAAGTCACCGTTCAGCTCTTCACTGATGATCCGGCCCAGCGCCTGGCCCCCGGTGCAGTGCTGCTGCGCGAACCGGGCAGGGACACCGTCGATCGCAGCACCCGGCAGCTGACCGTCTCGGCCCAGCGCTGGAACAAGACCATCTGCCTGCTGGGCTTCGAAGAGGTCCGGGACCGCACTGCGGCCGAGAACCTCCGCGGCTCCGTGCTCTTCGTGGAGCTGGCCGCAGAGCCTGAGGACGACGCTGACGAGTGGTACAGCCACGAGCTCGAGGGCCTGCGCTGCGTGGATCCCTCCGGGGAGACCCTGGGCACCGTCCGCGAGCTGATCACCGGACCGGCTCAGGATCTGCTGGCCGTGGAGACCCCTGAGGGCGAGGAGGTCCTGGTGCCCTTCGTCCAGGAGCTCGTCCCTGAGATCGACGTGGAGGCCGAGGTCATCACTCTGGACCCGCCCCACGGTCTCTTCTGAGGAGGCAGCGGTGCGCATCGACCTCCTCTCCATCTTTCCCGAATTCTTCGACGTCCTGGACCTCTCGCTGATCGGCAGGGCCCAGCAGGACGGCCTGCTGGAGGTCAACCGCATCCAGCCCCGGGACTTCACCACCGATAAGCACCGGACGGTGGACAGCCCGCCCGCCGGAGGTGGTGCCGGCATGGTCATGAAGCCAGAGCCCATCGCCCAGGCGCTGGAGTCTGTGCTGCAGGCTTCCGGCGGTGACGCCGTTGAGCCCCACGCCGGCGAGTCCGATTCTGCGGCTGACTCGGGCCCTTCGCAGCGTCCCGTGCTGATCATCCCCACCCCCTCCGGCGAGCTCTTCACCCAGCGCGCGGCCGAGGAGCTGGCGCAGCGGGACCACCTGGTCTTCGCCGCAGGCCGCTTCGAAGGCATCGACCAGCGGGTCAGCGACTGGGCCCAGGACCACTTCGAAGTCCGTCCGATGAGCATCGGCGACTATGTGCTCAACGGGGGAGAGGCCGCCGTCGTGGTGATGGCGGAGGCCATCACTCGCCTGATTCCCGGCGTCATCGGCAACCCCGAGTCTCTGGACGAGGAATCCCATGCCGGCGACGGTCTGCTGGAATATCCCGTCTATACCAAACCGGCGCAGTGGCGCGGGCACGAGACCCCGCAGATCCTGCTCTCCGGAGACCACGCGAAGATCGCGGCCTGGCGGCGTGAGCAGCAGGAGCTGCGGACCCGGAAGGGACGCCCTGACATCTGGGCGCGCCATGTGGTCGCGCAGGAGCGCGAATCCAGGTAGGATGGACCCCTGTGCCTGCTGGGCGCTGACTCTGCCATAGGGGAGAGGCGTCAACAGACGGGCCCCGGGTGCCGGCATTCCGCCGAACCCGGAACCCCAAGACTGTAGACCAGTGCCGCATGCCTGTGCGTGCGGCCCGGGTCCCTGATATCAGGGAACTGACCTGTGGCAGATCCCTGGAGGAGAGAGCTATGCATAAGCTTGACTTCGTCGACGCAGCCAGCCTGCGGAACGACATCCCGGAGTTCGGCCCAGGCGACACCGTCAACGTGCACGTGAACATCATTGAGGGCAAGACCACTCGTGTCCAGGTCTTCAAGGGCTACGTGATCGGTCGCCAGGGTCGCGGCGTCGGTGAGACCTTCACCGTCCGCAAGATCTCCTTCGGTGTGGGCGTGGAGCGCACCTTCCCGGTGCACACCCCGATCATCGAGAAGATCGAGGTCGCTGCCCGCGGTGATGTGCGTCGTGCCAAGCTGTACTACATGCGTGACCGTCACGGTAAGGCTGCTCGCATCCCCGAGAAGCGCGAGTCCGCCATCGCCCGTCAGCAGGGCGAGGACGTCGAGGCAGTCACCGAGGCCTGAGCCTCGCCTGACGCATCATGCGCTGACATCATTCTCTGAATGAATTCTCAGAAGAGCCCTGGGCCCGAAGCCTCCGAGCTTCCGGCCCGGGGCTCTTCGCATGCCGGCGGGGCACGACGGCTGAAGCTTCGCCACCTCTTCGGCGCCGCAGTGCTGCTGGCGCTGATCGCCACAGTGCTGCTGCGCAGTCTGGTGGCCGATGTCTATACGGTCAGCCAGGACTCCATGCACCCCACCCTCGACGACGGCGAGCGGATCCTGGTGGAGAAAGGCTACCCGGATGAGGACGGCGCTCAGCGCGGGGACCTGATCGTCTTCGACGGAACAGGCTCCTTCGCCCCCTATGAGGGCGAGTCCGGCGTGCTGGTCCAGACCCTGGAGCAGGTGGGGCACTGGTTCGGTATCGGGTCCCCTCCGGACACCTACGTGAAGCGGGTGATCGCTGTGGGCGGTGACACCGTGGCCTGCTGCGATGACCAGGGGCGGGTGTCCATCAACGGCGAGCCGCTGGAGGAGCCCTACCTGCAGACTCCGCCCACTGCAGAGAGGCCGGCCTCAGGCACCTCCTTCGAATCCACGGTCCCGCCGGGACGGGTGTGGGTGATGGGCGATCACCGTGAGGTCTCCATCGATTCCCGTGCCCTGCTGGGAGCGCCCGGCGGGGGTATGATCAGCGAAGATCGGATCATCGGACGAGCGACCGATGTGTTCTGGCCCTGGGATGATCGCCGCCGGCTCGAGAACGGAGAGAACGATGGCTGAGAGCGAAGAGGAACCGCAGACCCGCCGGCAGCGGCGGGAGTCCTCCCAACGCCGGGGCACCCTGAAGGAACGCAGCCCGTTCCTGTCCTTCGTGACCGAATGCGCGATCGTGATCGTGCTGGCCATCGTGATCTCCTTCGTGGTGAAGACCTTCTTCCTACGCGCCTTCTACATCCCCTCGGAGTCCATGGAGGAGACGCTCCAGGTGGACGACCGGATCGTGGTCAACCTGCTGGCCCCAGGGGTCATGGATATCGACCGCGGCGATGTGGTCGTCTTCGAAGACACCCGCGAATGGTGGGGCAGCGGCGCCGCACCGGAGACCAACGCCTTCCAGGACGCGATGATCTTCGTGGGCCTGATGCCGGACACCTCCTCCCACTACGTGGTCAAGCGTGTGGTCGGCATGGAGGGCGACCACATCGAGTGCTGCGACGACGAGGGCCGGATCCTGGTCAACGGCGAGCCCATCGATGAGCCCTATCTCTTTCCCAGCGATGCACCGAGCGCCACGGAGTTCGAGGTGACGGTGCCCGAGGATTCGGTCTGGCTGCTGGGTGATCACCGCAGCGCCTCGGCAGACTCCCGCGCCCACGCCTCCGACCCGGATATGGGAGCGGTGCCGATGGACGACATCATCGGACGCTCGGCCGCGGTCATCTGGCCGATGAACAACTGGGCCGGCGGTGGGTCCGACCGGGACCCCTTCGAACAGGTCCCCGAGGAGCCACCCGCTGAGGACGAGGCGCGGGCCGAGGACGGCTGAGCCTGCAGAATGCCTGAGAACGCAACACTGCTGCCGGAGCTGCGCCTGGCGGCGGCCACCGGCTCGCGCTATATCGCAGGAGTCGATGAGGTCGGACGAGGGGCCCTGGCCGGTCCGGTGACCATCGGAGTCTCCGTCTTCGATATGGCCGACCCGTTGCTGCAGCAGGTCTCGGCCGAGACCGGAGTGGTGGAGCATCTGGACGGGGTCCGGGACTCCAAGCTGCTGACCGCCAAGGCCCGCACCCGCTGGTCTCCGATCATCTGCGAACATGCCGCCGCCTTCAGCGTGCAGCACCGGCAGGCCGAGGAGATCGACGCCGTGGGGATCGGTGCCGCCATGCGCAGCGCCGGTCTGGCCGCGCTCAACGCCGTGGAGCAGCAGCTGGGCACCCGGCTGGATGCAGTCATCCTGGACGGTTCGCACGACTGGCTGACCGGTGGCACCTCCGCACGTGTCCGCTGCGAGGTCAAAGCCGATGTCCGCTGTCTGACAGTGGCCTGCGCCAGTGTGATCGCCAAAGTGGAGCGGGACCGCCTGATGGAGGAGTTGGCGGTGGACCACCCGGAGTACGGCTGGCACTCCAATCGCGGCTACGGCTCGGCCGCACACCGGCAGGCGTTGGCCACCAGCGGAGCCACCTCCTTCCATCGCCGGAGCTGGAACCTGGGCGTGTGAGTAGAACCAGCGTCTGAGCAGGACCGGCGTCTGGGCCCAAGCTGCGTCTCAGCTGGACGCGCGGCTGAGGGCTTTGCCCCACTGGCCGTTGACCGATCGGGCCAGACCCTTGCGCTGAAGCCTGCTCAGCCCGCCCAAGACCTGGGGCATCGGCAGTCCTGCCACCTCGGAGAGCTTCCCCGGTGCGCTGAGTCGTCGTTTGGGCAGCGCGTCCAGCAGCAGACGGTCCGCTTCTCCCAGTGAATCCTCCGGACGGCTTGCCGCCGCCTCCGCCTCCTCACCGGGGCTCAGGGGAAGCCTCTGCTGGGAGCTGACCGCCGTTCCTGCGGCGGCCAGGCCCGGTCTCGCCTGTCCGACCTCCGGGGCCGGGGTGACTCCGGCGATGAGTTCGGCGACATCGGCGGCGTCGCGCACCATCTCTGTGGGCGTGTGCCGCAGAAGCCGGTGGCAGCCTGCGGAGAGCGGGGAGTACACGCTGCCGGGGACTGCTCCCACGGGCCTGCCCAGGCTCAGCGCATGATGGGCCGTGTTCTGCGCCCCGCTGCGCCAGCGTGCCTCCGGGACCACGGTCACCGCGGCCAGGGCGGCGATGATCCGGTTGCGCTGCAGGAAACGGTGCTTGCTGGGGGAGGAGCCCGGCGCCAATTCGCTCAGCAGCAGCCCGGCCTGAGCCACTCCGCGCAGCAGCGTGTCGTTGCCGGCCGGATAGAGCCGGTCCAGTCCGCCGGCCAGCACAGCGATGGTGGGAAGGGGCGAGTCCACCGGGGTGTCCTCTCCGCGATGCTCCCAGGTCCGCAGTGCGGCGCGGTGTACGGCGGCATCCACCCCGTAAGCGCCTCCGGAGAGCAGGCATACCTGCCGTTCGGCCAGGCTTTCGGAGATCTCCGCGGTCACCCGGGCGCCATAGTCGGTGATCTCCCGGGAGCCGACCACGGCCACTGTGCGGTGCAGCTCCGGCAGAGCCTCCACCGGGTGGGAGGAGCGGTCCCGGCGCCACCACAGGGCCAGCGGCTCGGCTGGGCCGAGATCCTTCAGCCCAGCGGGCCACTGCGGATCCTCCGGGACCAGGATCCCGCCGCCGAGTCTGCGCAGCGTGGCCAGGTCCCTGGCTCCTGCGGCCTGATCCTGCCGGGTGCGCCAACGGACCAGCGCCTCACGCAGGTCGCGCTGACGCCCGCTGAGCCCCAAGGCCTCCGCGGCCTCAGCCGCTGACTGCACCAGGCGGGCGGAGGGTGACTCTCCGCTGCAGATCAGGGCGTGTGCCTCGAAGCATCCCATATGGTCCACCACCACACCGCCCAGCAGGTCGCCGGGCTCGATGATCCTGCTCAGTTCGGCTCGGATCCGGCGCAGGTGCTCCTGAGCGTCCACAGTGTCCGTCCCTTCCTCCTGGGTGTGCCGGCTTTCCTGCCCGTGCGGCCCCTGTTGTTCAGTCTTCCTCTGCTGTTCATGCTGACCCTCGCTCACGCTGCTCATGCGGGACCTCCCAGCTGTTGGCGCAGCTGCATGGCGGCGTCGATATGTTCTTCTCCCGGACGGTCCTCTCCGGTGATGTCGCTGATCGTCCAGGCCAGGCGCAGCACCCGCACATAGCCGCGCAAAGAGAGGTCGGCCCGGTCCAAGGCCTCATCCAGCAGACCGGTGGACTCCTTGGGCAGCCTCAATCCGTGGGAGAGCAGCTTCAGCGACACCTGACTGTTCATCTCCAGGCCCCAGGGAGCTAGGCGCTCCCGCTGTGCGGCCCGTGCCCGCATGACCCGCTGCAGCACGGCGCTGGAGGGTTCGCCTGAGGACTCCAAGCTCTGCGAGACCGATCGGGGCCGCTCCACCTGGACCTGACAGTCGATCCGGTCCAGGAGAGGTCCGGAGATCCGGGAGAGATAGGTCCGGCGCTGCAGGACCGTGCAGGTGCATTGGGTTCCCGCGCCGGTGTTCATCCCACACAGGCAGGGGTTGGCCGCCATGACCAGCTGGAAGCGTGCAGGATAGGAGACGGAGCCCGCGGAGCGGTGCAGTGAGACATGGCCCGACTCCAAGGGTTGGCGCAGCGAGTCCAGGACCTGCCGGGAATGCTCAGGCGCCTCATCCAGGAAGAGCACGCCGCGGTGGGCTCGGGTCACCGCTCCCGGTGCCGCCACGCGGGAGCCCCCTCCCACGATGGCCGCCGAACTGGCGCTGTGGTGAGGGGATTCGAAGGGCGGCGTGCGCTGCAGGGAGGTCACCGTCTTGGCATTGGCCGTGATGGAGGCGATGGCGGTGACCTCCATGGCGGCCTCCTCGTCCAGGGGCGGCAGGATGCTCGGAAGCCGCTCCGCCATCATGGTCTTGCCCGCACCCGGAGGGCCCACCAGCAGCAGGTGGTGTCCGCCTGCGGCGGCGGCCTCCAGGGCGAAGCGCGCCTCATACTGGCCATGCACCTCGGCCAGATCCGGCAGCGCGGGGGAGCCGGCATCAGCACCGGCGGTCTCCTCGCCAGGCGCTCGGTCCGCCAGGCGTTCTGTGACCTGCGTGGATGAGCTCCCTCCCCACTGGTGGTCCAGAGGCTCCGGTGTGCCGCCGGGCAGCGGCTTCCACGTCGCGCTGCGGAAGGCATGGGCCACTTCGGCCACATGGTCTCCGGCGAGGATCTCAGCACCGGGGACCAGCGCGGCCTCCGCCGCATTGCCGCGGGAGACCACCACGCGGCTGAACCCTGTCTTCACCGCCGAGGCCACCGCTGGCAGCACACCGCGCACAGGACGCAGCCGTCCGTCCAGTCCCAGTTCAGCCAGGAAGACGATCCCGTCGGTCCCGGTGACGTGGCCGTCAGCTGCCCAGGCGCTCATCAGGATCGCCAGGTCCAGGGAGGAGCCGGACTTCCGCAGGGGAGCGGGCAGCAGATTGATGGTGAGCTTGCGCGGCGGCAGCGCCAGGCCGGTGTTGTTGGCTGCGGACCGGATCCTGTCCTGGCTCTCCTTCAGGGAGGCATCAGGCAGGCCCAGCAGCACGAAGGCCGGAAGGGTCTGGCTGATGTCCGCCTCCACCTCGATCATGTGCCCTTCGGTGCCGATGAGCGCCACACCGGATGCGCGTCCCATGCTCATGGGCGCACATCCTGCAGATGGGTGAGCTCCCGGCAGCTCCCGTCCGGGGCCAGGATCAGCCCGATCACGTCCAGGCGCCGGGGCACGGCCAGCAGCTCCTGGTCTGCGGCATACTCCAGCAGCAGCCGGTAGAGGCGTTCGCGCTTCTTCGCGTCAACGGCCTCCAAGGGGTGGCCGAAGCCTGTTCCGCGGCGGGTCTTCACCTCCACGCCCACCAGGGTGTCCTCATCTCGGGTGACCAGATCCAGCTCGCCGGCCCGGCAGCGCCACCGCTGGTGCAGCACGGTGTGGCCGGCCTCGCGCAGATGCGCGGCCGCCAGCTCCTCGCCCAGGGTCCCGGTCCTGTCCTTGGTCCGCATCAGTGTTCTCCTCTCATCACTGACAGCCTGCGGTCAGAGGGGAGGAATCGCGGTCGGGAATCTCAGTTCTGGGGAGTGGCGGGCGTGTCGTGCAGGGCGGATCGCTCGGTGTGGAGGAAACAATCGAGATATGACCCCGCCGAGCAGCGACCAGGACACCCCGCAGCAGGACCCCCTGCTTCAGGAGTTCGTCTCCCACCTGGTCCATGAGCGGGGTCTCTCGGAGCACAGCATCCGTTCCTATCGCAGCGATCTGACCCAGCTGGTGCAGAGCCAGGGGCCCCTGGAGGGGCTCAGGCTCGCCCGGATCCGAGCATGGCTGGCGGATCTGCACGAACAGGGCCTCAGCCGGTCCACGCTCAACCGGAAGATCGCCTCGGTCCGGGCCTTCTCCGCTTGGTCCCACCGCCGAGGACACCTGCCCGAGGATCCTTCGGTCCGGTTGCGCAGCTCCTCGCGGAGCTCGCATCTGCCCGATGTGCTCCAGCAGCAGCACGTCAACACGCTCACCCAACGGCTGCATGAGCGCAGCCAGGCTGGAGAGCAGGCCCGTGAGCAGGCCCCTGCGACCTATGCGATGACGCTGCGCGATGAGGCCATGGTCGAGCTGCTCTACGCCACCGGCATGCGCGTCTCGGAGCTGGCCGGGCTGGACCTGAGCTCCTTCGTCTCGGACCGCAGGATGGTGCGGGTCCTGGGCAAGGGCAATAAGGAGCGGATGGTTCCCTTCGGAGCTCCGGCCGAACGGGCCGTGCAGCAGTGGGTCGAGGAAGGACGTCCGGAGCTCGCCGGGCAGGACTCCGGCCAGGCGCTGTTCCTGGGACGCCGTGGACGCCGGATCGATGTGCGTGTGGTGCGCAAGGTCGTGGACGATCAGCTCGAGGCGCTGGGTACGACGGCGGCTCGGGGCCCCCATGCGCTGCGGCACAGTGCGGCCACCCATCTGCTGGAGGGAGGGGCCGATCTGCGCACGGTCCAGGAGCTGCTGGGCCATGCCTCACTGTCCACCACACAGATCTACACCCATGTCTCAGTGGACCGGCTGCGGGAGGCCTACGGACGCTCCCACCCGCGCGCCTGATCAGATGGGTGTCAATCGCCGGCGACTCTGTTAAGATGAGCGCGGAACAACTTCATCAGTGCATGATCCGCCATCCACAGATGGTCAGCTGTCGGTCGTAGGGGAAGACGTACCAACAGCAACTGTGGAGGATGGATATGTCTGATCACACGGCACGGGGTGTCCTGCACATCCACTCGGCGCCGGCCGCGCTCTGCCCGCATGTCGAATGGGCAGTGTCTTCGGTCGTCGACGCCCGAGTGGATTTCGAATGGAACCCCCAGCCCGCCGCGCCCGGATCCTACCGGGCGGAACTGACCTGGCAGGGCACGCAGGGCATCGGCGCCACCCTGGCGTCCACTCTGCGCAGCCTCTCTCATCTGCGCTTCGAGGTCACCGAGGATCCCTCACCCGGCTGCGATGGCAGCCGCTGGTCCCACACGCCTGAGCTGGGCATCTTCCACGCCACCACCGACGTCCACGGCAACATCGTGGTCTCTGAGGACCGCATCCGCTACGCCTACGAGATGGGCGCCGGTGACCCCACTGTGGTCTACCAGGAGCTCTCCCTGGCACTCGGCGAGGCCTGGGACGAGGAGCTGGAGACCTTCCGTCACGCCGCAGAGGGCGCCCCCGTGCGCTGGCTGCACCAGGTGGGCTGAGGCTGAGCCTGATGTAAGACCTGCCGCGAGAAAGGCCCACCTCCACGGGTCTGTTCGCTTCCCATGCGGCGGCGCTTCCCATACGCGAGAAGGGCCCCGGTAAGAGATCTGACGATCTCTCACCGGGGCCCTTCTGTATATGCTTTGCGGGTCCTGCCGACTCAGTAGGTCCGGAAAGCGGCGACGGCGTTGTGTCCGCCGAAGCCGAAGGAGTTGCACACTGCCATCTGGTCGCCGGAGCTCAGCTCGCGCGGAGTCCCGGTCACCACATTCAGCGGCATCTCCGGATCCTGGTTGTCCAGGTTGATGGTCACCGGGGCCTTGCGCTCCTGCAGGGCCTTGACCGTCAGCACCGACTCCACTGCGCCGGCGGCACCGAGCAGGTGACCGGTCTGGGACTTTGTGGCCGAGACGCAGACGTTCTCCAGGTGATCGCCGAAGGCCGCCTTCATCGCCCCGAACTCGGGCTTATCGCCCACCGGGGTGGAGGTGGCATGGGCGTTGACGTGGGTGACGTCCTCCGGGGCGGCCCCGGCAGCCTCCAACGCCTTGCGCAGCGCACGGGTGGCCCCCAGGGCGTCCGGATCCGGTGCGGTGATGTGGTGGGCATCCGAGGTGACCCCGGAGCCTGCCAGCTCAGCGTAGATCCGAGCGCCGCGCGCCTTGGCGTGCTCCTCGGTCTCGATGACCAGGGCGCCGGCACCCTCACCCATGACGAAGCCGTCGCGGTCCACGTCGTAGGGGCGGGAGGCCGCCGCCGGGTCATCATTGCGCTTGGACAGCGCCTGCATGGAGGAGAATGCCGCCAGGGTGAACGGGTGGATGGCACCCTCAGTGCCTCCGGCCATGACCACATCGGCCTCTCCGGAGCGCAGCAGCTCGATGGCCAGGTCCAGAGACTCCACACCGGAGGCGCAGGCGGAGACGGCGGTGCGAGCACCTGCCTTCGCGCCCAGCTCCAGGCTGATCGCCCCGGCCGCACCGTTGGGCATCAGCATCGGAACGGTCATCGGCATGACGCGCCGCGGACCCTTCTCGCGCAGGGTGTCCCAGCCATCCAGCAGGGTCCACACACCGCCGATTCCGGTGGCGAAGGAGACCGCCAGACGTTCGCCGTCCACTTCGGTCTCCTCCAGGCCGGCGTCGGCCCAGGCCTGCCGCGCGGCGACCATGCCCAGCTGGGTGGAGCGGTCCATACGACGGGTCTCCGGCCGTGCGAGCACCTCAGAGGGCTCGACGGCGACCTCGGCGGCGAAGGTGACGGGAAGCTCGTACTTCTCCACCCACTCGTGCTCGAGGGTCTTGGCTCCGGGGGTGCCGGCCAGCGCGTTCTCCCACAGGGTGGGGACGTCGCCGCCGATGGGGGTGGTGGCGCCGAGGCCGGTGATGACAAGGCGAGTCATGGATCTACCTCTGGATAGCGTATGGAGTGGCAAGAGATGTGCGGGCAGGGCGAAACCCGCCCGCACATCGAGTCAGCCCTGGGCGTTGGCGATGAAGTCGACGGCGTCGCCCACGGTGGAGAGGTTCTTGACCTCTTCGTCCGGGATCTTCACGTCGAACTTCTCCTCAGCGTTGACCACGATGGTCATCATGGAGATGGAGTCGATGTCCAGGTCCTCGGTGAAGGACTTGTCAAGCTGGACCTCCTCGGTCTCCAGGCCGGTCTCCTCGTTGACGATCTCGGCCAGTCCGGCGAGGATCTCGTTCTTATCAGCCACGGCGGGCTCCTTTCGGGGTTGGGTGTTCTTGGACGGACAGGGACAACTGTGGGGCAGGGCTCGGATCAGGGGATCCGGATCACCTGGGCGCCGTAGACCAGGCCGGCGCCGAAGCCGATCTGCAGGGCGTAGCCGCCGGAGATCTCGGGGTTCTCCTTGGCCAGACGGTGCAGGGCCAGCGGGATGGAGGCCGCCGAGGTGTTGCCGGCATCGACGATGTCGCGTCCCACCAGCACAGATTCGGGCAGCTCGAGCTGCTTGACCATCTCATCGATGATCCGGATGTTGGCCTGGTGCGGGACGAAGGCCGAGAGGTCATCAGCGGTGATGCCGGCGACGTCCAGGGCCTCCTGGGCCACCTTGGCCATCTCCCAGACGGCCCAGCGGAACACGGTCTGGCCCTCCTGGCGCAGCGTGGGCCACAGGCGATTCTCTGTGTCCAGCAGCGCGGAGGCGTCCTGGGCGCGGCGGGCCTCGGCCAGGGTGTCGCGGAAGTTCAGCAGGGAGCTCTCCATAGAGATGGTCTCCCACTTCTCGCCGTTGGAGCGGATGATGCTGGGGGAGATGCCCGGGGTCGCCGAGGGGCCGATCACCACGGCGCCGGCGCCGTCGCCCAGCAGGAAGCTGATGGTGCGCTCGTGGTTGTCGATGAAGTCGGAGAGCTTCTCCGCACCGATGACCAGCACGTGCTCGGCAAGCCCGGAGCGGACCAGAGCGTCGGCCTGGGCCACGCCGTAGCAGTAGCCCGCGCAGGCGGCGGAGACGTCGAAGGCCGCCGCGGGGGTGGCTCCGAGCCGGTGGGCCAGGTCAGCCGCCGCAGAGGGCGTTTGGAAGGGGTGGGTCACCGTGGAGATGATCACCGCGTCCAGGTCCGAACCCTGGAGGCCTGCCTGCTCCAGAGCCTCACGGGCAGCACCTTCTGCCATATCGGTGACCGAGACGTCGGCGGGGGCCCGGTGCCGAGTCTGAATGCCGGTGCGCTTGCGGATCCATTCGTCCGAGGAGTCGATCCACTGGCAGATCTGCTCATTGTCGACGATCTCGGTGGGGCGGTACGCGCCCAGGCCCATGACCTGGGTGGCGGCCACGGGGGTCGGCTGGTTCAGGGTGGCGGTCACTTAGGAGTCCTCGGAGACGGCGGCATGGGTGTGTTCTGCGATGAACTCGCGGGCGGCGTCGAGGTCCTCCGGGGCCTTCACAGCGAAGGACTTCACGCCCTTGAAGCCGCGTTTGGCGAGGCCGGTGAGCGTTCCGCCGGGCAGCAGCTCCAGGATGCCGGTCACGCCCTGTGCCTTCATCGCCTCCATGCACAGGTCCCAACGCACCGGGCGGGTGACCTGATCCACCAGGCGGTCCAGTACCTCCTGGCCGGAGCTGACGATCTCACCGTCGCGGTTGGACAGCAGGGTGTGGGCAGCGTCGGCGGGCTGGAGATCCCCCACAGCCGCCGCGAGCTTCTCCTGGGCGCCGGCCATGTATTCGGTGTGGAAGGCGCCGGCCACGCTCAGCGGGATGACCCGTGAGCGGGCCGGGGCGTTCTCCTCGAGGCTCTTGATGCGCTCGGCGGAACCTGCGGCCACGATCTGGCCGGGGCCGTTGGCATTGGCCGCGGTCAGCCCGGCGTCGGCGATGGCCTGGCGGACCTCGTCCTCCACACCGCCGACCACGGCTGCCATGGCGGTGGGCGCAGCGGCGGAGGCCTCGGCCATACCGGCGGCGCGCACGGCGATCATCTGCAGGGCCTGTTCGTCGCTGAGCACTCCGGCCAGTGCGGAGGCGGGAACCTCGCCCACCGAGTGGCCGGCGAAGAGCACCTTGTCCGCCGGGAGCTCGGAGACTCCCAGCGCGTGGGCCGAGAGCAGCGAGGCCGCGACGATCAGCGGCTGGGCCACTGCGGTGTCCCGGATGGTGTCCTCGTCGGAGACGGTGCCGTGGGTCTTCAGGTCGATGCCGGATGCCTCGGCATAGCTGTTCAGGCGCTCAGCCGATGCCTCCTGCTCCAGCCATGTGGAGAGGAAGCCGGGGGTCTGCGATCCCTGTCCTGGACATACGATTGCTAGCACAGTTCCAACTTTCCATATCGGGAGGGTTCGAAGCGGGTCATGCGACGACCAAGCTGCCCCGTGACGTTTGTAGCAATCCTACAACTGCGCTCAGAATAGTCGACCCACGGCCAGAGCGGTCTGCAGGACATAGGCGTCGCGGGGGAGCATAGGATCCCATCCGGTGATGTCGCAGATCCGACGCAGCCGGTAGCGCACGGTGTTCGGGTGGACGAAGAGTCCCCGGGCGGTGGCCTCCAGGGAGTGCCCGCCGTTGATATAGGCCGTGGCGGTCTCCAGCAGGCCGTTGCCGGCCTCCTGCAGCGGGGCGAAGATGGCGCCGCGCAGCGACTCCTTGGCCGTGGCGTCGCCGGCCAGCGCCCTCTCGGGCAGCAGGTCCTCGGCGGCCACGGGCTGGGGTGCCTCGGTCCAGGCATCGGCGGCGGTGTAGCCGGAGTAGGCGGCCTGGGCGCAGCGGTGGGCCTGGGCGATGGTGCCCTCGGTCTGGCTGTAGACCACATGGCCGGGACCGAAGCGGCTGAGGATGCGCTCGAAACCATCCTTGAGGTCGGTGACTCCGCCCAGGAAGAGCACCAGGCGATCGCCCTGGACACCCACCACGGCATCGGAGGCGAAGCGCACGCATTGGCGCCGCAGGTGACTCATGAACACGGCATCGGCCTGATCCGGGGCGGCACCCACGACGACGACCACTGAGGTGGAGCTGTTCCACCCGACGGCGGCGGCGCGTGAGGCGATCTGTTCCTCCGGTTCCCCGCGCAGCACCGCATCCACCAGCAGAGCCTCGAGCCGCGAGTCCCAGGCGCCGCGCGATTCCGCGGCACGGGCGTAGACATCGGCGATGGCGAAGGCCACCTCGCGGGAATAGCGCAGCACGGCCTCCAGCATGACCCGCTGGTCCGACTCCGGCACCAGGCCGGGGAGCCGCTGTTCCACGGCCTCGACGATGGTGCGGATGAGCTGCAGCGCCCGCTGCAGGGAGATGGTGCGCATCAGCTCGGTGGGGGCGGGCCCCAGCAGCTCGTTGACCAGCGGCAGCGACCGAGCCTCAGAGTGCTCCAACCAGTTGGCCAGCCCCTGGATGCCCCGCTGTGCGATGAGCCGCAGCGAGGCCCGCTCATCGGTGGACAGCTGCTTATACCAGGACAGCGTCGACTCCAGATGCGCATTCACCGCGTTCGTCAGCGAGCCCGAATGGGACTTCAGGACCTGGAGCGCCTCCTCGGAGACATGGACGGCAGGAGGAAGCTGCGGCGCAGGAGACATGCCAAGGATTGTACAGACCCTACAAACCCACCCTCATCCCGAACGGCACTCACCGGGAAACCCCCGCCAGGACACCGTCTGCTCCCAGCCGATCTTCCCGCGACCGCGGCAGGGTGAGACGCGTCCGAGCACGAGAAAGCGGCAGAGGACTCTCCAGGATCCCTTGTGTGAGCGAAGGGTTTCGCAACGCGCGCCAGCGCGGTGCGCTTCGCGAGCTAAGGAAGGAGAGTTCTCTGCCGCTTTCGACGATCAGCCCCGAATCAGATCAGGCGTCGCCTCCGGTCTCACCGGAGGTTCCGGCGTTGACGTTGTTCAGGTCGTACTTCTTCAGAGCTTCGGCCGGAGCGGACTTGTCGACCGCTCCCTCTTCGGCCAGGAGCTGCAGGGCCCGGACCACCATGGAGTGCGCGTCGATCTTGAAATGACGGCGCGCTGCGGCACGGGTGTCAGAGAAGCCGAAGTCGTCTGCGCCCAGGGAGGCGAAGGTGTTCGGTACGAACTGACGGATCTGGTCCGGCACTGCTGCGGAGTAGTCAGTGGAGGCGACGATCGGTCCCTCAGCGCCCTGGAGCTGCTGGGTGACGAACGGGATCTCCGGCTCCTTCTCCGGGTTGAGCATGGCCTCCTGTTCGACCTGCAGGCCCTGGCGGCGCAGCTCGTTCCAGGAGGTGACCGACCAGATGTCGGCGGAGACGCCCCAGTCCTCGGCGAGGATCTCGGCGGCCTCCTGTGCCCAGGGCACGGAGACCCCGGATGCCAGCAGCTGGACCTTAGGGCCCTCCTTCTGGGAGGTGGAGAGGCGGTAGATGCCGCGCTTGATGCCTTCGACGTCCACACCCTCGGGCTCGGGGAGGTGGATGACCGGCTCGTTGTACACCGTGAGGTAATACATGACGTTGTGATCGCCGTCGTGGTCGCCGTACATCTCGTAGATGCCGTTCTGCATGATGTGGGCGATCTCGTAGCCGAAGGCCGGGTCGAAGTGCTTGACCGCCGGGTTGGTGGCGGCCAGGAGCGGGGAGTGCCCGTCGGCGTGCTGCAGGCCCTCACCGGTCAGGGTGGTGCGGCCTGCGGTAGCGCCGATGATGAACCCGCGGGTCATCTGGTCGGCGGCGGCCCAGAAGGAGTCGCCGGTGCGCTGGAACCCGAACATCGAGTAGAAGATGTAGAACGGGATCATCGGCTCGCCGTGGGTGGCGTAGCTGGTGCCCGCGGCAGTGAAGGCCGCAGTGGCGCCGGCCTCGTTGATGCCGGGGTGCAGCAGCTTGCCCTGCGGGGACTCCTTATAGGCGAGCATGAGCTCACGGTCCACCGAGAGGTAGTTCTGACCCTTGGGGTTGTAGATCTTCGCGGTGGGGAAGAAGGAGTCCATCCCGAAGGTGCGGGCCTCGTCCGGGATGATCGGGACGATCCGCTCGCCCACGTTCTTGTCCCGCATGAGGTCCTTGAGCAGCCGGACCAGCGCCATGGTGGTGGCGGCCTTCTGCTTGCCGGAGCCCTTCTTGGCGCCGTCGAAGACCTTCTGGTCGGGCATGTTCAGGGTGTTGCGCGGCACGCGGCGCTCGGGCAGCGAGCCGCCGAGCTCCTTGCGGCGCTCCTTGAGGTAGGCGATCTCCTCGGAGCCCTCGCCCGGGTGGTAGTAGGGCACGTTGTAGGGGTCGGCCTCGAGCTGCTCATCGCTGATGGGGATGCGCAGGGTGTCGCGGAAGCGCTTCATGTCGTCCACGGTGAGCTTCTTCATCTGGTGGGTCGCGTTGCGTCCCTCGAAGCTCGGGCCGAGGCCGTAGCCCTTGACGGTCTGGGCCAAGATGACGGTGGGCTTGCCCTCGGTCTCCGCGGCTGCCTGATAGGCGGCGTAGACCTTCTGGTAGTCGTGGCCGCCGCGCTTGAGCCCCCAGATCTCGTCGTCGGACATGTCCTGGACCATCTCTTTGGTCTTCGCCGCGCGGCCGAAGAAGTGCTCGCGGACGAATTCGCCGGACTCTGCCTTATAGGTCTGGTAGTCGCCGTCGAGGGTCTCGTTCATGATCCGGACCAGCTCGCCGTCGTCGTCCTTGTCCAGCAGCTGGTCCCACTCGCGGCCCCAGAGGACCTTGATGACGTTCCAGCCGGCGCCGCGGAAGAAGCCTTCCAGCTCCTGGACGATCTTGCCGTTGCCGCGCACCGGGCCGTCGAGGCGCTGCAGGTTGCAGTTGATCACGAAGTGGAGGTTGTCCAGCTTCTCGTTGGCTGCCAGCTGCAGCAGCCCGCGGGACTCGGGCTCGTCCATCTCGCCGTCGCCGAGGAAGGCCCAGACGTTCTGGTCGGAGGTGTCTTTGATGCCGCGGTTGTGCAGGTAGCGGTTGAACTGCGCCTGGTAGATGGCGTTCATCGGGCCGATGCCCATGGACACCGTGGGGAACTGCCAGAACTCGGGCATCAGGCGCGGGTGCGGGTAGGAGCTCAGCCCGTTGGGGGACTTGGAGACCTCTTGGCGGAACCCGTTGAGCTGGTCCTCAGTGAGGCGGCCCTCGAGGAAGGCACGGGCGTAGTTGCCCGGGGAGGAGTGGCCCTGGAAGAAGATCTGGTCACCGCCGCCGGGGTGGTCCTGGCCGCGGAAGAAGTGGTTGTGGCCGACTTCGTAGAGGGTGGAGACACCTGCGTAGGAGGAGATGTGGCCTCCCACGCCGATGTCCTCGCGCTGAGCCCGGTGGACCATCACTGCTGCGTTCCACCGCAGGATGCGGCGGTAGCGGCGCTCCATCTCCTCATCGCCGGGGAACTGCGGCTCCTGATCCTTGGGGATAGTGTTGACGTAGTCGGTGGTGGTGACCATCGGGTAGTCGATGGACCGTGCACCGGCACGCTGCAGCAGGGTGCGGATGATGTATTCGGCACGTTCGGTGCCGTGGGCTTCGACGAGCTGGTCGAATGACTCCAGCCACTCCTGGGTCTCCTCCGGATCATGGTCCGGAAGCTGATTCGTCAGGCCGCTGCGAATGTGGGTGTTCTCTTCACCAGCGCTCACGGGTACCTCTTTCAAAAGGGTTTCCTTGAGGCCCCCACCAGGGTCACCGGATGTTGGGGCCTCTTTTTCTTCACGGCAACTCTACCCGGAACGTGCCGGGTTGCACTTCCCGAACAGCGCGCTGTCCGCGTAACGTATGGGGAGAGCTGGTCACAGTGTGGCCCAGCACTTGTCAACCATGCAGAGACGATCGACCACGCGGGATATTGAGAGAGAGGGAACCTCTGGTGAGTCAGGCTTCAGCTGCCGAGGAACCGGTCAGCGCAGCAGCAGGCCAGAAGTACGATGCGGACGCCAATGTGGTGGACACATCGGACCTGTTGGAGGAACTGGGGTTCACCAAGGAATTCCTCGTCCAGGAGATCGGCGTGGACGACGACGTCGACGATGAGTTCCGCGATGCCCTCGAGGCCCGTCTGGCCGAGGAGCTGATCGATGAGGACGAGCAGGAGGTCGTGGACGCGGTCCTGCTGTGGTTCCGCGAGGGTGATGACGATCTCACCGATGCGCTGGTGGACTCGCTGACCACTCTGGATGAGGGCGGCGTAGTCTGGCTGCTGACTCCGCGGTCGGGCCGTGAGGGCTATGTGGCTCCCGTCGAGATCCAGGATGCGGCTCCCAACGCGGGCCTGCACGTGACCTCCTCGGCGGGTGTGAGCGCGAACTGGGCGGCCACCAAGCTGGTCTCCCGCAAGTGAGCACTCCCGGCGTCGGGACGGTCCCCTCGGGCGCCGGTTCTGCGCAGCCGCTGCCAGTGGGCAGCGCCATGCCGGAGTTCGCCGCACGGAACCAGTACGGGGAGACTGTTCGTTCTGCGGATCTTCACGGTGCGGCGTCGTGGGTGATGTTCTATCCCTTCGCCTTCAGCCGAGTCTGCGGCGCTGAGCTGGCTCAGCTGCATGCCCGCTGGTCCGAGGTCGCCGCCCATGATGTGCGGGTGTTGGCCGTCAGCTGCGATGCGATGCATTCGTTGCGCGCTTACGCCGAGCATCTGCAGGATCAGGCCGGTGCCCAGGGGGAGCCCGTGGGCTTCGATCTGCTCAGCGACTTCTGGCCCCACGGGGAGATCTCAGCGGCTTTCGGGGCCTTCGACGCCGACCTCGGCGCCTCCCAGCGGGTCAGCTTCTTCTGCGACGCCGAAGGGCGCATCCGCCATATCCAGCAGGCTGAGCTCTCCGAGGAGCGGGAGCTGGATCAGGCGCTGGAGCTGCTGGCACAGCTGTCCTGAGCTGGTCTGAGCCTGGCAGGCGTTCCATTATGTGGCCTTTTCTGCGCCGTGGTGCCGCCGGTGATGGGGCAGGTGCAAGAATCGGCTCATGGACAGCATGGATCGCGCAATCATCGAGGCCCTGCGCGAGGACGGACGCATCTCGAATGCGGCCCTGGCGCAGAAGGTGGGCCTGACGCCCGGCCCCTGTCTTCGCCGTGTCCAGCGGCTGGAGGCCGAGGGCACCATCCTGGGCTACTCGGCTGACATCAATCCGGAGGTGCTGGGCCAGTCCTTCGAGGTGGGGCTCTCCGTGGACCTCAAATGGGGTGACCGGGAGACCGTCCAGCACTTCGAGGAGACCATGTCCGGCTATGACGAGGTGCTGGAGCTGCTGCGCCAGTTCCGCTCCCCGGACTACTATGCACGTGTCGCTGTGGCGGATCTGCAGGCCTATGAGCATTTCCTGACCCATAAGGTGCTGACCATCCCCGGGGTGCAGGACACCGATTCTGCCTTCCCCATGAAGATCATCAAATCTCCGCGGCCCCACGCGCACGTGTCCCGTTCATTCGACGACTGAGCTGCGCCGCGCCTGAGACCTGATAGAACTGATCCTCGTGACTGAACGAGGATCTGGGCTCCCGCGGCTGCTGCTCATCGCCACTGTGCTGGTGGTGGCGGCCAATCTTCGCCCGGCCATCAGTGCCGTGGGTCCGCTGCTGGAGCAGGTCCGTGCCGATACGGGGATGAGCCCCTCGCTGCTGGGTCTGCTGGGTGCCATTCCGGTGATCAGCTTCGGCATCGTCTCCCCGTTCGTCCATCTGCTCTCATCCCGCTGGGGTCTGGAGCGCAGCATCTTCGCCGCCCTGGTGCTGCTGGCCGCCGGAACGGTGCTTCGTTCCCTGCCGCCGGGGCTGCTCCCTGGTGATGAGGCCCTGGCCGCTCAGATCTCCCTGTTGGTCGGCACAGCGATCCTGAGCCTGGCCATCGGGATCGGCAACGTGTTGGTGCCGGCAGTGGTCAAGCGCGACTTCCCGGACCGGGTGCCGCTGATGACCGGCCTGTATACGGCCACGATGGCCGGCTTTGCGGCGCTGGCCTCCGGGACTGCTGTTCCGTTGGCCTCGGCCGTGGGCTGGGAGCTCGGCCTGGGCAGCACCGCTCTGCTCGCCCTGGCGGCCTGCGGACTCTGGAGCACACGCCTGCTGGGCTCCGCGGAGGGCGCGGGATCAGATGGCGCGCCAGTGAGCGCGGAGCAGGGGAGTGCGGAACCGACGACGCCGGCGGGCCCGGCGGCCGCTGCGGCACCGGCTGCCTCGATGTGGCGCTCCCCGGTGGCCTGGCAGGTGACGGCCTACTTCGCGCTGCAGTCGGGCATCTTCTATCTGCTGCTGACCTGGTATCCCGCCATCCTGGGCTATCACGGCCTGGGGGAGGCCTATGCCGGGTGGATGCTCTCGCTCTGGCAGGGCGTGGGTATCGCGGCGAGCCTGCTGGTGGGACCGGTGCTGCAGCGGGCCAGAGACCAGCGCGCGGTGTCCCTGCTGGTCAGCTGCACCATGATCGTCACCCTGATCGGGATTCTGCTGATGCCCTCCTGGGCGATCCTCTGGAGTGTGGTGGGCGGATTCTCTACCTCCACCATGCTGCTGCTGGCGCTGACGATGATCTCGCTGCGCGCACGGACCAGCCACCAGGCCGGTCGGCTCTCCGGCATGGCCCAGGGCGTGGGCTACCTGTGCGCCGCCGTCGGGCCCCTGCTGGCTGGGACCGTCTTCGACCTGACCGGGTCATGGAATCCGGTGATCTACGGACTCATGGCCGCTGTGGGGCTGCTGGCTGTGGCAGGCCTGCTGGCCGGCCGCACGGTCTACACGCACTGAGGTCCGTGCGGCCGCGGGCGGAGTGGTGGTTCAGCGGATGCCGTGGAGGATGAGGTCGACGATCTGCCCGGCCAGCTCCTCGATCTCCTCGGCGCTCTGATCAGCGCGCGGGCGGAACCAGTTGTCCACGGCGTTGATGCTGCTCAGCAGGGTGCGGGCCATCAGAGCAGGGTCGGCGTCACGGAAGCTGCCCTCGGCGATGCCCTCCTCGATCACAGCGCGGAAGAGCGCCTCGAACTGGCTGCGCTGCTCGTTGAGGCGGTCCAGTGCCTCCCGCTGCCGCGGCTTCACCGCCGCGGAGTTCTGTTCGCGCACCGCCTGGTGGATCACGTGGTGATACCCCAGGAAGGTCATGATGTTGACCAGATGCGCCACCGACATGGCGCGCAGCCGTTCAGCCGGACTGGCGGAGTCCTGGGCGTGGGGCTGGACCTTCTCCTCGGCCCGTTCCATGCCGCGCTCGTAGACGGCCAGCAGGATGTCCAGCTTGGAACGGAAGTGATAGTAGATCAGACCTTTGGTGGCGCCGATGCTCTGAGCGACGTCGTCGATGGTGGTCTCACGGAAGCCATGGAGCATGAAGGCATCGGCAGCCGCATCCAGAATGCGCTCTCGTGACTTCTGTGTCCGCTCCGGTTCCGGTGCCACGCGCCCTCCGCTCCTGTCCTGGGATGTCCGAAAGTCAGGATACGGGACCGCGCGCTCCGGCGCCGGACGGTGACTCCGCCTCACAGTTCGAAGAGCCCGGCCGCTCCCATGCCTCCTCCCACGCACATGGTCACCACCACGTAGCGGGCCTGGCGGCGCCGCCCTTCGCGCAGCGCGTGGCTGACCATCCGTGCTCCACTCATCCCATAGGGATGGCCCACTGAGATGGCTCCACCGTTGACGTTGTAGCGATCAGGATCGATGCCCAGACGGTCTCGGCAGTAGAGGGCCTGGGAGGCGAAGGCCTCATTGAGCTCCCAGAGGTCGATATCCTCCACGCTCAGCCCGTGCTGCCTGAGCAGCTTGGGGACCGCGAAGACCGGCCCGATCCCCATCTCATCGGGCTCACAGCCGGCCACGGCCATGCCGCGATATGTGCCCATCGGCTCCAGGCCGCGACGCGAAGCCTCGGCGGCCTCCATGAGCACCACTGCGGCGGCGCCGTCGGAGAGTTGGGAGGCGTTACCCGCGGTGATCGTGGGAGAGCGGTCCTCTGATCCCGGCAGCACCGGGGTCAGTCCCGCGAGCCCCTCGGCGGTGGTGGAGGGGCGGTTTCCCTCATCCAGTTCCTGGCCGTCGAAGGCGACGATCTCCTCTGCGAAGAGGCCTCGTTCCTGAGCGGCGGCCGTGCGGCGTTGGGACTCCAAGGCGTACTCGTCCTGGGCCTGACGTGAGATGCCGTATCGCTGGGCCACGATCTCTGCTGTCTCCAGCATGGAGATATAGATGCTGTGCCCGTGCTGCTCAAGCCACGGATCCTTCGCACGGAAGCGGTTGAGGTGTTCGTTCTGGACCAGAGAGATGGACTCCACGCCGCCCCCAATGGTGATGTCCATGCCATCGGCGGTGATCTCCTTGGCGGCGGTGGCGATGGCCATGAGCCCCGAGGCGCATTGACGGTCCAGTGTCATCCCGGGGACAGAGACCGGAAGCCCGGCGCGCAGACCCGCCTGCCGGGCCGTGTTCAGCCCGGAGGCTCCCTCAGGCAGTGCGCAGCCGAGGATCAGGTCTTCGATCTCCTCCCCGGAGAGGCCCGCGCGCTGAACGGCGGCGTCCACGGCATGGGCGGCCAGCTCCTGGGGCTGAATCTCGGCGAAGGCTCCCTTATAGGCCTTGCCGATGGGGGTGCGGGCAGCAGAGACGATGACGGCTTCACGCATAGTGGACCTCCTTGGGTTCGGTGGGGATTCCCTCAGGGGAGAGGCGCTCACGCCGCAGGGCGGCGCGGCGGACCTTGCCGGCCTCATCGCGCAGCGAGGTCTGCACGAACTCGATGCTCGTGGGCCGCTTATGCCGGGACAGTCGTGACGTCAGGAATTCCTGGAGCTGCTCGGTGCTGAGGCTGTAGGTGTTCTGACCGGGGGTGCTGAGCTGCACGATGGCGTGGACGCTGCTGCCCAGATCATCCTCCGGCAGCCCGATGACTGCGGCGGAGAGGACCTCAGGATGTTCGGTCAGAGCGCTTTCCACCTCGGCGGGGTAGACGTTGACCCCTCCTACGGTGATCATGTCGGATCGCCGATCATGCAGGTAGAGGTAGCCGTCGGTGTCGAACTCTCCGATATCTCCCAGAGTCGACCAGCCGTCCACTTCCTTCAGCTCTGCACCGATATATCGGAAGGCCGGAGGAGAGCCCGGGCTGACTCGCATGTACACGTCGCCTGGAATCCCCGGTTCGGTGATCTCTGCGCACTGATCGTCGAAGAGCGTGATCTCACCCCAGCGGGGGCGGCCCACTGAGCCGCGGTGGGCGCTCCATTCTGTGCCGCTGAGGGTGCATCCGGCCTGTGCCTCCGTCCCTCCATAGAGCTCCCAGATGCGCTCGCCGCCCAGCCAGCTGATCCATTCCTCCTTCAGCCAGGCCGGGCAGGGCTCGGCGCAGTGCCACAGCTGGCCCAGGCTGGTGAGGTCGTAGCTCAGCCGCTGGTGCTCCGGCAGGGAGGAGATGCGCCGCATCATCGTAGGCACCAGATAGGCCCAGGTGATCCTGTGGCGTTCGATCTGCTCCAGGACGGCCTCCGGATCGAACCGCTCCAGCAGGGTCACCTCTGCGCCGTGGAACAGTGCGGTCATCGTCGTGGCGAAGGGCGCATTGTGATGCAGCGGAGCCGTCATGAGGAACCGGTCCTCCCCACTGATCTGCCAGGCTTCTGCGTCGAAGGCGGGGAGCTCCGCGGGCTGTCCGCAGAGGATGATCTTCGGCCGGCCCGTGGATCCCCCGGAGGTGGGCGCCTTCCAGGAGGGGGAGATGACGGTGGGGAGCTGCGCGGCGTCGTCGGTGCCCAGCTGATCTACAGCGGAGGTGGGGTGATCCCCGGGGAGTTCCGCGGTGGACTGGGCGTCCTGGGTGACGACCAGGGCAGGGGTGGTCAGCTCCAGGATGGCAGCCAGTTCAGAGGGTGCCAGTGAGGTGGACAGCGGCTGGGGGACGGCTCCCACCTGATAGCAGGCGAAGGCGGCGGTGACGATATCGACGCCGTCCCGCAGCAGCAGTGAGACGAAGTCGCCGTGCCCGACGCCGCGCTGGTGCATGCCCTGGGCCAGGGACCTGGTCGCGCGGGCCATCTCGGCCCAGCTGCGCTCGCGGTCTCCGCAGCGCAGGGCGATGCTGGAGGGTGAGTGTTCGGCATGTGCAGAGGGAAGGTCCCGGAGCGGGAATCCCACCGGTGGGTGAAAGGTGCTCATCAGCGCACTCCTCTCAGGCCTGGGCGGCCAGGGCGGTGTAGCGGTGGGTCTGGTCGAAGGCGGAGCCGGTCACCGTGGTCTCGCGCATATCGGTGATCTTCTCCCACCGGGCGGCGACCATCTCCGGGGTGCGTTCTGCCTTCGGCAGATAGATGCCCCGAGACTCCGACATCTGGGAGACGGCGAAGACACCGGCGCCGGCGCCCAGGATGGTCTTGGTGGGTGCGTGCTCCGAGACCAGATGCAGCGCTCCGGGGGAGATGGTATCCGGAGCGAGGGCGGCCAGCGTCTCGGCATCGAGCAGGTCCTCAGTCATCTGTGTGGCGGCTGTCGGTGCCAGGGCATTGACGCGGATCCCCTTGCGCTCGCCTTCGATGGCCAGGACATTCATCAGCCCGACCACGGCGGCCTTGGCCGCCCCGTAGTTGGCCTGGCCGAAGTTTCCGTAGATCCCGGAGGCGGAGGTGGTCATCAGCAGGCGGCCGTAGCGTTGCTCGAGCATATGCGGCCATACCGCCTGGGTGCAGTGGACTGAGCCCATCAGGTGGACGTCCAGGACTTTGCGGAAGTCGCTGAGGTCCATCTTGGCGAACGACTTATCGCGGAGGATCCCTGCGTTGTTGATCAGGATTTCGATGCGGCCGCTGTGCTCCAAAGCGAGTGCGGCCAGTGCTCCGGCCGCCTCGGGGTCGGTGACATCGGAAGAGTCGGCGACTGCGCTGCCGCCCAGGGAGCGGATCTCCTGGACCACCTCTTCGGCGCCTCCCATGTCATTGACCACCACATGGGCGCCCCGTTCTGCGAGGGCGAGGGCGTGGGCACGTCCCAAGCCTCCTCCTGCGCCGGTGATGATCGCGGTCTGTCCGTGGAATTCGACGGTCATGGGTGGAACCTCTCTGTTGAGCGGGTGTGACCTATTGCATTTACATACTACCCAGTATTATTGTTATGGCCATCACGTGAGTCAAGGCAGTCATCTGCTGCGGAGAGACGTGGCTTCTCAGAGAGGAACATCCAATGGCGATCACACTCTTGGTCTGGCTGGCGGCGATCATCGCCGGAGTCACCATCGGCACTGTGCTGTGCTGGCGCATCGAGCGCTCCGGCGTAGAACGCTGGGGTGCCAGCGGTCGGCTCTATGGAACCGGACGCAGCGAGGCCGAGCTGCAGGCAGGAGAGGCATCATGAGCTGGTACCTGGTGATCTTCATCCTCTACTTCGCCTTCATCGCGTGGGCCTGCCTGCGCAGCCTGCGCAATGTGGAGTCGATGTCCGACTTCACCACGGGCGGACATCGAATGGGCCTCTGGATCGGAGTGGGCACCAGCGCGGCCACGTGGCTGAGTGTGGCCTCAGTGATGGGAGTGCCGGGCTATCTCTACAGCACCGGCGTGGCCGCGATCATCGGCTGGGTGGCCGGTTGGTTCTTCGCCACCGCTCTGATCCCGTTGGTGGCATATAAGATCCGCCGGCCCCGTGTCCCGGCGCGCACCTTCCCCGAATTCGTGCAGATGCGCTATGAGCCCAAGCAGCGGCGAAGCAACATCCGGGTGCTCGTGGCTGCACTGATGGTGGTGGGCTACTTCATCTTCGTCCACCTGCAGGTGGTGGGCTTCGGCATTGTGGTCTCCACCATCACCGGAGTCGACTACCGGATCGCGATCTTCGGCTTCCTGGCCTTCCTTCTCTTCACCAGCCTGGGCGGGTTCTGGTCCGTGGCGGTGACGGATACGGTGAACACCGTGCTGATCCTCGGCGGCGTGATCCTGGGTGCGATCACCGTGCTCAACGCCGCCGGAGGATGGGAGAACATCATGACCACTCTGGAGACCACCACGGCGCCGGTCGTAGAAGGCGGTGAGGAGCTGCCGGCTGGGGTGATGCTGACTCCGTTGGGCACCTTCAGCCTGGGCGCACTGATGGCGATCTTCCTCTCCAACGCTTTGGGAGCGGCCATCGCCCCTCACTGGGTGGGGCGCATGCTGGCTCCGAAGAATGCGAAGACTGCTGTGATGCAGATGATGATCTCGCTGGGTGTGCTCATCCTGATCTTCGTCCCGCTGATCATCATCGGATTGGGTGCTAAGACCTTGGTTCCCTCATTGCCGGAGGGCCAGAGCACCGACTACATCCTGCCCTTCGTGATCGAGTCATACACCCACCCGTTGATCGGCGCGCTGACTCTTATCGCCCTGGCGGCTGCGGCGGTCTCCACCGCAAACTCGATGCTGCTGCACTGCGGCACCTCGCTGTACTACGACATCCTCCAGACGCTGCGCCCGGAGCATCGTCCCGATGAGGTGACCTCCCGGCGCCGGCTGCGCTGGGTGGTTCTGGGCCTGGGCGTAGTGGCAGTGCTCAGCGCCATCAATCCGCCCGTGTTGCTGGCCATGGGATTCACCTATGTCTACGGCGGATTCGGAGCGGTGTTCTTCTTCGTGGTCTTCCTGGGCCTGTATTGGAAGCGGATGAATCGCGCGGGTGCCTACGCCAACATCATCTTGGGCGCAGGGACCTACGCAGTGGCTGAAGCTGTGGGGGCGCCCAGCCCCTTCCTGATCGCCTTCATCACGGCACTGGTGGGTGTGCTGGTGGCGGTGAAACTGACCCCGGCGCCTCCGGCAGAGGCGGTGGAGCCCTACTTCCAGGAGGAGGTCTCCACTGATACTGCCCAGATCATTGCCCAGGTGCGCGGTGATGCCGCTCCCACCGCCGGCGCCGCCTCTGACGACGATGAGGGCAGAGCGCGGCGGGTCACCAGCGGTGGTGGACCTGCGGCCTGATGGCCCCCTTGTAGAGAGAGGACACGGCGTCGAGGAAGTCCTGGGACAGGGTGGGGACCTCTGCGGCGGCCGCATTGCGCTGAGCCTGCTGGGCATTGCGGGCACCGGGGATCACGCTGGTGACACCCGGCTGCTGGATGATCCAGGCCAGTGCCGCAGCAGCAGGTTCCAGGCCGGCCTCACGGGCCAGTGCCGAGAAACGTGCGGCCGCCTCCACTCCTACGGAGAAGTCCACGCCGGAGAAGGTCTCGCCCACGTCGAAGGCTTCGCCGCGGCGGTTGAAGTTCCGATGGTCGTTCTCAGCGAAGACCGTCTCCGGGGTGTAGCGCCCTGAGAGCAGTCCGCTGGCCAGGGGTACTCGGGCGATGATCCCGACGCCGGCCTCTGCGGCGGCAGGCAGCACCTGGTCGAGGGGCTTCTGACGGAACGCGTTGAGGATGATCTGCACAGAGGCTACGTTCGGCCGGGCGAGAGCGGTGAGCGCTTCCTCCACGGTCTCCACGGAGACCCCGTAGGCGGCGATCGCACCCTCGTCGACCAACTCGTCCAGGGCGTCGTAGACGGCGTCGGAGCTGTAGATCGGGGTCTCCGGGCAGTGCAGCTGGACCATGTCCAGAGTGTCCATGCCCAGGTTGGCCCGGGAGCGGTCGGTCCAGGCGCGGAAATTCGCCTCCGTGGCGTGCCCCAGGCTGGGGGCTGGGGCGCGGCGGACCATCTTGGTGGCCACGAAGCCGTCCCAGTCCGGGTTCTTCCCGCGCCAGCGACCGATGAGCTGCTCGGAGCGGCCGTCGCCGTAGACATCGGCGGTGTCGAAGAAGGTCACTCCGGCCTCTGCTGCGGCGTCGAGGACGGCGAAGGCATCGGCCTCCGCGACATCACCCCAGTCGCCCCCGAGCTGCCAGGTGCCCAGGCCGATCTCAGAGATGCTGCGTCCGGTGCGTCCGAGAGTCCGCTGTTCCATGATGATCTGTCCTCAGGTGCGAGAAGAATGCTGTCCCTGTCGATCGTAGAACAGCGGGCGAGGAGTTCCGAGAAGAGGGCCTCTCGGCGAAGCATGCCGCGGGGTTGATCAGGCGTATGGAGGGGCCTACTATCAAGTCACTTACCCATGGTGCTGCCCGCGACTTCTGGGAGTTCCATGTCAGGCGCACACAACCGCACGATTCATCGCAGCCGAACTTTTCTGTCTGTGGCCCTGAGGAGGAACTGTGGATCCCGTCGCCATCCTCTCCCATGAGGAGCTCTCCCGAGACGAGCCCATGGGCCGCCTGGTCGAAGGTGTCGACCTCGTAGCAGTGCTCGACGTCTCCGACGTCGCTCGGGTCTACTATGGTCGATGCCAGCACCGCGGTGCGCTGCTGGCCGATGGTCATATGGAGGGAGAGCACCTCGTCTGCACCCTCCATGGCTCGACATATGATGCCGAGACGGGGCGGAACATACGGTCCAGAGGCGCAGACCTCGCGTCCTTCACGTCCTGGGTGGGGGGAGGCCAGGTCTACGTCGACGCTTCCGAGATACGGAAGTGGCGGCGGGAGAACCCTCAGCCGTTCGAACGTGACCGCTATCAGGGAGCCTTCGCCCCGACCAAGGGCATCGACGCGGAGCCTCACGTTGAGGACATCCAGACGTTGGCAGGAGACGGTCTGCAAGCCGTGGGCCACCACGGCGAGGTCGCCGCCATGGGGGTATCGAGCCAGGACGTTCCCCGATGGGACGACATACAGCTGCTCACGGCTCAGCTGCACAGGTCACCTTTACTGGACGAAGACCCCGTGGCCACCGAGGTCGTCATCGGTCCGGGTGCTGCACGGCCCTTGAGCCTCAGGGGCCCGCTGCTGGTCTCGGACATGAGCTTCGGCGCGCTGTCTGCAGAATCTAAGATTGCCATGGCACGCGGAGCGGAGCGTGCAGGAACAGGCATCTGCTCAGGCGAGGGTGGAGTTCATCCGGACGAGCAGGCAGCCAAGACCGGTACGGGAGGCCACCTGCCGGGGCACAAGGTGACGCCGGAGAGCGCTGAAGTCCGGGGCCTGTCCCTGGGGCAGGATGCGATATCCCCTGCACGTTTCGTCGATCTCACGACGCCTGGCGACTTCGCGGAGGTCGCCGCCGAGATCCGCGAGCTCACTGGTGGCATCCCGGTCGGGGTGAAGATGTCTGCACAGCACATCGAACGAGACATCAACGCTGCGCTGGCCATCGGAGTGGACTACGTGATTCTCGATGGCCGAGGGGGCGGGACAGGGGCTGCACCCCTGCTGTTCCGTGACAATATCTCCGTGCCCACGATCCCTGCGCTCAGTCGTGCTCGTCGGCACTTGGACGCTTCCGACGCCGATGACGTCAGTCTCATCATCACTGGAGGGCTCAGGGCGCCGGACGATCTGACGTCGTGGAACGAGACCATGGCAGCGCTGGCTGGGATCGAATTCGCCGGGCCGAACGCCGAGCGGACAGGTGCTGGGTGATCAGCTGATCCCACTGCGTGACAAGTGTGCCCCGATCAGATGAGGTGAATCGACTGTGCGTACCCCCGTGCCGGACTACCTCCAGGAGCTCCTGGAGAACATCATGACTGATAGTGCAGGACAGGTCGCAGACTACATACCCGCCCTGGCCGCAGCGCCTCCTGACCAGTGCGCCATCGCTGTGTCGACGGTCCACGGGAACACGTACTCAGTGGGCGACGACAGTGTCGAGTTCTCGATTCAGTCCGTCTCCAAACCGTTCGTGTATGCCGCGGCGCTGGAGGGGCTGGGGTTCGAGGCAGTCGACCAGAAGCTCGGCGTCGAGCCCTCCGGCGAGGCGTTCGACGAGCTGTCCCTGGAGGCAGAGACCCACCGGCCCAAGAACGCGATGATCAATGCGGGCGCCATAGTGGCTCACAACCTGTTCACGATCGCTTCGAACGATCACTCAGAGCGTGCTGACGCGGTGACGGCCTTCCTCTCGCGGCTTGCCGGACGCGATCTGCATGTCGACGACGAGGTCTTCCAATCCGAGATGGAGACGGCGCACCGGAACCTGGCCATCGCACATATGCTCCGCACCTACGGTGTGATCACCGAAGAGCCACATGACGTCGTCCGCGGCTACACCGCCCAGTGCTCCGTCTCGGTGACCGTACGAGACCTGGCGATGATGGCGGCGACCTTGGCAGACAGAGGGCGCCAACCCATCACGGGTGAGCAGGTCGTGGCCCCTCACGTGGCGCGCCGAACTCTGAGTGTGATGGCGGCAGCTGGAATGTACGACGGCGCGGGCTCATGGCTGACTGCAGTCGGAATACCGGCCAAGAGCGGTGTCTCAGGCGGTCTGATCGGCTCGTTGCCCGGGCAGGTCGGCGCCGCGGTGTTCGCTCCACGACTGGATGAGCAGGGAAACAGCGCTCGAGGGATCCGGGCATTCTCCCGACTGTCGGCCGATATGGGTATGCACCTGTTCGACCCTGAGAGTCGAACCGACTCTGTGGTTCGCGAATGGTCCGAGAGCCGTGATGGGATCGAGATCCGGCTGCAGGAAGAGCTGCGCTTCACCGGGGCGGAGTTCCTGCTGAGCAGACTGGAGCAGATTCCCGAGGGGCACTCCCGTGTGCTGTTCGACCTCTCGAACGTCCACGTGATGACTGACGTGGGGCGACGGATGCTGCTGGAAGGCATGCGCAGGCTCCGTCTCGATGGACACCCCATACAGCTCCATGACCCCCAAAGCCGTCTGCCCGAGCCAGACCTCGGTGACGGAAGTATGCCGGACCTGGTCGAGGAGGAGAACCGATGAACACCACTGCCGATTCTCCACAGGTCTTCCGCGATGATCCCCGGGGCAGATTCGAGATCACCGTCGGGGGCAGGACTGCAGGCTTCACCTATTTCGTCACAGCGGACGTCTCGGGGCAGGCCGAACGTATCTTCTACCACACCGAGATCGACGATTCCTTTTCGGGCCAGGGTCTGGCGTCTCAGCTGGTCTCTGAGGCCATGGACGATTCCCAGCAGGCAGCGACGACTGTGGTTCCAGTGAGGCGGCCCCAGGTTTGATGCCGCATCTTTCTAAGCTGAAAGGATGCAGTCATGCCTCGAATCACCGATCCCGCTCTGAAGCAGCGGGCCGTCCGTCTGGTGTTGGATCACCAGTCGGAGTACTCCTCCCGCACCGCGGCCCGCATAACGCGTGGACCTACTTCCGGGGGCAACCCAGGATCCAGCCCTCTATCGGGACCGTCGGCGATGCCTACGACAACAGCCTCATGGAATCCATCATTGGGTTGTTCAAGACCGAAGCCATCCGCACCGAGGTCTTCCACGAAGGCCCCTACCGGAAGCTGTCCGATGTGGAATTCGCTACTGCCGGGTGGGTCGATTGGTGGAACAACCAACGCCTCCACAGCAGTATCGGCCATCTGACCCCGATAGAGTACGAACAGCTCCACTACGCCGCCTTGGAAGCGGAGCCCAACCTCATATGAAAGCGGCAGAGAACCTGGGGCGCTTCAGAACCATGCATGAGCGGGGCTGCCCGTTATTGGGGCATCGCTAAACGTTCTAATGCGTCGAGATCGAGAACTAAGACGTCGCGACGTCCTTGGAGCTGGATGGTGCCTGAGGCCGAGAGTTCTGCAAGCCGCCGGCTTAGTGTCTCTGGTGTAGTGCCCAGGTAGGTAGCGATTTCTTTCTTAGCCATAGGCAGCCGAACAGTGGGGATGCCGCCGCGCCCTGTGCTAGTCAAATCGAGCAAGTACGCCGCGACACGGGCGGTGACATCGCTGGAAGTGATGGCAACTAACTGCCGTTCAACGGAAGCAAGCCTATCGGAGAGAGTCTGCAACATCCGCTGGCTAATATCAGGGTAGTCGCGTATCAGGGTCGAAAGGTCGGCATGGTTGAAGACGCACATCTGGCTGTCTTCGAGCGCGAGGACGAGGTCATTCGGCCGATGCCCCGAGAGGAAGGCGCGTTCACCAACGACGTCGCCTTCGGTGACCGTGCGCAGAACCTGTTCTTGACCGTTAGCAGCTAAGTGGCTGACCTTGAGCTGTCCGCTGTGTACTACCAACAGACGCGAGACCGAATCTCCGGGGGTATAGACCGGTTCCCCCCTACGGACAGACAGCGGGCGGATGAACTCCGCGACGTTTAGCTGCTGCTGGTGCGTAAGTCCCTGGAAGATCGGAACTCGGGTAACGCACAAGTCTCCCTTGGCCATGTGACGAGCCTACCGGGGCCCACATCGTGGGACTGTTCCGGCGTCCAGGGTGCGTCAAATGGTCTCGTAGCCAGGGCGGTAAAGGTGCTCTGGCAAGGCGGCGCAAACTTGACCTAGGTCAAGGAGTTCCGGGTGCCACAAACCTATGGTGAGAGTGTCCAGACGGAACATCACGACGAAGGGACCCCGAAATGACTGCTCCCACCACCACCCACACCGTCCTGAGGGCCGAGGGCTTCTCCTGCCCCTCATGCGTGGCCAAGATCGAAAAGCAAGTAGGCCGTCTTAAGGGCGTCGAGAAGGTGAAGGTCCACTTCGCCTCCGCCCGCGTCGAAATCGACCACGACGCCGCACGCGTCTCCGTGGACGACCTCATCACCGCCGTTGCCAAGGCCGGCTACAAGGCCGCCCCATCTGCCTTCTAAGCCCAACGCCCACGGCCGGTTCGCGCACAACCTTGCCTAATCCTATTTTGCCGGTCCGTCGGCACGAAACCCAGAAAGGTCGTACCCGAAAGTGAACAGGCTCCAGAAATGGGTCTATGGGAACTGGTCGGTTCCCGTCGTGTCCGGTGTGCTTATCATCATCTCGTTCGCCATACAGTGGCTGGGCGGGGGTGGGGCCAACGTCATCGTCGGCCCGCAGTGGTGGCTCGACGCCGGCGCGCACGCCACCTACGCCAGCGCGGCGTTCACTCTCGGGGATGTTTTCATGCTTGCTGGTGCCGTGGTGGCCGGCTACAGGATCGCGGTAAAGGCCGTTCGCGCGCTGATCGCTAGGGCCATCGGCATCGACTTGCTCGTGTCGGTCGCGGCGATCGGCGCGGTCATCATCGGCAATTTCTGGGAGGCCGCGGCAGTCACGTTCCTGTTCGCGATCGGCCACGCCCTGGAGGCTGCGACCTTGAACAAGACGCGCTCGGCACTGGCCGAACTCGTCGCCGTCGCCCCGGATTCCGCAATCGTCATGCGCGAGGGTGAGCAACAGGAGATCCCTGCCGGGCAGGTGAGAATGGGCGAGATCGTCTTGGTCAAGAACGGCGCGAAAGTGCCCGTGGACGGCCAGATCGTCTCCGGCACCGGCGCCCTCGACGAAGCCTCCATCACCGGCGAATCGATCCCGGTGGAGAAGACCAAGGGCAGCCAGGTCTTCGCCGGCACCGTCTCCCGCGGCGGCTTCCTGCAGGTGCTGGCCACCGGCATCGGCGCGGACACCACCCTGGCCCGCATCATCCATCGGGTGGAAGAGGCCCAAGACGCCAAGGCCCGTACTCAGGCCTTTATCGACCGTTTTTCCCACTGGTACACACCCGCCGTAATGGTGCTGGCGCTGGTGGCCGGGTTGATCTCTGGTGATGTGGCCCTGGCACTGACTTTGTTGGTCATCGGGTGCCCGGGGGCCCTGGTGATCTCCATTCCGGTTGCGATCGTGGCCGGCATCGGCCGCGCGGCCCGCAACGGCATCCTGATCAAGGGCGGGGAGTTCCTGGAGACCTCGGCGAAGATCTCCGCGGTGGCTGTGGACAAGACGGGCACGCTCACCGAGGGTCGCCCCCGGCTGACAGATGTCGTCGTCCTGGATCCCGCGCTGGAGCGGACCGAGGTGCTGCACTGGGCAGCCGCCGCCGAGGCCGGCTCTGAACACCCGCTGGCCCGTCCCATCCTGGAGACCGCCCACGCCGAGGGAGTCGGCCAGCAGGGCGTCCCCGGCACCGTCACCCCGGTCCCCGGCAAGGGCATCGTTTCCGAGGTCGATGGCCGCCTGGTGCTGATCGGCAACCCGCCGCTGCTGGAGCAGTACGGCGTCCCCGAGAGCGCAGTCGCCGGAGCGACCCGGACGGCCCAGGACCTGGCTGCCGATGGGAAGACGCCCATGATCGTCGCGGTCGACCAGACGGTGATCGGCGTCGTCGCCGTCGCCGACCAGGTCCGCCAGGATGCACCCGAAATGGTCGCCCGCCTGCACCGGTCCGGCGTCGAGAAAGTGGTCATGCTCACCGGGGATACCCGACTGGTTGCAGAGGCCATTGGGAAGGCTACCGGGATCGACGAGATCCACGCCTCCCTGCTGCCCGAGGACAAGCTGGACGCGGTCACCCAGCTCCAGCGTCAGGGCCACACCATCGCCATGGTCGGCGACGGCGTCAACGACGCCCCGGCCCTAGCCACCGCCAATATCGGCGTGGCCATGGGCGCGGCCGGCTCGGCCGTGGCCGTGGAGACCGCGGACATCGCCCTGATGGGCGACAACCTCCTCAAGCTCCCGGAGGCCATCGGCCTGGCCAAGCGGACCGTGTCGGTCATGCGGCAAAACATCGCGATCGCCCTGATCACAGTGGTGCTGCTCCTGGCGGGAGTCTTCGCCGGCGGGGTGACCATGTCGATCGGCATGCTCGTCCACGAAGCCTCCGTACTGGTGGTCATCGCCAACGCGATGCGACTGCTGCGCAACACCAGAGGCTCCACCGCCATGCCGAAGAGCGAGCGGACCACCCCACAGGCAGCCGAGCAGGTATCCGCCTGACCCCACCGAGCGACAGCGGGCGCGCGGCCCCGGGCACCGGGCAGTTCAAAGACCTCAACAATCGAAATCACTACACGAACCAGAGGAAACCGAATCATGAGCGGAAACAGCTTCACCCTTGGAGACAACGTCGAGCATTTCACCATCGCGGACGTGGCCGGAGACAACCCCGACTTCCGGAAGGTGCTGTGGACCGGTGAGCACGCCCAGATCGTGGTCATGACCATTCCGCCCGGCGGCGAGATCGGGGACGAGGTCCACGAACACACCGACCAGATCTTGACGTTTGTCTCCGGAAGCGGAGAAGCCGACCTCAACGGCCATACGCACCCCATCGATGCCGGTGACCAGTGCGCGGTACCGGCCGGCGCCCAGCACAACTTCCGTAATACCGGGGACCAGCCGCTGGTGCTGTACACCATCTACAGTCCACCGGAGCACGCTGCTGGCACCGCCTTTGCCACCCGAGAGGAGGCTGACGCCGCCGAAGCCGCCGGTGAGGACGAACCGCCCCGACCCTGATCCCTACTGTCCCGATAACCCGCGCGGGACATGGAGACGCCCTCCCAGTCCAGATCACAAGGAGATCCATTCATGTCCACGGTTTATGTCTTCACGGACTACGGTGGACCCGAGAGGCAGCAGCTGATCGATCGGCCTCCTCCATGCCGGGCCCGGGGAACTCGCCATCGAAATCCGAGCCGCCGGTGTGAACCCGGCGGACTGGAAGATACGGGAAGGACGCCTGGACCGTCGCCGGAGCCTGCCGGCGTCGACCTGCCGCGAAGCTCCCGGTCTGGTCACTCAGGTTGGCGTCTCTTATTGCGGCTCGCCTTTTGGCGCTGTCGTATCGAATGCTGGAGTGAGAATCGCATCAATAAGCACTGGCGCTTCCCTCGCGTCTACCCTTCCGGTGCGAACCTCTTCGGCTGCGCCGTTCATCAACACATGGGTGGTGGTTAGCATCCACGTGACAGGCAAGTCGTCACGGAATGTACCTTCGCGCTGGCCGCGAATCAACAGGTTTCGCATGCGCGCCTCAGCCCTTTCGTGGAGGTCTCGGATGCGCGACGCTGGGAGCTCCTTCTGTGCAGCGGCCAGAAGGTTGCGAGCCTGGTCCACCAGGGTCCAACTGGAAGCGACCAGCCGCCGGAAAGCTTCACCTGCGTCTCCGTCGAGCGGAACTCTTCTCAGCACCTCTTCACCTTGCTCGATACTTTCGGCCAGGGCGGCGTCGATCAGTTCGGGCCGGTTCTGAAAGTGCCCGTAGAGCGTCATGCGGCCAACACCAGCCTCAGCTGCTATGTCAGCTACTGAGGCGTCAGGGTCCTTGTGAAGCGCTGTCACGGTTGCAGCAAGGATCCTTGCCCGGTTCCGTTGGGCATCCGCCCGCTGATTCGGGGCCCGACCCACCCCTGATGTCGAACCCTGGGGACTACTGGCATCGGCTTCCCTTTTACCTGACATGTTGCACCTCACAAGTCATATGGAATGTATGAGATAGTCTAAACGTTGCATCTCGTACACCCGTGATCGAGATAGGAGCCCTCTTATGGCCGAGGCTGAGCAGCCAGAGAGTTCAGTCGGCCTACATCCGAGGCGTTGGCTTGCTTTCGGGCTTTGGGTGCGGCTCAGTTCATGTTGAGCCTCGATGTCACCGCGGTTGCGATTCCGCTGCCACAGAGGGGCGGTAGCCACTGTATCCAGCATCGCAGCCTTGAGCCTCGTTGCCGGCGGCGGCGACACCGGATTCCAGCAGGCTTCGGCTTTGCCGCAGCCGCAGCCCTCATCGCGGCAGTCATTGCACTTGCAGCGATCCCGCCCCGCCGTCCCGCCCCAGCCTGATCACGGGGCCAACCAGGACTAACCCCTTTACATCAGATACCCATACCGGGTATAAGTAGACATACCCCTAGGGGGTATCGAAAGGAGAGGAATAATGAGTACGACCACCACTTACACCGTGACCGGGATGACCTGCGGGCACTGCGAAAGCTCCGTTCGGACCGAGGTCTCACAAGTACCCGGAGTCACCGAGGTTGATGTCAGCGCGAAGACAGGAACGCTGACGGTCACCGCGGAGAACTCAATCAACGACGCCGGGGTGATCGCTGCTGTTGACGAGGCCGGCTACACCGCGGCCAGGGACTGACCATGAACGCGCCTGCACGACTGAGCCTGTACGGCACAGGACTGGCCGCTGTGTTCATCGCAGCGTTCTTCACCGCCGGAGCAGTCGTTCCCGACGAGACCGTGCAGAACTGGGTGGACGACACCTCGCAGAGCGAGCATCACGGGGAGGACGGCCATGACCGCTGAAACAACCAACACGACCAATATCGAGTTGCAGATCGGCGGGATGACTTGTGCTTCCTGCGCGATGCGGATTGAGAAGAAGCTCAACAAACTCGACGGCGTAGAGGCCGGCGTCAACTACGCCACCGAAAAGGCCCGCATCACCTCCACCGGCACTCTCGACCCCCAGGTACTCATCACCGAGGTCGAAAAGACCGGCTACACCGCCGCACTACCCTCTGCGCCAGAGGACAAGACCGGCTCAGATGAGGTGGCCGAGACGGCTGAGGATCATGAACTACTGGTGCTGCGGCAGCGGCTGATCGGTGCCGCAGTGCTCTCGGTGCCGGTGATCCTCATGGCGATGATCCCGGTCTTGCAGTTCGACTACTGGGGCTTCGCCTCCCTGGTGCTGGCTGCCCCGGTGGTGGTGTGGGCCGGGTGGCCCTTCCATCGGGCTGCGCTGATGAACCTGCGCCACGGGGCAGCCACCATGGACACCCTCATCTCAGTGGGCACCACCGCGGCACTGATCTGGTCGGTGGTGGCACTGTTCTTCGGCACTGCCGGCCAGCCCGAAGTGGTGCATCCGTTCGAGCTGACCATCTCCCGCAGTGACGGTCTGGGACATATCTACCTGGAGGTCGCCGCGGGGGTGATTACCTTCGTGCTGCTGGGCCGGTATTTCGAGAAACGTTCCAAGCGCCGGGCCGGTGCCGCCCTGCGTGCCCTGCTGGAGCTGGGGGCCAAGGAGGTCGCCGTGCTCCGCGACGGTGCAGAGCAGCGGATCAGCGTCGATGAGCTGGCCGTGGGCGATGAGTTCGTGGTCCGGCCCGGGGAGAAGATCGCCACCGACGGTGTAGTGGTCTCCGGGACCAGCGCGGTGGATGCCTCTATGCTTACCGGAGAATCGGTTCCGGTGGAGGTCACTGAAGGCGATGCGGTGACTGGGGCCACCGTGAACGCCGGAGGCCGCCTGATCGTCCGGGCAACCCGGGTGGGCTCGGATACCCAGTTGGCGCAGATGGCCCAGCTGGTCGAGGACGCCCAATCCGGCAAGGCAGAGATTCAGCGCCTGGCCGACCGGGTCTCCGGGGTGTTCGTGCCAGTGGCCATCGCCATCGCCGTCGCCGCTTTGGGGGCCTGGCTGGGTGCTGGATTCCCTGCCTCAGCAGGGTTCACCGCTGCGGTGGCGGTGCTGATCATCGCTTGCCCCTGTGCCCTGGGGCTGGCCACCCCTACCGCCTTGTTGGTCGGCACCGGCCGTGGTGCTCAGCTGGGGATTCTCATCAAAGGTCCGGAGGTGTTGGAGGCCACCCGCAGGACCAACACCGTGGTGCTGGATAAGACCGGCACTGTCACCACTGGGAAAATGACCCTGGAAGACGCACTCCCCGCCGAGAGCATCGACCGGGATGAGCTGCTGCGGCTGGCCGGGGCAGTGGAGGACGCCTCCGAGCACCCTATCGCCCAGGCCATCGCCGCAGGAGCCACCGCCGAGACCGGTGTACTGCCGCAGGCGGAGTCCTTTGAGAACATCGAAGGCCAAGGCGTCCAAGGCGTAGTGGAGGGCCACGCTGTGCTGGTGGGGCGTGAGTCGCTGTTGGCCGATTGGGGCCAGCAGCTCGATGAGCGGCTCTCACAGGCTAAGCGGCAGGCGGAGTCTCAGGGCAAGACGGTGGTCGCCGTCGGCTGGGACGGTGAGGCCCGGGGTCTGCTGGTGGTGGCTGATCAGATCAAGCCCACCAGTGCCGAAGCTATCGCCCAGTTCAAAGAACTCGGCCTGACTCCGGTGCTGCTGACTGGGGATAACCAGCGGGTTGCTGAGCAGGTCGCCGCCGAAGTCGGCATCGATGAGGTGATCGCCGAGGTCCTGCCTCAGCAGAAGGTTGATGTCGTCGCCCGTCTGCAGCAGGAGGGCAAGACCGTGGCGATGGTCGGCGACGGCGTCAATGACGCCCCTGCCCTGGCCCAGGCAGACCTCGGTCTGGCCATGGGCACCGGGACTGACGTGGCCATTGAGGCCGCCGACATCACTCTGGTGCGTGGGGACCTGCGGGCTGCTGCTGATGCGATCCGGCTCTCCCGAAAGACCCTGGCAGTGATCAAGACCAATCTGTTTTGGGCCTTCGCCTACAACACCTCGGCTATCCCGCTGGCGGCCTTCGGGTTGCTCAACCCCATGCTGGCCGGAGCGGCTATGGCTTTCTCCAGCGTCTGCGTGGTGACCAACAGCCTGCGGCTGCGCCGCTTCAAGGCCCAAGCCGACCGTGCTGCCACAGATACCACCCGATCCATGGAAAACAACGCTCAGACCATCGCGGCCTGAGCATCAACTACTGGATAGGACCAGACCATGACCAGCCACCACTGCGGAGCGCACTCGAACAACTCTGAGAACAACCATGACCATCATGGGCATAGCCACGCGCCCTCCCCGGAGAAGCTGGCCGCAGCGACCTCAGAAGAAGTCGCGGAATGTCCGGTAATGGAAGGCACCCCTGTGATCAAAGCTGAGGCAGAAGAGGCAGGGCTGTACCGGGACTACCAGGGCAAGCGGTATTGGCTGTGCTGTGAAGGCTGCGGCCCACTTTTCGACGCCGCCCCCGAGGAATACGCCACTTCCGCCTAAGTCCGAGCAGCCAATGCCACCGGCACTTGATCAACTGCAGAAAGGTCAGTTCGATGAGATTTCGTCACCCCGCCACCGTCGTCAGCATCCTCACCTTGGCTACCGTCCTGGCTGCCTGCGGCGAGACTGACCAGCAGGAACCTGACGCGCCCGGCCATGCTGAGCATTCCGCCGAAGAATTCTCCGGTGAGTTCAACGATGCAGATGTCGAATACGTCTCAGGCATGATCGTCCACCACGAGCAGGCCGTTGAGATGTCGGACATCCTGTTGGCCAAGGACGATGTGGACTCCGATGTTGTCTCTCTGGCTGAGGATATTCGGGACGCTCAGCAGCCGGAGATTGACCAGATGGTCACCTGGCTCCAGGCGTGGGGTCATGAACCCGATGACAATCACAGCGGCCACGGCGACCACGGGGCAGCCCACGAGGGAATGATGGGCGAAGAAGACATCGCGGAGCTCGAAACTACCGAGGGTAAAGAGGCTTCGCGCCTGTTCTTAGAACAAATGATCGTCCATCACGAAGGTGCCGTTTCGACGGCGAAGGACCACCTGGCCAACGGGGAGAACCCCCAGGCCCTGGAACTGTCAGAAGAGATCATCAGCGTCCAGCAGGCTGAGATCGAACAAATGGAAGACCTACTGGAGAAAGTGTAGGACCCTCATGACTGAACACCAGCACGGGCACCACGACCACTCAGGCCACGGTCACGGCCCCCACGTGGCGCACGCCCCCGAGGAAGGCCACGACCACTCTGAGCCTCACCATGGGCATGCGATGCACCCTACAGGAGAGGCCACCCAAGGGAACGCGACCCACGGCCACGACCAGCATCAGCATGATCACTCCGCGCATGCCGGGCATGGCCACAGCGGACACGGGGGCCATGGTGATCACGTCGGGCAGTTCCGTCGGCTGTTCTGGATCATGCTGGCCCTGGCGGTGCCGGTGGTGGGGTTCAACGAGATGTTCGCCCACCTGGTCGGCTACCACCTACCAGAGGCCGAGTGGGTCTGGTGGGTCTCTCCGATCCTGGGCACAGTAATTTATGCCTGGGGTGGCTGGCCATTCCTCACCGGGGCGATCTCTGAGATTCGTTCCGGCAAGCCTGGGATGATGTTGCTGATCGGGCTGGCCATCACGGTGGCGTTCATCGCTTCCTGGGGTGCCAGCCTGGGCCTGCTGGATCATGAACTGAACTTCTGGTGGGAACTGGCCCTGCTGGTGGTGATCATGCTGCTGGGTCACTGGATCGAGATGCGCTCCCTGGCCCGAACCAGCTCAGCCCTGGACTCGCTGGCCGCGCTGCTGCCCGATGAGGCAGAGAAAGTCACTGACCATGGGGTGGAGAAGGTCTCCCCGGCCGAACTGACTCTCGATGATGTGGTGATCGTGCGTCCCGGTGCTTCTGTGCCTGCTGATGGTCAGGTGATTGATGGTTCGGCCAGTATGGATGAGTCGATGGTCACCGGTGAGTCCAAGCCCGTACGGCGCGAGGAAGGCGATTATGTGGTGGCGGGGACGGTGGCCACTGATTCCGGCATCCGGGTACGGATCACCGCCACCGGAGACGACACCGCCTTGGCCGGTATTCAACGCCTGGTCGCTGATGCCCAGGCCTCGTCTTCCCGGGCTCAGCGGATCGCCGATACCGCGGCGGGGTGGTTGTTCTGGTTCGCCCTGGTCGCCGCGCTGATCACGGCGGCAGCCTGGGTCATGTTGGGGATGCCGGATGCTGCGGTGGTGCGGACCATCACTGTGTTGGTGATCGCCTGCCCGCACGCCCTGGGCCTGGCGATCCCGCTTGTGGTCTCCATCGCCACCGAACGCGCTGCCCGCGGCGGGGTGCTCATCAAGGACCGGCTGGCCCTGGAATCAATGCGCACCGTTGACGCGATGCTGTTCGACAAGACCGGCACTCTCACCAAGGGAGAACCCACCGTCACAGGCATCGAACCCACCCAGGGGTACACCGGAGATGAGGTCCTGGCCCTGGCCGCCGCGGCCGAAGCCGACAGCGAGCACCCGCTGGCCCGGGCTATCGTCGGCGCAGCATCCCACCGCAACTTGGAGGTCCCCGCGGCCCGGGACTTCTCATCCTCACCCGCTGTAGGGGTCCGTGCCACAGTCAAGGGCACCGTGATTCAGGTCGGTGGCCCCTACATGCTCAGCGAGCAGCACCAAGATGAACTGTCCATCGCAGAGCAATGGAGGAACGAAGGCGCGATCATTCTTCACGTCTTAGCCGAGGGCACAGTGATCGGTGCCCTGCGCCTGGCCGATGAGATACGTCCTGAATCCCACGCCACGGTCGAAGCCCTCCACGCCGTGGGTGCCCAGGTGGTCATGATCACCGGGGACGCCCAAGCAGTTGCCGACACTGTTGCGGCCGAACTGGGCATCGACCGGGTCTTCGCCGGGGTCCGCCCCGAAGACAAGGCCGCCAAGGTCAAAGAACTCCAAAAGGAGGGGCAGAAGGTGGCCATGGTCGGTGACGGCGTAAACGACGCCCCCGCCCTGGCCCAGGCCGATGTCGGTGTCGCCATCGGGGCGGGAACTGATGTGGCCATCGGCTCTGCCGGGGTGATCCTGGCCAGCTCCGACCCCCGCTCAGTGCTCTCGGTGATCGACCTGTCTCGCTCCAGCTACCGGAAGATGAAACAGAACCTCTGGTGGGCCGCCGGCTACAACCTCATCTCCGTACCACTGGCCGCAGGCATCCTCGCCCCCATCGGATTCGTCCTACCCATGAGCATCGGCGCGATCCTGATGTCAGCCTCCACTGTCGTCGTCGCCCTCAATGCCCAACTACTGCGCCGCTTGGACCTCCGGCCAGAAGTTTCCACCCGAAACCTCACCACTTAGGAGTGGGTCTGCTGAAGGTTCGGTTGACTTCAAGACTGCTGAGAAAGCAGGAAGGATGGAAGTCATGCCGAAAGTCGTCTACACCGAGGAGTTTCGCCGGACCGCTGTGGAGCTGGTTGCTGGCGGGATGAGCCAGAAGCAGGTCTGCGCGGATATGGGCTGCTCGAAATCTGCGCTGCAGTCCTGGGTCCGGGCCGCGAAGCTCGAAGAGCACGGGATCGAGCCGGCTAAGG
>NZ_BMIS01000006.1 GCF_014642675.1 Nesterenkonia cremea
TGTCGATCACCAGACTCTTCAGTGCCCACAGCACCGCATGTCGGGTCAGCTTCGTCCTCGGCGCGGCCGCGGTGGAGGTGTCTTGGCGCCACACTCGGGCGCAACCAGGACAGCGGTAACGCCGAACTCGGACCCACAGAGTGGTAGGCCGCCACCCCAGCGGCACATGGGCCAGCTTCCTGATCACAGTGTCCCGCGCCAGGCCTTCGGCTCCGCACTCTCGGCACCACGGGTCCGCATCAATGACCCGGCACTCCAACACCGCCTGGTCGGGCTCGAGGCGCTGACCGACCGCGGTCAGTCCCAGCTGGTCAAGCAGGCAGAAGCTATCAAGATCAGGGGCAGTGAAAGTAGGCTTAGCCACGTCGAGGTCTTTCTGATTGGCAGTGTGGTAACTCCAATCATCGAAAGGCCTCGACCTCTATCCGCTCATCGCCACGCCACCAGCCACTACACCCTCAAACACGAAGAGCCAGATAACTTCCGCAGTTCCGCACTTCCGCAACGAACAACCCCCATTGCTTCACATGTGCACCTTCTCCCTGAGATTTGTGAGCCCCCGGTCGGCTGGGCGTCCATGGAGACAGGCTGGCCCTCCGCGCAAAGGCAGGCAGGCTGGTCGGAGGGGCGTGCGGCAGGAAAGTGGAGCCGCCAGTGCCAGAGCAGCAGCGCTGGGTCTGCGACCTGCAGGGATGTGGAGACTGCGGTGTGGAGGTGTCCGCCCGTGGGATCGCCGTTGTGGGTGCTGCTCCTGCGCCCAGCGGGAAAAGTTGCGCCCGGTGTGCGCCCGGCGACGAGCAGAAAATGCGCTGACCTGGGGTTTTGCTGCTATCTAATAGTAGTACGGGTGCGCGCTCCAGTCGGGGTCGCGCTTCTGCAGGAAGGCGTCGCGGCCTTCCACGGCCTCATCGGTCATGTAGCCCATGCGGGTGGCCTCGCCGGCGAAGACCTGCTGGCCCGCGAGGCCGTCGTCGGCGGCGTTGAAGGCGAACTTCAGCATCCGCACCGCCTGTGGGGACTGACGCGCGATGTCGGCCGCATACTCCAGCGCGACCTCTTCGAGCCGCTCGTGGTCCACGGCCTCGTTCACCGCGCCGGCGGCCACCATGTCCTCAGCCGAGTGCTCCCGCGCCAGGAAGAAGATCTCCCGGGCCTTCTTCTGCCCCACCTGCCGGGCCAGCAGGGCTGAGCCGTAGCCGGCGTCGAAGGATCCCACGGTGGCGTCGGTCTGCTTGAACCTCCCGTGCTGCCTGGAGGCGATGGTCAGATCCGCCACCACATGCAGGGAGTGCCCGCCGCCGGCGGCCCAGCCGTTCACCACGGCGATGACCACCTTCGGCATCGTGCGGATCAGCCGCTGCGCCTCCAGAATGTGCAGGCGCCCGGCGCGTGCCGGATCCACGGTCTCGGCAGTCTCACCCCCCGCATACCGGTAGCCGTCCCGACCGCGGATGCGCTGATCGCCTCCGGAGCAGAAGGAGTGCCCGCCGTCCTTCGGCGACGGCCCGTTGCCGGTGAGCAGCACGGCGCCGACGTCGGGGGTCATCCGTGCATGGTCCAGAGCCCGGTAGAGCTCGTCCACGGTCCTGGGGCGGAAGGCGTTGCGCACCTCTGGGCGGTCGAAGGCGATCCGCACAGCCGGCAGATCGCGGAGGATCGCGCCGTCGGCGTCGCGCTCCACGCGCCGGTGGTAGGTGATGTCCTCGAAATCGAAGCCCTCCACCGAGCGCCACTGCCGTGGGTCGAAGAGATCGGATACCTGCTCAGGAAAATCGGTGTTGGTCACCCCGCCAGTCTATCCATCGGCCCGCTGCGCGCATTACGGTGAGGCCATGCGCGAGCTTCCCGACGACGACGCCGCTCAGCTGCGTGAGTACTACCGGCACTTCGCTGCGGTGGAGGCGGCCGAGGTGTCACCGCTCTATGCCGAATGGGCGGCTTCGGCCGCTGCGGGTGACGAGGTTCTGCGCCTGCTGGCCGAGGTGCCGGCGTCCAAGCGTCAGCCCAATCTGCTCTTCGCCGCTGCGCGGATCCACGGTGTGGAGCTCCGATCCTGGTCCCACGCGCGGCAGCAGGTGATCCAGCGCTGGGAAGCCATCGCCGCAACTCTCCGCGCACGACGGACCCAGACGAACGAACCAGGCCGGCTGGCGGTGCTCAACCTCGTCCTCTCACGGATCGCGGAGGAGGTGGGCAGACCGTTGGCGCTGATCGAAGTGGGTGCCTCTGCGGGACTGTGCCTCTACCCCGATGCCTGGCCGCTTCGATATCAGCCCGGCGACCAGCTGTTGAGTCCGAGAGGCCCGCTGCATTCAGGAGTGGAGCTGAACTGCACGCTGGAGGGGGTGGAGCCGCCGTCGAGCTTGCCGGAGGTGGCCTGGCGCGCCGGAGTCGATCTGAACCCTCTGGACCTCACGCGACCCGACGACGCCGACTGGCTGCGCGCCCTGGTCTGGCCCGGCATGGAGCACCGCCTGGAGCGGCTGGACGCCGGGGCGCAGCTGGTGGCTCAGCAGCCTCCGCACCTGGTGGTCGGGGATCTGAACGAGCAGCTGGCCGGGCTGCTGGCTCAGGTCCCTGCTGGGGCTGTGCCGGTGGTCTTCCACTCGGCGGTGCTGGTCTACCTTCCGCGTGAGGAGCGCGCCCGCTTCCTCGCGCAGCTGCGAGCCTCCGGCGCACGCTGGGTCAGCAATGAAGGGCCCACTGTCTTCCCGGGGATCCAGCAGCGGCTGCCTCAGGATGAGGTGGAGCGGCAGGGCTTCGTGCTGGCCCTGGACGGGGAGCCGCTGGCGCGCACCGGTCCGCACGGGCAGTCGGCCCGCGCACTGCCGCGCTGAGTTCGTCTCAGCCGCTGCGGACCCCCAGGTGATGGCTCAGGAAGGCGAAGATCCAGGCCGTCTCCTTCCATGCTTCATAGCGTCCCGACGCACCGCCGTGGCCGCCGTCCATCTCGATCTTGAGCACCACCGGGGCCTCGCCCTGCTGATGCTCGCGCAGCACCTGCACCCATTTGGCCGGCTCCACATAGAGCACGCGAGTGTCATGCAGGGACGTCACCGCAGCCACGGGTGGATACTCCACGTCCCGGACGTTCTCATAGGGGGAGTAGGACTTCATGTACCGGTAGACCTCGGGGTCGGTGATGGGGTTGCCCCACTCCTCCCACTCCAAGGCTGAGAGCGGCAGCTCCGGGTCCAGGATGGAGGTCAGGTTGTCCACGAACGGCACATCGGCCACCACGGCTGCGTACTTCTCCGGGGCCATGTTCAGGATGGCGCCCATCAGCAGTCCGCCGGCAGATCCGCCGTAGGCCGCGGTCCGTGCGGGGTCCGCCCAGCCGGTCTCCACCAGCAGGTCGGTGGCGGTGAGGAAGTCGGTGAAGGTGTTGACCTTCTTCAGCTTCTTGCCGTCCTCGTACCAGCGGCGCCCCAGCTCGCCGCCGCCGCGCACATGGGCCACGGCGAAGACGATGCCCCGGTCCAGCAGCGAGAGCCGCGAGACTGAGAAGTAGGGGTCCATGCTGATCTCGTAGGAGCCGTAGCCGAAGACTACGGTCGGGTGTCCGCCCGCCGTCGGGGAGACGTCCCGGTGGTGCAGCACGGTGATCGGTACCTGCACCTCGCTGCCGTCCTCCGCGGTCTCCCCGGTGGGTGCCCAGAGACGTGTGGAGCGGTAGGCGGAGAGGGCGACGTCGTTGACCGGGGTCTGGCGCCGCAACACCGGCTCCGCGGCGCCGGAGCCTGCATCGTGCGGGATGTCATAGATCCGTGGCGGGGTCACCCAGGAGGTGTAGAGCACGCGGAAGATCGGGGCCTCGTACTGGGCTGAGACGATGGCGCAGGTGTAGGCCCCTTCTTCGAAGGCCGGGCCGGGAAGCGACGACGCCGGCACAGGGTCCCCACCTGCGCGCACGGCTCGCAGCGCCTCCAGAGAGAGCAGGTAGACCGACTCCACGGTGTCCCGGCGGGCGCTGACCAGCACCTGCGAGGAGGTGACGGCCACGCCTTCGAACTTCACCGTCTCCTCATGCGGGATCACTTCGGTGCCCAGGTCCACCGGCTCGGCCGAGGAGCTGCCCGGCGACTGCGCGAGCAGCGCCTCCTGGGTGGTCACCGACAGCGCGTTGTTGGGCCCGGACTGGTTGTGGGTGATCAGCAGCAGGCGCTCGGCGTCGCCGTCGTCGGGGGTTCCGGCGTCGAGGTCGATGGGGTCCACAGTGTGCAGCAGGCGCTGCTCGGCGCCGATGAGCAGCTGGGGCTCTGCCTCAGGGTCGGTGACATCCAGGATCCGGGTCTCGTTGTACTCGGAGTTCCCGGAGAGGATCAGCAGCTGCTTCTTATCCGCAGAGAGCCCGATTCCGGTCCACAGCTCGCTGTCGGTGATCTCCAGCAGCAGCCGGTCCTCCTCGGCAGGGGTCCCTAGGGTGTGCATGTAGAGCCGGTAGGGCCGCCAGGTGGAGTCGGCCACCATGTAGTAGGCGCGCTCGCCGGAGGGCTCCATGACCGGGCCGCCGTGGACGTTCTCCACCGACTCCGGCAGGTTCTCTCCGGTGCTCAGGTCCCGGAAGCGCAGTGTGTAGTGCTCATCTCCGGTGGTGTCCTCGCAGTAGGCCAGCAGGCGGCCGGAGTCGGCGCGGGCCATCCCGCCCAGCTGGAAGAAGGCATGGGGCTCGGCCTCCGCGTTGGTGTCGAAATAGGTGACCTCACCCTCCAGCGGCACACCGGGCTGGATCTGGGGCGGAGTCCAGGCTGCGGGATCCTTGGCGTCGCCCGCCGCGGGGACGCGGCAGTAGATGGGGTGCTGCTCGCCCTCGATGGTGCGGGTGAAGTACCACCAGTCGCCGCGGCGCGAAGGCACCGAGAGGTCGGTCTCCACCGTACGGTGCTTGATCTCGCCGAAGATCGCGTCTCGCAGCGGCTGATGATCGGCGGTGACAGCCTCGGTGTACGCGTTCTCCGCATGCAGGTGGTCCAGGACCTCCTGTGAGTCCTTCTCCCGCAGCCACTCATAGTGGTCGGTGACGGTGTCCCCATGATGCGTGCGCTGGGCGGGGACCTGCTTGGCCTGCGGAGGAGTGGGTGCGGAGCTCTGAGCAGTCATAGCTCTCATTCAATCAGAGACAGGGGCGGCGTCCGGGCCTCGCGGGGTCGGCCGATCTCAGGCGGCGGCGCTCCTCACTCTCCGGCGCGGACCAGTCCCGACTCGTAGGCCGCCACCACGATCTGGGTGCGGTCCCGCAGGTCCAGCTTCCCCAGGACCCGGGAGACATGGGTCTTGACCGTCTGCTCGGCCAGCACCAGCTCCTCGGCGATCTCCGAGTTGGTGCGCCCGCGCGCCACCAGACGCACCACATCGATCTCCCGCTCGGTGAGGCCGTTCAGCAGCGTGGCCTCGGAGGTCGGGGCTGCCGGACGGGCCGCATAGTCGGCGATCAGCGTCCGGGTGACCTTCGGTGAGAGCAGCGCCTCCCCGGAGGCGACTACGCGCACGGCATGGACCAGCTCCTCTGGGGCGGCGTCCTTGAGCAGGAAGCCGCTGGCACCTGCCCGCAGCGCTGCGAAGACGTACTCGTCGGCGTCGAAGGTGGTCAGCATGAGGATTCTGGGCGGTTGACCCGGCATACTGAGCACAGCACGGGTGGCATCGAGGCCGTTGACCTTCGGCATGCGGATATCCATCAGGACCACATCCGGCCGGGTCTGACGCACCACATCGGTGGCCCCCGCGCCGTCCTCCGCGGTGCCGACCACCTCGATGCCCTCCTGGGCATCCAGCAGGGCGGCGAATCCGGCACGGATCATCGACTGATCATCGACGATCAGCACACGCACCGCATCAGCTGCGGCAGAGGAGGAAGCATCGGTGGCAGACACAGCTCAAAGCTACCTCAGCGCGGCGGGAGCCTGCGCATGAGGCAGCTGGCACGGCACTATGCCTATATCCTCCCGGGCCTGCCCATCGCCCTGTTCAGCCTGAGCCTGCTGCTGAGCCTGACCGCGGCCTCCATCGCTACCTCGGTGATCTGGCTGGGTGCGCTGCTGATGCCCATCACCCTGCTGGTGGCCTCCGGATTCGCCGAGCTCTCCCGCAACCGGCTGCGTCTCTGGGGCGCGGCCGTGGAACCGGTCAGCTACCGGCCCTCGGGCCCCGGACCGCTGGGCCTGCTGCGCCTGCTGCTGGACCCGCGGCGCTGGCTGGATCTGGTCTTCGAGACACTCATCGCCTTCCCGCTGCGCCTGGTCACCTTCCTGGTCACCCTGGTCTGGACCGTGGGCGCCGCCGCGGGACTGACCTACTTCTCCTGGTCCCTGTTCCTGCCCGATGAGCGCAGCGTCATGCAGCTGCTGCACCTGGCGGATCCGGACCTGGTCCCGCAGAGCCCCGCCGCCCAGTACCTGATCGACGCCGGCGCCCACTTCCTGTTGGGCGTGGCCCTGATCCTCAGCCTGCCGGCGGTGCTGCGCGCCGCGGCGGGGCTGGATGCTCTGCTCACCACCGCGCTGCTGGGCGACGGCGGCCGCGGTGAGCTCTTCGGCCATCGGCTCACCCGCCCGGCCTCCTTCACCGCCACAGCCCCCGACGCCGAGGGGGACCCCTCCACCGCCTCCTTCAGCGGGCGAGCCTGGGCCTGGATCGGCAGCGTCTTCGCCGCCGTGGTGCTGCTGGCCGTGGGCTGGCCGCTGACTGCGGTGCTGTACTCGGTGCCGGTGGCCCTGGCGATGGTGCTGGTCATCGGTCACAGCGCCGCCGTCGTGCTCACCCTGCATTGGGTGTGGCCGGGTCTGGGGCTCTCTCTGGGTGCCTCTGCCGGCATCATGCTTCTGACGGCCGAATCGGGCGTGCCGGTGTGGCCTTGGCCGGTCACAGCGCTCGTCACCCAGTGCGCGGTGCTGGTGGTGGCCGCCCTGACCCGCCCCTGGTACTGCGCGGCCTCGGGCTGGTGCGCCGGGGTGCTGCTGACCCTGGTCGCCCTGCTGCTGAGCCTGCCGGAGATGCCCGACGCCGCCCTGGCCACCGGGATCGTGGCCGGCACGGTCAGCGCGGCAGTGGTGGTCGTCGGGGCGTTGGCTCGGATGTGGATCCTCAACGCCGGACGGTTGGAGGCCGCCGAACGCACCAGCGCGGAACAGGACCGCCGCCGCAAGGAGCTGGAGGAGCGCAACCGGATTGCCCGGGAGCTCCATGACGTGGTGGCCCATTCGATGTCGGTGATCAGCGTGCAGGCAGCCACCGCCCGGTACCGCAACCCCGGGATCGATGCTGCCGCCCAGCGCGAGTTCGAGGAGATCGCCGGTTCCTCCCGGGAGGCGCTGAGCGAGATGCGCATGCTGCTCAGCGTGCTGCGCGCCGAGGACGACGCCCCCACCGCCCCTGAGCCGGGCCTGGACCAGATCGACGCCCTGGTGGAGACCACCCGCGCCTCCGGCACCGCCATCCGCTATAGCGGGCTGAAGGACGCCGTCCCCGGAGCCAACCCCGCCGCCGGGCTGGCCGCCTATCGTGCGGTGCAGGAGGCGCTGAGCAACGCTCTGCGCCATGCCCCCGGGGCTGCCGTGGACGTGGACCTGGCCCTGGAGGAGGACCACCGGCTGCGCGTGGAGGTGGTCAATGAGGCCCCACCGCGTCCGCCCAAGGAATCGGCTCCCGGCGCCGGATTGGGGCTCTCCGGGATCAGAGAACGCATCGGTGCCGTGGGTGGAACGGTGGATCTGAGCCCGACGCCGGAGGGCGGCTTCGCCATGCGCGCCCGGCTCCCGCTGTAGGGCCCTTCCGTCTCCATCGATTGGCACATCTGGGTGGGGTCGGCGGCGCTCTGACGACTCATCTGTGACGATCGACGGGCCGTCGACGCCGCACCCCTACTCCAGTAGGGGGTGAAGTTGGCTCCGCCGGGTGACGCGGACGGCGTCGTCGGTTCTCTATGTTGAGCACTATGACGATCACTTCCTCCACCGGGACCGCCGCTGAGCCCACTGCTGAGCGCGCTGACACCGCCGCGGTGGGAGCCTCGGCTCAGCCGGACGGATCCGCACGTCAGCATCAGGTCAACGACTTCTTCGAGCTGAACCGGCGGGTCAAGGAGGCCGGGCTCCTGGAGCGCGGCGCGAAGAGCTACATCCCCCGGGCCATCGTGCTGACCCTGGCCTTCGCCGGTGCCGGCACGCTGCTGGCCCTGCTGGGCAGCAGCCCCTGGCAGCTGCTGGTGGCCGCGCTCTTCGGCGTTCTGTTCACCCAGGCCGCGTTCCTCTCCCATGACGCCGCTCATCAGCAGGTCTTCGCCAACGGCCGGCGCAACGAATGGCTGGCTCGGCTGGTCGGCAACGGCGTGGTCGGACTCTCCTACGCCTGGTGGGCGAAGAAGCACGGCAAACACCATGCCAACCCGAACACCATCGGCAAGGACGGGGACATCGAACCGGGCATCATCGCCTTCGTCCCGGACGACGCCCAGCAGCGCAACGGCCTGGCCGGTTGGTTCGTCCGCCGTCAGGGCTGGATGCTCTTCCCGCTGCTGCTGTTCTTCGGCCTCAGCCTGCATGTCCACGCCATCGACGCCGTGGCTCGGGCGAAGAAGGTCAAGCAGCGCAAGGCTGAGGCCGCGCTGCTGGCAGTGCGCCTGATCGCGTTCCCCGCCCTGGTGATCTGGGCGGCCGGGCTCTGGATGGGCCTGGGCTTCCTTGCTGTGCAGCTGGCGGTCTTCGGCGTCTACATGGGTGCCAGCTTCGCCCCCAACCACAAGGGCATGCCGATCATCCCCAAGGACACCAAGGTGGACTTCCTCCAGCGCCAGGTGCTGACCTCCCGGAACATCCGCGGCGGCCGGCTCATCGACTGGGGCATGGGCGGACTGAACTTCCAGGTGGAGCACCACATCTTCCCTCGCATGCCCAGCCCCAACCTGCATAAGGTCAAGCCGATCGTGGAGGAGTTCTGCGCCGAGCGTGAGATCCCCTACACCGAGGCCGGACTGGTGGAGTCCTATGTGATCGTCACCCGGTACCTGAACCGCGTGGGCCTGGGCTACTCCGATCCGATGGAGTGCCCGATCATCGCCCAGTACCGCCCCCGCTGAAGCTCTCACCGGTCTCTCACCGGTGCCGCGTACGCTGAGCTGTTGTGAACGCGTTCTTCGATGTGCTGACCGAGCGGTGGTCCACCGCCGCCGAGCCTGACACCACCACTGTCCTGATCCTGGCCGGCGCCGTCGTGGTGGTCATGTCGGTGCACCGGCTGTGGCGGGTGCTGCGCCAGGCCTCCACCATCATCCACGAGATGGGCCATGTGCTCGCCGCCTGGGCCTCCGGGCGCCGGGTCTCCGGGATCCGTCTGCATTCGGACACCTCCGGGGTGACCGTCTCAGTGGGCAGGCGCCAGGGCATCGGCATGCTGCTCACCGCCCTGGGCGGCTATCCCGCCCCGGGTCTGCTGGCTCTGGGCATGGCCGCGCTGCTGACCGCCGGCCACGCCGGAGCCGCCCTGACCCTCTACCAGGCAGTGGTGCTGCTGGCGCTGCTGCTCTCCCGCAACGCCGTCGGGATCTTCTCCTGCCTGCTCTCGCTGGCCGCCACCGGCCTGATCTGGTGGCAGAACGACCCGCTCATCGTCACCTACACGGTGGTGGTCCTGGCGGTCTTCTACGCGCTGGCCGGGGTGCGGGGCACCTTCGACGTCATCCGGATCCATACCCGACGCCGCCCCGAGTCTGCCTCCACCGACGCATCCCTGGCCGCCCGCTCCTGGCGCGCGCTGCCGCTGCCGCCCTTCATGTGGCTGGGCTTCTTCCTGCTGGTCTCGGCAGGGTCAGCGGTCGGCGTCGTATGGATGTTTGCCGGCTGAGGCGGAGGAGAAGCTCAGAATCCCTGCCGCGGCGGGGAAGAGTGCCGGTGCCGAGGACAGTGCCGCACCGGCCAGGAACAGCCAGGGCGTAGGGCCCGACGCCGACTGGGCCAGCCGATCGGCGAAGCTCCCCTCAGCCTCCACGATGGGCCCCAGCAGGAACACTGCGGCCAGCACACAGCCGGCCAGCCCCAGCGTCAGGCAGAGCCCGGCGCTGCGTCCGCCGCGGCGTCGCCCGTCCCGCAGGGGAGGGGAGAGGGCTGCACTGAGTCGTTCAGCAGGAGTGGGCTGACGGGCGTCGTCGTCGGGCTCATCGAACTCCGGACCGTGCCGGCCGGCGTCGGGGTAGGAGGCGATCTCCATGGCCGCGCTGACCCGGGCGCGGCGCTCGGCCTGCAGCAGCAGGCAGCCGGCCAGCGCGGTCCAGGCGGCGACCACCAGATAGGCGGCGATCATATCGCTGGGCCTGTGCCAGCCTTCTGCGAAGATATAGCCGCCCCAGCCGCCGGCCCAGAGGGCACCGAGCATCGCCCAGAAGGGGCGCCCGCGCGGCATGGCGGCCAGGAAGACTGCGGCCGCGGCGCTGGCGGCCATCGTGGTGTGGCCGCTGGGCAGCGAGTTCGCACTCCACGCCGGTGCGAGGTCCACCACCAGGGCCGGGCGCTCGTTCCAGAGGGTCTTGAAGATCTGGGTGGTCAGATTGGCCCCGGCCATCAGCAGGGCCACCGGGGCCAGGACGGCTCCGCGGACCTGGCGCGGCCGGGCCAGGAGCAGACCCAGCACGACGACGCCGGGCGGCAGCAGGATCCATACGGCGATCCAGCGGTTCTCCGGGTCCAGCTCCGGCAGGGCGTGGCTGGTGCCGTAGGCGGTGACGCGCATCATCGTGTCCAGCAGTTGGCCGGAGGCGGTGTGCACTGAGGTCAGCCAGATCAGCCAGGCGGCCCCCGCCCACAGCAGAGCCCCGGCGCTCCACCGCAGAAGCTGGGGCGCCGGGGCTCTGGTGGTAGGCATGGGGTCCATGCTCTCAGCCCCAGGTCAGCTGCGCTGTGATGCGGATCTCTGTCGTCGGGAGAGATGTTCGGCCATATCCTCCTCGGCCCAGCACTCCACATTGGTCAGCTCCGGCATGTCGGAGGCCAGGAAGACCGGATCGAGGCCCTGACGCTTCTGCCTCTGATAGTGCTTGAGCAGCTTCACCGCAGTGCCGCCCAGCTCCATGATGACCAGCAGGTTGAACATCGCGATGATCACCATGGTCACCCCGGCGATGGCCCAGGCCAGGTCCACCGAGATGACCGAGCCCAGGAAGACGATGCCGGTCAGGGCCACGGCGTAGACCTTGCGCAGAGTCTCCGAGTCGGAGATGAACAGGACGTTGGCCTCGCCGTAGGAGTAGTTGCCCAGCACGGAGGTGAAGGCCACCAGGGTGATGATCACCGCCAGGGCGACTGCGCCGATGGTGCCGAAGTTGTTCACCAGGGCCATCTGCGTCAGCTCCGCGCCCGGGTTGGCGTCGGCGGTCTCCTGCACATCCGGGAAGGTGACCAGGATGATGAAGGCGGTGACCGAGCAGATGATCAGGGTGTCCAGGTAGACACCCAGGGTCTGGACCAGGCCCTGCTTGGCCGGGTGGGAGACATCGGCGGTGGCGGCCACATTGGGGACCGAACCCATACCGGCCTCATTGGAGAACATGCCGCGCTGGATGCCGGCCATGATCATCGCGCCGAAGGCACCGCCGGCGATGGCGCTGAAGTCGAAGGCCTCGCCGAAGATCAGCGCGATGACGTTGGGCAGCTGGTCGATGTTGAAGGCCACGACCACCAGGCCCAGCACGATGTAGAGCATGGCCATGGCCGGGACCACGTTCTGGGCCACCCGGGCCACGCTGCGCAGACCGAAGATCACGATGATGCCGGTGCCTGCGGCCAGCAGGACGGCCAGGATCCAGGTCAGGGCCCCGGTGTCCTCCATGCCCATCTCGCCTGCTGCGCCGGTGACGGCGTCGACGATGGTGTTGGCCTGCAGGGAGGTGAAGCTCAGCGCGAAGCAGAAGATGAAGATCACGGCGAAGACGATGCCGCCGGTGCGTGAGCCCAGCCCGCGCTGGATGTAGTACGCCGGGCCGCCCTTATAGGTGTCGAAGCGCCGGGTCTTGTACAGCTGGGCCAGTGTGGACTCCACGAAGGAGGCCGCCGAGTTCAGCACGGCCATCGCCCACATCCAGAAGACGGCACCCGGGCCCCCGATGGCGATCGCGCCCGCCACACCGGCGATGTTGCCGGTGCCCACGCGGGCTGAGGCGGTCACGGTGAAGGCCTGGAAGGCGGAGAGGGACCGGGTGCGGCCGTTCTCATCCTTGGTGGCCCTGTCCGTGATGGACCGGAACATATCCGGCAGGTGGCGGATCTGGACGAGTCCGGTCCGGACCGTCAGATAGAAGCCGGCGGCGATGATCACCGGGATGCCGAAGAACTCCCAGGCGAAGTCTTCGAAGATCCCGAGGTACTCGAGAAGGGTGTCAGTATTCACAGGGGTGGAGCCTACTCGCAGGAGGCCCTCTGCGTGAACTGGGGGTTACCTGGGCCTCACCTGGATCACCTGAGCGTCTTACCCGCCGTCCAGCGGGTCTCACTGGTCTCTCATGACTGCTGAGGGACAATGGTGGGACCGATACGGACCACCTCATCCCAAGGAAGGCAGTGGTGTCAGTGGGTGCCCCAGCAGTCGAACCGTTCACCCGTCTCAGCGAAGATGTCTGGCTCAGTCGTGTGGCCAGCGAGGACACGCCGCTGAACATCGGGCTGGTGATCGGCCCCGATCGGGCCGTGTTGGTGGACCCGGGCCCGACCGACGCCGAGGACGCCGTCTACGCGAACCTGCTGGAGCGGGTCCGCGAGCTCACCGACGCCGAGCTGGTGGTGGTCAGCACCCACGGTCACGCCGATCACATCGGAGCCAACGCCTACCTGCGCGCCCACGGTGCCGCAGCCGTGTGGGCACACTGCGACGCCGGCGTCGGGACCGCCACCGATCTGGTGGAGGAGGAGCCGGTCACCCTGGAGCTCGGTCAGGGGCTCAGCGTGGTGCTTGAGCATCTGGGCCGTGGGCACACCGAAGGCGACCTGGTGGTCGGGGTCCAGCGCGAGGACCGTCAGGGCCGGGGCATCCTCTTCTGCGGCGATCTGGTGCGAGAGGGCACCGACCCACGCTTCCGCGACTCCTACCCCAAGGAGTGGGTGCGGACGCTGGGCCGGATCTGGTCCATGTCAGGCACTTATGCAAAGTTCGTGCCGGGCCACGGCCGTCCGGTGGACGCCGAGTTCGTGGCCTCCATGCGCCGGCGCATGCAGCAGGGCCACAACGTCTCCTCCCAGGCCATCCGCGACTCGGTCAACGATGCCACCAAGGCCATCCCGATCCTGCCCTACGGCCCGGATGAGTCGCGTGAGCTGATCACCCGCCTGCGCGGCGACGACTCCTGAGGCTCTGCAGCTGATCTCTGCTCAGGCGCTGGGGCTGGTCACCGGCGCCGGGCCGCTCACACCTCGTAGAGGTGGGCGAACTGAGGGGGCACCGGGTACGTGAGCTTCTGCGGCGTCGGGAGAGGGTGACCGCGCATCCGGCGGCCGATCTCCGAATCGAAGAAGTTGATGCCCGCACCGGCGATCAGGAAGCCGGGTCCCACCGAGAGCAGGATGCCGGCCACCCAGTGCCAGGCGCTGGTGGTGTGGCGCTCGTCGGTGACCGCCAGGACGCCGTCGGCGCCTCCGGCGAAGAGGAAGCACAGCGCCGACGCACCGGTGAGGATCACACCCAGGAACCAGGCCAGGCCGGCCGCGCCGCCGGGGGAGGTGTCGTTCTCCAAGGTCACCGTGTTCCATCGCTCCTCGGCGCGCATGATCAGCCAGCCGCCGATCAGACCCCAGGCGCCCACCACCAGGTAGGCAGAGATGATGTCCGAGGGGCGGTGCCAGGTCTCGATGAAGGTGATGGCCCCCACCGCAGTGGCGAAGAAGGCCACCAGGAAGCCCAGCAGCGGACGCTGACGCGGCGCGCTGACCAGGAACACCGCGACGGCGGCCCCTGCCGCCAGCGTGGTGTGCCCCGAAGGCATGGAGTTCACCAGCCACGGCACCCCGTTCTCCGACGAGAGGTCCGGGCGCTCCAGGAAGGTGTTCTTCAGCAGCTGGGTGGTGATGTTCGCCGCCACGAAGGTGGCCACCGCGATGCCCGCGGCGATGAAGCGCTGACGCACCAGCGTGATGATCACGAAGAACAGCGCCGGGATGGCGATGCTCAGATTCAGCAGCCAATGCGGGACGAACCCGCCCTCCTCGAAGGCGGCCCGCTGATGCTCGGCCGCGTGGAACATCGCATGCTCGATCCGCTGGCCCACATAGGACCGGACGAAGAACTCGAAGATGACCAGCACCAGCAGGGCACAGGCTCCCACGGCGATCACCCAGAGGTGAGTGCGCTGAGCCGGACGGCGAAGAGGCGAGGCTGGTGCTTCGGACATGTCTCCAAGTATGGCATCACACCGCGGCTGCGGCCGGGTGGGCAGTGCGGCCGGCGGGTGGTCCGCAGCTGGGCTGAGTGCTGGTCCGCAGACCTAGACTGAAGGCATGTGGCAGCAGGCTGATCCGGACGAGATCCTCCAGAGGGCATGGACTGTGGGCCTGCCGATGCGCACCCGGTTCCGCGGGGTGACTCTGCGCGAGGCGATGCTCATCCAGGGTCCTGCCGGCTGGGGCGAGTTCGCCCCCTTCCCCGAGTACGGCGCTGAGGAGTCGGCCGCCTGGCTGGAGGCCGGGCTCGAGGCCGCCTGGTCCGGACTGGGAGAGCCGCTGCGCCGCGAGATCCCCGTCAACGCGACCATGCCGGCCGTGGGACCGGAGCAGGTGGAGCAGGTGCTGCGCCGCTTCGGCGAGCTGGAGGCCATCCCCGCGGTGAAGATCAAAGTGGCCGAGCCCGGCGTCGGGAGCTTCGAGGAATCCCTGGCAAAGGACCTGGTCCGTGTGCGTGAGGTGCGCCGGCTGGTGCCCCAGGCCGGGCTGCGCGTGGATGCCAACGGCGGATGGACCCAGGAGCAGGCTCTGCGCGCGCTGGACGCCCTGGCCGAGGTGGCCGGTGAGAGCTTCGAATACGCGGAGCAGCCGGTGGCCGGGGTGGACACGCTGGCGCAGCTGCGCGAGGAGCTGGCCCGTCGCGGTGTGGGCATAGCGGGCAACCCGCTGCGGATCGCCGCCGATGAGGCCGTGCGCAAGGCGGAGGACCCGCTGCGGGTGGCCCGGCTGGGCGCGGCCGATCTGATCGTGGTGAAGGTCCCGCCGCTGGGCGGAGTCACCAGGGCGCTGCGGATCGTGGAGGAGTCCGGGCTGGACGCCGTGGCCTCCTCTGCCCTGGACACCTCCGTGGGGCTGAGCGCCGGGCTGGCTCTCGCCGCCCGACTGCCGAAGCTGCCCTACGCCTGTGGACTGGGCACTGCGGCGCTCTTCGAACAGGACGTGGTGGAGCAGCCGCTGATCCCGGCCGGGGGAGTGCTCCCGGTGCCGGGGGCGACCAGGGCTGGTGAGGCTGAGGCGGGGCAGGCTGAGGCTGCGCGGATGACCGCGCCGTCGCCGTCGTCGTCTCTGCTGGAGGCCCACAGGCTCCCGGCTGACCGCGAGGCCTGGTGGAGGTCCCGCCTCCGTGAGGCCCATCATGCGCTGACCGGGGCCGCTCGGATCTAGGATTGGGGGCATGACTTCTTCCCGGCGGCCGTTCCGCGAGTTCGACGACTCCTACGACGCCGAGTCTCTGCGCATGGCCCGCCGGGTGGTCCGCGGCCTGACCATGTCCATGCAGCACATCGTGGTGGCCCCCGGATCCCGCTCCGCCCCGCTGGCCTATGCGCTGCGTGAGGCCGAGGAGCTGGGCGCCATCACCGTCCACATCCGGATCGATGAGCGCTCCGCCGCCTTCACAGCCCTGGGCCTGGCCATGGCCACCGGCCGCCCCACCGGCGTGGTCACCACCTCCGGCACCGCCGCGGGCAACCTGCTGCCCGCCGTGATGGAGGCCGAGCTCTCCGGCGTCCCGCTGGCGGTCATCACCGCCGACCGTCCCGAAGAGCTGCACGGCACCGGCGCCAACCAGACCACCTGGCAGCAGGGGATGTTCGCCGGACGCGTCCGCGACGAGGTCCACCTGGAGCAGTCCGACATCCTCGAGGGCCACCTGCGCCTGGAACCCGCCTCCCGCGACGACCTCATGGCTGTGGAGACCCAGGTGGGGCTGCTCATGCGCCAGGCCACCGCCTCCTCCGCCACCTCGGTGCCCGGACCGGTGCACCTGAACATCGGCTTCCGCGACCCGCTGGTCCCCACCGGGATCTCCTCCACCCAGCAGGCGCTGCAGCGCTGGGCCCGCAAACCCTTCCTCCCCGCAGAGGACCGTGAGACCGCAGCCCCGCAGCAGAGGATCGACGACGCCGACCTCGGCACCTTCCGCACCGCCTTCGTCTTCGGCCATGACGCCCCCGCCGTGGCAGTGGGCCTGGCCCAGCAGCTGGGCCACCCGATCCTCGCCGAACCCAGCAGCGGCGCCCGCTGGTCCGACACCGGTGCCGTCCAGGGATACCGGCTGCTGCTCCAAGCACCCGAGGGCTCCGCGGCCGCCGAGCTGCGCGAGCAGGTGCAGCGGGTGGTGGTGGTCGGGCGCCCCACGCTGACCCGGCCGGTGCAGCAGCTGATCCGGCGCCGGGACGTCCAGGCGGTGCAGTACGCCCCGCGGCGGCTGGCCTGGTCCGATGAGCGGCTGCCGCGCCGGAGCCTGCGCGAGCTGGACGAGCTGGCAGAGTTCGCCGGCCGAGCCCCGGCGGGCTGGCAGGAGGCCTGGCAGGAGAAGGGCATCGCCGCTCAGCGGATGATCGACGCCGCCCTGGGAGAGCAGGAACAGCTGAGCTCAGTGCGGGCCGCCCAGTTCGTGGCCGAGACTGTGCGCACTCCGCTGCTGCTGGGCTCCTCCTCCGTGATCCGCGACGTGGACCTGGCCGCTGCGCTGACCCGCCCGGCGGCCGAGCCGGGTGCTGGGGTAGGTGCAACCGGCGTCGGGGGTGCTGTGGGTGCCGCCGCCGACCGCGGCGCGGAGGATCGCCGGATCTATGCGCTGCGCGGCGTCTCCGGGATCGACGGCAATCTCTCCGCAGCGGCCGGCGTCGCGCTGCACCGTCAGCGGCGGGTGACAGCGCTGGTGGGGGACCTGACCTTCCTGCACGATCTGAACACGCTGTTGGTCCCCTCCACCGAGGAGCGGCCGCACCTGGACATCGTGGTGATCAACGACGGCGGCGGGGCGATCTTCGACCAGCTCGAGCATGGTGAGGTCGGCCGGCGCCGCGGGAACCAGCAGGTGGTGGAGCGGTTCTTCGGGACGCCGCAGTCGGTGGAGATCGAGCAGCTGGTCATCGGGTTCGGGCATGAGCACCGGCGGGCTGAGACAGTCCAGGACCTCGAGGCCGCACTCGCCGGACCCGATGACCGGGTGGGGGTCCGGGTGATCGAGGTCCGCACCGACCGCGCCCCGCTGCGCGACTTCCACGCAGAGCTCACCGCCCGCGCCGCGGAGCTCTAGGGCCGCTGCGGCTGAGCCCACGCCCCACCACTTGTGTGGGCACTTCCACACGTTCTGAGGCTTCCCGACGCCGTCAGATCACCTCGAACTGCCCACACAACGGTCAGTGGCTGGGGGTGCGCTCCGCTGAGGGGTCAGCGCTTCAGGCCCAGGGCTCCGAGCATGGGGCGCATCTTCGCCCAGGTCTCGGCCAGCTCGGAGGCAGGCTCGGAGCCTGCCACGATCCCGCAGCCGGCGTAGAGCCGCAGCTGCCGGTCCTCATTCTCCAGGACGCCGCCGCGCAGGGCGATGCCCACATCGGCGTTGCCGCGGGTGTCCACCCAGCCCACCGGACCGGAGAAGGGGCCGCGGTCGATGTCCTCCAGCGCGCCGATCAGCCCGGCCGCCGTCGCCGTCGGGGTTCCGCAGATCGCCGCCGTCGGGTGGGCCCGCTCGGCCACCAGCAGCGGGGAGATGGGTTCGGCGCCCTCCTCGGCGGTGCTGAGCCGGCCGGTCACATCGGTGGAGAGGTGGTAGACGTTGGGCAGCTCGAGCACAGCGGGCGGGGTCTGGGCGCGCAGCTGTGCGCTGACCGGGGCCAGCTGCTCCAGAAGCGACTCCACGGCCAGAGTGTGCTCATTGCGCTGCTTGGGGTTCTCCACCAGCTGCACGCGGGCGCCCTGCTCGCCGAGGGAGCGGTCCACTGTCCCGGCCAGCACGCGGGCGAAGAGCTCCTCGCCGCGGACCTGGACCAGCATCTCCGGGGTGGCGCCCAGGACGTCGCCGGCGCGGTAGGTCCAGCAGTCGGAGTAGTCGCGGGTCAGCCGGGCCAGCAGTGGACCGGGCGGCAGCGGGGCCTCGGCGGCGGCGACGGCGTCGCGGGCCAGCACCAGCTTCTCCAGCCGGCGCTCGCCGATGGCGGCCACTCCGGCCTCCACCGCGTCCATATAGTGCTGCTCGGGATGCGTGCCCGCGTGCAGCTGCGCCTGCGGGACGGCCGCGGGGGAGGCAGAGAGTGCAGAGAGGGCTCCGTCATCCAGCCGCAGACCGTGCTTCTGCAGCAGCTGATCCAGCGGGAAACCTTCAGCAGCCGGTTTCTCAGCCGACCCGCTCTCAGGCTCAGAGACGACGACGCCGGTCAGCCAGGTCCCCTGCTCGGTCACCGCAAGGATCAGCTCGGGCAGGATCAGCCGGGATGCGGAGGAGGAGTCGGAGGAGTAGGTGATGGAGGAGAAGGCCGTGGGCCCCGCACCTGCGGGCAGGCCGTCCAGGCTGGGGCCCTGCCAGCTGAGGCTGTCCCACCAGTGGGCCAGATCGGCGAACCGGTCCGCACCGGAGGCGGAGGTCTGCGCGGCCACACCCAGCCCGAGCCGCCCCTGCTCCTGGCGGATCCACGCGCCGCTGGGCTGGGCCGCGGCCAGCAGCTCCACGAGCCCACCGTGGATGCGGTCCACTGCCACACAGCAGAAACGCATAGGACCGGACGCATCACTCACAACCCACCACTCTATCCTTTCCTTCAGCCCTGCTCGCGGCCCCAGCGATCTGGCCGACTGCGCCGGACCGGGCGCCCGCGGGGACACCCCAGCACCCCAGGCTGTGCGAGAATGCTGGGGTGAATCGCGCCAGTCTTGCCAAGAAGCCCTCGGACGTCGCCTCCATGTTCGACGAGGTGGCCGCACGGTATGACCTGACCAACGATGTGCTCTCCTTCGGTCAGACAAAACGCTGGCGCAAGAAGCTGGTCCAGGCGCTGGCGGTTCAGCCCGGCGAGCGGGTTCTGGACCTCGCGGCCGGCACCGGCAGCTCCACTGAGCCCTTTCACGACGGCGGCGCGGAGGCGATCGCCTGCGACTTCTCCCTGGGCATGCTCCAGGTGGGCAAGCGGCGTCGTCCTGATATGACCTTCGTGGCTGGGGATGGGATGAACCTCCCCTTCGCCGATGACACCTTCGATGCCGTCACCATCTCCTTCGGGCTGCGCAACATCGTGGAGCCGGAGGTCGGCCTGCGCGAGATGCTGCGGGTGACCAAGCCCGGCGGCCGGCTGGCGGTCATGGAGTTCTCCGACCCCACGCATCCGGCGTTCAACACGGTCTACAACGAGTACCTGATGAAGGCGCTGCCCCCGGTGGCCCGCGCCGTCTCCTCCAACCCGGGGGCCTATGTGTACCTGGCCGAGTCCATCCGCGCCTGGCCGGATCAGAACGAGCTCGGCGGCATCATCGCCGACGCCGGCTGGTCCGGTGTCCTGTACCGGAACCTGACCGGCGGGATCGTGGCCATCCATCACGCCGTGAAGCCGGCGGAATCTCGGTAGGCTGGACGCGATGACTGATTCCTCCCCTGAGACCTCCGCGGAGCAGGCCGTGAAGCTGCCCGCCGGCTTTGAGGTGCTCACTGCTGACGAAGACCTCGCGGTGGAGGTCTATCACGCGCTCAACGACGTCGAGGAGCGCCTGCTTCAGGCACTGTCCTCCCCGGACCAGACCGCCGACTCCTCAGCTCGGTACCTGGCCGAGGCCGGCGGGAAGCGGGTCCGCCCGCTGCTGACGGTGCTGACCTCCATGCTGGGGGAGGGGGCCGGCCACGAGGTGCTGCAGGCCGCCGTGGTCATGGAGATGACACATCTGGCCACGCTGTACCACGACGACGTCATGGACTCCGCCCCGGTGCGCCGCGGCGCCCCCTCCGCCCATGAGGTGTGGGGCAACTCGGTAGCCATTCTGGCCGGCGACCTGATCCTTGCCCGCGCCTCCCAGATGATGTCTGAGCTGGGCGAGCAGGGCACGCGCATCCAGGCGCGGACCTTCGAGCGCCTGGTGATGGGGCAGCTGCATGAGGCGGTCGGCGTCTCTGAGGGGGCTGATCCCAAGGAGCACTACCTGAGCGTCATCGCCGATAAGACCGGCTCGCTGGTCGCCTCGGCCTCCTGGCTGGGCGCCCACTTCGGCGGCTGCTCGCCAGAGGTCACCCGGAGGCTGGAGGAGTACGGCGAGGCTGTGGGCGTGGCCTTCCAGCTGGCCGATGACGTGATCGACCTCAGCGCCGACGGCGAGGCCTCCGGCAAGACTCCGGGCACGGATCTGCGCGAGGGTGTCCCCACGCTGCCGGTGCTGCTGCTGCGCGAGAAGGTCGCCCAGCAGGGTGATCAGACCGCTGAGGCCCAGCGCGTGCTGGACCTGGTGGAGGGTGACCTCAGCTCCGATGAGGCCCTGGCGGAGGCTGTGGCCGCCGTCGTCGCCCATCCGGTGATGGAGGAGGCCTGGCAGGCCGCTCACGGCTGGGCGGAGAAGGCCAAGGCTGCGATCGCTCCGCTGCCGGAGTCCACGGTGAAGACGGCGCTGAACTCTTTCGCCGACGCCGTGGTCGAGCGCGACGGCTGATACGCGCCCCTGGTCAGCACCGCTGGTCAGCGCCCCTGGCCTGTGCCCGGTGGTCGACGGTCTGCCAGCACCTGCTTCAGCGCCGCGCTGAGCTCCTGAGCCTTCTGCGCCCGGACCTCCACGTCCACGGGATGGCGGATCTGTCGGTAGAGCATGTCGTCGCGGTACCGCGGGAAGACGTGCAGGTGGTAATGCCACACATGCTGGTTGCCGGCGGGCTCATTATGCTGACGCACTGAGGTCCCCTCCGGGTTCCAAGCCAGCTTCATCGCCACGGCCACATCGCGGGACATGGCCCCGATCTTCCCCAGCAGGTCGTCGCTGAGATCGTAGAGCGCCTCATAGTGCCGGACTGGGACGATCATGGCATGGCCCTCATGGGGCCCGAATCCGTCGCAGGCCATGAAGACCAGCAGCTCATCGTCCTGGTGGACCACATCGCTGAGCTCGCAGCGGTTCCCCGGATCGGAGACGTCTCCAGCGGCCAGCCCACAGAAGGGGCAGACATACCCCTGCGGGGCATGGGACTGCCAGAGCGGTGCCGGAAGCGTCACTCCTCCTCCTCGAAGGAGAACTCCAGCAGATCGAAGACGAACTCGCTGACGGTGGCGGCCTCCTCGGACCACTCGTCCTTGTCATTGTTCCGCCGCAGGATCAGCGGATCCGGCACCTGGAGATCAGAGGTGTCTACGCCCCAGACCCAGCGCTCCTCCTCGTCCTCGAGGAAGATCAGGCAGCCGTCCTCGATCACCAGCTCATCGGGATCGAAGAAGAAGTGGTACGCCTCCATGATCTCTTCGCAGCTGCCCAGCGCCCGGTAGAACTCCTCGAGCACCAGCGGCAGCCGCAGCGTGGCCGGAAGCTCGGAGTCCGCCAGCAGCTCCTGCAGCTCCTCAGCGGTGAACCCCTCCTCAGCGGTCCATTGGTCGTCGAGGTACTTCGGCACCAGGGCCTTGAACTTCTCGAGGAACATGTCCGTCTCTGCGCTCGTGGAAGCCATGCCGGCAGTCTATCGGTCGGGGTAGCGGGTCGGCGTCGGGAAGAAGCGGCGGGCCAGGTACGTTCCCTCTTATGCCGTGCTTTACGGCATACTGTTCTGAGGTAATCGAGCAGAAGGAATCCTCTCCGTGTCCAACCCGCAGAATCGCCCTGTCCGAGTCGCCGTCGTCGGCGCTGGCCCCGCCGGTGTCTACGCCTCGGACATCCTGGCCAAGGCGCACAAGAAGAACGACGTCGAGTTCAGCATCGACCTCTTCGACCGCTACCCGGCCCCCTTCGGATTGATCCGCTACGGCGTCGCGCCGGATCACCCGCGCATCAAGGGCATCATCAAGGCTCTGCACAAGGTCATGGACCGCGGGGACATCCGCCTGCTGGGCAATGTGGACATCGGCACCGACCTCACCCTGGAAGATCTGCGCGCCCACTACGACGCCGTCATCTTCTCCACCGGTGCCATCAAGGACGCTGCGCTGAACATCCCCGGCATCGAGCTGGAGGGATCCTACGGCGCCGCCGACTTCGTCTCGTGGTACGACGGCCACCCCGACTACCCGCGCGAGTGGCCTCTGGGGGCAGAGAAGGTCGCGGTCATCGGCAACGGCAACGTGGCCCTGGACGTGGCACGGGTGCTCTCCAAGCACGCCGAGGACCTGCTGAGCACGGAGATCCCGGAGAACGTCTACACCGAGCTGCAGAAGTCCTCGGTCTCCGACGTCCACGTCTTCGGCCGCCGCGGCCCGGCGCAGGTGAAGTTCACCCCGCTGGAGCTGCGCGAGCTCTCCCACAGCCGCGACGTCGACATCGTCCTCTATGAGGAGGACTTCGAGTTCGACGAGGCCTCCGATGAGGAGATCCGCACCAACAACCAGGTCAAGACCATGGTCAACACGCTGGCCAACTGGCTGGTGGAGCAGGAGGAGCGCACCGAGGAGGCCTCCCGGAAGTTCCACATGCACTTCCTGCACCAGCCGGTGGAGATCCTCGAGGGGCGCGACGCCGAGGGCAACGGCACCGGCAAGGTGGCCGGCATCCGTTTCGAGCGTATGGAGCTCGACGGCACCGGCAGCGCCAAGGGCACCGGCGAATTCGTGGACTACGAAGTGGAAGCCGTCTACCGCGCGGTGGGCTACTTCGGATCCGAGATCAGCGGCATCCCCTTCGACGAGAAGAAGGGTGTCATCCTCAACGAGGCCGGCCGTGTGCTGGACGAGTCCGGCGAACACATCCCCGGCACCTATGCCACCGGCTGGATCAAGCGCGGCCCCGTGGGTCTGATCGGCCACACCAAGGGCGACGCCCTGGAGACCATCGGCTGCCTGTTGGAGGACGTCCACCAGCTGCCCGTGGCGGAGAACCCGGATGAGCAGGCGGTCATCGACCTGCTGGAGTCCCGCGGCGTGGAGTTCACCACCTGGGAGGGCTGGTTGAAGCTCGATGAGCACGAGGCCGGGCTGGGAGAGGCCTACGGCGAGCTGCCCGACGGCACCCTCCGTGAACGGGTGAAGGTGGTCCAGCGCGAGGAGATGGTCCGCATCTCCCGCGAGAGCTGACCCACTCCTCACGCCGACACCCTCGTTTTACCAAGCGATTCTCGGATTACCCTGCGTATGCGGGCCGGTAATCTGAATTCAGCTTGGTAAAACGAGGGTGTCGATGCACGTGGGCCCGACGCCGATGCCGGCGCCTCAGCTTCCGGAGCTGCCTCGGTGGCCGGCCATCTCCTCCAGCCGGGCGATCCGCTGATCCATCGGCGGGTGGGTGGAGAACATCTGCTTGGCGCGCGGCCCGAACGGGTTGGCGATCATCATATGGGCGTGCGCGTCGTGCTTGGGGTCCTCCTTCATGGGGTACCGCGAGATGCCGCGGTCCAGCTTGTCCAGTGCGGAGGCCAGGGCGAGCGGGTCGCCGCTGAGCTGGGCGCCGTCGGCGTCGGCGTCGAACTCACGGGTTCTGCTGATCGCCATCTGGATCAGGCTGGCGGCCACCGGCATCAGGAAGACCGCCAGGATGGAGCCGATGAGCATGAGCGGGTTGCCGCCCTGCTGATTGCCGCGTCCGCCGCCGAAGAGCAGGAAGAACTGCGCGATGGTGGTCAGGAAGCCGGCGACGGCGGCCGCCACCGAGGAGATCAGGATGTCTCGGTTGTAGACGTGCATCAGCTCATGGCCGGTGACCCCGCGCAGCTCACGTTCGTTGAGCAGGTTCAGGATGCCTTCGGTGAAGCAGACGACGCCGTTCTGCGGGTTCCGCCCGGTGGCGAAGGCGTTCGGCGTGGGAGTGGGTGCGATGTAGATGCGCGGCATCGGCTGCTGGGCGCGATGGGCCAGCTCCTCCACCATCCGATGCAGCTGAGGGGACTCCTCCTTGGACACCGGGCGGGCCTTCATGGCGCGCAGGGCGATCTTGTCGGAGTTCCAGTAGGAATAGGCGACGGAGACCAGCCCGATGCCGGCAAAGATGAACAGGAACGCAGGGGTCCCGGAACTGTAGGCGACCACTGCGCCGACTGCCAGCAGCAGCGCGAAGAGGAAGGCCAGCAGGCCCGCCGTGCGCAGCCGTCCGTGGTGGTGATGCATAGGGAACCTCCGCTGAATCGGCGTTGAGAGACCTGATAGTGATCAACACCATCGTATCTGCGAGACTTCCCAGCTTCGGGTCGCCGGTGAGCGACCTCATGTTCACCTTTCGTTCACCTTGTGGTGTCACTGTTCATGACATGACCACATCGCCGCTGGCCGATGAGCGGAAGAGCCCTTCCCGCGAAGAGCACGCGACCTCGGAAGAGGTGGCGCATCTCTCCAGTCCCTTCGAGCGGTTCGGATTGACCGGCCGCGCTCTGCAGATCGTCAATTGGCTGGCCGTCGTGGCCGCTGTCTACGTGCTGATCACCGCTGTCGGTGTCATCGGTTCGGGCTTCAAGATCGCGACAGGCGATCAGGCCGAGACGCTCTTCGAATTCGCGACCAACCCCATCATCGGGCTGATGATCGGTGTGGTGGCCACCGCCTTGACCCAGTCCTCCTCCACCACCACCTCGGTGACGGTGGGCCTGGTGGCCGGCGGTCTGCCGCTGACCGTGGCGATCCCGATCATCATGGGCGCCAACATCGGCACCACCCTGACCAACACTCTGGTCAGCCTGGGCATGGTCAAGGACAAGGACGCCTTCCGCCGCGGCTTCGCAGCGGCCACCGTCCACGACTTCTTCAACCTGATCGCCGTGGCGATCTTCCTGACCCTGGAGATGGCCTTCGGCCTGCTGGAGCGCCTGTCCACCTCGCTGGCCAGCGTCAGCTCCGGCACCGACGGCGGCTTCGTCGCCAGCATCTTCGGCGGCATCGGCACTGTGGTCGAGGTGATCACCGAGCCGCTGGCCGATGGCATCGAGGCCGGCCTGGGCTGGGTGCCCGGCATGTGGCAGGGCATCGCGATGATCGTGGTGGCTGTGGCGCTGATCCTGATGGTCATCAACTTCATCGGCCGCCTGCTCAAAGTGCTGATGGTCGGACGGGCCAAGCAGGTCCTCCACGCCGCCATCGGGCGCAACCCCCTCACGGGCATCGCCTCCGGCACTGCTGTCACCGTGATGGTGCAGTCCTCCTCCACCTCCACCGCCCTGGCGGTGCCGCTGGCAGGATCCGGCGCCTTCACCCTGAAGCAGATCTACCCCTACACCCTGGGCACCAATATCGGCACCACGGTCACCGCGCTGATCTCCGCCTTCGCCTTCACAGGCCCTGAGGCGACCATCGCCCTGACCGCAGCCTATGTGCACCTGCTGTTCAACGTGCTGGCCGTGACCCTGATCTACGGGCTGCCGTTCCTGCGAAACCTGCCCCCGCGCGGCGCCACCTGGCTGGCCGCCCTGGCTGCGGAGAAGAAGATCTACGCGGCCATCTGGGTCCTGGGCGTCTTCGTGGCCGTCCCGCTGGCCCTGATCCTGGTGACCTCCCTCTGAACTCCTGCTGAACCGGCCGGGCCTGACCAGGACTGATGCCGGCGTCGGGAATCTCTTCACCGACTCCACGTGCTGTTAACCTTCGGTTTCCCTCCGAGCCATGTCTCTTCCCCACACTGGGGGTGACTGTCGAGGAGGGTGCTGAGCGGCGCCCTGCCTCTGGAAGCCATGAGGGGAAGAATCATGACTGTGGACCCGTCTGCTCGCGATCGTGCTGAGGACAGCACGGCGCTGCGCGACCGCCTCGAGGATCAGCAGGATGCGGCAGTCCAGGCGGAGCGTGCCTCCCAGCTCGCTGAGGAGGTCACGGAGCAGGACGCTCGGAAGCGGCTCATCAGCGTCTTCGAGGACGTCGGTCTGCGCGGCCGGGCGCTGGACGTGGCCAACTGGCTCTCCGTGGTGGCCGGCATCTGGGTGCTCATCACCGCGGTCTCGGTGATCGGCGACGGATTCGGCCTGGCCACCGGCGGCGAGGCGGAGAACCTCTTCGACTTCGCCTCCAACCCGCTGATCGCGCTGATGATCGGTCTGGCCGGCACGGCGCTGACCCAGTCCTCCTCCACCACCACCTCCATCACAGTCGGCATGGTGGCCGGCGGCCTGCCGCTGCACATCGCCATCCCGATCCTGATGGGTGCCAACCTCGGCACCACCATGACCAACACGCTGGTCAGCCTGGGCATGATCCGGGACAAGGACGCCTTCCGCCGCGGCTTCGCCGTGGCCACCGTCCACGACTTCTTCAACCTGCTGGCCGTGTTCATCATCCTGCCCCTGGAGCTGATGACCGGCTTCCTGCGCCGGGCCTCCGAGGCGGTCACCGCTCCGATGGCCTCGGCCGACGGCAGCTGGCTGGCCTCAGGATTTGAGGCGGTGGGCGACGGCATCGGGTTCGTGAAGGATCCGGGTGCGGATGCCATCGTCTTCGGCACCAGCTTACTGCCCGAGCTGTGGCAGGGCATCGCCCTGATCGTGGTGGGCATCGCGCTGATCATGCTGGTCATCAACTTCATCGGCAAGATGCTCAAGGTGCTGATGGTGGGCCAGGCGCAGAAGGTCCTGCACAACGCCATCGGCCGCGGCCCGGTCTCCGGCGTGACCTCCGGCGCGCTGATGACCGTGATGGTCCAGTCCTCCTCCACGACGACGGCGCTCACCGTCCCGCTGGCAGGATCCGGCCACTTCGGGCTCAAGCAGCTCTACCCGTTCACCGTGGGTGCGAACATCGGCACCACGATGACCGCCCTGATCGCAGCCTTCGCCTTCACCGGTGCCGAGGGTCAGCTGGCCCTGCAGGCGGCACTGATCCACCTGTTCTTCAGCCTCAGTGCACTGGTCCTGATCTTCTGCATTCCGGGCCTGCGCAACCTGCCGCCGATGGCGGCCCAGACCCTGGCCGACCTCTCTGCGGAGCGGAAGATCTACGCCGCCGTGTGGACCCTCGGCGTCTTCGTCGTCCTTCCGCTGAGCCTGATCTCTGTGAGCGTGATGCTGTGACTGCTGAACGGAAGGACCAGGAAGAGCTCCGCGACATGGAGGTCGAGCTCGAGCTCATCCTCCAGGACGCTGAGGTCACCGTCGCCAAGATCCGTGAGGAGCTGGCCCAGCACCGCCAGCTGCGCCGTCAGCGCGAGCAGATCGAGCGGCTCCCCGAATACCTGGCTCAGACCGAGGTTCGCTGGCGCGATATGCGGGTCCTGTTGGACGAGGTCCGCAGTGAGCTCTCTGCGGGGGAGCAGGATGCCGCTGAGGCGAACGGAGCGGCAGGAGCTTCCGACGCCGGCGCCTCCGGTGCTGACGGAGCGGCTGAGGGATCCGCAGAGGGCCCGGACGAGGGAGCAGCACGCCCCGCCTCCTGAGCGGCCTACTGACACGAAGAAGGGCCGAGGGCGGAAGTATCCGTCCTCGGCCCTTCTTCCTGTGCGCGGGTGAAAGCCGCCTGAGCTCGTGCCGCTGTGTGACCGGCTGAGCTGTGTGATCGGCTGAGAGCTCAGCGCATGTTCACGAACTGCAGGGCGGCGTCCTCGAAGTCCTTGAGCAGGGCGATGGCCTCCTGGAGGTCGTCGCGGGACTTGGAGGTCACGCGCAGCTCATCTCCCTGGATCTGAGCCTTCACCGACTTGGGGCCCTCATCGCGGATGATCTTGGAGATCTTCTTGGCGGTGGGCTGGTCGATGCCCTCCTTGATGGCGCCTTCGATCCGGTACTCCTTGCCGGAGGCGTAGGGCTCGCCGGCGTCGAAGGACTTCAGGGAGATGCCCCGCTTGACCAGCTTGGAGCCGAAGACGTCCTTGACCGCCTTGGCGCGCTCCTCGGAGTTCGCCTTGATCAGGATGTTCTCCCCGGAGTAGTCGACCTCAGCGCCGGTGCCGCGGAAGTCGTAGCGCTGGGAGATCTCCTTCTGCGCCTGGTTCAGCGCGTTGGAGACCTCCTGCTTATCCACTGTGGACACGATGTCGAAGCTTGATTCCTTAGCCATGTGTTCAGTCTAAAGGGGTGGGGAAGGGCGCTTCGTCTCTGTTCAGGTTCTGAGGGTTCGGTGGGTGGAGGCGGGGTGATGAGCCGATCATGCGGACCTAGGATGAGCGGAGACATGGTGAGGACGAACAGAGGAGAACTGGTGGAAGGCCAGCAGGGAAGCCGGTCAGGGCGTGCAACTGGTCTGGCCGCCGCGGTGCTCCTCATGACCGGCTGCGGAACAGGCCCTGACGTGGGATGGGGGACCCTGGACGGTGGAGTGTTACCGAGAAGAGATGGCACCGCGGGAATGCGCGGTGGGCGCGTACCAGTACCGCGTCGGTTTCGTGACTGACCACCTGGAGGAAGAGGAGATCCTTGAGCGTTCCGAGGAGTTCGCAGAAGACCTCGCGCTGACACCGGCAGAGGGCAACAGTGTGGATGCTGAGGGCACCAATGTCATCTGGTCGGCGGGTCAGGAGGAAGGCCGTCAATTCGTCGCGACGGCCACTGGGGCTGAAGAAGGGATGCGGATTCTGTACCACACGCGATGCTCCGATCACCCGACAGTCCAGGAGGATTTTGAAGAGCGCAGGGAGCAGCAGCGTGAGGAGCGCCGGGAACAGTACCCTTCCCTGTCGGCGAAGGCGAAGACGAATCCTGAACCGTTCACATAGTGGATCCTCAGCTGTGCAGTTGAACATATCGACGCCGATTACGTAGTCTCAGAATCGCAGCGAGCATGCGAAGCCTCGCGCCTGTCATGGGCACCGCTGCGGACTTTGACCCTCGCTCGTCGGTGGGGACTGTCCGCGGCCTGGAGCGGGGCGGCGTCGGCGTCGTCCTCCTCCTTAGGCTTCACGGATGATCTCCGCCGTGCACCTGAAAGGAAGAAGTGCGCATGCCGCAGTCTCTGAATCCTGAGGAGCAGATCCTCGTCAGCACCGCGGGCTCCCTGCCCCGGACCCCTGAGCTCATCGCCGCCAACGCAGCACGCGAGCTCGAGGACGACGGCTTCACCCTGAAGAAGACCCCCGAGTTCGACGCCCTGCTCTCCGAAGCTGTGGTGAACCTGGTCAAGCGCCAGGCCGAGCTGGGTGTCACGCTCCCCGGCGACGGCGAATACGGCAAGGCCATGTCTTCGGCAGTGGACTACGGCGCCTGGTGGTCCTACGTCTTCCAGCGGGTGGGCGGCCTGGAAGTCACCGGTGAGAGCCTCTTCAACTGGCCCCACCAGGAGTCCTCCCCGGGCGACCTGAAGCTGACCAATATGCTCAACCGTCGCGACTGGGCGAAGTTCAAGGACTTCTACACCGAGACTTCGCCCACCGGCGAGCACGCCGTCCCCTTCCCGGCCACCACCGGTGAGCTGACCTGGCGCGGCCAGGAGGCGGTGGAGGCCGACATCGCCAACCTCAAGAAGGGCCTGGAGGCGGCTGGCCTGGAGCAGGGCTTCCTGACCTCCATCGCGCCGGGCTCCGGAGCACGCGTGCCCAACTCGCACTACGCGAGCGAGGAGCAGCACCTCTACGCCTGGGCTGAGGTGCTGCGCAACGAGTACAAGGCCATCACCGACGCCGGCCTGATCCTGCAGCTCGACGACCCCTGCCTGGCCGAGAACTGGGACCAGATCACCCCCGAGCCCTCGGTGGAGGACTACCGGAAGTTCACCCAGCTGCGGATCGAGGCACTGAACTACGCGCTGCGTGACATCGACCCCGAGCAGGTCCGCCTGCACATCTGCTGGGGCTCCTGGCACGGCCCGCACACCACAGACCTGGAGTTCAAACACATCGCAGACCTGTGCCTGGGCGCAGACGCCAAGTACTTCACCTTCGAGGCCGGCAACGTCCGCCACGAGCACGAGTACACCGTCTGGGACGACCTGAAGCTGCCCGAGGGCAAGGTCATCGTCCCCGGTGTGGTCTCTCACGCCACCAACGTGGTGGAGCACCCTGAGCTGGTCGCTCAGCGCCTGACCCGCTTCGCCGAGCGCGTGGGCGCGGAGAACGTCCAGGCCGGCACCGACTGCGGACTGGGCGGACGCCTCCACCCGGACATCGCCTTCGCCAAGCTGGAGTCTCTGGGCAAGGGCGCGGCCCTGGCCTCGGAGCGCCTGCTCGGGTGAGCCGACCGGGCTGAGCTGCCAGGACTGAACAGGCGGGGACTGATCAGGCCCGGCGCCCACACAGAAGAACGGCCTCCCCTCTTCGGAATCTCGAAAGAGGGGAGGCCGTTCTTAGGCGACCAGTCAGCGCTCACGCGGCGAGCATTCGACACTCCGCGTCCTGCAGCTCCTCCCCGGTGCGGCGCTCCAGGCGCGCGCCGGGGACCGGCGGCAGCGCAGAGGCCGCCAGAGCCAGGAAGGTGTCAGCCTCAGAGACGATCTGAGAGGCGAGAGAGTCAGTCATTGACATGAGGAGTCCTTTCCATCGTCGGATCCTCTCGGACCCTCTGGCGGTAGCACCCGGCAGAACAGAGTCCCCGGGTTGCTGCGGCGTCGTCGAGCCAGATCTCTCAGCCGCTCTGGATGGGTGCATGCGCTGATCTCAGCGCCTCTCCAGGCTACCTCGCGCAGGCGCCCGGCGGAACCACCAGCGTCACACTGCTTCACCCGCGGCCGGGATCTTCCCGCTGTACAGGCCGGTGGAGAGGTAGCGCTCACCGCTGTCGGCGAAGACGGTCACGATGGTCTTGCCCTCGTTCTCCGGGCGCACCGCCAGCTGACCTGCGGCGTGCAGCGCAGCACCGGAGGAGATGCCCACCAGCAGTCCCATGGAGCCGGCGAGCTCGCGGGCCACGCGGTAGGCCTCGGCGCCGGGGACGTCCAGGACGTCGTCGGCCAGCTCCAGGTCCAGCACCGGCGGGATGCCGTTGCCGCCGATGATCCCCTGGATCAGATGCGGGTTGAAGCCCTCGCCCCCGTTGCGCAGCACCGGAGCCTCGGCGGGCTCGACAGCGACCACCTGCACCTCGGGATTCTGCGACTTCAGGTACTCGCCGGCACCGGTCATCGTGCCGCCGGTTCCGGTGGTGGCCACGAAGAAGTCCAGCTGGCCGTCGGTGTCGCGCCAGATCTCCGGACCAGTGGTCTCGCGGTGGATCTTCGGGTTGGCGGGATTGCCGCCCTGTCCGGCCAGGAAGGCTCCGGGAGTCTCCTCCACGATCTGCCCGGCGCGCTGGTTGGCTCCGGCCATCGCGTCCTTGCCCGGGGTGAGCACCACTTCCGCACCCAGGGCCTCGAGCAGGGAGCGGCGCTCCACGGAGGCGTCGTCGGGCATGGCGATGATGACCGTGTACCCCAGGGCGGCACCTACCCAGGCCAGTGCGATGCCGGTGTTGCCGCTGGATGCCTCCACGATGGTGCCGCCCGGGGGCAGCTTCCCCTCAGCGATCGCCGTCTGCACGATGGACAGCGCCGTGCGGTCCTTCACGTTGGAGGCGGGGTTGTAGAACTCAAGCTTGGCCAGCACCGTCGCCCGGGCTCCCGGGACAGCGGCGGTGACGTCGAGCAGCGGAGTGTTGCCGACCAGTTCGGTGGGGTTTGAGTAGATACGGGCCATGCCCCAATCTTCCTACATCCGCCCGGAGCTTCCCAGGGTTGCGTCATACAGGTGGTCACAATGATGAACTCATGTGACGCATCGCTTGATCCGCGGGGCATCCGGAGCGGAACAATGGCACCTGTCCCGATCCGTGCGGCACACCAGAGGAGGAGTCCGTTGTCCGCTGCCACTCTTCCCGTCGCCCAGGGGCCGGCGGCCTGCGTCATCCACGACAACCCCGAGTGGATCCCTTCCTTCGAGGAGCCCTTCGCCGGCGCGGCCGTCGACTTCGCCGTCTGCGAGGTTCCCTCAGGGGCTGAGGCGACCGACGGTGCTGAGCCCGACGCCGGTGCAGAGGCCGGCCGCGTCCCCGCGGCGCAGCAGATCGTCCGCTTCCAGGGGGAGCGGCTGCGCGCGTGAGAGAAGTCCTAGACCGGGGAGGTCCGCAGCGAACCGTCCGCGGCCAGAGCGATGAGCTGAGCCAGCTCGTCGAGCTTCTTCGCGTCCTCGGGCAGCTGTGCGGTGGAGAGCCGCAGCAGCCCGGTGGCCGGAGTGTCGGTGAAGGCGGCGGACCCGACGCCGACGATCACCCCGCGGCTGCTCAGGGCCAGAGCCGCGGTCTGCTCCTCGCGGACCTCCACCCAGAGGGACCAGCTGCCCTCGGCGCTGCGGGCGGTCAGCCCGGCCGCGGCGAAGCGGTCCAAGGCCAGCTGGCGCCGGAAGGTGTAGTGCTCGCGGGCCAGCTCCAGGCGGCGCGGAGTGCGGAAGTCCTTCATCGCAGCGACGATGGTCTGCTGCAGCAGGCGGCTGTTGGAGCCCAGTCCGCCGGTGCGGCTGTGCTCGGCCGCCTCCACCAGATCCCGGCCGCCTCCGATCACCGCAGTGCGCATATCCACGCCGAAGGCGCGGCAGAAGGCGCTCACCCGCAGCGAGCGCTCCGGCAGCAGTGCGGCCAACGACGCCGGCTCCACCGCGGAGAGCGGGCCCAGCGGGTCATCCTCGATCACCACAGCGGAGGTGGGGGAGAGCACTGCATGCAGCTCCTCCGCGCGCTCATCGGTGAGGGTGTGCCGTTCGGCGAAGGCGCCGTCGGGCCAGTGCAGGAAGGCGCGCGCCCCGGCGTCGAGTGCGGTCTGCAGATCACCAGGAAGCGGGCCGGACTCATCGGTGCCCACACCCAGCGGGGTCAGGCCGGCGTCGCGCAGCGTATCCACCACACCGGGAGCCGCGGGGACCTCCACGGCGATGGAGTCGCCGGGGGATACGGCGGCATGAACTGCCATCCACAGGCCCTCGGCGCCGCCGCCGGCCGCGGTCCATGCCTCCGGCTCAGAGGGCCAGTGCTGCTGGGCGACCGTCTGGAGGTCGGTGGTGATGTACTCGCGGCCCCAGCGGTTGAAGTCCTGATGGTTCAGCGCCTTGGCCACCGCATCGGACAGTGGAGGCAAGAGTGCGGCGTCGGGGCTGTGCATCAGCAGATCCACCGAGGTCCAGCCGCCGAAGCTGCGCAGTCTGCGCTGGTCCGCATCCAGGATGCGGGTGCCGCCGCGGCGGCGGGTCTCCACCACGTTCTCCTCGCGGAGGATGCCCCAGGCCTGGGCGATGGTTCCCACGCTGACCCCGATCTCCTGAGCGACGTCGCGGACAGTGGGCAGGCGCATACCTGTGGTGAGGTCACCTGAGGCGACCATCCGTCGGATCTGGTCGGCGATGCCAGTGGGGGAGCGCTCGCTGAGCTGCTGGGCGAGCGCTTCGGCCTCGATATCAGCCACGGGAGGACTCCAAAATCTGGGCGGGCGAAGATGGCAGTAGTGTCTGTCAGCCTACTGGTTTCCCGCAACCACGCCGATTCGACGATTTTCTATGACTTCGCTAAAGTTGTGGGGTGCCTCGCCGCGGTGAGGTGCTGGAACTCGGCGGATTACCCGAGCGGCCAAAGGGGGCTGACTGTAAATCAGCTGGCATTGCCTACGGGGGTTCGAATCCCTCATCCGCCACCGAGAGAAGAAGGGCGGCTCCGATATGGGGCCGCCCTTCTTGCTGTCTGGGGCTGTCCCCATACATCGGGGAGAAGCGCCTGATCAGCGGAATATCGTGGGGTGATCCGCTCAGGTTCCGTGGCCGGCGTCGGGCGCTGATCGCGCCTATTCCGCCTTTCGCCGGGGGCGTATTCAGGATGTGTGAAGTGCGCCGAAATCTCTCTCGCGTATCGTGGCGGCCATGGCTACCAAAGACCTGACCACAGCAGAGTTCCAGCAGACGCTGGAGGACAACGACATTCTGCTCATCGACTTCTGGGCTGATTGGTGCGGTCCCTGCAAGCAGTTCGCCCCCATCTACGAAGAGGTCTCGGAGCAGCACCCCGAAGTGACCTTCGCCAAGGTGGACACTGAGGCAGAGCAGGAGCTGGCCGCTGCGGCGAACATCTCCTCCATCCCCACGCTGATGGCCTTCCGCGAGAAAGTGCTCGTCTTCTCCCAGCCCGGTGCACTCAACGCCGACCAGCTCAACGAGGTCATCACCGCGGTGAAGGGCCTGGACATGGGAGAGGTCCATAAGCAGGTCGCTGAGCAGGACCAGGGCGACTCCCAGGAGTCCTGAGCCCCTCACGCTCCAGCCGGGGGCTCGGCCTCAGCGGCGCCGGTGGTCCTCCGGGGCCAGCATCGGGCCGAACCGCTGCTGGCGGTATCCGCTGACCCGCAGCAGCCGGATCACCCGGTGCCGGTGCGGACGGTAGGGCTCCAGCAGACGCAGCATGCCGGCGTCGTCGGTTCTGCGCCCTGAGAGGGCCTCGCCCACCAGATGGGGCAGATGCCAGTCCCCGACGGCAGGCAGATCCGCCGCGCCGTGGGAGCGCTGCAGCGCCTCCGCGGCCGTCCACTCGCCGATCCCCGGGATCGAGGTCAGCTGCGCGGCCAGCTCTGCCACGGCGTCCCGCTCCACCGGCGTCTCCGCCAGGCGGTGGACTGCCGAAGCGCGGCCAGCCACCCGTTGGACGGTGGCCGAGAGCGGCGGCTGAACCCAGAGCTGATGCCAGGCCCAGGATGGCACGGCACGCAGCTGTTCAGCCGTCAGCGGCAGGCGCATCCACTGGGGCGCCTGCAGATCATCTGAGGACGGCGGCTGGTCCCCGTATCTCGTCAGCAGGTTCCGCCAGCTGTGCCGCGCCTGGTCATGGGTGACCTTCTGCTCCAGGATCACTGTGATGAGCTGATCGAAGAGCTGCCCGGTGGCCGGCAGTCGCAGCCCAGGATGGCGACGCCGAACCCTCGCCAGCGCGAGCGAGGCATCGTCCTCCAGCGCATCCAGCAGGAATTCGAAGTCGGACCAGTCATCCTCGGTGCCCAGCAGCTGTGGCGCCCGGTCCAGTGCGGCTGAGGCGGCCTGCTCCGAGGGCCCCAGCGCGCGGACCCGCACCTGCCTCGCGCTGAGCTGGTCCAGGCGCAGCGTGACAGAACCGATCTGCCCGGAACTCTGCTGTCCGGCGCCGTCATAGATCCGGAAGCACATCCACGCCCCGGCACCCGGGGTCCCGCCCGGGCCGCCGCGGTGCTCGCCGGGGTCCACGCGCATGGCCGGATCTCCGTGGCCGCGCTGCAGGATGCCCAGGCTGCGCGGCAGGTCGAAGGCCGTGCCCAGGTCCACCACAGTCTGCGCCAGATGCATCGAACCCACCCTACTCCGGCCCCCGGCCCGTTCAGTCGTCGCGCAGGTGTCGGAATGAGGCCTTCCGCACACGTATTCCGACACCTGCGCGACAACCAGAGCAATGATGTTTCTCCAGAAGACGCGAAACCTCGGCGGGTTCATCACGCGGCGGTAGCCTGGGGGCCATGAAATACGCCCACTCCGTCGTCGACCTGATCGGCCGCACCCCGCTGGTGAAGCTGAACCGGGTGACCGAAGGTATCGAAGCCACTGTCCTGGTCAAACTCGAGTATCTGAACCCGGGCGGCTCCATCAAGGACCGCATCGCGCTGAAGATGATCGAAGACGCGGAGAAGGCCGGCAAGCTCAAGCCCGGCGGCGTGGTCGTGGAGCCCACCTCCGGCAACACCGGCGTGGGCCTGGCCCTGGTGGCCCAGCAGAAGGGCTACCGCAGCGTGTTCATCACCGTGCCCAAGGTGGCCCAGGAGAAGCGAGACGTGCTGCGCGCCTACGGCGCCGACGTCGTCGTGGGCCCCACCGGTGTGCCCGCGGACTCGCCCCTGAGCTACTACGGGATCTCCGATCAGCTGGCCGAACAGATCGCGGGCGGCTTCAAGCCCGATCAGTTCTCCAACCCCGGCGCCCCCGCCTCCCACTACGAGACCACCGGCCCGGAGATCTGGGAGGACACCGAAGAGAAGATCACCCACCTGGTGGTCGGTGCAGGCACCGGCGGCACCGTCACCGGCACGGGCCGCTACCTCAAGGAGGTCTCCGCGCAGCGCGAGTCAGGCCCGGTGCGCGTGGTCGTGGCCGACCCGGACGGCTCCATCTACTCCGGCGGCGAGGGCCGCCCCTACTTCGTCGAGGGTGTGGGCGAGGACGTGTGGGTCAAGAACTATGACCCCAAGGTCCCCGATGAGCACCACACCATCACCGACGCAGAATCCTTCGCCATGGCCCGCCGCCTGGCCACTGAGGAGGGCCTGCTGGTGGGCGGCTCCTCCGGCACCGCCGTGGCCGCGGCGCTGAAGGTGGCCGAGGGGCTGGGTCCCGACGACGTCGTCGTCGCCGTGCTGCCTGACTCCGGCCGCGGCTACCTGGCCAAGATCTTCAACGACCAGTGGATGATCGACCATGGCTTCGGCGAGGTCGTCTCCACCTCCACCGGCACCGAGATCAGTGTGAAGACCACCGACGAGGTCTCCTCGGCAGTGCGCGACGGCGTCATCGCCGCCGAGGCTGAGGCCCAGCCGCAGGCTCCGGGCACCGGCCCACAGAGCCCGGAGACCACGACGGCGGCGGACCTTCTGGGTGCCAAGAAGGACCTCTTCAACGACTCCGAGTTCGGCGGCGCGCTGCCCGAGGTCATCTCCATCCCGCGCACCACCACACTGCGTGAGGCCGTCTCGGTCATGAACCGCTACGGGATCGACATCGTCCCGGTCATCGACCAGCCCAGCCGTGTGGCGCGCATCGGCGAGGTCTACGGGATCGTCGACGTCGAGGGTCTTTCCGACGCGATCATCGTGGGGAAGGTCCACCCGGAGGAGCCGGTCTCCGACCACCTCAGCGCTGAGCTGCCGCTGGCCGGGATCACCGAGACCGTGCCGCAGATCCTGGAGAAGCTGCGGAAGAACCCCACCCTGCTGGTGGCGCGCGACGGCGACATCGTCGGTGTGCTGACCCGCAACGACCTGCTGGCCCACCTGTCCGGTGCAGAGAAGGAAGAGAACTGATGTCCCAGAAGAACCACGGCTTCTCCACTCACGCCATCCACACCGGCCAGGAGGTGGATGAGGTCTATGGCGCAGTGGTCCCGCCCCTCCATCTCTCCACCACCTATGCTCCCGACGGCATCGGCAACCTGCGCAACGGCTATGACTACGGCCGCGCCGGCAACCCCACCCGCACCGCCCTGCAGGAGCAGCTGGCGGCGCTGGAGGACGGCGCCCACGCCTTCAGCTTCGGGTCCGGCCTGGCCGCCGAAGACGCCGTGATCCGCGGACTGATGCGCCCGGGGCAACGGATCGTGATGGGCAACGACGCCTATGGCGGCTCCTACCGGCTGATCTCCCGGATCCACGGGGACTGGGGCATCGCCAACACGCCGCTGGACCTGAGCGATCTGGACCGTGTGGCCGCCGAGCTGGACGCTTCCGACGCCACGCTGCTCTGGGTGGAGACACCCTCGAATCCGCTGATGGCTGTGACAGACATCGCCGCCCTGGCGACGATCGCCCATGACAACGGCGCCCTGCTGGTGGTGGACAACACCTTCGCCACCCCGTACCTGCAGCGTCCCTTGGAGTTGGGTGCCGACGTGGTGGTCCACTCCACCACCAAGTACATCGGCGGCCACTCCGACGTCGTCGGCGGTGCCGTGGTCCTGGGCGAGGGCGCTGAGGAGCTGGCCGAGAAGGTCGCCTTCCAGCAGTTCGCCGTGGGTGCGGTCTCCGGCCCGCTGGATGCCTACCTGACCACCCGCGGGCTGAAGACCCTGGGCGTGCGGATGGACCGCCACTGCGAGAACGCCCAGAAGATCGCCGAGTACTTCGCCGATCACTCGGCCGTGGAGAAGGTGCTCTACCCTGGGCTTCCGGACCACGCCGGCCACGACCTGGCCAAGCGCCAGATGAGCGGCTTCGGCGGCATGGTCTCCATCCAGCTGGCCGGTGGCGAGCCCGCCGCCCGCAAGGTGGCCGAGGGTACGCAGCTGTTCATCCTGGCCGAGTCCCTGGGTGGCATCGAGTCCCTGATGAACTACCCGCATGAGATGACCCACGCCTCGGTCCGCGGCACTGAGCTGGCCGTCCCGGAGAACCTGTTGCGCCTGTCGGTGGGCATCGAGGACGCCGAGGACCTGATCGATGACGTGGAGCGTGCGCTCGGGGCGGTCTGAGGCTCTCGCAGCACCTATGGTCGGCATCGCAGGATCGCTCTAGGGTGATGCTATGAGTCTTCAGAGTTCCCCGGCGTGTATGGCCTCAGCCGCTCAGCGGCTCGGGATGATCGGCATCGTCGATTCTGTCTGTGTGGTTCACCAGCTCGTGGATGACCCAGGCACCGTGGGCGTGACGGCGATCGATAAGCGGCCCGTGGAGGGTCCGGTCAGAGTCCGAACCCTCGGGCTGCACGGAGACGTCCAGGCCGACCGGAAGAACCACGGCGGCGAGGAGAAGGCGGTCTATGCCTACTCAGCCGCCGACGCCGACTGGTGGGCCCGGCAGCTCGGGCGTGATGTCCAGCCCGGATATTTCGGGGAGAACCTGCGGATCTCCGGGGCTCAGGGAGCCGACTTCGACGTTGACGGCGCCGCCGCGGGAGAGCGGTGGCGCATCGGTGAGCGTGTGGTCCTGGAGGTCACCTGGCCGCGCATCCCTTGTGCGACCTTCGGGCGCTGGGTGGAGCAGGATCGCTGGGTGAAGCGATTCCTTCAGGCGGGCCGGCCGGGCACCTACTTTCGGGTGGTGACTCCGGGCGAGGTCAGGGCAGGCGACGCCGTCGAGATCATCGCCGTCGGGGAGGGCCCCAGCATGCGTGAGGTCGCTGCGGTCAACAGCTGACCCTCTGTCCTCCGTTCTCCTGTCGCGCAGGTGTCGGAATAGAGCTCGGCTTCGGGCTATTCCGACACCTGCGCGACAACAGGACGCCGGGCGGCCGTGACCTTGGTCTCCTGATGCGCCGAATCCGGAGATGATGGCGTAGACTTGAACAGCATTCTCCGGATACTCCCGTCTATCCTCTTGCTGACTCCGAGCTGTGGCTCGTTGAGGTTTGTGTGTTTTCCACGGGTCGACTCCGGAGCCGAAAAGTGGCCGAGTCCCTGTGTCTGATCCTGATCAGCGATATCACCTGATGCATCCTGCCGTGCCCATGCGCCGGCGCCCTCGAGGAGGGCGTGCGGTTCGAGCACCTGGTGGATGAGGCATCCTGCGCTGTCTGCGAGCTTTCACCGCGCTCGGCCCTGACCGCGGCCCACCGGCCGCAGAAGGAGTCACCCGTGACTGCACCCACCACTGAGAACGCAGACCAGAGCACCGAGACCGCCGCCCCGGCGTTCGACACCCTCGGTCTGGACCACCGTGTCCTCGCCGCCGTGGAGAAGATGGGGTACAAGACCCCCTCCGACATCCAGGCGGAGACCATCCCCCTGCTGACCGAGGGTCGCGACGTCGTCGGCCTCGCCCAGACCGGCACCGGCAAGACCGCGGCCTTCGCCCTGCCCGCGCTCACCCACATGGCCCGCTCCGCCGACGCCGGTGAGCTGGGTTCGACTCCGCAGACTCTGGTGCTGGCTCCCACCCGTGAGCTGGCCATCCAGGTGGCGGAGGCGTTCAGCACCTACGCACAGCAGATCCCCGAGATCTCCGTGCTGCCGATCTACGGAGGTTCCCCCTACGGTCCCCAGCTGCACGGCCTGCGCAAGGGCGCCAACGTGGTGGTGGGCACTCCCGGCCGCGTCATCGACCACATGGCCAAGGGCTCGCTGGACCTCTCCGGCATCAAGCACCTGGTCCTGGACGAGGCCGATGAGATGCTGCGCATGGGCTTCGCCGAGGAGGTCGACCGCATCCTCGCCGAGACCCCCAAGCAGAAGCAGGTCGCCCTGTTCTCCGCCACGATGCCCAGCGCCATCCGCCGCATCTCGGCCCAGTACCTGAACAACCCGGCTGAGGTCTCGGTGAAGACCAAGACCAGCACCGGCGACAACATCCGCCAGCGCTTCGTCCAGGTCAAGCACTCCGTGAAGCTGGAGGCGCTGACCCGCATCATGGAGACCGAGCCGCACGACGCCGCCATCGTCTTCGTGCGCACCCGCTCGGCCACTGAGGAGGTCGCCACCCGGCTGACCCAGCAGGGGCTGCGCGCCTCGGCGATCAACGGCGACATCCCGCAGAACCTGCGTGAGAAGACCGTGGAGAACCTGCGCGAGGGTCGGATCGACGTGCTGGTGGCCACCGATGTGGCCGCCCGCGGTCTGGACGTGGAACGCATCAGCCACGTCTACAACTACGACATCCCCATGGACACCGAGTCCTACGTCCACCGCATCGGCCGCACCGGCCGTGCAGGGCGTTCCGGAGAGGCAGTTCTGTTCGTCACGCCGCGTGAGAACCGGATGCTGAAGAACATCGAGCGCGCCACCCGCCAGAAGGTGGAGAAGATGACCATGCCGAGCATCGAGCAGGTCAACCAGGCGCGTCTGGGCCGCTTCTCGGAGCGGATCAGCCGCACTCTGGCGGAGGAGGGCTCCGAGGGTCAGAAGCTGGGCCAGTACCGCGATCTGATCGAGGAGTTCATCGGCAAGCACGACGCCGGCCACCCCGGTGCCGACCCGCTGCAGGTGGCCGCCGCACTGGTGGCCATGGTCCACGAGGGCCGTCCGCTGCTGCTGGAGGACAAGGGTGAGGACCAGCTGGTCCGCGAGTCCCAGCGCGACTTCTCCAAGGATGACCGCGGTGGGCGCGACGCCGGCGGCCGCGGCGGCCGGGAGCGCGCTCCTCGCCAGGCCGGTGCCGGCAACGCGATGTACAAGATCCAGGTGGGCCGCAAGGACGGCGTGAACCCGGGCCACATCGTCGGCGCCATCGCCAACGAGGCAGGCATGTCCTCCCGTGAGATCGGCACCATCGACATCCGCCCGTCCTTCTCCCTGGTGGAGCTTCCGGAGAAGCTCTCCCGCGAGCAGTGGGACGCCCTGGGCAAGACCCAGATCGGCGGCCGGGCGATCCGCATCGAGCGCGACAACGGCGCACCCGGCGGCGGAGGATTCCGCGCCGGCGACCGTGGCAAGCGCGGCGGCGGATACGGCGGCGGCAAGCCCCACAACAAGGGTGGCGGCTTCAAGAAGAAGTCCTTCGACGGCGACCGCTGAGCGGTCCGCAGTCCCGTCACCCACCCGGGTGGCGAAGGCAGGCAGATGACGATTTGAGCCTCGCTCAGAAAGGGTGCTAAAGTTATCTGCCGTTGCCCCAATAGCTCAGTGGTAGAGCGCAGTCTTGGTAAGACTGAGGTCGCGGGATCGATTCCCGCTTGGGGCTCCGAATGAGAAGCCCGCGCAGCGCAGGCCTTCCGACGAGGAAGCTCCCCCGCGCGGCGCGGGCTGTTCTCATTCTGACCATCAGGTCGTGGCGGTGTAGCTCAGCTGGTTAGAGCGCACGACTCATAATCGTGAGGTCGCGGGATCGAGCCCCGCCACCGCTACAGATTTTCAGGAAGACCCCCGGATGCCTCAGGCACCGGGGGTCTTCTGCGTCTGGGATGGGGTCCTGCCCTCCCGGCCGCCGTCGGGGTTCCGGGAGCGGCCGCCGCGGACCCAGGGCCAGGTCATCAGCGCCCAGACCGTCCCCACCAGGATCACCAGCCAGAACACGTAGATCGGCCAGGGGCCCAGCAGATCGATCAGCGAGGTGCCCGGCGGGGGCTCGTTGACAAAGCCGTAGTTGGTTCCCAGTGCGGAGTTCACCGGGAGCAGCACCGCAGCCCACGCCAGAGCGGCGCCGTAGGCCAGTGTGAAGCCCCGCCAGTCCACTCGGTGTCCCGATCCCCAGAGGAGTCCCAGAGCGGCGAGCAGCACCGCCATATGCAGCGCCCAGTAGAGCACCGTGACCACTGAGGCGTGGTCCAGCATGGTGTGGTGCGGGGTGAGCATGGCCTGGAGGTTGAGCGTCAGCCCCCAGAAATAGACGATGGCCACAGCCCACCAGCGCCGCGTGATCAGCGCGATGGCGGTGATGTAGCGCAGCAGGTCCGAGTAGTGCAGGGGCAGCGATTCGGCGAGGATGAACCGCTCCGGCAGGTTGTACCAGACCGAGTAGAAGATCGAGGCGCCCAGCAGTGTCCAGCCGGCCAGCTGCAGTGTGAGGGTCTCAGCGCGGGTTCCGCGGATCCGGCGCAGTCCCCACACCACGGCGACGCCGAGCACTGCGGTGAGCCCGAGCAGGAACAGATGGATGCCCCCGAACGGCCCCGAGCTCTCGACCCATCCGGTATGTGCCACGGCGAACGCTGAACCCATACTTCCCCAGTCTAAGGAGGTCTGGCGCTGGCCTGGGGAGCTCGGGCCAAATGGCCCCGTCGGCGTCGGGCCTTCTCCCAGTTGTTTGGGCGAAGAACTGCCGTCTCAGGGCCCAGAGCTCGCTGAGACGGCGAATATGCGCCCAAGCAACTCGTGGAGACAGAAAGGCTCCTCCGGTCCCACCTCATCAGGGGAGGGGGCGGAGGAGCCTGAAGTCTGTCGGGAGATCGGGTCCAGCGGATGCGCTTCAGGGCGTCGCAGCACCCCACAAATCACAGAGAAGGACGCGGCCGATGAGACCCGTTTTTCATGAAAGAAACATTCCTACGTCGTGGTGGAAACATCGTGTTGGGACCGTGGAGCTATGCAGACAGAGGTACGGCAGTCAGACGTCCGCAGCGCTGAGGCGCCCACTGACCGGCTGGTCATGGAGAAGGGCCGCTGGATCACCAACTGGCAACCAGAGAACCGCGATTTCTGGGAGGGTCCGGGCCGCCCGACGGCGCGCACCAACCTCATCTGGTCGGTGTTCTGCGAGTTCCTCGGCTTCGCCGTCTGGCAGGTCTGGTCGGTCACCGTCGTCTTCCTGCCCGCAGCCGGCTTCGACCTGACCAGCGCCCAGCAGTTCTGGCTGGTCTCCCTGCCGCCGCTGGTCGGGGCCACCATGCGCATCCCCTACAGTTTCACCGTGGCGCTGTTCGGAGGCAGAAACTGGACTGTGGTCTCCGCGCTGCTGCTGCTGATACCCACCGTCGCGATGACGGTGGCGCTCTCCTCCTCGGAGACCCCGGTGTGGGTGCTCTTTCTGATCGCCGCGGCGGCCGGCCTCGGCGGAGGCAACTTCGCCTCCTCGATGGCCAACATCACCTTCTTCTACCCGGCCCGGGAGAAGGGTTCGGCCCTGGGCGTGAACGCCGCCGGAGGAAACCTCGGCGTGGCCGTCGCCCAATTCACCGTGCCGATCGCGATCACCGCTCTGGCCTTCGGGCAGTTCAGCCCGAATCTGCCGGTGGCCGGCCTGATGTGGATCCCGCTGATCCTGCTGGCCTCCTGGGGCGCGTGGAAGTACATGCACAACCTCTCCCACGCCAAGAACGACGTGAAGGGTTCGCTCTCGGCGCTGAAGGAGAAGCACCTGTGGGTCATCGCGCTGATCTACATCGGCACCTTCGGCTCCTTCATGGGCTTCGGCTCGGTCTTCCCCACGCTGATCAGCCGCGAGTTCCCTGAGTTCTCCGACTTCCAGATCCTCGGCGCCGCCCTCTCACTTGCCTTCCTGGGTCCACTGGTCGGCTCCCTGGCTCGGCCCTACGGCGGCAAGCTGGCCGACCGCGGCGGCGGAGCCCGGATCACTGTGCTGAGCTTCATCGCCATGGCAGGCGTGACCGCCGCCGTCGTGCTGACGCTGCCGCTGGGCAGCTTCTGGATCTATCTGGTGCTGTTCCTGGCGCTGTTCACCCTCACCGGTGTGGCCAACGGCGCCAGCTACCGGATGATCCCGCTGGTCTTCCGCCTCTCGGTCTCCCCGGACTGCCGGGTGGGCCATGAGCGCAAGGCCTCCGCCGCGCTGGGCTTCATCGGAGCGATCGGCGGCTTCGGTGGATTCGCCATCCCTCAGGTGCTCAACGCCTCCAACGAGGCCACCGGCAGTTTCGACACCGCCTTCTGGAGCTTCGCCGTGGCCTACCTGGGACTGGCCTTCCTGACTTGGGCGGTCTATATGCGCTCGGGAACCGCCTTCGCCCGCGAGCAGGTCTGAGGAACCTCCATGACGACGACGCCGGCCGCTGGTCACCCCGCACAGGGGGAGAGCGATGCACAGCAGGGGAGCACCAGGACGGTCACCACCCACTGCCCGTACTGCGCGCTGCAGTGTGCGATGAACCTGACGGTCCGCAAGATCCCGGGGCAGGGCACCGGCTTCGAGGTGGAGGGGGCTTCCTTCCCCACCAACCGGGGCCGGCTCTGCCGCAAGGGCAACACGGCCGCCGAGCCGCTGAAGAACCGCGGGGACCGGATCACCGCCCCGCTGATCCGCAGCCGCAATGCCGCCGGTCAACGCACCCGTGCCTTCGAGGAGACCACCTGGTCCCAGGCACTGGACCATATCGCCCGGCGGGTCAGGCAGATACAGCAGGAGCGGGGCCCCGACGCCGTCGGCGTCTTCGGCTCCGGCGGGCTGACCAATGAGAAGACCTACGCCATCGGAAAGTTCGCCCGCGTGGGGCTGGGCACCTCGCAGATCGACTACAACGGCCGGTTCTGCATGTCCTCGGCCTCGAAGGCCTCCACGCTTGCCTTCGGACTGGACCGGGGGATGCCCTTCCCGCTGACCGACCTGGACGATGCCTGCACCATTCTGCTGCTGGGCTCCAATGTGGCCGATACGATGCCGCCCTTCGTCCAGCACCTCGAGGGCGCCCGGGAGAAGGGCGGGCTGATCGTGGTTGACCCGCGGCGCTCCAACACTGCCGAGCTGACCGCCGACGGAGCTGGACTGCATGTGGCCCCGGCCCCGGGAGGGGACCTGGTGCTGCTGCTCGCAGTGGCCAATGTGGTCCTCGAGGAGGGCTTCGCCGATCAGGACTATCTCGCCCAGCGGGTCACCGGAGTGGATGAGTTCCGCCGTTCGATCTCGCACTGGTGGCCCGAGCGAGCCCAGGCGGCCACCGGCGTCGGGGCTGATCAGATCCGCAGCGTGGCCCGGAAGCTTGGCCATGCCGCCCACACCGCACGGCACGGCGGGGATCCGGTCTACATCCTGACCGGCCGCGGAGTGGAGCAGCACCGCGACGGCACCGACACCGCCCGGGCTGCGATCAGCCTGGCCCTGCTGCTGGGCCTTCCCGGGACCAGCACCGAGGGCCGTCCGCGAGGCGGCTACGGCACGCTCACCGGCCAGGGAAACGGCCAGGGCGGTCGAGAGATGGGGCAGAAGTCGGACCAGCTGCCGGGTATGCGGCTGGTGGCCAAGCCGGAGGACCGGGCCCATATGGCGCAGGTCTGGGGTGTGGAGGAATCCTCGATCCCCGGCCCGGGCAAGCCGGCCACGCAGCTGCTCCACACCATGGGCACCGTGGATGAGCAGGGGGTTCCCAAGGGCGTGAGCGCCCTGTTCGTCCACGGCTCGAACATCGCGATATCAGCCCCCGACGCCGGCCGGGTCATCGAGAACCTGCGCGCTCTGGACCTGCTCGTGGTCGCCGACTTCTTCCTCTCCGAGACGGCCGAGGAGGCCGACGTCGTGCTGCCGGTGCTGCAGTGGGCCGAGGAGGACGGCACCATGACCAACCTGGAGGGGCGGGTGCTTCGGCGTCGCAAAGCCGTGGAGCCGCCGTCGGGCGTGGACGCTGGACCTGAAGCTGAATTCGGGGCTGATGCTGAGGACACCGGGCCGCGCTCGGAGCTGTGGATCTGGTCCGAGCTGGCCCGCCGGCTGGGCAGCCCGGCGAACTTCCCGGTGGAGCCGCGGGAGGTCTTCGAGGAGCTCCGCGAGGCTACCCGCGGGGCGGCCGCCGACTATTCGGGGCTGGACTGGGACCTGATCGACGCCGGCCACGCCCCCTATTGGCCGGTTCCCTCCTCCACGCTCTCGGTGGAGGAGTCGCTGACCGGCGAGCCGGTGGTGGGCACCTCCCGGATGTTCCAGGAGCGCTTCGCCCATGCCGATGGGAAGGCCAAGCTCAGCGCGATCCGTCCTCGCCGGCAGGCCGCACCGCAGGCTGGTGAGCTGACCTTCACCACCGGCCGCGTCATGGAGCACTACCAGTCGGGCACTCAGACTCGCCGGGTCCAGGCGCTGCAGGACACCCACCCCGAGGTGATGCTGCAGGTTCACCCGGCCACCGCAGCCCAGCACGGGTTGGAGGAGGGCGGCTACGCCGTGGTGGAGAACGCCCAGGGTGCGATGGTCGGCCTCGTGGAGCTCGACGACGGGATCCGGGCCGATACGATCTTCGCGCCCTTCCACTATCCGGGCAGCGGGACGGCGAATCTGCTGACCCGCGGGTTGACCGACCCGCACAGCTCGATGCCCGAGTTCAAGAACACCCCGGCGGTGATCCGACCGGCGCTTCAGAATGAGGTTCCGGGTGTTGAGGCGCGAGTTGAGCAGGCGCCGGAGCGGCGGCAGAAGGAAGGAGCGCAGGCGTGAGTCAGAGTGTGAGCCTCCCGGAGGGCCTGGGTGCAGGCGCGCTGACCGGCGGGATCCCGCATGTGGTGGTCATCGGCTTCGGCCCCGTGGCCTCCCGGCTGATCGAGGAGCTGATGCCGGAGATCCAGGCCGGGGCGCTGCGGCTGTCGGTGATCGGCGGGGAGGACCGGGCGGCGTATCAGCGCATCCGCATCGGCGATGTCTCCGTGGGACGCGTGGAGCCTGAGGATCTGGCGATGGACGAGGTCGCCTCCCTGGAGGCCTTCGGCGTGGAGGTCCTGCTGGGCGCTGAGGTCACCGCTGTGGACACCGCTGCGCATACAGTGACACTGACGGAGCGGACGCTGACCTACACCAAGCTGGTGTTGGCCACCGGTGCTGAGCCGATCCTGCCGCGCATGTCGGTGGAGCTGCGCCGCGGCGGCCGCATCGATTCCGAGCTCAAGCCCACCGGCTGCCCGGACGGCGTCATCGCGCTGCGGGATATGCAGGATGCCCTGCGCATCCGCGGTGCCCTGGAGAAGCGCGAACCTGTGGTGGTGCTCGGCGGCGGCGTCCTCGGCGTGGAGGCCGCGCTCGCCGTGGCGGAGGTGGGGATCCCGGTGACCCTGCTGCACCGCGGCAATGTGCCCATGGGACGCCAGGTCGACACCGACGCCGGCATGCTGCTGCGCCGCGAGCTGATACGCGCCGGCGTGGATGTCCGGTCGGCCTGCGATGTGAAGACAGTGGTCTCCGAGGACGGTGAGCTCACGGCGGTGCGGACCTCGCTGGGGGAGAAGCTGCCGGCCTCGCTGCTGGTGACCTGCACCGGTGTGAAGCCCCGGGACGAGCTGGCCTCGGCTGCCGGGCTGCCGGTGAAGTGGGGCATCGTCACCGGAGGCGACGCCCGCAGCACCGGGACCCAAGCGGGCCATGCCGATGTCTTCGCCGTCGGGGACTGCGCGGCCGTGGATGGGCGTGATCCCTCCGGGCTGATCGCCCCGGGCTGGCTGCAGGCTGAGGCGGCGGCCGCCTCGCTGCGGCAGGATCTGCGCCTGCTCCCGGAGGTGGAGCTGGACGCCTCAGGTGCCCCGGTGGAGTTCCACGCCGATGCCGTCAGCAACGGTGCCGGCTCGGCGCAGGAGCCGGCCGGGTTGGACGTGGTGCTGATGAAGTCGAAGACGCTGAACGTGGCCTGCGCGGGCGACACCTCCCAGGACCCCTGGGACATCGACCCGTGGGATCCTGTGGCGCCGACGGTGTCCACCTGGTCAGATCCCAAACATGGGCAGTATCTGCGGATCGTGACCGAGCCGGTGAGCGCAGGCGACGACGCCGCGGGGGAGCGGCTGCTGGGCTTCGTCTCTGTGGGGATGCCGCGTTCGGCGGCGGAGCTGGCCATGCACTCCTCGCGGGGCACGATCCCGGTGGCGGACCGGACGGCGCTCTTGGCGGCTGAGCATGCCACCAAGGAGGCTGAGCTGGAACCGGAGGATGTGCTGTGCCGCTGTGCCGGCACGACGGCCGGGATGGTGCAGGAGGCCGCCGAGAGCTGCTGCCGGACGGTGGATGAGATCAGCGCAGAGACCCGCGCCGGAACCGGCTGCGGCACCTGCCACAAGACCATCGAAAAGATCCTCGCCACCACAAGTTGATGGGGCGAAGACGTCCCACCTCCGCGCTCAGCCCAAGGCTTCAGCGATATCCGGTGCCCAACAGCCCGAAGACGGCCCGTCAGACACCGGAAACTTCTGAAGCCCTGCCCAGTGTGATCAGATCAGGCCGTCATAACGGCGGTTTCGGTGGTCATAACGCGCGTATCTGATCACACCTCCCTGCCCTCGACCGCCAACCACGACGCCGGCAGCGGCAGCACCACGGACAACCAGGGACAGAAGAACCCTCAGCTCTCTTCAACCCAGTCGAAGGACTTCTCCACCGCTTTGGACCACTGGTGCAACAGCTGCTCCCGGGCCGCGGCGTCGATCTGTGGGCTCCAGCGGGTGTCCTCGGCCCAGTTGGCTGCGACCTCCTCGGTGGACTCCCAGAAGCCCACCGCCAGCCCGGCCGCATATGCTGCGCCGAGCGCTGTGGTCTCGATGACCTTGGGCCGGACCACATCCACGCCGAGCACATCGGCCTGGAACTGCATCAGCGTCTCATTGACCACCATGCCCCCATCGACCTTGAGCTCTGTGAGCTCATCAGAGGCATCAGCGCCCATAGACTGGACCACTTCAGCCGACTGGTAGGCCACCGACTCCAGGGCCGCCCGGCAGAGGTGGTTCTGGTTCACATACCGGGTCAGCCCCACGATCACACCACGGGCATCAGGGCGCCAATGCGGTGCGAACAGTCCGGAGAAGGCCGGGACGATATAGGCTCCGCCGTTGTCTTCGACCTTCTTGGCCTTGGATTCGACCTCCTGGGCGGAGGAGATCAGCCCGAGGTTGTCGCGCAACCATTGGATCAGTGATCCGGTCACTGCGATGGAGCCTTCCAACGCGTAGATCGGTTTCTTTCCACCGAGCTGGTAGGCCACAGTGGTCAGCAGCCCGTTCTCCGAGCGGACGATGTCCTCGCCGGTGTTCATCAGCATGAAGTTGCCGGTACCGTAGGTGTTCTTGCCCTGTCCGGGTTCGTAGCAGGCCTGCCCGAAGGTGGCGGCATGCTGATCACCCAACACCCCGGAGAGGGGGGTGTCGATCAGCAGGGACTCGCGGCTGCCGTAGCCGTAGATCTCGGAGGAGGTTCGGATCTCGGGCAGCATGCTCACCGGCACGCCCACCTCGGCACAGATCTCCTCGTTCCAATCCAGGGTGTCGATGTTCATCAGCAGCGTTCGGGAGGCGTTGGTGACATCGGTGATGTGGACGCCGCCGTCGGGACCTCCGGTGAGGTTCCAGACCACCCAGGTGTCCATCGTCCCGAAGAGCAGGTCCCCGTTCTCGGCACGCTCCCGGGCGCCGTCGACGTTGTCCAGGATCCAGCGGATCTTGGGACCGGCGAAGTAGGTGGCCAGCGGGAGTCCGGTGCGGTCCTTGAACCGTTCCGGTCCGGCGTCGCCGGCGAGCTCATCGCAGATGGCCTGGGTGCGGGTGTCCTGCCAGACCACTGCGTTATAGATGGGTTTTCCGGTGTGGCGGTCCCAGACCACCGTGGTCTCGCGCTGGTTGGTGATGCCTACGCCGGCCAGGGAGTGCCGGTTCACTGAGGCCTCGGAGAGGGCCAGGCTGATCATGTCGCGGGTGTTGCGCCAGATCTCCAGGGCATCGTGCTCCACCCAGCCGGCCTGCGGGAAGATCTGCTCATGCTCGCGCTGGGCGGCACCCACCGGGGTCCCGGAGTGATCGAAGATCACGGCGCGGGTGGAGGTGGTGCCCTGGTCGATGGCCATCACGTACTGCTTCTCGGTGGGACGTTTGGTGTCCGGGGTGGGGTGTGTCATCAGGCTCCTCAGATCAGCTCACAAGTGGGAAGGTCATCACGGTCAGGCCGGCGAGCGCAGCACCGGCGATCGGGCCCACGATCGGCACCCAGGAGTAGGCCCAGTCGCCGTCTCCCTTATGCCGGATGGGCAGCACGGCGTGGGCCAGCCGCGGCCCCAGGTCACGAGCCGGGTTGATCGCGTAGCCGGTGGGACCGCCCAGGCTGGCGCCGATGCCGACCACCAGCATGGCCACAGCCAGCGGCCCCAGCTCGGCCGGGGTCTCGCCCAGCATGAGCACCACCAGCACCAGCACATAGGTTCCGATGACCTCGGTGGCGGTGTTCCAGCCATAGCTGCGGCGCTCCGGGCCGGTGGCGAAGGTGCCCAGGATCGCGGCGGGCTCCTCGGCCTCGTCGTAGTGCTTCTTATAGGCTACCCAGGCCAGCACCGCACCCAGGAAGGCGCCGATGATCTGCGCGCCGAAATAGGTGAGTGTATTGGCCAGGTTCACCGCGATCCCCGGTGCGTACTCCTCAGCACCGGAGGCCATGAGCCCGACCGTGATCGCAGGGTTGATGTGGGCGCCCGAGCCCCAGGCCACGAAGACGCCGGCGAAGACGCCCAGGCCCCAGCCGAAGTTGATCAGCAACCAACCCCCGCCATGGCCTTTGGTCCCGGGAAGCAGGGCATTGGCCACCACCCCGACGCCGAGCAGCACCAGGGTGGCGGTGCCCATGATCTCGAAGAGAAGGATCGTCTCCATGGATCAGACCGCAGCCATGCCGTGGGGATCGATCACGAACTTCTGGGCCGCCCCGCTGTCGAACTGCTGGTAGCCCTGCGGCGCCTCATCCAAGCTGATCTTCGTGGCGCGCACCGCCTTCGCGATGTCCGCCTTGTCATGGAGGATCAGGTTCATCAGCTTCCGGTTGTACTGCTTCACCGGGCACTGACCGGTCATGAAGTGATGCGACTTCGCCCACCCCAAGCCCAGCCGCACACCCAGGGTTCCCTCTTTGGCGGCGTCGTCCACCGCACCCGGATCACCGGTCACATATAGGCCGGGGATCCCGATGCCGGCTCCGGCTCGGGCTACGCCCATACAGTCGTTGAGCACCGTGGCCGGTGCCTCATCGGCGTCGGCCCCATGTCCGCGGGCCTCGAAGCCCACCGCATCCACTGCGGCGTCCACCTCAGGATCACCGGTGACCTCAGCGATCTTCTCCTCCAAGGTCCCGTCCGTGGTCAGATCGATGCCCACACAGCCGAAGCTCTCCGCCTGGCGCAGCCGGTCGGCGTTCATATCGCCCACCATCACCACAGAGGCGCCCAGCAGCTGAGCCGAATGCGCGGCGGCCAGGCCCACCGGTCCGGCGCCTGCCACATAGACCGTGGAGCCTGTGGTCACCCCGGCCGTATAGGCGCCGTGATACCCCGTGGGGAAGATGTCCGAGAGCATGGTCAGGTCCAGGATCTTCTCCAGCGCCTGATCCCGGTCCGGGAACTTCAGCAGGTTGAAATCGGCATAGGGGACCATCACATACTCGGCCTGCCCGCCGATCCAGCCGCCCATATCCACATAGCCGTATGCGGCACCCGCACGCGCCGGATTCACATTCAGGCAGATGCCCGTCTTGCCCTCCTCGCACATCCGGCAGCGGCCGCAGGCGATGTTGAAGGGGACCGAGCAGATATCGCCCTCACGGACGAACAGCACATCCTCACCGGCCTCCACCACCTCGCCGGTGATCTCATGGCCGAGCGTCTGGCCGACCGGAGCAGTGGTGCGGCCGCGGACCATATGCTGATCCGAACCACAGATGTTCGTAGTGGTGACCTTCAGGATCGCAGCATGCGGAGCCTTCTGCGTGATCCTGAAGTGATCCGCCACCTCCTTGGGGACCTCCAAACGGGGATAGTCGATACTCTCGACCTCCACCTCACCAGGCCCCTTATAGACGACGACGCGGTTGCTGCCCATGACTGACTCCTTCGTCGGTGGTGAATGCCAGGCGGTAGGTGGCCTGGGTCACATTCGCTCTTTGACCATACCGGAGCAGTGTTGTGTGGGGAAGGTTGTGGCGCATGGGGTCCGAGTGGGGTGTGCCGGGACTGCCCGCGCCGTTCGTGTGGGGTCAGAGCGGCGATTGCAGTGGGCTCGGGGAGGTTCTTCCTGCCCTATCTTCTGCCGACGCCCTATGCGCTGCTCAGGAGGCGAGGCCGTAGCGGTCCAGGACGATGCGGGGGAGTTCGGCGGGGACTCGGGGAGTGTCCTCGTGGAGGTGGAGGAGAGGCTGGGTGATGACCGCGGCTCCGGCCTCGGTGGCGCGGGACTCCAGGAGGTCCTGGAAGTAGCCCGGGGCCAGGAGGTAGCTCACCACGGCCACACGGCCGGAGGGGTTCTGCTCCTGGGCGGCGCGGACGGCGGCGGGGACCGAAGGCTGCGCGAAGGAGAGGTAGGCGTCCTGCACCGGGGTGCCCAGGCGCTCGCTCAGCAGCCGCGCCGTCTCACCCACATCGCGCACCGCCGAGGTGTCCGAGGAGCCCGCCGCCGCCAGGATGACCGTGTCTTGGCCGAGCTCGGCTCCGGCCTCCTCCAGGCGGCGCTGCAGCACTGCGGCCAGCCGCTCGTCCGGGCCCAGGGCTCCGGCGATCACGGCGGGGCGCCCGGCGGCATCCACCGCCTCCTTCATATCCACATTCACGTGGAACCCCGCAGAGAGCAGCAGCGGCACCAGCACCGCCGGCTCGCCCTCGGGCAGGGCGTCCAGAGTGGCGGCGACATCGGGCTGCTGGACATCCACATGCCCCAGCTTCACCGTGCCCACGGGACGGCCGGCCTCATGCTCGGAGGCGGCCAGCCGCTGGACCTCATCGGCCAGAGCCTGGACCACCGCCTGTCCGGCAGGGGAGGAGGTGCCGTGGGAGATGGCCGCCAGCGCGGCCGGCCTCGGGGGCATCATGCCTTCACCTCGAGGTTGCCGTCCTCCACGCGGACCTCATAGGTGCGCAGCGCCGGACCCTCCTCGGAGAGGCATTCGCCGGTCACCAGGCTGTAGACCTGTTTGTGGATAGGGGAGGCCAGTGTGGGTGTCTCACCCTTGGATCCCACGATCCCGCGGGCCATCACATTGGCCTTGGCCACCGGATCCCAGTGGTCCAGGGCGAAGAGCCGCTCATCGGACAGCCGGACCAGAGCGATCTGGGCGCCGTCGACCAGCGCGGCCTCGCCCCACATCGGTTCCAGCTCATCCAGCGGGCAGATGTGGTGCCAGCGTGCAGTGTCAGTCGCGTGTTCTGTGCTCACCGTCCCCACTGTAGGCGAGTGCAGTTTCAGCCCGCCTGCGCGGGTGTGAAGCAGGCATAAAATGCCTCTCAGGCAGGGGCTCAGAACGGCTGAAAACCATGTCACACTCGCTTTACACATGGGATACGCCAGGGAAATCGCCTCTCCGTAGCGTGGGGATATGTCTCCCACCCAGACCCGTGATGCCATCGCCCTCGAAGGGGTCCGTCATATTGCCGTCGTCGGCGGAGGGCCTGCTGCGCACCGGTTGGTCGAGGCGCTGATCTCCCGCGGACCCGCTGACACCCGCATCAGCCTCTTCACCGAGGAGGCGCTGCCTCCCTATGACCGCGTGGGTCTGTCCAAGCGCTTCGAGGACCCGCAGGACGACCTCCTGCTGGGAGACCCCGTCCTTTGGGAGAGCCCCAAGGTCACCCTGCGCACCGCCACACCGGTGACCGCTCTGGATCCTGAGGCCAAGACCATCACTACGACGCCGGCCGCGGACCAGGGCGGAAGCGGCGAGTCCACTGTGATCAGCTTCGACGAAGTCGTGCTGGCCACCGGCTCCACCGCCCCTGCACCGCCCATCGAGGGCAGCGAGGAGATCGCGGTCTACCGCACCCTCGACGACGTCGACTGGCTGACCCAGCGCGTGGAGGAGCTGCGCGAGGAGCTCGGGCGTACCCCACACTGCGCCGTCATCGGCGGCGGCCTGCTCGGACTGGAGGCCGCCGGCGGGCTCAAGGGACGCGGCGCCACGGTGACCATCGTCCACTCCCGGGACTACCTGATGAACGCCCAGCTGGACGAGGGCGGCGGACGCACGCTGAACCGGCTGCTGGCCAAGGAGGGCTATGACCTCCACCTGGGGGAGCGGCCCTCCGCACTGTCCGTCAACGGTGCCGGCTCCTTCCGCTGCACCCTGAACTTCAGCGAGACCTCCGACGTCTCGGCAGACCTGATCGTCGCCGCCATCGGGATCACCGCCCGCGATGAGCTGGGACGCAGCGCAGGCCTGGAGACCGACCCGCGCGGCGGCATCGTCATCGATCAGACCTGTGCCACCTCGGCGCCCAATGTTTGGGCCATCGGCGAGGTGGCCAACTATGAGGGCATCTGCATGGGCCTGGTGGCCCCGGCCAATGCTATGGCCGAAGTGGTGGCCGACCGGCTGCTCGGCGGCGAGGCCAGCTTCGACGGTTTCGACACCGCCGCCAAGCTGAAGCTGGCCGGTATGGATGTGGCCAGCTTCGGCGACACCTTCGGGCACACCGAGGGTGCCTTGGAAGTGGTCTACGCCGACGCCGTCGGGGGTATCTACCAGAAGCTGGTGGTCACCGATGACGCCTCCACCCTGTTGGGCGGGGTCTTCGTGGGCGATGCCACCCCGTACTCCTCGCTGCGCCCGCTGCTGGGCCGCGAGCTGCCCGCCGAGCCCGGGGCCTTCCTCTCGGCCTCCGGCGGCGACGTGGACATGGACCTGCCCGACGACGCTGAGGTCTGCTCCTGCAAGGCCGTCTGCGCCGGGCACATCCGTGAGGCGGTGAAAGGTGAGACCACGGGTGAGCCGATCACCGATATGGGTGGGCTGAAGAAGTGCACCACGGTGGGCACCCAGTGCGGCTCCTGCGTGCCGCTGGCCAAGAAGACCATGGAGAAGGAGATGCTCATGCAGGGCATGGAGGTCTCCAAGGCCATGTGCGAGCACTTCGAGCACTCCCGCGCCGAGCTCTTCGAGGTGGTCCAGGCGACCCAGCTGACCTCCTTCACCGAGATCGTGGACCGCTTCGGCTCTCCGGCGGACTCCAGCGTCAACTTCGGCTGCGACATCTGCAAGCCCGCTGTGGCTTCCATGCTGGCGGCCCTGCATGACGAGTACATCCTGGACAGCGGCCGTGGTGCGCTGCAGGACACCAACGACCGTGCGCTGGCCAATATGCAGCGCAACGGCACCTACTCTGTGATGCCGCGCATCCCGGCCGGTGAGATCACCCCGGACAAGCTGTCGGTCATCGCCGAGGTGGCCAAGGAGTTCGGTCTCTACACCAAGATCTCCGCGGCTCAGCGCATCGACCTCTTCGGCGCCCGGCTGGAGCAGCTGCCCAAGATCTGGATGCGTCTGGTGGACGCCGGCTTCGAATCGGGTCAGGCCTACGGCAAGGCGCTGCGCAACGTGAAGTCCTGTGTGGGCACCACCTGGTGCCGCTACGGGCTGCAGGACTCGGTGGCTATGGGCATCCGCTTGGAGAACCGCTATAAGGGTCTGCGCTCGCCACATAAGATGAAGTTCGGCGTCTCCGGCTGCGCCCGCGAATGCGCGGAGGCGCGCGGCAAGGACGCCGGTGTGATCGCCACCCCGGAGGGTTGGAACCTCTACGTCGGCGGCAACGGCGGCGCCACTCCGGTCCATGCCCAGCTGCTGGCCAAGGATCTCGATGATGAGACGCTGATCAAGTACATGGACCGCTACCTCATGTACTACATCCGCACCGCCGACCGCCTGCAGCGCACGGCCCGCTGGATGGAGGAGCTGCCCGGAGGAGTGGATCATGTCTATGACGTGGTCGTGAAGGACACTCTGGGCATCGCCGAGGACCTCGAGGCCGCCATGGCCGAGCATGTGGACCGCTATGAGGATGAATGGGCCGCCACTCTGAAGGACCCGGAGAAGCTGCGCCGCTTCCGCTCCTTCATCAACGCCCCGGAGGCCCCGGACACCGATCTGAAGTACGTGGTGGAGCGCGACCAGGTCCGGCCCGCCTTCGAGGAGGAGAAGCAGGCCGCCGAGGCGGGCGAGGGCCCGGTGCTGCTGGGCCCGGTCATCCCGGTCCGCCCCGACGCTGACGTCGATCCTCCGGACGGCGAGGACGAGTCCATGATTGATGAGGACCTCGAGCTGGTCGGCGCCCCCGCCGAGGGCTGGAAGGCAGGTGCCCCGTGAGCCGAGAGGAACCGCGCAGCAGCTCCGCACAGAACCACAGCCCGACGCCGGCCGCCGGCGTCGGCGAGGCGGCCGAGTCTGCTGCGGGAGCCCGGCCCGGCCGGATCACCCTGGTGGGCGGCGGCCCGGGTGCCGCGGATCTGATGACCGTCCGCGCCCGGGACACGCTGGCGGCCGCCGACGTCGTGCTCTATGACCGGCTGGCCCCCACCGATGACCTGCGGGCCTGGGCTCCGCAGGCTCAGCTCTTCGATGTGGGGAAGCGGCCTGGACATCACCGGGTCACACAGGAGAACATCCACTCGATGATGATTGACGCCGCCTGCCGCGGACAGCATGTGGTCCGGTTCAAAGGCGGGGACCCCTTCGTCTTCGGCCGTGGCTGTGAGGAGGTCGCCGCCTGCCGCGACGCCGGCATCCCAGTGACCGTGGTCCCCGGGCTGACCTCTGCGGTGGCCGTGCCCGCAGCCGCCGGCATTCCGGTGACCGCCCGCGGCATCAACCGCGCCTTCACCGTGATCTCCGGACATGACCCGCTCACCGAGGAGGAGCTGGCCGGGCTGACCAGCCTGGGCGGCACGGTGGTGGTCCTGATGGGTGTGGGCACACTGGGCCACACGGTGGAGGGTCTGCGCCGCCACGGCCTCTCCGACGACACTCCGGTGGGTGTGGTGGAGAAGGGCTACAGCCCGGAGCAGCGGGTCTGCCTGGGGCTGTTGGACGAGATTCTCTCGGCCACTGCGGCTCAGCGGATCAGCTCCCCGGCCGTGCTGGTGATCGGCGAGGTGGTCCGTCTGGCCGCCGACGGTCCCGGGCGCGGAGAGGCCCGGACTGAGGAGGACGCCGCCGGCGTCGTGCGTGAGGCTGCGCTGCAGGCGGGGGCTCTCGTATGAGCGCTGCCGAGCAGTCCGTCACCAGCACCGCCGCCCCCAGCGCCTCCAGTCCGGACCTCGGGGCGGTGCCGGTGCTGCCGCAGACCCTGGCCGGCTTCAGGATCGGGGTGACCTCGGACCGGCGCAGCGATGAGCTGATCTCTGCCTTCGAGCGCCGCGGGGCCGAGGTGATGCACGCTCCGGCGCTGCGGATCGCTCCGCTGACCGAGTCGGTGACCCTGCAGCAGGACACCAATGAGGTCATCGCCGCCCAGCCCGACTTCGCGATCATCACCACCGCCTATGGGATGCGCCGCTGGGCGGAGGCCGCCGAGACCTACGGGGTCTGGAACGAGCTGTACGAGGCGCTGGAGCAGGCCGCCATCCTGGTGCGCGGCCCCAAGGCCCGCGGCGCAGTGCGCGCCTGCGGGATGGACGACGACGGCGCCGCCGAGGATGAGCGGACCGACACCGTCCTGGACATGCTCCTGGAGCGCGACATCAGCGGCAAGACGGTGGCCTTCCAGCTGCACGGGCTGCTGGACCACGAGCAGATCCGCCGGCTGGAGGACGCCGGGGCGCGCGTGGTCACGGTGATGCCCTACACCTGGGCCAAGCCGGAGGAAGACAACGAGCTGCTGCGCATGATCGACGCCGTCATCGAGCGCCAGCTGGACATCGTCACCTTCACCGCGGCGCCGGCTGTGGACGCCTTCCTGGGCGTGGCCCAGCAGTATGGGCGGCATGAGGAGCTGCTGGAGGCGCTGAAGACCGACGTCATCTCCGCCGCCGTCGGCGGGGTGACCGCAGGGCCGCTGACCGACGCCGGCGTCGAGGCTGTCATCCCCAACCGCTGGCGGCTGGGCGCGATGATCAAGAAGGTCTGTGACCACTTGGAGCAGCACCACACCATGCGCCTGGAGACGCAGCATGGCCCGGCCGAGCTGCGCGGGGCCGAGCTGAGCATGCCCGAGGTCAGCGAGGAGTCCATCCGTCTGGCTCCCGGCCCGCTGGCGGTGTTGCGCGCTCTGATGGAGGCGAAAGGGGCGGTCCTCTCCCGCGAAGAGCTGCTGGCTGAGGTCCGGTGCTGCGATTCCGAACACGCATTGGAGATGTGGGTCTCGCGTCTGCGCAGAGCCATCCCGGCAGATGTGGTCCAGACCGTGGTCAAGCGCGGGTACCGCATCACGGTCTGAACGCAGTCGTCCTAAGGGCTTGCCACGACCGGGGGAGGACGATCTCCCTATTCCCCATGGGCCAGCAGATTCGCTGAAGCCTGGTCGATCACCAGATCGGTGACCAGCCCGGCTGCCAGCACTCCCCGCAGCGCGGGCACCTTATGGGGGCCGTTGACCACGCATGCGCGGCGTGGGATCCGGCTCAGCTCATCCGGGCGCATTCCGGAGCAGCGGCTGTTCAGCTCGATGGTGCGCCATGATCCGTCGGCGCGCAGAAAGACTGTGCATACGTCGCCGACGACCTCCTCATCGGCCAGCTGGTTGAGGTCGTCGCGGCTCAGATAGCCGTCTGCATAGACTTGAGAGGGTCTTCCATCGGCAAAGGCGCCGACTCCGAACACAGCCACAGAGGTGCGGCGCTGCAGATTCAGCACGCGGGAGGTCGAGCGTTCACGCCAGAGCAGCTGCTTGGTCTGCTCATAGTCGAAGATGGCAGGGACGGCGAACAGGTGCGGACGTCCCCCGTAGGCCTCGGCGAAGCGCTCCACCACTCCCATCCCCAGCCCTGTCCCCGTCGCCTCGGCGGCCACGGGCTGAGAGTTCACCGAGCCGTTGAGCTGGACCACCTGGACCCCGGGAACATGACGGTCGGGGAGGTGCTCTGCCACGGAGGTCATCGTCGCTCCCCACGCCGCGCCGATGACGGTCTCGGGCTCCACCATCGCGTCGATCACGCCTGCGGCCAGCCGGGCAACGGCATCCTGGGGGGCGGCTTTCCTGCCGCCGGTGTGTGCCACATGGACTGTGATGCCGTGCTGTTCGGCGATGCGATGCTCCAGTGCGCTGGGGCGGTCGGTCGGCGGATGCAGGCTGATCCGCACTATTCCCTGGTCTCTGGCCTCTGCGAGCAGGCGGGACACTGTGGACCGCGAGATCTCCAACTCGCGTGCGATGTACTGCATGGTTCGGTTCTCGCCGTAATACATCTGTGCAGCTGTGTACTCGATCTTTTCCCGGTAGGAACCTCTCATGGGGGCCAGTCTGCCCCAGAAATGCACACATGTGCACTCCCTTTGAGAAAAAGGTCGTCCTGATATGTCATGGAGGTCACACTCACTTCCGAATCTCAGGATGGTGCGCCATGCAGCCCTCGCCGATGAACTCCGCCACTCGCCAGGACGCCCTTGAAGCATTGAGCGGGACGACGCCGGAGGACCCTCTGGATGTTCTGGTGGTCGGAGGCGGTGTGGTCGGTGCGGCCGCTGCGTTCGACGCCTCCACCCGAGGGCTTCGGGTCGGGCTGATCGAGGCGCGTGACCTGGCTCAGGGGACATCCTCGCGCTCTTCCAAGCTGGTCCACGGTGGGCTGAGGTATCTGCAGATGCTGGACTTCAAGCTGGTAGCGGAGGCGTTGCGTGAGCGCAACCTGATGATGACTCGCACAGCTCCTCACCTGGTCAAGGGGCTGCCCTTCGTCTTTCCCTTCGAACATCGCGTTGCTGACCGGGCGTTCATCGGCTCCGGGGTGACGCTCTATGACGGGCTCTCGACGGCAGCCTCGGCATTGGGAAACGGGCTGAAGTCGGTCTTCAGCAGTGCCGGCCGTGCCCCGCTGCACCGCCATATGAGCCGGAAGGGACTGCAGAAGAGGTTCCCAGGACTGGACGGTGAGAAGTTCGTCGGGGCGTTGGAGTATTTCGACGCGCAGGTCGATGACGCACGCCTGGTGATGACACTTGCCCGTTCGGCCGCCAGCCTGGGCGCACATGTGGCGGTGCGCACGGAGGTCACCGAATACCTCAGGCACACCCACGATGGTGAGGACGAGGTCATCGGTGTGGTGCTCCTGGACAGGGAGACCGGAGTCGAGCACACCGTCTATGCCCGCGAGACCATCATGGCTGCCGGAGTGTGGACCGGAGAGCAGGAGAAGCTGGCCCATGCTGAGGCCCAGGACGGATCGGGTCCTGCGTTGAAGGTGCTGGCGTCCAAAGGCATTCACATCACTGTTCCCAAGGACCGCATCCCGGCTCAGGAGCATGTCGGAGTGATCACCCAGACGGAGAAGTCGGTTCTGTTCATCATTCCGATGGGCGACTACTGGTCGGTGGGGACCACGGACACCGCCTGGCATGAGCCGGTGGATGTTCCGGCTCCGAACGCGGCCGACATCGCCTATGTGCTCGAACATGCCAATGCGGTTCTTCAGACGGGCCTGACCACGGATGACGTCATCGCCACATGGGCGGGGCTGCGGCCTCTGCTGCAGCCGGTCGATGCTGATGGGGCCAGCAGTTCGAAGGTCTCACGGGAACACACGGTGATGCGTATGGCTCCAGGTCTGTCCGCGGTGGCCGGGGGCAAACTCACCACCTACCGTTCGATGGCTCAGGACGCCGTCGATTTTGCGATCGCTGAGCACTATCGGGACCGTGCGTCGTTGACTGAGCATCTGCCTCTGCTGGGCGCTCAGGGCTACGGGGAGTGGACCGGCCGGGCAGATGACATCGCTGTGGAGTACAACTTCTCGCCGAAGACCGTGCAGCGTCTGCTGGGCCGGTACGGGAGCCTGCTGGCCGAGGTCCTGGACCTGATCGACCAGCGCCCCGAGCTCGGCGAGCCGGTTCCCGGTGCCGCCGGTTACCTGGGTGTCGAGTACGTCTATGCTGCCCGGTACGAGGGCGCCGTGCACCTGGAAGATCTGTTGGAACGACGCACCCGCCTGTTCCACGAAGTCTCGGACCGCGGGCTTGAGGCATCCGTGCATGTGGCAGCCCTCGTCGCCGAGGAGCTCGGCTGGGATGAGGAACGGGTCGACTATGAGTGCCGCGCCTACACCAGCTATGTCGAGGCCTACCTGGCGGCAGAGTGCTCCTCCTCAGATTCCGAGGCCGCCGAGCTCATGAGAAGGGCGCTGCCTGTTCAGCAGACTCTCAAGACCTCCTGACTGCGTCGGGGAACCAAGAAGCAACGATCTGCTCACACCTGAGCATCATGACAAAGGAGTCATTCGGTGGAGACCATCTTCCTGTTCGAAATCATGGGTACGGCCACCCTGGTCCTGCTCGGCACCGGCGTGGTCGCCAACGCGCTGCTGCCCGGGGCGAAGGGCAACGGCGGCGGCCCGCTGATGATCCACTGGGGCTGGGGGCTGGCGGTCTTCGCCGGCGTCTATGTGGGGTGGGGTTCGGGTGCGCATCTCAACCCCGCGGTGACGGTGGGGCTGTTCGTCTCCCGCGAGAGCGAGTTCGCCCCGGGCATCGCCGCTGATGTCCCCACTATGCTCGTCTACTTCACAGCCCAGCTGATCGGGGCCTTCCTCGGGGCGGTGGTCGCCTGGTTGGCATATAAGAAGCAGTACGACGGTGCCGAAGACGCGGCTGTCATCAAATCGACCTTCTGCACTGATCCCGCCGAGCGCAGCTATGGCTGGAACTGGGTGACTGAGAGCATCGCCACCTACACGTTCGTGCTGGTTGTCCTGCTCTTCGGCGCGACCCCGACGGAATTGGGCCCGCTGCAGGTGGGGCTGCTGGTGGTCGGCATCGGCGCGTGCCTGGGAGGCCCCACCGGTTACGCCATCAACCCGGTCAGGGATCTCGGTCCCCGGCTTGCCCACGCCCTGCTGCCCATCCGCCACAAGGGCGGAAGCGACTGGGCCTACGCCTGGGTCCCCATCGCGGGCCCCCTGACCGGCGCCGTCGCCGCCGGGCTCACAGCGCCTGTCATGCTCGCTGGATAGGCGCCAGCACGCACCCTCCCAGCTCTCACCGGCGGACGTGAATCCCACACAATCCTGAAAGGCAGATCTATGACTCAGGCCCCACACTCGAAGCGCCCCACCGACGACCAGTACGTCTTGGCCATCGACCAAGGCACCACCTCGACCCGTGCCGTCGTATTCGATCACGCAGGTCGGGTCATCTCCTCGGGTCAGCGTGAACACCAGCAGATCTTCCCTCAGCCGGGCTGGGTGGAGCACAGCGCCGAGGAGATCCTGCGCAATACCCGGGAAGTCATCGGTCTGGCCCTGGCGGACGCTGATGTGAACCGGCATTCTTTGGCCGCGGTCGGCATCACCAACCAGCGCGAGACCACGGTGGTCTGGGACCGGCATACCGGCAAGCCGGTCTACAATGCGATCGTCTGGCAGGACACCCGCACCCAGGTCATCTGCGATGAGCTCGAAGACTCCCACGGCAGTGCTGCCTTCCGGGAGTCCACCGGTCTGCCGTTGGCCACCTATTTCGCCGGCCCGAAGATCCGTTGGATCCTGGACAACGTCGACGGCGCCCGGGAGCGTGCCGAGAACGGGGACCTGCTCTTCGGGACGATGGACACCTGGGTGATTTGGAACCTCACTGGAGGTGCCGGTTCCCCGGAAGGGGAAGGCCGGGGAGTCCACATCACCGATGTCACCAACGCTTCGCGGACGCTGCTGATGAACATAGACACCCTCGACTGGAACGGCGATCTCGCTGAGGCGATGGGCATTCCGCTGAGCATGCTCCCGCACATCCGCAGCTCCTCGGAAGTGTACGGCTACGGCCGCAGAGAGTCGTTGCTGATCGACACGCCGATCACCGGAATCCTGGGGGATCAGCAGGCTGCGACGTTCGGGCAGGCCTGCTACGAACCCGGACAGGGCAAGAACACCTATGGGACCGGCAACTTCATGCTGATGAACACTGGTGAAGACATCGTCCGCTCAGAGAACGGACTGCTGACCACTGTGGCCTACCAGCTCGGTGGACAGAAGCCGATCTATGCCCTGGAGGGCTCCATCGCAGTGACCGGCTCGCTGGTGCAGTGGCTGAGGGACAACCTCGGCCTGATCTCCTCGGCGCAGGAGGTCGAATCCAAGGCCAAGAAGGTCGAAGACAACGGCGGAGCCTATATCGTCCCGGCCTTCTCCGGGCTCTTCGCACCGCATTGGCGCCCTGATGCCCGTGGTGTGATCGTGGGGCTGACCCGGTATGTCAACCAGAACCACCTCTGCCGGGCGGCCCTGGAGTCGGTGGCCTACCAGTCGGCCGAAGTGGTCGAGGCGATGGGTGCTGATGCCTCCGATGAGCTCACAGAGCTCAAGGTCGACGGCGGCATGGTGGTCAATGAGACGCTGATGCAGTTCCAGGCCGATGTGCTCGGCGTGGATGTGGTCCGGCCCAAGGTCATCGAGACCACAGCGCTCGGCGCAGCATATGCGGCCGGGCTCGCTGTCGGCTTCTGGGAGTCCACCGAGGAGGTCGCAGCCAACTGGGCCGAGGACACCCGCTGGAGCCCACAGATCGAGGCCGCGGCCCGGGAGCAGCTGCTGCACCAGTGGTCCAAAGCGGTGGAGAAGTCCTTCGACTGGGTCGATCAGGACGTCGCCCAGCCTGGCCGGTAATATGACCAGCGATGAACACTGCGCCCAACCAGCCTCCGCGGTTCGACCCGTGGACCAACGGAACGCCGGCCTATCGCCGCACGTTGGTGACCGGGATGGCCTGTACCTTCGGCGGCGTGATCCTGCTGGTGCTCGCTGCGATCAGCGGCGGGTCGGCTGAGGGGACGCTGCGGACCTTCGGGATCCTGCTGGTCGGCGTCGGGATCTTCAGCCACCTGATCTCCATCCTGCTGCGCCGCCGTCAGGCCAAGGAGATCATCCAGGCCCACCGTGAACGTCAGCAGGCCCAGCGGGCCAAGGGCACGGGCGCGAACAAATCCAAGAAGAAGGGCTCCTGAGCATGAGCGTGAACACTGCACGGGAGGGTCACCAGTACCCACCCGCAGAGCCGTACCAGGTCAGCCGCGAGGCTGTCCGCGAGTTCGCCGTCGCGGTGAAGGCGGAGCATCGGGCCCACTATGAGGTCGATGCCGCCGAGCTCCTGGGCCACCGCGACCTGGTGGCACCGCCGAGCTTCGCCGTCGTCGTCGCCCAGCGGGCTGAGGCCGCGGCCATCGAGGACCCGGAGCTGGGTGTGGACTTCAGCCGCGTGGTCCACGCCGATGAGCGCTTCTCCCACCACAGCCCCATCCTGGCCGGCGACACCCTGCACGCCCAGGTCACCGTGGACCGCATCCGTGTGATGGGCGCGGGCGCCATGGTCACCACCAAGGTGGAGATCACGACGCCGGAGGGTGATCTGCGTTCCACGGTCACCTCCAGCCTGCTGGTCCGTGCCGATGAGGAGAATGAGGAGGCCGCCGCGTGAGCGACCAGAGCACCAGCTCCCCAAGCACCCCTGACATCGACACCCTGGAGAAGGGCCAAGAGATCGGCTCCCGCGAGATCACCTTCTCGCGCGCTGATCTGATCGCCTATGCCGCCGCCTCGGGCGACCACAACCCGATCCACTGGAACGAGCGCTTCGCCCGCGAGGTCGGCTTGGACGGCGTGATCGCCCACGGCATGCTCACCATGGGTTCGGCCGTGGACCTGGTCAGCAGCTGGGCCGGGGATCCGGGTGCAGTGCTGGACTACCAGGCCCGCTTCACCAAGCCGGTCCCGGTTCCCGACGCCGAGCAGGGCGGTCCGGACACCCCCACGGCCACGCTGCGGATCAGCGGGAAGATCGGCGCGGTGGACGCTGAGGCCGGCACCGCACGGGTCGACCTGAGCGTGGAGCTGCTGCCGCAGGAGCCCGAGACCGAGGACGCCAAGCCGCAGAAGGTGCTGGCGAAGTCTCAGGCTGTGGTGAAGCTCGCCTGATGACTGAATTCGCCGAGAACACCACGGCACGGGTCGGTGGCTCCGCGGGGGAGTGGATCATCGCCCGCACCGAGGAGGAGGCGCTGGCCGTCCTGCAGCAGCACCCGCTGCCCACGCAGGAGCAGCGGGCCGCCGGACAGGACAGCCTGCTGGTCCTCGGCGGAGGATCCAATCTGCTGGTCTCCGACGCCGGCTTCGGCGGCACCGTGCTGCAGCTGGCCTTCACCGGCATCTCCGCCGAGCTCTCCCCAGACACCGCCGTGGTGACCGTGGCCGCCGGAGCCAACTGGGACCGGACGGTGGCGTGGACCGTGGACCACGGCTGCTCCGGCCTGGAGGCGCTCTCCGGGATCCCCGGTTCGGCGGGGGCCACGCCGGTGCAGAACGTGGGTGCCTATGGCGCCGACGTCTCCCAGACGCTGCTCGACATCCGGGCCTGGGACCGGGCCGCCGGCGAGCTGATCACCCTGGAGGCCGAGCAGCTGGAGTTCGGCTACCGGAATTCGCTGCTCAAGCGCACCACGCTCAGCGGTTCGCCGCGCTATGTGGTGCTCTCGGTGCGCTTCGCCCTGGAGCACCGCGGGGAGGAGACCCTCTCGGCACCGGTGCGCTACGGCGAGCTGGCCCGTTCCCTGGGCCTGGAGGCCAACGCGGCCGAGGACGAGCGCCGCGCCCCGCTGCAGGACGTCCGGGCAAAGGTCCTGGCGCTGCGCGCGGGCAAGGGCATGGTCCTCGACGACGCCGACCCGGACACCTATTCCACCGGCTCCTTCTTCACCAACCCGATCGTCCCGGCCTCTGCCGCGGCCGGACTGCCCGAGGGCGCCCCGCGGTTCCCCGCCGGGCAGGGCGAGTCCGGTGAGGAGCTGGTGAAGCTCTCGGCAGCCTGGCTGATCGACCAGTCCGGCTGCGCGAAGGGCTTCGGTGCTGAGCTGACCGGGGGCCGGGCCTCGCTGTCCACCAAACACACTCTGGCGGTGACCAACCGCGGCACGGCCTCGGCCGAGGACCTGCTGACGGTGGCCCGCGCCGCGCGCGACGCGGTGAAGGAACGGTTCGGCGTCGAGCTCCGCCCGGAGCCGGTGCTGCTGGGATGCACCCTTTAGCGTCTTGCCGGCCTGATCTGAAGAGCTGCGGCGACCTCATGCAACGATCTCGGAAGGACTGTCATATGCCTGTCGCGGATGTCCGCCTGGGCAGCGGCGACCACGCCCTGAACGTGACCTCCATCGGCTATGGGGCGATGTCCATCGCCGGCGCCTACGGGAGCATGGCCGAGGACGCCGCCATCGATCTGCTCCATCACGTGGAGGAGCGCGGTGTGAACTTCATCGACACCGCCAACATCTATGGCGACGGGGTCAGCGAGCAGGTGGTGGGGAAGTTCCTCGACGGGCGCCGCCACGACTTCGTGCTGGCCACCAAGGTGGGGATCGAGAAGGGCGGTGGCGTCGGACAGCGCCGCCCCCGGGGCGATGCCGCCTATATCCGTGAGCAGATCGACCTGAGCCTGAAGCGGCTGGGCACCGACTATGTGGACCTCTACTACCTGCACCGGGTGGACCCGGAGGTGCCCATCGAGGAGAGCGCCGGGGCGCTGAGCGAGCTGGTCGAGGCAGGCAAGGTCCGCGCCATCGGGCTCTCCGAGGCCACCGGCGAGGAGATCCGTCGCGCCCACGCCGTGCACCCGGTGACCGCGGTGCAGTCCGAATGGAGCATCTTCTCCCGGGACGTGGAGACCTATGTGCTGCCCACCTGCGCGGAGCTGGGGGTCGGGTTTGTGCCTTACTCCCCGGTGGGCCGCGGGCTGATCACTGATCACTTCACCCCGGATGCGCTGGGTGAGGGCGATGGCCGGCATAACTTCCCCTGGTTCCAGGCGGAGAACCTGCCGCTGAACCAGGAGCTGGCCGAGCAGGTGCTTGCTGAGGCGGCCGCGCTGGACGTCCCCGCGGCGGGGCTGGCGCTGGCCTGGCTCTTCGCCAAGGCCCACGGCCTGGGCGTGGAGATCTCCCCTATCCCGGGCACCCGCTATGCCGAGCACTGGGACGAGCTGCAGGCCGGGCTGGGCGCCGGAGGGGCCGGCGTCGAGCTCGATGCCGGCGTCATCGCGCGCCTGGACGCCCTGGCCGAGCAGGTCCGGGGTGAGCGCAGCTTCAAGGTGGACTGGGTCTCCGGCGGCCGCGAGGGGCTCATCCCGCGCAGCTGAGGGCGCGGCCCTCTCTGGTCAGTGCTGGTGCCGGCGCTCCTCGGACGGGGCGGATTTTCTGATGACCTCCGTCTCTGCTGAGTCTATGGCGGTTGCAGAAGGTCCCGGCACCCCTGGATGGGATGCCGGGACCTTATGGCCTCACCCAGCGGCTCAGCGCCGGGAAGTCAGAGCAGCGTGCGGCCCTCGCGGCGGGCCTCGCGCCAGTCCGCGACGAATCCCTTGACGAGCAGTGACATCACGGCCAGCACGATGACCGGCCACACCAGCACATAGAGCGTCAGCAGAATGGTCTCCACGTCGTTCAGCTCCTCTCTGCGGTCTCGCGGTCGTCGGCATCGGCGTCATCCGGTGCATCCTGATCCGTCTCAGACCGGCGTTCGTCGAAGTCTCCGACCCGCCGACTGATCACGGAGAAGTCGAAGCTGGCGCCGCTGCGCACGGACATGCCGATGCACACCAGGGTGCTCACGGCGTAGGCCACCAGGGAGGCGCTCAGGACGGTGTACTCGTGCATCCAGCCGAAGGTCAGCGGCAGGCTGATCACCGTGGCCAGCACACCGGTGACCTGTCCTGCCCGGAGACCGAAGAAGCCGAAGGCCATGAGCCCCAGGATCACGCCGATGCCCACCGCGTTGAGCAGGTCGACCATCACAGCGAAGAAGGCAGTCTCCATCGGCAGCCAGTCGAAGCGCACCGGCAGGAAGACCGCCAGGGCGGTCAGCACTGCGGTGACGAAGGCCCGGTTGGTGACCTTCTGCCAGTAGAAGCTGGCGATCACCGGGAACACGAGTGCACCCCAGAGGGCGCCGACGAGGACCAGCATGTCCAGGATGTCGAGCTGCAGGCCGGCGACGATCACCGCCGCAGCGGTGGCCAGCACCATGGTCATGCGTCCGACGAACAGCATCGTCTGAGGGTTGGCCCGGCCGCGCTTCGCGATGTTCTGTCCGTAGATGTCGGCCATGACGATCGAGGACAGCGCGGACAGGTCCGAGTCCGCAGTCGAGGAGAGCGCACCGATGATGATGATCAGGAACAGTGCGATCAGTGCGGTCGGCAGGTACTCGGCCGCCATCTGCGGCACCAGGTTGTTGCTGTCGCCGCCGGCCGGCTCCACACCGAGGTACAGGGCCAGGACTCCGAGCATCCCGACGCCGATGACCATCGCTCCGTAGCCCACAGTGGCTGTCACGAAGGTCTTCTTGATCAGGTCCTCCCGCACGGCGAAGAGGCGCTGCGCGATGGTCTGGTTGCCGATCGCATAGGCCAGGACGGCGGCGATGTAGGGCGCACCTTGGTTGAGGAAGGCCTCGGAGGAGAAGAAGTTGCCCTGCTCCGGGCTGAGGTTGGCCGATCCGGATTCGAAAGCTTCAGGGAAGCCGGCGGCGAAGAAGATGATGGGGATGATGATTCCCACCAGAAGGAGCATCGCCAGCACCTGCATGACGTCGGTCAGGGCTGAGGCGCGGAAGCCGGACCAGAAGGTGTAGAGCAGCACGCCTGTGGCCACGGCGATGACGCCGTGGACGAAGCTCAGCGGGGAGAACATGGCGATCAGGGCGCCGCCGGCCACGAAGTTCGTCATCAGGCTCATGATGCTTCCGACCACGTTGGAGCCGGCGAGCAGCAGTTGGCTGGAGCTGCCGTGCCGTGCGCGCATGATCTCTGCCAGTGTGTGAGCCCGCGGGGCGATCTGTCGGATGCGCCGGCCGAACGGGTAGATGAACAGGATCATCAGGGCGCCCCAGAGGCCGTAGTGGATGGGGCCGGAGATCCCGTAGTTGTAGCCGGAGGTGGCTGATGCGTAGAGCGACGACGCCCAGATCCACGTGGCAGTCATACTTGCGGCTGCCACGCCGAAACCGACTTTGTTGCCCGCGGTCATATAGGCGTCCGCGTTCTCCTTCTTGCGGCGGATCCTCAGCGCCACATAGAGCGTGATCCCGTAGAAGAGGATCAGAAGCACGACGACGGTAGCCGTGCTGAGGATGGGTGAACCGGAGTCCTCCATACCTTCCTTTCGTCATACCCTGCGGTGTGTGGTGAACCAGTGTGTCCAGTGTCTGTCCAGCCAGTTCCGACTGATTCGTCAGTTCTGGGCCGTTGGGCATCATAGGGACTGGTTCTGTGCAGGGTGGGCCGGTTCAGAAGGTCAGAAGGGGTGTTCGGGGCCTCGGCTGGAGTTGCTCCTCCTCAGGTGCCCCAAGGTATGCAGAAGGCCCCGGTGCTCAGTTCAGAGCGCCGGGGCCTTCTGTGGTCCTGTGGGATATGCCACAGGAATCTCTCGTCGTGGAGGCGGGAGAGCGCCTCAGAGCTTGCCGACGGCGATCAGCAGCATGCGGCGCAGCGGCTCGGCCGCGCCCCACAGCAGCTGGTCGCCCACGGTGAATGCGGAGATGTACTCCGGGCCCATCTCGAGCGTGCGGATGCGGCCCACCGGGATGTCCAGGGAGCCGGTGGCGGCCACGGGAGTCAGCTGCTCCATAGTGGCCTCCTTCTCGTTGGGCACCAGCTGGGCCCAGTCGGTGCCCTTGGCGACGATGTCCTCGATCTCGCTGACCGGGATGTCCTCGCGCAGCTTCAGCGTCAGCGCCTGGGAGTGGGAGCGCAGGGCACCCACGCGCACGCAGAGCGAGTCGAAGGGCACTGCGTCCCCGCGGCGGTCCACGCCGGGGGCCAGGTTGTCGCCGCGGCCGAGGATCTTATTGGTCTCGACGCCGGCCTTCCACTCCTCCTTGGCCACGCCGTTGCCGAGGTCGGCGTCGATCCACGGGATCAGCGACCCGGCCAGCGGCACGCCGAACTGGGAGGCGTCCAGGCCCTCACGCTGGGTCTGGAGCACCTTGCGGTCGATGTCGAGGATGGCTGACGCCGGATCGGCCAGCTCGGTGCCCACGGCGGAGCTCAGGTCGCCGAACTGGTTCAGCAGCTCGCGCATGTGCTTCGCGCCGCCGCCGGAGGCCGCCTGGTAGGTCATGGCGGTGCCCCACTCGACCAGGTCCTGCTTGAACAGGCCGCCCAGGCCCATGAGCATGCAGGAGACGGTGCAGTTGCCGCCCACGAACTCCTTGACCCCGGCTGCCAGGCCGGCGTCGATGACGTCGCGGTTGATGGGGTCCAGGGTGATGATGGAGGTGTCCTCCATGCGCAGCGTGGAGGCTGCGTCGATCCAGATGCCGTCCCAGCCGGCCTCGCGCAGCTTGGGGTAGACGGCCTTGGTGTAGTCGCCGCCCTGTGCGGTGACGATGATCGGGAGCTTCTTCAGCGTCTCGATGTCATAGGCGTCCTGGAGGCTGGTCTCCTCGGCCTCCACGCCGTCGAAGGTCGGGGCGGGGCCGCCGGCGTTCGAGGTGGAGAAGAACACCGGGTTGATGTGGGCGAAGTCGCCTTCGTCGAGCATGCGCTGGACCAGCACGGAGCCGACCATGCCGCGCCAGCCGATGAGGCCTACGGAAGAAACGGTGGAAGTCATGCTCTCCAGCGTATCGAAAAAGCGCAGCCGCCCGTTCTTGGAGTTGACAGTTCAGCCCGGCCTCGATCAGCCGCTCAGCTCGTCCCCGCTCAAGAGGCCAGGTCAACCCGACGCCGGATCAGGACTCGCGCTCTTCGCGCTCCTCGCGGGTCTGGCGCTCCACCACGCGGGTGTCCCGGTTCAGGATCTTTGTGCGGCGGAAATGGGTCCACAGCCCGGCGACCACCCAGGCCTGCAGGATCACGGCCAGGAAGATCAGCCCCGGCACCAGCCGGTCGTTGAGGATGAGCACCAGGCCCATCACAGCGGTGATCAGTGCGAGCACGGGAAAGACCACATAGGCGGCCAGGCCCAGCACCACGGCGTTGGCGAATCCCGCCTGGGCGGCGTCGTGCTGGAGTTCCGGCTTGTCAGTCATGGGCGACCCTCTCTGCGGTAGGTCTCGAAGCGATAGCGCGTACCGTTCTCAGCGGTCTTCCACCCCTGTTCAGGGACCTTCACGACGCCGGCCCAGCCCTCACCCAGCTGGGGCGCGTAGGTGTCGCCCGCGGTCTGCAGGTCGATCCGGGTGATGGAGGCCAGATCCGCCAGATCCTTCTCCATGGCCTCGGCGTAGATGCGTCCGCCGCCCATGATCCACGTCATATGGGCCTTGGGCGCCTTCTGCCCGGCCAGATCGACCGCCTCCTTGAGCGAGGAGGCGGTGAGTGCACCCTCGGAGCGCAGCGAGGCGGCGCGGCCGGCGTCGGAGCTGATGACCACATTGGTGCGTTTGGGCAGCGGCCGGAACTGCTCCGGCAGCGACTCCCAGGTCTTCCGCCCCATGATCACCGGACAGTCGGCGGTCATCTTCTTGAAGTAGGCGAGGTCCTCGGGCAGGTGCCAGGGCATGCCGCCCTCATGGCCGATGACGCCCTCGGCGGCCTCGGCCCAGATCATTCCGACCAGCTGCGTCTTCACAGTGCTCCTTCCCTCGGTGCGGACCTCAGGCGCCTCAGACGGCTACGGGGGCCTTGATGGCGGGGTGGTGCTGGTAGTCGAGGACCTCGAAGTCCTCCAGCTCGTAGTCGAAGATCGTCTCCGGGGTGCGGGCCAGCTTCAGCTGCGGGGCGGGGTAGGCCTCGCGGGAGAGCTGCTCCTGGACCTGCTCCACGTGGTTGTCGTAGATGTGGCAGTCGCCGCCGGTCCAGACGAACTCACCGGGCTCCAGGCCCACCTGCTGGGCCACCATGAGGGTCAGCAGCGAGTAGCTGGCGATGTTGAAGGGCACGCCCAGGAGCATGTCTGCACTGCGCTGGTAGAGCTGGCAGGACAGCTTGCCGTCGGCCACGTAGAACTGGAAGAGGATGTGGCAGGGCGGCAGGGCCATCTCCTCGAGCTGGCCCGGGTTCCATGCGGAGACCACATGGCGGCGGGAGTCGGGGCTGGACTTCAGCTGCTCGATGACCTGGCTGATCTGGTCCAGGGAGCCGCCGTCGGGAGTGGGCCAGCTGCGCCACTGCACGCCGTAGATGGGGCCGAGCTCGCCGTCCTGGTCCGCCCATTCGTTCCAGATGCGCACACCGCGCTCCTGCAGCCAGGTGGCGTTGGAATCGCCGCGCAGGAACCAGAGCAGCTCCAGGGCCACAGACTTGAAGTGGACCCGCTTGGTGGTGATCAGCGGGAAGGACTCGGCCAGGTCGAACCGGATCTGGCGGCCGAAGACGCTGCGCGTCCCGGTGCCGGTGCGGTCCGACTTATGGGTGCCGTTGGCCATCACATCGGCCAGCAGGTCCTCATAGGGCGTGGGGATTGCATCAGCTGAGCTCACGCAGCCAGTCTACCGCCCGGGGCCTGGACGCGGATCGACGCAGATCGTGTACCGGAATGTGGCGAATACGGGGATCGCGTACCTCAATCTCGACAATGAGGTACGCAATTCGGCAGGTGGGGCGGCCCCAGGGCCGGAGGCCGGAGCCAGCCCGCTCAGTCGTCGAAGGGGTCGTAGACCTCCACGGAGACGACCTCTCCGCTGCGGTCGGTGGCCTGCTGGGCGACGATCACCGCGCCCGGGGCCAGATAGGGGTCCTCTGCGGGCAGGGCCTCGCGGATGAACTCATCCTTGATCCAGCCGCGCAGCTCCTCCAGCACCAGCGGCAGCACCGGCCGGTGGGTGCACAGGCAGCTGGGTTGCAGCAGCTCCAGGGACTTATGCGTCCGGTTCTGCGGCTTCTTCGGATTCTCCTGGGCCCGCTTCTCGGTCAGCGACTTCCGGTACTTGATCTTGTGCCGGTGCTGCTTCACATAGGGCGCCACCGTCTCCACACAGCGCTTCCACGGACTGGACTCCAGGTGGCGGGGTCGCCAGGCGGCCAGCAGCCGCTCCACCGCCTTGGCCTGCCGCTTGCCGGTGGCGGCCAGCGGCCGCTCTCCCTCGGCACGGGACCAGGAGGAGCGGGGCTTGGCCTTGGCATGGCGCAGCACCACGAACGGTGTGGTGCGCAGCCGCTGCTCATCGTGCAGACGCTCCAGGGCATCCAGCGGGACGATGTCGCCACTCTGGGTCAGCATCTCTCGGGCGGCGTCGATGGTCACCCAGCGGACTTCGTCGGTCTCCTCGGCGTCGGGGCGCGGAGTGCCCTCTTTGACCTCGGCGGCCCAGTACCAGACCGCTTTGCTGCGCCGCTTCTCCGCCCGAGGGTTGCCCTGGGCGTCGTCGCTGCGCGCCTTGACCACGTCATAGCGGGTGATCGGCAGCGGGATGCCCAGCCGAACCTTCAGCCCGATCTCCTCGGACACCTCGCGCACGGCACATTCGGGCAGGGTCTCGTCATCGTCCAGCTTCCCCTTGGGGAAGGACCAGTCGTCATAGCGCGGACGGTGGATCAGCAGGACTTCGAGCTCGCCGCGATGAAGCCGCCAGCAGAGAGCCCCGGCGGCCAGGATCTGCGCATCGGTGCCGTCATCGGCGGAATCAGCGGTTCGGCGGCGGGGGCCCTGATGCAGAAGTGCTCCGGTGCTCACACCTGAAAGATACCAGCCCGGTGCACTCCGGGCGTCACGCAGAGACCTACGCAGAGGCTCATAGCAGCAGGCCTACTGATAGGAGGGCGCGAACTGGGTGTCCACGTCCCAGCGGGTGAAGCCCAGCGTCCGGTAGAGCCCCACCGCAGGCTCATTGTCCGCATCTACGTAGAGCATGATGGCGCTGAGCCCCTCGCGGTGCAGATGCTCGATGCCGGCCAGGGTGAGTGAGCGCCCCAGGCCGCGTCCCTGCGCCTCAGGCGCGACGCCGACCACATAGACCTCACCGACGGTCTCGTGCTCCTCGGCCCCCTCCTCGGGGTGGTGGACCTTGGTCCAGTGGAAGCCCAGCAGCGTCTCCTCGCCGTCGGCACCTTTCTCCCAGGCCAGCAGGAAGCCGGCCGGATCGAACCAGTCCTCGGCCATGCGCGCCTGCAGATCTTCCAGCGTCAGCCGACCCTGCTCGGGGTGATCGGCGAAGGCTGCGGCATTGGTGCGCAGCCAGGCCTGCTCGTCCTGACCGGGGCGGAAGGGGCGGATCTCCATGCCCTCGGGGAGCTGTGCGCTGGGCAGGTCCTCGGAGGACATCTGGTCCACTGCGGAGAGCCGCATCCGCCAGAGTTCGCGGACCGGGGTCCAGCTGAACCGCGAGGCCAGCCGCTGCGCCGCAGCATGCTCACCGTGGGCCCACGCGCGCTGCAGCCGTCCGGTGGTGGGGGAGAGGGTGCCCTGGGAGAGCGCGGCGGCCAGCATTCCGCCGATGCCCTGATTGCGGCAGTCGGGGCGGACCACCATCTCGAGCACATCCGGGCTCTCCTGGCCGTCCTGGGGATCACTCATGACCACGACGCCGGCCCCGGCCAGCAGTCCGCGGTAGGCGTCGTCGGTGCGGACCTCGGTCTCAGCGGCGGTGTCTGCGCCCGCCCAGGCGTAGGCGATGGTCAGCGGAGCCTCGCCGACGTCGCTCTCCAGGGCCTTGGTCAGCTCGATGAGCGTCTGTTCGGAGAAAGGAGGGTTGCCGTCGGCGTCCTCGGCCGCCCGGGCCAGCTCGTTCAGCGCCTCCACGCGCTCGCGGCTGGGTGCCTCGCGCAGCGTCTCCACGGTGATGTCCTGGGGCTGGGCCCTCTCGGCCTGACTCTGAGCCTCGGTGCTCATGGATCTCACACTCCCTGCGCCGCTGCCCCTCCGGGCGAGGGGCACTGTGTCATGGACTTACACAGTATCTGAGGAGAGGCTGTCTGCGGCAGGGATATCTTCGCCCTCGCCGTTGTCATCGCTTCCGGAGACCACCAGGCGGTAGCCCACGTTGCGGACGGTGCCGATCAGCGTCTCGTGCTCGGAGCCGAGCTTGGCGCGCAGGCGTCGGATGTGGACGTCCACGGTGCGGGTGCCGCCGAAGTAGTCGTAGCCCCAGACGTCGTGGAGCAGGCGGTCACGGGTGAAGACCTGGCCCGGGTGCAGGGCCAGATGCTTCAGCAGCTCGAACTCCTTATAGGTGAGGTTGAGCAGCCGGCCGTTGATCGTGGCCATGTAGGTGGTCTCATCGATGCTGATGGCGCCGGCGCGGATCTCGCCGCTGGGCGCCTCATCCTCCACCTCGACGGCGGCCAGGCGGATGCGTGCGTCGATCTCTCCGGGGCTGGAGTCGGTGAGCAGGAAGTCATCGGTGTGCCAGGACTCGTTGAGCGTGGGCAGGCCGGTCTCGGAGACGATCACCATCACTGGGGAGAGCATCGAGGACTTGACCAGCTGGCACAGCGATCGTGCGTGGGCCAGGTTCTTCCTTGCGTCGATCAACGTGATGTCTACGTTCGGCGCGCGGACGATGCTCGAAGCCTCAGAAGGGAAGGAGCGAACCCGGTGATTGAGCAGCTCCAAGGAGGGCAGAGCGTCGTCGGGGGCGTCAGAGAGCAGCAACACCTGTGCCATCCGTCGTCCTCCCTCTCGACTGCTTGTCACCAGTGTGGCGGCTGAGCCCCTCCCCATGGTGGCCATAGGTCCGTGAGTTGCCTCACAGCGGGGCATCGAGCCCGGTTCATCTGGACGTCATGCACCGTTGATGCCGGGTCCGAGTAAACCAGTCCCGTTGTTACAGCGCCGTTACAGGTCTCCAACGCGCCGATGCGCGCCGCGGGACTGGTCAAGGAGTATAGCCGAGGTGATGTCGCCTCCGTCGCCCTCTGTCCCACAGGACTCATGAGCCCTGATCCGGGCGGCGGAAGTCCCATCCCCGGCATGAGCGCTGAGCGAGCCGTTCAGCCCCCTCTGGCAGGATGGTCTCCTGTGAAGTATCTACCAGTGGCCGCTTCCGCTCTGATCTCCGCGGCGGCGCTCGCGCTGACCTCCTGGCTGGGCACCGCCGCACTCACCGTGGTGGTGTGCCTGATCTGTGCCGTCGTCGCACTGGGCTGGCCTCAGCTGATGGGGGTCACCGCCCGAGGCTCCCTGTCCGCGGTGATCGCCGCCGCCGGCATCGTCGCCGCCGTCGGCGCGTCCATCGCCGCGGCGGTGGACACCCTCTTCTTCTGGTCCTCAGTCTCCCTGGCCTTCGGCATCATCGCCGTCTTCCTGATCCAGGTGCTGCGCGGCACCGGCCGGCCGCACCGGCTGGAGTCCACGCTGGGCGCCTGCGCCGGCGTCGTCGTCACCACCACCGCTGCGGGCTGGGTGGCCGGCCTGCGCTACCCGGCCAGCCTGGCCGAGGGCGGCGAGCAGTCCGATGTCATGGGCTTCCTGAGCGTGCGCGGCCTGATGCCCTACGAGGACTGGGGCATGCTGGGCGTGACCGGCCCCGGCGGCGAGCTGAGCGTGGTGGGACTGGCCGCGGCCACGCTGTTCATCGGCTCGCTCATCGCCTGCCTTCCCTGGCGCGACGCGCTGAGCCTGCCGCTGGTGGTGCTGGGCAGTGCGGCCGCCGCCGTCGGGCTGGCTGTGTTCTGGGGTGAGCTGACGCTGCTCTTCGCCGGGATCATCGGGCTCAGTGCCGGTGCGCTGCTGGCCTGCTTCCGCCGCTTCCTGATCCAACAGGGGGCGCCGTCGGGCCTGCTCTCCGGGACGGCCGTGGGTGCGGCGCCCATCGCCGCAACAGGTGTTCTCATCTACTTCACGGAACGCGTCCTGCTGGTGTGACCAGCTACACTGCTGACTATGAACTTCGCACTGCAGAACGTCTCGCTTCTGGCCATGGAGATCTTCTTCATCGGGCTGATCGTGCTGTGCGCACTGATCGTCGCCGGTATCTCCTGGGTCGTCGTCTCCCGCCTGTACAAGGGACAGCGCTGACCTTCTATGGCACCTATGGAGCTGCCCACTGACCTGACTCCTGAGCTCGCACCGCTGTACTGGCTGCTGGGCGAGTGGGAAGGCCAGGGACGGCTGGGCGAAGGTGAGGAGTCCGACCCCACCTTCACCCAGAAGGTCACCTTCCGTGACTCGGGGCTGGAATTCGTCGAGTACCGCGCCGAATCCTGGCTGACCGATCACGACGGCACCCGGTTGCGCCCGCTGAGCGTGGAGACCGGCTTCTGGTCCCTGGACCGCCAGCGCACCGACGCCGACGTCGGGCCCGGTCTGGACCCCGCCGATGTGGTCCCCGCCTTCAAGAGTGCCTCCGAGGTGGAGGAGCTGGCCAATGAGGACGGCTCCTACCCGATCACGGCGACGATCTCGCATCCGGGCAGCATCACCGAGCTCTACTACGGGCGCATCAAGGGCCCGCAGCTGCAGATCGCCACCGACGCTGTGATGCGCGGTGAGCAGGCGGCGGAATACCCGGGCGCCACGCGCATGTTCGGACTGGTGAACAACCAGCTGTTCTGGCGTTGGGATGTGCAGGAGGGTGTGGGCATGACCGCCCACGCCTCCGCCATCCTCGACCGCGTCTGAGCAACGCCTGGTCTCCCAGACCTCCAAGGAGCCGTCCTGTGACCGAGTATTCCTCCCCTCTTCTGCAGCGTCCCGGTGCTGTGGCAGACTCCGGCGACGACGCCGGCCTGGCCGCCCACTACGGGGACCCCACCAAGGAGCAGCGGACTCTGGACCGGGGTCGCGCAGCGGTGGATCTCTCCAACCGCTCCGTGGTGACGGTGACCGGTCCGGACCGGCTGAGCTGGCTGACCACCCTGTCCTCGCAGAAGGTGGACGGACTGAAGCCGGGGGAGTCCTCCGAGCTGCTGCTGCTGGACATCTCCGGGCGCATCGAGCACGACGCGGTGATCACCGATGACGGCGAGACCGCTTGGCTGATCACTGAGAACACCCACGGCGGCGTCCTGGCCGAATGGCTGGACGCGATGAAGTTCATGCTGCGGGTGGAGATCACCGATCGCACGGACGACTACGCCGTGCTGGGCTCGGTGCAGCCGCTTCCTGAGGAACTTCCCGACGCCGTCTCCGCGGCCGCCCGCTGGGAGGACCCGTGGCCCCAGCTGGGGCCGGGTGCCGCCAGCTATGCCGCTGTGGAGGAGACGGGTCATCCCGGGGCCGACTGGTCCTGGCATCTGACGGTGATCCCGCGGGAGAGCCTGGCCGCCGTGGTCGAGGGCCTGGAGGCCCAGGACTGGACGCTGGCCGGGACCTTCGCAGCCGAGGCCCTGCGCGTGGCCGCCTGGCGTCCGCGCCTTGCCCGTGAGGTCGATGAGAAGGCCATCCCGCATGAGCTGGACCTGATCCGCACCGCCGTCCACCTCTCCAAGGGCTGCTATAAGGGCCAGGAGACTGTGGCTCGGGTGCACAATCTGGGGCATCCGCCGCGCCGCCTGGTCTTCCTGCACCTGGACGGCTCCGAGCACACGCTGCCCGCCGTGGGCGCCGAGGTGCTGGCCCCCAAGGAGCCCACCGCCGACGCCGAGGCTCTGGCAGCTGAGCGCGCCGTGGGCGTGGTGACCTCTGCGGTCCGGCACCACGAGATGGGTCCGATCGCTCTGGCCCTGGTCAAGCGCCGTGTGGACCCGGAAGCGGGGCTGGTGGTCCGCGACGCCGTCGCGAGCGCCGCCGAGCCGCAGGAGGGCGCTGAGGAGGCCAGTGCTGAGGGTCTCGCGGAGGAGGCGCCCGCACCCACCTTCTACGCCGCGGCTCAGGAGCTGATCGTCCGTCCCGACGCCGGCAAGACTGTCGGCCGTCCGCAGGGCGATTTCGTCCGCGCGCCCCGCCGCCCTTCAGGCACCGGAACCCGCTGAGTCTCTCCCACTGTGTGATCAGATAAGGCCGTCATATCGCCAGATTCGGCGGTCATTACGCGCGTATCTGATCACACCTCGTTGCCCCGACTGCCAGTCACGCCGCCCCGCACTATTCATCCGACAGAGGGCGGGCCCAGATACGACGACGCCGGCGACCTCACAGAGAAGGAGAGGTCGCCGGCGTGGGGAACTCCGGTGCACAGCGAAGAGGTCGAGGCACCACAAGGGTTCCCCGGCCTCTCTCAGTTCGGGCAGATCACCGGCCGAAGAGGATCTTGGCCTCTTCGTAGCGCTCGGCGGGGACCGCCTTGAGGCCGTCCAGCGCGCTGGCGAGGTCCTCCTGGACGATCTCGGTGCCGCGCAGCGATGCCATGTGGCCCCAGGCCTTCTCATGGGCCAGGTCCAGGGCCTTCATGCCGAAGCGGGTGGCCAGGACGCGGTCGTAGCCGGTGGGGTTACCACCGCGCTGGATGTGGCCCAGCGTGGTGTTGCGGGTCTCGATGCCGGTGCGCTCTTCGATGCGCCCGGTCAGCCACTCGCCGATGCCGCCCAGGCGGGGGCGTCCGTCGGCCTCGTGGCCCTTGCCGGCAAGGGCCTCGTCGTCGCCCTCGGGGATGAAGCCCTCGGCCACCACGACCAGTGGGGAGCGGCCGCGGGAGTGGACCTGCTCCACCCATTCGCAGACCTGGTCGAGGTCGACCTTCTGCTCGGGGATGAGGATGGCGTGGGCGCCGGCGGCCATACCGGAGTGCAGGGCGATCCAGCCCACATGGCGGCCCATGACCTCGGCGACCATGCAGCGGTGGTGGGATTCGCCGGTGGTGCGCAGCCGGTCCATGGCGTCGGTGGCGATGGAGATCGCCGTGTCGAAGCCGAAGGTGTAGTCGGTGGCCTTCAGATCATTGTCGATGGTCTTGGGCACGCCGACCACGGGGACCCCGTCGTCGGCCAGGCGCTTGGCGCCGGCCAGGGTTCCCTCGCCGCCGATGGCGATGACGGCGTCGATGTCGTGACGCTTCATCTGCTTGGCGATGTTCTCCGGGCCACCCTTGGGATGGTTGTACGGGTGGGTGCGGGAGGTGCCCAGGATGGTGCCGCCTTCGCGTGCGAGGCCGCGGACGTCGTGGCGGGTGATCTCGGTGTAGTCGCCCTCGATCAGGCCGCGCCAGCCGCCTTTGAAACCGACGAACTCGTCGCCGTAGCTCTTGATGCCGTGCAGAACGGCGGAGCGGATCACGGCGTTGAGACCGGGGCAGTCCCCGCCGGAGGTCAGCAGTCCGATGCGCATACTTGTGCTCATCCCTTCATCAGATGACGAATGGTCCTGGCGACGTCGGCAGGCTGGAGAATCTTCCGGGGTTCAGTCTAATCCTCGTCAGCTTCCGGCGATGAGCGAACGGATCCGCTCGATGCCGCGTGCCAGGTCCTCATCGCCCAGAGCGTAGGACAGGCGCAGGAAGCCGCTGGGGCCGAAGGCCTCTCCGGGCACCACGGCCACCTTGGCCTCCTCGAGGATGAGCTCCGCCAGCTCGGCGGAGGTGGTGGGGGTCTTTCCGGCGATCCCGGCGGCGGTGCCGTCCTCGCCGAGTGCCCCGCGGACGTCCACATAGGCGTAGAAGGCGCCTTCCGGGGTGGGGCAGTCGAAGCCCGGGATGGCGTTGAGGCCCTCCACGATGGCACGACGGCGCCGATCGAAGGCGGTCTTCATCTCTTCCACCGCATCCAGCGGTCCGGTCACGGCGGTCAGCGCGGCGACCTGGGAGACGTTGGCGACGTTGGAGGTGGCGTGGGACTGCAGGTTGGAGGCGGCCTTGATGACGTCTGCGGGTCCAACCATCCAGCCTACGCGCCAGCCGGTCATGGCGTAGGTCTTGGCCACACCGTTGAGCACGACCACCTGGTCGGCCAGCTCGGGCAGCGAGGCGATGGAGGTGAACTCGGCGCCGTCGTAGGTCAGGTGCTCATATATCTCATCGGTGACCACCCACAGGCCCTTCGACGCCGCCCAGCGGCCGATCTCTGCCACGGCCTCGGGAGAGTAGACGGCACCGGTGGGGTTGGAGGGGGAGACGAAGACCAGCACCTTGGTGCGCTCGGTGACCGCGGCCTCGAGCTGGTCCACGGTGACGCGGTAGCCCTGCTCGGGTCCGGCGAAGACGTCCACGGGGACGCCGCCGGCCAGCTTGATGGACTCGGGGTAGGTGGTCCAGTACGGTGCTGGGACGATGACCTCGTCGCCGGGGTTCAGCAGCGTGGCGAAGGTGTTGTACACCGCCTGTTTGCCGCCGTTGGTGACCAGGACGTTGGAGGCGGCCAGCGGCTGACCGTCGATCCGGTATCCGGAGTCGCGGGTGGTCTTCTCGGCCAGGGCCTCGCGCAGCTCGGGCAGACCCGCTGCGGGGGAGTAGCGGTGGTGCTTGGGGTTCCGTGTGGCCTCAGCGGCGGCGTCGACGATATACTCCGGCGTCGGGAAGTCCGGTTCTCCGGCGCCGAAGCCGATGACGTCTTCGCCGGCGGCCTTCATGGCCTTGGCCTTGGCATCGACGGCGAGTGTCGCTGATTCGGCGATGGAGCCGATGCGGTCGGAGATGCGGGAGGCAACAGGCATGGTGGTTCCTTCGTCGTTCGAGGAGGTCATCATCAACCACCCTACCGGGATCGGTGAAGCGGCGTCAGGATCGCGGTTTGTCGTTCCGGACAGCTTCGGCGTAGACTGTTTCACCGGTGTCTTGAACACCTCTACTGACCGTGCCTGCTGATGTAGGCTCGTGACGCTGGAGCAGGACCCCGAAGGGCAGTGGCGCAATTGGTAGCGCAACGGTCTCCAAAACCGTAGGTTGCAGGTTCGAGTCCTGTCTGCCCTGCGCTGAGTCTCGTTTCTCGGCGGAAACACCACCCGATCCGTTCTGACAGATGGAGCCTTCGTGTCGCAGACGCCTTCGACTGATGAGCAGGGCTCCCCTGCTGGAGGCGACCCCAAGGGCCCGTTCGGCAAGGTGTGGCTGTTCCTCCGCCAGGTGATCGATGAGCTCAAGAAGGTCGTTGTTCCGACCCGCAGGGAGCTGACCAACTACACGCTGGTCGTCCTGGTGTTCGTGATCATCGTCATCCTGATCGTCTCCGGCCTGGACCGTGTGTTCAGCACCGGCGCAGATTGGATCTTCGGTGGGGACGGCCCGATCGAGGAGGAGGGTGTCGACGCCCCCGCTCCCGGTCCGGAGCAGGCCCCCGGCGAGGAGCTGGCCCCTGAGGATCTCGAGGATATGAACCTCGAAGACCTCGACATCGAAGGTGGCGAGGACGGCGAGCAGCTGGAGATGGAAGAGCCCGAGGGCGACGACGCCGCCGAGTGATGCAGCAGATCGCTGCGTCAGCTGAGCATCACGGAAAGCAGGAGAGAAGTGTCTGAGCAGGATCTTTCGCAGGAGACTCCCGAGCAGGAGGCGACTCCCGAGGAGGAGAAGTCCTACGAGGAGCGCGCCGAGGAGCTCAGGGCTAAGCTGCGCCGTCAGCTCGGCGACTGGTACGTCGTCCACACCTACGCCGGCTACGAGAAGCGCGTGAAGTCCAATCTGGAGACCCGTATCCAGACCCAGGACATGGAGGACTACATCTTCGAGATCCAGGTCCCCATGGAAGAGGTCGTGGAGATCAAGGGCACCCAGCGCAAGGTCGTCAACCGCGTGCGCATCCCCGGCTACGTGGTGGTCCGTATGGAGCTCACCGACGCCTCTTGGGGCGTCGTCCGCCACACCCCCGGTGTGACCGGCTTCGTGGGCAACGCCCATGACCCGCACCCGCTGACCACCAACGAGGTCTTCGACATGCTGGCCGAGCACCTGCTGGGCAAGCCGGACGCTCCGCGCAAGGCCGTCGTCGACGGCGAAGAGACGGTGGAGGGCGAAGGCACCGCCGCACCGGCATCGGATGTGAAGGTCGACTTCGAGGTCGGCGAGTCCGTGACCGTCACCGATGGTCCGTTCGCCACCCTGCCGGCCACGATCTCCGAGATCCAGCCGGACTCCCGCCAGCTGGTGGTCCTGGTCTCGATCTTCGAGCGTGAGACCCCGGTGACCCTGAACTTCAACCAGGTCGAGAAGATCTACTGATCTGATCCTCTCGGCTGGGCTGCGTTCCAGCACAACTACAGATGTCCGACGTCGCAGGTTCGCTTTGGCCTGCGGCGTCGAGCTGGTCGCTGCGCCACAGCGGCCGACCCCTCCGCCCTCGCTCCTGAGGCCGGAGGAAGCACGGAGAGTAAGGACAGATTATGGCCCCCAAGAAGAAGGTCGCCGGTCTGATCAAGCTGCAGATCGAGGCAGGTGCCGCGAACCCGGCTCCGCCCATCGGTCCCGCACTGGGTCAGCACGGCGTCAACATCATGGAGTTCTGCAAGGCTTACAACGCCGCGACTGAGTCCCAGCGCGGCAATGTGATCCCTGTGGAGATCACGGTCTACGAGGACCGCTCCTTCACCTTCATCACCAAGACCCCGCCGGCAGCTGAGCTGATCAAGAAGGCCGCAGGCGTGCAGAAGGGCTCCGGTGTTCCGCACACCGAGAAGGTCGGCAAGCTGACCCAGGCCCAGGTCGAGGAGATCGCTCAGACCAAGATGGAAGACCTCAACGCGAACGACATCGCCGCCGCATCCAAGATCGTGTCCGGCACCGCTCGTTCCATGGGCATCACCGTCGACGGCTGAACAGCCGTACCAGACATATAGGAAGGCCCGACGCCGTCGGGCCGGTGGGAAGGGCCGAGCGCGGTCCGCGTACCACAACTGCTAAGGAGAACATCGCAGATGGCAAAGCGCAGCAAAGCATACAAGGCGGCACTCGAGAAGATCGGCGAGGACGTCGTCTACTCCCCGGCTGAGGCAGTCGCACTGGCCAAGGAGATCAACCCCTCCAAGACCGACGCCACCGTCGAGGTCGCCATGCGCCTCTCGGTCGACCCCCGCAAGGCCGACCAGATGGTGCGCGGCACCGTGAACCTGCCCCACGGCACCGGTAAGACCGCCCGCGTGGTCGTCTTCACCCAGGGTGACAACGTGGTCAAGGCAGAGGAGGCCGGCGCCGACTTCGTGGGCGGCGATGAGCTGATCGCCAAAGTCGCCGACGGCTGGACCGACTTCGACGCAGCCGTGGCCTCCCCGGACATGATGGGTAAGGTCGGCCGCCTCGGTAAGGTGCTGGGTCCCCGCAACCTGATGCCGAACCCGAAGACCGGTACGGTGACCCCCGACGTCGCCAAGGCTGTCGGCGACATCAAGGGCGGCAAGATCGACTTCCGCGTCGACAAGCACTCCAACCTTCACTTCATCGTCGGTAAGACCAGCTTCGATCAGCAGCAGCTGGCGGAGAACTACGCCGCTGCTCTGGACGAGATCCTGCGTCTGAAGCCCAGCGCCTCCAAGGGTCGCTACATCCAGAGGGTCACCGTCTCCACCACCTTCGGCCCCGGCATCGCCGTGGACCCGAACGTGACCAAGGTGGTCTCCGAGTGAGCCTCTAGGATCTCCTGACCGGAGATCCGCACGCAGAGGCCCCGTTCCCTTCGCAGGGAACGGGGCCTCTGTCGTATCTGGCGTGTGACGTCTCCCCATGGATCCGCTGAGGTGCACAGAGGTGTCATGCCCGTGTCCAGGAAGGTGTCCACATGCCGGAAGACTGATCGAAGTCATGGGTGAGCATGAGGCTCCGGGCGCTGCGGCACTGAGGCACTGAGAGATGCAGGGTCCTCGATTATGACGGCCCCGCATCTGCGTGTATAGTTGCATCTGACCAAAGACCGCCGGTCGTTGTCGTCGTGTGCAGATCAGTGGCACTGAGAAGCACGGTCATCTGGCACCGCCAGAGTTGCGACGCAACTGTAAAGACCCTTTCGGGCGACCTGCGCAGGTGCGATGAAAGCCATTGGATCTCTCTGTTGGGACTCTGTCCTGCGGAAGAGATGAGATGAGCCCCATGCGCCTGCGCATCGGGGCATTTTTTATGCCTTGCGTCCGTCAGGATCGACCGGCCCACTGACCGGAAGGAGTGCCATGGCGAATCCTGAGAAGGCTGCCGCCGTCGAGGAGCTGAAGGAACTCTTCAGCAGCTCGACCGCCGCAGTGCTCACGGAATACCGCGGCCTCTCCGTGGACAAGCTGCAGACCCTGCGGCGGTCCGTGCGGGAGAACGCACAGTACGCCGTGGTGAAGAACACGCTCACCGAGATTGCGGCTGAGGAATCCGGCATCGAGGCCTTCGCAGGCAAGATGACCGGCCCGTCCGCTATCGCCTTCGTGCACGGCGACGCCATCGACGTGGCCAAGGCACTGCGTGACTTCGCCAAGGACAACCCCGAACTCATCGTCAAGGGCGGCTACATGGATGGCGCCATTCTCGATGAAGCGGGAGTGAAGAAGCTCGCGGATCTTGAATCCCGTGAGGTTCTGCTGAGCAAGATGGCTGGCGCTCTCATCGGCGCCCAGTCCAAGGCTGCGGCTACCTTCCAGGCACCGCTGTCCAAGGCCGTTCGTACGGCTGAGGCGCTGCGTGCCAAGCAGGAAGAAGCAGCCTGAGCTTTCAGCGCATCAACATCGCAAGATCCGCATCTAGCAACATTAAGGAGCCACTCTCATGGCTAAGCTGAGCAACGAAGAACTGATCGAGCAGTTCAAGGAGATGACCCTGATCGAGCTCTCTGAGTTCGTCAAGGAGTTCGAAGAGGTCTTCGACGTGACCGCAGCAGCTCCGGCCGCTGTCGCTGCCGCTCCGGCAGCCGGTGGCGGCGAGGCTGAGGCTGCTGAGGAGCAGACCGAGTTCGACGTCGTCCTCGAGGACGCCGGCGACAAGAAGATCGGCGTCATCAAGGAGGTGCGCGGTCTGACCTCCCTCGGTCTGAAGGAGGCCAAGGAGCTCGTCGACGGCGCTCCGAAGCCCGTCCTGGAGGGCGTGGACAAGGACGCTGCTGAGAAGGCCAAGGAGACCCTGGAGGGCGCAGGCGCCAAGATCACCCTCAAGTGATCTGTGCGGCCTGAGCCGCATTCTCCAGCTTCTGAAGCTGCATCGAAGGACCCCGGAGGTGAACCTCCGGGGTCCTTCTGCATCTGCAGCACTTCTCCGAGCAGCCTGACCTGGGCAGGCGTCGTCGAGAGCGCTGGGGATGCTCAGCGCCGATCTGGCGGATGCGTGGAGCGCCTCAGGCAATACGCCCTGGACGGATGGCAGGCCTTCTTGGATCAGCTGGCCGATGCCGACCGATCGGCGGACCTCTCCACGCGGTACGACGAGCTGCAGGAGCAGTACGGGCCCCTCACCGCTGAGCGGCAGTGAAATGCCGATGCACGGTGGTTCTGCGCCTGAATGTCCTAGGCGGGCTGTCCAGAGACAGAACCCCCATGCATCGGCAGGGGAGGGCGGCGGCGCTAGATGCGCCGGCCGCTGCGGGGGAGCAGTCCTCCCACCACCAGCGCCAGACCGGCCAGGGTGCAGATGCCCAGCGCCACCAGCAGTGGGTCCAGGAAGACGCCGAACAGCACGGTCATCACCGTCCAGAGGGCCAGGATCAGGCACATGGCCGCGAAGACGAGTTGACCCAGCCGCGGCCCCGACTTCTGCGAAGACGACGACGCCGGCGCGGTCATAGGGGCCGAGTGCTGAGCCGTCGAGAGCGCGCCCCCGGAGTCTCCAGCCTCGGTGCCCTGCTCCGCCTCGGCGCGCTGCCACCAGCGAGGCTTCTTCTCCGGCTCCTTCCAGGTGAAGTCCTGCTCGGACTGGGCCTTCAGCGAGTCGGCCAGCAGCTCATCGATGTTCTCCGGCTCCGGAGGCATCGGCATCGTGGCGGCGGGGTCGGTCTGTTGGGGCGCCGGCCTGCGCACCTGACGGGTCGGCTCCTCGGAGGGGTTCTGGGTGGGGCTCATCGTCCTTCGACCTCTTCTGCGTAAGTGGTGGCGTCGTAGATCTCGACATTGCCGAAGCCTGAGTTCAGGTCCAGCTCGATCACGCTCTCGGCATCTTCAGGTCCCAGCTCGTGGTCCGCGCCGGCGATCCCGCTCTCGTCGAACCAGCCGTCCTGGGTGCGGACGTTCAGGCTGCCCATGGCGTGGCCGTTGTCCACCAGCACTCGGGCCTCGTCCGGAACGACCACTGTGGCGTTGGCGAAGGCCATGTTGACCTCAGCGTGGTGAACTTCGGCGCCGTCCTCCGGCGCCGCGTCCAGGTCCCGCAGATCCACCAACGTGTTGGAGAAGGCGGTGCTGGTCGAGGAGCCGCTGGTGGAGTAGTTGCCGAAGAGGAAGTGGTCCGAGCCGTCGCTGGGGCCTGTGCTCGAACCCGGGCCAGGGGCCAGCAGGGTCAGCCCCACCATCACGCTGGCGGCCATGCCCAACACGAAGCCGTTGCCCTTCTTCCCGCGCGCCGCGGAGATCATGTGCCGGAAGGCCAGCAGGACCACCAGGGCGGCGGTGCCCAGGGCCAGCACGCTCAGTGTGGAGAGGCCGAACCACCCGCTGACGATGGACAGCGCCACGGTCACCGGGATGACCAGCAGGAGCAGCCCCCAGGTGAGCATCCGGCGTCGGCGGCGCTCGGCCCGCTCCTGCGGGCTCTCTGAGGCCGGCGTCGGGTACTGATAGCTGTAGTCATAGCTGTACTGGTAGTCCGCGGCAGGGTACGACGCCGACGCCGCGGCAGAGCCTCCGTGCTCGGCTCCGCAGCCGGAACCGGCGTTCTGCCACTTCCCGGCGGTCTGCCCAGACTCAGCGCCGTAGGCAGCGCCCTGCCCAGCACCGGATCCGGAGGAGGGCTCGGAGTCCTTGGGGTACCAGGCCGGCTTGCCGTCCGCGCGGGAGGGAGCCTCAGCAGACCCGCCCTTCGAGGATGTCGCCGGCCCCTGTGCTTTTCCCCGACCACCGGCCTGGTCAGCGCCGGAGCCATCACCGCCAGCACCGTCGGCATCCTCGCCGTCCTGGTGCCGACCGCAGCCGCCGTTCCTGCTGATGAAAACATAGACGCCCCAGACCACTGCGCCGATCACCAGCAGGTTGATCAGGATGGCGAAGGGTCCGCCGATGTTGATGGGGGTGAAGACATTCGCCGCGCCCAGCACCGCCAGCAGGCCTGAGGTCACCACGGCCCCGTTGAACTGGCCGCGCATCGCGGACTCGGCGTGGATCCGGCCGCGCTGATCGGGGACCAGCAGCCAGGCCAGGCCGTAGAGCATGGCTGTGGGGGAGGCGACGAGGATCAGAGCGATGACGCCGATGCCGCGCAGCAGCGTGGCGTCCCATCCGGTGCGCTGGGAGACGGCGGAGAAGACGCCGCCGATCCAGCCGCCGTCGGCGCGGCGGACGCCCGTGGAGCGCAGCCAGTCGAAGAACTGGCGGCCGGTCTCCGGCTTCTCCTCAGAGGGCTGAGTGTTGGTGTGCTGTTCCATGCCTCCAGCTTCCTGTGCGCAGCCTGACCGCCGCTACTGGGGTCCACCCTGAGATGACCCTGATTGTGCCTTGGGATCCCCGGATATCCGGGCGGATCCGGGATTCAGGGGCACCGGGACGTGGCAGGATGGGCCCATGAGCATCCCTGCGAGCCGGCCCCCGCTGCGGCGCGGCCTGGACACTCCCGTGGCCGGAGTGTGCCTGGGTCTGGCTCGTCATCTGGGCGTCTCGGTGCCGGTGATGCGTACCGTGATGATCGCGCTGACCGTCGCCGGGGGCATCGGCCTGATCCTCTACTGCTGGCTCTGGGCCTTCGTTCCGGTGGAGACTGAGCCGGAGCCTGAGGCGGCTCGCCGCGGGCTCTCCGGTCCGGCGGTGGAGAGTCCCGACGCCGGCACCCACACCTCGGACGCCGGCTTCGACGCCGCCTCCGCAGCTTCAGGAACAGGCCCCGGCGAGGAGGACGTCTCCGCACGTCTGCGCCGCGGCCTCGATGTGATCACCCGCTCCCCGGAGGTGCTGGCCGGAGGCCTGCTGCTGGGTATCGCCGGGATCATGATGCTGCAGCTGGTGGGCATCCGGGTGGACTGGTGGCTGATCGGCCCGCCGGCCATCCTGGTGGTCGGACTGCTGCTGGCCTGGTCCCAGGTGGACGCCGGAGAGGGCGCCGGGACCACCCGCAGCCGTCAGTCGGTTCTGTGGCAGTTCGCCGCCGGAACCTTCCTGGTGCTGGTGGCCCTGCTGGTCATGGCCGGAGGCTTCGTCCCCGCGGGCGAGCTGATCCTGAGCCTGGTGCTGGCCGGAATGCTGCTGGCCGGCGTCGCGCTGGTGATCGCACCCTGGCTGATCAAGATGTACCGGACCATGTCGGTGGAGCGGGCGCGCGCCGTCGCGGAGGCCGAGCGGGCCGATATCGCGGCGCATCTGCACGATTCGGTGCTGCAGACCCTCGCGATGATCCAGAAGCAGCGCCACGATCCGGCGGCGGTGGGTCAGTTGGCCCGCAGCCAGGAGCGTCAGCTGCGCGACTGGCTCTATCGGCAGCAGGAGGCCCGCGGACAGGGCCCGAGCAGGCAGGGAGCCGGTGCGCAGGGCTCTCAGCCGGGCGCGGACGGCGTCGGGCAGCAGCCGCAGAGTCTGCGCGAGAAGCTGATGGCCGCGGCCGCCGAGCTGGAGGAGCTATACACGGTTCCGGTGGAGGTGGTGACCGTGGGAGAGTCTCACCGGGAGGACCATGAGGCGCTGGTGGCGGCCGCTCGCGAGGCGATCGTCAACGCACTCAAGCATGCCGGGCCGGCCTCGGTCTATGCGGAGTCGGATGCGCGCGAGGACGCGGTGTTCATCCGCGACCGCGGGCAGGGCTTCGATGTGGATGCCATCGAGGAGGACCGGCTGGGCGTACGCGAATCGATCATCGGCCGGATGCGGCGAGCCGGCGGCCGGGCCCGGATCCGTTCCTCGGAGAGCGGCACCGAGGTCCAGCTGTTCCTGCCCGCTGAGGCACGAGTCCAGGAGGAGACGGAGTCATGAGTTCGACGACGGGCGCCCAGTCGCTGCGGCGTGTGGTGATCGTGGATGATCACGGGATCTTCCGCGCCGGTCTGAAGGCTGAGATGCAGGGCCGCGTGGATGTGGTGGGCGAGGCCCATGACGTGGAGACGGCCGCGGCCGCAGTGCGCGAGCGTATGCCCGAGGTGGTGCTGCTGGATGTGCACCTGCCCGGCGGCACCGGCGGCGGTGGGGCCGAGGTGGTCACCCGCTGCCGGGACCTGCTGGAGGAGGTCCGCTTCCTGGCCATCAGCGTCTCTGACCAGGCGGAAGATGTGGTCTCGGTGATCCGTGCGGGGGCCCGCGGCTATGTCACCAAGACCATCAGCACGGCGGATCTGGCCGATGCGGTGGAATCGGTGGCCACCGGCGACGCCGTCTTCTCGCCCCGGCTGGCCGGCTTCGTCCTGGACGCCTTCGGCACCTCCGGACTGGTCGAGGATGTGCGCGATGAGGAGCTGGACCGGCTCTCGGCCCGGGAGGTGGAGGTCATGCGGCTGATCGCCCGCGGCTACACCTACCGGGAGATCGCCTCGGAGCTGTTCATCTCCATCAAGACGGTGGAGACCCATGTCTCCAAGGTGCTGCGGAAGCTGCAGCTGTCCTCACGGCACGAGCTGACCCGCTGGGCGGAGCGCCGCCGGATCGTCTGAGACCCGCGGTACCGGTGCTGCGGGCCGTGAGGTCGGACGCAGCCCGGTGCGACAGTGTGCAGCCGGCTCTCAGCTGCGGTGCCAGAAGTCTTCCAGGACCTCGTTGAGGGCGGATCCCACCTGCGGGACCATATGCCGCTTCCCCCCGAGGATGGTCCTCTCCGCGCCGGTGCGCTCAGCGATCACGTCGCAGACTGCTTCGAAGGCGGGATGATGTCCTCCGGAGATGCTGAGGAGGGGGAAGGGTGCGGCGGCTAGGGCCTCGAAGTCGGGGTGGGCGTGCCACGGAGCTCTTTCCCGCATGAGGGAGGCGACTCCGTCCTCGAGGGCAGCCGGGAGCGGACGGTCGGGCCACTCGCGCTCGCCGATGGCCCGTGAGAAGCGCCGGTAGAACTCGAGGGTCGGGAGCTCCTCGGTCCAGAGGGCATTCAGCTCGTGGCGGGTGCGGACGACGGCGGGATGCTCGGTGATCCCGAAGGCGGGCGGCTCGATCACAGTCAGCGAACGTACACGGTCAGGATTCTGGGCGGCGAGCAGCAGGGCGACGACGCCGCCGTAGGAGTGTCCTACCAGGTGGGCGCCGTCACCGAGCAGAGGCCGGTGAGCCTCGGTTTCAACGAGGAAGTCCACCCGCACCCGCGGGCTCTCTCCGTAGCCGGGACGGTCCGGGATGATCAGCTGCCATCGCTCGGCCAAGACTTCCTGCTTCCGCCAGTCGGCGGCACCGGTCGAGGCGTCGCAGTGCAGCATCACCACCCGTGGCCCCTCGCCGAGGCTCCGCACGGCGATCTCAGCAGTCATCAGCTCACCCTTCCAGCTCGGAGCTCAGGTCCTTCCAGAAGTCGAGGGCGGCACGCTCCATGGCCAGGCCGAGCTTGAGCGGGACGAGGCGCGGCGCGACAGTGTCGACGGAGCCGAAACGCTCTTGCATTTCCTCATAGGTGCCGATCCGTTCCGTGTGCTGGCGGATCTGCTCCTGTGCCAGGGTCAGCATGTCCCCCTCCTGGGCGAGCTCGGAGAAGAAGAGCTTCAGCTCGGCCACATCGCGGACCTGCATCGGTTCGGTCTCCGGCTCGGCCAGCCAGTGCTGCAGTGCGCGACGGCCTTCCTCGGTGAGGGAGAAGGTCTGCTTCCGCCGCCCCCCGTCCTCCGTGCAGATGTCCAGCAGCCCTGCCTCGGCCAGTCGGCGCGGCTCAGAGTAGAGCTGCGCGTGGGGGAAGTGCCAGAAGTAGCCCACGGAGTGCCCCACCGCGCGCTTGAGGTCATAGGACGTCGAAGGGCCGCGCAGGCCCAGGAGGCCAAGCACGACGTACGACGTCGTTGTGAGTCGAACCATATCGAGGTTCATTCTGTCACCTTTCCGGAAGTCTCTCCGGAGACTCCGTCACACACGGAATTGTGCTTCCGGCCACAATGCTGTAACTTAAGTCACATAGTATGAAACAGAACGTATGTAATAGAAGGTCGGTTGGACTGCAGCTTCAACCGGTCTCCTGACCGAGAAGGGGCATCGATGGCATCAGCCGAGAGCAGCACCGGGTCCTACGTCGGGCAGCCCCTGGCGCGCATCGAGGACCCTGCTCTGGTGACCGGTCGAGGACGTTTTCTCGATGACCTCGATCCGCTCCCCGGGACCCTAGTCGCCGCCGTGGTGCGCAGCCCGCATCCCCACGCCCGCATCCGGGGCGTGGACCTGGAGCGTGCCCGCCGGCACCCGGGTGTGGCCGCGGTGATCGGCCCGGAGGAGGTGCTGGAGACCCTCCGGCCCTTCCCGCTTTCCCTGAAGACTCCCATGCCCTACTACCCGACGGGTACGGACAAGGTCCGCTTCGTCGGTGAGCCCGTCGCCGTCGTTGTCGCGACCGACCGCTACACCGCTGAGGACGCCGCCGAGCTGGTCCACATCGACTACGAGCTGCTGCCGGCCGTGGTCGAGACCGCCGACGCCGTGCGGGAGGACGCCCCGCTGCTGCATGACTCCGCCGGGAGCAACATCGCCAGCGACCGGCTCTTCGACTTCGGTGAGGTCGACTCCGCCTTCGAGGCAGCCGCCCACGTGGTCGCCGGCGAATACAGCTTTCCCCGTTACTCCTCCACCCCTATGGAGTGCTATTCGGTGATCTCCGAATGGCGGGAGGAGGCCGGGGGGCCGCAGGTGACGGCATGGTCCAATTTCCACGGTCCTTTCTCTATGGTGCCGGTGCTGGCCGGGGCTCTCGGCATCGGGGCAGCCCAGCTCCGGCTCATCATTCCCCAGGACAACGGCGGCAGCTTCGGGATCAAGGCCGGCATCTATCCCTATGTCGCGCTGATGGCGGTGGCCAGCAAATACGCAGGACGGCCGGTGCGCTGGACTGAGGACCGCATCGAGCACCTGCTCGCCTCTTCCGCCGGTTCCGACCGGGTGATGCGCTTCTCCGCGGCAGTGGATGCGGAAGGCATCGTCCAGGCACTCGACGTCGACTTCCGGGAGAACGTCGGCGCCTACCTCCGTCCCCCGGAGCCGGCGACCCTCTACCGGTGCTTCGGGAACATCACCGGGGCCTACCGGATCGACAACGTCCGGCTGCGCTCGCGGGCGGTGGTCACGAACAAGGCACCCACCGGTCTCAACCGAGGATTCGGCGGCCAACAGCTGTACTTCGGCCTGGAGCGGCTGATGGACAGGATCGCCCGCACCCTCGGCCAGAACCCGGCTGAGCTGCGCCGCCGCAATCTGGTCCCCACCGCGGCCTTCCCCTACGCCACTCCCACCGGCGGCATCTACGACTCCGGTGACTACGAGCAGGCGGTGGCAAAGGTCCTGGAGTCCAGCCGGTACCAGCAGCTGCGGAAGGAGCAGGAAGAGGCCCGGGCCCGCGGGGAACTCGTCGGCACCGGCATCGCGCTCGCCGTCGAGCCCTCGGCCACCAACATCGGCTACGTCGGTCTGGCCACCCCTGCTGAGGAACGACCCCCGGGCCGGGACAAATCCGGCTCCACCGAACATGTGCGGGTCACCGTTGACCCCTCCGGCACCGTCTCGGTGCTCCTGGGCACCGTCCCTCAGGGTCAGGGTCATGCCACCGTGGCCCGGCAGGTGGTGGCCGACCGTCTGGGCCTGCCGCTGGAGAAGGTGGTCCCCAAGGTCGACATGGACACCGACAGCACCCCTTGGACGGTCACCTCCGGCAGCTACTCCTCCCGCTTCTCACCCTTGCTGACCTCTGCGCTGGTGGAGGCGGCGGACCGTGTGGCCGAGACCATCAAGGTGGCCGCCGGCGTGCTGCTGGAAGCGCCCCCGCAGGATCTTGAGCTCGACGGCGGGTTGGTGCGGGTCGCCGGGGCCGAAGAGCGTTCGGTCGCCTTCCGCCATGCCGCAGGGCTGGTGCATTGGGACCCGGGAGCGCTGCCCGACGGCGTGGACGCCCAGCTCTACGCAGAAGCGGCCTTCACTCCGCCGGAGTCCACCGCCCCCTCCCGCACCGACCAGATCAACTCTTCGCTGTGCTACGGGTTCGTCGCCGAGGTGGTCCAGGTGCGCATCGATCCGGAGACCTATGAGATCTCCATCCAGCAGGTCAACGCCGTCCACGACGCCGGAACCGTGCTGAACCCGCTGCTCATCGAGGGCCAGGTGCACGGGGCCATGGTCCACGGGCTGGGCGGCGCCCTCTACGAGGAGATGTCCTATACCGACAGCGGCCAGCCCACCTCCACCTTCATGGACTACCTCGTGCCGACCTCTGCCGAGGCGGACTTCCCCCTCACCGGAGATCGGGTGGTGACACCCTCACCGGTGACCAAGCTCGGAGCCAAGGGTTCCGGAGAGGGAAGCAGCATGAGCTTCCCGGCCGCCGTCGCTAGTGCGGTGGAAGACGCCCTCTCGGCCCACGGGATCGAGATCACCGCGCTGCCGCTGCACGGCAATGTCATCAACGACCTGCTCACCCGCGCCACACCCTGACACGCTCCCGAGCAACAGCCCCAAGGAAGAAGGAGAAGGAAGATGCCCCTCACCGGTGGAGAGATCCGGCTCGAGCGCAGCCACGACGGCCGAGTCGCCAACCTCACTCTGGACCACGGCCGGTTCAACATCATCACCTTGGAGACCCGCAGCCTCATGGCGGAGCGGTTCGCAGAGATCGACGCCGACGATCGCATCCAGGCCGTCGTCATCCGTGCCGAGGGGGAGCACTTCACCTCCGGCGGCGACATCGCCGGCTTCATGGAGGTTGAGCCTTTCGACCTCACCGACCTCGGCCAGGACATCACCGCCCCCGCACGTTCCCCGAAGCCCGTGATCACCGCGGTGGACGGCTACTGCTTCGGGGTGGGCTTCGAATTGGCGCTCTCCACCGATATCCGTCTGATCACCGACCGCACGGAGTTCGCCCTGCCGGAGATGCGTCTGGGCATGATCCCCGGCTCTGGCGGGACCCAGCGCCTCGCCCGGCTGATCGGGCTCTCCCGGGCCAAGTACCACGTGATGACCGCTGAGCGGATCAAGGCGCGGCAGGCACTGGACTGGGGGCTGGCAGCCTCCGTCAGCGAGGATGCCGATGGGCTGGAGGCCGAGGTCGAGCGTGTGGTCTCAACACTGCTTGGCTACTCCCCGGTTGCGCTGCGGACCGTCAAGGAGGTGCTGGACCGCGGAATCGATGCTCCGCTCTACTCCGGCATCGAGCTGGAGCGGAAGTCCTACGCCATGCTGCGCGCCACCCATGACTTCGGTGAAGGCGTCGCAGCCTTCAATGAGAAGCGAACCCCCCGCTTCGAAGGCCGCTGACGTGAAGCCTGCACCTTTCTCCTACGTCCGCCCCACCCGGCTCGACGACGTCGTCGGAGAGCTTGAGGAGGCGGAGAGCGCGGGCAGCGGCAAGGTGATCGCCGGAGGGCAGTCCCTGCTCCCGGTGCTCGCCATGCGCCTGGGCAGGCCGAGGACCCTGGTGGACATCACCAGGGTTCCGGAGCTGGCCGGTCTGCGGGAAGAGGGCGGAAGCATACGCATCGGAGCCGCCGTCCGTCAGCGGCAGGTCGAGCGGGAAGCCGCTCAACGGATCCCCCTGGTGGGTCACGCACTGCCGTGGATCGGACACCGGGAGATCCGCAGCCGCGGCACCGTCTGCGGATCGCTCGCCCATGCCGACCCTTCCGCCGAACTGCCCGCCGTCGCGCTCTGCCTTGGTGCCGTGCTCACCGTCACCGGCTCGCGGGGCAGCAGAGAGGTCCCGGCGGCGGACTTCTTCACCGGAGCCATGTCCACTGTGCTCGGCGGAACAGAGCTGGTCACCGCGGTCCGCTTCCCGGCACCGCGGGCAGGCGAGGGATTCGGCTTCGGGGAGATGGCCCGGCGCCATGGGGATTTCGCCCTGGCCGGGGCCGCCGCGCGGGTCCGCCTGGACGGGGGAGGGGTCGTCGAGGCCCAGCTGGTCGGCTTCGGCGTCGCGGACCGCGCCCGTTCTCAGGACTTTACCGGGCCGCTGGCCGAGGCGGTCAGCCGGCACGGCCAGGACGAGAAGGCCCTCACCGCAGTTATGACCGAGGCAGTCAGCGAGATGGCGGAGGACGTGGTCACCGCCGGAGACGCGCATGCCTCGCAGGACTACCGCCGGCGCCTCATCCGGGTCCTCGGCACCCGGGCGCTGGTGCGGGCCTGCGCCGACAGCAGGAGGAGAGCGAAGAGATGAGCCGGAGCGCCACACTCAGAAGGACACTGAAAAACCCCCTGAAGGGCTTACGGAACGGCCGGGGCAGTGCAGGAGAGGAGACCCTGCGCGTGGAGGCCGAGGAGACCGTCCGGGTCTCCTTCACGGTCAACGGCCGGCCGGCCGAGGTGGACGTCGCACCCCGGGTGACGCTCTCCGACGCCCTGCGCGACCACCTCTCCCTGACCGGCACCCACATCGGGTGCGAGCACGGGGTCTGCGGGATGTGCACCGTCATCGTCGACGGCGACGCCGCACGCGCCTGTCTGCTGCTGGCCTGCCAGCTCGAGGGTGCAGAGATCATGACGGTGGAGGGCCTCGGCACGCCAGACGACCTCCACCCGCTGCAGGACTCGTTCAGCCGCCACCATGCCCTGCAGTGCGGATTCTGCACCCCCGGCATGCTGATGAGCGCCTATGAGCTCCTCGACCATGAGCCTGGGGTGCCGAAGGAGGAGCTGCCGGAGAAGATGTCCGGGGTGCTCTGCCGCTGCACGGGCTACCGGCACATCATGGACGCGGTCTCCGACGTCGCCGAGCAACACCCTGAAGGTGCTCCGGCACCCCGGAACTGCGGCACCGCGCAGCTGTTGCCCCGCACCACCGCCGGAGGTCCCGGATCGACGGCTGAAGAGGATCTGCAGCACCGCGCACCGGCAGAGATCACCCTCCCCAGCTCCGAACCCACGGTCACAGTCGGTGTGGAGGAGCATATCCGCGCCACCCCGGAGGAGATCTGGGAGGTGCTGCAGGACACAGACCGTGTGGCCCGGTGCCTGCCAGGGGCTGAGCTCATCGAAGATTTCGGTGAGGACCGGTATCTGGGACGCATCAGAGTCGCCCTGGGGCCGGTGAAACTCTCCTTCATCGGAGACATCCATGTCACCGAACGCAGTGAGGAGAACCGCTCCATCCGGGCGCTGGCCCAGGCCGAGGACGCCGCCGGAGGCAGTGTGCAGGCCGGCGTCGCCCTCTCCGCGCAGCCGCACGAGGGAGGCAGCCTGCTCAGCGCGGACGCCGACCTGTTCATGGTCGGGAAGATCGCCCAGATGGGCCGCTCGCTGGCCGGAGACGTCAGCGCCGACATGTTCGCCCAGTTCACCAGGGCCCTCGATGCCACGGCTCGAGGGGAGGAACCGACCGACACCCAAGCGCCCAGCTCTGTCGCAATGTTCACCCGCCTGATGTCCACCCGCGCGAAGGCGCTGGTGGGCCGCCTGAGAAGGAGATGACATGCAGTTAGGCCGCACCTTGGAATGGACGGCAGCCCGCTTCCCGGAGCGCACCGGGTTCGCCGGAGAGCGCCGAATGACCTATCAGGAGTGGGACGGGCGCACCAACCAGATCGCCAATGCGCTCAGCTCCGCCGGGATCCGGCGCGGAGACCGCGTCGCCACCTTCCTGGCCAATACGGAGGTCATGGCCTCCACCCACCTGGCGCTGCAGAAGCTCGGAGTGATGTCCACGCCGCTGAACATCCGGCTCTCCCCGCCGGAATTGGCCTATTGCCTCGACGACGCCGAACCCTCGCTGGTGATCACCGATGATCATGCCAGGAAAGTGGCACAAGCGGCCCTGGGACAGAGCCGGTACAGCCCCCGCGTGCTCCATGCCGGCTCGTCACCGGTGGAGGGGGCGAAGGAGTTCGAGACGCTGGTGGCTCAGGCCGATTCCTCCGCCCCCGGCATCGCAGTGGAGGAATCCGATCCCAGCGTGATGCTCTACACCTCCGGCACCACCGGCAAGCCCAAGGGTGTCCCGCGCACCCAGCGCAACGAGTATGCGGCCTCCGTGGCTCATATCATGCAGTGTCAATACGCCTACGGAGAGGCCACGCTGGGGGCGATGCCCATGTATCACACCATGGGGCTGCGCTCGCTGCTGTCCATGGTGGTCATCGGAGGGAAGTTCGTGGAGCTGCCGGCCTATGAGGCGCGCCGGGCTCTGGAGCTCATCGTCTCCGAGGGGATCAGCGCCCTCTACCTGGTCCCCACCGCCTATTGGGCGCTGGCGCAGACCGGGGAGCTCGGCCGCATCTCCTCTACCGTGAAGAAGCTGGCCTTCGCCGGGGCTCCGATGACCTCCGCCCTGTGCGAAAAGCTCATCGCGGAGCTGAAGCCGGAGGTCTTCGTCAACCATTACGGCTCCAGCGAGATCTATACCTTCTCCATCGAGGAGGACGCCACCCGTAAACCTGGCTGCGCGGGTCGGGCCGGGCTGCACTCGCGGCTGATGGTCGTGGACCCACAGACGGAGTCCGGGCATCGCCAGCTGCCCGTCGGCGAGGTCGGGGAGATCGTCGCCTCGCTGGAGTCTGACGAGTCCTTCCAGGGGTACTGGAAGCGGCCCGATGCCGATGCCAAATCCCTGCGCAGCGGCTGGTACCACACCGGGGACCTCGGCCATCTCGACGAGGACGGCGATCTCTGGGTGGATGGCCGGGTCGACGACATGATCATCACCGGCGGAGAGAACGTCCACCCCGTAGAGGTGGAGGACGTGCTCTCCCACCATCCGGAGATCGCCGAGGTGACGGTCGTCGGCCTGCAGGACGAGAAGTGGGGCCAGGCGGTCACCGCGTTCGTCGTGCTCCATGACGAGACCAAGGATGCTGCCGCCCTGGCTGAAGAGATCAGGGAATGGGCCGGCACCGAGGCCCCGCTCTCCCCTTATAAACGGCCCAAGCGAGTCCACATCGTCAATGCCATCCCCAAGTCCCCCGTGGGTAAGATTCTCCGCCGCAAGCTTGTGGCCGGGGAAGCCGGAGAGTACGAGTCCCGGAACAGCAATCCATCGTGACGCTCAGGAAGTCTCATCACTTGAACCGAAGAAGGTGGCCATCATGGCTGTACCCGACACCCCTCAGAGAGCAGAGACCGTAGAAGAGAAGCATCTCCTGGAGCGGGGGCCAGGTTTCCGATCCGGCCTCCGCGATCTCCCGGGGAATCTCAACTCGGCGACCATCGGCGCCGGCCTCATCGCAACGATCTTCGGCTGCACCGGCCCAGCCCTCATCGTCATCAACGGCGCCAACGAGGCCGGCCTCAGCGCCGGGCTGATCGCCTCATGGATCTTCGGGATCTATGTCTTCGGCGGCCTCATCTCCATCATCATGGCGCTGCACTACAAGCAGCCGATCACCGGTGCCTTCTCCATCCCCGGAGCGGCTCTGGTCACCGCCGCGCTTCCCAACTTCACCTTCCCCGAGATGGTTGGCGCCTTCCTCATGGCGGGGCTGATCGTGCTGCTGGTCGGGGTGACCGGCCTGGTGCGTAAGGTGGCCCATTGGATTCCATTCCCCATCGTGATGGCGATGATAGCCGGTGCCCTCATCCGCTTCGGCGTGGACATCGTGAACTCCGCGGCTGCTGCGCCTGCCGTCGCCGGCGCGGCTCTGCTCGGCTTCGTCCTGCTCAGCCGTTTCCTCCCGAAGGTTCCCGGGGTGCTCGGCGCGCTGGTCCTGGGGCTCATCGCCGCGGGCGTGATGGGCAGCTTCGGCAGCCTTGAGGGCGGGCTGGGTCTCACCGCTCCGGAGCTGGTCGCGCCCTCCTTCGACCTGGGCGCCATGCTCGCCGTCGCGATTCCGCTGGCCCTGCTGGTCATCGGTGCGGAGAATGCACAAGCCATGGGAGTTCTCATGGCCGAGAGGTACAAGCCTCCCTTCAACGTCATGACCATCATCAGCGGGGTCGGCGGGATCCTCGCACCGCTCTTCGGCGGGCACAACGCCAACATCGCCGGGCCGATGACGGCCATCTGCTCCTCCGACCAGGCTGGTGAGGAGCGCTCCGGACGTTATGCCGCCACTGTGGTCAACGGAGTACTGTTCGCGCTCTTCGGCATCTTCGCCGGAGTGACGGTGGCTCTGGTCACGGTGATGCCCGCTGAGCTGACCGCCATGGTGGCCGGCCTGGCGATGATTGGAGTGTTGGTCAGGTCCTTCAGGGCGAGCTTCTCTGAAGCTCGGTTTCAGCTCGGGGCCTTCTTCGCCCTCGTCATCGCCATGAGCGGTATTGCGATGTTCAACATCTCCGCCCCCTTCTGGGCGCTGATCGGCGGCGTGCTGGCCTCCCTGCTCCTGGAGCCACGGGACTTCCGGGCACGCCGCGAGGAGGAAGAGGCCGGAAGCGCCTGATCCGTCCGCACCCTGAGAGGACATCCATGCGTGAACTCGCCAGTCGGCTCCGTGACGCCTGGGGGGCGGGAGAGCCCGTCGCCCTGGCCACGGTGGTCTCCACCTTCCGCTCCGCCCCGCGGGACCCCGGCGCCTCCATGTTGGTCACCGCACAGGGGGAGGTGGTGGGCTCCGTCTCCGGCGGCTGTGTGGAGGGCGCTCTCTACGAGACCGGCCGGGAAGTCCTGGAGACGGGTGCTCCGCGGCTGGAGCGCTACGGAGTCAGCGACGACGACGCCTTCTCCGTCGGGCTCACCTGCGGCGGCACACTGGAGATTTTTGTGGAGCGGGTCTCTCCACGGGAGTTCCCGGAGCTGGGCGGCGTCCTCGCTGATATGGAGGCCGGGCGGCCGGTAGCGGTGGCGACTGTCGTCGACCACCCGGACGCCGCCCAGCGGGGCAGGCGGGCCGTGCTGCGTCCGGAGGACCCCGGTCCCGGCTGCGAGGCTCTGGGCGCTTCCTCCCCGGGGAACCCCGTCTCTGGGGGGCTCGCCCCTGCTTTCTCCTTCGGTTGGGAGGATGAGAGGGCCGAGCATGCCGTCCTCCAGGACGCACGGGCTCTCTTGGAGGCCGGCCGCAGCGGCATTCTGGAATACAGTCCGGCGGGGGAGCGGCAGGGGCCTGGGCAGCGCATCTTCGTCTCCTCCTTCGCCCCGCGGGACCGGATGATCATCTTCGGAGCCATCGACTTCGCCGCCGCGGTCGCCGAGATCGGAGCCTTCCTCGGCTACTGTGTCACCGTCTGCGACGCCCGGCCGGTCTTCGCCACGGCGGAACGCTTCCCTCACGCCGAGGAGGTCGTGGTGCAGTGGCCGGACGAATACCTCCGGCAGGAGAAGGAGGCCGGCCGGATCGATGGCAGCACCGTCCTCTGCGTGCTCACCCACGAGGCCAAGTTCGATGTCCCCGTCCTGCAGGAGGCGTTGTCCGGGCCGCCGCTGGGATACATCGGCGTCATGGGTTCTCGGCGCACCCATGAGGAACGGCTGCGGCGTCTCGGGGAGGCCGGTCTGAGGGAGGAGCAGCTTGAGCGCCTCTCCAGCCCCATCGGCTTGGACCTGGGCGGGCGCACACCGGCGGAGACGGCGGTCAGCATCGCCGCCGAGATCGTCGCCTCCCGCCGCGGCGGCAGCGGGCTGCCCCTGCGGGAGCGCCACGGTCCCATCCATCGTTCCGCAGAGGTGTCAGAACTCAAGGGATAGCCGGTGTGGATGCGCCGTCCCCCGAGCGCTGACGCGCTCAGCTAAAATTTCCACAGCCTCATCACGCCGCGACGCCGTCTTCTCTCCCCGGCTGGCCGGCTTCGTGCTGGACGCCTGCGGCACCTCCGGGCTGGCCGAGGATGTGCGGGATGAGGAGCTGGACCGGCTCTCCGCCCGGGAGGTAGAGGTCATGCGGCTGATCGCCCGGGGCTACACCTACCGGGAGATCGCCTCCGAGCTGTTCATCTCGATCAAGACGGTGGAGACCCATGTCGCCAAGGGGCTGCGGAAGCTGCAGCTGTCCTCGCGGCATGAGCTGACCCGCTGGGCGGAGCGCCGGCGGATCGTCTGATGCTCTGAACGGCCCCAGATGTGTTGAGGTCCCGGGATCTGACCCTCTCAGGGAGGGAGTTCCCGGGACCTCAACACATCGGGCAGGCGGTGGCGTGCCCTGGGGCGCAGCTCAGCCGCGCACGGCCCACACGGTGGTGTCCGCAGGGACCACGACGCCGTCCGTGCCGCTGCTGCTCCCGGCCGCAGCATCTGCCGCGGAGCTCAGCACCACGGACCAGCCCGCCGGCAGCTCCACCGGTTCGGTGCCGGTGATGGTCAGCAGCAGCACGTCGGGGCGCTCGCCGGCTGGGTCGCTGCTCACCAGAGCCAGCACACCTCCGGCACCGGCCAGCTGAGGCTCATCGGCCAGGGAAGCGGTCCCCAGGCCGTACTCCCGGCGCAGCCGCAGCGCCTGACGGTGCAGCTCCAGCGTGGAGCCGGCGTCGCCGCGCTGGGAGCTCACCGCATAGGCGTCCCAATCATCGGGCTGGGGCAGCCAGGACTCTCCGGTGGGGGAGAAGCCATAGGCCGGGGTCCCCGCCTCCCATGGGATGGGGACCCGGCAGCCGTCGCGGCCGCGCTCTTCGCCGCCGGTCCGGTGGAAGGTGGGGTCCTCGCGGGATTCGGCGGGCAGCGTGGTGTGTTCGGGCAGCGCCAGCTCGTCGCCCTGGTAGAGGTAGGCGGAGCCGGGCAGTCCCAGCATCAGCAGCGACGCCGCACGGGCCCGGCGCAGTCCGAGCTCCCGGTCCGGCTGGGGATCCTGCGGGCCGATGCCCTTGTTCGGGCCGGAGGCGGCACCCTCGGCGAAGCCCAGCCGGGAGGCGTGCCGGACGACGTCGTGGTTGGAGAGCACCCAGGTGGTCGGAGCGTCCACCGAATCGTTGACCGCATAGGACTCGGCGATGGTCGCGCGCAGCGCGGAGGCTTCCCAGGGCTGGGTCAGGAAGGCGAAGTTGAAGGCCTGGTGCATCTCATCGGAGCGGACGTAGCGGGCCAGCCGCTCCAGCGGATCCACCCATGCCTCGGCCACCAGAATCCGTTGGCCCTCATACTCGTCCAGGATGGTGCGCCAGTGCCGGTAGATCTCGTGGACGCCGTCCTGGTCGAAGTAGGGCGGCATGCCCGGGTTGTCCCCGGGGGGCCGGGCCGCATCGCCGCCGGGGGTCTCCTCGGTGCCGGCGACCATCTCCACATGGCCTGACCAGTCCGGCAGCCCCTCAGCCTTGACCATGCCGTGGGCGACGTCCACCCGGAAGCCGTCCACGCCGCGGTCCAGCCAGAAGCGCAGGATGCTGTCGAACTCGCCGCGGACCTCGGGGTTCTCCCAGTTCAGGTCTGGCTGGGAGGTGTCGAAGAGGTGCAGGTACCACTGGCCGTCCTCGGCCCAGGCGGAGCCCGGGGCGTCCTCGCGCTCGCGGACCCGGGTCCAGGCCGCTCCGCCGAAGATGGATTCCCAGTCGTTGGGCGGCTGGTCTCCGCCGGGACCCTTGCCCTCACGGAACATGTATCGGTCCCGCTCCGGGCTGCCGGGTCCGGCGGCCAGGGCGGCCCGGAACCATCCGTGCTGGTCAGAGGTGTGGTTGGGCACCAGGTCCACCACCACGCGGATGCCCAGGCGGTGGGCCTCGGCGATCAGCGCATCGGCGTCCTCCAGGGTGCCGAAGAGCGGATCGATGTCCCGGTAGTCGGCCACGTCGTAGCCGGCGTCCTTCTGCGGGGAGCGGTAGAAGGGGGAGATCCAGACGGCGTCCACGCCCAGCTCCGCTAGGTGGTCCAGGCGGGAGGTGATGCCGGGCAGGTCGCCCATACCGTCGCCGTCGGCGTCGGCGAAGGAGCGCGGGTAGATCTGGTAGATCACCGCATGGCGCCACCATTCGGTCTGCTCGGGTGCCTGGAGGTGGAGGTGCTGGTCAGCGTCGGGCAGGGGGGACATATCGCTCCTGTGGGTGAGGGGTCGGTACGGGTCTCAGTCGGTGGGGGCCGCAGCGGTGGAGCCGCGCACCACCAGCTCTGGTTCGAAGAGCAGCTCTGCGGCGGCGGGCTGCGGCGCCTCAGCTGGGCTGTTCTGGATCTGCCGCAGCAGGGTGGCCATGGCGGAGCGGCATAGCGCGTCCACCGGTTGGCGCAGCGTGGTCAGCGGGGGGTCGGTGAAGGCGACCATGCCGGAGTCGTCGAAGCCCATCACGGAGAGGTCCCGGGGCACCTGAAGCCCGGCGGAGCGGGCCGCCCGGATCACTCCCAGGGCCATGACGTCGGAGCCGCAGACCACGGCGGTGCAGCCCCGCTGGATCAGGTCGCCTCCCGCGGCGACGCCGCCTTCCAGGGTGAACAGCGAGTTCGCCAGCTCCCCGCCGTCGGGATCCTGGGGCAGGTGGCGCGCGACGGCGGTCTGGAAGCCTTCGATCTTGCGCAGGGTGGGCACGAACTGGGTGGGCCCGGTGGCCAGCCCGATCCGCCGGTGCCCCTGGGTGGCCAGGTGCCGTACGGCCAGGTCCATGGCGGCGTGCTCGTCGGTGGAGAGCGCCGGTACCCGGATCTCCTCCTGGGTTCCGTTGATGACCACCAGCGGGATGCTCAGGTCGTCCAGCTGCCGGTAGCGGCTCAGGTCGGCCTCGGTGTCCGAATGCTGTCCGGAGACGATGACGATCCCGTCCACCTGGTGACGCTGGAGCATGTCCAGATAGTCGTGCTCGCTGATCCCGCCGGGGGAGCCGGTGCACAGCAGCTGGGTATAGCCGGCTCCTGCCGCGGCATGCTCGATCCCCTGGGCGAAGGCGGGGAAGATCGGGTTGGACATCTCTCCCACGATCAAGCCGATCAGCCCGGTGGGGCGGTGGCGCGGCCGTCCGGCCTCCGCGCGGGTGTAGCCCAGCTCCTCCACGGCGGTCATCACCGCAGCTCTGGTCTCCTCCCCGACGCCGGGGCGCCCGTTGAGCACGCGGGAGACGGTGGCGGTGGAGACACCTGCCCGTGCGGCGATGTCGGTGAGGCGCATAGATCTCCTTCGGTCGGGATCAGCTTAGAGGCTGCACACGTTGCACGAAAGTTTCTGAAAAATTTTGCACAAGGATTCCGGGCGGTGCTATGGTCGGCTCAATGTGATCAGCGCCACTGCGCCGATCGACCTGACCGCCCTCGACTCCGGGAGTCCTGATGCAACGAGGAATCGTCGCCGCATCCGCCGCCGCTGCGCTGCTCGCCCTCTCCAGCTGTGCTGGGGACGGTGTGGCGCTGGAGGACCAGAGCCGCAGCCTGACCGTCTGGGTGGATGACGACCGCCAGGAGCCGGTGACCCGCGCCGTCGAGCAGTTCACCGCGGACACCGGGGTCGAGGTGGAGATCGTGCTGCGCAACTATGAGGAGATCCGCAACGACTTCATCTCCCAGGTCCCCACCGGGGAGGGCCCCGACATCACCGTGGGGGCCAATGACTGGCTGGGCGAGCTGGCCCTCAACGGGGTGATCAGCCCGATCGAACCCGGGGAGATGACTGAGGAGATGGAGCCGGTCTCCTTGGAGGCCTTCACCTATGAGGGCCAGATCTGGGCGGTCCCCTATGCGATCGAGAATCTAGCGCTGATCCGCAACACAGAGATGACCGACGTGACCCCCGAGACCTGGGACGAGGCCGTGGAGGTGGGGGAGGAGCTCGACGCCGACTACCCGATCCTGCTGCAGATGGACACCGAGGGCGATCCCTACAACATGTACCCCATGCAGACCTCCTTCGGCGCGGAGGTCTTCGAGCGTACCGAGGACGGCAGCTATGAGCCGCAGATGGCCATGGGCGGGGAGCCCGGGGCGGAGTTCGCCGAGTGGCTTCAGACCCAGGGCGAGGCCGGGGTGCTGGACACCACGGTCACCTTCGACATCGCCCAGGAGGCCTTCGCCAACGGGGAGTCCCCGTACCTGATCTCCGGGCCGTGGGCGCTGCCGGAGGTGGAGCACCTGGACGTGGCCGTGGAGCCCATCCCGCGCCCCGGGGACCAGGAGGCCGTGCCGTTCGTCGGGGCTCAGGGCTTCTACATCTCCTCCCAGACGGAGAGTCCGCTGCTGGCCACCGAACTGGTGACCGACTATCTGGCCAGCCATGAGGCGCAGGTGTCCATGTTCGAGGCCGGCGGGCGCACGCCTGCGCTGCTCTCCGCGGCCGAGGTCGCCGCAGAGGACCCGCGGATGGACGGATTCGCCCAGGTGGGCGCTGAGGGCCTGCCCATGCCCGGGATCCCGGAGATGGCCATCGTCTTCGACTACTGGGGCGTGGCCCATGCGCAGATCGTGGACGGGCGCAGCCAGGACCCGGCCGTGACATGGGAGCAGACCGTGGACACCATCCAATCGCAGCTCGATGACTGAGCGCAGCCCGACGACTGAGGGGACAGCAGTGAGGCAGACAGCAGGGACGTCACATGCCGGCTACGGCCGCGGCTTCTGGGTGAAGCTGGCCGTCATGGCGGTCATCAACGCCGTCGGCGTGATGATCATCCTCTCTGCGGCCCAGGCCCAGAGCTGGGGGATCCTGGCCGGGATGGCGGTCCTGCTGGTCGCGGCCGACTGGGTCTACTTCTCCCGGCGGGCCCTGCCGCTGAAGTACATCCTCCCCGGCTTCGCGTTCTTGCTGGTCTATCAGGTCTTCGTGGTCCTCTACACCGCCGGCATCGCCTTCACCAACTACGGCACCGGGCATATCGGCTCCCAGCAGGACGCGGCCGATCAGCTCGTGGCCCAGAACGAACAGCGGGTGGAGGGCAGCGAGTCCTACCCGGTCGCCGTCGTGCTGCCGGAGGGCGAGGACGGCGGACTGCTGGGCGAGGAGGAGCTGGGCTTCGCCGTCGTCGTGGACTCCGACGTGCTGGTGGGCACCGCCGAGCAGCCGCTGCGGCCGGCGGAGGGCGCCGAGGTCGACGGCGATCAGGTCACCTCTGTGCCCGGCTACCAGGTGCTGGACCGCGAGGAGGTCCTGGACCGGCAGACCGAGATAGCGGAGCTGCGGGTGCCCTTCGGCGAGGATGAGGCCGAGGGAGCGCTGCTGACCCAGGACGGGCGCACCGCCCATGTCTATGAGCAGACCCTGGTCTATGACGAGGAGGCCGAGACCCTGACCCATGTGGAGGACGGGACGGTCTACTCGCCCACGGAGGAGGGGCTCTTCGCCGCCGAGGACGGCACGGAGCTGGCCGTGGGATGGCGGGTGTTCGTCGGCTTCGACAACTTCGTCACCGGCATCGCCGACACCCAGACCGCCGGGCCGTTCTTCGAGGTGCTGGCCTGGACCTTCGTCTTCGCCCTGGCCTCGGTGGTGCTGACCTACCTGGTGGGCATGTTCCTGGCCATCGCCTTCCAGCACGAGCGGCTGCGGGGTCGGAGGATCTACCGGGTGCTGGTGATCCTGCCCTATGCCTTCCCCGGCTTCCTCTCCGCGCTGCTGTTCGCCGGCATGCTCAACGAACGCTTCGGCTTCATCAACGAGGTGCTGCTGGGCGGGGCCTCGATCCCCTGGCTGACCGATCCCTGGCTGGCCAAGCTCTCCGTCATCCTGGTCAACACGTGGCTGGGCTTCCCCTATATGTTCCTGGTCTGCATGGGCGCCCTGCAGTCCATCCCCAAGGACACCCTGGAGGCGGCGTCCATCGACGGCGCCGGGGCGCTGCGCCGCTGGTGGTCGGTCACCCTGCCCATGCTGATGGTCCCCACCGCGCCTCTGCTCATCGCGACCTTCGCCTTCAACTTCAACAACTTCAACCTGGTCTACATGCTCACCGGGGGTGGTCCGCGGATGGAGGGCGTGGAGGCTCCGGTGGGCCACACCGACATCCTGATCACCATGGTCTTCAAGATCTCGGGGCTGGCCAGCGGGCAGGCCACCGACTACGGCCTGGCCGCAGCGATGTCGCTGGTGATCTTCCTGATCGTCACGGTCATCGCGGTGATCAGCTTCCGCCGGACCCGATCCCTGGAGGAGATCAACTGATGTCTGAGAACACACTGTCTGCTCACGGGCGATCGGGCCGCAGCGGCGTCGCACGCTGGTTCGCGGAGCTGGGCTGGCGCCATCTGGTGGCGGTGATCGCCTCGGCCGTCGCGGTCTTCCCGATCATCTACATCGTCTCCGCCTCCCTGGCCGAGCGCGGAACCCTGACCGGTTCCAACGAGCTCTTCCGCACCATCACCTTCAGCCACTACGCAGGACTGGGGGACACGTACTTCTGGACCTGGGTGGTCAACACGTTGGTGATCGGGCTGGTGACCGCCGTCGGGACGGTGCTCATGGGTGCGGCCGCGGCCTATGCCTTCTCCCGCTTCCGCTTCACCGGGCGGCGCGCGGGGCTGGCCACGCTGCTGGTGCTGCAGATGTTCCCGCAGGTGCTGGCCTTCGTGGCGATCTTCATCCTGGTCCTGGGGCTGCGCGAGGTGGTCCCGGTGCTGGGGCTCAACAGTCAGCTGGCGCTGATCTTCGTCTACCTCGGCGGAGCGCTGGGCGTGAACACCTTCCTGATCTACGGATTCTTCAACACCATCCCCCGGGATCTGGACGAGGCGGCCAGGATTGACGGCGCGAGCCATGCCCAGATCTACTGGACGATCATCCTGCCCCTGGTGCGGCCCGTGCTCGCCGTGGTCGGGCTGCTGGCCTTCATCGCGACCTTCTCCGACTTCGTGCTGGCCCGGCTGATCCTGGTCTCCGAGGAGCGCTGGACCCTGGCCGTGGGCCTCTACAGCTGGGTGGCGGGTGAGCTCGACGCCAACTGGGGGCTGTTCGCGGCAGGGGCGGTGATTTCAGCGGCTCCGGTGCTGATCCTCTTCCTGGCGCTGCAGCGGTACATCGTCGGAGGGTTGACCGCCGGTGCGGTGAAGGGCTGAGGGCAGCGGCCGGCGTCGTCGGACTCGGCCTCCGGAACTCAGCCCATCTGGCCCGAGGCCGGCACGTTCAGTCCTTCTGGGTCAGGGCGATGAGCTCCTGGGCCTTCTGGGCGTCCAGCCCGGAGTTGCCGAAGCTGCTGATCCGGCCCAGCGGGAAGGACTTCATCATCCGCAGCGTCCCCTCGGCGCTGAAGACGGAGGTGTCGGCGCCTGCTGCCTGCTCCAGCTGGGAACGGATCATCGGGCCGGTGACCGGATGGGCCAGGGCATCGTCCAAGGTGGACTCCTCGCTCAGCGGCAGCGCGATCTCATCCTCGGGAAGCTCCACGGAGGTCTCCAGGCGCAGATCCCGGGAGCTGGCGCCCACCGCCACCACATGGCGGCCGCCCTCCACCGCCCAGTCCTCCAGGCGGATGTCCCAGTGGGCGAGGTCCTGCCGCGGGACGCTCAGCTCCACAGCCTGAGACTCCCCCGCAGCGAGCTCCACTGAGGCGAAGGCCTTCAGCTCCCGCGGAGGCCGCGCCACCGAGGACTCCGGGCGGCTCGCGTAGGCCTGGACGACCTCCCGGCCGCTGCGCTCGCCGGTGTTGGTGACCGTGACGCGCAGCTGCAGTCCGGCGTCGTCGGCCTCGACCTGCAGATCCGCGTACTCGAACTGGGTGTAGCTCAGTCCGTGCCCGAACGGGAAGGCCACCTCCATCTGCCGGGCGTCATACCAGCGGTAGCCCACGAAGATGCCTTCGCCGTAGCGCACGTGCCCGTGCTCCCCGGGGAAGTCCAGATAGGCGGGAGTGTCCGCCAGGCGCAGCGGAATGGTCTCGGTCAGCCGGCCGGAGGGGTTCGCCGCGCCGAAGAGCAGATCAGCCGTGGCTGACCCGCCGGCCTGGCCCAGCAGCCAGGCATCCAGAATGGCCGGAACGCGGTGGGCGAAGGGCAGCGCCACGACGCCGCCATGGGAGAGCACCACCGCGGTGCTGGGATTCGCGGCGAGCACCGCGTCCAACAGCTCCAGCTGTTCGGCAGGAAGATCGAGGTGCGCCCGGTCGAAGCCCTCGGACTCCTCCTCCGCGGGCAGCCCCAGGAAGACGACGGCGACGTCGGCGCTGGACGCCGCCTCCGCGGCCTCCTCGCGGAGCCCGGCTGGGTCGGATTCCTCTGGGCTGCCGTCGGGCTCCTCCCCGGGGAGGGCGAAGCCGGGGGCGAAGCTCACCGGGCCCTCGGCAACCTCAGCGATGGCGCTGTAGGCGTCCTCCACGCGGATCGGATTGATCTGCGAGCTGCCCGCTCCCTGGAACCGCGGACGGCGCGCGAACTCGCCGATCACCGCCACGGAGCTCTGCGGGTGCAGCGGCAGCAGCTGCCCCTCGTTCTTCAGCAGCACAGCGGAGCGCGCGGCGGCCTCCCGGGCCAACTCGTGGTGGGCGCCTGCGCTCGCAGCGGCGTCGGCGGAGGCGGGGGAACCGGCGTCGTCGGCTTCAGCCCCGGCCTCAGCCCCGCGCAGCACCTGCTGGATCAGCCGAATGACGCGCTCCGCGCAGTCGTCCAGTGCCGTCTCCTCCAGCTCGCCGGAGCGCACCGCCTCCAGCACATGCTGCTGGCTCACTCCGCCGGTGGTGGGCATCTCCAGGTCCAGGCCTGCCTGCAGCGCTTGTGCGCGGTCGGCCACGGCGAACCAGTCGGAGACCACCAGTCCCTCGAAGCTCCAGTCCTCGCGCAGCACCTCGGTGAGCAGCCAGCGGTTCTCCGAGGCTGAGACCCCGTTGATCCGGTTATAGGCGCTCATCACCGTCCACGGCCGCGCCTGCTTCACTGCTCGCTCGAAGCCGCGCAGATAGATCTCCCGCAGCGGCCGGGCATCCACATCGCTGGAGCTGCGCATCCGGTCATGCTCCTGATTGTTCGCCGCGAAATGCTTCAGCGAGGCGCCGACACCGCGGCTCTGGATCCCCTGAGTGAGTGCAGCGGCCATCTCCCCGGAGACCAGCGGATCCTCGGAGAGATACTCGAAGTTCCGTCCGCACAGCGGGGAACGCTTGATGTTCAGCCCCGGGCCCAGCACGACGCCGACCCCTTCGGCGCGCGCCTCCGATGCGATGGCTGCGCCCACGCGGTGGGCGAGGTCACGGTCGAAGGCGGAGCCCAGCGCCACGGCCGGCGGAAAGCAGGTGGCCGGCACGCTCTGCTCCAGGCCCAGGTGGTCGGCGGCTGCGACCTGTCTGCGCAGCCCGTGGGGGCCGTCGGCCAGCATGATCGAAGGGATCTCTGGGGCCCTGCCCGACCGGGGGATGCCTGCCGTGGTCCAGAAGGTGTCCCCAGTGACCAGGTCGGCCTTCTGCTCAAGGCTCAGGCCGGCCACCATCTCGGCGGGATCGGCGGATGCGAAGTCGGGGGAGCGGTTCTCAGCGGAAGTGGGGTCAGCAGACACGAGGTCCTCCGTCGGCGTCGTCGGCGTGGATGGGGAGCCGGCGGAACGGAGTCCGTACGGCCCTCTCAGCGAAAACTGTATGTCACTCGGTTTTCATGGACAAGAGGCCTGGATAGACTCCTCGGCATGGCGAGACGGGGTCCCTATGCCAAAGGGCTGAGCAGGCGGCGCGAGATTCTGCGCACCGCTCTGGAGGTCATCGTCCGCACCGGCTACTCCAGCGCCTCCGTGCGGGAGCTGGCCGAGCGGGTGGGGCTCAGCCAGGCCGGGCTGCTGCACCACTTCGGCACCAAGGAGGAGCTCTTCGTGGAGGTCCTGCGCGCCCGCGATGAGGTGGACGCCGGCCTGGCTGAAGTCGGCGAAGCTGGGCCTGGAGAAGAGGAGGCTGGGTCTGACGAAGGCGAGGCTGGGGGAGCCCCGGCTGGGCGGCAGGAGGACATCGGCGTCGATCGCTTCCTGAACATCATCCGCCGCAACGCTGTGGTCCCCGGGCTGGTGCATCTCTACGTGCGGCTGCAGGCGGAGGCGGCTGACTCCTCCCATGTGGCCGCGGAGTATTTCCGGCAGCGTCAGCAGCGGGTGCGCCAGGGTCTGGTCCAGGCGATCAGCGCCGAGCAGCGGCAGGGTCGGATGCCTGCTGACCTGGACCCGGAGGCGGTGGCGCGGACGCTGATGGCCTTGGCCGACGGCGCCCAGGCGCAGTGGCTGCACGATCCCGCGGTGGACATGGCCGGGCTGGTCGCCGGCTATGTCGAGCAGCTGCGGCAGCAGGCCTGATGAGCGCCTCGCGCCCGCGGCGAGCATGCTCAGCGGGGCCAGGATCGTGTACTCTCGTCGTGTCGTCTTTCACAGGCAGCCCAGGGCTTGCTAAGATCGCCGGCTCTCGTATAGTCTGTACCTTTGCGCTTCCCCTCTACTTTCGTGCCTTCAAATAGCGGTGGGCATCCTGGTGTGAGCGCATTTCCTACGGAAGCTACGAAGGTCTGTGGAAGGATCCCTCTTGGTCGCCTCGAGCACCTCAACTCAAACCGCTGCTTCGGCCCGTACTGCTGAATACGCCGGCCGACTCTCATTCGCAAAGATCCACGAGCCCCTCGATGTCCCGGAGCTGCTGGCTCTGCAGATCGACTCCTTCGACCGCCTCGTCGGCAACGAGCGCTGGGCCGCCCGTGTCGAGGAGGCGCGCCAGAAGGGCGTCAAGGGCGTCGCCGACACCTCCGGCCTGGCTGACATCTTCGAGGAGATGTCCCCCATCGAGGACTTTCAGGGCACGATGTCCCTGAGCTTCTCGGAGCCGGAGTTCGCCGACCCGAAGATGCCGGTCTCGGAGTGCAAGGAGCGGGACACCACCTACGCCGCTCCGCTGTACGTCAAGGCCGAGTTCATGAACCACAACACCGGTGAGATCAAGCAGCAGACGGTCTTCATGGGCGATTTCCCGCTCATGACCGACCGCGGCACCTTCATCATCAACGGCACTGAGCGTGTGGTCGTCTCCCAGCTGGTCCGCTCCCCGGGCGCCTACTTCGAGCGCAGCCCTGACAAGACCAGCGACAAGGACATCTACACCGCCAAGGTCATCCCTTCCCGAGGTGCATGGTTCGAGCTGGAGATCGATAAGCGCGATCAGGTCGGGGTGCGTCTGGACCGTAAGCGCAAGCAGCCGGTCACCGCGCTGCTGAAGGCTCTGGGCTGGACCGAGTCCCGGATCCTGGAGGAGTTCGGCACCTACGACTCCATCCGCGCCACCCTGGAGAAGGACACCTTCGAGTCCCAGGACGACGCCCTGTTGGACATCTACCGCAAGCTGCGTCCGGGCGAGCCGCCGACGGTCGAGGCCGCCGAGCAGCTGCTGAAGGGTCTGTACTTCACCCCCAAGCGCTACGACCTCGCCAAGGTCGGCCGCTACAAGCTGAACCGCAAGCTGGGCGTGGACAAGGACTTCACCGACTCCGACGCCTCCGTCCTCACCGAAGAGGACATCACCGCGATGATCCACTACCTGTGCGCTCTGCACGCAGGCGAGGAGACCATCAAGGGCGTGCGCGACGGCGAGGAGATCGAGCTGTCCATCAACGTGGACGACATCGATCACTTCGGCAACCGCCGCATCCGCGCCGTGGGCGAGCTGATCGAGAACCAGGTCCGCACCGGTCTGTCCCGTATGGAGCGCGTCGTGCGTGAGCGCATGACCACCCAGGACGTGGAGGCCATCACCCCGCAGACTCTGATCAACATCCGTCCCGTGGTGGCCAGCATCAAGGAGTTCTTCGGAACCTCCCAGCTGTCCCAGTTCATGGACCAGAACAACCCGCTGGCCGGCCTGACGCATAAGCGCCGTCTCTCCGCGCTGGGCCCGGGCGGTCTCTCCCGTGACCGCGCCGGCATGGAGGTCCGAGACGTCCACCCGTCGCACTACGGGCGTATGTGCCCGATCGAGACCCCTGAGGGTCCGAACATCGGTCTGATCGGCTCGCTGGCGACCTATGGACGCATCAACGCCTTCGGCTTCATCGAGACCCCCTATCGCAAGGTCGTCGACGGCAAGGTCACTGAGGAGATCGAGTACCTCACCGCCGACGACGAGCTGGCCGCCCAGATCGCTCAGGCCAACGCGCCGCTGAACGAGGACGGCAGCTTCGTCGAGGAGACCGTGCTGTGCCGTCAGCGCGGCGGTGAGGGTGAGCCCGTGCTCACCGTCGCCGAGGAGATCGACTACATGGACGTCTCCCCGCGCCAGATGGTGTCGGCGGCGACTGCCCTGATCCCGTTCCTCGAGCACGACGACGCCAACCGTGCACTCATGGGCGCGAACATGCAGCGTCAGGCAGTGCCGCTGCTGGAGTCCGAGTCCCCCGTGGTCGGCACCGGCATGGAGAAGTTCATCGCCGTCGACTCCGGCGACTCGGTCACCGCCGAGCAGCCGGGTGTGGTCACCAAGGTGGCCGCAGATCTGGTCACCGTCATGAACGACGACGGCACCCAGACCCACTTCCCGATCATGAAGTTCCAGCGCTCCAACCAGGGCAACGGGTACAACCAGCGTGTGCGCGTCTCCGAAGGCGATCGCGTGGAGCGTCAGAGCATCATCGCCGACGGGCCCTCCACTGAAGCCGGCGAGCTCGCGATCGGCAAGAACCTGCTGGTCGCCTTCATGTCGTGGGAGGGCCACAACTTCGAGGATGCGATCATCCTCTCCCAGCGGCTGGTCCAGGACGACGTCCTGACCTCCATCCACATCGAGGAGCACGAAGTCGACGCCCGCGACACCAAGCTGGGCGCCGAGGAGGTCACCCGGGACATCCCGAACGTCTCCGACGAGATGCTCTCCCAGCTGGACGAGCGCGGCATCATCCACATCGGCGCTGAGGTCGAGGCCGGCGACATCCTGGTCGGCCGCGTCACTCCCAAGGGTGAGACCGAGCTGACCCCGGAGGAGCGCCTGCTGCGCGCCATCTTCGGCGAGAAGTCCCGCGAGGTCCGCGACACCTCCCTGAAGGTGCCCCACGGCGAGTCCGGCACTGTCATCGGTGTGCGTATCTTCGACGCCGAGGACGGCGACGAGCTGCCCCCGGGCGTGAATCAGCTGGTCCGCGTCTACGTGGCTCAGAAGCGTAAGATCACCGACGGCGACAAGCTCGCCGGACGTCACGGCAACAAGGGCGTCATCTCCCGGATCCTTCCGGTGGAGGACATGCCCTTCCTGCCCGACGGAACCCCGGTGGACGTCGTGCTGAACCCCATGGGTGTGCCCGGCCGTATGAACATCGGCCAGGTCATGGAGCTGCACCTGGGCTGGGCCGCCAAGCAGGGCTGGAAGATCGAGGGCGAGCCCGAATGGCTCTCCGGGCTTCCGAACCTGCCGCGCGAGACCGGCCCGACCAAGGTCGCCACCCCGGTGTTCGACGGTGCCGAGCCCGAGGAGCTGACCGGCATCCTGGAGGCCACCAACCCGTCCCGCGACGGCGAGCAGCTGGTGGGCCCCAACGGCAAGGCAGACCTCATCGACGGCCGCTCCGGCGAGCCGTTCCCCGAGGGCGTCTCGGTCGGCTACATGTACATCCTGAAGCTGCACCACCTGGTGGACGACAAGATCCACGCCCGCTCCACCGGCCCGTACTCCATGATCACCCAGCAGCCGCTGGGCGGTAAGGCACAGTTCGGCGGTCAGCGGTTCGGTGAGATGGAGGTGTGGGCCCTGGAGGCCTACGGCTCCGCCTACACCCTGCAGGAGCTTCTGACCATCAAGTCCGATGACATCCACGGCCGTGTGAAGGTCTACGAGGCCATCGTCAAGGGCGAGAACATCCCGGAGCCCGGTGTTCCGGAGTCGTTCAAAGTCCTCATCAAGGAGATGCAGTCGCTCTGCCTGAACGTGGAGGTCCTCTCCGCAGATGGCAGCGCAGTCTCGATGCGTGACGCAGAGGAGTCCGGCTTCAGCGCTGCTGAAGAGCTGGGCATCGACCTCTCCCGTGCAGAGCCCAGCAGCGTCGAAGAAGTCTGACGCGAAGAGGTCTGAGCGAACTCCTTGAGCGCGCAGCGCTCTCCACTGACGTCACGATTTTTAGAGAAAAGAGAGATACAGGACTATGTCCCACGAATCCTCATTCGGAACGATGCGCATCGGTCTGGCCACCGGTGACGACATCCGCAGCTGGTCCCACGGTGAGGTCAAGAAGCCGGAGACCATCAACTACCGCACCCTGAAGCCGGAGAAGGACGGACTCTTCTGCGAGAAGATCTTCGGTCCCTCCCGCGACTGGGAGTGCTACTGCGGCAAGTACAAGCGCGTGCGCTTCAAGGGCATCATCTGTGAGCGCTGCGGCGTTGAGGTGACCCGTGCCAAGGTCCGCCGTGACCGGATGGGCCACGTCCAGCTGGCCGCCCCGGTGACCCACATCTGGTACTTCAAGGGTGTTCCCTCCCGTCTGGGCTACCTGCTTGACCTGGCGCCGAAGGACCTGGAGAAGGTCATCTACTTCGCCGCCTACATGATCACCTTCGTGGACGAGGAGCGTCGTCACGAGGACCTGCCCAACCTGCAGGCCGAGATCGACCAGGAGCTCAAGGTCCTGGCCGACAACCGCGACTCCGACATCGCTGCGGTCTCCAAGGACCTCGAGGACGACCTCGAGCGTCTGGAGGCCGAGGGCGCCAAGGCCGCGGAGAAGAGGAAGGCCCGCGACACTGCTGATAAGCAGATGGCGCAGATCCGCAAGCGTGCCGACGCCGAGATCGAGCAGCTGGAGAAGGTCTGGGATCGCTTCAAGAGCCTCACCGTCTCCCACCTGGAGGGCGATGAGGCGCTGTTCCGCGAGCTGCGTGCCCGCTATGGCCAGTACTTCGAGGGCTACATGGGCGCCGAGGCGATCCAGAAGCGCCTGGAGAACTTCGACATGGACGCCGAGGCCGAGAACCTCCGCGAGATCATCGCCAACGGCAAGGGCCAGCGGAAGACCCGGGCCCTGAAGCGCCTGAAGGTCCTCAACGCCTTCCTGGCCACCGGCAACTCGCCGGAGGGCATGGTGCTCGACGCCGTCCCGGTGATCCCGCCGGAGATCCGCCCGATGGTGCAGCTGGACGGCGGCCGCTTCGCGACCTCCGACCTGAACGACCTGTACCGCCGTGTGATCAACCGCAACAACCGCCTGAAGCGCCTGTTGGACCTGGGCGCGCCGGAGATCATCGTCAACAACGAGAAGCGCATGCTCCAGGAGTCTGTGGACTCGCTGTTCGACAACGGCCGTCGCGGTCGTCCGGTCACCGGACCGGGCAACCGTCCGCTCAAGTCGCTCTCCGACATGCTCAAGGGCAAGCAGGGACGATTCCGTCAGAACCTGCTCGGCAAGCGCGTCGACTACTCGGGCCGTTCGGTCATCGTGGTCGGTCCGCAGCTGGAGCTGCACCAGTGCGGTCTGCCCAAGCAGATGGCTCTGGAGCTGTTCAAGCCCTTCGTCATGAAGCGCCTGGTCGACCTGAACCACGCTCAGAACATCAAGTCCGCCAAGCGGATGGTGGAGCGCCAGCGTCCGCAGGTCTGGGACGTGCTCGAGGAGATCATCACCGAGCACCCCGTCCTGCTGAACCGTGCACCCACCCTGCACCGTCTCGGCATCCAGGCCTTCGAACCGCAGCTGGTGGAGGGCAAGGCCCTGCAGCTGCACCCGCTGGTCTGCGGCGCGTTCAACGCGGACTTCGACGGTGACCAGATGGCAGTCCACCTGCCGCTGTCCCCGGAGGCCCAGGCCGAGGCACGCATCCTGATGCTGTCCTCGAACAACATCCTGAAGCCCTCGGACGGTCGCCCGGTGGCCCTGCCCTCGCAGGATATGATCATCGGTCTGCACCACCTGACCACCGACCGCGAGGACGAGGCCGGCGCAGGCCGCGCCTTCTCCTCCGTGGGCGAGGCTCAGATGGCCTACGACCTGCGCGAGCTGCACCTCAACGCTCCGGTGAAGATCACCGTGGAGGGCTTCGTGCCCTCCAAGGAGGTCCCCGCACCTGAGGGCTGGGAGGAAGGCACTCCGGTCACTCTGGACACCACGCTGGGCAAGGTGCTGTTCAACGAGCTGCTGCCTGCGGACTACCCGTGGCAGAACTCGGCGGCGGACAAGGGCGCGCTCTCGGCTCTGATCAACGATCTGGCTGAGCGCTACCCCACTGTGGACACCGCACGCACCCTGGACAACCTCAAGGACGCCGGATTCTACTGGTCCACCCGTTCGGGCGTCACCGTCGCGATCAGCGATGTGACCTCGGATATGGACAAGAAGGTCATCATGGACTCCTACGAGGACCAGGCCGCCAAGGTCCAGTCCCAGTACGACATGGGTCTGATCGGTGACGAGGAGCGTCGCTCCGAGCTCATCGAGATCTGGTCCAAGGCCACCGATGAGGTCGCCGGTGCGATGAAGGACGGCATGGACCGTCTGAACACCATCAACCGCATGGTCACCTCCGGCGCACGTGGCAACTGGCTGCAGGTCCGGCAGATCGCCGGTATCCGTGGCCTGGTGACCAACCCGAAGGGCGAGATCATCCCGCGGCCCATCAAGTCCTCCTACCGCGAGGGCCTGTCCGTGCTGGAGTACTTCATCGCGACCCACGGTGCCCGTAAGGGTCTGGCGGATACCGCGCTGAAGACCGCGAACTCCGGTTACCTGACCCGTCGTCTGGTGGACGTCTCTCAGGACGTCATCGTGCGCGAAGAGAACTGCGGCACCTCCCGCGGCCTCACCGTACCGATCGCTGTGGCGGACGAGAACGGCGAGCTCAAGCTCCACGACGCCGTCGAGAACTCGGCCTACGCCCGCACCCTGGCTGTGGACGTCACCTCCGAGGACGGCACTGTGCTGACTGAGGCTGGCTCCGACGTCGGCGATGTGCTGATCCAGAGCCTGTACGAGTCCGGCGTCACCGAGATCAAGGTCCGCTCCGTGCTGACCTGTGAGTCCGCCGTCGGGACCTGCGCGCTGTGCTACGGCCGTTCGCTGGCCACCGGCAAGCGCGTGGACATCGGCGAGGCTGTGGGCATCATCGCCGCACAGTCCATCGGTGAGCCCGGTACTCAGCTGACCATGCGTACCTTCCACACCGGTGGTATCGCCTCGGCCGACGACATCACCCAGGGTCTGCCCCGTATTCAGGAGCTCTTCGAGGCCCGTACTCCGAAGGGTGTGGCTCCGATCGCGGAGACCGCCGGTCGGGTGCGCATCGAGGAGGCGGACAAGCAGCTGCGCCTGGTGCTGACCCCGGACGACGGTTCCGAGGAGCAGGCCTACCCGGTGCTGCGCCGTGCACGTCTGCTCGTCGAGGATGGCGAGCACGTCGAGGTCGGCCAGCAGCTGGTCGCCGGTGCGGTGGACCCCAAGCAGGTGCTCCGTGTGCTCGGCCCGCGGTCTGCGCAGAAGTTCCTGGTCTCCGAGGTCCAGGACGTCTACCAGTCCCAGGGTGTGGGCATCCACGACAAGCACGTGGAGGTCATCGTCCGTCAGATGCTGCGCCGCATCACCGTGATCGAGTCCGGCGGCACCAACCTGCTGCCCGGTGAGCTCACCGACCGGTTCCGCTTCACCGCGGCGAACCGGAAGGCCGTGGCCGAGGGTGCGCAGCCCGCATCCGGCCGTGACGAGCTCATGGGCATCACAAAGGCCTCGCTGGCCACCGACTCCTGGCTCTCGGCGGCCTCCTTCCAGGAGACCACCCGAGTCCTCACCCAGGCAGCGATGGAGGGCAAGTCCGATCCGCTGCTGGGCCTGAAGGAGAACGTGATCATCGGTAAGCTCATCCCGGCCGGCACCGGTCTGGACCGCTACACGCAGTCCAGCGTGGAGCCGACCGAGGAGGCGAAGGCCAACCTGTTCACCGGTCCGAGCCTCTACGGTTCGAGCTTCGACTACGCCGGGGCGGAGGGCGAGGGCGAGTTCCACGCCATCCCGCTGGATGACTACAACACCGACGTCGACTTCCGGTGATCAGCTGATCACCGTGAAGGCCTGACCGAGGTCTGACGAAGGTCCGGGTCCCGACAAGGGGCCCGGGCCTTCGCGCGTCCGGGGGAGACGCTGATGCGCATCATCGAGCAGGACCTGGGCTTCGGCCTCCCGAACCTGCAGGTCCCCATCACTGCCCGCCCCGCCCTGGACGAGTAGCGCCGCGAGGACGGGATCCGCAGCACCGGCCCCGGACCCCACCTCCGACGCTGCCCCTGGCGTGACGCGCCGGTACCTGCTACAGTTGATTCGATTGTTTCTGTGTGGCAGAGGGACTCGGTCCGGGTTGCGGGGAAGTTGCGCAACGAATGCCACATTTTTGCACGCCTAGGGGCCCTTCCCGCGGAGTGTGTGAGAACTGATCGCCCGCGGGAGACTGCCAGAGGCCCGGCCTCGAACATCACCCCTGAACCACGTATGGAGAACGCATAGTGCCTACTATTCAGCAGCTGGTGCGCAAGGGCCGTTCGCCCAAGCGCGCAAAGAACGCCACCCCTGCTCTGCAGGGTTCCCCGATGCGTCGTGGCGTGTGCACCCGCGTGTACACCACGACCCCCAAGAAGCCGAACTCCGCTCTCCGTAAGGTCGCCCGTGTGCGCCTCGGCGGCGGCGTTGAGGTCACCGCCTACATCCCGGGCGAGGGTCACAACCTGCAGGAGCACTCCATCGTGCTCGTGCGCGGCGGCCGTGTGAAGGATCTTCCCGGTGTCCGTTACAAGATCGTCCGCGGCGCCCTCGACACCCAGGGTGTCAAGGGCCGTGGCCAGGCCCGCTCCCGCTACGGTGCGAAGAAGGAGAAGAAGTAATGCCTCGTAAGGGACCCGCTCCTAAGCGCCCTCTCGTCCAGGACCCCGTACACGGCTCCCCGCTGGTCACTCAGCTGATCAACAAGGTGCTCGTCGACGGCAAGAAGTCCACTGCTGAGCGCATCGTCTACGGCGCACTCAACGGTGTGGCTCAGAAGACCGGCGAGAACGCTGTCGACACTCTCAAGACTGCGATGGACAACATCCGTCCCGCTCTCGAGGTGCGCTCCCGCCGCGTCGGCGGTGCCACCTACCAGGTGCCCGTCGAGGTCAAGCCGGGCCGCGCCACCGCGCTGGCTCTGCGCTGGCTGGTCGGCTACTCCAAGGACCGCCGCGAGAAGACGATGACCGACCGTCTGATGAACGAGATCCTCGACGCCTCCAACGGCCTGGGTGCCGCTGTGAAGCGCCGCGAGGACACTCACAAGATGGCCGAGTCCAACAAGGCCTTCGCCCACTACCGCTGGTAGTCCCATCGATGCCCGTGCCGAGCTGCTCAGCTCGGCACGGGCATCGGAGGATCAGAGACCCCTGGCGACCTGTCTAGGCCGTCAGGACCTCGTCGGAGTAACCTGAAGACCGAGAAAAACCGCTTATCTAAGGGGATTCACCGTGGCACAAGACGTGCTCACCGACCTGAACAAGGTCCGCAACATCGGCATCATGGCTCACATCGATGCCGGTAAGACCACCACCACCGAACGCATCCTGTTCTACACCGGCCTGAACCACAAGATCGGTGAGACTCACGATGGTGCCTCGACGACGGACTGGATGGAGCAGGAGAAGGAGCGCGGCATCACCATCACCTCCGCCGCGGTGACCTGCTTCTGGGAGAACAACCAGATCAACATCATCGACACCCCCGGCCACGTCGACTTCACCGTCGAGGTCGAGCGCTCCCTGCGCGTGCTCGACGGCGCCGTCGCCGTCTTCGACGCCAAGGAGGGTGTGGAGCCGCAGTCCGAGACTGTGTGGCGCCAGGCCGATAAGTACAACGTCCCGCGCATCTGTTTCGTCAACAAGATGGACAAGCTGGGCGCTGACTTCTACTTCACCCTGGACACCATCAAGGAGCGCCTCGGCGCCAAGCCGCTGGTGATGCAGCTGCCGATCGGCTCCGAGTCCGACTTCGTCGGCGTCGTGGACCTGCTCTCCATGAAGGCTCTCGTGTGGCCCGGCGACGCCAAGGGCGACGTGACCATGGGCGCTGCCTACGAGACCCAGGAGATCCCGGAGGACCTCAAGGAGCGCGCCGAGGAGTACCGCAACGAGCTCATCGAGAACGTCGCAGAGGCCGACGAGGAGCTCATGGAGAAGTACCTCAACGGCGAGGAGCTCACCATCGACGAGCTCAAGAAGGGCATCCGTGACCTGACCGTCGCCGGCGAGGCCTACCCCGTGTTCTGCGGCTCCGCCTTCAAGAACCGCGGTGTGCAGCCGATGCTCGACGCCGTCGTGGACTTCCTGCCTTCCCCGGCAGACATCTCCTCCATGGAGGGCCACAAGCCGGGCGACGAGGAAGAGATCCGCACCCGTAAGCCCTCCAAGCAGGATCCGTTCTCGGCACTGGTCTTCAAGATCGCGTCCCACCCGTTCTTCGGCCAGCTGACCTTCATCCGCGTCTACTCGGGCCACCTGTCCTCGGGTACGCAGATCCTGAACTCCACCAAGGGCAAGAAGGAGCGCATCGGAAAGCTCTTCCAGATGCACGCCAACAAGGAGAACCCGGTGGAGGAGGTCCAGGCGGGCCACATCTACGCGGTGATCGGTCTGAAGGACGTCACCACCGGCGACACCCTCTCCAACCTCGAAGAGCCGATCGTCCTGGAGTCCATGAGCTTCCCGGAGCCGGTCATCAACGTGGCCATCGAGCCGAAGTCCAAGGGCGACCAGGAGAAGCTGTCCACCGCCATCCAGAAGCTCGTGGCCGAGGACCCGACCTTCACCGTCTCCCTGGACGAGGAGACCGGCCAGACCGTCATCGGCGGTATGGGCGAGCTGCACCTCGACGTCTTCGTGGACCGCATGAAGCGCGAGTTCAAGGTGGAGGCCAACGTCGGCAAGCCGCAGGTGGCCTACCGCGAGACCATCCGCCAGAAGGTCGAGAGCGTCGACTACACCCACAAGAAGCAGACCGGTGGCTCCGGTCAGTTCGCAAAGGTGATCCTCGACTTCGAGCCCCTGGACGTGGACGCCGCCGACGAGGAGATGTACGAGTTCGAGAATGCCGTCACCGGCGGCCGCATCCCGCGCGAGTACATCCCGTCCGTGGATGCCGGCATCCAGGACGCCATGCAGCTGGGCATCCTGGCCGGCTACCCGCTGGTCGGTGTCAAGGCCACCCTGAAGGATGGCCAGTACCACGACGTCGACTCCTCCGAGATGGCGTTCAAACTCGCCGGCTCGCAGGCCTTCAAGGAGGGTGCGAGGCGCGCCAAGCCGGTGCTGCTCGAGCCCACCATGGCCGTCGAGGTCCGTACTCCCGAGGAGTACATGGGCGACGTCATCGGTGACCTGAACTCCCGCCGCGGTCACATCCAGTCCATGGAGGACGCGGCAGGCGTGAAGGTCGTCAAGGCCTCTGTGCCGCTGTCGGAGATGTTCGGCTACATCGGTGAGCTGCGTTCGCGCACTCAGGGACGTGCCGTCTTCACCATGACCTTCGACTCCTATGCTGAGGTGCCGAAGGCTGTGGCAGAGGAGATCATCGAGAAGAGCCGCGGCGAGTGAGCACCCAGCTCATTCCCGCCTGATTTCCCCAAACAAACACACACTTAGTAGACTTGCGAAAGTTTCAGCCTCGACACCCGTGCGGCTGAAGTAAGTCTTCTGACCTGAACAAGTTCTATAGGAGGAACCTGTGGCCAAGGCAAAGTTCGAGCGGAGCAAGCCGCACCTCAACATCGGCACCATCGGTCACGTCGACCACGGCAAGACCACCCTGACTGCCGCCATCTCCAAGGTTCTGGGCGACAAGTACCCGGAGCTGAACGACCAGCGTGACTTCGCGTCCATCGACAACGCTCCCGAGGAGCGCGAGCGCGGCATCACGATCAATGTGTCCCACGTGGAGTACCAGACCGAGAAGCGTCACTACGCACACGTCGACGCTCCGGGTCACGCTGACTACGTGAAGAACATGATCACCGGTGCTGCTCAGATGGACGGCGCGATCCTCGTGGTCGCCGCCACCGACGGCCCGATGGCACAGACCCGCGAGCACGTGCTGCTGGCCCGCCAGGTGGGCGTCCCGGCACTGCTGGTGGCTCTGAACAAGTCCGACATGGTCGAGGACGAGGAGCTGCTGGACCTCGTCGAGATGGAGGTCCGCGAGCTGCTGTCCGAGCAGGAGTTCGACGGCGACAACGCACCGGTCATCCGCACCTCCGGCCTGAAGGCCCTCGAGGGCGACGCCGAGTGGGTCAAGACCGTCGAGGACCTGATGGACGCCGTCGACGAGTACATCCCCGAGCCGGAGCGTGACAAGGACAAGCCGTTCCTCATGCCCATCGAGGACGTCTTCACCATCACCGGCCGCGGCACCGTGGTCACCGGTCGTGCCGAGCGTGGCACCCTGGGCATCAACTCCGACGTCGAGATCCTCGGCATCCGCGAGAAGCAGAAGACCACCGTCACCGGTATCGAGATGTTCCACAAGCAGCTCGACGAGGCATGGGCAGGCGAGAACTGCGGTCTGCTGCTTCGCGGTCTGAAGCGTGACGACGTTGAGCGCGGCCAGGTCGTGGCAGCCCCCGGCTCCATCACCCCGCACACCAACTTCGAGGCGAACGTCTACATCCTGTCCAAGGATGAGGGCGGCCGTCACAACCCCTTCTACACCAACTACCGTCCGCAGTTCTACTTCCGGACTACTGACGTGACCGGTGTCATCGAGCTGCCCGAGGGTACCGAGATGGTCATGCCCGGTGACAACACCGAGATGACGGTCGAGCTCATCCAGCCGATCGCAATGGAGGAGGGCCTCGGCTTCGCCATCCGTGAGGGTGGCCGCACCGTGGGCTCCGGCAAGGTCACCAAGATCATCAAGTGATGATCCTGGGCTCCTAGTCAGCCTCTGATACACGAAGGCCCCCGACGCTTTGCGTCGGGGGCCTTCGTGTGTCAGAATAGACAAGTTGTTCACGCAGAGGTATGTCTTCATGGCAACTGATTGTGTGAGCTGATAGACCACCACATCGAAGCCGGCACACCGCGGGTGTACTGCTGTGCGCAGAAATCTTCTGCTCATCTAAGCGACACGCCCGACCGCGGGGGCCGGTCACCGGCAGGGTGAGGAACCCACTGAGGCCATCAGGGCCTGCAGCGGATTCATCCTGTCGGGCAGCCCATAACAGCAGAAGGTCCCCACTGTGGAAGACGCCTTTCTGTGAGTTCGCGAGGACTCGCGTCACTGGGCTGCGACGAATGACGAGACGAACCATGAACAGAGAGGCTTGTCGCCATGGCGGGACAGAAAATCCGCATCCGGCTGAAGTCCTATGACCACGAGGTCATCGACACTTCGGCCCGGAAGATCGTCGACACGGTCACGCGTGCAGGTGCAACGGTCGTCGGCCCCGTGCCGCTTCCCACCGAGAAGAACGTGTACGCCGTGATCCGTTCTCCCCACAAGTACAAGGACAGCCGCGAGCACTTCGAGATGCGCACCCACAAGCGCCTCATCGACATCGTGGACCCGACGCCGAAGGCCGTCGACTCGCTCATGCGGCTCGACCTGCCTGCTGACGTCAACATCGAGATCAAGCTCTGAAGCAGGGAGGTGCTGAGAGACTATGACCAACATTTCCCGCGTTGAACTGAACGTCAAGGGGCTGCTGGGCACGAAGCTCGGCATGACCCAGGTCTGGGACGAGGACAACACCCTCATCCCGGTCACTGTCGTGCAGGCCGACTCCAACGTCGTCACCCAGATCCGCAACAGCGAGAACGACGGCTACAACGCCGTCCAGATCGGCTACGGCCAGATCGATCCTCGCAAGGTCACCAAGCCGCTGGCCGGACACTTCGAGAAGGCAGGCGTGACCCCGCGCCGCCACGTCGTCGAGGTCCGTACCGCTGACGCCTCCGAGTACGACCTCGGTCAGGACCTGAACGTCGAGGCATTCGAGGCCGGACAGAAGGTCGACGTCGTCGGCAAGACCAAGGGCAAGGGCTTCGCCGGTGTCATGAAGCGTCACGGCTTCGCCGGTGTGGGCGCATCCCACGGTCAGCACAAGAACCACCGCAAGCCGGGTGCCATCGGTGGCGCAGCCACCCCTGGCCGCGTCTTCAAGGGTGTGCGCATGGCCGGCCGCATGGGCAACAACCGCCAGACCACGCACAACCTCACCGTTCACGCAGTGGACGCCGAGAAGAACCTGCTGCTCATCAAGGGCGCCGTTCCCGGTGCTCGTGGCCAGGTCGTCCTGGTCCGCACCGCAGTGAAGGGAGCATGATCCACATGGCCAACAAGGTTTCCGTCGACCTCCCCGCAGAGGTCTTCGACGCCAACACCAACGTCTCGCTGATCCACCAGGTCGTCGTGGCGCAGCAGGCGGCAGCCCGCCAGGGCACCCACAAGGCCAAGACCCGTTCCGAGGTCTCCGGCACCGGAACCAAGCCGTTCCGCCAGAAGGGGACCGGTCGCGCGCGTCAGGGCTCCATGAAGGCCCCGCACATGATCGGCGGCGGCGTCGTGCACGGCCCGGTTCCGCGCAGCTACGGCCAGAAGACCCCGAAGAAGATGAAGGCCGCTGCTCTGCGCGGCGCCCTCTCCGATCGGGCTCGCAACGGCCGCGTCCTCGTGGTCGACGCACTGGTCTCCGGCACACCGTCCACCAAGGCCGCCAAGGAAGCACTGGCCGGCCTGGGCGGCGCGAACCGCAACTGGCTGGTGGTGATCGACCGCAGCGACGACGCCGCAGCGCTGTCGACCCGCAACCTGCCGACCGTCCACACTCTCTACGCCGACCAGCTGAACACCTACGACGTCATCGTCTCCGACGACGTCGTGTTCACCCAGGCCGGCTACGACGCCTTCCTCGCACATACCGATGGGGCTGGGAAGCGCATCAACACCGAGGAGGAGTCCAAGTGAGCGTCCTGACTGAAAAGGATCCGCGGGACGTGGTCATCGCGCCGGTCGTCTCGGAGAAGTCCTACGCCAACATCGACGAGGGCAAGTACACCTTCCTCGTCGACCCCAAGGCCACCAAGTCCGAGATCAAGTACGCGGTGGAGAAGATCTTCTCCGTCAAGGTCGACTCGGTCAACACCATCAACCGCCCGGGCAAGCGGAAGCGCACGCGCTTCGGCTGGGGTCAGCGCAACAGCACCAAGCGTGCAGTCGTGACCCTCAAAGAGGGCTTCAACATTGACATCTTCGGAGGTCCGGTCGGCTGAAGCCGGTCGGAGACCACTTAATCGAGGAAGAAGAACATGGCTATCCGTAACCTCAAGCCGACCACACCGGGCCAGCGCGGCTCGTCCGTGGCCGACTTTGCAGAGATCACCCGGGACACCCCGGAGAAGTCCCTGCTGAAGCCGCTGTCCAAGTCGGGCGGCCGCAACAGCTCGGGCAAGATCACCACCCGCCACAAGGGCGGCGGCCACAAGCGTCAGTACCGCATGGTGGACTTCCGCCGTTCGGACAAGGACGGCGTGCCGGCGAAGGTCGCTCACATCGAGTACGACCCCAACCGCACCGCCCGCATCGCGCTGCTGCACTTCGTCGACGGCACCAAGCGCTACATCTTGGCTCCGGCCAAGCTGAAGCAGGGCGACGCCGTGGAGTCCGGCCCCAACGCCGACATCAAGCCCGGCAACAACCTGCCGCTGCGCAACATCCCCCTGGGCACTCAGATCCACGCTGTGGAGCTGCGCCCCGGCGGCGGCGCCAAGATGGGCCGCTCCGCAGGTGCCTCCATCCAGCTGGTGGCCCGCGAGGGCAAGTACGCCCAGCTGCGTCTGCCCTCCGGTGAGGTCCGCAACGTCGACGTGCGCTGCCGCGCAACCCTCGGCCAGGTGGGCAACGCCGAGCAGTCGAACCTCAACTGGGGCAAGGCCGGCCGTATGCGGTGGAAGGGCGTCCGCCCGACTGTCCGCGGTGTGGTCATGAACCCGGTCGACCACCCGCACGGTGGTGGCGAGGGCAAGACCTCCGGCGGCCGTCACCCGGTCAACCCGAACGGCAAGCCCGAGGGTCGCACCCGTCGTCCCAACAAGGAAAGCGACAAGCTCATCGTGCGTCGCCGTCGTACCAAGAACAAGCGATAGGAGCCTGGAGACATGCCACGCAGCTTGAAGAAGGGCCCCTTCGTTGATCAGCACCTGTACCTGAAGGTCGACGCTGAGAACGAAAAGGGCACCAAGAACGTCATCAAGACCTGGTCCCGCCGTTCGATGATCATCCCGGACATGCTCGGCCACACCATCGCCGTGCACGACGGACGTAAGCACATCCCCGTGTTCATCACTGAGTCGATGGTCGGGCACAAGCTCGGCGAGTTCGCCCCGACGCGCACTTTCCGCGGCCATGTGAAGGACGACAAGAAGGGCAAGCGCCGCTGACCCCGCGAGGGTTCTGCAGCGTTTGAACTTCTAGACAAGACGAGAGAAGGAAAGCAATGGAAGCCAAGGCAATTGCGCGCTACCTGCGTGTGACGCCTATGAAGGCCCGGCGCGTCGTCGACCTTGTCCGCGGCAAGCAGGCCAACGAGGCACTGGCCATCCTGCAGTTCGCCCCGCAGGGCGCATCTGAGCCGGTGTACAAGGTGGTGGCCTCCGCTCTGGCGAACGCTCGCCAGCACGCGGACAAGGACGGTGTCGCCTTCAATGAGGACGATTACTACATCACCGAGGCACGCGTCGACGAAGGCCCGACCATGAAGCGGTTCCGCCCCCGTGCTCAGGGCCGCGCATACCGCATCAACAAGCGCACCAGCCACGTGAGCATCGTGGTCGGTACGGAAGAGAAAGGTGGGGATCAGTAGTGGGACAGAAGATCAACCCCAATGGTTTCCGTCTGGGCGTCACCACTGACCACGTCTCCCACTGGTTCGCCGACTCCAGCAAAGAGGGTCAGCGTTACAAGGACTTCGTGAAGGAAGACGTCCAGATCCGCGAGCTGCTGGAGAAGAGCGTCGAGCGCGCCGGCATCTCGAAGGTCGAGATCGAGCGGACCCGCGACCGCGTCCGTGTGGACATCCACACTGCGCGTCCGGGCATCGTGATCGGCCGCCGCGGTGCTGAGGCAGATCGCATCCGCGGTGAGCTGGAGAAGCTCACCTCCAAGCAGATCCAGCTGAACATCCTCGAGGTCAAGAGCCCTGAGACCGACGCTCAGCTGGTCGCGCAGGGCGTCGCCGAGCAGCTGGCCGCACGTGTGGCCTTCCGCCGCGCGATGAAGAAGGCCATCTCCTCCGCCATGCGTTCCGGTGCCAAGGGTATCCGTATCCAGTGCTCCGGTCGTCTGGGCGGCGCTGAGATGTCCCGTTCGGAGTTCTACCGCGAGGGTCGCGTGCCGCTGCACACCCTGCGTGCGAACATCGACTTCGGCAAGCACGAGGCCAAGACCACCTTCGGTCGCATCGGCGTGAAGGTCTGGGTCTACAAGGGCGACCTGACCTCCAAGGAGCTCGCTGCCCAGCAGGCCTCCCAGCCGTCCGGCCGCGGTCGCAACGACCGTGGTGGTCGCGGCGGCGAGCGTCGTCGTCGTGGTGGCCGCTCCCGCGGGGACCAGCAGGCACCGCAGCAGGCTGAGGCCGCTGCAGCGCCGGCGGCCGAGGCACCTGCCGCAGAAGGAGGGCAGAACTGATGTTGATGCCTAAGCGCGTCAAGTTCCGTAAGCCGCATAAGCCCAAGCGTGGCGGCCGAGCCAAGGGCGGCACTGAGCTTGCCTTCGGCGAGTACGGCATCCAGGCACTGGCTCCGGCCTACGTGACCAACCGTCAGATCGAGTCCGCTCGTATCGCCATGACCCGCTACATCAAGCGTGGCGGTAAGGTCTGGATCAACATCTACCCGGACCACCCGCTCACCAAGAAGCCTGCTGAGGTCCGCATGGGCTCCGGTAAGGGTTCCCCCGAGTGGTGGGTCGCCAACGTGAAACCCGGACGCGTGATGTTCGAGCTGTCCGGTGTCAGCGAAGAGGTCGCCAAGGAGGCCCTGCGTCTGGCAATCCACAAGCTGCCGATGAAGGCACGCGTGATCAGCCGAGAGAGTGGTGAGTGAAGATGGCAGTCGGAACCAAGGATCTGGCAGTGGAGAAACTGGCAGAGATGGATGACGCAGCACTCGCCGAGTCTCTGCGCAGCGCCAAGGAAGAGCTCTTCAACCTGCGTTTCCAGTCGGCCACCGGTCAGCTGGAGAACTCCAGCCGTCTGAAGGCCGTCAAGCGTGACATCGCACGGATCTACACCATCCTGCGTGAGCGTGAGCTCGGCATCCGTGAGGTCATCGCCTCCGGCGAGGACGAGGCCGAGACCAGCGAAGAGAAGACTGAGGACTGACCATGGCAGAGCAGAACAGCACAGCAGACGCTGCTCCGGAGCGCAACTACCGTAAGAACCTGCGCGGCGTCGTCGTCTCGGACAAGATGGAGAAGACCATCGTGGTCGAGGTCGAGGACCGCAAGAAGCACTCGCTCTACGGCAAAGTCATGAAGAGCCACAGCAAGTTCAAGGCTCATGACGAGAACGGTGAGGCAGGTGTGGGCGACATCGTCCAGATCGCCGAGACCCGCCCGCTCTCCGCGAGCAAGCGCTGGCGCCTGGTGCGCGTCGTCGAGAAGGCCAAGTGATCCGCTAGGCAGCCTCCCGACGCCGCACAGCGCGTCATAGATCAAGACCCCAACTCGGCTCCGGGTTGGGGTCTTTTTCTGTTTCGTGTATGATATTGAGGTTGTGCGCCCGTATGCGTTGACTCGTCGAGTCGCCGCGGACAGCGCACGTCCCCCAGGGCCGCCTCGGCCATCCGGTCACCACACTGACTGACCGTCAGGATCGGGTGGGTAAGCGGCGGGGGAGTTGTTCATTCTAGAAGTTCCACAAGGCTCACCCGGTCTTCGGGGGAGAACCAGTGCGACGACAGGAGAAACCAAGTGATTCAGCAGGAATCGCGGCTCAAGATCGCCGACAACACCGGTGCCAAGGAACTCCTTGTCATCCGTGTTCTCGGCGGATCCGGACGCCGCTACGCAGGTATCGGCGACACATTCGTCGCCACCGTGAAGGATGCCATCCCGGGCGGCAACGTCAAGAAGGGTGACGTCGTCAAGGGCGTCATCGTGCGTACCCGTAAGAAGACCCGTCGCAACGACGGCTCCTACATCAGCTTCGACGAGAACGCTGCCGTCATCCTCAAGGGTGACACCCAGGATCCGCGCGGCACCCGTATCTTCGGCCCCGTCGGGCGCGAGCTTCGCGACCAGAAGTTCATGAAGATCGTCTCTCTCGCCCCGGAGGTGCTCTGACTCATGGCCAACAAGATCAAGAAGGACGACCTCGTCCAGGTGCTCGCAGGCAAGGACAAGGGCAAGCAGGGCAAGGTCCTGCAGGTCCTGCCCGCCGAGGAGCGCGTGGTCGTCGAGGGCGTCAACCGAGTGAAGCGTCACCTCCGCGCTGGTCAGTTCGGCAACACCGAGGGCGGCATCGTCGAGTCCGAGGCTCCGCTGCACATCTCGAATGTGGCTGTGGTTGACCCGGAGACCGGCAAGCCGACTCGTGTCGGCTTCCGGTTCGAGGAGAACGGCGAGGGCGAGACCACCAAGGTCCGCTTTGCCAAGGCCTCCGGAAAGGAGCTGTGATGACCGAGGTGCAGAGCGTGACTCAGAAGATCACCCCCCGCTTCAAGACCAAGTACCGCGAGGAGATCCGCGCCTCCCTGCAGGAGGAGTTCGGATACTCCAACGTCATGGAGGTCCCCGGCCTGGTCAAGGTCGTGGTCAACATGGGCGTCGGCGAGGCTGCTCGCGACAACAAGCTGATCCAGGGCGCCGTCGAGGACCTGACCAACATCACCGGTCAGAAGCCCAAGATCACCCGCGCTCGGAAGTCCATCGCGCAGTTCAAGCTGCGTGAGGGCCAGCCGATCGGTGCGTTCACCACTCTGCGTGGCGACCGCATGTGGGAGTTCCTGGACCGCCTTGTGACCTTCGCGCTGCCGCGCATCCGCGACTTCCGTGGCCTGAGTGCCAACCAGTTCGACGGCAACGGCAACTACACCTTCGGTCTGTCCGAGCAGGCGGTCTTCCACGAGATCGACCAGGACAAGATCGACCGTCCGCGCGGCATGGACATCACTGTGGTGACCACCGCCAAGACTGACGAGGAAGGCCGCGCGCTGCTGCGTGCCCTGGGCTTCCCCTTCAAGACCGAACAGTAAGCATCTACGCCGCAGGTCCCTTCACCAGAGTTCCGGACACGGAATCTCCGGAGATGAGGAAACCGTGGCGAGGAAGGGCATAAGCCCCTATGACAATGACTGACCCAGTCGCAGACATGCTGACCCGTCTGCGCAACGCCAACTCGGCATACCACGACCAGGTCTCCATGCCCAGCTCCAAGCTGAAGGTCCGTATCGCCGACATCCTCAAGGCAGAGGGCTACATCACCGAGTACCGCGAGGAAGAGGCCGAGGTCGGTAAGACCCTGGTCATCGACCTGAAGTTCGGCCCGAGCCGTGAGCGCTCGATCGCCGGCCTGAAGCGCATCTCCAAGCCTGGTCTGCGCGTCTACGCGAAGTCCAACAACCTCCCGCACGTGCTGGGCGGCCTGGGCATCGCAATCCTGTCCACCTCCTCCGGTCTCCTCACCGACCGGCAGGCTCAGAAGAAGGGCGTCGGCGGGGAAGTCCTCGCCTACGTCTGGTAACGGAAGGGAGTCGAAGCACTATGTCACGCATCGGTAAACTTCCGATCACTGTCCCTGCCGGCGTCGAGGTCAAGCTCGACGGCCGCGAGATCTCGGTCAAGGGCCCCAAGGGCGAGCTGAACCGCACCCTCTCCGAGGGCGTCAGCGTCGAGTTCGAGGACGGCGTCATCACGGTGACCCGTCCCGACGACGAGCGCGAGTCCCGTTCCCTGCACGGTCTGACCCGCACCCTGATCAACAACATGATCATCGGTGTCACCGAGGGCTACACCAAGAAGCTCGAGATCGTCGGCACCGGCTACCGCGTGCAGGCGAAGGGCTCGGACCTGGAGTTCGCCCTGGGCTACTCCCACCCGGTTCCGGTCGAGGCCCCCGAGGGCATCACCTTCACCGTGGAGGGCGCCAACAAGCTTGCTGTCTTCGGCATCGACAAGCAGCAGGTGGGCGAGGTCGCCGCGAACATCCGCAAGCTGCGCAAGCCCGATCCGTACAAGGGCAAGGGCGTGCGTTATGAGGGCGAGCAGATTCGCCGCAAGGCCGGAAAGGCAGGTAAGTAAACCATGGCTATTGGTATCCAGGGCAAGAGCAAGTCTGCGGCCCGCGGCCGTCGCCATCTGCGCCTGCGCAAGAAGCTCAGCGGCTCCGCTGAGCGTCCGCGCCTCGTGGTGAACCGCTCCGCGCGCCACATCGTCGCTCAGGTCGTCAACGACCTCGAGTCCCGCACTCTGGTCTCCGCCTCCACCATGGAGGCAGACCTGCGCAGCTTCGACGGCGACAAGACCGCCAAGGCACAGAAGGTCGGCGAGCTGATCGCTGAGCGTGCCAAGGCTGCCGGCATCGAAGCCGTGGTCTTCGACCGCGGCGGCAACAAGTACCACGGTCGTGTGGCCGCCGTCGCCGACGGCGCCCGGGAAGGTGGACTGAAGCTGTGAGCGAGAACACCAACGAGAAGGACGCACAGGTGACTGAGTCCAACGAGAAGGCCGCTGCCGAGACTGCTGAGCAGACTCAGGGCGCGGGCGAGCAGAACCAGGGCCAGCGCGGCGGCCGTGACGGCGGTCGTGGTGGCCGCGGCGGACGCAGCGAAGGCCGCGGAGGCCGTGGTGGCCGCGGCGGTCGTGATGAGGAGAAGGACAAGTTCCTCGAGCGTGTCGTGACCATCAACCGCGTCTCCAAGGTCGTCAAGGGCGGTCGTCGCTTCAGCTTCACCGCACTGGTGGTCGTCGGCGACGGCGACGGCACCGTCGGCGTCGGCTACGGCAAGGCCAAGGAGGTTCCCGCAGCCATCCAGAAGGGTGTCGAGGAGGCGAAGAAGAACTTCTTCCGCGTCCCGCGCGTGGGCTCCACCATCCCGCACCTGGTCAAGGGTGAGGAAGCGGCCGGCGTCGTGCTGCTGCGTCCCGCATCCGCAGGTACCGGTGTGATCGCCGGCGGTCCGGTCCGTGCCGTCCTGGAGTGCGCAGGCATCCACGACGTGCTGACCAAGTCCATGGGCTCGGTGAACGCCATCAACATCGTGCACGGCACCATCGACGCCCTCAAGCAGCTCGAAGAGCCTGAGGCAGTGGCAGCACGCCGCGGCCTGGCCCTCGACGAGGTGGCACCCGCTCCGATGCTCCGCACCATGCAGGAGGACCGCGCAGCGCGTGCCGAGAAGGCAGGTGCATGATGGCCAAGGCCGTTCAGTACAACACCGCAGTGAACTTCAAGGTCGGTGACTCCAAGCTGGAGGTCACGCAGACCAAGTCGCTCATCGGCGCTACCCCCAAGCACCGCGAGACCGTCCGGTCTCTTGGTCTGAAGCGTATCGGCCACACTGTGGTCCGCGACGCCGACGCCGTGACTGTGGGTATGCTCAACTCGGTGAAGCATCTCGTGAAGGTTGAGGAGGCGAAATGATGGTGGAGAAGAACTCTGCTCAGTCCTCTGCTGAAGAGGGTGTCCTCAAGGTTCACGACCTGCGTCCAGCCCCCGGCTCTCGCAAGGACCGCACTCGTGTGGGCCGTGGTGAGGCGTCCAAGGGCAAGACCGCAGGCCGTGGTACCAAGGGTACGAAGGCCCGTTACCAGGTCCGCGCCGGCTTCGAGGGTGGTCAGCTTCCGCTGCACATGCGCCTTCCGAAGCTGCGCGGGTTCAAGAACCCGTTCCGCGTCGAGTACTCTCCGGTGAACCTGGCCAAGCTGGGCCAGCTCTTCCCGGAGGGCGGCGACGTCGCTGCTGAGGACCTGATCGCCAAGGGCGTGGCCAAGAAGGGCCGCCCGGTGAAGGTTCTGGGCTCCGGCGAGATCTCCGTGGCGGTCAACGTGAAGGCTCACGCCTTCTCGGCCTCCGCTGAGGAGAAGATCAAGGCGGCAGGCGGCTCCGTGGAGCAGCTTCCGCTGAAGGCTGCCGCAAAGGCGGAATGAGAATCAGCCTGATGTGAACCTGTGCCCTCCCCGGACTCCCTCAAGGAGACCGGGGAGGGCCGTTCACGTTAGGATGACTGACTGTGTGGTCGACAGACCCATAGAGGAGGACGCTTGTTCAGCGCTATCGCCAGGGTGTTCAAGACACCCGACCTGCGCCGGAAGATCTGGTTCACCATCGGGATCATCACGATCTACCGGATCGGTGCCTTCATCCCGGCACCCGGTGTGGACTACAACGCTGTTCAGGCGTGCCTGGATATGGGCGGCACCGACGGCGGCCTCTACAACTTCGTGAACATGTTCTCCGGCGGTGCGATGCTCCAGGTGTCGCTCTTCGCACTGGGGATCATGCCCTACATCACCGCGGCGATCATCGTGCAGCTGTTGCGCGTGGTCATCCCGCGGTTCGAGACCCTGCAGCGTGAGGGCCCCCAGGGTCAGTCCAAGCTGACGCAGTACACGCGCTACATCACCATCGCCCTGGCCGCCCTGCAGGCCACCACGCTGGTCTCCATGGCGCGCACCGGCGCCCTGCTGCAGTGCGAGATCCCGATCATCCCCAATGACAACCTGGGCACCATCCTGCTCATGGTCCTGGTGATGACCTCCGGCGTCGCCGTCATCATGTGGCTCGGTGAGCAGATCACCGAGCGCGGCGTGGGCAACGGCATGTCCATCCTGATCTTCGTCTCCATCGCCGCCGGCTTCCCCGGCTCGATGGCGGCCATCTGGACCACCCAGGGCTGGCAGACCTTCACCATCGTCTGCCTGATCGGTCTGACGATCATCGCCGCAGTGGTCTTCGTGGAGCAGTCCCAGCGTCGCGTCCCCGTGCAGTACGCCAAGAAGCAGGTGGGACGCCGCACAGTGGGCGGAACCTCCACCTACATCCCGATCAAGGTCAACATGGCCGGCGTCATCCCGGTCATCTTCTCCTCCTCGGTGCTGATGCTCCCGCAGGTGCTCATGCAGTTCAACGAGCCTGCGCCGGGGGAGGAGCCGGGTCAGATCAGCCAGTGGATCCAGCAGTACTTCGGCACCGGCGCCCACCCGGTCTACATGGCCACCTTCTTCTTCCTGACCATCGGCTTCACCTACTTCTACGTGACCATCACGTTCAACCCGAACGAGGTCGCGGAGAACATGCGCAAATACGGCGGATTCATCCCCGGCATCCGCGCCGGCCGCCCCACGGAGAACTATCTGGCCTACGTGATCTCCCGTATTACGTTCCCGGGCTCCCTCTACTTGGGCTTCATCGCCCTGATTCCGCTGATCGCGTTTGTGCTGATCGGCGCTGACCAGGACTTCCCGTTCGGCGGAACGTCTATTCTGATTATGGTTGGTGTGGGCTTGACCACAGTCAAGCAGATCAACGCACAGATGGAACAACGGAACTACGAAGGGCTGCTGCGATGACTCGTATGCTGATCGTCGGTCCCCCCGGGGCCGGCAAGGGAACCCAGTCCAAGAAGATCTCCGAGGAGCACGGCATCATCGCCATCTCCACCGGTGACATCTTCCGGGAGAACATCAAGGGGCAGACGGAGCTGGGCAAGGAGGCCCAGAAGTACGTCGACGCCGGCAACCTGGTCCCCGACTCCGTCACCAACCGGATGATCGAGGATCGTCTCACCTGGGATGACGCCAAGGACGGCTTCCTGCTGGATGGCTACCCGCGCAACCGCACCCAGGTGGCCGCCTTCGATGAGATCACCTCCCGGCTCGACGTCGAGCTGGATGTGGTCCTGGAGCTCACCGCGGACCGCGAGGAGCTGATCAGCCGCCTGGTCAGACGTGCCGAGATCGACGGCCGCGCCGATGACACCGAGGACGTCATCCGTCACCGTCTGGAAGTCTTCGAGCAGGAGACCGCTCCGATGATCGAGGAGTACCGTCAGCGCGGCGTGCTGAAGCAGGTCGACGGCCTGGGTGCCGTCGAAGAGGTCGGAGCCCGCATCGCAGAAGCGCTGAAGGCCTGAACGGATGGGTGTCTTCTCCCGGGGCCGTGTGGAGCTGAAGTCCGCAGCGCAGCTCTCCTCGATGGATGCCGCCGGCACCATCCTCTGCGAGGGGCTCGACGCTGTGATCGCAGCGGCGGCTCCGGGGAAGACCACCGGCGAGCTGAACAAGCTGTTCGCCGATCATCTGACCGAGCGGGGTGCGGAGCCGAACTTCTACGGCTACCACGGCTTCCCTGGTCATATCTGCGCCTCGGTCAACGAGGAGGTCGTCCACGGCATCCCGGGGGAGCGGGTGCTCCAGGCCGGGGATGTGCTGAAGGTCGACGCCGGCTGCATCATCGAGGGCTGGCACTCGGACTCCGCGCGCACCGTCATCCTCGGCTCCTCCGAGGAGGGCACCGCCGACTCCGAGGACGAGCGCCTCTCCGCCATCACCCGCGGCGCCATGTGGCAGGGCATCGCAGCCTTCGCCCAGGCCAAGCACATCGGGGAGATCGGCGAGGCCATCGAGGACTACGTCCGCTCTCAGCCCGGCAAGCGGCTGGGCATCCTGGAGGACTACGTGGGTCACGGCATCGGCTCGGCCATGCATATGCCCCCGGACGTCTTCAACTACTCCACCGACATGAAGGGCACCAAGATCCGCCCGGGCATGGCCCTGGCCATCGAGCCCATGCTGACCCGCGGCGGCATCGAGACCGATGTGCTCGACGACGACTGGACCGTGGTCACCTCCGACGGATCCCGCGCCTCCCAGTGGGAGCACTCCGTGGCCCGTCATGTGGGCGGCGTCTGGGTCCTCTCCGCGCCCGACGGCGGCGCCTCCGAGCTGGAGCCCTTGGGCGTCACCCCGGTTCCGATCGGTCAGTAGAACCCGCGGTGCGGCTCCGGTGCGGCCGAGCTGCTGCGCCGGCGTCGTGCCGTCCTGTTCTCGGAGCTCCTAGCAGTGCCGGAGGCCGATTGGCTGAATTCGGTCCCGGCGTGTACGATGGACTGCTGGTTGTCTCTGTGGTTAACCCCTGCCTATTAACGGGCTGACATGGGTGTGCCCGGAGAACTGAACCAGCAACACAACCAGGTTGGGGAGTCATGGGCAAAAAAGAAGGCGTCATCGAAGTTGAGGGTCAGGTCATCGAGGCCCTCCCGAATGCAATGTTCCGTGTCCGGCTGGAGAACGAGCATGTCCTCCTGGCCACGATCTCGGGCAAGATGCGCCAGCACTACATCCGAATCCTCCCGGAGGACCGGGTCGTGGTGGAGATGAGCCCGTATGACCTCAACCGTGGACGCATCGTCTACCGGTACAAGTGATAGAGGAGAACCCATGAAGGTTCAGCCGAGCGTTAAGCCGGTCTGCTCGGACTGCAAACTGATTCGTCGTCAGGGTGTCGTCCGCGTGATCTGCAAGAACCCGCGCCACAAGCAGCGCCAGGGCTGAGCTCCTCACTGTACTTAACCGTTCAAGTGAGGGCGCACCCGCGCTGACCGCAGCTCAAAAGAATCATGGCAGTGCAGCTCGCAGGAGCTGGCGAGCACACCTCCGGTTGCCGAAGGCCGGGGACCCGCAAGGCATCGCCTCCGATGCCGGGACACGCACTGCTGAAGACCTTCGGACAAGCAGAAGGAGGACTGCCACGTGGCACGTCTGGCAGGTGTGGACATCCCGCGCGAAAAGCGCACGGTGATCGCACTCACTTATATCTACGGCGTCGGCAAGACCCGCGCCGCCCTGGCCCTTGAGGCCACCGGTGTTGACCCCAACACCCGCGTGAAGGACCTGTCTGATGATCAGCTGGTCGCTCTGCGTGACTACATCGAGGGCAACTTCACCGTCGAAGGCGATCTCCGCCGTGAGGTCTCCGCCGACATCCGCCGCAAGGTCGAGATCGGCTCCTATGAGGGCCTCCGTCACCGCCGCGGTCTCCCGGTGCGTGGTCAGAAGACCAAGACCAACGCCCGCACCCGCAAGGGCCCGAAGAAGACCGTCGCCGGTAAGAAGAAGTAGTCACAGGAGAAGATATGCCCCCCAAGACTCGCGCTGCGGCACGTAAGCCGCGCCGTAAGGCAAGCAAGAACATCACTCAGGGTCAGGCTCACATCAAGTCGACCTTCAACAACACCATCGTGTCCATCACGGACCCGACCGGCGCCGTGGTCTCCTGGGCCTCCTCCGGCGAGGTGGGCTTCAAGGGTTCCCGCAAGTCCACTCCCTACGCCGCGCAGATGGCCGCTGAGAACGCAGCCAAGCGCGCACAGGAGCACGGCATGCGCAAGGTCGACGTCTTCGTGAAGGGCCCGGGCTCGGGCCGCGAGACCGCGATCCGCTCCCTGCAGGCCGCAGGCCTGGAGGTCGGCTCCATCTCCGACGTCACCCCCAGCGCCCACAACGGCTGCCGGCCGCCGAAGCGCCGTCGCGTCTGAGCGACCTTCTATTGGCCCAAGCCCCCGCCCCGGCCCTGCGCCGGGGCGCGGGCCGAGCATCATAATCAGTGAGTTTGCGTCATATAGCGGATGCACTCTGAAAGGAATCACACGTGCTCATTGCACAGCGCCCCACGCTGACCGAAGAAGTCGTCGCAGATAACCGTTCGCGTTTCGTCATCGAGCCCCTGGAGCCCGGCTTCGGCTACACCCTGGGCAACTCGCTGCGCCGCACCCTGCTGTCCTCCATCCCCGGTGCTGCTGTGACCAGCATCCGGATCGACGGCGTGCTGCACGAATTCACCACCATCGCCGGTGCCAAGGAAGACGTCACCGAGCTGGTGCTCAACGTCAAGAAGCTGTCGGTCTCCTCCGAGCACGACGAGCCCGTCGTGGCCTACCTCCGCAAGGAGGGCCCCGGTGCGGTGACCGCAGCTGACATCACCCCGCCGGCCGGCGTCGAGTTCCACAACCCGGATCTCTACCTCGGCACCCTCAACCAGGACGGCAAGCTGGACATTGAGCTGACCGTCGAGCGCGGCCGGGGCTATGTCTCTGCCGCTCAGAACAAGGTCGCCGACTCGGAGATCGGCCGCATCCCGGTCGACTCCATCTACTCCCCGGTCCTGAAGGTCTCCTTCAAGGTCGAGGCGACCCGTGTCGAGCAGCGCACCGACTTCGACAAGCTGATCGTCGACGTCGAGACCAAGCCCTCTGTGGCTCCGCGCGACGCTCTGGCATCGGCCGGCACCACTCTGGTCGAGCTGTTCTCGCTGGCACGTGAGCTCAACGTGGCCGCCGAGGGCATCGAGATCGGTCCGTCCCCGACGGACGCAGCCCTGGCTGCGGACATGGCTCTGCCGATCGAGGACCTCGAGCTGACGGTCCGTTCCTACAACTGCCTCAAGCGCGAGGGCATCCACACTGCGGGTGAGCTCGTGGCACGCTCCGAGGCTGACCTGATGGACATCCGCAACTTCGGTGCGAAGTCCATCGACGAGGTCAAGGACAAGCTGACCGAGCTGGGTCTGTCCCTGAAGGACTCCCCGGCAGGCTTCGACCCGACCGCCGCACGCTTCCAGGAGGCGGGCGAGGACGAGTACCTCGACGACGAGCAGCAGCAGTACTGAGCCGCTGCGGCACATATATTTCTAGGAGAACAAGACAATGCCTACCCCCACCAAGGGACCGCGCCTGGGCGGCAGCCCGACGCACGAGAAGATGATGCTGCAGAACCTCTCTGCAAGCCTGTTCGAGAACCGCTCGATCACCACCACCCTGACCAAGGCCAAGCGTGTCCAGCCCTTCGCTGAGCGCCTGATCACCTTCGCCAAGAAGGGTGACCTGGCGGCACGCCGCAAGGTGGTCGGCCAGCTCTCTGCGAAGAACGCCACCAACCAGGCGATCGTCCACGAGCTGTTCACCGTGATCGCTCCGGCCATGGCCGAGCGCGAGGGCGGCTACACCCGCATCACCAAGATCGGCAACCGCAAGGGCGACAACGCCCCCATGGCTGTCATCGAGCTGGTGATGGAGCCCGTCTCCCCGAAGCAGAAGGTCGTCGCCGACGCCGAGAAGGCCACCGCCGCCGCCGCGCCGGAGGAGGCCGCTGAGGTCGAGGCTGAGGAGACTCCCGCTGAGGAGTCTGCCGAGGCTGAGGAGACCGCTGAGGCTCCCTCCGAGGAGACTGAGACCTCCGAGGAGTCCGAGGACAAGTGATCCTCTGACCCCCCTCTTGTGGGAAGCGCCCCGGACCGTATGGTCCGGGGCGCTTTTCTATGCCGCGGCGATAGGCTGGGTACATGCCCAGAATCCGCCTCGATCTCGCCTACGACGGCAACGCCTATAAGGGATGGGCGGCCCAACCCGGACTTCCCACCGTCCAGGGCGTGTTGCAGGAAGGCCTGGCCACGCTCATCCGCCGGGAGGTCCCGGTGGTGGTGGCCGGCAGAACGGATGCGGGCGTGCATGCCCGCGGTCAGGTGGTCCACTTCGACCTCAGCGAGGAGGAGTGGCACAAGCTGGCGCGCGGCCGGGACATCCCACCGGCGGAGGCGCTGCTGCGCAGGGTCGGGGGAGTGCTCTCCCGGCAGGAGGGTGCGGTGATCGTGCACCGCGCCCGCCAGGTGCCGGCGGACTTCGACGCGCGGTTCTCGGCTCTGAGCCGCAGCTACACCTACCGCTTGGCCGATGGCCCTCAGCGCAGGGATCCGCTGCGCCGCTTCGACACCGCGTGGCATCCCCGCGGACTCGACGAGCGGCTGATGGATGCTGAAGCGACCTCGGCAGTGGCCGCGGACGGCGGGCTGCGCGACTTCGGCAGCTTCTGCAGGCCGCGCGAGATGAGCACGACGGTCCGGCAGCTGCAGCAGTTCAGCATCCGCCGGGGCGCTGACGACGTGCTGGAGGCCTCCCTGACTGCGGACGCTTTCTGCCATCACATGGTGCGCGCGCTGATCGGCGCCTGCATCGATGTGGGGGAGGGGCGGCGCGATCCCGGCTGGGTGCTGAGCCGTCTGGAGCAGCCCAGCTGGGACTCTTCAGTGCGCCTGGCGCCGCCCAACGGCTTGGTCTTGGAGTCGGTGCGGTATCCGGCCGACGATCAGCTGCGGGTGCGCGCGGAGCAGACCCGCGCGCTGCGCTCGACGTGAGGCTCTGACAGCCGCAGCTCTGGGCTGGCGGGTCTGGCCGCGGTAACCTGGTACCTAGGGAGGCCGGACGTCACAGCAGGCAGACCCAGGGGGACTCAGGCATGATGAGACCGACGATGGCTCGATCGGACAGCACCACGACTGCAGTGCCCGCCCCGGCGGGTGAGAGGCTCTCGGCAGGCGTCTTCGCAGCCTTGCTGATGTGTGTGATGATGCTTGCCGTCCTCGCCTCTCCCGTCTCTGCTGAGCCGGTGGGTGAGGAGCAGGAGGCAGCCCAGCAGGATGAGCCTGCTCAGCAGGAAGGGGATGACTTCGCCATCTCGGTCACTCCCGACGACGGCACCGACATCTCCGAAGGCGATGAGCTCACCTTCACGATCGAAGCCACCAACGACGGAGACGAGGCCGTCGAGGTGGATATCACCCATGCCATGCCGGCAGGCTTCGAACGCGTCTCCTCCGATCCCGAGGGTCAGCCCGTCGGCCACGAGATGGTCTGGAGGACCAGCGTGGAGCCCGGCCAGACCGCGACCTTCGAACAGACGGTGGCCCTCACGGATGAGGGTGCTGAGATGATCGAAGACGGTCAACCAGGCCAGGGGGAGCAGTCTGACGCCCCGGAGGGCGCCGACTTCAGCTCGACCGCCTGCGTCTACCAGACAGGGGGCGACCAGGCTCTGGCGTGCCACTCTTCCTGGCACGAGCTCTCCGAGGGCCCACCGATCTGGCTGGGACTGATCATCGGCGCCGTCGTCGTGCTGGCCATCCTGGCAGCGCTCCTCTACTTCTACCGCTCCCGGACCAGTGCTCCGGCCGCTGAAGAGGCGGCAGGAGAAGAGGGCTACTCGAAAATCTGAGCGAGCACGACTCTGCGCGGCCACAGCTCGTCCGGCGCCGGCTCAGCTGTTGATGATCGCCACCAGCTCGTCCAGGAAGCTGGAGAAGTCTGTGCCGCGGCGCAGCAGCCGCTGCACCGAGTCGGGTTCGTTGAAGACCTCAACCAGCTGCTCGAAGATCGTCTGGAAGGCAGAGCGCTCCTCCTCGCTGAAGGCCACCAGCGCCACCACCTGCACACGGCCCTCGCCCCAGGGCAGCGAGCCCTCGGCGATGCCCAGCGAGATCGCAGTGGTGGTGCCGGTCATCTTCAGTGCATGCGGAACCGCCAGGGAGTCGGTGAAGGCCGTGGAGGAGAGCTGCTCGCGCTCGATGGTCCGCTCGATATAGTCCTGGTCGATCACCCCACGCTCGCGCAGCGGGGCAGCCAGCTGACGGATCGCATCCTGTTCATCGACGGCCTTCAGCGGACGCAGGAACGCCGCAGGGTCCAGATAGGACTCCAGTTCGCTGCGCAGCCGCGCCAACCGGCGTGCTCGGCGCCGTTTCCCTGCCGCCGCCGAGATCCGCTCCATGTCCTGGTCGGTGAGGAACGGAGGCAGGTGCACGGTCCGCTCATCCGGGACGGGCGGTTCTATCGTGGTCAGCACCAGGTCGGTGTCGATGGAGGACCAGTCAGGATCCACGCGGGTCTCCATGCGGGTCACCTCGATCCCGCTGCCCAGGGATTTATCGATTCGCGCCCGCAGCAGCTCATGCATCTCGTAGTAGCCGGGGGAGATGATCGTGGCCGTCAGCGCCTCTCCGGCCCGGCGGCTGCGCTCCAGCTGCCCGCCCACATGCATGGCGATATAGGCGATCTCGTCATCGCGCAGCGGGATGTGCAGCACCTGGGAGAGCTCATCGGAGATGGACACCGCCACCTGGAAGATCATCGGATAGGCAGTCTTCAGCGAACGGGTCAGCGGGTTCCGGGACCAGGCCTGCTCCCGTGCACGGTGGGCCAGGTTCTGCACATGCAGGCTCAGTCGGCGTACGAAGGCCGCATGGTCGATGTCCACCATGTACTCCCGGGCCGCCCGCTGCACGGCCTCGGCCACTGCGGCCTCCACCGCCGGGTCCAGGGCGATCTGCGTGGAGGGATCCCCACCGGGGGCCACCACGCGGGTCAGCACCAGGGAGGCCAGATGGTTCAGATCCCCGCGGCCCAGGTTCATACCGAAGTGCCGGCTGCTCAGCCGTCCCAGCAGCTGAGCGATCCGCTCCTGCTGCTCGGCAGGCTCCACCGGGGTGCCCTCCACGGCCCGTCCCTGGGAGACGCGCTCGGCGGCGATGGCCACATGCAGCACCACATCGGCGGTGGCGAACTCATTGACGTAATAGCCCTGTTCGGCCAGCTCAGCGGCCAGTTCGCTCTTGAAGGGTCCGAAGGCGGAGCTGTCCACCGCACCGATCCCGGCTCCGCGGCGCATGCCGTCGACGTCGAAGTATCCGTGCTCCATCTCGGCGTGGGCCAGCGTGGACACCAGCTTCCGCTGTTCCAGCTCACCGCCCACCAGCAGCAGTCTCGGCCCGGAGCGCTCCAGAGCCAGTCCGGTGCCGTGGAGCAGGCCGCGCGCCCGGACCAGATCGGCCTCCAGCGTGGCCTCGGAGACATGCAGCCGTTCGGCCGCCCGGTGGAGGTCCACTCCGGAGGAGGCCTCCAGCAGCTCGCGGACCAGGGCATGCAGCCGGTCCCGGGGGGCGGTCTTGGGGCGGGAGTCCTTGGCGCGCAGACCGGCCAGCACGCTGCGGTCGGCCCGGTACCCGGCTGACCCGGACTCCACCGCCCCCTCGGCCTGAGCGTTGATCGCAGCGATATAGGAACGCACGCTGCGCGGGGTGACCCCCAGGCGGTCTGCCAGGACTGTTGAGGGCATCCACCCCTGATCACGCATGAGCAGTCCGATCAGCTGTTCCTGACGTCTGCGGCTCACCGGGCTGTCCTCTCCACAGGACCACCCTATCGACTTCGGCCGAGGACCATAGCGTCCACTTTCCGCAGGGGCGGAAAGAACTCTGAGCCCCTCAGGCTGTCATTGTGCACTGGGTCACGGGACACTGGAGGGGAGAAGGACGGAAGGCAGATCGATGAAGATCCTGGTGGTGTGCGGCGCGGGTGCGTCGTCGACGTTTGTCGCCCAGCGGCTCAACAGCGCCATGCGCGCCGAAGGGCTGGGGCATCAGGCGGACGCCGGGAACGGTTCCTCCCTGCTCTACGAGCTGGACACCGCCGACGTCGTGCTGCTGGGACCGCATATGGCGGACACCGCAGACGACATCCGCGGCCTGACCGGAGAGCGCGGCCCCCTCATCACTGTGCTTCCTGACGATATCTACAGCGACCTCGACGGAACCCGGGCCCTCTCGGCGCTCCGCGAGGTCATCACTGTGCCTGCCGGGAAGAGCTCCCCGGCAGCCGAGAATACGGAAGAAGGAATCTCCATGTCCGCATCGCGCACCGTCACCGTCGCTTCCTCCTCCGGGCTGCACGCCCGCCCGGCCAAGCTCTTCGTGGAGGCCGCCCAGGGCACCGGCTCCCAGGTCACCCTGGCCAAGGGCGAGAAGAGCGTCAACGCCGCATCCATCCTGACCGTGCTCTCCCTGGGCGTGGAGAAGGGCGACGAGGTCACCCTCACCGCTGAAGGCGGCGAGGAGGAGCAGGCCCTCGACACCCTCGAGCACTTCCTCACCACCGACCACGACGCGTGAGCACAGCGGGGACCCCTTCGATGAATGACCTGACCGGAATCGGAATCGGCCGCGGCATCGCCCACGGCCCCGTGGCGCGCATGGCCGCTCCGCCGGAGCCGCCGCAGGACGTGCCCTCCCAGCTGAGCCCTGAGGAGGAGTCTCAGCGGGTGGCCGAGGCCGTCCAGGCTGTGGCCGAGGAGCTCGCCGCCAGAGGCGAGCAGGCCGGCGGCCAGGCCCAGGACGTGCTCGAGGCCCAGGCGATGATGGCCCAGGACCCTGCGCTCGCCGACGCCGTCGCTGAGCGCACCCAGGCCGGCAAGACCGGCGAATGGGCCGTGTTCGAAGCCTTCGACGAGTTCCGCCAGACCATGGCCGCCCTGGGCGGCTACCTGGGGGAGCGGGCCGCCGACCTCGCCGACGTCGCCCAGCGGGTCATCGCCCGGCTGCGCGGCCTGCCGGCCCCCGGTGTCCCGGAACCGGGCCACCCGTTCATCCTGGTGGCCGAGGACCTCGCCCCCGCTGACACCGCGCTGCTGGACCTGGAGAAGGTCCTCGCGCTGGTCACCATCGAAGGCGGCCCCACCTCCCACACGGCCATCCTGGCCCGGGAGAAGGCCATCACCGCAGTGGTCGGCGTCGCCGCCGCTGAGGAGCTGACCGGGGGAGAGGACGTCATCGTCGACGCCGCCGCCGGCACCGTCACCGTGGCACCCACCCAGGAGCAGATCGACGACGCCGAACAGCGCATCGACCAGCGGGCAGCCGTCCAGGCCGCCCCGCTGTCCCCCGGTGCGCTCACCGACGGCACCGAGGTCCCGCTGCTGGCCAACCTCGGCTCGCCCAAGGGTGCTGCCGAGGCTGTGGAGCTGGGTGCTGAAGGTGTGGGCCTGTTCCGCACTGAGTTCCTCTTCCTCTCCTCGGATGAGGCGCCCACGGTCGAGGAGCAGACCGAGTCCTACACCGAGCTGCTGCAGGCGTTCCCGGGCAAGAAGGTCGTGGTCCGGGCCCTGGACGCCGGTGCGGATAAGCCGCTGAGCTTCCTCACCAACACTGAGGAGGAGAACCCGGCCCTGGGTCTGCGCGGCCTGCGTGCCCTGCTGACCGACGAGCAGGTCCTGGATGATCAGCTCACCGCCCTGGCGAATGCCCAGGAGGCCACGGAGGCGGACCTGTGGGTCATGGCCCCGATGGTCTCCACTGTGGAGGAGGCCCAGCGCTTCTCCGAGCTGGCTCACGCCAAGGGCCTGAAGACTGCCGGCGTGATGGTGGAGGTCCCCTCCTCCGCACTGCTGGCCGAGAACATCCTGGGTGAGGCCGACTTCGCCTCCATCGGCACCAACGACCTCACCCAGTACACGATGGCCGCAGACCGCATGCTCGGCTCGGTCTCCCACCTCCAGGACCCGTGGCACCCCGCCGTGCTGCGGCTGATCCGCGAGGTGGGCGCCGCCGGACAGTCCACCGGCAAACCGGTGGGCGTCTGCGGCGAGGCCGCCGCGGACCCGCTGCTGGCCGTGGTGCTGGTGGGCCTGGGCGTGAACACCCTGTCCATGGCACCGGCTGCGCTCTCTGACGTCCGCACCGAGCTGACCCTGCACTCCGCTGAGAAGGCGCGCGCTGTGGCTCAGGCCGCCCTGGGCGCCTCCTCCGCGGCCGAGGCACGGAAGGCAGCCCTGGCGGCGTCGCAGTCCTGACGTTCCGCTTCCACGGGGCCTCGGCTGGACACAGCCGGGGCCCCACACCACTACCGCACCCCTCTCAAGGATGAGAAAGGCACAGACTATGTCCACCGCAACGGCTGAGCCGGCCGAAGGGCAGAAGCAACCCGGCGCCCTGCGCGTCGGGATCCAGAAGGTCGGATCCTTCATGTCGGGCATGATCATGCCCGTGGTCCCCGCGCTCATCGCCTGGGGACTCCTGACCGCAGTGCTGGTCAACATCGCTCAATGGACCACCGGCTGGGCGCCCGCCGAGGCCCTGGACACGGCGATCTTCCCGATGATCCACTACCTGCTCCCGATCCTGATCGCAGTGCAGGGCGGCAAGATGGTCTACGAGACGCGCGGCGCCGTCGTGGGCGGCATCGCCACCCTCGGCGTCATCGCCGGTTCGGATTACATCATCGAGCAGTTCAACGCCGGTCGGCCTGAGGCTGAGCAGATCGAATACGTCCACATGTTCATCGGCGCCATGATCCTGGGCCCGCTGGCCGCATGGATCATGAAGAAGCTGGACGGCTTGTGGGAGGGCAAGATCAAGGCCGGCTTCGAGATGCTGGTCAACATGTTCTCCGCGGGCATCCTCGGGTTCTTCCTGGTGATCGGCGGATTCTTCGGTCTGGCCCCGGTCATCAACGGGCTGATGAACGTGCTGGAGAGCATCGTCGGCTTCCTGGTGGACAACGGTCTGCTGCCGCTGGCCTCGGTGATCATCGAGCCGGCCAAGGTCTTCTTCCTCAACAACGCCATCAACCACGGCGTGCTGACCCCGTTGGGTGCTCAGGAGTCTTCGGCGGAGGGCAGCTCCATCCTCTACCTGCTGGAGGCCAACCCGGGCGTGGGCCTGGGCCTGCTGCTGGCCTTCTCCATCTTCGGCGTGGGCGCAGCCCGGGCCACCGCACCCGGTGCAGCCGTCATCGTCTTCCTGGGCGGCATCCACGAGGTCTACTTCCCCTATGTGCTGATGAAGCCGGCCCTGCTGCTGGCCGTCATCGCCGGCGGCGCCACCGGTGTGGGCACCAACATGGTGTTCGACTCCGGACTGGTGAGTGCAGCTGCTCCGGGCTCCTTCATCGCAGTGATGATCATGACTGCCTCTGGCAGCCACCTGGGCGTCATCTTGTCCGTGGTTCTTTCCGCCGCAGTGACCTTCGCCGTCGCCGCGCTGATCCTGCTCAAGGACCGCAAGAAAGACCTCGAGGGCGCGGACGAGTTCACCTCCGCGGTGGCCAAGACCGCCGCGGCCAAGGGCAAGTCCTCCGGCCACCTGAGCAACCTGGCCGGCGCCGCCGCAGTGCCCGCCCAGACCGAGAAGGTCATCCAGCAGGTCATCTTCGCCTGCGACGCCGGTATGGGCTCCTCCGCCATGGGCGCCTCCGTGCTGCGCAAGAAGTTCAAGGCAGCCGGCATCCAGGACGTGGAGGTCACCAATAAGGCTATCGCGGCCCTGCCCGGACACACCGACCTGGTCATCACCCAGGAGTCGCTGACCGACCGCGCCCGCGGCCAGGAGCCGAACGCTATCCACGTCACCGTGGACAGCTTCATGAATGCACCGGAGTACGACGAGGTCGTGGAGCTGGTGCAGAACTCGCGTCAGCCCGTCGCTGTGGGAGCGGGGGAGGAGTCGGCGTCGTCGTCGGCCGCCCCGGCCGCAGCTGAGGCACCCGCTGAGGCTGAGGCACCTGCTGAGGCCGGAGAGGAGTCCGGCATCCTGACCCTGAGCCAGGTGCGGATCCACTCCGGCTCCGTCACCCAGGAGGAGGCGTTGGCCGAGGTCTCGCAGATCCTCATCGGCGCCGGCGCGGTCACCGAGGACTACCTGCAGGCCATGAAGGACCGCGAGGACACCGTCTCCACCTTCATGGGCAACGGCCTGGCCATCCCGCACGGCACCAATGACGCCAAGGATGCCGTGAAGACCTCGGCGCTGTCCGTGGTCCGCTACGACGGCGGCGTGGACTGGGCCGGCGACCAGGCCGACTTCGTGATCGGCATCGCCGGAGTGGGCGATGAGCACCTGGAGATCCTCTCCAAGATCGCTGTGCTCTTCGCCGACGAGGACGAGGTCGCCAAGCTCCGCGGAGCATCCACCGAGGATGAGCTGCTCCAGATGCTCTCCGCGGTCAACGACGGTTGAGGCTCAACCCATACGAATTGCGTACCGGATTGTCGACAATGGGGACCGTGATCGCCCCCATTCGCCACAATCCGGTACACGATCCACACTGAGGGATAGGAAGAGATCCATGAAAGCAGTTCACTTCGGGGCCGGGAACATCGGCCGCGGCTTCGTCGGCATGCTGCTGCACCAGGGCGGCTACGAGGTGGTGTTCTCCGACGTGGCGGCAGCCCTGGTGGATGCTCTGGACGCAGCGGAGTCCTACACCGTCCACGAAGTCGGCGACGGCGGCCCCGGCCGTGAGAACCGGGACAAGGTCATCACCGACTTCCGTGCGCTGAACTCGGCAGAGGATCCGGAGGCTGTGGCCTCCGAGGTGGCCTCGGCCGAGGTGGTCACCACTGCTGTGGGACCCACCATTCTGAAGTTCATCGCCCCGCACATCCTGGCCGGACTGCGCGGGCGCGCGGACGGGGCCAGCCCGCTGCAGGTCATGGCCTGCGAGAACGCCATCGGTGCCACCGAGACCCTGCGTGAGCACATCGTGGAGCTCGCCGGCGAGGAGTGGGCCTCCCTGGAGGCCAAGGCCGTCTTCGCCAACACGGCGGTGGACCGGATCGTGCCGGGCCAGCCCGCTGAGGCACCGGGCGGCGGAGTGGCCATCGACGTGACCGTGGAGCCCTTCTACGAGTGGGCCATCGAGCGGGGTGCCTTCGGCGGAAACCTGCCGAACATCCCCGGCGCGCACTTCGTGGACGAGCTGGGCCCCTACATCGAGCGCAAGCTCTTCACCGTGAACACCGGCCACGCCGCGGCCGCCTACCTGGGCACCCGCGCCGGCCGGGAGAAGATCGCCGATGCTCTGGCCGATGAGCAGGTGGCCGCGGGTGTGGCCGCAGCCCTGGAGGAGACCTCCGCGCTGCTGAGCGCCAAGCACGGCTTCACCTCCGAGGACATGGAGGCCTACCGGATCACCATCCTGGGCCGCTTCCGCAACCCGGCACTGCCGGACACCGCCGACCGCGTGGGACGCCAGCCGCTGCGCAAGCTCTCCCGGAAGGAGCGGCTGATCGGCCCGGCCGCCGAGGCAGCCGAGCGGGGACTCTCCGCCGAGGGCCTGCTGACCGTGATCGGCGCGGCCCTGGAGTTCTCCCTGCCGGAGGACGAACAGGCCGTGGAGCTACAGGAGCTGTTGGGCGAGCTCAGCGCCGAGGCCTTCACCGAGCAGGTCACCGGCCTGAGCGCCGAGCACCCGCTCTTCGCCCCCGTGGTGGATCTGGTGCAGACCCGCCAGGGCTGAGCTGCTCCCCAGCTGAAGACGGAACGACGGCGCCCCGTCGGCCCTCCTCGGAGAGCCGACGGGGCGCCGTCGTCGTCTGGTCTGCGGTTCTGACGGGGCCCGCTCAGGCCGTCGCGGCGGCTTCCTGCGGGGCATCGGTCGACGCCGGACGGGTCCACTGCTTCAGCGCGATCACGCTCAGCGCGGTGACCACAGCACCGGCCAGCACCGCCACCAGGAACATGGCCCAATGGTCGATGGCGAAGAGGACGAACACGCCGCCGTGAGGTGCCATGGAGGTGGTCCCGAAGGTCATGGCCAGGGCGCCGGTGGTGGCGCCGCCGGCCATGGCCGCGGGCAGCACACGCAGCGGATCGGCGGCGGCGAACGGGATGGCGCCCTCGGAGATGAAGGCCGCGCCCAACAGCACAGCGGTCTTGCCGTTCTCCCGCTCGGCCACGGTGAACAGCTTCCGGCGCAGGAAGGTGGCCAGGGCCAGGCCCAGCGGCGGGACCATACCGGCGGCCATGACGGTCGCCATGATCATCAGCGGGGCCTCGGAGTCGGCGGTGGCGGCACCCAGGCCGGCCACGGCGAAGGAGTAGGCCACCTTATTGACCGGGCCGCCCAGGTCCACGCACATCATCAGACCGAGGATCACGCCCAGCAGCACGGCGGCGGAACCGGTCATCGAGGCCAGCCAGTCCTCCAGGGAGGCGGTCAGCGAGGCGATCGGTGCGCCGAGCACCAGCAGCATCAGGCCGCCGGCCGCGATGGAGGCGCACAGCGGGATGATCACTACGGGCATCAGTCCGGCCAGCCAGCGCGGCACGCTCAGCCGGCGGAAGCCTGCGGCCACCAGGCCGGCCAGCACACCGCCGGCGATGCCGCCGATGAATCCGGCGTCCATGGTCACGGCCACGGCGCCGGCGGTGAAGCCCGGTGCTATGCCGGGACGGTCAGCCATTCCGTAGGCGATATAGCCGGCCAGCGCAGGGACCAGGAAGCTCATCGCCGTGTTGCCGATCAGGAAGAACACAGCACCCAGGTAGCCGCCCAGGGCGCCCCATCCGCGGAAGGGATCCGGCAGCTGGTCGGCGGTGGGTAGGTCCCACAGCGAGCTGTTCAGCGCGACGTCCTCGGCCACGCCGTCGATGTCATAGCCGCCCAGCAGGAAGCCCAGGGCCATGAGCAGGCCACCGGCCGCCACGAACGGGATCATGTAGCTGACACCGGTCATCAGCACCCGCTGCACGGTTCGGCCGAAGCCCTCCGAGGAGGAGCCGTCCTCAGTCTCGGCGGAGGTCTCCGCGATGACGGTCTGGGCCTGCGGATCCTCCGCGGCGGTCAGTGCCTCCTGCAGCATCTGATCGGGTTCGTCGATCCCGCGCTTCACCCGGGAGGCGACCACTGGCTTGCCGGCGAAGCGTTCCTTCTGCCGGACGTCCACATCGGCGGCGAAGATCACGGCCTCGGCCCGGCTGATCACCTGCGGGTCCAGTGCGGAGGAGCCAGCTGAGCCCTGGGTCTCCACGTGCAGGTCCACGCCCAGGCGCTGGGCGGCCTGCTTGAGCGCATCGGCGGCCATATAGGTGTGGGCGATGCCGGTGGGGCAGGCGGTGATCGCGATCAGCGTCCGCGCGGAGCCGGGCTCAGCTCCTTCAGCTCCCGACGCCGACGCCGCACCCTCGGCCGCGCCTGCTTCGGCACCAGCCGCCGCGCCAGACTCAGCGGCCGGCTCCTCGGCCGGCGTCGGGTCCGCGGCCTCCTGGATCATCCGGGCGATCTCCCCGGCGTCCTGCGCCGAGCGCAGCCGTTCCACGAACTCATCGCGCATCAGCGAGGTGGCCAGCGTGGAGAGGATGGCCAGGTGATCGGTGTCGGCGCCGTCGGGGACGGCGATGAAGAAGACCAGATCGGCGTCGCCGTCTCCGGAGTCGAAGTCCACCGGGGTGGCCAGCCGGGCGAAGGCAACAGTGGGCTGCTCCACCGCCGTGGTGCGGCAGTGCGGGATGGCGAAGCCGCCGGGCATTCCGGTGGCCGAGCTCTCCTCGCGGGCCCAGGCGCCGTCGAAGAGTGCCTGGGCGTCCTCGGAGCGGCCTGCGGCGGCGATCTGCTCGGCGATGGCCCGGATGACCTCCCGCGGGGTCTCGGCCTTCAGCGTGTCCAGGCTGACCAGATCTTTGGTGATGATGGTCATGATGCGGTGTCCTTTGTCTCTGGGGTGAACTCTGCGACGGTGACGTCGGAGAGCCGGAGGTCATCGGGGCCGGGCATGGTGGAGCCCGGCAGGGAGGCGGCGGCACGGCCCTGGGCCATGGCTTGCCGCAGCCGATCGGCGGGGCTGGCCCCGCGCTGGGCGGCGCTGAGATAGCCGGCCAGGGAGGCATCCCCGGCGCCGACGGTGCTGCGCACCTCCAGCGGGGGACCGGAGGCGGTGAGCACCGGCTCACCGGAACCCGGAGCAGGGACCAGCAGGGCCCCATGGGCGCCCAGGGTGACCAGCGCGGCGCGGACGCCGTGGGCCTGGCAGTCGCGGACCAGCCGCAGCACTTGGGTTTTGTCGATCTCCAGTTCCTCGGGGGTGATCGTTGCGGCAGCCGTGGGTGCCTCAACCGGCCCGGGTTTCTCAGCCTGCTCAGCGCCGCAGAGTGCGGTATGCAGTTCCAGCAGCTCCTCGGCATTGGGCTTGATCAGGTCCGGTCCCGCCGCGGCGGCCGCGGCCAGAGCCTCGCCCGAGGCGTCCACGGCGACCAGGGCAGAGTCGTCTGCTGCTGCATCGTCTGTGCCAGGGCTTTCTGCGCCGGTGCTGTCGGTGCTCGCCGAGACGGCGTCGTCGGGGGTGTTCTCCCGCAGCGCGGTGATCAGCCGGGCGTAGAAGTCGGTGGGAGCGCCGGGCGGGAGCGATCCCGCCAGTGCCGCCCAGGAGGCGCCCTGGGCGGCGCGCAGGATCATCTCCTGGAAGCCGGCCACGGCGGCGGCGTCCAGTTGGGGGCCGCGCTCGTTGATCTTGGTGGTGGTCCCGGCCGGATCGGTGATGGCGATATTGGTGCGCAGCGCCTCACCCACGGGCAGGCCGCGGTGGGCCACCCCGATCTCGCAGAGCGCGGTGAGCACCGGGTCGGTGGGGTCGCCGGGCAGCAGCGCCAGAGTCTGGTGGCCGGCTGCGGTGAGCGCCCGGGAGATGTTCACGCCTTTGCCGCCGGGTTCGGCGTGCTGGGCGGCGGCGCGCTGGACCTGGCCCACGGCCAGCGGGTCCGGCAGCTCCACCGTCTTGTCCAGGCTGGGGTTGGGGGTCACGGTGATGATCACGCGGCCTCGCCTCCCGGGGTGGTGTTGGTCTGGTCGGAGCCTGCGACGACGACGTCGACCTCTGCGGCCTCCAGCGCCTCAGCCAGTTCGGGCTGGGGTGCGGCGTCGGTGATCAGCACATCAAGGTCCTCCAGTCCGCCGAAGCGCACCAAGGAGGTCTCACCGAGTTTGGATGAGTCGGCCAGCAGGACCCGCTTGCGGGCGGCGCGGATCAGGGCGCCCTTCACAGCGGCCTCAGCGGTGTCCGGAGTGGAGAGGCCGAACTCGCTGCTGACGCCGTTGGTGCCCAGAAAGACCACATCGGCACGACGCCGGCTCAGCGCCTCCACCGTCTCCTGGCCCACGGCGGCGCCGGTGATCCCTCGGATGGTCCCGCCCAGGATTTCCACGTCGAGGGCGCCGGTGCTGCTGAGCTTATGGGCGATGGGGACCGCGGTGGTGAGCAGCGCGAGGTCCCCGGTGCGGGGGAGGGGGCCGGCGTCGGGCTGTGCGGAGGCCGTGGTGTTGGGGTTGGAGGCGGCGGCGATCCGGTCCGCCAGGGCCTCGGTGGTGGTGCCGGCGTCGATGATCAGCGAGCCGCCGTCCTCGGGTGGGAGGTGATGCAGGGCCGCGGCGGCGATGTCCTGCTTCTGCGCGGAGTGGCGGCTGAGCCGCTCCTGCAGGGAGGACTCGGTGCGCGAGGTGGAGCCGGAGGCGACGGCGCCTCCGTGGATGCGGCGCAGCTCTCCGGCGGACTCGAGCTGATCGAGGTCGCGGCGGACGGTCTCCCGGGTGACGTCGAGGGAATCGGCGAGCTGCTGGACGCTCACCGATCCCTCACGGGCCAGGAGGGAGAGGATGCGCCCATGGCGTTCGGGCGGCAGAAGCGGCATGAGGCCTTCCTGGGATGGGGCGGAGGAATGTGTCTGGGGATGTGGTCTGGCCCACTCTGCTGTGGGATTTTCCGTACTTTATCTGTGTATATCTGTGTTTTGCAACAGAAGCGGGCCCATCGGCGTCGCGGTGCGGGCGGCAGGACCGCCGATGTGTTGAGTTCCTGGGAAGGCTGGAGCCAGGAGGGGTGATTCCCGGGAGCCCAACACATCTGGCGGGAGATGGGTGAGTGATTGCATGCCGTTGAGGGTGAGGCGAGCAGTCCGCCCGGACCTTCACCGAATGAGGAGACCGCTATCTCCCGTGTCCTGGGTGTACCGATGGAGCTGGAGGGCTGTGGCGACGAGCGTCTCGCCTCGGGTGCCGGAGTGCTGACCCTCACCGTGTGGTGGCTGGCCCTCGCCTTCGACGGTCAGGTCCAGCGGTATCTTCCGGGTGGGCGGGAGTGCGCCGCAGCATCCTCCCCAGTACGCGCCGAATCACCCGCCGCAGTTCCCTGGGTGAGGGATCGGCACTGAGGGTTCCGTGCAGGATCCCGTGAAGACACGCCTTCCGCGTGTGGGGTTGCTGGCCGCCGATTGCTCCGTTAGGGGAGGCCAGGTATAGTTATCAGCTGTTGTGCGTGTCCACTCCTGCGTGGAACCGTGTCGAGGCGGCTCAGTTGCATGGCCCATACAGCCTCCGCGGACCCCAGGGGAAACCACGGGCCCGGTAACTCTCCAGCCCTCACCTGGGGATCCGGACAGCGCACTCTCGAAGAATGACAGTGCATCAGGCACTGGCCTCCGGTGGAGCTCACCTGCCGGTCAGGGCAGTGCGCTGAACCGTAGAACACCGACCGAAGGCATTAACACGTGCGTACGTACACCCCCAAGCCCGGCGACGCCGACGCGCAGTGGCACATCATCGATGCCACCGACGTCGTGCTCGGCCGTCTGGCCACCCAGTCCGCCGCGCTGCTGCGCGGTAAGCACAAGCCGACCTTTGCTCCGCACCAGGACATGGGCGACTTCGTGATCATCATCAACGCAGACAAGGTTGCCGTGACCGGTGACAAGGCTGAGAAGAAGCGCTACTGGCGCCACTCCGGCTTCCCCGGCGGCATCAAGTCCGTGAACTTCAACGACCTGATGCAGCGCCACCCCACCCGCGCGGTGGAGTTGGCCGTCAAGGGCATGTTGCCGCACAACAAGCTCGGCCGCGCCCAGCTGAAGAAGCTGCGCGTCTACGCAGGTGCCGAGCACCCGCATGCCGCTCAGCAGCCCCAGCCGTTCGAAATTTCCCAGGTCGCCCAGTAATCCGGGCCCGACTCTAGAGACTTATTGAGGAGAACCGTGGCTCAGAACACTGAAGAGCTCAACGAGACCGAGGAGCTGAACAGCTACACCTCGGAATCTGCCCCCGCCGCTGAGGAGACCGTCTCTTCTGAGCGTGCTCCGCTGACCGTCGGTGGCGCAGCCATCGGCCGTCGCAAGAAGGCCCGTGCCCGTGTTCGCCTGATCCCCGGCTCCGGCCAGTGGACCATCAACGGCCGTGCGCTCGAGGACTACTTCCCGAACAAGCTGCACCAGCAGGAGGTCAACGACCCGTTCACCCTGCTCGGTCTGGAAGGCGCCTACGACGTCATCGCACGTATCGACGGCGGCGGCCCCTCCGGGCAGTCCGGCGCCATGCGCCTGGGCATCTCCCGTGCGCTGAACGAGATCGACCGCGACCACAACCGCGCTGGGCTGAAGAAGGCAGGCTTCCTCACCCGCGACGCACGTGCCGTGGAGCGCAAGAAGGCCGGCCTCAAGAAGGCACGCAAGGCCCCGCAGTACTCCAAGCGCTGATTGCCGCATACCCGGCACATCTGCTCCGCAGCTGTGCCGGGGCCCTTTGCGGCAATCTCGCTGGCTGGCGCCAGCGGCCGGCTTCGCCGGCCCAGCGCTCGGCTCCCACGCGCTGATTGCCGCATACCCGGACCGTCGTCCGGATGCTGCGGCTTCGCAGAAGAGGCCCGCACCTCGCAGATCCGTCTGCAGGGTGCGGGCCTCTTTCGTGTCTGCGGGCGGGTGATCCGTCTGCCTCCGGGCTGGTCGGCGCCGTCGTCTGGAGTGCGCATCCAGGGGCGTTGATCACAGCTTCAACACGAATGCCCCTGTCAGGTTCGACCGGCGGGGATTTTGCTCCAACCCCCAGTAGACTGAGCCATCATGGCGAGACTATTCGGTACCGATGGCGTGCGCGGGGTGGCCAATGAGCTGCTGACCGCGGAGGTGGCGTTGAAGCTGTCTCAGGCAGCTGCAGTGGTGCTGGGGCACCGGCGGATCAGCTCTGAGCGGGCGGCCCAGGGCAAGCGGCCCGTGGCTGTTGTGGCCCGGGATCCGCGCGTCTCCGGGGAGTTCATCTCCTCGGCAGTGGAGGCCGGCCTGGCCGCCTCCGGTGTGGACGTCTACGACGCCGGCGTGCTGCCCACTCCGGCCGCAGCCTTCCTGGTGGGAGACATCGACGCCGACTTCGGTGTGATGATCTCCGCCTCCCACAACCCTGCCCCGGACAACGGCATCAAGTTCCTGGCCCGCGGCGGTCATAAGCTCGACGATTCCGTCGAGGACGAGATCGAAGTGCAGATGGGCGAAGAGCCCCCGCGCCCGATCGGCGCCGAGGTGGGCCGGGTCCAGCGCTTCTCCGATGCGGAGGATCGTTATGTGGTCCACCTGCTGAAGTCCCTGGGAGAGGTCTCGCTGAAGGGTATGAAGATCGTGCTGGACTGCGCCCACGGTGCGGCCTCGGGCTGCTCCCCGGAGGCCTTCGCGGCCGCCGGTGCGGAAGTCGTGGTCATCGGCGCGGATCCGGATGGTCTGAACATCAACGACGGCTACGGGTCCACCCACCTGGGGCCGCTGCAGGCCGCTGTGGTCGAGCACAAAGCGGATCTGGGCATCGCCCACGACGGTGACGCCGACCGCTGTCTGGCCGTGGACCACACCGGTGAGGTCATCGACGGCGACCAGATCATGGGCGTGCTGGCCCGTGCGCTGAAGGAGACCGGCGGCCTGGTGGACGACACCCTGGTGGTCACCGTGATGTCCAACCTCGGCCTGAAGCTGGGCATGGCCGCGGCGGGCATTGAGCTGGTGGAGACCGCAGTGGGCGACCGCTACGTGCTCGAGGCCATGCGTTCCGGGGGACACTCCCTGGGCGGCGAGCAGTCCGGGCACCTGATCTTCTCCGACTATGCCACCACCGGTGATGGTCTGCTGACCGGTCTGCAGCTGGCGGCGCGGGTCTCTGCCACCGGCACATCGCTGCGTCAGCTGGCCGAAGAGGCCATGGAGCGCCTCCCGCAGGTGCTGGTCAACGTCAAGGGAGTGGACAAGGCCAAGGCCAAGACCCACGACGCCGTGCTGGCGGCAGTGGCGGCCACCGAATCTCGGTTGGGGGAGAAGGGCCGCGTGCTGCTGCGTCCCTCCGGCACCGAGCCGGTGGTGCGTGTGATGGTCGAGGCTGAGACTGCCGAGATCGCCGACTCTGAGGCCGCCGCCCTGGCCGAGATCGTCCAGGCCGAGCTGGCGCTCTGATCTGAGCCGCACTGCAGTCACTGCCGCGGCCGGCGTCGGGCCCTGAACCTTAGTTTTACCAACCGTTTCTCAGATTACCCCTGCAGATGTGCAGGGTAATCTGAATCTGCCTTGGTAGAACGAGGGTGGGCAGGTGGGGTAGCAGCCGGGGCGCTCATCGGTGATCAGTCCTCATAGTCGGGGGCCGCGGGCTGGTCCCAATACTCTTCCAGGGTCACACCCTGCTCCACCACATCAGTGGCCGTCTCCGGGCCCACATAGCGCAGATGCCAGGGCTCATAGGAGAAGCCGGTGATCTCCAGGGCATCCTCCGGGTACCGGATGATGAAGCCGTGCTCATGGCTGTTCTCCGCCAGCCACACTCCCGTTGGCGTCTCCCCGAAGCAGGCCTTCAGATAGCACTCCTCATTGCCCGGATAGGACAGATCCACCGCCAGCCCGGTCTGATGCTCCGAATAGCCGGGCCGGGCTGAGACCTCGTCCGCAGACTCCTGGCCCATAGTCTCCGAATAGTGCTCGTAGAGGGCGCTCTGCAGCTCATAGTCCCGGTAGGCGCTGGTCACCACCAGCGGGATCTCCGCCTCACCGGCCGCTTCGAAGAGCTCCTCCAGGGCCTGGGCAGGCTCCTCGCGCATCTCTGAATCCTGCTCGGCCGGGACAACGGGCACGGTCAGATCAGAGGGCTCATGATCGGCGGGCTCCAGCGGGTTGGCCTTATTGACCAGCACATAGATGGATGCGGGATCCCAGGAAGGTTCGCTGAGAGGTGCGGGCTCGGCGTCGTCGGCTGCCTCCTGATCAGTCTCCGCAGGTGTGCCCTCAGCGTGCTCCGTGCTCTCGGGATCGTCCTTCGGGTCTTCCTCCGCGGCGCAGCCCGCCGCCAGCAGCAGGGTCCCCACGGCGGCTGTGCTGAGCAGTGAACGGCGCATGCCACCAGGTTATCGTGTCTGGGATCCCGCTGGGTCTCCGCTGGAGAACCCCTCACAGCTCTGATCTCGGATGACTCTATAACTCGCCGACGGATCGCCTTACACTTGTGCCATGCTCAAGGGTTTCAAAGACTTCCTGATGCAGGGCAACGTCATCGACCTTGCCACTGCTGTCGTCATCGGCACGGCGTTCGGCGCTGTGGTCAACGCGCTCGTGGAGAGCGTGCTGATGCCCCTGGTCGCTTCGGTGGTGGGCGGTGAGCCCGACTTCGACGAGTTCGCAGTGGTGCGCGTGATGGACGGTCCGCCCATCCAGTTCGGCGTCCTGCTGACCACCGTGGTGAACTTCGTGCTCATCGCCGCCGCGATCTACTTCGTCGTCATCATGCCGATGAACAAGATGATAGAGGCCCGCAACAAGGCCCTGGGCGAGCCCGAGGACGAAGAGGAGGAGAACATCACTCTCCTCAAGGAGATCCGCGATCAGCTCAAGGCTCAGACCGAAGTGACCAACCCGGCCTACATCGCCTCCCTGGTGGAAGCCGAGCGCATGGCCGAGGAAGAGGCCGCCAAGGCTGAGGAGGAGAAGAACAACAAGGGTCTGCTGGGCAAGGCCAAGGGCATCGTCTGGGGCGAGTGACCCCGACGCCGGTCGCTGAGCCGGCGGTGACCAGCAGGTCCCCACGCCGGCGGCTCGGGCAGCCGCAGCGGGCCGCCTCAGCAGCGGCTCAGCCCTCTGCCGAGCCCTCCTGCTGTGGGGCACCTTCCTGGTGCGCAGGCCCCTCCGGGTTCTCCGGCGAGCCGTTCTCCTGCTGAGGATCCTCAAACTCCGGATCCTCAGGCTCCGGCGGATCCTGTTCGTCGTACTCAGCCGCATCCGGCAGATCCCAGTACTCCTCGAGGGCCACATCCTCCTCGACGACCTCCTGGGCGGTCTCCACGCCCACATAGCGCAGATGCCAGGGCTCGTACTGGTATCCGGTGATGTCCTCCGCGCCCTCGGGGTAGCGGATGATGAACCCGAACTCATGGGCGTTCTCCACCACCCACTGGCCCTCCGGAGTGTCGGCGAAGCAGCCGCCGTGGATGCAGTCGGGGTTGTCGATGGAGATGACATCGGCGGCCAGGCCGGTCTGATGCTCGGAGTAGCCGGGCCGGGCCATGGCCTCATCGGTGGCCTCGGTGCCCTGCTCGGCGGCTCGCTCCTGGTAGATCGCCGACTGCTGGTCATAGGAGCGGTATGCGCTGGTCATCGCCAGCTCCATCCCCTCGCCCTGGATGGCCGCGAAGAGTTCTTCCAGGGCCTCGGCCGGCTCCTCGCGCAGCAGCTGCGGGGTCTCGGTGGTGATGCGAACCTCCGGCTCCACCAGGTCCTGGGGCTCATAGTCCAACGGCTCCAGCGGGTTCAGCGGATTGACCAGCACGTGGATGGAATCCGGATCCCAGGAGGGATCGCTGGCCCGCTCCGGAGTGGGCTCGGGCTGAGGGCTGGCCTCAGCCGGATCGGAACCTGTGGCCGGCGTCGTCGTCGGTTCTGTGGGCCCCTGGGTGGGGCCGGCTGACTCCGGATCGGAGCAGGCGACCAGCAGGGCCAGCGCGGCGGCCGCGGCACCCAGGCGGTGGGAGATTCGGCGCAGTCCTGCCGGTTCCATGCTCAGACCTTCCTCAGCAGCACCCGAGAGACCGAGTGGTCCTCCGACTTCGACATCACCAGACGTGCTCGGGAGCGGGTGGGCTGGATGTTCTCCCGAAGGTTGGGCCCGTTGATGCGCTGCCAGATGTCGGTGGCTCGGGCGCGTGCTTCCTCGTCGGTGAGATACGAGTACTGGTGGAAGTAGCTCTCCGGATCCGCGAAGGCTCCGTAGCGCCAGCGCATGAACCGGTCCACGTACCACTGCTCGATGTGGCGCTGCTTGGCGTCCACGTAGATGGAGAAGTCGAAGAAGTCGCTCAGCGCCAGACCGGTGGTGCCGTCCTCGCGCACCCGGGCGGGCTGCAACACGTTGAGCCCCTCCACGATGAGCACATCGGGGCGACGTACCACGACCTTCTCTTCTGGGATGATGTCGTACTTCAGATGGGAGTACTTCGGCGCGGTGACCTCCGGCTTGCCGGACTTCACCTCCGAGACCATCCGCAGCAGAGCACGGCGGTCATAGGCCTCCGGGAAGCCCTTGCGGTCCATGATCCCGCGGCGCTTCAGCTCCGCGTTGGGGTAGAGGAAGCCGTCGGTGGTCACCAGCTCCACCCGCGGGGTGGAGGGCCAGCGGCGCAGCATCTCCTGCAGCACACGGGCGGTGGTGGACTTCCCGACGGCGACGGATCCGGCCACGCCGATCACAAAGGGCGTGCGCCGGGTCTGCTCGCCCAGGAAGTCGTTGGCCGAGGCGCGCAGCTGGGCGGCGCTCTCCACGTAGATGGACAGCAGTCGGGACAGCGGCAGGTAGATCTGCTCCACCTCGTTCAGGGAGAGGTGCTCGCCGATGCCGCGCAGGCGGTCGACGTCGTCCTGGTTCAGCGGCTGTTCGATGGTGTCGGCCAGTCGGGCCCAGGCCTGGCGGTCCAACTCCACGAAGGGTGAATAGGAGGCGTTGGGCGACTCCTCGAACGGCGGGGAGCTCGCCCAGGGGGCTGTGTTCGAGTAGACCGCCGGGATGGGGCCGGTCGCCGTCGTGGGGGCACGTCGTTCGGCAGGCGGCTGCCCGTCGCCCGCGCGGGGCCCCTCGTCAGGTGAGTGGAGTGACACGCTGACACGATACCGGAACGGGCCCGGCCGAGGCTCTCTTCTACGGTTGGGAAGGCAGAGAGCGGATCACGTGGGAAGGGCAGAGCGTGAGGTGTGCAGGGGGAGCGTCGGCGTCGGGCTCAGGTGCTCGGAGCGGGTGCCGTGGGGCTGCTGGTGCTGACGGGATGCGGGCCCTCGGAGTCGCGGACCGAGCGAAGCCTGGAGCGGGATCACCAACTCACTGACGTCACCATCGTCGTGGGCGACGTGCACGATTCGAGCGCCCCCAGCCTCACCGCGGACGGAGGTCGGTCATTCGAATTGGAGACCCTCACGGAAGATACATGGGGTGACATGGTGGCGCTCTTGCTGGAGGAGGAGCCGGCTTCAGCCAGTCTGGTCACCGGTGACCACGGGCTCGCCATGAATGTCCAGCTGGGGTCTTCCAGGGCCGATGCCGCAGACCTTGAGGCGTTCCGTTCCTGGCAGAGTCACGAGACGCCGGCCGGTCTGCAGAACATCGGTCTCTCCCTGGAGGGCCAGGTGCTCTTCTACCCCGAGGGAGGGGTCATCACCGACGTATCGGAGGACGAGGACTCGGTCACCGTCCTGCTGAGTGCCACCGCTGGGGAGAGCGAGGAGGGACTCGAGCGCTTGAGCAGGTGGCCGAGGCGGCCGCTGAAGGCGATCTCTCAGGCGAGGTGACATTCCTGGACTGGTCCCGTGACGCCTCAGGGGAGCAGAGCGTCGAGGTCCGAGTCTCTGAAGGCGAAGGAGAGGCGCAGGCGTCGGCGCTCGCAGGACTCATCGAGGAGCGCCTCAGCGGGTCCTATTCTCTGGTGATCATGGACAGCACCGGAGATGTGGAGCTCGTCGAACTCAGCTCAGACTCCGACGACGGCTGAGTCGCCTCAGCGGCATGTTCGCGTACTGGGCGATCATCAGCACCACCAGCAGCACCGGCAGCGGCTTCTTCAGCACCAGCAGGAAGTCGGCGGGACGGACGGTCAGGCCCATGCCGAACATGATCATGCCCAGCAACGGATTGGTCAGGAAGGATCCCTCGCCGACCTGCGCGGGGAAGAGGAGCCCGGCCACCGCGCCGATCAGGCCGATCAGCACGGAGATGGGGAACAGGATCACCGCGCGGTAGTGGTTGCGGGCCTCCTGCGGGCTCTGCGCGTCAGGTGCGACGTCGTCGTGGAGCAGTTCGAGCGGCGAGGATCTCGTCGAGCGCGGCACAGGTGAGGCCCCTGCGTCGGAGTGAGTCCGCACCTGATTCCCGCGGTACCCTAGAAGGCATGTGTGGAATTGTTGGCTACATCGGTCTGCCGGAGAAGTCTGCTGAGCATCAGGCTCTGGACGTGTTGTTGGAAGGGCTGCGGCGCTTGGAGTACCGCGGCTATGACTCTGCCGGTGTGGCAACGGTCACCGGAGGTCGGGTCGAAGCTCGGAAGAAGTCCGGGAAGCTGGTGAACCTCATCAACGAGATCGAGGAGTCCCCGGTGGCTCCCGCCTCGCTGGGCATCGGTCACACCCGCTGGGCCACCCACGGCGGCCCCACCGACCAGAACGCGCACCCGCACCTGGCCGACGAGGCCAAGCTCGCCGTGATCCACAACGGCATCATCGAGAACTTCGCCGAGCTCAAGGAGAAGCTGCGGGCCGAGGGTCACACCTTCGAGTCCCAGACGGACACCGAGGTCGCAGCCAAGCTGATCGGCCGCTGCTTCACCGGCGACGCCGAGGGCGACCTCACCGAGGCCATGCGCCTGGCCTCCAACGAGCTCGAGGGTGCCTTCACCCTGCTGGCCGTCCACGCCGATCAGCCCGACCGGGTGGTCGCCTCCCGCCGCAACTCCCCGCTGGTCATCGGCCTGGGCGAGGGCGAGAACTTCCTGGGGTCCGACGTCTCCGGCTTCATCGACTTCACTCGTGAGGCCGTCGAGCTGGAGCAGGACCAGATCGTCACCATCACCACCGGTGACGTGACCATCATCAACTTCGACGGCTCCTCCGCTGAGGGCAAGCGCTTCCACATCGACTGGGACGCCTCCGCCGCGGAGAAGGGCGGCTACGACTCCTTCATGGAGAAGGAGATCAACGAGCAGCCCAAGGCCGTCGAGGAGACCCTGCTGGGGCGCACCGACGCCGAGGGCCGCCTGGCCCTGGATGAGCTGCGCATCGATCCGGAGGAGCTGAAGAACACCTCCAAGATCATCGTGCTGGCCTGCGGCACCGCCGCCTACGCCGGTCAGGTCGCCAAGTACGCGATCGAGCACTGGACCCGCATTCCCGTGGAGGTGGAGCTCGCCCACGAGTTCCGTTACCGCGACCCGATCATCGACGAGACCACCCTGGTGGTGTCCATCTCCCAGTCCGGCGAGACCATGGACACCCTCATGGCCGTCCGCTACGCCAAGGAGCAGGGCGCCCGGACCCTGGCCATCTGCAACACCAACGGATCCACCATCCCGCGCGAGTCCGACGCCGTGCTCTACCTGCACGCCGGTCCGGAGATCGCAGTGGCCTCCACCAAGGCCTTCCTGGCCATGGTCACCGCCTCCTACCTGCTGGGCCTCTACCTGGGCCAGCTGCGCGGCCAGCTGTTCACCGGCCAGATCAAGGACATCCTGGCCGACCTGCACAGCATCCCGTCCAAGATCCAGAGCATCCTGGACAACGCCGACCAGATCAAGGACCTGGCCCGCCGGATGGCCGACACCCCCTCGGTGCTGTTCCTGGGCCGCCACGTCGGCTTCCCGGTGGCCATGGAGGGCGCTCTCAAGCTCAAGGAGCTGGCCTACATCCACGCCGAGGGCTTCGCCGCCGGCGAGCTCAAGCACGGCCCGATCGCGCTGATCGAGGAAGGCCAGCCGGTGTTCGTCGTCGTGCCCTCGCCGCACGGGCGCCACTCGCTGCACTCCAAGGTGGTCTCCAACATCCAGGAGGTCCGCGCCCGCGGCGCCAAGACCATCACTGTGGCTGAGGACGGTGATGACGCCGTGCGCGAGTTCTCCGAGACCGTCTTCCATGTGCCGGAGACCCAGCCGCTGCTGATGCCGCTGCTGACCACCGTGCCCCTGCAGATCTTCGCCTGCGCGCTGGCTGCTGAGAAGGGCTACGACGTGGACCAGCCGCGCAACCTGGCCAAGTCCGTCACCGTGGAGTGATCGGACCGGTCTGAGTCTGAGCCCGGACAGAGACTGAGTCCGAAGACTTATAGAGGGGGAGAGTCACATGATCGTGGGGATCGGCGTCGACGTCGTTCTGGTCACTCGCTTCGAGCAGCAGCTGCGCAGGGCCCCGGCCCTGCGCGAGCGGCTCTTCGTCCCCGCCGAGCGTGAGCTCAACACCCGTTCCCTGGCCGCGCGCTTCGCCGCCAAGGAAGCTGTGGCCAAGGCCCTCGGCGCCCCGGCCGGCATGAACTGGCAGGACTGTCAGGTGGTGCTCAACGCCGCCGGCGCCCCGCAGGTCCACGTGGAGGGCACCGTGGCCGCCGTCGCCGAGCAGCGCGGTGTGAAGAGCTGGCACCTCTCCCTCTCCCACGACGGCGACGTCGCCACCGCCATGGTGGTCGCCGAAGGCTGATCCCATGACCTCTGCTCTGCCCCTGGCCCCGGTCTGGACCGGGGCACAGGTGCGCGCGGCGGAGATGCCCCTGCTTGAGGCCGGCCACGGGCCCGCCCTGATGCGCCGAGCCTCCTGGGGGCTGGCCGCCGTGGTGCTGAAGCTGCTGCGCGCCGGTTCCGGTGCTGCTGCGCGCGGTGCGTGGGACCCTGGCGCGCAGGTCTCTGGGGCCCGGGTCTATGGTGCGCGGGTCACGGGGCTGATCGGCTCCGGGAACAACGGCGGCGACGGCCTCTGGGCTCTGACCTTTCTGCGCCGTCGCGGAGTGGACGCCAGTGCGGTGCTGACCCGCGGACGTGCCCATCAGGAGGCGCTGCAGGCCTTCTGCGACGCCGGCGGCCGGGTGGTCGAGGAGATCCCGGCGCAGACCGAGCTCATCATCGACGCCGTCCTCGGCACCGGCTTCCACGGCGAGTTCGACGCCCCGCAGATCCCCGAGGGCACCGCTGTGGTGGCCTGCGACCTGCCCTCCGGCGTGGATGCGGACACCGGAGAGGTCCGCGGCTCCGCGATCCCCGCCGACCACACCGTCACCTTCGGCGGACTCAAGCTCGGGCTGCTCACCGGCGATGGCGGACACCTGAGCGGACGCATCCATGCGGTGGACATAGGCCTGCGAGAACACCTCCCGACGCCGCGCGCTCAGCTGCTCCCAGAGGACTGGGACCCGGCCTCCTCCTGGACCCCGCCCCGGAGCGCCGACCACAAATACTCCCGCGGGGCCGTCCACATCCTGGCGGGGTCCCCGCAGTATCCCGGGGCGGCGCAGCTGACCGTGGGCGCAGCTCTGAACACCGGCGTCGGGATGCTGACCCTGGAGGCCCCGGAGGAGGTCCGCCGGCAGGTCCTCATGGAGGCCCCGGAGGTGGTGGGCGCTCCCGACTATGGGCCCGATGGGATCAACGAGCGGCTGAAGAAGTGCCGTGCCGTCGTCGTCGGGCCCGGACTGGGGGAGGACCCCGCCCAGCTGGAGTCGGCCTCGGATGCGATCCGTTGGGCGGTGCATCAGCGCCGGCCCTGTGTGGTGGATGCCTCCGCGCTGGCGCTGGTCCCCGAGATCACGCTCTGCGAGCAGGTCCTGCTGACCCCGCATCTGGGCGAGGCGCGGCGGATGGCCCACGGGCTGGGGCTCCGCGAGGTAGAGCCTCTGCTCAGCACGGACCCTGCGGCCGCGGCTGAGGCGCTGGCCGAGTCTGCCGGGGCCACCGTTCTGCTCAAAGGGGCCACCACGGTGATCGCGGCTCCCGGCGGAGAGACTCTGCTGCACCGGGCCCAGACGCCGGGGCTGGCCACCGCCGGCAGCGGAGATGTGCTCAGCGGCGTGCTCGGAGCCGTGCTGGCCACTCAGCAGGATGAGCTTGCTGTGGCCGAAGGTGCGGCACTGGCCGTCCGCCTGCACGCCCAGGCCGCTGAACGTCTTGACCCGGCGGGCCACGGCGGCTTCGGCGCCTCGGCGCTGGTGGTGGGCCTGCTGTCCGGGCCATGCCGTGGGCACAGCACAGATCCGGCAGGTGCGTCTTGAGCCTGCCGGCTGGGGAGAGCACGCCGACGAACCACGGGCTCGAACGGCCGGTGTCCAGCGCCGTGGGACCGGCCGTCGCGGAGCCCTCATCGCCCACGGTCTCGCGGCTGTGGCCTTCGGCGTCGGATCCGGATTCGGTACGCCGCCCGGAGTGCAGAGGTCGGGTCTCGTAGAGTGGAGACCATGAGTTCTACCGTCGGCCCGCTCGAGGGTCTGGAGCGCGCAACGATCATCGACCCCGCTGCGATCAGGCATAACGTCCGCACCATCGCTGTGGCGGTCTCTCCTGCCAAGGTCATGGTGGCCGTGAAGGCGGACGGCTACGGCCACGGCGCGCTCACCGCTGCCCAGGCGGCCCTCGACGGCGGTGCCGACTGGTTGGGCGTCGCCCATGTCACCGAGGCCATCGAGCTGCGCGACTCCGGCATCGAGACTCCCATCCTGGCCTGGCTGCACACCCGCGACACCGATTTCATCGCAGCCGTGGAGCGTCATATCGCCCTGGGCATCTCCGGCTGGGAGATCGAGGCCGTGGCGGAGGCCGCCGCAGCTCTGCAGACGCCTGCCCACGTGCACCTGAAGATCGACACCGGCCTGGGCCGCAACGGCTGCCCGACGGAGAAGTGGCCAGAGCTGCTGCGTGCCGCCGCTGATCACCAGGAGCGCGGTCTGATCAGTGTGGAGGGCATCTTCACCCACCTGGCCGTGGCCGATGAGCCTGACCGCCGCGAGACCGACGAACAGCTCGCTCTCTTCCGCGAGGCCGTGGCCACCGCCGAGGATGCCGGCATCACCCCTGACCTGCGCCACGCGGCCAACACCCCCGCCGCTATGTCCCGGCCGGATGCGCACTTCGACATGGTGCGCGTGGGCGTCGGGGTCTACGGGCAGAGCCCCTTCGCAGACCGCACGGGGGAGGACCTGGGCCTGAAGCCCACGATGGAGCTGCGCACCACCGTCTCCAATGTGAAGCGTGTGCCGGCCGGGCAGGGCATCAGCTACGGCCTGACCCACCGCGTGGACCGCCCCACCTCCCTGGGGCTCATCCCGCTGGGCTACGGCGACGGCGTCCCGCGCATCGCCGTGGATGCGCCGGTGCGGATCGGAGACAGGGTCTACCGCTCAGTGGGGCGTGTGGCTATGGATCAGTTCGTGGTGGACCTGGAGGACCCAGAGACCGAGGTTCAGGTAGGCGACGACGCCGTCCTCTTCGGCGGCGACTCAGGCCTTTCCGCAGCCGACTGGGGCGCGGCCGCCCAGACCATCAACTACGAGATCATCACGCGCATCGGCGCCCGGGTGCCACGGATCGTCCGCGACAGCGGCCTGGATCAGATCGAGGCTGACCAGGAGGCCGAGGGCGTGCAGCAGTCGACCGCTCAGGGGGTCCGGTGAGCCGCCGGCAGGACGACGGGCCCGCAGCACCGCTGACCGGGGAGAACTGGACCCTGGAGATGCCGCTGGAGGATCTCGAGGCCACCGAACGCTTCGCCCACATCCTTGCCGCCGAACTGACCGCAGGAACGTTGCTGGTGCTCACCGGCGGCCTCGGTGCGGGCAAGACCACCTTCACCCAGAGCCTGGCCGAGGGGCTGGACGTGACCGGCCCGGTCAGCTCGCCGACCTTCGTGCTCAGCCGCATCCACCGCAGGGCCGCCGAAGGGCCGGACCTGGTCCACGTGGACGCCTACCGCACCGACGCCGAAGGGCTGGAGTCCCTGGACCTGCTCTCCACGCTGGCGGGCTCGGTGACCGTGATCGAGTGGGGTCGCGGTCTGGTGGAGCACGCCCTGGTGGGCGAGGGCGGCTCCTGGCTGGACTTGGAGCTGGAGAGCATCAGCGCAGAGGACCGCAGCTCGGCAGGGGGCGGGAAGATCATCACCGACTTCTCCGAGTCTGAGGAGGATCTGCTGGGCACTCCGCGGCGAGCCATGCTGCGCGGCTATGGCCCCCTGTGGCTGCGGCCACCGGATGCGCTGAACGGCTGAATGCCCGAGCTGGACTTGTATTCCGCCTGTGGTTCCCGGCTGTTCGTGTCCTTCTCAGCTGCCTGTCACCTGCTGGTCACTCTCCTCCGATGAGCTGAACCACGCGGTGTTGGGGCTGTCCCAGTGCGCCTTCGGCCCGGATGGTCGGACTGACCTGCGCCGCCGAACGGAATCCAAGCCAAGCCTGAGGGAAGAGGACCTATGCGGAGAACGAATGACGTCGTTTCGAGGAGGGCCCTGCGCGGCCCCATCGCTCGGTGGGCAGCGCTGGGCCTGACCGCGCTGATCGCTCTCACAGCCTGTGGCGAGGCTGGAGCGGATGCGCAGGACAGCGGCGATGCCCAGGGGGACGCAGGCAGCCACGAGGCCCACGTGGATCGCAGCGCTGTCGGGGACATCACCGAGCACGGAGGGGCGCAGCGATTCGAAGGCGACCAGACCGACGCCATCCGTGAGGCCATCGAAGACAGCGACGCCAAGAACGTCATCCTGCTGGTCGGCGACGGCATGGCTGACTCTGAGATCACCATCGCGCGCAACTATGAGTATGGGGCCGGGGGCTCCCTGCCGGGGCTGGACCAGTTTCCTCTGACCGGCCAGTACACCACCTACGCCGTGGATGAGGAGACCGGGGAGTCGGACTACGTGGTGGATTCCGCGGCCTCGGCCACGGCGTGGGGCTCGGGCACCAAGACGTACAACGGGGCGCTGGGCATCGACCATGAGTACAACCCGCAGACCACCATCCTGCAGCACGCCCAGGAGGCCGGGCTGAAGACCGGGAACGTCTCCACTGCGGAGATCCAGGATGCGACGCCGGCCGCGCTGGTGTCTCACATCGATCGCCGCGGGTGCTACGGCCCGGTGGAGGCATCCGAGGAATGCCCTGACTTCGCCTTGGAGAACGGTGGCCCGGGGTCCATCACGGAGCAGTACCTGGACACGCGCCCCGATGTGGTCCTCGGTGGGGGCTCCGAGTCCTTCGCACAGGAGGCCACGGCCGGCGAGTGGGAGGGGATGACCCTTGAGGAGCAGGCCGATGAGCGCGGCTTCAACATGGTCTCCGACGCTGAGGAGCTGGCCGGTGTGGAGAACGCGGATCAGGATGAGCCGCTGCTGGGTCTGTTCTCCGAGGGCAATATGCCGGTCCGCTGGGAGGGGCCGCTGGCCACAGAGGGCGGCGCCGAGGAAGGTGCGCAGCAGTGCACCGAGAACGAGGAGCGCACCGACGATGTCCCGGATCTGGCGACCATGACGGATAAGGCCATCGATCTGCTGAACGATGATGACGGCTTCTTCCTGCAGGTGGAGGGTGCTTCCATCGACAAGGAGAACCACGCGGCGAACCCCTGCGGCCAGATCGGTGAGACCATCGACCTGGATGAGGCGGCTCAGGTCGCGCTGGACTTCGCCCAGGAGGACGAGGAGACCTTGGTCGTGGTCACCGCCGATCACGCCCACACCAGCCAGATCACCTCCACCGGTGAAGACACTCCGGGCCTGACCCGCACTCTCATCACTGAAGAGGGCTCTGAGATGACCATCGGGTACGGCACTGCTGAGGAGGACGAGTCGCAGATGCACACCGGTGCTCAGCTGCGCATCGCCGCTTTCGGCCCGGGAGGGGCCAATGTGGTGGGGCTCAGCGATCAGACTGACCTGTTCTTCACCATGATGGATGCCCTGGGTCTGGAGCCCAGCGCCGAGGACGCGAGCGATGACAGCGAGTCCGAGGCTGACCAGAGCTGATCCGCCGGTCCGCGGCATCGCGGGAAGGATCCGATCCTCCTGGGGTCCTGCTCTGCGCCGCTGGCTGACTCGCAGGAAGCGCCTCACCGATACGATGGTGGGGTGCTTCTTGCTATCGATTCCTCCGCAGGGGCCTCTGTCGCGGTGATCCGCGACGGTGAGATCCTCGCGCACCGACAGGTCGAGTCCACTACGGCCCACACCGAGGTCCTGGCCGTCTCAGTCCGTGATGTCCTCGCGGAGATCGGGGTGGATCCTGCCTCCGCAGGGGGGCAGCTGGAGGCCGTCGTCGTCGGTGTCGGACCGGGTCCGTTCACCGGCCTGCGTGTGGGGCTGGCAGCGGCCCACGGCCTGGCCGGGGCCTGGAGCCTTCCCCTGCGCGGGATCTGCAGTCTGGACTCGCTGGGCCTGCGTGCGGTTCGCAGCGGTGTCCGCGGAGAGTTCCTGGCGGTCAGCGACGCCCGGCGTCGGGAGGTCTACTGGGCTCGCTACGCCGCAGGATCGGGAGAGCCCGTCCTGGTGGAGGGCCCTCATGTCTCTGCAGCCGCGGATGCGCCTGCGTGTGCGGCCGTCGGAGCCGGCGTCGGCCTCTATCCGGAGCAGCTGCGGCTGCCGCACGGCCTGCACGAGGAGGCCGCTCACTGGCTCCCTGATGCCGCAGAGATCGCGCTGCTGGCCGAAAGGCCGGGTGCGCCGTACCGCGAGCCGCTGCCGCTCTACCTGCGCGAATCCGACGCGAAGGTGCCACAGCAGATGAAGAAGGCCGGCGCATGAGCCAGGATGCCTCCTCCCTGCCGGAGGGCGCAGCTCTTCCGGACGGTGCGGCGCTGCGCTCCATGAGTGCCGCCGACATCGCCCCCGTGTCGGAACTGGAGAACCGACTCTTCCCGCACGACGCATGGCCGGAGAGCTTCTTCTATGACGAGCTCTCCCACGCAGAACCCTCCGCCGCCCCGGAGCGGGCCACCCGGCAGTACTGGGTGATCGAGGAGAGTACGTCTGAGGGTGTCCGGATCATCGGCTACGCCGGCATGATGTGCGTGCTGCCGATCGCCGACGTCCAGACGATCGCCGTGGCCCCGGAGGCCCAGGGCCGCGGGCTCGGCACAGTGTTGCTGCGGACCATCATCGAGGCGGCCGTCAGTCGGCGGGCCGAGCAGGTGCTCCTCGAGGTCCGCGCGGACAATCCCGGCGCCCAGGCGCTCTACCGCCGCGAAGGCTTCGAACACATCCACACGCGTCCGCAGTACTACCCCGACGGTGAGGACGCCCTGATCATGCAGAAGGCGCTGAAGGATCTGAACGCCCCGTCCACGGCGGCCACCTTCGGCAAGGCCTCCGAGGACAGCTCCAGCGCAGGAGGGACACGATGACATCCACGCAGAGCCCTGAGGGCAGGGAGCCCCTGGTCCTCGGCATCGAAACCTCCTGCGACGAGACCGGCGTGGGGATCGTCCGCGGCACCCAGCTGCTGGCCAACACGGTCTCCTCCTCCATGGAGGAGCATGTGCGCTTCGGCGGTGTCATCCCGGAGATCGCAGCCCGCGCGCATCTGGAGGCCTTCGTGCCCACGCTGCGCCGCGCCCTGGACACCGCTGGGGTGGAGCTCGAGGACGTGGACGCCATCGCCGTGACCGCAGGTCCCGGCCTGGCCGGTGCGCTCATGGTGGGGCTCTCCTCCGCAAAGGGGCTGGCCCTGGCCTCCGGCAAGCCGCTCTACGGGGTCAACCACCTGGTGGCCCATGTGGGAGTGGGGCTTCTGGACGATCAGGACGGCGCGGTCCAGGAGCTGCCCCCCAATACCGGTGCGCTGCTGGTCTCCGGTGGGCATACCGAGATTCTGCGCGTGGGATCCCTGACCCATGACGTGGAGCTGTTGGGCTCCACCATCGACGACGCGGCCGGTGAGGCCTACGACAAGACGGCCCGTCTGCTCGGGCTGGGCTACCCCGGCGGCCCGGCCATCGACAAGACCGCCGCCGACGGCGACGCCAAAGCGTTCACCTTCCCGCGCGGACTGACCATGCCCAAGTTCGTGGGAACAGCGGAGGACCCCGGCAAGCACCGGCACAACTGGTCCTTCTCCGGACTGAAGACCGCCGTGGCACGGGCCATCGAGCAGTTCGAGAAGGCCGGGAAGCCGGTGCCCACCGCCGATATCGCCGCCAGCTTCCAGGAGGCCGTGGTGGATGTGCTGACCTCCAAGGCGGTCCGTGCGGCTCAGGAGCACGGCATCACCACGCTGCTGCTGGGCGGGGGAGTGGCCGCCAACCGCCGGCTGCGCGAACTGCTCGCCGAGCGCTGCGCCGCGGCCGGCATCGAGCTGCGCGTGCCGCCGATCCCGCTGTGCACCGACAACGGGGCCATGGTGGCTGCACTGGGCGCTCAGCTGGTGGCGGACGAAGTCGGGCCCTCCGCGCTGGACATCTCGGCCGACCCGGGGCAGCCGGTGCAGCGCATCAGCGTCTGACCCCTCACCTCATGGGGAAGTACGCCTAGAGGGTGCCGGGGCCGTTGATGGACATCCGGGTCCGGGCGGCGGAGTCGAGGACCACTTGGCGCAGGTCGCCGTCGTGGTTCTCCGCGACTTTGAGCTGGCGCTGGTAGCCGGCGCCGTCGTCCATCATCCGCTCCACCAGGCGCAGCTCCTTCTCGCAGCCGAGCTGCTTGGCCACAGGCTCCAGGCGCTCCAGCTCCTTGGCCAGGTGGTCGGTGACCAGCTCCTCATCACCGTTCTCGTTGAGGATGATGATGGCCTCCAGCCCGTAGCGTGCCGCGCGCCACTTGTTCTCCTTCACGTACCAGGGCGGCATGGAGGTCACCGAGCCGCCGTCCTCCAGAGTCTGCACGGTGTCATGGACGATGCACTGAGTCAGTGCTGTCAGTGCGCTGATCTCCTCCAGTGTGGCCACGCCGTCGCAGATGCGCATCTCCACAGTTCCCAGGCGTGGAACGGCCCTGACGTCCCAGCGGACCTCGCTGACATCGTCGATGACCCCGGTATGGGTCAGATCCGCCACGGCCCGCTCATAGCCGGACCATTCCTCGAACTGATACGACTGCCCGGCGGTGGGCAGCTGCTGGAACATCAGCGAACGGTTGGAGGCGTAGCCGGTCCGTTCCCCGGACCAGAAGGGGGAGGAGGCCGAGAGTGCCTGGAAGTGGGCGTTGTAGTTGCACAGCGCGTTCACCGCGGGCATCGCCTGGCGCACATCATCCAGGCCCACATGCACGTGGACCCCGTAGATGACCATCTGCCGGCCCCACCACTGGGTGCGGCGGATCAGCTCGTTATAGCGCTCCTTATCGGTGACCGGCTGCTTGGCCGGCGGGGCGAAGGGGTGGGAGCCCTGGCAGTAGAGGTCCACATCCAAAGGCTCGCAGTGGCGCATCACATTGCGTGCCGTCTCGCGCAGCTGCTCCACGCCCTCTTCGACGTCGTTGCACACATCGGTGATCAGCTCGATGGTGTTCAGCAGCAGCTCCTGCTTCACATACGGGTGCTCCTCATCGGAGGCCAGCTCGGGCAGGTCGCCGTGGGTGGCCTCCAGGATCCGCTCGGCCACGCTGCGCAGGTCACCGGTCTGTCGGTCCACCAGCGCCAGTTCCCACTCGATGCCGAGAGTCGATCGGTCAGACTTCGCGAAGGGCAGTTCCAATGTGGGTTCCTCTGGTCCGCGGACGGTGCAACAGGTCAAGCGTATCCCCATATCCCCGGGCTTTCGGGCACGGACTACCCGCTGGACGATGGCCGTTATCCTGGTGCCCATGCTCACCCGTCACAGAGGCTCAACCCTGTCCGCAGCAGCGCTGCTGTCCGCCCTCATGCTGGCCGCCTGTGGAGGCGGCACGGCGGGGGACGGCGACGCCGACGGCTCGGGCGATCAGCCCGAGGGCGAGCAGGACCAGCATCAGGAGCAGATCGAAGAGGCCGAGGCCGCCCGGGACGCCGCATTGGCCGGTCCCGCTGAGGCTCATCAGGAGGAGGCCGCCCAGCTGGTCTCCGAGCTGAGCCTGGAGGAGAAGGTCGGCCAGGTCCTGGTGGGCGAATACTCCTCGGCCGACGCCTCCGGCATGGCCTCCCTGGTGGAGGAGCTCCACCTGGCCGGGGCCATCGTCATGGGCGACAACGTCCCCGCCGCAGGTGAGGGCGCCGAGCAGTCCGGCGCCGACCTCACCGAGCTGGAGACCCAGATCTCCTCCATCCAGTCCGCCGCTGAGGAGCGTGGATACCCCGCGATGATCTCCGTGGACCAGGAGGGCGGCTTGGTCACCCGAGTGGGTGAACCCCTGACCGAATGGCCCACCCCCATGGCCTTCGGCGCGGCGCATGAGAACCTCGAGGGCACTGGGCTGACCTGGCAGGGTCACCTCTTCATGGGCGAGGAGCTCGCTGAGCTCGGCTTCACCGCCTCCTTCGCCCCCAACGGTGACGTGACCGTGGGCGCGGCCGATCCGACCATGGGCTCGCGCGCCTTCAGCTCGGATCCGGAGGTCGTGGCCGAGCTGTCCCTGACCGGCATCCGCGGCTTGGCCGAGGGCGGCCTGATGGGCTCGGTGAAGCATTTCCCCGGCCACGGCTCGGTCACCGATGACTCCCACTACACCCTGCCCACCCAGGACGCCTCCCTGGAGGAGCTGCGCGAGCAGGATTGGGTGCCCTTCGCCGAGAGCATCGAAGCCGGGGTCCCGATGATCATGATGGGTCATATCGACGTCCCCGCCCTGGATGAGGGCGTTCCCTCCTCGCTCTCCAGCGCCGCCTATGACGAGCTGCGCGAGATGGGCCACGACGGCGTCGTGGTCACCGATGCGCTGAACATGGGCGCCATCGCCGACGGCTACGGTCCGGACCAGGCGCCGGTCATGGCGCTGGAGTCCGGTGCCGACCTGCTGCTGATGCCCGCCGACGTCCGCGGCGCCCACGAGGCCATCGTCAGCGCGGTGGAGTCCGAGGAGCTCAGCCAGGAACGCCTGGATGAGGCCGCCGAGCGCGTGGTGGCCATGTTGCTCTGGCAGCAGGACCTGGAGGCCGGAGAGCTCGACGCCGGCCCCGGTGTGCAGATGCCCGAGATGCTCCGCGACCATTACCTCGGCCTGGGCGAGGAGGGGCTCACCGACGACGCCGAATGGTTGGACGACGGTGCCATCGACGGCGAGCCCGGATCCGCCGACTGGGTGGAGCACAACGCGGAGAATGTGGCCGAGCAGCTGGCCGCCGCCTCGGTGACAGTGGTGGCCGGAGAATGTGGCACGGACCAGCTCGAGGGCGGCCTGCAGATCAGCGGCGGCACTGAGCAGGACCAGGCGCGCCTGGCCGCGGCGGCCGAGCGGGCCGGCGTCGAGGTCACCGACGCCGGCGGCGCCCAGGTCACTCTGCTGGGCGGCGATCAGCCCGCGGCCGGTGGCGATGTGGCCGTGGCCCTGGACCGTCCGGAGGGCCTGGACGGCTCCGATGCTCCCACGCAGATCGCGCTCTACGGCCGCACGGCTGAGTCCTTCGATGCGCTGATAGCCGTGCTCCAGGGCGGCGAAGCTCCGGGCAGCCTGCCGGTCCCGGTGGGCGATCTCGAGCCCGGGCACTCGGCCTGCTGAGCGTTGGGGGCGCTGATGACTGAAGGCATGGAAGCTGTGACGGCTCGGCTGCAGGCCGGGCTGGTCGCCTCGCAGAAGATCTCCGACCTGATCTCCGAGTTCTCCCTCGGCGAGTATGAGCTGGCTTCCTGGGAGACGAAGAACACGGTGGAGGAGGAGTATCAGGCGCTGGCGGGATCCATGCAGGAGCTGCGCGAACTCGACCCCGACTTCGCCGAACGGATCCCGGGACTGGCCGAGGCGGTCGGCGTCGGGCGCCATATCTCCGGAGCGGAGCTGGAGGCCGAGGATGAGATCCTCTGGCGCAGCGCGGCCGAGGAGCTTCCCCAGCTGCAGCAGGCGCTGCTGCAGCTGCTGATGCACAGCTGAGCGCGGTGCTGGGCCGGGCTTGCTCGTAGCGGGTGCAGGCTTGAGCCCAGCTCAGCTGCTCACAGCGGCTGGACGAGTGCGGCGATTCGCTCCTGTCCGATCCGCACCAGCACCAGCGTGCGGTGGACCTTGGGGCCTTTGCCCTTCTTGCCGGGCTTCTTCCCGCCGAGGATCTGCTGTCGCAGCTGTTCGGGCACGATGTCTACGCCGCGCTTCTTGATCTCCACGCTGGTCACGCCCTCCTCCTGGGCCCAGCGCTTGAGCGTCTTCACGTTGAAGTCCATGACCTGCTCCACGCGGTAGCCGCGGGCCAGCGGGGCGAGCTCACCGGCGTAGGGCTCAGCTGCCGCGAAATAGGCGATGTGCTCATCCAGCAGCTCGCCGCCGAAGGCCGCCGCGCAGTCCTGGACCAGGCCGGCGCGGATCACGGCGCCGTCGGGCTCATAGAGTACTTCGCCGGGCGTCGGCAGGCGCGCGGCGGAGGTCACGCCGTCGGTCTCAGGGTCTGGGCCGGCGTCGGGGACTCGGGCTGTCCCGGCAGCGGTGTGCCAGCCGGAGGCAGAGGTCAGCTCCACTGCTCGCCGACCCTCCTCGTCGCTGTGCAGGACGGTGGCGGCGCGGGCGATGATCGAAGGTTCGCCGTCGTCGTCTTCACCGCTGAGCTGCCGGGCGAGCGCGTTGAACCAGAGCACCACTTCGACCACATCGCCGTCGTCGCTGACCCATTCGGCCTCGCAGCCCTCCGGGATCAGCTCATGCGGGATGCCCGGGCCCAGCTTCACGCCCATGGGGATGCCGGTCTGGGCAAGTGCGGTCACAAAGCTCAGCGGCGGGGAGAAGGCCTCCGGCTCCCACACCCGCGACGCCGCACCGCTGCCCGAATGCCCGCGCCCGGCATCGCGCCGCGCCGGGTCCAGCCACAGGCCCCAGCCCTCCGGCAGCGGGCCGTGCTGCTCCACGAACTCCTCGGCGGTGGTGTGCAGGACATCGGCCTCGGGGAAGGCCAGCAGGTTCATAGTGGCGGCGGCCGCAGTGGTCTCATCGGCCTCCACGGCGACCACCTTCAGCCCCAAGGAGGCCAGGGCCATCGTGTCGCCGCCCAGGCCGCAGCCCAGATCCGCGGCGTGGCTCAGTTCGGCCTCGCGGAACCGCTGGGCGTGGCGGGCGGCCACGGGGAGGCGGGTGGCCTGCTGCAGGCCGTCGCGGGTGAAGAGCATCTTCCCCGCGAAGTCGCCGAATTTGGCCGCGGCCTCGGCCCGCAGGGAGGACTGCGTCAGCGCGGCGGCCACCAGCTCGGGGGAGTGCCCCTGCTTCCGCAGCTTCTGGTTCAGGGCCATGGAACCGGCCTCGGCGTAGGGCGGCAGGGAGTTGAGCAGCTCCCATCCCTCCGGAGAGAGCAGCGGCTCCAGCGGGGAGGGGGAGTGGTCGGCATCGTTCACCCTCCCACGCTATCGCGCCGCCCCTCCCCGCCGGTTGTTTGGGCGAAGACTTGCCTCCTCAGGTTCCGAAACCCGCTGGGACGGCAAGTCTTCGCCCCAACAACGTCCGAAGCACCCCCGCGCCTCACACACCACCAAGCTGTTCACACTCTGAGACCGGTCTCCGCCGCGAGTTGCGGCCCATGAAATACATCTGTAGGTTCTTTTGTGCTTAGGACAGGCTAAGTAACAGGTTGGCACAATAGAGAACGCCGATCTTCGCTCAGCCGATCACTCACTCCCTTCGAGGAAGGTTCACCATGCCCGCAACCACCACTTCCGAGGCTCTCGCGCCGCACCGCGGCCGCGCCGCCGGCATCCTCTCCGTGGCCGCAGCCTCCGCACTCGTCCTTTCCGCATGCGGCGAGGCCGAGGCAGGCGACAACGGTGCCGCCGGCTCCGGCGAGACCATCACCGTGGAGGACGACCACGGCAGCCACGAGGTCGACCTCGGCGCCGTCGAGTCCGTCGGCGCCTTCGACAACCGCACCTTCCGCCTCCTGGAGGACCTGGGTGTGGAGCTCTCCGTGGCACCGCGTGGGCTGATGCAGTCCCACGTCCACGAGACCTATGCCGAGGACGAGTCCATCCTGGACACCGGCAACCACCGCGAGCCCGACTTCGAGCAGCTCGCCGCCGCCGAGCCGGACCTGGTGATCACCGGTCAGCGCTACTCCCAGTACTACGACGAGATGGCTGACCTCATGCCTGAGGACGGCGTCATCCTGAAGTGGGACGAGGGCACCTCGGACCCCACCACCTTCTTCGAGGGTCTGCGCGGGCAGGCCACCAACATCGGTGAGCTCTTCGAGGCCGAGGAGGAGGCTGAGGAGCTCATCGCTGAGCTCGACGAGGCCATCGAGCGCGTGGAGTCCGCCTACAACGGTGAGGACAGCGTGATGGGCGTGGTCACCTCCGGCGGCGACATCAACTACGCCGGCCCCAACCAGGGCCGCGGCGTGGCTCCGGTCTTCCAGGAGTTCGACCTGGAGCCGGCCCTGGAGGTCGACGAGGAGACCACCGACCACGAGGGCGACGACATCTCCGTCGAGACCATCGCCGACTCCGACCCGGACTGGATCATCGTGCTGGACCGCGACGGCATGACCCCGGATGACCCGGAGTACACCGAGGCCGATGAGCTGATCGCTGACTCCCCGGCGCTGCAGCAGACTGCCGCCATCGAGAACGATCAGGTCGTCTACATGCCGCAGAACATGTACATCACCGAGGACATCCAGGCCTACACCGAGTTCCTCAACGATTTCGCCGATGCCCTGGAGGGCGCTGAGTAAGGTTCAGCTTCACTCCCGCAGCGGCACCGTGATGGGCGATAGGACTTTGTCCTGTCGCCCATCACCCTTAGGATTGCCTCACTGCCTTTAGCACACTCGCCCCTTTTCTCACGCTGACGGAAGCGCCTCTATGACCACCACCCTGCGTCAGGACGTCTCGCAGACCAGTCGAGACATCCTCGTGGAGGATCCGCGCACCCGCCGGCACCGTCGGCTCTGGACGCCGGCCTTCCTCCTGGCCGTCCTGATCACGCTGGGCCTGCTGGTGCTCTCCCTGATGGTCGGCCAGTTCGACGTCTTCGGCGGTGAGGACTGGGAGAACTTCTGGATGTTCGGCGTCACCCGCGTGCCGCGCACTGTGGCGCTGGTCCTGGCCGGAGCGGCCATGGCCATGTGTGGGGTCATCATGCAGCTGCTGACCCAGAACCGCTTTGTGGAGCCCTCCACCATGGGCACCACCGAATGGGCCGGGCTCGGCCTCATCCTGGTCATGTGGCTCTACCCCTCGGCCACTCTGGGGGAGCGGATGATCGGCGCGGTGATCATGTCCTTCGTGGGGACCATGGTCTTCTTCGCCTTCCTGCGCCGGGTCTCGCTGAAGTCCAGCCTGATCGTGCCGATCATCGGCATCATGCTGGGTGCGGTGGTCTCCTCCTTCACCACCTATCTGGCGCTGATGACCGACCGCCTGCAGACCCTGGGCATCTGGTTCCAGGGCTCCTTCACCGGCGTCGTCCAGGGGCGCTACGAGCTGCTGTGGATCGTGCTGGCGGTGACCATCGCCGTCTTCCTGGTGGCCGACCAGTTCACCGTTGCCGGCCTGGGCCGCGATATGGCCACCAACGTCGGCCTGAACTACGCTCTGGTGCTGTTCATGGGCACCGCCATGGTGGCTGTGGCCACCGGAGTCACCGCCACCGTCGTCGGGACTCTGCCCTTCCTCGGCCTGGTGGTCCCCAACATCGTGGCGCTCTTCCGCGGCGATGACCTGCGCACCAACCTCCCCTGGGTGGTGCTGGTGGGCATCTGCACGGTGACCATCTGCGATCTGATCGGCCGGACCATCATCGCTCCCTTCGAGATCCCGGTCGGCATGGTGCTCGGCCTGGTGGGCGGCGTCGTCTTCCTGGCCCTGCTGCTGCGCCAGCGCCGCAAGGGAGGGCTGGTCTCCTAGTGTTCAAGCCTCGAGAGGGCGCGGTGAAGCGTCGCAGGACCGCGGCAGCGCCCGACGCCGATCCCTCGCCTGCCGCTGAGCGGCCCCGCCGCTCCGGGCCCATCACCGGGCCGAAGCATATGCGCCGCTATGTGATCACCATGTCCGCACTGGTGATCACGGCGCTGGGACTGACCTTCGGCATCATGACCTGGGACAATCCGGCCGAGACCGGCTCCCGGCCGTGGTGGCTGATCGTGGATATGCGGCGGGACTCGCTGATCACCATCGGTGTGGTGGCGCTGTGCCATGCGGTCTCCACGGTGGCGTTCCAGACGGCGGTCAACAACCGCATCCTGACCCCCGGGATCATGGGCTTCGGCTCGCTGTACACGGCTATCCAGACCACGGCGGTGTTCCTGCTGGGTGCCGGCGGTGCGACCGCACTGGTCGGCGTCGGGCCCTTCCTGCTGCAGATGCTGGCGATGATGGTGCTGGCCACGCTGCTCTACACCTGGCTGCTGAGCGGGAGGTTCTCCAACATCCACATCATGCTGCTGGTGGGGGTGGTCATCGGCGGTGTGCTCGGCTCGCTGTCGAACTTCATGCAGCGGATCCTGACGCCCTCGGAGTTCGACGTGCTGACCGCGCGGCTCTTCGGCAACATCTCCAACGCCCGGGCCGACTACCTGCCCTATGCCATCCCTATGGTGATCGCCGCCGTCGCGCTGATCTGGCTGCGGGCCAATACGCTCAACACCATCGCGCTGGGCAGGACCACTGCGCAGAACCTGGGGCTGAACTATAAGCGCGAGCTGATCATCGTCATGGCGCTGGTCTCGCTGCTGGTGGCCGTGGCCACTGCGCTGGTGGGGCCGATGATGTTCCTCGGCTTCCTCGCCGCCACGCTGGCCTATCAGTTCGGCGACACCTACTCCCACCGCATGCTCTTCCCCATGGCGGTGCTCTTCGCCTACACCATCCTGGCCGCCAGCTACTTCATCCTCCGCCACATCTGGGACGCCGGGGGAGCGGTCACTGTGATCGTGGAGCTGATCGGCGGGCTGGTCTTCCTGATCGTTCTGATGAGAAAGGGACGCCTGTGAGCATCACACTGACCGACGTCGCCAAGGACTACTCCTCCAGCGTCAAGATCGGGCCGGTCACCACCGAGATCCAGTCCGGAGGCGTGACCGCGCTGGTGGGCCCCAACGGCGCCGGCAAGTCTACGATCCTCACGATGATCGGGCGGCTGCTGGACATCGACACCGGCGAGATCACCGTGGCCGGCCACGACGTGGTCAACACGCCTTCGAAGACCATCGCCAAGATCCTCTCGGTGCTGCGCCAGGAGAACCACTTCGTCACCCGGCTGACCGTGCGCCAGCTGGTGGGCTTCGGGCGGTTCCCGCATTCGAAGGGCCGGCTGACCATCGGAGACGAGAAGTACATCTCCGAGGCCATCGACTTCCTGAACCTCACCGATCTGGAGGACCGCTACCTGGACCAGCTCTCCGGCGGGCAGCGCCAGCGCGCCTATGTGGCTATGGTGCTGGCGCAGAACACCGACTACGTGCTGCTGGATGAGCCGCTGAACAACTTGGACATGCAGCATGCGGTCCAGATGATGAAGCAGCTGCGCCGGGCCGCCGACGAGCTGGGCCGCACAGTGGTGATCGTGCTGCACGACATCAACTTCGCCGCCCACTACTCGGACAAGATCCTGGCGATGAAGGACGGCCAGGTCATCGAGCACGGCACCCCGCGGGAGATCATGCGCGACGACGTGCTCACCAGCATCTTCAACACTGACATCCAGGTGATCGAGGGCCCCAACGGCCCGCTGGCCGTGTACTACTGAGGGATGCTCAGTCGGAGGTGAGGGGCCGGCGCTGTGCGGGTGGCAACATCTGGCAACCGGTTGCCGGTGTGTGGGGTTCGCACCAGGATGTGATGGTGACCACTGATATCGCTCAGAACCCGGACCGACTCTTTCCTGCAGATCCTGCCCAGCGTGAGGTCGCTCGGCGGCTCTATGCACCGGTGCCGGACGTGGTGTTCTGTCCCACCGGCGGGATCAGCGCAGCCAATGCTCCCGACTACCTGGGACTGAGCAATGTGGCCTGCGTGGGCGGAAGCTGGCTTACCCCCATGGACGCTGTGGCGGCAGGGGGCTGCGGCGAGATCACCCGCCGCGCTCGCGAGGCAGCTGCGCTGGCCTGATCCGGGCCACACCGATCTGCGCTGGATCGAGCAGCGCTGGGCTGGCGAATCTGCAATTGCACCCGTCTCACTGTTTGAGACGGGTGCAATCTTCCTGCAGGATTCCGGGAAAGTGGTTTTACGATCTTTGAGTCTGCACGCCGGGGAGCGTGCGATTCGCCCAGAAACTTTCCTCTTTGGAGAACTGAGAGTCCCATGTCAACCACAGTCGACCCGGCAACCCAGCCGGAACCGAACAGCGCCGATCCCAACGCCGGCGACCAGATCGCCGATGAGAATCTGACGGTCCCGCGCCGACGGATCATCGGTGCCTCGCTCATCGGCACCACGATCGAGTTCTACGACTTCTACATCTTCGCCACCGCCGCAGCCTCCATATTCCCGCTGCTGTTCTTCTACGGCGACGACGATGACCTGAGTCGCTCGCTGCTGCTGGCGATGACCACCTTCGGTGTGGCCTTCGTGGCCCGCCCGCTGGGTGCGGTGATCTTCGGCCATTACGGCGACAAGATCGGGCGCAAGGTCACCCTGGTCGGTGCGCTGCTGGTCATGGGACTGGCCACTGTGCTCATCGGCTTCCTGCCCACGGTTCACCAGATCGGCATCTGGGCGCCGGCCATGCTGACCGTCCTGCGATTCTGTCAGGGCCTGGGCCTCGGTGGCGAATGGTCCGGCGCGGCACTGCTCGCCTCTGAGACCGCCCGTCCGGGCAAGCGCGCCCAGGCGGCCATGTGGCCCCAGCTGGGCGCTCCCTTCGGCTTCATCCTGGCCAACGGCCTCTTCCTGATCCTGGCAGTGTCCTTCGGCTTCAACCTGGCCGACGTCTCCGAGATGCCGGTGGGCGAGGCTCTGGAGCACCCCTTCCTGGTGTGGGGTTGGCGCATTCCGTTCATCGCCTCCATCCTGATGATCCTGGTGGGCCTCTACGTCCGTCTGCGGATTGAGGAGACACCGGTCTTCGCCAAGGCGCTGAAGAACAAGGAGAAGGTCAAGGCGCCCATCGGTGAGGTCTTCCGCAAGAACTGGTAGGAGATCATCCTCGGCACCTTCATCATGCTGGCCACCTACGGCCTCTTCTACATCATGACCACCTGGATCGCCACGTATGTGGTCCAGCCCGAGGCTGTGGGCTCGCTGAACTACGATTACCAGACGTTCCTGCTGCTGCAGGTCATCTCCATCGTCTTCTTCGCCGCTTGCATCCCGGTGGCAGGCCGCCTGGCCGACGCCTTCGGCCGCAAGAAGATGCTGATGACGGTCACCGCTGGCATCATGGTCTTCGGTCTGAGCTTCGGCTGGTTCATCGGCGCCGATCAGCTGGGCACCGGTGCTGACCTCAACGTCTGGCAGCTCTTCGCCTTCCTCTGCGTGGGCATGGCCCTGATGGGCCTGACCTTCGGCCCCATGTCGGCCTACCTGCCGGAGCTCTTCCCCACGAACACCCGCTACACCGGCTCCGGCGTCGCCTACAATCTCTCTTCCATCCTGGGCGCGGCGCTGACCCCCTTCGCCGCCACCTGGTTGGTGCAGAGCTTCGGAGTCCACGCAGTCGGTTTCTACCTGGTCTTCCTGGCCGCCCTGACCATGGTCAGCCTGGTCCTCTCCCCGGAGACCTCCAAGAAGTCCCTCTATACCGAGGAGAAGCAGGAGAGCTGATCCTCCAGGTTCCCGACGATGGCGGCCCCTCACCGTGCAGCTGTGACCTGATCACAGCGGCGGTTGAGGGGCCGCCGTCGTCGTTCCCGGGGATCTCCAACCGGGGGAGAGTGGGGACAGTGGGGGACTCCAGCCCTCAGTGCATGAGGGAGATGAGCTCTGCGCGGTTCCGGGCTCCGGCCTTCTTCAGCAGCTTGGAGATGTGAAACTTCACCGTGTGCTCGGTGATCCCCAGGGTCCGGGCGATCTCCGCGTTGCGGGCCCCTCGGGCCAGCTCGTTGAGCACCTCCTGCTCGCGGCCGCTGACCTCCGGCAGGCCCTCCAGCGGTGCGGGCGCGCTCACCGGATCCAGCGGGATGCTGATGCTCATCTCCGTACCCCACCCGGGGGTGGAGCTCACCGTCATCTGCCCGTCCAGCGCGGTGACATGCTCGCTGACCGGGCGCAGGGCGTCGTCGTGGGGCTGGGTCTCGCCGCGGCCGTCGTCGCGGATGTTGATCAGCAGGTTCAGCCCGTCGCAGTCCCAGTGCACCCGGGAGCGCTGCGCCTCGGCGGCGTTGGCCAGCATCAGCAGCACATTGCGCACGATCGCCCGCGCCGCATGTGCCACATCTCCGGGCAGGGCGCGTCCGTTGGTCGGGGGCTCCACGAACTCCACGTCCAGCTTCCCGAACCGCACCAGCGGCTGCACATCCTCCTTCAGTCGGGAGAAGGCGCCCGCCACCGGCTCCAAGGCATCCAGGTGGTCATCGGTGGCGGTCCGCAGCCGCACCAGCGCGGTGGCGGCGATCTGTGTGGCGGTCTCGCGGGCGCCGCGGTCATCCATGCTGGAGGAGCGCAGCACCGAGATCACCGACTCCAGGGTCACGGCATAGCGGTCGGCCTGCTCGCTCAGCAACCGGGCTTGGTTGGCCCGCTGGGCCCGGGTGCGGCTGTCGGCGCAGGTCTCGGAAGTGGTCTCGGAGATGGTCTCGGTGTCGGTCACGGGAGCATCCTAGCTCAGCTGGACTGCCCTTTCGACTAGCGCAGTCCCTTCGGCTAGCCCATCCCTTTCAGCCGGCAGAGCTCCTTCGGTCAGCCCGCGGCGTCGAGCCCCATCTGCCAGAAGGCGCTCTCCATCCGCGTCGCGGTGGAGAACACCCGGGTCAGCTCGGGCAGCCGCGCCTCGGTATAGCTGCGTCGCCCCAGCGACTCGATCTGCTCCACTGCCGCGCGGGCAGCACTCTGATACTCCTCAGAGGCGTACTCACTGATCCATTCGGCGTAGGGGTGCTCCGGATTCGCCTCCACCGCCGGGGCCAGCCACTGGGCGATCTCGGCATAGCCGATCACACAGGGCGCCAGCGCCACGTGGAGGTCCAGGAGGTCCCCGCTCATGCCGGCGTCGAGGACAAACCGCGTATAGGCCACTGTGGACTGGTGCTCCTCCGCGGCCTCCAGATCCTCGGGGCTCAGGCCCCACCGGGCGCAGAGCCGCACATGCAGGTCGGTCTCGGAGACGATGGCGGCCAGCCCGTCCTGGGCGGCGCGGATATCGGCGAACTCCCGGCTCTTATAGGCCGCCAGCGCATAGGCGCGTGAGAACTGGATCAGGAACAGGTAGTCCTGGATCAGGTACTCGCGGAAGGCGGCCTCGGGCAGGGATCCGTGCCCCATCTGCCGCAGAAACTCATGGCGGGTGTAGTCCTGCCAGTGGTCGGCGGCCTGGGACTTCAACAGGTCGAACAGCGGGAGCTCGGTCATGCTCCCAGGCTAGTCGCTGACGACGCCCGCCGTTTCAGCCCCGGCCCGACGCCGGCGGCTCCCGACGCCGCTCAGCTTCGGCTCACTCGATGGTGGCGATGACCTCTCCGGCGCTCAGCGTCTTGCCGGCCTCCACCTTCAGGCCTTTGAGCTTGCCCGCCTTATGCGCAGTGATCGGCTGCTCCATCTTCATGGCCTCCAGGACCAGCACCAGGTCGCCTTCTTCGACCTTGGCGCCCTCCTTGGTGGCCAGCTTCACCACAGTGCCCTGCATGGGGGAGGTCAGCTGGTCACCGGATGCGCCCACGGCGCCGCCGGCCCTGCGCGCCTTGCGCTTCTTCTTGGAGCCGGCCGGGCGGCCGCCCAGCTTGCCGGCGGCCAGGGACTCGGGCAGGTTCACGGTGACCCGCTTGCCGTTGACCTCCATGACCACGGACCCGCGTCCCTCGGCGGCCTCGGCACCGGGGTGTGCGGTCAGCGTGTTGAACGGCTGGATGGTGTTGTCGAACTCGGTCTCGATCCACCGGGTGTGCACGGAGAAGGACTCCGGGGTGCGCTTGCGGGTGGCCGGCGTCGCGGCCTTCTGGCCCACTTCGGGGGCGAAGGCCGGGTCCTCCACCACAGCGCGGTGGAAGGGCAGCACAGTGGGCATGCCCTCGACCTTCATCTCGGCCAGCGCCCGCTTGGCGCGGCGCAGCGCCTGCTCGCGGTCGGCGCCGGTGACGATCAGCTTGGCCACCATGGAGTCGAAGGAGCCGGAGATGGTCTCACCGGCGCGGACGCCGGAGTCCACACGCACGCCTGGGCCGGTGGGCAGCTCGAAGCGGTCCAGAGTGCCCGGTGCGGGCATGAAGTTCCGGCCCGGGTCCTCCCCGTTGATGCGGAACTCGAAGCTGTGGCCGCGGACCTCCGGGTCGTCGTAGCCGAGCTTCTCGCCGCGGGCGATCCGGAACTGCTCGCGGACCAGGTCCAGGCTGGTGACCTCCTCGGAGACCGGGTGCTCCACCTGCAGGCGGGTGTTGACCTCCAGGAAGCTGATGGTGCCGTCCTGGCCGATCAGGAATTCGCAGGTGCCGGCGCCCACGTAGCCGGCCTCCTTCAGCAGGGCCTTGGAGGCGCGGTAGAGCTGGCGGTTCTGATTGCGGCTCAGAAAGGGCGCCGGGGCCTCCTCCACGAGCTTCTGATTGCGGCGCTGCAGGGAGCAGTCCCGGGTGGAGACCACCACGACGTTGCCGTGCTCATCGGCCAGGCACTGGGTCTCCACGTGGCGGGGCTTGTCCAGGAACTTCTCGATGAAGCATTCGCCTCGGCCGAAGGCGGAGACGGCCTCACGCACTGCCGATTCGTAGAGCTCGACGACCTCTTCCTTCTCGCGGACCACCTTGATGCCGCGTCCGCCGCCGCCGTGGGCGGCCTTGATGGCGATGGGAAGGCCCTGCTTCTCGGCGAACTTCACAACCTCATCGGCGTCCTTGACCGGCTTCTTGGTGCCCGGCGCCAGGGGAGCGCCCACCTTCTCTGCCAGCTGACGGGCCGAGACCTTATCGCCCAGGGTCTCGATGGCCTCAGGCGAGGGGCCGATCCAGACCAGGCCGGCGTCGATGACGGTGCGGGCGAACTCGGCGTTCTCGGAGAGGAAGCCGTAGCCGGGGTGGACGGCATCGGCGCCGGTGGCCCGTGCGGCCTCCAGGATCTTGTCGATGACCAGGTAGCTCTCGGCCGCGGAGGAGCCGCCCAGGCTGTAGGCCTCATCGGCCATCTTCACGTGCACGGCCTCACGGTCCGGCTCGGCGTAGACGGCCACCGCGGTCAGGCCCTCGTCGTGGGCTGCGCGGATCACACGCACTGCGATCTCGCCGCGGTTGGCGATCAGCACCTTGGTGAAGTCGGTCATCGTCGTCGTCGCTCCTGCTCTAGCTTGTCTGAAACTCTGTGATGTCGTGGCCGAGGCGCTCCAGCATCCGCCCCAGGGCGGCGGTGGAGACGCCGATGATCGACTCGCGGTCGCCCTCGACCTTCTCGATGTGCTCGGCGGCCCGGCCCTCCAGGGTGAAGGCCCCGGCGCAGTTCAGGCCCTCGCCGGATTCGGCGTAGGCACGGATCTGCTCATCGGTGGGCATCCCGAAGGTGATGTCCGAGGAGACGGTCTCGGCCGCAGCCGGCAGCTCGCCGTCCGCGGCCAGGGTCCTGCCGGTGAAGACGCCGAAGATCTGGTCCAGCGAGCTGGCCGCCGCCTGCTTGGAGGCCTGCGTGGTGTCCACCAGCCAGTGCCCGGTGTGCAGGGTGCCGGTGTCTCCGCGCATCTGCTGCCAGCGCTGCACGGCCACCTCCACCTCATAGGGCTTGCCGTAGGCGGTGCCGTCCAACTCGAAGACCGAGTCGCAGCCCAGCACCAGCGCATTGCGGGCCTCGTTGCCGGAGGCCACATCCTCAGCCTTGGTGCGGGCCAGCATGAGGGCCTCATCGGCGGGGGAGAGCGGGCCGGCCGTCTCCACATAGGTCTCCACGGCGGCGCGCTCGTCCACCTCGGAGACCACCACCTCGAAATCGATCCCAGCCTTCTCGAAGATCGCCTTCCGGGCAGGGGAGGCCGAGGCCAGGATCAGCCGGGGTGCGCGCTGGGCGGTCATCGCAGACCTCCCGCGTTCTTCCAGGAGTCCGGTCCCGGCCGGCCCCACAGGCCCAGCCGGTTGAAGGAGAGGCTGCGGCGGCGCTGCAGGCGCCGGTCGCGGGGACCGGTGCTGCCGGCGTCGTGGTTCTGCTGCGGCTCCGCGGAGGCGAGCTTCCCGACGACGGCGGCCACAGCGGCCAGCTCCTCCTCGGTCAGCTCCGCGCCGGTGATCTCCAGCAGCGGCTGCTCGTCCTCATCGTTGGGGCGCATAGCTGCCGTCTCAGCGGCCTCTTCGGCCTGGGACGGCAAGTCTTCGCCCAATCGTCCGGTGTCTGCAGGCTCAGTCACAGCGGGATGTTTCCATGCTTCTTAGCGGGCAGGGACTCGCGCTTGTGGTACGTGGCGCTGAGCGCCTTGGTGATCTGCCAGCGGGTCTCGGCCGGCTCGACGACCGCGTCGATGTAGCCCAGCTCGGCGGCCTGGTACGGGTTGAGCAGCTCAGCCTCGTAGTCGGCGATCAGCTCGGAGCGCTTGGCCTCCACATCCTCGCCGTTCTTCTCGGCCTGGGCCAGGTCCCGGCGGTAGAGGATGTTGACCGCGCCCTGGGCGCCCATCACGCCGATCTGCGCCGTGGGCCAGGCGAGGTTCACATCGGCGCCGAGCTTCTTGGAGCCCATCACGATGTAGGCGCCGCCGAAGGCCTTGCGGGTGATCACGGTGATCTTGGGGACGGTGGCCTCGGCGTAGGCGTAGAGCAGCTTGGCGCCGCGGCGGATGATGCCGCCGAACTCCTGGTCGGTGCCGGGCAGGAAGCCGGGCACATCCACCAGGGTGACCACCGGGATGTTGAAGGCGTCGCAGAAGCGGACGAAGCGCGCGGCCTTCTCCGAGGCGGCGATGTCCAGGGTTCCGGCGAACTGGCTGGGCTGGTTGGCCACCACGCCCACGCTGCGGCCCTCCACACGGCCCAGGCCGATGACCACATTGGGGGCGTAGAGCGACTGCAGCTCCAGGAAGTGGCCGTCGTCGAGGATCTGCTCGATGACGGTGCGCATGTCATAGGGGGCGCTGGCGGAGTCGGGGATCAGCTCGTTGAGCGCCTCATCCTCGGCCTCGATCTTGGGGCGCTCCTCGAACTCCTCCACCGGTCCCTCGGCGAGGTTGTTCAGCGGCAGGAACTCCAGCAGCTCCTGGGCGAAGGAGATCGCGTCCTCCTCATCGGAGGCCATATAGGCGGCGGTGCCGGTGGTCCGGCTGTGGGACTCCGCGCCGCCCAGGGTCTCCATGTCCACGTCCTCGCCGGTGACGGACTTGATGACGTCCGGGCCGGTGATGAACATGTGGGAGGTCTTGTCCACCATGATCACGAAGTCGTTCAGCGCCGGGGAGTAGGCGGCGCCGCCGGCTGCAGGGCCCATGATCAGGGTGATCTGCGGGATGACTCCGGAGGAGTGGACGTTGTTGCGGAAGATGTCGGCGAACATGGCCAGCGAGGCCACGCCCTCCTGGATGCGGGCGCCGCCGCCGTCGTTGATCCCGATGACCGGGCACCCGTTGCGGGCGGCGAACTCCTGGACCTTGACGATCTTCTCTCCGTTGACCTTGGAGAGGGAGCCGCCGAAGACGGTGAAGTCCTGGGAGTAGACGGCCACCAGGCGGCCGTCGATGGTGCCGTAGCCGGAGACCAGGCCGTCGCCCAGCGGCTTCTTGGCATCCATGCCGAAGGCGGTGGTGCGGTGGACGGCCAGAGCGTCGAATTCGACGAAGGAACCCTCGTCGAGCAGCATGTCGATCCGTTCGCGGGCGGTGTGCTTGCCGCGGTTGTGCTGCTTCTCGACGGCGGCCTCTCCGGCGGGCGCCTGGGTCCTGTCCCGGCGGTCGCGGAAGTCGGCGAGCTTGCCGGCAGTGGTGGTGAGGTCGCGCGTCATCGTGCTTCGGTGGTGCCTTTCATAGAGGGTCTCCACAATCCAGACGCCAGTCTAATGGGAGATATCCGTGGTTCTGCTGTGGGGACCCTACAAATCATCGGGGCGGACCTCCGTGGGTTGTGACCTGGGATACAAAAATTGATTACTGACCAGTAGGATCGCGGTATGGGACACCAGAATGAGGAACTTCAGAAGGCGATCGACCTGACCGGCCTGCAGGGCAAGACCGTGGTGATGTCCGGAGGCAGCCGCGGCATCGGCCACTCCATCGCCGTCCAGCTCGGCGCGGCGGGGGCCGACCTGGTCCTGCTGGCCAAGACCGGCGAGCCCCACCCCACGCTGGAGGGCACGGTGCACACCGCCGTGGCGGACATCGAGGCGGCCGGTGGGCGCGGCCTGGCCGTGGTGGGAGACCTGCGCCGCGATGAGGACGTCGCCCGCGCCGTGGACTCCGCAGCGGAGACCTTCGGCGGGATCGACATCGTCATCAACAACGCCTCGGCCATCGATCTCTCGCCCACTCAGGCGCTGGATATGAAGCGCTATGACCTCATGCACGACATCAACGTCCGCGGCACCTTCCTGCTCTCCAAGCTGGCGGCCCCGCATCTGCGCGCCAGTGCCGAGCAGGGCCGCAGCCCGCAGATCCTCACGCTCTCCCCGCCGCTGACCGGGGCTGACGGGCGCCTGGACCCGCAGTGGTTCGGCAAGCACCTGGCCTACACGATGGCCAAATACGGGATGTCGATGACCACCATCGGCCTCGCCCAGGAGCTGGCCGGGGGCAAGGGTGCGGCCGGCGTCGCGGTGAATTCGCTGTGGCCGGTCACGCTGATCGAGACCGCCGCCATCCGCTCCCTGGCCGAGAAGTCCGCCGGTGCCGGGCAGCAGGAGCAGAGCGAGGCCATGCTGCGCGGCTCCCGCCGTCCGGAGATCGTGGCCGATGCGGCCACAGCGCTGCTGGCCGGTGCGGTCACTGAGGGCGGCGAGCTGGCCACCGGGCAGTTCCTCACCGATGAGGATGTCCTGCGCGCCGTCGGCATCGAGGACTTCAGCGGCTACGCGGTGGATCCGGAGGCGCAGCTGGCCCCGGACATCTTCCTCTGAGGACTTGGTCGGTGCCCGGATGGGTCTCGGCTGAGGGTTCGGATGAGGTCTCGGCCGGCGGGCCGCCGACTGGGAGAATAGGGACATGACTGATAGCGAAGCGCCGGATCCGCAGTCCTGCCCAGCTCCGCAGCTCCGTCCCCTGGACGAGCCGCATCTGCAGCGCCGGCTGGTGGAACAGGGTCCCTTCGCGCGGCTGGAGAGGGTGGATTCCATCGCCTCCACCAATGCTCGGTTGGTCCAGGAGCTCTCCGGCGCGGCTGGGGCCGGCTGGCCGCATCTCTGCGTGCTGACCGCTGAGGAGCAGACGGGCGGCTCCGGCCGGCTGGGCCGCTCCTGGGCCTCGCCCCGGCACTCCTCGCTGTCCACCTCTGTGGTGCTGCGGCCGGCTCTGCCCGCACAGGGCTTGGCCTGGATCTCGCTGTTGGCCGGCACGGCTCTCACCGAGGTGCTGCGCGAGGAGTACGGCCTGGAGGCCCAGCTGAAGTGGCCCAACGACGTCCATATCCGCGGCCGCAAGATCAGCGGGATCCTCGCCGCGCTCGCCGGAGGAGGTCCCGACGCCGGCGGCGCGCTCATCCTGGGCTGCGGCATCAACGTGCTGCTCACCGAGGATCAGCTCCCGACGCCGACCTCCACCTCCGTCCTGCTGGAGCTGCAGCGCGCCCAGCAGGACGGGCAGACCCAGAGAGCCCAGCACTCCGACCTCCGAACCGCCCTGCTCGCCGCCTTCCTCGAGCGCTTCGCCGCGACCCTCACCGAGGCCGAATCCCAGGGCTCGGTGGCCCCGCTGTGCCCCCGGATCACCGCCGTCATGGACACCATCGGTCAGGAGGTCCGTGTGGAACTGCCCGGAGGATCGGCCGAGCGGGGGACCGCCGTCGGGCTCCAGCCCGATGGTGCGCTGCTGGTGGAGGTGACGCATCGGCGTCGTGAGGCTGATGGGCCGTGGGAGGAGCAGGCCGCTGAGCAGCGGTCCTTCTCCGCGGGCGATGTGGTGCACCTGCGTCGCCGGTAGACTGGCGGAAGCGAGGAGAGCCCGGCGGGTATGGCCGGGCAGTTCAGAGATGTGAGGAGAGTGCTCGAAGGCCATGAAGCTGAAGCTGGCCGCCGGCGAACAGGTCATCGTTCGCACGCGCTCCCACCACCGGATCCTGATTCCGGCCCTGGTCAGCTTCCTCGTCACGCTGGCCGTCATGAGCTTCCTGTTGGGCTACATCACCCGCGGATCTCAGCCCGAATGGATCCAGCACTACAGCTATATCGGCACCTTCCTGGTGTGGGCCGGCGGCCTGCTGTCCCTGGTCTTCGGCTCGCTGCGGCCCCTGCTGGCGTGGGCCAACCGGATCACCTATCTGACCAATCTGCGGATCGTGCAGAAGAACTTCCTGGGCGCCCCGCACCCGCTGGTCATCCCGCTGGGCCTGGTCACCGAGGCGCAGATGCGTCAGTCCAAGGTCCAGGAGATCTCTGGGGCGGGCGATCTGGCGATCTCCCACGGCGCCTACGGCCAGCAGCAGCGCACCAAGCTGAAGGACATGCCTGACGTGGCCCGCTTCCACCCCGTAGTGGTGGAGGAGCTGGCCGCCTACCGCCGCTCGGCCGCCGCCCAGCATGCCGCCCAGCAGGGTGAGGCCTCGCGCCCCTACGAGTTCGACCACGGAACGCACTATGCCTGAGGAACACGCGGACGAGGGGCAGAAGACTTGGGAGTTGGCACGGCGCCGCGGCTTCGGCGGGATGACCGATTCCGCCGGCTACGGCGAGGAGGGCCTGGACGGCCCGCCCAGCTACACCGAGGAGGAGCTGGAGGAGGCCCGCTCCGACTGGTCCGACTTCCGCTCCGCCCGGCTCAACGGCCGGATGCCGTCCCTGGGTGCTGACGAGATTGTGGCCCCACCGTCCCAGGAGCCTTCGGTGGAGGCGCGCGCAGAGGCGCGCGGCTTCGCCGGCACGGGGCTCGATGACGGCCCTGGGCTGGATGGTGGTGCTGAGCTGGATGGCGGTGCTGGGCGGGACGCTGAGAATGGGTCTGATGTGGGCCCCGGCGTGGATTCCGGTGCCGGGTCCCGCCCGGACACACAGAGCGGATCGGGTGCGGCGTTCGAATCGGGCGCAGAGCTCGGGTCTGGGGCCTCAGGGGCGGCCGGGGGGCTCAGTGTCCGACGTGCGCCCGAGACGGCGTCGATCCCCGCCCCCACCTCGCAGCAGCGGGAGTGGCACCGCAACATCCGCGACCTCGAGCACCGGCTCCTCGGGGCGGAGCGTACTCTGACCTACCGCGAGATGGCCAAGGAGATGGGAGTCTCCACCCACTCGGCCCGCAAGCTCTGGCGCGCGCTCGGATTCCCCAACCTGGACGATGACGTCAAAGCCTTCACCCAGACCGATGTGGAGGCCCTGGCGACGATGGTCGGACTGGTCCGTGAGGGCTACCTGAACGAGGAGACGGCGATCTCTCTGACCCGCTCGGTGGGGCAGATGACCGACCGCATGGTGGTCTGGCAGATCGAGGCTCTGGTGGAGGACAAGATCACCAATGAGCAGCTCTCCGACGCCGTGGCCCGCTCTCAGGTGGTGGAGACGCTTCCTGAGCTGATCGACCCCATTCAGCGCCTGATGGGCTATGCCTGGCGCCGCCAGCTCTCGGCCGCCCTGCAGCGGCTGACCGTCCGGGTGGAGTCGGGCCTGGCCGCCAGCTCCCGAGGACGCACCGGTGAGGAGCATGACACCCCGCTGCCGCTGGCGCGCGCGGTGGGCTTCGCCGACCTGGTCTCCTACACCTCGCTCTCGCGGCAGATGAACGAGCGCACCCTGGCCCAGATGGTTCAGCGGTTCGAGTCCAAATGTGCCGAGATCATCAGCATCGGCGGCGGCCGGCTGGTCAAGACCGTGGGCGACGAGGTCCTCTACAACGCCGAGACGCCGGAGGCTGGTGCGGAGATCGCCCTCGCCCTGGCCGAGACCATCGCCGCCGATGAGGTGCTTCCCCAGGCGCGGGTCTCAGTGGTCTGGGGCCGCGTGCTCTCCCGAATGGGCGACATCTACGGTCCCACGGTGAACCTGGCGGCACGGCTGACCGCACTGGCAGACCCGGGCACCATCCTGGTGGATTCGGTCACGGCCGCAGCCCTGGAGCGTGATGACGACTATCTGCTGGTTCCGCAGCCGCCGCGCATCGTCCGCGGATTCGGCGAGGTGCAGCCCAATATGCTGCTGCGCGCCAGCGGCACAGGCATCGTCCTCGACTCCTGAGGAACGCGCGGGAATTGCTGACCTGGTGTGATCCTCTGCGACATCCGATGCAGTGTGTGATCGTTTCGTGACAAGATAGCCAGGTGACCTCTCTCTATCTGGACTACGGGTACGGCTCACACGTCGGCCTGCGCCGCGAGCTGAACGAGGATTCCTCCGTGGTCACCGACACCCTCTTCGCCGTGGCTGACGGCATGGGCGGCCATGAGGCCGGCGAAGTCGCCTCCTCCCTGGCGGTCCAGACGCTGGCCGAGGGCTGGGACGCCGCGCAGGGCCTGATCAGCCGCCGTGAGATCCAGCAGTTCATCGATCGGGCCGATGTCCGCATCCGCGAGGCCACCGATTCCAAGGCCGGCACCACGCTGACCGGCGCCGCCCTGATCGAGGCGGAGAACGAGCTCCAGTGGCTGGTCTTCAACATCGGAGACTCCCGCACCTACATGTTCGAGGACCAGGAGCTGGTACGGCTGACCCGCGACCACTCCCAGGTCCAGGAGATGTATGAGTCCGGGATCATCACCGCTGAGGAGATCCACAACCACCCCAACCGCAACGTCATCACCCGGGCCCTGGGCGCCGGGGAGGTCTTCGACGCCGACTACTTCAGCGCCCCGGTCAACGCAGGTCAGCGCGCGCTGATCTGCTCCGACGGACTTACCGGCGAGCTGGAGGACGGGGAGATCGCAGAGATCCTCGGCCGGGGCGAATCCGCCCAGGAAACCGTGGACATCCTGATCCAGCAGTCCCTGCGCCGCGGCGGCCGTGACAACGTGACCGTCGTCGTCGTGGATGTGAAGGAAGAGCAGCAGGACTGAACGGGTCATCGGGGTCTGAGTCCCCGATAGTATGTGGGGGATACCCGAACCCCGATCTGAGGGAGATGCATGTCTGACATCTCGCGCGCCGACGTCGAGCATCTGGCGAAGCTTGCGCATATCAGCATGACGGAGCATGAGCTGGAGAAGATGGCCGGAGAGCTGGCCGTCATCGTCGATTCCGTGAAGACGGTCGCTGATGCCGTGAGCAGCGCGGCAGTCTCCGGCGACGTCCCGGCCACCAGTCACCCACTGCCCCTGACCAATGTGTTCCGCGAAGATGTGGTCGGTGAGGTCTTCACCGCCGAGCAGTCGCTGAGCAACGCACCCGACGCCGAGGACGGCCGCTTCAAGGTCCCGGCCATCCTGGATGAAGAGAGCGAGCAAGGACCCGCGCTGCGGGGCCCCGCAGCGGGGGAAGGGAGCGAACGGTGATCGACGTGGCTGACAACGCTGAACTGATCAGGCTGACCGCCGCCGAGATGGCGGCCAAGCTGCGCGCCGGGGAGATCACCTCGGTGGAGCTCACCCAGGCCCACCTGGACCGGATCGAGGCCGTCGACGGCGGGGAGAAGGGCCTCAACGCCTATATCCACGTCTCCGGCGAGGAGGCTCTGGCCACCGCCGCCGAGGTGGACGCCATCCGTTCCGCCGGCGGCGCCGAGGCTGAGGCGCTGCACCCGCTGGCCGGCGTGCCGATCGCGGTCAAGGACCTCATCGTGACCACCGGCCAGCCCACCACGGCCGGCTCGAAGATGCTCGAGGGGTGGATGAGCCCCTACGACGCCACAGTGGTGGAGAAGATCCGGACGGCCAAGCTGCCGATCCTGGGCAAGACCAACCTGGACGAGTTCGCCATGGGCTCCTCCACGGAACACTCCGCCTACGGCGTGACCCGAAACCCGTGGAACATCGAGCGCATCCCGGGCGGCTCCGGCGGAGGCTCCGCGGCCGCCGTCGCCGCCTTCGAGGCTCCGCTGGCGCTGGGCACCGACACCGGCGGCTCCATCCGTCAGCCCGGTGCGGTCACCGGCACGGTGGGCACCAAGCCCACCTACGGTTCGGTCTCCCGCTACGGTGCGATCGCCATGGCCTCCTCGCTGGACCAGATCGGTCCGGTGGCCCGCACCACTGAGGACGCCGCGCTGCTGCATGAGCTGATCGCCGGCCATGACCCCAAGGACTCCACCTCGCTGCCCGATGAGGTCCCCGCCTTCGGCGAGGCCTCCCGGAACCAGAGCGTGGAGGGCCTGCGGATCGGTGTGATCAGACAGCTGCAGGGCGAGGGCTACCAGTCCGGCGTGCTGGCCCGCTTCCAGGAGTCCCTGGACGCGCTGAAGGCCGCCGGCGCCGAGATCGTGGAGGTGGACTGCACCAGCTTCGAGTACGCGCTGGGCGCCTACTACCTGATCATGCCTTCGGAGGCCTCCTCGAACCTCGCACGGTTCGACGGTGTCCGCTACGGCACCCGCGTGACTCCGGAGGAGGGGCCGCTGACCATCGAGCGCGTCATGGGTGCGACCCGTGCCGCCGGCTTCGGCGAAGAGGTCAAACGCCGCATCATCCTGGGCACCTACGCGCTGTCGGCCGGCTATTACGACGCCTACTACGGCTCCGCGCAGAAGGTGCGAACCCTGATCCAGCGGGACTTCGACGCCGCCTTCGAGACGGCCGATGTGCTGATCTCGCCCACCTCGCCCGTGGTGGCCTTCCCGCTGGGGGAGAAGCTGGACGACCCGCTGGCGATGTACCTCAACGACGTCGCCACCATCCCGGCCAACCTGGCTGGGATCCCCGGCATCTCGGTGCCCGGCGGTCTGGCCGCCGACGAGTCCGGCGCCGAGCTGCCCGTGGGCATCCAGTTCCTGGCCCCGGCCCGCGAGGACGCCCGCGTCTACCAGGCGGCCGGTGCGCTGGAGAAGCTGCTGAACGACGGATCCCAGCCCCTGTGGGCCCAGATCCCCGAGCTCGAATCCCAGGAGGCCTGAGGATGACTGACACCATCGCAGAAGCAGAGCCGCTGTCCTACGAGGAGGCGTTGGAGCGCTTCGACCCGGTCCTCGGCTTCGAGGTCCACGTGGAGCTCAACACCGTGACCAAGATGTTCTCCTCGGCGCCGAACGCCTTCGGCGACGATCCGAACACCAATGTGAACCCGGTCTGCTTGGGCCTGCCCGGCACCCTGCCGGTGGTCAACGGCACCGCTGTGGAGTCGGCCATCCGGCTGGGCTTGGCGCTGAACTGCCGGATCGCCGAGTCCTGCCGGTTCGCCCGCAAGCAGTACTTCTACCCGGACACTCCGAAGAACTGGCAGACCTCCCAGTACGACGAGCCCATCGCCTACGACGGCTACCTGGATGTGGAGCTGGACGACGGCGAGATCTTCCGTGTGGAGATCGAGCGCGCCCACATGGAGGAGGACGCCGGCAAGCTGACCCATGCCGGAACCTCCGGGCGCATCCAGGGCGCGGACTACTCGCTGGTGGACTACAACCGCTCGGGTGTGCCGCTGATCGAGATCGTCACCAAGCCGATCGTCGGTGCCGGTGAGCGTGCCCCGGAGATCGCCCGGGCCTATGTCTCTGCGGTCCGTGACATCGTCAAGGGATTGGACATCTCGGATGCGCGCATGGAGCGCGGCAATGTCCGCTGCGACGCCAATGTCTCCCTGATGCCCAAGGGAAGCACCGAGTTCGGCACCCGCTCGGAGACCAAGAACGTGAACTCTATGCGCGCTGTGGAGCACGCGGTCACCTACGAGATCCGCCGTCACGCCGGTGTGCTCTCCTCCGGCGGCTCCATCGTCCAGGAGACCCGCCATTGGCAGGAGACCTCCCGGACCACCACCTCGGGCCGTCCGAAGTCCGACGCCGACGACTACCGGTACTTCCCGGAGCCGGACCTGGTGCCGGTGGTGACCACCCAGGACTGGATCGAGCGGCTGCGCGCCGAGCTGCCCGAGCCGCCGGCTGAGCGCCGTCGTCGTCTGCGCGAGACCTGGGGCTACGCGGACAAGGAGTTCCGCGATGTGGTGGCCGCCGATCTGCTCGACGAGATCGAGGAGACCGTGGAGAAGGGCGCATCGCCCGCCGTCGCGCGCAAGTGGTGGATGGGTGAGATCTCCCGTCTGGCCAACGCCCGTGACCTGGATCCGGCGGCCCTGGGCGTGGCCCCGGCGACGATCATCGAGCTGAACAGCCTGATCGAGGCCGGACGCATCAATGACAAGATCGCCCGCCAGGTCCTGGAATTCCACGTGGACGGGGAAGGCTCCCCGGAGGCCATCGTGGAGGCCCGCGGCCTGGAGGTCGTCTCCGACGATGGCGCACTCTCGGCCGCCGTGGAGAAGGCCATGGAGGAGAACCCCGATGTGGTGGAGAAGGTCAAGGGCGGAAAGCTCAAGGCCATCGGCGCCCTCATCGGCCCGGTGATGAAGGAGACCAAGGGCCAGGCCGACGCCGGCAAGGTCCGCGAGATCGTCCTGGAGAAGCTGGGCATCGAGGGCTGAGTCCTTCCCTCTCCCCTCCCGTCCGGTTGGCGCGCAGGTGTCGGAATGGCGGCGAAATCCGCCTCTTTCCGACACCTGCGCGCCAACCGATTGTCGGGGAAGGTTTCCTCCACAGGGCGCGGTGAGTCACGGAGGCCACGCCCGGCCCTCCCCAGAGCGGCATGGACCTCGCCTCGAGCAGCCTCTGCAGCGGCATGCTCGGTTCTGTGCGAACTTCTCATCCGCTTCCGCCTGAACTGCGAACTCGGCCCTTCACCCGCGCTGAGGCACTGCGCAGCGGAATCAGCGGTCAGCGCCTGCGCCGTCGAGATGTCGAGCGCCTCAGCCGAGGACTGTACCGGTGGACTGGGGCTGGATCCGGAGACGCCGACGTCGGGCGTTCAGGACTGGACGAGGCGCTGCTCAGTGCCTTCACCAGTCGCAGCGGAGAACTCTGGGTCAGTCATCTCACGGCAGCCCGTCTCTGGGACGCACCGCTTCCCGTGCGGTGCCGCTATGACCGGCGCCTGCATCTCAGCGGGCCCAACTGGACACATGACGTGCCGGCGTCGCCGTCGTGGTCCGGAGTGGCCCGGCATTTTCCTGAGGTCGGGCCGGGGGAGGTGATGGAACGCTCCGGCATCAGGGTCTCAGCCCCGCATCGGCTGTTCATCGATCGCATGGCAGATCTGACGGCTCCGGAGCTGGTGTGCGTGGGGGATCGGCTCCTCCGGCATCCCTATCGGAGCCGTGAGGATCGTGACGAGCCGTACTGCACCCCCGAACAGCTGAGGTCCGCGGTGAGGCGCCATCCCTGGACCGCCGGCGTCGTCACTGCCCGGGAGGCTCTCGAGTCGGTGCGCATCGGCTCCGACTCTCCGCCGGAGACGCTGCTGAGACTCGCGATCGCCGAGGCGGGGCTGCCGGAGCCGGAGCTTCAGGCCCCGTGTGTGCCGGGGAGGCCGGGAACCGCTGTCGGGGATATGGGATATCGCGACGCCCGCATCATCATCCAGTACGAGGGAGAGCATCACTTCTCCGCTGAGCAGCAGGCCCACGACCAGTGGCGAAATGCTGAGTTCGAAGCGGAGGGGTGGGTGGTCATCCTCGTGAACAGGGTGGATCTGGCCGAGAGCTTCCGACGAGTGGTGCTGCGCCTCAACCGCCTCCTCACCAACGCGTTCTCTTGATGCACAGGTGTCGGAATAACGGCGAAATCTGCTTCAATCCGACACCTGCGCGCCAAGAGAACGGAGATTAGAGTGGCAGGTATGCCATACACCAAGAACGTCGTGTCCGGGATCCGTGGTGCAGCCCAGGTGGAGGCCGCGGGGCTGCGCTGGCTGGCTGAGGCCACCGAGCAGGGCGGGGCCCGCATCGCTCAGGTGCTCTCCGTTGAGGAGGGCCGCCTGGAGCTGGAGCGGCTCGACGCCGCCCCCGCCGCTGAGGAGGCCGCCCAGGCCTTCGGCACGGCGCTGGCCCGCACCCACCGCTCGCTGCCGGAGGACGCGCTCTTCGGTCAGCTCCCCGCCGAGCACCCCGACGGCGTGGCCCCGATGTTCGGCCCGGCCGAGCAGCTGCTGGAGATGGGCATCGGAACCCACTCCTCCTGGGGCGCCTTCCACGCCCAGGAGCGCCTGGACCCGCTGCTGGACCGGCTCACCTCCGGCGGCGGACGCGCCTCCTCGGCAGATCTGAAGCTGCTGCAGCAGGCTCGGGATCGGATCGCCTCCGGAGAGCTCGACGACGGCGAATCCCCCTCCCGCATCCATGGCGACCTCTGGACGGGCAACGTGCTGTGGACCGCTGAAGGCGCCGTGCTGATCGACCCGGCCGCCCACGCCGGCCACCGCGAGGCGGACCTGGCCATGCTGGACCTCTTCGGACTGGAGCACCTGGAGGAGGTCATGGATGCCTATGACGAAGAGGCCCCGCTGCGCGAGGGCTGGGCCGAGCGCACACCCATGCACCAGCTCTTCCCGCTGCTGGCCCACTGGGTGCTCTTCGGCGGGGCCTATGAGAGCCCCACCCTCTCCGCCGCGGAGACCGTTCTGGACCTCTGAGCAGGACCTCGGTCCCGGCTAGAATGAGCGGAGTGAGTGAGAGTGCTGAGATGACGACGCCGGATACCCCCGCTGCGGCGGGGGCTCCCGCTGTGGCCGCGGGAGCCCCCTCGCGCGAGCTGCGCGAGGAGTACGAGCAGCTGGTGGAGGAGGTCCGGAAGCACCGGATCGCCTACTACCAGGAGGATGCCCCGCTGATCTCCGACGCCGAGTTCGACGAACTCTGGCGGCGTCTGGAGCAGATCGAGGCCGAGCACCCGGAGATCGTCACCGGAGATTCCCCCACCCAGGAGGTCGGGGGAGAGGTCTCCACCGCCTTCGCCCCGGTGAAGCACATCCAGCGCATGTACTCCCTGGAGGACGTCTTCTCCCGCGAGGAGCTGCGCGCCTGGTACGACCGCGCCGTGGCCTCCCTGCAGGAGCTGCGCCCGGACCGCGTGACCTCCACCAGCGGCCCCCAATGGCTGGTGGAGGTCAAGATCGACGGTCTGGCCATCAACCTGCTCTACCGCCGCGGCAAGCTGGTGCGCGCGGCCACCCGCGGCGACGGCACCACCGGTGAGGACGTCACCCACAACGTGCTGACCATTCAGGAGATCCCCAACCAGCTCTTCGGCACCGACCATCCGGCCGAGCTGGAGGTCCGCGGCGAGATCTTCATGCCCACCGCCGAGTTCCACGCGCTCAACGTACGGCTGCGCGAGTCCGGGCAGAAGGAGTTCGCCAACCCGCGCAACGCCGCCGCCGGATCGCTGCGTCAGAAGGATGCGGCCAAGACCGCCGAGCGCCCGCTGGCCATGTTCGTCCATGGCGTGGGCTCTCGCGAGGGCGTCACGCTGAGCTCCCAGCATGAGACCTATGACCAGCTGGCCGCCTGGGGCCTGCCGGTCAGCCCCTACACCGAGATCCTCTCCGACGTGGAGGAGATCGACGACTACCTGGACCGCTTCCAGGCCAAGCGCCACGAGCTGGTCCACGAGATCGACGGAGTGGTCATCAAGGTGGACGACTTCGACCTCCAGCGCGCCTTGGGCCACACCTCCCGGGTGCCCCGCTGGGCGGCGGCCTACAAATACCCGCCGGAGGAGAAGTCCACCGAGCTGCTCGACATCCGCGTCCAGGTGGGCCGCACCGGCCGTGTCACCCCCTTCGCCGTGTTGGACCCGGTGCTGGTGGCCGGCTCCACCGTGGAGAAGGCCACGTTGCACAACCAGGACGTGGTCAAGGCTAAGAACCTCAAGATCGGGGACAAGGTCTGGGTCCGCAAGGCCGGCGACGTCATCCCCGAGGTCCTCGGCCCGGTCCTGCCCGAGCGTGAGCTGCGCGAGCAGGAGGAGGGCCGCCTGCGCGAGTTCGTCTTCCCCACCTACTGCCCGGCCTGCGGCACCGAGCTGGCTCCGGCCAAGGAGGGCGACGTCGACTACCGCTGCCCCAATGCCGAGACCTGCCCCGCCCAGTTGGCCGAGCGGGTCATCCACGTGGGCTCCCGCGGCGCCCTGGACATCGAGGCCCTCGGCGAGGAGGCCGGGCTGGCTCTGACCAACCCGGACCCCGATGAGGTCCGCCCGCGCGCCGAGCTGATCGACCAGGAGAAGCTGGAGGCCTCCGGCGCTGTCGTGGAGTGGGATGAGGGCGGCCAGCCGGTGGCCCAGACCCCGGTGCTGCGCAATGAGGCCGATCTCTTCTCCCTGACGCCGGAGGATCTCAAGGGCGTCTACCGCTGGCGGGAGGTCCTGGAGAAGAACCAGGAGACCGGTAAGCATGAGGGCACGGGCCGCTACGCCCCGGTGCTCTACTTCTGGACCAAGCCGCAGTACGCCAAGGGTGAGCTGAAGGAGCCCTCCAAGCCGCGGGAGAACACCACCAAGCTCTTCGCCGAGCTGGAGAAGGCCAAGGAGCAGCCGCTGTGGCGTGTGCTGGTGGCGCTGTCCATCCGGCATGTGGGCCCCACCGCCTCCCGCGCCCTGGCCCAGGCCTACGGCTCCATGGAGAAGATCCGCAGCGCCTCCGAGGAGGAGCTGGCCGGCATCGACGGCGTGGGTCCCACCATCGCCTCTGCAGTGCGGGAATGGTTCGCCACGCAGTGGCACGGCCGGATCGTGGACGCCTGGGCCCAGGCCGGGGTCCGCATGGAGGATGAGCAGGATGAGGCCGTCCCGCGCACCCTCGAGGGCCTGACCGTTGTGGTCACCGGCAGTTTGGAGAACTGGTCGCGGGACGAGTCCAAGGAGGCGATCATCTCCCGCGGCGGCCGCGCCTCCGGCTCGGTCTCCAAGAAGACCGACTTCGTGGTGGCCGGTGAGAATGCCGGCTCCAAGCTGACCAAGGCCGAGTCTCTGGGTCTGGCGGTCCTGGACGAGGAGGGCTTCGAGCGCCTGCTGAACAACGGCCCCGAGGAGCTCTGAGGAGGCCGTATCCGCCGCACTCGACGCCGCCCGCACCAGACCCATATGACCGCATCCGAGAACGACGCCGACAGAACGGAAACGATGACCACCGCTGAGGAACTTCTCGACATCGCCCGCGAAGCCGCTGCCGCCGGGGTCGCTGTCCTGGCCGAGCGCAGCGAGGTGGCACCTGCGGGTGTGGCCCTGGGACAGGAGCAGGCCGGTCTGCAGACCAAGAGCTCCGAATCCGATCTGGTCACCGAGTTCGACCGCCGGGCCGAGCGCGCCGTGCGCGAGGTGATAACCCGGCGTCGTCCCGATGACGGAGTCTCCGGTGAGGAGTACGGCACCACTGCCGCCGAGAAGCCCTCGGGCTACCGGTGGTCCATCGATCCGCTGGACGGGACCACCAACTTCGTCCGCGGGGTCGTCTACTACGGCACCTCGGTGGCCGTGCAGGGTCCCTCCGGGCACTGGTTGGCCGGTGTGGTGGACGCCCCGGCCATCGGCCGCCACTGGTGGGCCACCCGCGGCGGGGGAGCCTGGACCACAGGCACCACCGCTGAGGGCGTCTCGGAGCCGGTGAAGCTCAAGGGGCCCCAGGGCTCCCGGGCCGCGGGCATCCTGGCCACCGGCTTCGGCTATGACCCGGAGCGCCGCGAGGAGCAGACCAAAGCGGTCACCTCAATGCTCCCGCTGTTCGGCAATCTGCGCAGACTGGGCGCTGCGGCCCTGGACATCTGCATGGTGGCCGACGGGACCATGGACGCCTTCGCCGAATACGGGCTCTGGGAGCACGACTGGGCGGCCGGCACGCTCATCGCGGAGGAAGCCGGCGTGGAGGTCCGCCGCCCGGCCGATGCCAACAGCGCCGAGGCGCCCGACTGGTGCGTGGCCGGCGACATCGGCATCCCGCACAGCCAGCTGCGCCCGCGGCCCACCGGACTGTGAGCCCGGCATGAGCACTGCAGCCCGTGAGCATAAGCCCCAGGCCGCGCCGGTCATCCGTGAGGCGCGCCGCGAGGACTGGGAGCGCATCGCGGAGCTGACCGTCACGGCCTATGTCAGCGGCGGCTTCCTCTCCTCCGGAGATGACTACATCGCCCAGCTGGCCGACGTCGGGCCCCGCGCCACGCAGGCCACCGTTCTGGTGGCCGAGGTGGAGGATGACCCCGGGGCTCCGGTGGTGGCGGCCTCGGTCTCCATCACCGAGGCTGGACAGTTCCTAGCGGAGGTCTCCCGGCCCGGGGAGATGGAGTTCCGCATGCTGGCGGTGCACCCGGACTTCCAGGGCCGCGGGATCGCCCGCCGCCTGGTCCGGCACATCCTGGCCATGGCCGAGGCCCGCCCCGACATCGAGGCGGTCACCCTCTGCAGCCTGAAGGCGATGACCGATGCCCATGAGCTGTACCGCTCAGAGGGGTTCGTGGAGGTCCCGGAGCGGGACTTTCACATCGAGGAGATCGGCGCCAGCTTTCCCTTCTTCATCCGCACGTTGCGCTAGGTGTAGGAGGGCAGGACGTTGGTGACGCGCCCCGGGACGAGGCTGGCAGGAGCTTGACCGTCTGCAGCTGAGTGGGGGCGGTGATGATTGTAGTGCTGAACCCAGACTTTCATCGCTTCTCCTCGGGC
>NZ_BMIS01000007.1 GCF_014642675.1 Nesterenkonia cremea
TACAACACCATCCGGCGCCACTCAGCGCTCGGGTACCGCAGCCCGGCTGAGTATGCTGAAATCTGTACCCATTGAAGAAACCGCGGCCCGCATAACGCGTGGACCTACTTCCGGGGGCAACCCAACACCAGCGGCGCTCCGGTGCGCACCGTTCAGAAGATGTGCGATGAATTCGGTGGCACCCTGGCCGTAAACCTGCTGCTTGGGCAGGAGGTCTTTCCTGAGGGCAATCACGAGGCTGAGGACTTAGAGCGTGTCCGATAAATGTTTGGTCCAGGCGATGACTCGATGCAGCAATGCTGCAGCACCAGGAGCCCCTGTGGTCGATCGTTCATAGCGCCCCCAGGCTGATCAGCGGCAAAGGCTCCATCTCATCAACGGTCATTTCTGACATCAGTCGAAACCCATGGGCAGATCATCACGCATTCCCCCGTACTCGGTGCACTGCCAGCGCTATCCGCGAGCGGAACAACTCTTCCCGCGGGCGCTCCTAAGGGTGCGTAGTATGTCTACTATGCCAAAGAAGCGTCGGGTTTTGCTTACTGGTGCCGCGGGGCGCATTGGCGTCGCGGTCACAGATCGCCTTTCGGAGCGTTGGGATATAGTCGCCACGGATATTGCGGGTTCGGGGTGTCAAGAACTGGATGTGACCGATGCTTCAGCTTGCCGTTTTGCTTTCGCCGAGGTCGATGCGGTCGTCCACCTGGCTGGCGTACCAAGTCCCGATGCGGAATGGGATGATTTGCTTCCGGGCAATGTAATCGGTGCGCACAACGTAGCTAGCGCCGCGATGGCCCTACGGACACGACGTCTCGTGCTCGCTAGTAGTCTGCAGGCGGTGTCCGCCTATCCGGCTGATTTTCAGGTCCGTGCCGGTGACCCGCCGCGACCGGCCAACTTGTACGGCGCCACCAAGGCATGGGCTGAAGCGATCGGTTCCTGGGCGACATCTGTCTCGCCGATTGAGGTGGTCGCCATGCGGATCGGCTACTTCGCCGAAGAACCTCCGACTGGACCAGACGTTACCGCGCGTGACCTCGGGGCATGGTTAAGTCCCGAGGACTGCGCAGAATTGGTGCGCGCCTCCGTGGAGGGGCCAGTTGAGGGATTCACCGTGGTCAACGGCATCTCCGCCAACCGCTACCGAAAGGCGAGCTACAGCGACGCCGAAACCCAGCTCGGATACCGGCCTTCCGATGACGTCTGGGTCAGCCTCAAGAACACCAGGTCAGGAGCCCGTCAAGGAATCCCCACCGAACACACCCGCCCCTGACCTGAAACGTTGAAGACAGGCAGACAGGGCGCGTCCCGTAAGACCTGTCCGGTGGCGGAGGGCTGTGTGACACTCGCCTTGCTCGGGCAGGTAGGCGCGCCCGCAGGCGATGCGCGTTCAAATACGGTGGCTTCTGACAGTGGGCTCGGTGTCCACATCAGAAGTATGGCAGACCTTCAAGGGAAGGGTCTGCTGAAGGTTCGGCTGACTTCGGGAGCTGATCTGCGATCAGCTCCCACTGAGCATCAGAAAGAACCTGAAATCCAGACGCACTCCACATTTCGGACAGAGACGTTCCCATCACCCAGGGAGCAGGAGGGATCAGCCGCCGTCCGATACTCCTCGACCACGGACTCGGAATTCGGTGCACTACACCGCTTTGGCACCCGAGACCACCCTGGAATCGCAGTACCTGCACCGCATCGAGACGGTCTACTGCATCCGCGGTGAAGGGATACTCACCAACCACGCCATGGGAACGACTCACGAGCTCAGACCCGGGGGCTCTCTATGTCTTGGACAACCCCGACCGACACACGCTCTACGCGCGCACGCGGTTGGAAGGCTTGTGCATCTTCACCCCGCCGACCACCGGCCACGAGACGCACACCCCAGACGGGTCTTACCCGCCGCCCCAAAGCTCGCGCTGATCATCCGCGGCAGTGGCGCAGGATGTTTCCTCAGACAGAGCTGCCGTTGAGAGGCCGGCACGATATGCCTCAGGAGGCCTCAGACCTCCTCGGCGTGGAGGTGCTCCTCCTTCAGGCGCAGATAGGTCTCCGCATTGCGGTGCAGGTGGGCGACCTCCTCCTCCGTCAGCTCGCGGCGGACCTTGGCGGGGACCCCTGCCACCAGCGAGCGCGGCGGGATCTCCATCCCCTGGGTGACCAGAGCTCCGGCGGCGATCAGCGACTCCTCCCCGATCACCGCACGGTTCAGGACGGTGGCAGACATGCCGATCAGGCAGTGATCGCCCACCCGGGCGCCGTGGACCACGGCGTTGTGCCCCACCGAGACGCGACGGCCCAGCACCGTGGGCGCTCCGGCCTCAGTGTGCAGCACCACGTTGTCCTGGAGGTTGGTGCCCGCGCCCACCTCGACGGCGTCGGTGTCTCCGCGCACGGAGACACCATAGAAGGCGGAGGAGCTGTCATGCATCACCACATCTCCGGTGATGCTGGCGGTGGGGGCGAGGAAGACCCCCTGACCGATCTGCGGAGTCGTGCCGGCGACGCTGAGGATATGTGCCATAGATCGCAGTATGCCACGGCCTCCGGTGCGGATCAGTCGATGATGTTCTCCGCCAGCACATCCACCGCCTGCTGGGCGGCGGCGCCCACCCGCAGCCGGACCTGCTGAGCCAGCGCCTCCACCGCCAGGGTGTAGTGCAGTCGGGAGAGCTCCTGCAGAGATTCCAGGAAGCTCGACGGCGGCGGCACCAGCATCAGGCTGCTGTCGGCCAGCTCCGCAGCCGGAGACTCCTCCTGGGAGGTGATCAGCATCAGATGCGCCGCCGACTCCCGGGCCGCCTGCAGCGTGCGCAGGGTGATGTCGTTGACCCCGCTGGAGGAGATCGCCAAGCAGAGGTCCTGCTCCCCCAACAGCCGAACGGCCACCTGCTGGGCCAGGGCGTCGGCCAGGAACTCGGCGGGACGTCCGGCGGCGGTCAGCCGCAGCGAGAGGTCCATCGCGCAGGGGGCCGACTGTCCGTTGGCCACCACCAGCACCCGGTGAGCCCGGGCGATCCGGTCCACCAGCTGCTGGGCCTCCTCGTCACGGACGGCATCAAAGACATGGTGCAGACCCTCGACGATGTGCCGGGCCTCAGCCCGCAGGCCGGTCTCACGCTGCTCGGGCTCCCCTGCGGCCGGCGCCTCCCGAGCCAGAGCCACCCGGAACTGCGGATAGCCGGTGCAGCCCAGGCTGCGGCAGGTGCGCACCACAGTGGTCCGGGAGACGCCGATCAGATCGGCCAGCTCCTGAGCGGTGGACTCCACGACCCGCTCCGGCTCCTCCAGGGCGAAACGCGCCACCCGCTGCTCGCTGGGCTGCAGAGAGCCCAGCCCGGAGCTGATCCGCACGCGCACAGAAGAGTTCAGCGCTGGCGAGTTCGGCCCGGCCTGAGACGTGGCTGGGGCCTCGGGCGGTGCGGCCTGGGTGGTCTGGGCAGATAGGGCGGCTCCAGAACCTGGCTGCGCCGCCACCAGGGCTGAGCGGTCCTTGGGCAGATGGTGGATGTCCTGGGATGCGAAGCCCACGGTGACATGCAGGGTATGCGGGCCCAGGTCCAGCTGCCGTCTCAGCTGCTGGGCCTGATCGGATTCGACCACCACAAACCAGGACTCGGCCTCGCCGTCCTGGACGGTGCCCAGTCCGATCAGCTCCACCTCCAGCGCCTCGGGCAGCTGCTGCGGCAGGGCGCTCAGCTGCTCCAGCTCCGGCGGGGTGACCAGGGTGATGTGGTGCTCGGGGCCGACGTCGGGCGAGCTGCCGGGGTCGGGTGGGCTGCCGGGGTCGGGTGGGCTGCCGACGTCGCCGTCACGGGTGCGCTTATGATCCTCCAACAGTGCGGAGCGCTGCTCCCCCACCTGAGCGCGGAAGGTCTGCCGCCACGGTGCCATGACCGAGGTGGGCACCGGAGCGCCCAGATACCGGTTGCCGCTGCGGTCCTCGCGCAGCTCCACGGAGAGCATGACCGTCATGGCGCCCCTCTGACCTGTGTCCCTCTGAGGTGTGCTCATTTGATGCCCGACCGCATGAAGCTCTGCACGAACTGGCGCTGCATCACCAGGAAGAAGATCAGCAGCGGAGTCACGATGATGAAGGTGCCCGCCGTGAGCGCGGCGAAGTCGATCCCTGACTCCGGGGCCATGAAGCGGACCACGCCCACAGTGACCGGCCGGGCCTCATTGGTGCGGGTGGAGATCATCGGCCACAGGAAGTTGTTCCAATGGAAGCTCACCGAGACCATCGCGAAGGCTGCCACAGTGGAGCGGCACAGCGGCAGAAAGACCCGCCAGAGCACTCGAAGCCGGCCCATCCCCTCCATGACCGCGGCTTCCACCAGCTCCTTGGGCACGGTCAGGAAGGCCTGGCGCAGCAGGAAGATCGCAAAGGCGCTGGCCGCATAGGGCAGCCCGACGCCGAGCAGCGAATCGTCCAACCCCATCCGGGAGACCATGAAGAAGTTCTCCGAGATCATGATCTCCGGGTAGATCACCAGCTGGGCCAGCACCACGAAGAAGAGCACATCGCGGCCCGGGAATCGGAAGCGGGCGAAGGCATAGGCCGCCAGCACGCCCAGCACGATCTGGGTCAGGGTCAGCGCGACCACCAGGATGAAGCTGTTGCGGAAGAACAGCTCGAAGTCCGCCGAATTCCAGACGCGGGTCAGGTTGTCCAGCGTCCATCCGCTGAGGATGCTCATATCGGTGGCCGACTCGCGGAAGGCCATGACGAGCACCAGCAGCAGCGGCAGCACCCACACCAGGGCCGCGCCCCAGGCCAGGTACACCATGGCCCGGTCGCCCCAGGTGGCCTGTGCGCTCTCAGTCATCGATCCCCTCATCGGTAATGGATCCTCTTGTCCAGCAGACGGATCTGCGCCACGGCGATCACCATCAGGATGATGACCAGCAGCACGGTGATCGCGGCCGAATACTCCTGGCGGAACTGACCGAAGGCGGTCTCCCAGACGTAGTAGAGCATCAGGTTGGTGGAGTCGCTGGGCCCTCCCTGGGTCATCACGAAGAGCAGGTCCACCTGTTTGAAGGAGTTGGAGGTGGCGATGACGCCCACGAACAGCGTGGTGGGCATCAGCAGCGGCCAGGTGACCCGGCGGAAGAAGGTCCACGGCCGTGTCCTCTCGATCCGTGCCGCCTCACGCAGCTGCGGGTCCTGGCTCAGCAGCGCGGCCAGATAGAAGATCACGAACAGGCCCGCCTGCTGCCAGACGGCCACCACCATCATCGCGCTCAGCGCAGTCTCCGATGAGCCCAGCCAGTTCATCCCGGGCAGACCCAGAGCGTTGGCCACAGCGTTGAGCATGCCGAAGTTCGGCTGGTAGAAGTACAGCCAGATCGCGCCGGCCGCCACCGTGGGGAGCATAGCCGGAGCCAAGAAGGAGACCCTGGCGATGGCCTTGCCGCGGAGGACCTTGGCACCCAGGACCGCCAGTCCCAGGGAGACGGCGATGGTCACCGGCACGGTGACCAGGGTGTAGATCAGCTGGTTGCTGATCACCTGGTGGAAGACCCCGTCGTCGAGCATCCGCTGGTAGTTCTCCGTGCTGAACTCTCCCCCGCGGTCCTGGACGCTGCGCCAGGCCGAGAGCAGGAAGGGCACCACGGTGAAGCCCACCAGGATGATGAAGGCCGGCATGAGCGCGGCGTAGGAGAACATCGCATCGCCGCGGGCCTGTCTGGCCATCGCCCGTTCGGCGGCCGGACTCTCCCGGGTCACGCTCATCGATACTCCTCGAGCAGCTCATCGGAGCTCTCCTGGGCACCGGTGAGGGCATCCTCCGAGGACGCGCTGCCGTCCAGCGCCGACTCCAGGGCGCTGTCCAGTGTGGAGACGATCTCCGAGCGGCGGTAGGGGGCGTACTCGCGGTAGGCATCCTGCGAGGCCTCCTGCAGCGCCTCCACCTGTGGGAACTCCTCGGAGTAGTCGGCCAGCACCTCCTCGTCCCAGGCCTCCTGCTGGGGCGGGACATAGCCGGACTGCACCGTCCAGTCAGCCTGAATCTCAGGGCTGGAGAGGTAGCGGGTGAGTTCCACGGCCGCCTCCTGCTCCTCCTCGGAGATGTCCTCCATGATGTAGAGGTTTCCGCCGCCGGTGGGGGCGCCGGGCTGCTCCTGGGCGGGCAGCGGAGCCACGCCGAAGTCGAAGTCGGCGCTCTCATTGATCTGGGTCAGCGAGCCTGTGGTGTGCCACAGCACCGCAGTGTCCCCGTTGGCGAAGTCGGTGGGGGCCGTGCCCCAGTCCACATTGCCGCTGGGGTGGATGCCGTCCTCCTGCAGCTGGGTCCAGTTCTCCAGGGCGGTGACGGTCCCGGGATCGTCGAAGTGGACTTCGGTGCCGCTCTCGTCGTCGAGCAGGACATCGTTCTGGATGGCCATGGCCTCGAAGAGCCATGAGCTGGTGGGAACCTGCACCCCCCCCAAGATGCCTCCGTGGAGTCCTGGACCTGCTGACCGGCCTCGGCCATCTCATCCCAGGTCTCCGGGGCCGCCTCTGGGTCCAGGCCCACCTCCTCGAAGAGCTCCTGATTCCAGTACATGACGATGGTGGAGCGCTGGAACGGGATGGAGGCCACCGTGCCGTCGTCCAGTGTGGAGTTGGCCATGAAGCCCTCATCGAAGCTGTCGAACCACTCCCGGTCATCCACGATCTCCCCGATGGGGGCGATCAGCCCGGAGTCCTCCAGGGAGCGGACGTCGGTGGAGAGCAGCACGGTGACCGCCGGAGTGCTGCCGGCCTGGGCGGCCGACTGCACCGAAGCCAGGGTCTGCTCATAGTCCCCGGAGTAGACCGGGGTGACCTCGATGTCGTCATGCTCGGCGTTGAAGTCCTCGATATAGCCGTCCATGACCGACTCCAGCGGCCCGCCCACGGCGATCGGATAGTAGAAGTCGATCTCGGTGACGCCGTCCTCGCCGCCGTCGCCGCCGCAGGCGCTCAGCGCCAGTGCGCCGACTGCGGCCAGGCTCAGTCCGCGCAGCGGGCGGGAGGCGCGGGCGGCAGACGTACGGGCGGCGGTGCTGCGGGTGCTGCTGCGCTGAATCATCGTGTCCCCTCGAGTGTGATGCGTTCAGAAGTGGTGTGGTCGTACCAGTGCAGGTGCTCAGGCCGGGCAGCCAGCTCCACGGCGGAGTCCACCGCCAGGTCCAGCTCCGGATCCGCCCGGACCAGCACGCGCTGACCCTCCAGGCCGATGGTCAGGATCCGGTCTGCGCCCAGCAGCTCGTTGACCTCCACAGTCCCCTCGCCCAAGCTGAGCGAACCGTTCTCCGGGGCGGCGGGCTGCAGCACCCGCAGGTGCTCGGCACGGACTCCCACCGATCCCCCGTCCAGGCTGACCGCCTCCGGGGCGCCGAGGGCGGCGGCCCGTTCGGCGTCGACGTCCAGGATGTTCATCGGAGGTGAGCCGATGAACCGGGCCACTGTGGTGGTGGCCGGTGCGCGGTAGAGCTCCTCCGGCGTCGCGAGCTGTTCGATGCGGCCTTCGGAGAGCATCATCACGCGGTCGGCCATGGTCATGGCCTCCACCTGGTCATGGGTGACGTAGACGATGGTCAGGCCGAGCTGGCGCTGGATGCGCTTGAGCTCGATCCGCATCTCCGCGCGCAGCTTGGCATCCAGGTTGCTCAGCGGCTCATCCATGAGGATCAGCTGCTGGCCGGAGACCAGTGCGCGAGCCAGCGCCACCCGCTGGCGCTGACCGCCGGAGAGCTCGGCCGGACGGCGGCTCAGCAGCTCCTCCAGCCCCAGCAGGCCGGCAGTCTCGGCCAGCCGCTCCTGCTGGACCGCACGGGGCTCCCCGCGGGACTTCAGCCCGAAGAGCACGTTCTCCTTCACGCTGAGGTGCGGGAAGAGCGCGTAGTTCTGGAAGACCATGGCCAGGCTGCGCTGCTCCGGCGGGACCCCGGTGACCTCTTCGCCGTCGATGGCGATGACGCCTCCGGAGGCGATCTCCAGCCCGGAGATCAGCCGCAGCAGCGTGGACTTCCCGCAGCCCGAGGCACCCAGGATGGCCAGGAACTCGCCCTGCTCCACCGTGACGTCGATGCCGCGGAGGACCTCGACCTGCTCCCCACGCCTGCCCGGGAATGCCTTATGCACCCCTATGAGATCGACTGCCGACACTGAACCTCCTGGACGCTTTGTCCCAACTTCTTGCCCTGTTGGGACAGAACGTACCTAAGCGAGGAGATCGGTTGGTTTCGACGTGGTGAACGAGGGGTTAAACCGGGTCAGCGGTACTCCTCGAGGATCTGATCCGCCTGCTCCTGGGCCTGATCCAGTGACTCCTGGACATCGGCGCCACCCATGACGTCCTCGATGGCGTTGGCCATCACGTCAAAGACCTCCTGGCGGCGGTAGGTGCCGAACTCCGGCTCCGCGACGTCCAGCTGATCCCGCGCGACGCCGGCCTGCGGGAACTCCTCCACATGCCCAGCCAGCGGCTCCATCTCCCAGGCCTCGTCCATTGGGGCCACATAGCCGGACTCCACGCCCCAGTCGGTCTGGATCTCCGGGCTGGAGAGGTAGCGGGCCAGCTCCACCGCGGCCTCCTGCTCCTCCTCCGAGATGCCCTCCATGACGTAGAGGTTCCCGCCTCCGGTGGGCGATCCGGCCTGCTCCTGGGCAGGCAGCGGGGCCACGCCGAAGTCGAAGTCGGCGTTCTGAGCGATGTTGCTCAGCTGACCGGTTGTGGTCCAGGCGATGGCGGTGCCGCCGTCGGCAAACTCCGTGGGCAGGGTTCCCCAGTCCACTGTGCCCTGGGGCTCAATGCCTTGCTCCTGCAGATCCGCCCAGTTCTGCAGGGCGGTGACTGTGGCCTCATCCTCGAAGGAGACGTCGGTGCCGATCTCCGGGTCCCAGAGCATGGAGCCGTTCTGGATGGTCATGCCCTCCAGCATCCAGACGCCCCAGGTGGTGGAGGGGATCTGCACGCCCCAATCGGCGCCGCCCTGCTCCTGAGCCTGCTCGCCGAACTCGACCATCTCATCCCAGGTCTCCGGGGCGACCTCCGGGTCCAGACCCGCCTCCTCGAAGAGATCCTTGTTCCAATACTGGACAACTGTGGAGCGCTGGAACGGAATGGAGGCCACGGTGCCGTCAGGCAGGGTGGAGTCGCCCATGAAGGGCTCGTAGAAGCTGTCGAACCACTCCGGGTCATCAACGATCTCGCCGATGGGAGTGATCACGCCGGCCTCGTGAATGGTCAGCAGCTCATTGGCGCCCAGGACCGTCAGCGCCGGGGCATTGCCGGCCTGGGCGGCCGACTGCACCGAAGCCAGGGTCTGCTCATAGTCCCCGGAGTAGACCGGGGTGACCTCGATGTCGTCATGCGCGGCGTTGAAGTCTTCGATATAGCCGTCGATCACCGATTCCAAGGGCCCGCCCACGGCGATCGGATAGTAGAAGTCGATCTCGGTGACGCCGTCCTGGACGCCGTCACCGCCGCAGGCGCTCACCCCCAGGGCGCCGACGGCGACCACAGCGGCACCCTGGGCGCGCAGCCTCCAGGTGTGCGGCCGGCGCCGGGCCGTGCTGCGAGCAGTCGGTGCGGGGGCATGGTGAGGTGCAGTGATGTTCGAAGGCATGCCTGTAACCATGTCCGCCGCAGGGATACTGACTGCGACGCCGCAACGGACAGCAGATGAACGCGGGAGAAATTCATCAGCCAGCGCCCCGCAGCGGCCTCGGCTGACGCTCAGTAGCCGTTGATGGGGTCGGCCACGCCGATGGGCGGTTCGCCGTCGCGCAGCCGCCGGTGATTCTCCAGGATGCGGCTGCGCAGCAGCGGCACCACCATCTCCATAGTGTCCGCGGTGTGAGGAGTGATCAGGCAGTTGTCCAGGCTCCAGAGCGGGTGACCCTCGGGCAGCGGCTCCGGATCGGTGACATCGAGTCCGGCACCGAGCAGCCGGCCGGACTCCAGCGCCTCGACCAGCGCCTCAGTGTCCACCAGGCGGCCCCGGCCCACATTGGCTACCACGGCTCCCTCCGCCAGCAGCTCGAGCTGACGGCGGCCGATCATCCTCTCGGTGACAGGAGTGACGGCGGCGGCCAGGCCGAGCACATCGGCACCGTCGAGCACCTCGTCCAGGCGGTCGAAGGTCACGGTCTCATCGGCTCCGGCCAGCGGGGCCTCGGTGCGGCGGACCACGGTGACATGGGTGTCGAAGGCCTGATAGAGGCGGACCATCTCTGCGGCCACTCCCCCGGCGCCGACCACCACGCAGCGCAGGCCGTTCAGTGAGAACCCGGCCTCAGCGCCCCAGCTGGAGGCCCGGGCGCGCAGGGTGATCATGCGCAGTGCGGCCAGGGTCAGCAGCAGGCCGTGCTCGCCCACCGGCTTGGCGTAGGCGCCCTTGGCGGAGGTCCAGAGCCGGCCCGGATGCTCAGCCATGACCTGGCTGTACTCCTCGATCCCGGCGCTGGGCAGCTGGATCCAGCTGATCTGCGGATTCTCCCTCAGCAGCCCGTCCAGGTCGAAGCCGGCGAACATCTTGGTCACCACCACGCCGGTGGGCCGCTCATCGGCACCGACGATCTCTGCTCCCTGCTCCTGCAGACCTGCGATGAGCTCCTCATCGCCGCCCGGCATCAGGTGGATACGCTGCGTCACTGATTCTCCTTCGCCCTGTGCGGCTCTGTACTGTGCGGCCCTGCATTCCGGCTCACATCGGCACACATCCTACGCACCTGAGGACGACGAAGGCCCGGCCCTCCGTGGAGAGCCGGGCCTTCGAAAGACCTGATCAGTGAGCGATCAGCCCTTGATGCCGTCGATGACCGAGTTCAGGGTCTCGGAGGGGCGCATGGCCGCGAAAGCCTTGGCGTCGTCGGGACGGTAGTAGCCGCCCAGATCCACCTGGCCGCCCTGGACACCGGTCAGCTCGGAGAGGATCTTCTCCTCACCGGAGGTCAGCGCCTCGGCCACCGGGCCGAAGACCTCGGCCAGGCCGGCGTCCTCGGTCTGCTCGGCCAGCTCCTGGGCCCAGTACTGAGCCAGGTAGAAGTGGCTGCCGCGGTTGTCGATGCTGCCCAGTCTGCGTCCCGGGGAGCGGTTCTCCATCAGGAAGGTGGCAGTGGCGCGGTCCAGCGCGGAGGCCAGGACCTTGGCCCGCGGAGCGTCGGCCTGCTCGGCGTACTTCTCCAGGGAGGGCACCAGTGCGAAGAACTCGCCCAGGGAGTCCCAGCGCAGGTAGTTCTCCTGAGCCAGCTGCTGGACGTGCTTGGGCGCGGAGCCGCCTGCACCGGTCTCGAAGAGGCCGCCGCCGGCCATCAGCGGGACGATGGAGAGCATCTTCGCCGAGGTGCCAAGCTCCAGGATCGGGAACAGGTCGGTGAGGTAGTCGCGCAGCACGTTGCCGGTCACCGAGATGGTGTCCTCGCCGCGGCGGATGCGCTCCACCGAGTACTTGGTGGCCTCCACCGGGTCAAGGATCTTGATCTCCAGGCCGTCGGTGTCATGGTCGCCCAGGTACTTCTCCGCCTTGGCGATCAGGTTGGCGTCGTGGGCGCGGTCCTTGTTCAGCCAGAAGACGGCCGGAGCGCCGGTCTCACGGGCACGGTTGACGGCCAGCTTCACCCAGTCCTGGATGGGGGCGTCCTTGGTCTGGCAGGCGCGCCAGATGTCGCCGGCCTCGACCTCGTGCTCGAGCAGCACGTCGCCGCCGGAGCTGACCACCTGGACGGTGCCGGCCTCGGCAATCTCGAAGGTCTTGTCGTGGGAGCCGTACTCCTCGGCCTTCTGGGCCATCAGTCCGACGTTGGGGACGGTGCCCATGGTGGTCGGGTCGAAGGCGCCGTTGGTCCTGCAGTCCTCGATGACGGCCTGGTAGACGCCGGCGTAGGAAGAGTCCGGGATGACGGCCAGAGTGTCCTCAGTGTCGCCGGTGGGGCCCCAGCCCTTGCCTCCGTTGCGGATGACGGCCGGCATGGAGGCGTCCACGATGACGTCGGAGGGCACGTGCAGGTTGGTGATGCCCTTGGAGTCGTCGACCATGTACATGGCCGGGCCCTCCTCCAGGCCCTTCTGGTACTCAGCCTTGATGCCCTCGCCGGCCTCGCCGAGCCCCTCGGCGCCGGAGAGGATGGAGGCCAGGCCGTCATTGGCGGACAGGCCGGCCTCGGCCAGGGCGTCGCCGTACTTCTCGAAGAGGCTCGGGAAGAAGGCCTTGACGATGTGGGCGAAGATGATCGGGTCGGAGACCTTCATCATGGTGGCCTTCAGGTGGGCGGAGAAGAGCACACCGCGGTCCTTGGCCTCCTGCACGGCCTTGGCCAGGAAGGCGTCCAGAGCCTTGGCGGACATGAAGGTGCCGTCGACGACCTCGCCGGCCTGGACCTTCAGGCCCTCCTTGAGCACCGTGGTCTCGCCGGAGGCGGTGACCAGCTGGATGGTGAGGGTGTCCTCGGCCTCGAGGACCATCGACTGCTCGTTGGAGGCGAAGTCGCCCTCAAACATGGTGGCGACGTCGGTCTTGGAGTCTGGGGTCCACTCGCCCATGCGGTGCGGGTTGGACCGCACGAAGTTCTTCACCGAGGCGGGCGCGCGGCGGTCCGAGTTGCCCTCACGCAGCACCGGGTTCACTGCGGAGCCCTTGACCTTGTCGTAGCGGGCGCGGATGTCGCGCTCCTCGTCGGTCTCCGGGGACTCCGGGTAGTCCGGCAGGGCGTAGCCCTGGGACTGCAGCTCGGCGATGGCCGCCTTGAGCTGCGGCACCGAAGCGGAGATGTTCGGCAGCTTGATGATGTTCGCCTCAGGGTCCTTGGCCAGCTGGCCCAGCTCAGCCAGAGCATCGGCCTCAGCCTTGTCCTCACCCACGTAGTCGGGGAACTGGGAGACGATGCGGCCGGCCAGCGAGATGTCGCGGGACTCCACCTCCACCCCTGCAGTCGATGCGAAGGCCTCGACGATGGGCTTGAACGAGTAGGTGGCCAACATCGGGGCTTCGTCGGTGTGGGTGTAGATGATCTTTGCCATGGGCAGCATCTCCCTCGAGGTCGTTGCGGATTCCGTCATCCAGGTCTCAAATGTCCGCGTATCAATCTACCCGACGACGACGGCGCCCACCTCACGGTGTGACGGCCGCTCAGCGCCGCCCAGCTCAGATCCCAGTTCGGAGACCCAGCTCAGATGCCCAGGATCGACTGGGCGATCAGGAAGTAGATCACCAATCCAGTAGCATCCACGAAGGTGGCGATGAACGGGTTGGCGAAGACCGCCGGGTCGAATCCCAGCTTCTTGGCCAGCAGCGGCATCAGACCGCCCACCGAGGCCGCCAGGGCGCACAGGGTCAGCATGGTCAGTCCGATGACCGCGCCGACCTGCCAGCCGTAGATCAGTCCCACCAGCAGCAGGGAGAGCACGCCCAGCGAGCCGCCCAGCGTCACGCCCACGCGGAACTCTCGCCACAGGACCTTGAAGACGTCCCTGGTGGCGACGTCGCCCAGGGCCAGCGCACGGGTCAGCGTGGTGGCCGCCTGGTTGCCGACGTTGCCGCCGGTGCCGATCAGCAGCGGCACGAACAGTGCCAGGACCACCACAGAGTCCAGAGTGTCCTCGAAGCGGTCCAGTACGGTCACCGTCAGTGTGGCGCCCACGGCGAGGACCAGCAGCCACACCACACGCAGGCGCATCAGATGCAGCACCGGAGTGGAGAGGTAGGGGCGGTTCAGCGGCTCGGCACCACCGTGGCGGGCGGCGTCCTCGGTCTCCGCCCGCTCCAGGATGTCCAGGGCGTCATCCACGGTGAAGATGCCGATGACCCGGTGCTCCTTATCGGTGACCGGCATGGCCAGGTGCTTGCGGTCGGCACACAGGCGTGCGGCGTCCTCGGCGTCGTGGTCGGCGTCCACCGAATCCGCCTCGGCCATGAGCCCTTCGATCAGCACATCGTCATCGGCGGAGACCAGATCGCGCAGCGAGACCACACCTTTGAGCAGCCGGGCGCGGTCCACCACGGGCAGCGTGTAGAGGGTCTCGGCGTCCTGTCCGGAGCGGCGGATCTTCTCCATAGCCTGGGCCACGGTCCAGCGCTCGGGCAGAGCCACGAACTCCGGGGACATCTGACGTCCGATGGTCCCCTCGGGGTAGCCCAGGACGATGTTGGTCAGGCTGCGCTCGCGCGGATCCAGGTGGCGCATCATCTTCCGCGCCACCGAGGCCGGCATCTCGTCCATCAGACGGACTCGGTCATCCGGGTCCAAAGACTCGAAGAAGTGCGCGACGTCGAGGTCCTTGAGCCCCTCGATGATCTCGCGCTGCAGGGACTGGTCCAGCATGTCGAAGACTTCGACGGCGGTGTCCTTGGGCAACAGGCGGAAGGTGACCGCGCGGTCCTTCACGCCCAGGCGCTCCAGGAAGTCGACGACGTCGCCGGTGTTCAGCGCGTCCAGCGACCTGCGCAGATCGCGCAGGCGCTCGTCACGGATCAGGACCTCCAGATCGTCCAGCTGTTCGGCCATCGAACAGTGCCTCCTTCATCAGCTTCAGAGGTCTGCAGTGGTCACGGCATGCCCCGACGGCGCCATGACCCTGCAGGTCTGCGCCGAGGGGCTAGGTACTAGATCGACTCATCTCAGGCTCGCTCTCTGGTGGGCAGGCCCCGCCTCAGCCGCTGATCAGGCTGCGTCAGGGCCCGGGGTGTACCCCGAGGATAACGCGTCTCTCAGTGGAAGAAGTGACGGGCTCCGGTCTGGTACATGGTCAGGCCGGCCTCCTCGGCCGCGGCGATGACTTCCTCATCGCGCTGGGATCCACCAGGCTGCACGACGGCGCGCACCCCGGCTGCGATCAGGCTCTGGAGCCCGTCGGCGAAGGGGAAGAAGGCATCCGAGGCGGCCACGGAGCCGCGGGCGCGGTCCACGCCGTCGCCGGCCAGGGTGTTGGCCCGATGCACGGCCAGGCGGCAGGAGTCCAGTCGGTTCACCTGGCCCATGCCGATGCCCACAGTGGCCTCCTCGCTGGCCAGCAGGATGGCGTTGGACTTCACCGATCGCACAGCGCGCCAGGCGAAGGCCAGGTCGGCCAGGGTCTGTTCGTCGGCGGCCGGGCCGGCGGCGAGCTTCCAGTTCTCCGGGCTGTCGCCGGCGGCGTCGAGGGCGTCGGAGCCCTGCAGCAGCATGCCGCCGGAGATCTGCTTGTACTCCACCCGTTCGCGGCTGTGCTCGGCGGCCAGCTTCAGCAGACGGATGTTCTTCTTCTGGGTGAGGATCTTCAGTGCCTCATCCTCGAAGTCCGGGGCCACGACCACTTCGGTGAAGATTCCGGAGACGGTCTCGGCCATCTCCTCGGTCACCGGACGGTTGGCCGCGATGACGCCGCCGAAGGCTGAGAGCGGATCGCAGGCGTGGGCCTTCTGATGAGCCTCGGCCACAGTGGCCCCGGCGGCCACACCGCAGGGGTTGGCATGCTTGATGATCGCCACCGCCGGCTCGGAGAAGTCGTAGGCGGTGCGGACTGCGGCGTCGGCGTCGACGTAGTTGTTGTAGCTCATCGCCTTGCCGTGCAGGGTCTCTGCCTGGGCCAGGCCCGGCTTGCCCTGTGTCTCGGCGTAGAGCGCGGCGGGCTGATGGGAGTTCTCGCCGTAGCGCAGGCCGGTGACCCGCTCCAGGGCCAGGCCGGAATAGGGCGGGAACTGCAGCTTCTTGTCATCGGTGCCCAGCGGGGAGGCCGGGAGGCTTGAGGCGTCGAAGTCGTCGTCGAACTGCTGGGAGGTCCAGCGGGCCACCGCCGTGTCATAGGCGGCGGTGTGGGCGAAGGCCAGGGCGGCCAGACGCTTGCGGGCCTGCAGAGTGAAGCCGCCGTCCTGGGCTGCGGCGAGGACCTCGCGGTAGCGCAGCGGGTCCACCACCACGGCCACCGAGGCGTGGTTCTTCGCCGCGGCGCGGACCATGGAGGGGCCGCCGATGTCGATCTGCTCGACGATCTCATCCTCGGAGGCGCCGGAGGCCACAGTGTCCGCGAAGGGGTAGAGGTTCACGACCACCAGGTCGAAGGGCTGGATCTCCAGCTCCTCCAGCTGGGAGCGGTGATCCTGGCGGCGGCGGTCGGCCAGGATGCCGGCATGCACGCGGGGGTGGAGGGTCTTGACCCGGCCGTCCAGGCACTCTTGGAAACCGGTGACCTCTGAGACCTCCGTGACCGGAACACCGGCTGCGGCGATCCGCTTGGCGGTGGAGCCGGTGGAGACCAGCTCGACGCCGGCGCTGTGCAGACCCTTGGCCAAGTCCTCCAGACCGGTTTTGTCATAGACGGAGATCAGAGCTCGGCGGATCGGCTGGCTGTTCTCTGTGGTGCTCATACACACTCCTGACCTCAAGACCGGATCTGACCAGAGACCAGTCTAACGCGCTCAGCTCCGCGCAGGTCCGGTCTCGTTCTCGGGGCACGCGGACGGGGTGCTCGGCGGGTCTCCGGGCTGATTTCTACGCCTCGAACTTATAGCCCAGGCCGCGCACCGTGATGAGGTAGCGGGGGCTGGAGGGGTCGGGCTCGATCTTGGCGCGCAGACGCTTCACGTGCACGTCCAGAGTCTTGGTGTCGCCCACATAGTCGGAGCCCCAGACGCGATCGATGAGCTGGCCGCGGGTCAGCACGCGTCCGGCGTTGCGCAGCAGCATCTCCAGCAGCTCGAACTCCTTCAGCGGCAGCGAGGCGGCCTCTCCCCCGACCTCCACCGTGTGGCGCTCCACGTCCATCCGGACCGGGCCGGCGGATACCATGGAGCCCTCGTCGATCTCGGTGTCCACATGGCGTCGCAGCACGGCGCGCACACGGGCCAGCAGCTCGCGGGAGGAATAGGGCTTGGTGACGTAGTCGTCGGCGCCGAGCTCCAGGCCCACCACTTTGTCGATCTCAGAGTCTTTGGCGGTCAGCATGATCACCGGGACCTGCGAGCGCTGGCGGATCTGCCGGCAGACCTCGGTGCCCGGCTGTCCGGGCAGCATGAGGTCCAGCAGGACCAGGTCGGCGCCCTCCTGATCGAAGACGTCGACTGCGGAGACTCCATCTTCGGCCACAGTGACGTCATACCCCTCCTTCTCAAGGGTGTACGCGAGAGCCTCTGAGAATGAGGCCTCGTCTTCGACGATGAGAATCCTGGTCACTCTGTTCCTCCTGCTGAGTCAGATCCTGACGAATCAGGTGCTGGTGTGCGATGCGATGTGCGCGAGTCAGCATGCTGCTGCGCGGCCCGTGCGGAGCTCTGCGCCTCCTGCTCGGCCCGCGGACTGCCGGGCAGGTCCAGGCTGTCCATGGACTCATCCAGCTCCGGCAGCCGGACGGTGAAGGTGGATCCCCTGCCCTGCTGGGACCAGAGGGAGACCTCTCCGCCATGGTTGCTGATCACGTGTTTGACGATGCTCAGGCCCAGTCCCGTGCCGCCGGTCTGGCGGGAGCGGGCGGCGTCCACTCGGTAGAAGCGCTCGAAGATCCGTTCCTGGTCCTCCTGAGCGATTCCGATTCCCTGGTCGGTGATGGTGACCTGGGCGATCCCGTCCCGGGAGGAGAGCCCGATGCCCACCCGAGTGTTCTCCGGAGAATATCGGACGGCGTTGTCGATGAGGTTCCGGAAGGCCATCATCAGCTGGTCGCCGTCGCCGTGGACCCGCCGAGGCAGGGAGCCGCCCAGCCGGATCTCGATGTTCTTGGACTCCGCGGGCAACCGGGAGCGGTCCGCCGCCTCGGAGAGGACCTCGTTGAGGTCCACGGGAGTGCCCTGATGGACGATGTTCTTCCCCTGCACCCGGGAGAGCTCGATGATGTCCTGGACCAGCGCCGCCAGGCGGCGCGACTCCTTGTGGAGCCGCTGGGAGAAGCGGGTGACGGCGTCGGCGTCGTCGGCTGCGCCCTCGATGGTCTCGGTGAGCAGGCTGATCGCGCCCACCGGGGTCTTCAGCTCATGGGAGACGTTGGCGACGAAGTCGTTGCGGACCGCCTCGATGCGGGAGAACTCGGTGCGGTCATCGGCGAGGATCAGGATGTACTCATCGCCCAGCGGGGCCACGCGCAGGTGGACCACGATGGACATCTCCCCGCGCAGACCGCGCGGGAGCTCATACTCCTGATCGATGATGACGCCGTCGGCGCGGACCCGGGCGGTCAGCTTCAGCAGCTCGTCATGGACCACTGTGTGGCCGCGCACCAGGCCGAAGGCGTAGGCGGAAGGATTGGCGCGCACGACGCCGTCCACAGTGTCCACCACGATATAGGCCAGTCCGAGCGAGGCCAGGACTTCGGTGGCGCCTTCGGGCATAGTGGGCTCGTCCACGTCGATGCCCGCGGCGCGCTGCCGTTCGCTGACCCGGAAGGCGTGCATCCCGACCACGCCGAGTGCGAGGCCGACGACGCCGGAGATGGTCGCGATCATCAAGGGGTCCACCCCTACAGCTTATGCATGTGTTCATATGCTCGTCGCCCTGAGCCGGGCACGATGCCAGGGATTCAACTGACGTTCACCTGCGCGTCGACTGCTGTGGCCTGGGGCGTTCACCCACGAGGAGCAGACTGTCCCGGTGGGGCGCAGGCCCTGATCGGGCACAGGCCCCGTGATGCTCAACGAAAGGACCCCGTTCACGTGCGCAAGCTTTTCCAGGAAGATCTGCAGAACCTCGGCGAACAGCTGATCGAGATCTCCTCACTGGTGTCCACAGCCATGGATCGGGCGTATGTGTCCTTCGAGAGCGCTGACGTGCAGCTGGCCGAGGAGGTCATCGCCGCTGACACACAGATCGACAGACTGCAGGTCGAGCTGGATGAGAAGGCCATCGACCTGCTCGCGCTCCAGGGACCGGTGGCCTCGGACCTGCGCATGATCGTGGGCGCACTCCGAATGAGCACCTCCCTGGAACGCATGGGCGACCTGGCCCGGCACATCGCGCAGCTGGTGCGACTGCGGTACCCGGACCAGGTCGCCCCGGCTCAGCTGCGCCCCACCTACGAGAAGATGGCCGAGCACTCCTTCGCCGTGGCCGACCGGGTGACCAAGCTGCTGAAGACCCGCGGGATGGACCTGGTGCAGGAGATCGCTGCGCTCAACGAGCAGATCAACGAGCTGCACGCCGGGATCTTCACCGTCATCGCCACCGAGGGCTGGGACGCCTCTGCCGCCACCACGGCCGACTGCGTGCTGACCAGCCGCTTCTTCGAACGCTTCGGAGACCACGGGGTCGCCGTCGCCAAGAAGGTGGAGTACCTGGTCACCGGCGAATGGGACTCCCGCTACAGCGAGTGAGGGTGGCGGGGCTCCGCTCCTCTTGACCGAATTGCGTACCCCATTGTCGATATTGCGGTACGCGATCCCCGTATTCGCACCAATGCGGTACACGATTCGAGGCGCGGCAGCCTGCGGAGCAGGTCAGCTCAGCGGGTGGCCCAGAGTTGCAGGACGCGTCGAGTGAACTGCGCGAAGCCGTCGCGGTGGTCCGTGCGATTCGCCAACAGCACCTCCCACCCGTCGGCGCGGAAGTCAGCATTGCGCCGTTCGTCCTTGGCCTGCTGCTCCGGGCCGAAATGGTGCGCACCCTCGTACTGAAGCACGATCTTCTTCTCCCGATAACCGGCGTCGGCCACCGGCCTGTACCGATCCTCGGGTCTGAGAGGGATCTGAAGCTCGGGCTCGGGAAGACCGGCCCTCACCAGCGCCAGACGCATCAGCGTCTCGGGCGGCGAGTCGGAACCCACACGCACCATCTCGACCGCCTCACGTGCACGAACGATGCCGGTCCTCCCCCTCCCACGCCGCACCGCTGAGCGGAGCGCCCCGACGCCGACCATCGGCTCCTTCTGCACCTCCAACTCCCGATGAGGCTCCCTGACCAGCTGATCGCCGAGCACCACGAGCTCGTCCACCGTCAGCAGAGCAGCCATCTCCACGAAGACCCAGTGAGGCCGGGAGAGGCTGACCCCGTGGTGATCGGCCAGGGGCACCGCACGCCGTGCCCGGTGGAGACGGATCGGCGGGTCCGCGGGACTCCGATGGGACCGTCCGAAGCCGCTGAGGTGGATGGGCCCCACACCGAAGCGCGGCGGAAGGCGCAGCCCGTAGAGCCGGGCGGCGGTGACGTGGCTGACCCAGACCTGAGGATTCCTCGCACAGAGCGCACGGAGGAGGCCCAGGTCAGGTGCCGCCTGGTCGACCGCCGCAGCGTCCGCAGGCCCGATGCTGCGGTCCACGCCGGAATGGTGCAGCACCTCGTAGGTCCCATGAGCCACGCGGCGGATGTCCCGGGCACGCAGCCGGCTGTCGGCCACCCCGAGAGCCAGTGCCTCGGCCCTCGTGAAGGGACGGCCTCTCAGAGCTGCGGGAAGGAGATCGGGCGTGCGCATACAGGGATTCTGATGCGTGAGGGGCTCGGCGCTTCCCGGAACCCCTCGAACTGTGGGGTCCCGCGCGCGGCGTCGCTTCGCAGGACTGTCTGTGGAGGAATCTCCCGGCGGCCCGTCCCCGCCGAATCGTGTACCTGATTGTCGTGAATACGACGGTCGCGGACGGCATTGTCGACAATGAGGTACGCAATTCGGGAAGGCGAGGCCCGGGATCCCGTACGGTGGCAGAGTGAGCAGCGAGAACCAGCACCACGGGCAGTCGGCGCCCGACGCCGGCCCCCACCCAGCCGGCCAGACCCCCGGATCCCAGAGCTCCCCCGCCGCGGGTGATGCCTGGCACACCGTCTCGGGACAGTCCGAGCGGACCTTCGTGGTCTCCGCGGGCCGGCCGCATGAGCCAAACTCCCCGGTGAACCCGCCGGTGGACTTCACCTCCACCTACACCTACCGGCCCAGCGTGGAGCAGCCCCAGGTCTACGCCCGCGAGGGCATCCCCTCCTTCGGCCCGCTGGAGGAGCTGATCGCCGGGCTCGAGGGCGGCACCCGCTCGGCCTACTTCGGCAGCGGCATGGTGGCCAAGGACCAGGAGCAGCCCGTGGAGGTCCAGCCCGCGCTGCTCTTCTCCTCCGGGCTCTCCGCGATCTCCGCGGTGCTGAACCTGCTGCCGCTGGGCAGCCACGTCATCCTCCCCAAGCACTCCTATATGGGCTTCTTCACGATGGCCCAGCAGATGGCGGAGAAGGGCATGATCACTCTGCACCGGGTGGACATCGCCGAGACCGAACAGGTCCGCACCACGCTGCAGGACGTCTCCACCCTGGCCCAGGCCCAGGAGGCTGAGGTCCTGCTGTGGATCGAGTCCCCCACCAACCCGATGCTCGAGGTCGCGGACCTGCCCGCGCTGACCGCTGAGGCCCGACGACGCAGCATCCTCACCGCGGTGGACAACACCTTCGCCACTCCGCTGCGCCAGCGCCCGCTCAAGCACGGCACCGACATCGTGGTCCACTCGGTGACCAAGTTCCTCTCAGGCCACTCCGACGTCATCATGGGTGCCGCAGTCACCTCCGACGCCGAGCTGCACCGCCGCCTCCACGCCCACCGAAACCTCCACGGCACCATCCCCGGCCCCATGGAGGTCTTCCTCGCACTGCGCGGAGTCCGCACCCTGGCGATCCGCCTGGACGCCGCGGAGAAGAACGCCGGCCAGCTGGCCCACCGCCTCGAAGCTCTGGCCGCTGAAGGCACCGTGCCCCTGCGTTCGGTCTCCTATCCGGGCCTGTCCAGCCATCCGCAGCATGAGCGCGCCTCCGCCCAGCTGGGCGGCTACGGCGCCATCATCACCATCGACACCGGCAGCATGCAGGCCGCCGACGCCGTTCTGGAGAACCTGCGCCTGTGGACCCCGGCCACCAGCCTGGGCGGCGTCGAGTCCCTGGCGGAGCGCAGGCGTCGTCATCCCGGGGAGCCGGAGACCGTGCCGGAGGGGCTGATCCGGCTGTCCGTGGGCATCGAAGATGCCGGGGATCTCTTCGACGACCTGCTCGGCGCGCTGCGCACCGCCGCCGAAATCCTCCGCGAGAACCGATAGCATCGGTATATGAACTCCTCGCCCGTCTGGCACTTCGTCGCGATCGCCGAAGGCTATCTGTTCCTGGCCTTCGGCCTGGGCTGCCTCGCCCTCTCGGTGGTGGCGCTCATCAAATGTCTGCCGAAGAATGCGCAACGCTTCGAAGCGGCCTTCAAACGAACCAAGGGCTTCTGGATGGCGATGACCGGAGGCGCTGTGGCGCTTTCGTTCTTCGGCATGATGGGAGGCCCCTTCGGCTTCCTCTTCCCGGTGATCGGCGCCTGCATGGCCTCGGTCTACCTCGCCGACGTCGACCCCGAAGTCTCCGGCTGACCCCTCCCCCGTCATACGTCTCGAAGGGACCCCACCACTGATGGCACACAACCTGATCCTGCTTCGTCACGGACAGAGCGACTGGAACGAGAAGAACCTCTTCACCGGCTGGGTCGACGTCCAGCTGACCGAGAAGGGCCGCACCGAGGCCGCCCGCGGCGGCGAGCTCCTGAAGGAGAACGGGCTGCTTCCCGACGTCGTCCACACCTCCCTGCTGCAGCGTGCGATCACCACCTCGCACCTCGCCCTGGAGACCGCCGACCGCCTCTGGATCCCGGTCAAGCGCGACTGGCGCCTCAACGAGCGTCACTACGGCGCTCTGCAGGGCAAGGACAAGACCCAGATTCGTGAGACCTACGGCGATGACCAGTTCATGACCTGGCGCCGCTCCTACGACACCCCGCCGCCGGAGATCGACACCGACGATGAGTTCTCCCAGGCCGGCGACCCGCGCTACGCCGACCTCGGCGACGCCGCACCGAAGACCGAGTGCCTCAAGGACGTCGTCGAGCGTTTCCTGCCCTATTGGGAGGCCGAGGTCATCCCGGACCTGAAGGCAGACAAGACGGTGCTGCTGGCCGCGCACGGCAACTCCCTGCGCGCGCTGGTGAAGTACCTGGACGGCATCAGCGACGAGGACATCGCCGGGGTCAACATCCCCACCGGCATCCCGCTGCACTACGAGCTGGATGAGAACTTCGCCCCGGTCAAGGCCGGCGGCACCTACCTGGACCCGGAGGCCGCCAAGGACGCCATCGAGGCTGTGGCCAACCAGGGCAAGAAGTAACACCGGGCACACCACCGGCTGTGATGAAGCTGCAGGATCTCCCCGCCCTGGCGGGCACGGTCCTGCAGCTTCTGCTTCTCCGCCCCGGTTCTGCCTCCGGACCAGGTCAGTGCGGATCGGTAGGCTGGTTCCTGTGAATGAGAGAACACGGGGACGGTTCCTCGCCGTCGAAGGCGGGGACGGCGCAGGGAAGACCACTCAGATCGACCTGCTCGAAGCCTGGCTGACCGAGCAGGGGCTGGCCTGCGACCGCACCCGTGAGCCCGGCGGCACCCCTGTCGGAGAGAAGATCCGCTCGCTGCTGCTGGAGCACGGCCAGGGTGAGATCGACCCGCGGACCGAGGCGCTGCTCTTCGCCGCCTCCCGCGCCGCCCATGTGGTCCAGCGCATCGAACCCGCCCTCCGAGCCGGCACCTGGGTGCTCACCGACCGCTACGTGGACTCCTCGGTGGCCTATCAGGGTCTGGGCCGGGAGCTCGGCGCCGAGGCCGTGGCTCAGGTCAACGACTGGGCCATCGGAGGCCTCCAGCCGGATCTGACCATCGTGCTGGACCTGGACCCGGCGGTGGCCCGCGAGCGCATGGCCGCCCGCGGCGACGGCCGGGCCGACCGGATGGAGTCCGCCGGCGAGGAGTTCCACGCCCGGCTGCGCACCGCCTTCCTGGACCGTGCCGCCGCCGAATCCCACCGCTACCTGGTGGTCGACGCCGCCCAGGACCCCCAGACGGTGCAGGCCCAGATCCGGGCCCGCACAGAGGAGCTGCTGCATGGCTGAGACACCGCAGGCCGCAGAGGCCCCGCAGACACCCCAGACCCCGACGCCGACCTCGGTCTTCGACGAGCTGGTCGGCCAGGACGCCGTGGTGGAGCAGCTGCGCCGCGCCGCCGGCAGCGGCACCCCCGCCCACGCCTGGCTGTTCACCGGCCCCCCGGGCTCCGGACGCTCCAACGCCGCCCGAGCCTTCGCCGCCGCGCTGAACTGCGAGCGCCCCGACTCCCCCGGCTGCGGCCAGTGCCGCTCCTGCCAGCTGGTGGCCGGCGAGGGGCACCCCTCGGTGAAGATGGTCTCCACGGAGAACGTCTCCTACCGGATCGAGGATGTCCGCGAGCTGGTGACCACCGCTCAGGACCGGCCGCAGAACGCCCGCTGGCGCGTGATCGTCGTCGAGGATGCCGACCGGATGACCGAGCGAGCCACCAATGTGCTGCTGAAGTCCATCGAGGAGCCTCCGCCGCATACGATCTGGATCCTCTGTGCCCCCAGCCCGGCCGATGTGCTGGTGACCATCCGTTCGCGCTGCCGCCTGGTGAGCCTACGCATCCCGCCGGCCGATGCCGTGGCCGAGCTGCTGGCCGCCCGGGACGGGCTGAACCAGGAGCAGGCGCACTTCGCCGCCCGGGTCTCGCAGAACCACATCGGCGTGGCCCGGCGCCTGGCTCAGGATGCGGAGGCGCGGAGCCGCCGTGAGGACATCGTCACTCTGCCGCTGCGTGTGGGCAGCTCCTCGGATGCGGTGCAGGCCGCAGGCAAGCTGGTGGAGATGACTCAGGCGGATGCCGAATCCGACGCCGATGAGCGCCTGGCCCAGGAGCAGGCCGCCCTGCGCCGTTCTCTGGGGCTGGACCCGGAGGAGAAGATCCCCCCGAAGCTGCGCAGCCAGTTCAAGCGTATGGAGGAGGACCACACCCGCAGGACCAAACGTGCGGTGGCCGATGCCTTGGACCGGGCGCTGATCGACCTGACCGCGGTCTACCGGGACGTGCTGAGCCTGAAGCTGGGCAGCGGCGTCGAGCTGATCAATGAGCATCTGCGCCGGGAGATCACCGACTACGCTGAGGGCACCAGCCCGGAGCGTGCGCTGGCCTGCCTGGACTCCATCAGCACCGCCCGGGCACGGATCGGGCAGAACGTGCCCCCGCTGCTGGCGATGGAGGCCCTGATGATGGCTTTCACCGCCGCGCCGAAGTCTGCCTCTGCGAAAGGAAGCCGCTCCTCGTGACACGCGCATCATCCCGTTCCCTGCTGGCCGGGGCCTCCGCCCTGGTCCTGCTGCTGACCTCCTGCGGGACCGGCGGCCCGGGGGAGCCCGGCCAGCCCTCCGGCGATGAGGAGACGCCGCTGGCGGAGCGGGAGGAGTTCGCCGAGTACTACGGCCAGGAGCTCTCCTGGGAGGCGTGCGAGGGCTCGCGGGCCTGCGCCTCGGTGACCGTTCCCATGGACTACTCGGATCCTGAGGGCGAGCAGATCGAGATCGAGATCATCAGCTCCGAGACCGCGCAGGACGACGACGCCGGCTACCTGCTGACCAATCCCGGAGGCCCCGGATCCTCCGGCTACGACACCGTGGCCGAGCAGCTCAACCACACCTTCACCGACGCGGTCACCGAAGAGTACGACGTGGTCGGCTTCGACCCGCGCGGCGTCAACCGCTCCGCCCCGGTCCAGTGCCTGGACGATGAGGAGATGGACGACTACCGCGAGCAGGTCCAGGAGGAGGACCTGGATGATGAGCAGGCCCAGGAGCAGGCGCGCGAACAGGCCTCCGAGCTCGCCGAAGATTGCGAGGAGGGCACCGGTGAGGTGCTCCGGCATGTGGACACCGTCTCTGCGGCCCGGGACATGGACATCATCCGCGCGGCCCTGGGCGAGGAGGAGCTGAACTACCTGGGCTTCTCCTACGGCACCAAACTGGGCATGACCTACGCCGAGCACTATCCGGAGACAGTGGGCCGGTTCGTCCTGGACGGGATGATGGACACCTCGGTGGACTCCCATGAGCTGGAGATGGCCCAGGCTCGGGGCTTCGAGGACGCGCTCCAGAGCTACGCCGAATGGTGCGTGGAGCAGGAGGACTGCCCGGTGGACGGGGAGCCTGAGGACGTGGTGGCCGCCGTCCAGGACCTCTTCGAGCAGGTCGAGGACCAGCCCTGGGAGTCCCCGGACGGGCGCACCGTCTCCATCAGCGTGTTCGTCAACGGGTTCATCCTGCCCATGTATGACCCGCAGGGCTGGGAGTTCCTCAATGAGGGACTGAGCGCGGCCCTGGAGCAGGACGACTTCTTCCACTTCCAGTACTGGGCCGATCAATCGGCGGGCCGCGACCAGGACGGCACCTACGACTGGATGAGCCAGCTGGCCTTCGGCGCCATCATGTGCCTGGACTACCCCGTCTCCTCCGAGCCCGAGGAGATCGAGGAGGAGGTGGAGGCTCTCACCGAGGCTGCCCCGACTTTCGGCCCCTATCTGGGACATTCGGGCCTGACCTGCGACGAATGGCCGCATGAGCCGGTGGGCGAGACCTGGGAGCCTGACCAGGCCCAGGAGGCCGGAGAGATGCTGATGATCGGCACCACCGGCGATCCGGCCACTCCCGTGGAATGGGCCGAGAACATGCACGAGCTGGTGCCCGGTTCCTCACTGCTGATCTCCGAGGGCGAGGGCCACCTGGCCTACCGTCCCGGCGCGGACTGCGTGACTGACATCGTGGAGGCCTACCTGTTCGAGGGCGAGCTCTTCGAGGGCAGCGAGGAGTGCGCGGCAGCCTGAGGCCGAGTGCGGCCGGCCGGCGTCGGGAACCTGATGCCCTGACCCCCTGTGACCGGTGTCACCGGTGGGAGTAGACTGGTGCTCCGGCGGCATCGGCGCCGTCGCGCCTGATCCAGGAGGCTCCCATGAACGCCGCTCGTCAGACCACCTCTCCTCAGCCCGCCGACCGCCCGCTCGGCGTGATCCTCGGATTCGACGGCTCCCAGCAGGCCATCCGGGCGTTGCACTGGGCAGCCCGCGCCGCTCAGCGCCGTGACCTGCCGCTGACCGTCATCACCGCCTACACCGTCCCAGCCGCGATCTCCGGCTACACCGATCCCACCACAGACCTCACCGGCGACTCCCTGGCCCGCCGGGGCGCAGAGGACATCATCGATGAGGCCCGCCGCTATCTGGTGGACTACCCCGGAGAGGTCACCTACCGGATCGACTACGGCGATGCCGCCGGAGTGGTCATCGGGCTCTCCTCCCAAGCCTCCCTGGCCGTGGTCGGCAGCCGTGGCCGCGGCGGCTTCATCGGCATGATGCTGGGCTCTGTGGCCTCCTCCTCAGCGGCCCACACCGACTGCCCCTGTGTGGTGGTCCCGGCCAGCTATGACCCGCAGGCCCACAGTGGGCAGACCCTCTTCTCCCCCACTGAGGATCCCCGTCCGGTCACCGTGGGCGTGGACGGCTCGGAGCACGGACGCGCCGCGGCCTGGGAGGCGGCACAAGCGGCCTCGGACCGTGAGACGGTGCTGCGCATGATCCTGGCCATGCCTCCGCTGGACGCAGCCCTGATCTGGTACCCGGAGCTGGCCCCGCGGGACCCCGAGTTCACCCGGCGGCACCGCAAGCAGCTGCAGAAGCGGCTGCGCGATGAGGGCGAGTGGCTGCAGAAACACTTCCCTCAGCTTCGGCTGGACCAGGAGGTGGTGGAGGGATCCGCCGCCGAGGCGCTGGTGGCCGAGACACCGACGTCCCAGCTCACCGTGGTGGGGACCCGCGGCCGCGGAGGCATCGCCAGCACCCTGCTGGGCTCGGTGTCCCGGGGTCTGCTGCTGAAGGCCGACGGTCCGGTCATGGTGGTGCCGCAGCGCTTTGACCAGTCTGAGACGCCCGAGTAAAGTGATGACTCGCGCGCTCACAGTACGCGCAGGCCTCCATAGCTCAGCTGGTAGAGCATTCCACTCGTAATGGAAAGGTCACCGGTTCAAATCCGGTTGGAGGCTCCACTCTTCACTCACCGTCTCCGGCATCCTTCACACAGGCCAAGACCTGGTCAGCTCGACGCCGCACAGCGGCCACCTCTGCGCTTCCCAGCCTCACCATCGCCGCGGCCTCAGCAGCCGTGGCCAGGTGGTTGGCCGCCCGGGACAGCGCCGAATGCAGGGGCCTGGCCGCGCCGGGCACATGCATCCCCTCCCCCGGGTGCTGGGCGTGGGCCGTGCGGCAGAGCTCGTAGACATCGGTGAGCCGCTCGGACAGCACGTCACCGATGAGCACCAGTTGGTTGTAGACGGCGTCGTCGTCCACACCCTCGATGACCTGATGGTAGCGGTCCAACCCGCGGACATACCGGTCATGAGCCTGACGCCAGAGTCCCTTGCCGAGATCCTTGTCCAGCCGGCGTACGCGGCGTCGTCGGGTGAACAGCTTCATAGTGTTGGAAGTCTACCGGCTCAGCTCGAGCAGGACTTTGCCGGTGTGCGCGCCGGAGTCGAAGTGCTCATGGGCCTGGCGGGCCTCATCCAGGGCGAAGACACTATCGGTCTGCACCGAGATGACCCCGGAGGCGATCAGCGGCCAGATCTCCTCGCCCACGCCGCGGACTATCTCCCCCTTGGCGGCGGAACTGCGAGAGCGCAGCGTGGTGGCGATGATCCGCAGCCGCTTGCCCAGCATCAGACCCAGGTCCAGCTCAGCCTTACGCCCGCCCTGGAGCCCGATGACCACCATCCGGCCGTCCACCGCCAGAGACTTCAGGTTGGTCTCCAGGTAATTCGCTCCGACCACGTCCAGGATGACGTCGACGCCGCGGCCCTCGGTGATCTCCCGGACTCGGTCCTTCACATCCTCGGCGCGGTAGTCGATGACATGGTCCGCACCCAGTTGGGCGGCCAGCTCGGCCTTCTCCGGGCTGCCCACCGTGGCGATGGTGGTGGCGCCCAGGTGGCGCAGGTACTGCAGGGCGAAGCTGCCGATCCCGCCGGTTCCGCCGTGGATCAGGACGGTGTCCTCGGCGGTGACATTCGCCTCTTCACGGAGGTTGGAGTGGACGGTGGCCGCCACCTCGATCAGCCCGGCGGCGTCGGTGAGGCTCACCCCCTGCGGGACGGGCAGCACCTGGCGGGCGTCCACTGCCACCTTCTCGGCATAGCCCCCGCCGGCCAGCAGGGCCACGACGTCCGTCCCGATGAGGTCGCGGACGGATTCCTCGCTGCCCTCGCCGGCGGCCACCACAGTGCCGGCCACCTCGAGGCCGGGGATCTCGGTGACGCCCTTCGGCGGTGGGTAGACGCCCAGGCGCTGCATGACATCGGCTCGGTTGAGTCCTGCTGCTGCCACTTCGATGAGCACCTCGCCGGCGGCTGGGACCGGGTCCTCGATCTCCACGATCCGGAGGACCTCCGGATCACCGGCCTCTGCATAGTGGACTGCGCGCATGCGTGGACTCCTCACCTCACGTATAGTCAGTGTCTGGAGTTTTCACGATACCCTCGTGAAGCTCATAAACTTCATCCCGTCAGGAGCGTTGTCCGAGCGGCCGAAGGTGACAGTCTTGAAAACTGTTGTGCAGCGATCCTGCACCGTGGGTTCGAATCCCACACGCTCCGCCATTGAGGCCCCGGAATCATGCCGATCCAGAGGTACAAGATTCCGGGGCGTCCCCCAGATACGACTCCCGTGTCCCCCCACCTCCTCTAAGCTGGCCTCATGGCAAGCATCGAGGTCAGGCAACGGCCCAAAGGCACCACATACCGCGTCGTATGGCGTACTCCCGGGGGCCTCAAGAAGTCCAAGACGTGGCCCACCATGGAGAAGGCCCACCGCTGGAAATCCTTGATCGAGGAAGCGGACGGCGACAGCACGCGAGCTGCTGAGGCCCTTGCCCACCGGTCTTCCCAAGCCATGACGGTGGATTCGGTCTCAGATCACCGCATGGAGCGCTCTGACGGCGCTGAGCAGAACCGATTCCTCACCAGGGCCGAGAGGAGAACGGACATTCCGGCAATTCGCGCTATCAACGAGGCTGCGTTCCCAAGCCAAGAAGAGGCGGATCTCGTCGATAATCTGCGGGCAGATGACGAAGCATGGATCGATGGACTCTCGATAGTGACCACCACCGATGATGATGCACCTGTTGGGCACGCGCTGCTCAGCCGTTGCCAGGTGGGAGACTCCCCTGCCCTAGCCCTGGCGCCCTGCGCCGTGCTGCCGGAATACCAGCATCAGGGTTACGGAAGTGCTGCTGTCAGGGCCGCTATCGAGGCGGCCCGGTCGATGGAGGAGCGGCTCATCGTCGTACTTGGGCACCCTGACTACTACCCCAAGTTCGGGTTCGTCCCTGCTTCACGGCTACGGGTTACGGCACCTTTCGAAGTGCCAGATGACGCTTTCATGGCGCTGCAGCTGCACCCCGGGCTCGAGGCCCCGAGCGGGCGAGTCCAGTATGCATCGGCCTTCGGTATCTGATGGCATCTGAGGCGGGGTTCCATGAATCCGACCACCTATGGCTCAGACGTGCCCGGCGATCGCAGCCTCTATCAGCTCATCCGCACCGGCGAGGAGTGGAAGATCGCAGTTCTCACCCGATGGACTCACGAGCGCACCAGCTGCCACCATCGAAGCCGTTGAAACGTGCCAGCCGCGGCGGCCAGGGGCCGCTCCTCACCTGGCAGCAGACCCTGCTCCCGACAGCACACACGCCCCAGGAGAGCCCATGACCGAGACCACCCGCACCCGACTTCGCAAGATGCCTTCGCTGACCGGCGCCAAAGAGCCCGTGGACCCGGCGTCCTTCCCTGACGAGCCGGTGAGCGTATTTCTGCCCTGGTTGGACGAGGCGGAGGCTGCCGGAGTCCCGGAAGCACATGTCATGGCCCTGAGCACTGTGGATGCCGACGGGCTCCCAGACACCCGGATGCTGATCCTCAAGGACGTGGATGAGCGCGGCTGGGCTTTCGCCACCACAGACTCCTCGCGCAAAGGTGAACAGCTGGCCGCCAACCAGGTTGCCGCTCTGACCTTCTGGTGGCAGCCCCAGATTCGCTCGGTGCGCATCCGCGGCGCCGCAGTGCCGGCCTCACCGGAGGAGAGCCTCAGAGATCTCCGCGCCCGTGCGCCTGAAGCTCAAGCTGAGATCGACCCCGATGACTGGACCCTCTGGTGGGTCAAGCCCACACGGGTGGAGTTCTGGCAGGGCTCCCCAGACCGCCGCGACACCAGGCTGATCTACACCAAGGAGGACGGCGAGTGGCGGTTCAGCCCTCGTTCTTGAAGACCACCAGGAATTTATGGGCCTCCTCCGCGGTCAGCGGGGAGTGCTCCGAGAGCAGCTGGGCGGCCTCGGCCACGTGATCATCGCGCAGCAGCGCGTAGAGCTGGTCATGGACCCAGGGCTCCAGGTCCTCGTGGGAGAGGGTGATGGTCTCCTCGCCGCGCTGGACCTCCAGGTGGAAGCCGGCCATCTCGTCGTCCTCGCGGGCCCACTCCTCCGGAATGGTGAGCTCCTCGTCCACGCTGAAGCCGGACTCCTCCATGAGCTTGCGCGCCTGCTCATCCACGTCGTCGCCGTCTGCGGCAGGCTCACCGGCCTGTCCACGCCCCTCAGGGCTCTCGCCCTCGGGGTCCTTGCCCTCAGAAGCCTTATCCTCAGGATCCGCTGATCCGGAGTCCTTGTCCTCGGGGCGCTTCTCCGCGGGCTGCTCGCCTCCCGGGATGTCTGGGACATCGCTGTGGTTCTCGCCCAGGATCTCGCCGGTGTTGGGGTCGGCCTCTGCCAGCAGGCCCCCCTGATCCTCACCCACGTCCTCGCGGACGCCGTCGATCATGTCCTCCACGGACTCACCATCCTCCGAAGAACCGGCCGAGTCCTCAGAGGCCTGCTCCCCCGGGTTCTCATCCAGACCCTCGCGGGAAGGGTCCTCTTCCCGCGGATCTGCGGAGGTGCCGGATGCGCTGTCCGCCGCTGCGACGGCGTCGCCTCCTCCGAGCTCCTCCTCCAGCCGGATCTCCGAGGGCAGCGGCTGCGGATAGGTGTTCAGCGCCTGCACTGCGATGAGGCAGTCCTGGACGGAGGCGCCGGAGAACTGGCGGTACAGCGTCAGCGCGCGGCGGCCGTCCTCGGCCGCGATCGCCCGATAGACCTCGCGGTGCTGGTCGTCATCGAGCTGCAGGACCGCGATCCGGGCATTCTCCGGCGTCACGTTCTCCTCGATCCGGCTGTTCATCTTCTGCGCCTGACCACGCATCAGCCTGCGCAGCCCGAAGAACAGCAGGACCGTCACGAGCAGGATCACCAGTATCTCCATGGCCCCAGTCTAGGAGTTTCTTCCGCTCGGCGCGCGGCCCGGCGGCCACGCTTCCCGTACGATGTCAGCGTGAGCATCGATCTGTCTGCATCCTTCAAGGCCTATGACGTCCGCGGACTCGTGGGCGAGACCATCACCGCCGAGTCTGTGCGCGCCGTCGGAGCTGCCTTCGTCGACGTGCTGGGGCTGGCCGGTCAGCAGGTGCTGGTCGGCGGCGATATGCGCCCCTCCTCCACAGAGTTCTCCGAAGCCTTCACCGAAGGTGCCACGACCCGCGGCGCCCACGTCACCCAGCTGGGCCTGGTCTCCACCGACATGCTCTACTTCGCCTCCGGCACTCTGCAGGCGCCCGGCGTGGTCTTCACCGCCAGTCACAACCCGGCCGAGTACAACGGGATGAAGATGTCCAAGTCCGGAGCCGTGCCGCTCTCGGCCGACACCGGACTGGAGGAGATCCGCGACGCCGCACAGGCCCTCCTCGACGCCGGCCAGGCCGCCGACGCCGCCGCACTCCCCCAGGCTGAGACCACCGGCCGCACCGACGCCGCCGATATGCTCACTCCCTATGCCGAATACCTGCGCTCCCTGGTGGACCTCTCCGGCATCCGCCCGCTGAAGGTCGTGGTGGACGCCGCCAACGGCATGTCCGGGCTGACCACTCCGGCCGTGCTGGGCGATGACACCCTCGACGCCCTTCCCCTGGAGATCGTCCCGCTGTACTTCACGCTGGACGGCACCTTCCCCAACCACCCGGCCAACCCGCTGGAGCCGGAGAACCTGCGCGATCTGCAGGCCGCGGTGAAGGAGCACGGCGCCGACATCGGCCTGGCCTTCGACGGCGACGCCGACCGCTGCTTCGTCATCGACGAGAAGGGCGAGCCGGTCACCCCCTCCGCGGTGACCGCCCTGGTGGCCAGGCGTGAGATCGCCCGGGCTCGCGCCGAGGGCGAGGAGACCCCGGTGGTCATCCACAACCTGATCACCTCCAAGGCTGTGCCGGAGACGGTGGAGCGGGAGGCCGGCCGCGCCGTGGAGACCCGTGTGGGCCATTCCTTCATCAAGGCAGTCATGGCTCAGGAGGAGGCCGTCTTCGGCGGAGAGCACTCCGCTCATTACTACTTCCGCGAGTTCTTCAACGCGGACACCGGCATGCTCGCCGCCATGCACGTGCTGGCGGCCCTGGGCGGCCAGGAGCTGCCGCTGAGCGAGCTGGCCGCCGAATACGACCCCTACTTCACCTCCGGGGAGATCAACTCCGAGGTGGAGGACAAGGAGGGTGCGGCGTCGCGGGTGGAGGCCGCCTTCGCCGAGCGCGAGGTGACCGTCTCCCGCATGGACGGGCTGACAATCAGCGATGCCGAGGGGTCCTGGTGGTTCAACCTGCGCCCCTCCAACACCGAGCCCTTCCTGCGGTTCAACGGTGAGGCCCACGATCAGCAGACCATGGAACAGGTCCGCGACGAGGTGCTCTCCATCATCCGCCAGGGCTGAGCTCCTGCGGGCTGACGAGGGCCTGGGCCGCCCAGTTCAGACAAGCCGCCCAGCTCAGACCTGGCCGGAGGTCCTGCGGAACTCCAGCAGGAGCAGGTAGCCCAGATAGAGCCCGCCGGCGCCGGCGGTGACGATCCCCACCGGGAGTCCGTCCAAACCCGGCATCTGCTGGACCATCAGATCTGCGCTGACCAGGATGAACGCACCCACCACCGCTGAGACGGTCAGGTTGGGCCCTGGTGCGCGGGTCAGCTTCCGCGCGATATGCGGTGCGGTCAGTGCGACGAAGGCCACCGGCCCGGCCACGGAGACAGCGGCCGCCGCCAGCAGGACCGCCAGCAGGATGGCCCAGGTGCGGGTGACCGTCGCACCTGCACCCAGGGATTCGGCGAGCTCATCACCCAGGTCCATCAGCAGCAGGCGCCGGCTGATCAGGAAGACCAGTGGGATCAGCACCGCCAGGGAGACCGCGATGATCAGCACGTGGTCCATGTTCCGGGTGCCCAGCGACCCCACCAGATAGGCGGCCAGGTCATGGGCGGAGTCGCGCAGCGCCACCGCCACCACATAATGGGTGACCGCAGTGGCCATGGCGAAGACGCCGATGCCGGTGATGATCACCCGGGCGGGCGAGGCGAAACCCATCCCGGTGGACCACCAGACCACGGCCACGGCCAGCCCGGCGCCCAGCACCGCACCCACAGGGGCCGGAACCGCTCCCGGCCACCACAGAGTGCTCACCGCGACGCCGGCCCCGGCTCCGGCGCCCAACCCGATCACGTCGGGGCTGCCCAACGGATTGCGGGTCACGCTCTGGAAGAGCGCTCCGGCCAGGCCCAAGGCGGCTCCGGCGCCGATGGCGGTGAGCACGCGGGGCCCGCGCAGCCTCTCCAGGACGAAGAGGGTGGTGTTCTCGGCCTCGCCGCGCAGGGCTGCGAGGATCTCCCGCGGCCCGGCACCCGTGGGGCCCCAGGCCAGGGTCAGCAGGCCCAGGGCCAACACCAGTGCGCTCAGTCCGGCCAGGACCCAGGCGCTGCGGATCCGCCAGGGCATGCGGATGCGCTCCCCCAGGCGGAAGACGCGCATGCCGGCTGCGGTGAGGGCTGCGGCGTCGAGGGCTGTGGTGTTCTTCTGCTGCGTGCTCATCCGCGGACCTTCCCCTTCCGTACGGCCGCCAGCAGGAACGGTGCACCCACGAAGGCGGTCACCACTCCCACCATCAGCTCCTCGGGCCGGGCGATGATCCGCGCGGCCACATCGGCGGCCAGCAGCAGGGCCGCACCGAGGAGCAGGGCCATGGGAAGCTGCCAGCGGTGATCGCTGCCCACCAGGGCACGCACCAGATGCGGCACGGCCAGTCCCACGAAGGCGATGGGCCCGACGGCGGCGGTGGCCGCTGCGGCCAGCAGCGTGGCGGCGGCCAGGGCCATCATCCGCAGCCGGCGGACCTTCACTCCGAGCCCTGCGGCCAGGTCCTCACCCAGGGCGAGGGCGTTGAGCCCGCCTACGGCGGCCAGGGCCAGCAGCACCCCGACCAGCAGGGCAGGCAGCACCGCCCACAGGGTGTCGAAGCGGGCACCGGCCAGGGAGCCGACCATCCAGTGGCGGTAGGAGTCGAAGACCTCCGGGCGGGCGAGGATCATCGCCTGCACATAGGCGCCCAGCACCGCGGAGACCACGGCACCGGCAAGGATCAGTGGGATCACCGAGCTGCTGCCGGAGCGGCTGCCCAGCAGATACACCGCCACCACGGCCAGCACCGCTCCGGGCATGGCGGCCCCGACGGCGGCGAAGCCTCCGGCGGCACCGAAGAGGGCAGAGACGGTGACCACAGAGGCGGAGGCGCCCATGGTCACGCCGAGCAGGCCCGGCTCTCCCAGCGGATTGCGCATCACCGATTGGATGAGCATCCCGGAGACGGCCAGAGCCGCCCCGACCACGGCACCCATGACGGTGCGCGGCCAGCGGGCGGCCAGGACCTGTTCCATAAACTGGTCGCCCTCCCCCATCAGGACGGCCAGCATGCGCGATGGTTCGGTCTCACGACTGCCCAGGACGAGACTGAGCACTGCCATGATCAGCAGCACCAGCACCGCCCCGGACAGGGCGAGAGCTCTAGTCGATGTTCTCAACGGCCTCTTCGATGAGCGGCTCGTAGCGTTCGATCACCCACGGCACGGTCAGCGGGGTGATGATCGAGGAGGCGGTGACCAAGGAGTTGTCCTGCGGGGCCACTACAGCGCCGTCCTCGATGGCCGGGATGGAGGAGTAGAGGTCCTGGCCTTCGATCTCCTCGCGGTTCGCGTCATCGGAGTACCAGGTGAAGATCAGGTCCGAGTCCTCGAGCATATCGGCGTTCTCCAGGCCGATCATGGCCGAATCGGTGCCTTCGACCTCGTATTCGTCCATCTCACCCACCACCGGGTCCACGGTCAGGCCGAGCTTGCGGACCATGGCCACGCGCTGCTCGTCCTCGAAGAACACGCCGAGGGTGCCGGGACCGTCGTTGTAGACGAAGGAGAAGGTGTGCTCCTCCCACTCGGGCTGTGCGGCGTCGTCGAACTCCTGCTCGATGTCGGCGATGAGCTCATCGGCGCGGTCCTCGTGACCCAGCACCTCGGAGACCGTGTGGATCTGCTCCTCCCAGGTGATCGTCCAGGGCAGCTCCGGGTAGGCCACGGTGGGGGCGATGTCGGAGAGGACGTCGTACTGCTCCTGGGTGATGCCGGACCACGGGGCCAGGATGACATCGGGCTCGAGCTCCAGGATGGCCTCCACGTCGAGCTCGGTGCCGCCGGTGAAGAGCTCGGGCAGCTCCTCCCCCTGCTCGGTGACCTCCTCGTGGATCCAAGGCAGGTGGCCGGTCTCATCGGCCCCCCATTCGTACTCCTCCATTCCTACCGGGACCACACCCAGAGCGATGGCGGTCTCTGCCGATCCCTGGCCCAGGGTCACCACACGTTCGGGCTGCTCCTCGATGACGGCCTCGCCCAGGGCGTGCTCGATGGTGGTGTCTTCGAAGTCGCCGGCGGCCTGCGGGCCGTCCTGGCCGGCGTCGCCCTCGCCGCAGGCTGAGAGCAGCACTGCTCCAGCTGCCGCCGCGGCGAGGATCCGAACAGTGGGGGCTCGATGGTCCCGCAGTATGCTCATGAAACATCCTCCATTACATGACAAGCATCAGAAGTATCGGGGTGAGCCTACCCTAAGTTCTGCGAGGGCAGAAGGCGTGTGTCATATCGCAGCAGGTATTGCCCAGGCCGACCTCAGCACCTAGGTTCATCGATATGACTGCACCCATCGGACCCCGCGACAGCAGCGCCACCCCGCGCTTCGCCGGACAGGCGACCTACGCCCTGCTGCCGAGCCTGGACGAGGTCGGCACCGCTGATGTGGCGGTGGCCGGCATCCCCTTCGACTCGGGCGTGAGCTACCGTCCGGGCGCTCGCTTCGGCCCCAGCCATGTCCGCGAGGCCTCCCGCCTGCTGCGGCCGTACAACCCCGCGCAGGACATCTCCCCCTTCGCGGTCCAGCAGGTCGCCGACGCCGGCGACATCGTGGCCAACCCCTTCGATCTGGATGAGGCCATCCAGCAGGTCCACCAGGGTGCGGTCAGCCTGTTGGAGAAGGCCGGACGGTTCGTGATGATCGGTGGCGACCACACCGTGGCCTACCCGCTGCTGAAGGCCATGTACGAGAAGCACGGCCCCATCGCAGTGCTGCACGCCGATGCCCACCTGGACACCTGGGACACCTACTTCGGCGCCCCGATCACCCACGGCACCCCCTTCCGCCGAGCCAGCGAGGACGGGTTCATCGACCTGACCACCAGCGCACATCTGGGCATCCGCGGGCCGCTCTACGGCAAGGGCGATCTAGAGGATGATCAGAAGCTCGGCTTCGAGATCACCACCACCGACTTCATCGAGGAGCACGGTGTGCCCGCCGCCCTTCAGCGTCTGCGCACCCGGCTGGGCGATAAGCCGGTCTACATCTCCATCGACATCGATGTCCTGGACCCGGCCCACGCCCCCGGAACCGGCACCCCGGAGGCCGGAGGCATGACCAGCCGCGAGCTGCTGCGGATCATCCGCGGCCTCACGGACCTGAACATCGTGGGCGCCGACGTCGTGGAGGTCTCCCCCGCCTATGACCACGCCCAGCTGACCGCCATAGCGGCAGCCCATGTGGTCTATGAGCTGGTCTCCGCGATGGGCGCTCGGGCCGAGGGCCGCTGAGCAGGCCCTCGCGACGGGCTCCACGAGGGCCTTCAGCAGAAACACCCGTGTCACGTTTCGGAGGCTAGGCTAGTTGCAACAATGTTGCATCTAGCCTCCTCCACTCGTGACGGGACCTCAGCCCCCGCTCTCCCCCGATCTGCGCGCCGTCGGGCGGTGCTCTGGTCCCTGGGGCTGGCCGGCCTGCTCCTGGTCAGCCTGGCTCTGTGCGTGGGCATCGGACCGGTGACCATCCCTCCCTCCACAGTGGTCAGCATCATCGGCCACAACCTCGGACTGCCGTTGGAGCAGACCTGGACAGCCTCTGAGGAGTCCATCATCTGGGAGATGCGGGTCCCCCGCGTGCTGCTGGGCCTGGCGGTGGGCGCCGGCCTGGCCATCTGCGGAGCCGCTCTGCAGGGCATGGTCCGCAACATCCTGGCCGACCCTTATATCTTGGGGATCTCCGGCGGAGCCTCCACCGGTGCCGCCGCAGCCATCCTCTTCGGCTTCGCCGCCGGGGCCGGTCAGTACGCACTGCCGGCGAGCGCCTTCCTGGGCGCCCTGGCCGCCAGTCTGTTGGTCTTCTTCCTGGCCCGCGCCAACGGGCAGGTCACCTCCATCCGGCTGCTGCTGGCCGGCATCGCCGTGGGCTATGCGCTCTCGGCCACCACCAGCTTCCTGATCTTCGCCTCGGACAACGCCGAGGGCTCACGCTCGGTGATGTTCTGGCTGCTGGGCTCCCTGGCCCTGGCCCGCTGGGACGCCTTCCTGATGCTGGTGCTGGCCATCGCACTGGCCACCACAGCCTTTCTGGTCCTGTGGTCGCGCCGGCTGGACGCCCTGGCCATCGGCGATGAGACCGCCCGCGCCCTGGGCGTCCCTCCGGTGGCCACCCGGATCCAGGTGCTCACCGCCGTCTCCCTCTGCACCGGCGCCGTTGTGGCGGCGGCCGGGGCCATCGGATTCGTCGGCCTGGTGGTCCCGCATCTGGCCCGCCGCCTGGTCGGTGCGGCCCATGCGCGGCTGATCCCGGTGACCGCCATGCTCGGGGCCGCGCTGCTCATCTGGGCCGACGCCGGCGCCCGGGTGCTCATGCAGCCCCGAGAGCTTCCCATCGGCATCATCACCGCCCTGGTCGGAGCGCCGTTCCTGCTGATCCTGATCCGCCGCATGTACGCCCGAATGTCCTGACCGAGAAGAGCCTCCCGTGTCTGTCACGTTATCCCGCCGCACCCGCACCGTCCCCTCCCTGAGCCTGCTGACCATGGCCTCGCTGCTCCTGAGCTCCTGCGCAGCTGAGGAGGGGCCTTCCGCCGCCGACGGCGAAGGCTATCCGATGACCGTGGAGAACTGCGGCGAAGAGGTCACCTTCGAGGCCGCGCCTGAGCGGATCGCCCTGCTGGAGACCGCTCCGGTGACCATCCTGGATGAGCTGGGATTGATGAACCGTGTGGTGGCCCGCGCCGGTGACTTCCCCGCCGAGTACTACTCCCCCGAGCTGCACTCCCAGATCCAGGAGATCGAGTCGCTCTCCGACGACCTGGATGCCTCCGGGCATCTGATGATCTCCCAGGAGGAGGTGGTGGCCCACAGCCCGGATCTGGCGCTGGGTCAGCCCGACGGCGTCGAGCGTGACGGCCTGGAGACCGCCGGGGTGAACCTGCTGATCCAGGAGCTCTACTGTCCCGAACCGGCCGCGGAGGCCTCCTTCGAGACCGTCTACGCGGAGATCGAGACCTATGGGGAGATCTTCGGCGAGCAGGAGGCCGCACAGGAGCTGATCGGGGATCTGGAGGACCGGGTGGAGGCCGTGGCCGAACAGGCTGAGGGCGAGGACCGCACGGCCGCGGTGCTCTACCCGACGGTGGGCGGCGGCAGCTCCTATGCCTATGGCAACCGGTCCATGGCCCATCCCCAGCTGGAGGCCGCCGGATTCGAGAACGTCTTCGCCGACGCCGATGAGCGGGTCTTCGAGGCCCAGCTGGAGGAGCTGGTGGACCGGGATCCGGATGTGCTGATCCTGCTCTACCAGGGCGAGGAGGCCGGCGTGGAAGAGACCATCGCCTCTCTGCCGGGCGCCGAGTCCATGACAGCGGTCCAGGAGGACCAGGTCCACACCCAGCTGTTCAACTTCACCGAACCGGCCACTCCGCTCTCGGTGAAGGGCCTGGAGCAGATCTCCGAACACTTCCGGGCGGAGGAGCGCTGAGATGGCCGAGGCTCCCCTGCTCCACGCCGAGGCGGTCAGCCGCTCCTTCGGCCAGAACCCGGTGCTCCAGGAGGCCTCCCTGTCTGCCGCGCCCGGCGAGGTCGTGGGGCTGATCGGCCCCAACGGCAGCGGCAAGACCACGCTGCTGCGCACCCTCTGCGGGGCGCTGAGTCCCGACGCCGGCCGCGTCACCTTCGACGGTGAGGAGATCGGCCGCATCGGCGCCCGGAAGCTGGCCCAACGGGTGGCCGTAGTGGTCCAGGAGCCGCCGAGCGAACTGATGCTCTCCGTAGGCGACATCGTTCTGCTGGGCCGCACGCCGCATCTGGGCATGTTCGACCGGCGCGGGGCCGAGGACGAGCGGCTGGCCGCCCAGGCCCTGGAGCGCGTGGGGCTGCTGGAGAAGGCCTCCCGTGAGTTCAGCGGCCTCTCCGGCGGAGAGAAGCAGCGGGTGCTCATCGCCCGGGCCTTAGCCCAGCAGGCCGACTGTCTGCTGCTGGATGAGCCCACCAACCACCTGGACATCAGCTATCAGCACCAGGTGCTGCATCTGGTCCGTGAGCTGAGCATCACCGCCGTGGTGGTCCTGCATGACCTGAACCTGGCGGCCCGCTATTGCGACTCCGTGGTGCTGCTCTCCCAGGGACGGGTCCACGCCTCCGGCACCCCGGATGAGGTGCTGACCGAGGAGATGATCGAGCCGGTCTACGACGTGAGCATCCAGCGCGTGACCGCAGAGGATGACACCACCCAGCTGTTGTTCCGGCGAGTGGCGGAGGCAGAGAGGGAGCGATGACCCAGCAGACAGCGGCGGAGGCGCCGGCAGGCCAGGAGTTCCAGGACCGGGTCAATGAGTATTGGTCGCGCTGGGCCGGTGAGTATGACGCCCATCAGCGTCGTCGCCTCCGACAGGAGGGCGAGGCGGAGCTGTGGGGCCGCATCTGGGGCGAGATGCTTCCGCAGCCCGACGCCGGCCCCGAGGGAAGGCCGGCCGAGGTGCTCGACATAGGCACCGGCAGCGGACATGCCGCTGTGGTGGTGGCCTCTCTGGGGCACCGGGTGACCGGCATCGACCTGGCCGAGGGGATGCTGGAGCAGGCGCGGCTGCACACCGGCGGGGCGGAGAATCCCCAGTTCCTCACCGGCGACGCCGCCGCTCCCCCGTTCCTTCCCGGAAGCTTCGATGCGATCACGGCCCGGTACCTGCTCTGGACGCTGCGCGACCCCGCGGAGGCGCTGGGCCGCTGGCTGGAGGTGCTGCGCCCGGGCGGGGTGCTCGGCGTCGTGGACTCCCTGTGGTTCCCCGAGGGGCTTGCCGCCGGTGCCGACGAGGCGCCGACCGAGCGCTCGGCCCATTTCACCGCAGCCTATGCCGGGGCGCAGCAGCGGATGCCGCTGGCCGAGGCCGACAGCATCAGCGTCTATGCCGAACAGATCGCGGCGGCAGGCTTCACCGAGATGACCGTGGAGGAGCTGACCGCGCTCTATGTTCTGGATCAGGCCCGCGGTGTGGCTCCCGGCCACCAGGTGCAGATGCAGTACCGCATCCGTGCGGTGAAGCCCGCCGACTGATCAGCGGTCCCGGCTCCTCATAGGCTCACAGCGCTGGGTTGGCCGCTGTGGGCACCGGCATTCCGCCGGAGACCTGGGTGGGTCCATCTGCGGTGGGACGGACTTCGAAGTCGAAGATCTCGGTGGGGATGTAGACCGTGGCGCAGGAGTTCGGGATGTCCACCACTCCGGAGAACCGGCCCTCGATCGGTGCTGCGCCCAGCAGCAGGTAGGCCTGCTCCGGGGTGTAGCCGAAGGTGGTCAGATAGTCGATGGCGTGCAGGATGGCCCGCTGATAGGCCAGCTGCGAGTCCAGGTAGCGCTGCTCGCCCTCCAGGGTCACCGAGGTGCCGGAGAAGGCCAGCCACTCCGAGTACTGCGGATCGGTGCGGCCAGGCATGAAGATGGCGTTCTCGCTGACCCCGTAGGTCTCCATGCCGCCAGGGATGATGTCCACGTGGAGGTCGATGTAGCCGCCCATCTCGATGGCACCGCAGAAGGTGATCTCACCATCGCCCTGGGAGAAGTGGAGGTCGCCCACGGAGAGCTTCCCTCCCTCGACGAACACCGGGTAGAAGACACGGCTTCCCTTGGTCAGGTTCTTGATGTCCTGGTTCCCGCCGTTCTCCCGCGGAGGTGCCGTGCGGGCCGCCTCCGAGGAGACTCGGGAGAACTCGCCCCCGGGCACTCCGCCCAGGATGGCGCTGTCGGGCTCCGGCGGCAGGGCCAGCGGCGGCACACGCTGCGGGTCGGTGGCGATCAGATCGCCCTCCCGCTTATTCCAGGTCTTCAGCAGGTCGGCGGAAGGCGCAGTGCCCATCAGGCCCGGATGGACCATACCGGTGAAGCTGACCCCGGGGATGTGCCGGGAGGTGGCGGTCTGGCCGGAGAAGTCCCAGATGGCCTTATAGGCGTCCGGGAACTGCTCGGTGAGGAAGCCGCCGCCGTTGTTCTGGGCGAAGATCCCGGTATAGCCCCAGCCCTGTCCGGCCAGCGGGCCCTCCTCCTGCGGGATGGGCCCGATGTCCAGGATGTCGACGATCAGCAGATCGCCCGGCTTGGCTCCCTTCACGGAGAAGGGACCGGAGAGGGTGTGCACCGAGTTCAGCGGGGCGTCCCGGATGTCCTCGGCGGAGTCGTCGTTTCTGATGGCGCCGTCGAACCATTCGCGGCACTCCACCCGGAAGCTGTCGCCGGGCTTGACCGTAGCCACCGGCGGGATCTCCGGATGCCACCGGTTGTGGCCGAGCTTCTCCTGCTCGGTAAAGGACTTCTGGGAATCGAGGGGAAACAGAACTTCTGGCATGACGTCCTCTCAGTCAGTGGTGCTCAGGCAGGTGGGTGTGCAGTTCTGCGCAGTTCAGGGAGCCGGCAGCTTCCGGTGCCGCGGATCGGTGGTGACCGGGGAGTTGCGGGCACGGCCCGGTGATCCGCGGACCACCTCGGGCTCGCTGGCCGAAAGGGCGGCCTGATCCATGGCCCGGTGCACGGCAGAGCCGCTGCGGGAGAGCCCGACGGCGGCGATCATCCGTGGGGATTCGGCCGCACAGCTCGGACAGGACTCGGCTGAGGGCACCAAGGCCATGGGATGACGGACCTCGAAGCGGCCGCAGTCGGCCGGGCAGCGGAACTCATAGACGGGCATCGTGGTCCTCCTCGGAACGGGTCTCAGCCGTCGTGTCGGACCCGGCATCAGCCTCAGGCGCGGCACCGGAGCCGACGTCGGCGTCAGGTTTCTCCTCAGCTTCAGGTACTGGCTCCGGCGGACTGTCCGGGGCGGCGTCGGGCTCCTCCTCCGGTGCGGTCCTGCGGTAGACCACCGCCTCCTCGCCCTCACAGACCACATGCAGCACCGGCTTGGTCTCCCCGACCTGGCGCGCCCGCCGCATGGCATCGGCCAGCGGGGCGGAGAGATGCCGGCGCACCGCCCGGGACAGGCTGCGCGCGCCATAGGCGGGGCTGAAGCCCTCGGCCAGCAGCAGGCGGTGCACGCTAGGGTCCACAGTCACCGAGGCACGGCGGCGACGGGCGCGACGGATGATCTCTTGGACCTGCAGCTCCACGATGGATTCAGCCGTGGCCCCGTCGAGGTGTTCGAGCACCACCATCTCATCGATCCGGTTGAAGAACTCCGGGTCCAGGAAGCTCTGCACCGCCCGGCGGCTCAGCCGCTCGCCGGCTCGCCGCGCGATGCCCGCGGTCAGCTGTCCGGCCCGACTGCCGGCTGACTCGGCCGAGCCGAAGCGCCGCTGCAGCCGGCCCACCGGTCCCTGCATCAGGCGGGTCAGGCTGCGCGCTCCCAGATTGGAGGTGAGGATGACGTAGCTGTTGCGGAAGTCGATCCGCTCCTGGCCGTTGGCCAGCACCAGCTCCCCGTGATCCAGGACATGGAGCAGCGAGCGCAGCACCACCCGGTGAGCCTTCTCGATCTCGTCGAAGAGGACCACTCCGGGCGTATACGGATCCCCTTCCACCGTGGAGCGGTCGAAGAGGGTGTGGCCCTCCTTGCTGCCGGAGTATCCGGGCGGAGCGCCACCGAAGGAGGCGGCATAGTGCTCCTGGGACATCTGGCTCATATCGATCCGGCACAGGTCCTCCGGATCTCCGCGAAGCGCGTGGGCCAGGGTCCTGGCCAGCTCGCTCTTGCCCACACCGGTGGGGCCGACCAGCAGGATGCTGCCCAGCGGGCGGTGCGGCTCGGCCAGGCCGGCCCGGGCCACTGTGGTGGCACGGACGATGGCCCGGACGGCCTCCTGCTGACCGCGGATCCGGGCGCTGAGAAACTCGGCCAGCTCCTCGTCCCCGCCGGACGGGACCTGGGCGCACCTGCTCTGATCGGCCAGGCGATCCGTCACAAACGGCATGGATCAGGCTTCCTTGGTCTTCTCATAGGGAAGCTCGCCCACCGGACATTCGGCGGTGCCCACCGTGTCTCGGGTGATGGCCTCCACCTTGCGCTGAGCGGCCTCGGCGTCGGTGATCCATTCCCTATAGAAGTCGAACGGACACTCGGCCACGCCCTGATCTCCGTCGCCGGCGGCATGGACACCGGTGTAGCCGCGGTGCAGCAGCTTGAACAGGTGGTTCTGGGACTGGTCATTCTTCCGTGCGTCGCGGATGGCGGATATGGAGAGCTGGGCGTATTGGATCCCGTACTCCTCCTCGCCGCATTCGCCCAGGGTCCGGCCGTCGAAGCCCACCACTGCCGAATGGCCGAAGTAGGAGTAGACGCCGTCGAAGCCGGTGGCATTGGCCACGGCGACATAACAGTTGTTGGCCCAGGCCATAGCCTTGGACATCATGACCTGCTGGTCCTTGGCCGGGTACATATAGCCCTGCGGGCGGACGATGAGCTCAGCGCCCTTCATGGCGCAGTCGCGCCAGATCTCCGGGTAGTTGCCGTCATCGCAGATGATCAGCGAGATCTTCAGACCCTTGGGGCCTTCAGCCACTGAGGTGCTGCCGCCGGGATACCAGCCCTCGATCGGGACCCAGGGGAGGATCTTGCGGTATCGGTCGACGATCTCGCCCTTATCGTTGAGCAGCACCAGCGTGTTGTACGGCGGCTTATCCGGGTGCTCCTCGTGCTGCTCGCCGGTGATGGAGAAGACACCCCAGGTCCCGGCCTCGCGACAGGCCTGGGAGAAGATGCTGGTCTCCTCACCCGGGACGGTGGCGGCAGTGTCGAACATCTCCTCGGGGTCATACATGATCCCCTGGGTGGAATATTCGGGGAAGACCACCAGGTCCATACCGGGCAGCCCCTGCTTCATACCGACCACCATGTCGGCGATCTTCTGGGCGTTCTGCAGAACTTCTTCCTTGGTATGCAGCCGCGGCATCTTGTAGTTGACGACCGCGACGCCGACTGTGTCGTCGCTGGAGGAGATGTCACCGTGACGCATGGGTTCGCTTCCTTCGCATTCTCGGGCCTCAGGTCCTCCCATCGGAATGCCCCGCGGGCGCTGAACCTCTCCAGATCGACCCATTCGGAACATTCCCATACGGGAATGTTCTGACCTTAGGGAGACGCTGTCAGGCCAGTCAATGGTTCCAGCCCCTGCGAAACGCAGGTTTTACACCGACGCCGATCAGAAGCGCTGCGGCTCCAGCTTGTCCACGATCGAGAGGTCCAGCCCCTCGGCCGCGGCCAGATAGACGTCCTGTCTCACGTTGCCGTCCTCGAAGCGCAGCTCACCGCGCGGAACCTCGAGAACCTCGCCCTCGGCCGCCCAGGACATCTGGGGCACACTCAGGCCTCCCCCACGCTGGGCCAGGGCAGCGATGACATGGAGGGCCGAATAGGTGGACTCGGCCATGGAGTTCAGCGCCGGGGCCTCCGTGCCGTAGGCGGCGGCGAACCGGGACTGGAAGTCCATCGCCCCGGCGCTGGCGGCCGAGCGGAAGTAGCCGGCTGAGGTGAAGAGCCCCTCCCCCGAGTCCGCACCGATGGCCATCAGCATGTTCTCCTCCAGCAGCGGGCTGAAGCGCAGCACCGAGGAGTCCAGGCCTGCGGCGCTGAATCGACGGTTGAACTCCACGCCGTCCTGGCCCGGGAAGAGCATGAGCACTCCGTGGGCACCGCTGCGCTCCACCTGCCCCACCAGCTGGGAGACCTCTGCCCCGGAGGCACCCAGAGGCACGAAGTCGGTGCCGGCCAGCTCCAGGCCCAGCCCGCGGATGAACTCGGCGGCCGCAGCTGCGGTCTGCCGCGGCCAGACGTAGTCGCTGCCCGCGATGAACCAACGGCTCACACCCAGATTCTGCCGCATCCACTCCAGCACCGGCCGGATCTGGGCCTCGGGGACCTCTCCGGTACAGAAGGTCCCCAGTGCCGCCTCGCCGCCCTCATAGAGCGCGGGATAGACATAGGGCACGCGGCCGCCCAAGCGCGGGATGATCGCCCGGCGCACTGAGGAGATGTGCCAGCCGGTCACCGCGTGCAGTCCGCCGCTGAGCATCTGATGCTCCACAGCGTCGGCCACCGCCTCCGGTGCGCCGCCGGCGTCGATGACCACCAGCTCCACCGCCTGGCCCACGATGCCGGCGCCCTGGTTGACCTCCTCCACGGCCATCCGTGCGGCCGCGACGCAGGAGGGACCGAACATGCCGGTCGGTCCGCGCTGGGGCACCACAAGGCCGATGCGGATCATCGCACAAGCACCTCCCGGGCACACTTTCCAGAGCTGACGGGTATGACATACTTGGCCCGAGAACCGGCAGAGGAGGATGAACCGTGGCGTCTGCACAGGCTGAGGAGACGGTCTCCGGCACAGCGATCAGCGAGCTGCTGACCTTCAACGCCCGCCTGGCCGCGCGGGTCAACGAACTGCTGGCCCCCACCGACCTCACATTGGACCGCTGGCGCGCGCTCTGGCTGGTGGCCGCGCAACGGGCTGCCACGATGAGCACTCTGGCCGGAAGCCTCTGCATCCCCACGACAACCACCACGAGGATCGTCGATCATCTGGTCTCCCTCGGCGCGGTCTACCGCAGCGTGGATCCCACCAACCGCCGGGTCACCCAGCTGCAGATCGGCGAGCGCGGCACCGAGCTGCTCCAGGATGCCGCCGAGCGGCTCAGCGAGCTCGACGGCGCACTGCGCCAACATCTGGGATCCGCCGCCTCCGAGCCGCTGCCGGATCCCCGCAGCCTCTGAGGGACCCGCTGGGAACCCGGCCGAAATCCTGGCGTGCCAGGGCTGCCTGCCCTCTCCGCAGACCCAGCGACTCATGCCGCACACCTCGCACAGCGCCCGATGAGCGTGGACTGCTGCAGGTCCAGCTGAAAGCCGGTGCTCTGGGCCGCCGCCTCCGCCGCGGCCTCGAAGCTCTCCGGGTCCAAGGCCAAGACCTCATGGCATATCCGGCAGTGCGCGTGCAGATGGGAGGCCGCGGCCAGGTGATAGGAGGCCGCCTCCCCGGGGACCTGCCGCAGGGTGACGATCCCCAGCTCGGTGAAGCGCTCCAGCGTCCGATAGGCCGTGGTGCGGTGGACCCCCTCCGAGCTGAGCATCTCGGCGACATCATCGGCTGAGAGGTGTTCGGCATGACCGGCCAGCGTCTGAAGCACAGAGCGCCGTGCAGCTGTGGCCCGCTCGCCGCGGCGCCGCAGCTCCTCCACCGCCCTGCTCACCGCGTGGGCGGGGCGGTCATGATGGTGGACGTGGTGATCTCCGGCGGCTCCCTGGACCGCTCCCTCAGCAGGTCCCTCGGCCAGTTCCTCAGCCATAGTGTGCCCCCGTCCTGCTGCGCAGCGGATTGAGGGTGGCCTCGGCCGACCAGGCGGCGGCGTCGGCGATGTCATGGACAGCCATGCCGAATTCTCGCTGCAGGGCCACCCAGGTCCCCGCCGAGTCCAGATGGCACAGGGCCGCCAGCACCGAGCGGCGCTCATCCTCCTGCAGGTCAGGGATCTCCTGCCACAGCAGCCTCTCCAGATGCTCGCGGGAGGGAGCAGGGTCCGTCCCCGCTGCCCCGCGCATCATGGCCTCTGCCACCAGGAAGGCCAGGTCAGGACGCTGTCCATAGGCGGTCATCGTCTGTCGCAGGGCCAGAGGAAGATCGAAGACGGAGTCATAGTCAGGCCGTGCGAAGACCACCCGGTCCGCCCAGGAGGCCGCCCCGAGCAGCAGGTCCGTCCGTGTCGCGTAGTGTCGGAAGATGGTCCGCTCCCCCACACCGGCTCGGCGGGCGATCAGCTTCATCGAGACATCATCGGTTCCCAGCTCTTCGATGAGCTCCACATAGGCGGCCAAGATCTCCGCCGAGGTCCGGTTCAGCCCCAGCTGTTCGGCGATGATCTCCGCCTCTGCCGCCGGCCCGATCATGCCTGGGATCCCACCAGTGCGGTCTGGGGCCAGGTGCCCTCCGGGGCGGCGCGCAGCACTTCCCGGGCAGAGCTGCGGTAGAACCTGTAGATCTCCTCGGCCTCAGCGCCGAAGGCGGTGCGGCAGCGGGCCCAGAATCCTGCCGACGCGAACCAGCACAGCGCTGAGGCGGTCCGACGCCGGTCCCTGGGGTTCAGCCCCGGCGCGGTCTCCTCCACCAGTGCGCTGACCGAGGCGGCGAAGAAGGAGCTGTCATAGCCGCTGACCGCTGAGACCGAGGCGGCCCGGGCCAGCAGAGCGGCCTCGGCCGGGTGCTGGTCGAAGGCACCGAACCGCTGGGCGACGGCCTCGTGGAGTCCGGCCCAGTCGGTGAAGACGGTCGGGGCGAAGAGCTGGGCCTCCAACGCCAGGGCGGTGCGGGTCAGCAGATGTGCCCGAGTGGGGAAGTGCCGGTAGACGGTCCGCTCCGAGATGCCCACGGCCGTGCTGAGCTCGCGGTAGCTGATCTCATCGAAGCTCGTCTCAGCCACCCGGACGGCAGCGGCGGCGACCACGGCTGTCGGCGTGTCATTCGCGTCGGTCATCGTGTCCGTCCTCCGGCGGCAACAGGTACTTCTCGGAGCCGGCCAGGGTCAGCGCCAGGGAGGAGATGTGCTGCACCTCTCCCAGCGGCCCGCGCTCGGCGGAAGCCAGCATGTCGGGTCGTTCAAAAGTGTAGCCGGTCACATGGCAGCGCAGACGCTCCGAGGAGGGGTTCCCGTCCTGGTCATAGAGCGGCAGATCGATGCCGTCGTCCTGCCGGCGCAGGTAGTACCGGCCGCGGGTGAGCACAGCCGTCAGCGGGGTCAGCACCGCCGCCGTCCCGATGGCCAGCAGGATGGCGAAGGGCTGCAGCGCCTCACCCAGCAGCCCGAAGAAGGCGGCGATGGACAGCGCCGAGGCCGCGCCCACGGAGACCAGACCCACCGGATTCCAGCTGTGCAGCATGCCGCGGCGGAACTCCGGGCGCACCGGGGAGAGCCCCAGCAGGTATTTGTTGATCACGATGTCCGCGGCGATGGTCACCAGCCAGGCCATCACCAGATTGGCGTAGAGGCTCAGCACGAAGGCCATCAGCGCGAACAGGTCCATCATCATCAGCCCGAAGGCGATGCTGAGGTTGAACACCACGAACACGCTGCGCCCGGGGTAGCGCTTGGTGGCCCGCACATAGGCGTTGAGCCAGGCCAGCGAGCCGGAATAGCCGTTGGTCACGTTGATCTTCACCTGGGCGATGACGATCAGCACCAGCGCCAGTGTCACTGCCAGCCACTGGGGCATCAGCTGCTCATAGATGCCGAGGAACTGGACCACCGGCTCCGCGGCCCGGTCGGAGAGCCCCGGGTCCAGCTTCACCAGGACATAGACCGCCAACAGGACGCCGAGCAGCTGCTTGATCCCGGAGAAGATCACCCAGCCGGGGCCGGCCAGCAGCATGGAGGTCCACCACACCCGCCGGTTGGCACGGGTGCGCGGCGGCATGAAGCGGATGTAATCCAGCTGCTCGGCCAGCTGCGGAGTCAGCGCAAAGCAGACCGCAGCGGAGGCCACCACTGCCCCGACCTCCAGCTCCCCGGTGCCGTCGCCGTCGAAGGAGAGGAAGGCCTCCACCACCTCAGGCTCGGTGAGCGCCACCCACACCAGCGGCAGGGCAGCCAGCACCAGCCATAGCGGAGTGGTCCAGAACTGCAGTCGCTCCAGGGCTCGCATCCCGTAGATCACGATGGGGATGACCACCACGGTGGAGAGCAGATAGCCCAGCGGCAGCGGGATCCCGATCCCCGCGTAGAGCCCCTGGGCCATGATGGCGCCCTCCAGAGCGAAGAAGATGCAGGTGAACCCTCCGAAGATCACAGTGGTGATCACTGAGCCGTGATACCCGAAGCCCGAGCCGCGGGTCACCAGGTCCACATCCAGGTTGTAGCGCGCCGCGTAGTAGGCGATGGGCAGTCCCACGGCGAAGATGATCACCGAGGCCAGCGCGATGCCGGCCACTGCGTTCAGCGTCCCGTGCTCCAGCCCGACGGTGGCCCCCATGGAGAAGTCGGCCAGGAAGGCCATGGAGCCGAGCGCCGCACCGCCCACAGCGGGAGCGCTCCAGCGGCGGAAGGACCGAGGGACATAGCGGAAGGCATAGTCCTCCAGACTGTCCTCCGCGGCCCGGCGGGCGCGGGACACTCCACCTGTGGACAGCCCACCCCTCGATCTTGAACGCATAGACACCTGATCGTACTCAGATGGCCATGGCCTCGCGCACCTCGTCCTGGGCGCCGCTGCCGCCCTCACCGGAACTGGTCACCCGCCCAGAGGCCAGGACGAAGTACTTCGAAGCGTTGTTCAGTGCGAAGCCCACATGCTGGGCCGCCAACAGGACCGAGAGTCCGTCCTCAGCCGCCAGCGCGGTGACGGTGCGCTCGATCTCCGCCACCACCGAGGGCTGGATGCCCTCAGTGGGCTCATCCAGGATGAGCATCCTGGGCTCGGTGATCAGCGCACGGGCGATGGCCAGCTGCTGACGCTGACCGCCGGAGAGCAGCCCGGCCTTCTTATCGATGACCTCGTTGAGCGCCGGGAAGCGCTCGCGGGCCTGGTCCACCAGCTGCCGGCGTCGGGGCCGGGGGCGGCCGTCGGCCACCACCTGCAGGTTCTCCAGCGTGCTCAGCTGCTCGAAGGACTGCTGCCCCTGGGGCACATAGGCCATTCCGCGCCGGACCCGCTGGTTGGGAGGGGCCTGGGTGATGTCCTCCCCGTCGAAGGTGATGGTGCCTCCAGTGGGCCGGATGATGCCCACCACGGCGCGCAGCAGCGTGGTCTTACCGGCCCCGTTGTGCCCCAGCACGGCGGCGATCCCGTTCTCCGCACTGGTCAGGCTCACTCCGCCCAGCACCTGGGTGCGGTCATATCCTGCGGTGACATTCTTGAGCTCAAGCATGCGGTCCCCCTGCGGTCTGTACGGCCATGGCATCGGCCTGGGCGGCGTCCTCCTCGGTCATGGAGGCGGTGCCCAGATAGACCTCCTGGACCTTGGGATCGGCCTGGACCTCGGCCACTGAGCCGGCGGAGAGCACCGTACCCTGGTGCAGCACGGTCACCCGGGAGGCGAAGCTGCGCATGAACTCCATGTCATGCTCCACCACGACGACGGCGCGGTCCTGCTTCACCCGGTGCAGCAGCTCACCGGTGGCGTTGCGCTCCTCCAGACTCATCCCGGCCACCGGCTCATCGAGCATGAGCACCCGAGCGTCCTGGACCAGCAGCATCCCGATCTCCAGCCACTGCTTCTGGCCGTGGGAGAGGATCCCGGCGGGACGGTCCCACAGGTCCTCCAGCTGGGTCTGCTCCAGGGCATCACGGATCCGGTCCTCCACACCCCGACGCCGGCCCATCAGCGACCAGGGCGAGCGGTGCATGCCGGCGGCGATGTCGAGGTTCTGCAGCACGGAGAGCTGTTCGAAGACGCTGGCGGTCTGGAAGGTCCGGCCCACCCCTATCCGGGCGATCTTCTGCACCGGACGTCCGAGGACCTCCTGCTCACCCAGGGTCACCCGGCCGCTGCCGCGGACCAGGCCGGTGACGGCATCCACACAGGTGGTCTTGCCGGCTCCGTTGGGTCCGATCAGAAAGTGCACCTCCCCCGGCTCGGCCACGAAGGAGGCACCGCCCACGGCGGTGAATGCCCCGAAGGTGACCTCCAGGTCCTGGACGGTGAGAGCGGCGGACTGACTCATGATGCGGCCTCCTTCTGAGAGTTCTCAGACTCTGGGTCAGATGTTGCGGGGTCAGACGGCGCGGGATCCTCTGAGGTCGGTTTCCCCGCCTCGCCCCTGTGCTTCCACCGCAGGTACCGGCCCACGGAGGCGATGCCTCCCGGCAGCAGTGCGATGACCAGGATCAGCAGCAGCCCCTGGAAGTAGGTCCAGCCGGAGGGGAAGTTCTCCGCCAGGGTGGACTCCGCCCAGGCCACGGCGATGGCGCCCAGCACCGGACCGAAGAGGGTGGCGCGGCCCCCGATCGCCACACCGATCACGAAGGCGATGGAGGGCACCACGCCGAGCTCGGCCGGCGAGATGATCCCCACCAGCGGGACGAACATCGCCCCGGCCACGGAGGCCATCACAGCGGCGGTGACGAAGGTGATGGTCTTGATGATCGCTGGGTCGTAGCCCAGGAAGCGGACGCGCTCCTCGGCGTCGCGGGTGGCCACCAGCAGCTCGCCGAAGCGGCTTCGCATCATCCAGTAGGCCACCAGCATCATGATCACCAGCAGGGCTGCGGCGATCATGTAGATCATCTGCCGGTTGGCGGGATCGTGGATGGCGAAGCCGAAGAAGGACTCGAAGCCGGAGAGGCCGTTGGAGCCGTTCAGCGTGGCCTGCTGGCCCACCAGCAGGGTCACGAAGGCGAAGACCATCGCCTGGTTGAGAATGGCGAAGTAGGCGCCGCGCACCTTCCGTTTGAACACCGAGTAGCCCAACGCGAAGGCCAGGGCGGCCGGCAGCAGGAGGATCAGCAGAATGGTCATCAGCGGCGAGTGGAAGGGTTCCCAGAACCAGGGAAGGTCCACGCCGAAGGTGCCCATGAACTGCGGGGTCTCCTCGCCGCGCAGCGCGGCGTCCTCCAGCTGCATATGCATGGCCATGCAGTAGGCGCCGATGCCGAAGAACACGCCCTGTCCCAGGGTGAGCATGCCTCCGCGGCCCCAGGCCAGGCCGATGCCCACCGCCACCATGGCGTAGCAGACGAACCGGCCCATCTGACGCAGCTCGAAGGGAGTCAGCAGGGCGGGGGCGAGGACCAGCAGGCCCATTGCGATCAGCGCGATCCCGAGGTAGGCGGTGCGCGGCGAGGGGACGCCGGGGCTCGTGCCGGCGGCGCTGATGCGCGCCAGCCTGCCCGTCTTCTTCTGTGTGGCAGTGGTGCTCATGCGAGGCTCCTTGTCTGGACGCTGACGAGTCCCTGCGGACGCAGCTGAAGGAAGGCCACGACGGCGATCAGCACGATGAACTTCGCGATGGAGGCGGTCGTGGAGTATTCGATGAAGGCCTGCAGGATGCCCAGGCTGAAGGCGGCGATGACCGCTCCCTTGATCCGGCCGATGCCGCCGGCCACCACCACCAGGAAGGCGTCCACGATGTAGCTGGTGCCCATCGTGGGGCTGGTGGCGCCGATCAGAGTCACCGTCACACCGGCGACGCCGGCCAGTCCGGAGCCGATGAAGAAGGTGGTCCGGTCGGTCCAGCGGGTGGAGATACCGGAGGTCTCGGCGAGGTTGCGGTTCAGCACAGTGGCCCGGATGCGGCGTCCCAGGCTGGTGTAGGCCATCAGCGCGGCCAGCCCGGCCACCACGGCCACCACGAGAAGAAGGATGAACAGCCGGGTCAGCGGGACGTTGGTCCCCAGGATCTGCACCGAACCGGAGAGCCACGGGGGGTTGGACACCTGTACCGCGGGAGCCCCGAAGAGATCACGGGCCAGCTGCTGGAGGATCAGCCCGACGCCGAAGGTGGCCAGCAGCGTGTCCAAGGGCCGGTGATACATATGTCGGATGAGGATCTGCTCCAGCACGACGCCGAAGATGCCTCCGACGAGGAAGGCCGCCGGTATGGCGACCAGCAGACTGACGCCCGAGCCGAAGAGTCCCTGCATCACGAAGGCCACATAGGCTCCGATCATGATGAACTCTCCGTGGGCCATATTGATGACGCCCATCTGGCCGAAGGTCAACGCCAGACCGATCGCTGCGAGCAGCAGGATCGATCCGACGCTGATCCCGGCGACGAGCTGTGAGAGCACGACGTCCATAGTTCTCCGTAGTCCCTATCCGTTGAGCGGGCAGCAGGCGGGCCGGCGGCTCAGTCCTCGGCCTCTTCTGCGTATTCGGCCGCCTCTTCGTCATCGGCCCACTGGTAGTCCTCGAGGTAGGGGTCCGGATCGGTGAGCTCGCCCTCCCAGATCGGGTCGATCAGGCCGTCGGAGTTGATGACGCCGATGCGCGGGGTCTTGGTGACGTGCTGGGTCTCGCCGTCGACGGTCACCTCGCCCTCGGGTGCGTCGATGCTGGTCCCGTCGGCCACCTCGCGGATCTCGTCCACATCGAATGATCCGGCCTCCTCGGCCATGGCGGCCCAGAGGAAGAGGCTGTTGTAGGAGGACTGCATGACATCCGAGGTCACCCGGTCCTCGCCGTAGGTCTCTTGGAAGGCTGCGACGAACTCCTCGTTCTCGGGGTCCTCCAGGGTCTGGTAGTAGTTCCAGGAGGTCAGGTGGCCGTCCAACAGGGCAGGTCCGATGCCGTCCACCTCCTCCTCGGCGATGGAGACCGACATGACCGGCATCTCCTCAGCGGTGAGGCCGGCGTCGTCGAACTGGGAGAAGAAGGCCACATTGGACTCGCCGTTGAGCGTGTTGAACACGGCGTCGGCATCGGAGGCTGCCACAGTGTTGGCGATGGTGGAGAAGTCGGTGGAGCCCAGCGGGGTGTAGTCCTCGCCGAGGATCTCGACGTCGTTCTCCTCCGCCCACTGCTGGATGAGCATATTGGCGGTGCGCGGGAAGACGTAGTCCGAGCCGACCAGGTAGAGCGACTCGATCTCTTCCTCCTCCTTCAGGTACTCCAGCGCAGGGAGGATCTGCTGGTTGGTGGTGGCTCCTGAGTAGAAGACGTTCTCGGAGGACTCCAGGCCCTCGTACTGGGTGGGGTAGAAGAGCAGGCCGTTGTTGTTCTCAAAGACCGGGAGCATGGCCTGGCGCGAGGCCGAGGTCCAGCCGCCGAAGACCGCGGCCACGCATTCCTGGGTGAGCAGGTATTCGGAGCGCTCGGCGAAGGTGGCCGGCTCGGACTGCCCGTCCTCCTCCACGATTTCGAGCTCGTAGCCGTTGACTCCGCCGTCCTCGTTGATCTGGTCGGCGGCCATGTGGAGCACGTCGTTGACCGTGGTCTCCGAGATGGCCATATTGCCGGACTGGGAGTTGATGAAGCCGATCTTGATGGTGTCGCCGTCGGTGTCCACACAGGACTCCGCGACGGCGGCGTCCTCCTCCCCGGCACGGGCACCGCAGGCAGAGAGCACCAGGGTTCCGGCTGCTCCGATGGCGGCATATGCTGTGAGGCGGGACTGGCGCTTCTTCTCAGACATGCAGATCTCCGATCAGGGTTGTGTCAGGGGTCCGGTGGATGATCAACACCCTGCGGCAGTGGCATTACTCTGACGTTGCTCCTGCATGTCACTCATGTAAAGGATGGGGCGCGTCGAGACCCGCAGATCCGCGCCGATGCAGGGATCCATCAGTGATTCCGCTCGCTGTGTAAATTCTGGCGAAACATAGCGATGGCAGGATGATGACAGCGACACGACACCGGAAGGACGCCGATGCATTTCACCCCTGGGGAGACAGAGAAGCTCCTGCTCGCCACTGCCGCCATGCTGGCCCGCGACCGGCGCAGCCGCGGAGTGAAGCTGAACTATCCGGAGTCGGTGGCGCTGCTGTCCTCCTGGGTCATCGAAGGGGCCCGTGAGGGCCGCACCGTAGCGGAACTGATGGAGAACGGGCGCTCGGTGCTCAGCCGCGAGGAGGTCATGGAGGGCGTCCCGGAGGCGCTCACCGACATCCAGATGGAAGCCACCTTCCCCGACGGCCGCAAACTGGTGACCCTTCACCACCCCATCGACTGAGGAAGGCGAACGCCATGTCAGGAGCATCCTCCTCCGGCCCCGGCGCGATTCGGGTGCAGCCGGGGACCATCGAGCTCAACGCAGACCGCAGCGCCGAGGAGCGCATCACCCTGGTCTTCACCAACACCGGGGACCGGCCCATCCAGATCGGCTCCCACCTGCACCTGCCCGCCGCCAACCCTGCCCTGAAGTTCGACCGTGAGGCCGCCGAGGGCTTCCGGCTGGATGTTCCGGCCGGAGCCTCGCAGCGCTTCGAGCCCGGGGCTTCCCGTGAGCTGACCGCCGTGGCGCTCAAGGGACGACAGCATGTGGCCGGCCTGCAGATCCGGCCGAAGGGAGACGCCTGATGGTCAGCATCGACCGCGAAGCCTATGCCGCCATGTTCGGCCCCACCGTGGGAGACCAGGTCCGGCTGGGCGACACCGACCTGTGGATCGAGGTGGAGCAGGACCACACCGTCGGCGGTGAGGAGGCCGTCTTCGGCGGAGGCAAGTCCCTCCGTGAGTCCATGGCCCAGGGAACCACCTCCCGTGCCGAGGGCGCCCTGGACACATTGATCACCAATGCGATCATCTTGGACTGGTGGGGCGTGGTCCGCGCCGACATCGGCATCCGGGACGGGCGCATCACCGGGATCGGCAAAGCCGGCAACCCGGACATCGCCGACGGCGTGCACCCGGATCTGCTGATCGGGCCGGGCACCGACGTCATCGCCGGTGAGGGCAAGATCATCACCGCAGGGGCCATCGACTCCCATGTCCACCTGCTCTCCCCCAGCCAGCTGCATGAGGCCCTGGCCACCGGCATCACCACTGTGGTCGGCGGCGGCACCGGGCCCTCCGAGGGCTCCAAGGCCACCACGGTCACCCCGGGCCCCTGGCACCTGGCCAACATCCACCGCGCCCTGGACTCCATCCCGGTCAACGTCCTGCTGCTGGGCAAAGGCAACACCGTATCCGCCGACGGCCTGGCCGAGCAGGCGCTGGGCGGTGCCGCCGGCTATAAGGTCCACGAGGACTGGGGATCCACCCCGGCCGCGGTGGACGCTTCTCTGACCGCGGCCGAGAAATGGGGCCTGCAGGTGGCCCTGCACTCGGATTCACTCAACGAAGCCGGCTATGTGGACTCCACCATCGCCGCCATCGACGGCCGCTCCATCCATGCCTTCCACATCGAGGGCGCCGGCGGCGGCCACGCCCCGGACATCCTGACCCTGGCCTCGCTGCCGCACATCATCCCCGGCTCCACCAACCCGACGCTGCCGCATACGGTCAACACCGTGGCCGAGCATCTGGACATGCTCATGGTCTGCCACCACCTGAGCCCAGATGTCCCGGAGGACCTGGCCTTCGCCGAGTCGCGGATCCGCGGGACCACCATCGCCGCCGAGGACATCCTCCATGACATGGGAGCGCTGTCCATCACCTCCTCCGACGCCCAGGCCATGGGCCGGATCGGTGAGGTCGTCACACGCACCTGGCAGGTCGCCCATGCGATGAAGAACCGGCTGGGTCCCCTGGGCGGAGGGCTGCCCGCGGATAATGAGCGGGCCCGCCGCTATGTCGCCAAGTACACGATCAACCCGGCCGTGGCCCACGGAATCGCCTATGACGTCGGCTCGGTGGAGACCGGCAAGCTCGCCGACCTCACCGTCTGGGACCCGCGCTTCTTCGGGATGCGCCCCTCCACTGTGATCAAGGGCGGAAGCATCGCCTGGGGAGCCCTCGGGGACCCCAACGCCTCCATCCCGACGCCGCAGCCGATCCTGCAGCGGCCGACCTTCGGCGACATCACCGCGGCCGACCATTCGATCAGCTATGTCTCCCCCGCCGCCCTGGAGGACGGGCTCACCGAACGGCTGGGGCTGCGCCGCTCAGTCCGCGCCCTGGAGCCCACCCGCGACATCGGCAAGGAGCATATGCGCAACAACGATGCCCTGCCCGATATCCAGGTCCGCCCGGACACCTTCGAGATCTGCATCGACGGACAGCAGGTGGAGCAGCAGCCCGCCCAGACCCTGCCGCTGGCGCAGTTCTACTCGATGTTCTGATGCTGCAGTCCCCCACCTCAGCGGCCGGCGCCGCCGCACAGACCGTCGGCCTGATGCTCGCCGACTCCCGCCTGCCCTCAGGCGGCCATGTCTCCTCCTCCGGGCTGGAGCCTGCCCTGATGGCCGGGATGGGCCGGGATCAGGTCGAGGAGTACATGCTGGTCCGCGCCCGGACCGCCGCGCTGACCGACGCCGGCGCCGCCGCCGTGATCCGCCACGGGCTCCTGGAGGCCGGGCAGAACGAGAGCGGGCAGAGCTCCGCCGAGCTGCTGACCCGGACCGAACGTGCCTGGGCGGCGCGCACGCCCAGCCGGGCCGCCCGCCAGATCGCCTCGGAGCTGGGGCGCGGGCTGCTGCGCCTGGCCACCTCGCTCTGGCCCGATGCCGCTATCCTGCGGCAGCTGGGCACCGCCCCCAGCCGTCCGGTGGTCATGGGGGCTGTGGCCGCCCACGCCCAGCTGGAGGCTGAGGAGCTGGTGCGGCTGGTGGTCTATGACGACGCCGCCGCAGCGGCCGCCGCACTGCTGAAGCTCGACCCCGGCGATCCCGCCGAGGCGATGATTCTGGTCCTGCAGACCTGCGCCTCGGTGGAGGACCGGGTGGCCGGCGTCGCGGCTCTCACTGAGCCCTCCGACATCCCGTCCTCCGCCGCGGTCCAGATGGAAGACTGGATCGAACACCACGCCCACACCACAAGGAGACTGTTCCGTGCCTGAGACTGCCACCACCTCCCCCGCCGAAGCCGCACCCGCCGCGAAGGACCGGGCGCTGCGCCTGGGCATCGCCGGTCCGGTGGGGACCGGCAAGTCCTCGCTGATCGCCTCGGTCTGCCGAGCGCTGAGCGAGGAGCTGCGCCTGGGTGTGATCACCAATGACATCTACACCGATGAGGATGCACGCTTCCTGCGCTCCGCCGGAGTGCTGGACCCGGAGCGGATCCGTCCCATCGAGACCGGCGCCTGCCCGCACACCGCCATCCGCGACGATGTCACCGCCAACCTGATGGCGGCCGAGGACATCGAGCGTGACTTCGCACCACTGGACGTGGTGCTGATCGAATCCGGCGGAGACAACCTGACCGCCACCTTCTCCCCCGCCCTGGTGGATGCGCAGATCTTCGTGCTCGATGTGGCAGGCGGCGGCGATGTGGCCCGCAAGGGAGGCCCCGGCATCGGCCGCGCCGACCTGCTGGTGGTCAATAAGACCGATCTGGCCCCGCATGTGGGCGTGGATGTGGAGCAGATGGTCGCCGATGCCACTGAGGCTCGTGAGGGGCGCGCCGTGCTGGCGCTCTCCCGCACCGATGAGGGCTCAGTGTCCGCGCTGCGCCAATGGGTGCTGACCGTGCTGGCCGCCCACCGCGCCGGTGAGCACATCCCGCAGGACCCGGGCCCGATGGCCCCGCACTTCCACGCCGATGAGGACCACCCCGACGGCGGCTACGTCCACTCCCACGCATGAGCACCACCCGCATCCGTGTGGAGCGCGGATCCGGCCGGCTCCGCACCGAACTGGTGGTGGGCAAGCTCGCCCCGCGGCTGATCTCCCGGGATGAGACCTGCGCGCATGTGGGGATGACCACGGCGGAGATGATCCTGCTCGACGCCGATGAGGTCCACCTGCAGGTTGAGGTCGGCGCAGGCTGCGCGCTGCGGTTGGAGGACATCGGCGGCATGGTGGCCTACCCACGGAAGCGTCCGGAGCAGCCGGGGCCGCCCGCCCAGTGGCATGTGGACCTCCGCCTGGAGCAGGATGCCCGGCTGATCTGGGAGGGACTGCCCTTCGTCATCGCCCAGGACGCAGATGTCCTGCGCCGCACCCAGGTGGACCTGGCGGACGGGGCCCGCGCGCTGATCCGCGAGACGCTGGTCTGGGGGCGCAGCGGGGAGACCGGCGGGCGGCTGCGCAGCATCACCCACGCCGCAGATCCCGGCGGGGACCTCCTGCTGGAGGATGTGGAGGCCGACGCAGGGCAGCCGGCGCCCGGCATCCTGGGTGAGCACCGTGTGCTGGACTCGCTGATCGCGCTGGGCTTCGAGCCGAAGACGGCCCCCGGGGATCTGGTCCTTGCCCAGCCGGGAGCCGTGGCGCGGCATCTGGGTGCCCAGACCCACGCCTCCGGGCTCGATGCGCGCCTGCGCGACTGGTCAGAGGCCCTGCTGGCCTGAGGTCGGTTGTGCTCCCTGAGCTGCGTGACTGAGCCGTGCGAATGGGCTGCCCACCCGCTTATGCCCACCAGTATCGACGATGATGCGCCCACCATAGGCGTGGTATAGACATTATGGGTGGGCATAGACTCCGCCGCCGGCCGGCGCGGCTGCCCAGCCGACTCCGCTACCCAGCGGCCGCGCGCCCGCTCAGATAGGTCCGGATCAGCTGCTCGGCCGCACTGCTGATCCGGGCCTCGGCCTCCGCCGAAAGTTCCTCCAGGGTCTCGGGGCCGCGCGCAATGGACAGTGCCGCTGTCAGCCCCGCAGCGTCGAGCTCCGCAGCTGAGATCTGCACCGCTCCGGCCAGCACGAACACCGGAGTCTGATCGGGGGTCAGGCGACGTACCGTATCCACCACTTTGCCGCCCAGGGACTGGGAGTCCAGCCGGCCTTCTCCGGTCAGCACGATCTCGGCCTCTGTCACGACCTGCTGGACTCCGAGGACCTCTGCCACCAGTTCGCCACCTGGGGCAATCTCTGCGTCGAAGAGACTCACCAGTGCCATCGGCAGTCCGCCGGCCGCACCCATGCCGGGGGTCTCGCGGACGTCCTGCCCGGTCTGAGCGGCCAATACATCTGCGAAGTCGCCCAGGGCGGCGTCGAGCTCTTCGACATCCTGTGGGTCAGCACCCTTCTGCGGGCCGAAGACTGCCGCCGCACCCTCAGGACCCAGCAGCGGGTTGATCACATCACAGGCGATTCGCCACCGCAGCCCCCGCACCCGGGGATCCAGGTCCTCCGTGTCGATGCGGGAAAGGTCAGCGAGCGCCCCTCCTCCGGGCCCGATCTGCTCACCGGAGCTGTCGAGGAGCCGTGCACCGAGAGCCTGCAGAAGTCCCGCGCCGCCGTCGGTGGTGGCTGAGCCTCCGATGCATAGCAGCACCTCCTCGCAGCCGGCCTCGACGGCGGCGCTGACCAGCGCTCCGACCCCATAGGTGGTGGCGCGCAGGGGCTGCAGCGGGACATCGCTGACTGTTGGAAGCCCATTGGCCTCCGCGGCCTCGATCACTGCGGTGACGGCCCCCTCCACACTGTGCACCGCATAGCGCGCCTGGACCTCACGGCCCAGCGCATCAGTGGTGCTCACCTGTTGCGGCTGGACCCCCCAGGCGCTGCAGATGGCATCCAGGGTTCCCTCGCCCCCATCGGCGAAGGGCAGCGTCTCAGTCTGAACCTCGATGCCGGCCGAGGCTCCCGCTCGCCGGGCCCCCTCAGCCATGGCCCGGGCGACAGCGTCCGCAGTCGCGCTGCCTTTGAAAGAATCTGGGAGGACGGCGACGCGCAGAGCTGAGCAGGAAGTTCGTGTCAGTGGCATGCACCACAGTCTACTAGTGTGTAATGTCTGTGCGAACATACCCCACCGCTCAATGACGACCGTGAGGAAGGCTTCACATGACGGCGTATCCACACCCTGCGCGCCGGATCTGGGATGAGCTCTGGAGATCCCACCACCAGATCAAGCGGCTCCTGACCTTCTCCGTGGAGAAGGAGCCCGAGCGCCCTCGTCATCACGCCGACGCCGGCAGCCCGGGCCGCCGCTCCAGCGCCTCGGTCTATCGGCCGGACCAGCAGAAGCCCGAGCCCACCGACCACGAGAAGAGCGGCCCTCCGGGCGGCTACACCCGGGCACGGATCGTCGGGCTCATCCTCGGACCCACGCTGTTCCTGCTGACCATGCTCTTCGTCCGCCCGGAGGGCCTCGCCTTCGAGGGCGTGGCGGTGCTGGCCAGCACACTGTGGATCGGCACCTGGTGGGTCACAGAGGCCATCCCGATCCCGGCGACCTCACTGTTGCCGCTGATCCTGCTGCCGCTGACCAACGCGGTGGCCGGCGATGACGTGGCATCCTCCTACGGTGATGACATCATCTTCCTCTTCCTGGGCGGCTTCGCTCTGGCCATCGCCATGGAGAAATGGAATCTGCACAAGCGCATCGCACTGACGATCGTGCTGCTGATCGGGACCAGCCCGCGCCGCATCGTTCTGGGCTTCATGATCGCTGTGGCCTTCCTGTCCATGTGGGTGACCAACACCGCCGCCGCGATGATGATGATCCCGGTGGCCCTGGCCGTCACGTATCAGGCCGCCCAGGTGATGAAGGACGGCGAGCATGAGGCCGAGGTCCCCAAATTCGAGAAGTGCCTGATCTTCGGCGTCGGCTATGCCGCGACCATCGGCGGGCTGGGCACCCTGATCGGCACCCCGCCGCTGGCCTTCCTCTCCGGCGTGGTCCGCGAGACCTTCGGGGAGACCATCACCTTCGCCCAGTGGATGCTCTTCGGTGTGCCCATGGTGGTCATTCTGCTGGCCTTCTGCTGGTTCTACCTGACCTTCGTGAAGTTCAAGTTCGAATTCAAGAGCCTCCCCGGCGGGCGCGAAGTCATCCGCGAGGAGAAGGAGGGCCTGGGCAGCCTGGCAGCCGAGGAGAAGGCCGTGCTGGCCGTCTTCGTCGGCGCCGCCTTCTTCTGGATCTCCCGCGGCTTCATCTGGGACGACCTGATCCCCGGCATATCCGACGGCCTGATCGCGGTCACCGCCGCCGTCGTGCTCTTCGCCCTGCCCAGCCGCAACCGGGAGCAGCCCCGGATCCTGGAGTGGGAGGACACCAAGAAGGTCCCGTGGGGCGTGCTGCTGCTCTTCGGCGGCGGCCTGGCCGTGGCCGGCGGCTTCACCGCCACCGGGCTCTCCGAGTGGATCGGCGAACAGCTGCTGGTGCTGGAGAACGTCAACTTCATCATCACCGTGCTGGTGGCGGCGGCCCTGGTGCTCTTCCTGACTGAGATCACCTCCAACACCGCCACGGGCACGATGATCCTGCCGGTGATGGCGGCTCTGGGCCTGGCCCTCGGGGTCCACCCCTTGGCGCTGATGGTCCCCGCTGCGATGGCCGCGAACTGTGCGTTCATGCTGCCGGTGGGAACCCCGCCGAATGCGATCATCTTCGGCACCGGCAAGATCACGATCATGGACATGATCAGGATCGGGTTCTGGCTGAATCTCGCCACGCTGCTGCTGATCGTCCTGGCGACCTTCACTCTGCTGCCGCTGCTGTGGGGCATCGAGCTGACCGTCACCCCGGAAGGGTGGTGAGCGGCTGACGTGGCACGGGTGCTGATCACCACCGACTATCTGACGCCCGACGACGACGTCGACCGCCTCCTGCGCCGGCACGGTCACCAGACCGTCCACCTCCCCTATGCGGGGCCGCGCCCCGCCCAAGAGCAGGTGAAGCTGCTGCAGGACGTCGACGCCGCAATCCTGGCCAACGAGCCGGTGACCTCCGAGATGCTCGAGCGCGCCGACCGGCTGAAGGTCCTGGCCCGCAGCGGAGTCGGCTACGACTCCATCGACGTCTCTGCGGCCACCGCCCGGGGCGTGCAGGTCTGCAACGCTCCAGGCACCAACCACCATTCGGTGGCCGAGCTGGCCCTGGGCCTGATGCTCGCCTGCGCCCGGCAGATCCCGCAGGTCTCTGCGGCCGTGGATCAGGGCGGCTGGCCGCGGGAGGCAGGCCAGGAGCTTCGCGGCAAGCGTCTGGGCGTCGTCGGCTATGGCCCCAGCGGGCGCGCGGTGACCCAGCTGGGGGCCGCATTGGGGATGCAGGTCCAGGTCACCACCTCCCATCCGGACCCCGCAGCGGCCTCGGCGGCCTTCGTGGGCCTGGAGGAGAACCTGCAGACCGCCGATGTACTCACTCTGCACACCCGAGCACACGACGACGCCGGCCCCCTCCTGGATGCGGAGCGGCTGGCCCTCCTGCGTCCCGAGGCCATGCTGATCAACACCGCACGCGGGTCTCTGGTGGATGAGGCGGCACTGGCTCAGGCGCTGCGCACCGGCACCCTGGGCTCAGCCGGGCTGGATGTGTTGGAGGCGGAGCCGCTGCCCCAGGAGAGCCCGTTGCGCGGCCTGGACAACGTCATCATCACCTCGCATCTGGCCGGGCAGACGGCCGAGGCTCGGCGCCGGGCAGGCCTCTCGGCCGCCCAAGCGGTGCTCGACGTCTTGGACGGCCGCCAGCCCGATCACCCCGTCAGCTGAGCAGGTTACCGGGTCCCGACCAGCCCTCAGGGCTGCGGCGGCGGGGGCGGCGTCGGGGCTCCGCTCGGCGGCATGATCTTCGGATAGGAGCCGGCGGTGCCTGCCGGAGCTGAGCTCTGGGCACCGTCCGCTGGCTCGCCCTCCTCACCAGCCGGCGTCGGGAATTCGCGGTGCGGCGAGGGGTCCCAGCCGCCGCGGACCACGCGCAGCTGGACCAGGATGGCCGAGGCCAGGATGAGCGCGCCCAGCAGGCCGACCACGATCAGTCCGCCCACGGAGCCGAGGCCGGCGCCGTAGCCGATCAGCACGCCGAACCAGCCGAAGTCGGTATCGCCGAAGGTGGTGTTGGCCGTGCCGAAGTCACCCAGGACCAGCAGCAGCACCGCCGGCAGGAAGGTGATCAGCAGACCGTTGACGAACCCGCCGGCCGCCGCACCGATCCGGCCGCCGGTGGCATTGCCGTAGACGCCGGCCGCACCGCCGGTGAAGAAGTGCGGGACCAGGCCGGGCAGGATCAGCGCCAGGCCCAGGGCCGGGTTGAGCCACAGTGAGAGCACCGCCAGGCCCACCAGGCCACCGCTGAAGCTGGTGATGAAGCCGATCAGCACTGCGTTCTGCGCGTAGGGGAAGACGATCGGGGCATCCAGGGCCGGGGTCGCGCCCGGGACGATCTTGGCGGCGATGCCCTGGAAGGCCGGTACGATCTCACCCAGGATGGTGCGCACGCCGAAGAGGATCACGGCCACGGCGATGCCGAACTGCAGGCCCTGGGTCACCGACTGCATCACGAAGTTGCCCGGATCCGAGGCGCCGCCCTCGAAGGCCTCATAGGCGGCCTCCCCCTCGCGGGCGAAGAAGATCAGTGAGATCACCACGTACATCAGCACCATGGACAGGGCGGTGGCCACCATGGAGTCGCGCAGGAAGCGCAGCCCCTCGGGCAGCTTCAGATCCTCGGTGGAGCGGCTGCGCCGGCCTCCGGTCATACGCCCGACGGCGCCCGCGGCCACATAGCCGGCGGTGCCGAAGTGGCCCATGGCGATGCTGTCGTCGCCGGTGATCCTACGGGTCCAGGGCTGGGAGAAGGCCGGCAGGGAGACCATCAGGATGGCCAGCAGGGCGCCGCCCACCAGCACGGTGACCGAGCCCGAGTAGCCGGCGGTGGCCAGCACGATGGTCAGCAGCGTGGCCATGAACAGGATGTGGTGTCCGGTCAGGAACACATAGCTCAGCGGGGTGAACCGGGCCAGGACCAGGCTCAGCGCGAAGCCCAGGATCATCAGCCAGGCCACCTGGGCGCCGAACTGCTCCTGGGCGATGCCCACGATGGCCTCATTGGTGGGGATCACGCCCTGGGCTCCGGTGGCGCCCTGGATCATCACGCCCAGCGGGTCCAGGGAGGCGACCACCAGGTCCGCACCGGCTCCGATGAGCAGGAAGCCCAGCGTGGCTTTGACCGCTCCGCCGATCACCTGGCCCACCGACCGGCGCAGGGCGATCAGCCCCACGGCCACGATGATGCCGATGAGGAAGGCCGGAACGGACAGGATCTCGTTGACCAGGAATTCTGCGATGACGATGAGCCACTCCATGGCGCTCTCCTCAGATCTCGTAGAGCTCGCGCAGGGCGGCGTCGAGCTCAGTGGTGCTGGTGAAGTTGGTGACCACGCGGACCGGGACTCCGACGTCGCCCAGGGTCTTGGCGATCTCTCCGGAGGTCAGGATGGCTTGGCACTCTTTGGCCCGGCCGCGGGCGGAGATGGTGTCGGTGGCCTCCACGGTGACGTGGCGGTCCCAGCCCCAGGTGCCCAGCACCGTCTCCAGCGTGTTCTTCAGGAAAAGCGAGGTGCCCAGGCCGTTGCCGCAGACGGTCAGGATCAGATGCTGGTCCGTGGCCGCCTGCTGGGCGGCGGGATCAGCCTGGTCTGCTGAGTCTGCTGCGTCTGACAGGGTCTCCCCCATCAGCACGGCGCGCAGCTGCTCCGGGGTCCGTGCCGCCTCCAGCTGGGCCTGCTGGTGCGCATCGGCGAGGACTCCGGCGAGCTCGGCCATGGCGCTGGTGTGGTCGGCGTCGTCCACGGCCGCCAGGGCCACCACCAGACGGACCGGATCGTTCTCCGGATGCCCGAAGCTCACCGGCTCAGCCAAGCGGACCCAGGCCAAGCCGGTGCGGGAGACCGACTCGTCCGGGCGGGCGTGGGCCAGGGCGAAGCCTGGGCTGAGCACGATGTAAGGGCCGTGTTCGACCACCGTGTCGATCATGGCGGCGGTGTAGCGCTCATCGGCCACACCGGTCTGTTCCAGCAGCTCTCCTGCTCGACGGATGGCCTCCTGCCAGTCCGCAGCTTCGGAGTCGAGCAGGATCGCCTCCTCCGGAAGCAGATCAGCCAGCGCTGTACTCATCGAGGTCTCCTTGGTGCGTGCAGAGTCAGACGGCACATCGGCTGAGATGTGCCTCACTATGATGCCACGCACACAGCACTGGGGCCGCCCCTCCCCGTCCGGGAAGAGCGGCCCCAGCGAATGATGGCCTTTTGGAAGGGCTCAGGCCACGCGGCTGTGCAGCTCCTCGAGCTCGTCCTGGATGATGTCCAGACCCTCGCTTCGAGCCGGCGCGCGAAACGTTGAGAGGTGAGCGGGCCCCGCTAACCTCTCACATGACCACCCTGCGGAACCTCGCGCACGGCGGCTCTCTAGACCACTGAAAGTCACCAGGGTCCAGACCAGGCTGTGACAGTTCCATCGAGGCATAACTCGGGCGGCTCAGGCTACCTAGGGCGTGTCCTGTAAGTCTGTGATGACCCGCCCCGGCGTGGACGCTGTTAACCACCACGAAGTCTTGTTAACCGGCTATTCACCGTTGAGCGTGGAGTCCCTGTTGGTGGGGGATCCTGCGGCGTCGGCGTGTCTGCCTGATGCTGGTGCCTAGGATACGTGATTGATAGTTGCGTTGGTTGCGGAATCCGCGGCCGGTGCGTTTGATGTGCTTGATCCCGGTGTTGACCGATTCGGTCCTGGCGTTGGTGACGTGGGTGCGGACGAAGACTTTGATCTCGGTCCACCAGGTCGCGACGGTGGTCGCGAGCTTGTCGGTCTCGGCCATGTCAGCGGCTGCCACGGCCATCTCGAAGTCGATCCTTGCGTTCTGGGCTGCCGGGATGTCCTGGGCGGCCAGCATGGCCCGTAGACGCTCTTTGACGGCCCAGGCGGCAGCGACCTGCTCGAAGTCTTCATCTTCGAGGACCTGCTCCAGGCGGTGGAGTCCGGCGTCGGTGAGCCGGTCCCCAGCACGTAGTAACAGCATCCGGTGAGCCCATACCGAGTCTTGCTTGCGGCCTCTGCGGCCCAAGACTTCGCGGGTGACTCGTTGGCGGACCTCGGTGAGCATCTGGTTACCGAGGCGGACCACGTGCCAGTGATCAACGCTGATCTCCACCGCCGGCAGCACCTGGGCCACCGCGTTGCGGAACGCCGAGGAGGGATCGATCGCCACTACTTCTAGGCCCTCCAGCCAGGCCTGGGAGCGTGCTCGTAGCCAGCGGGTGATGTTCGCACTGGAGCGACCGTCGACCACGCCGAGGATGTGGCCGGTCGCGGCGTTGACGAAGGTCGACATCCACGGCTCTACCCGGCACCACTGAGCAGTCTCAGGATGCTTGAACCACTTCGCTCGGGCGAAGCGGTGCTCATCAATCCCCAAGGCCCGCACCGGCACCTGGTCCGGGTCGGGGATGGTGACCGTATCAGCGATGATTGCGGCGTTGATCGTCGCCCAGCCCAGCCGGTGGCGGGCACACGCGGCCCAGATCGGCATCCCCTCATCCAAGACCGCTTCGACGGCGGCCGCCTTCAACCGGGCGGTGCACCGGGCACGGAAGGGCAACTGGCTGGTGACTTGGGTGAAGGTCCGCCGAGAACAGGCGAGCTCAATGCAGAGGAACCGGGGCTTGATGACTATCAGCTCGATGTCTTTGCCGCCGACGCCGAGGTCTTTGACCTTTTGGCGGGTGCGCTGATGCACCCGGGCCGAGATCACCCCGCAGTCCGGGCAGGCCGCCTCGGTGCTGTTGGCTACGGCGGTGACTCGGCGGCCTCCCAGCGGAAGATCACAGGCCGAGAGGACCTGGTAGCCGGGCAGGTTGAACACCACCGAAGCCGCGGCCCGAAGAGGTTCGGCAGTGCTGCTGGCAGTGGGCAAGAACAGGTGTGGGCCCGTAGGCTGGAACATGGCTCGCGTCCTTCGTTACTCGGAAGATAGATCGGCAAAATCCATCATCCAACAAGGGCGCGAGCCCCTTGACTCACGACACCTCCACACTCAACCGCGAATGGCCCCTTACCCTGGCCACCCCAACACAGCCAATGCTCTATCGCGTCACAGCCGGCCGCCGACGCAGCACCCCTGACATAGAGCTTCAGGTGTTCTATAACCCCCTGCGCCTGTGCAAACGATGGGCCCGAGTCCCACAAGTGGACCACCTGGGCACAGCGCTGGGGCCGCCCCTCCCCGTCCGGGAGGAGCGGCCCCAGCAGATGGCGGCCTGCAGGCTGGGCTCAGGCCACGCGGCTGCGCAGCTCCTCGAGCTCGTCCTGAATGGACTGCGGCAGGGAGTCACCGAAACGGGAGAACCACTGCTCGATGTCCTCCAGCTCTGTCTTCCACTCCTGCGGGTCGACCGTGATGGCGTCCTCGAGCTCCTCCTGAGTGATCGCCAGGCCGTCGACGTCCAGGGCGTCCAGAGTGGGGGTGAGACCGATCGGGGTCTCCACGGCCTCGGCAGTTCCTTCCAGGCGCTCGATGATCCACTTCAGCACACGGGTGTTCTCCGCGAATCCGGGCCAGGCGATCTTCCCGTCGCGGCCGCGGCGGAACCAGTTCACCAGGAAGATCGCCGGAAGCTTCTCCGGATCGGCCTCCGAGGAGACCTCCACCCAGTGCTTGAGGTAGTCGCCGGCGTCGTAGCCGATGAACGGGAGCATGGCCATCGGGTCCCGGCGGACGGTGCCCACTGCGCCCTCGGCGGCGGCCGTCGTCTCCGAGGAGAGAGTGGCGCCGTAGAAGATGCCGTGGTTCCAGTCGCGGGCCTGGGTCACCAGCGGAACGGTGGTCTTGCGGCGACCGCCGAAGAGGATGGCGTCCAGCTTCACCCCGTCGGGAGCGAAGTACTCGTCGGCCAGCATGTCGGTCTGGTCGATAGGAGTGCAGAACCGGGCATTGGGGTGGGCGGCCGGCTCCGCAGAGTCAGGGGCCCAGCTGTTGCCCTTCCAGTCGGTCAGGTGCGCCGGGGTCTCCTCGGTCATGCCTTCCCACCAGACGCCGCCGTCGTCGGTCAGGGCGCAGTTGGTGAAGATGCTGTTGCCCTTAGCGATGGCGCGCATAGCATTGGCGTTGGTGTGCCAGCCGGTGCCCGGGGCGACGCCGAAGTAGCCGGCCTCCGGGTTGATGGCCCGGAACTCGCCGTCCTCGCCGGGACGGATCCAGGTGATGTCATCTCCGAGGGTCTCGGCCTTCCAGCCCTCCAGTGTGGGGTCGATGAGGGCGAGGTTGGTCTTGCCGCAGGCCGAGGGGAACGCCGCGGAGAGATGGTAGCTCTTGCCCTGGGGACTGGTGAGCTTCAGGATCACCATGTGCTCGGCCAGCCAGCCCTCATCGCGCGCCATCGCGGAGGCGATGCGCAGCGCGTAGCACTTCTTGCCCAGCAGGGCGTTGCCGCCGTAGCCGGAGCCGTAGGACCAGATCTCCCGGGACTCCGGGAAGTGGACGATGTACTTCTCCTCGCTGCAGGGCCAGGGCACATCCTTCTGTCCGGGCTCCAGCGGGGCGCCCACCGAGTGGACCGCCGGGACGAAGAAGGCGTCCAGCTCCTCGATCTTCCGCAGCACGTCGGTGCCGATGCGCGCCATGATGCGCATGCTGGCCACCACGTAGGCGGAGTCGGTGATCTCCACGCCGAACTTGGGATCATCCGCCTCAAGGTGCCCCATGACGAAGGGGATCACGTACATGGTGCGGCCCTTCATGGCGCCGTCGAAGACTCCGCTGAGGGTCTCTCGCATCTCCGAGGGGTCCACCCAGTTGTTGGTGAAGCCGGCGTCGCGCTCCTGCTCGGAGCAGATGAAGGTGCGGGACTCCACGCGGGCCACATCGGCAGGATCGGAGAAGGCGGCGAAGGAGTTCGGGAAGTCTGGGCTGGTGAGCCGAGTGAGCGTGCCGGCCTCGACGAGTTCATCGGTGAGCCTGGTGTATTCCTGCTCGGAGCCGTCCACCCAGTGGATCTTCTCCGGGGTGGTGAGCTGTGCGATCTCCGTGACGAAGTCCAGCAGCTTCTGGTTGTCAGTCGGAGCTTCTGCCGCGATCGTGGCTGAATCACCGGGCGCCGTTGCAACGGTGTTGACCATCGTTTCCCTCCATTGGGTACTGGTTTGTCAGCTGACCCGGATGGGAGTGCACGCGGAGGAACGCCGTCGTTCGTCCGCCCCATCGCAGACCAGTCCTCTCCACTGTAACGCGTGAAAATCACGCTGTTGTAAAACATAGTGTGATGATGAACACGTTTTGCCTCGGGCGGTCGGGGCGTCAGCCCGCGGGCTGCACCTCCGTGACATAGGCGCGGACCTCTTCGCCGCCGTCGAAGGTGAAGCACTTCCGCTCGTCGCCGGTGGTGTACTCCGGCGTCCAGACCAGGGCACCTCCTTCGGCGGGAGCCACCAACGTGCGGGACGTGGTGTTCGCGGTCTGGCACACATAGTGGACCAGACGGTACTCCGGACTCGCGACGGTGCCGCCGGGCTCACTGAAGCAGGTCGGCCCTTCGATGGGACCCACGTCGTACTCATCCTGGAAGTAGTCGCCGCCCTCGCCGTCGTTGTACTGACGCAGCCAGAGGGCCTCGGTGACTGCCCACTGGGATTCGCAGCCCACGGACTCCACTCCACTCGCTGCGCTCTCCTGGCCGGTCGACTCAGCGAGGCTGTCCAGATCGAAGCTGCCATGGTGCTGCCAGTAGGCACCGTTGGGAGCCATGATGTAGCCGGCCGGCTCGTCATGGAAGGTGAGCCCCTCGACGTCGGGGCGCTCCTCGGCCTGCTGCTCAGGCTCCTCCTCTTCACCCTCAGCAGTCGGCTCCGCTCCGGCCCCTTGCTGGGTGTCCGCAGCGGTCGCGGTGGAGTCCTGTGATGTCGGAGCCGGCGGCTGAGCGCCGGGCTCAACGTCGTCGGAGCAGGCCGTAAGTGCCAACAGTGCGGCACTGAGCGCCGCAGAAGTTCTGAGTGTCGTGTGGTGCATAGCGTCCCCTCTCTGTTTCTCACCACGCTACGCGCCAGGTCAGACACAGTGGGCGGACATCACACAGCGGCCACAGAGCAGATCACCCAGACTGATCCCGCAGATCGCCCAGAATCGGCCGGCGATCTTCGGGCAGAAGCCAGGGTGATCCGCTTCAGAACTGCCCCAGACACGAAAAGACCCCCGCCCGAAAGGTTTCTCACCTTCCGGCCAGGGGCCTCATTCTGTGCGCCCATAGGGATTCGAACCCCAGACCTTCGGTTCCGTAGACCGACGCTCTATCCAGCTGAGCTATAGGCGCAAGCACTCTCGCGAGCGCTTCGTCCCGGCCACACTTTCGTGATCGCGACCTTGAAGACTATACACGGCTCTGAGTCGCCACGCAAAATCGAGGTCACCCTTCATACGTCTTCTGCAGAATCGCAGGCATCGAAGGATCCTCAGGCGCCAGGCGTCTGAGCACCGGGTACATGGAATGCGACCAGACGCGCGTCTCGACCGTCCAGCTCCGCCCATGGCTTGTCGAACCGCAGGTGCGCGATGCCGGCAGTGGGCCACGATCCGGCCATCCGGATCACCGGCTCCTCCTCCGAGTGCACAGAGGCCAGCTCCATGCTGACCTCCTGAACTGCAGGCATATGCGCCACCACCAGCAGGGTCTGCACCGCCTCCGGAGTCTCATTGATCACCGAGAGCATCCCATGTGGGGCAGCGAGGTAGAGCCTGTCGTCGAGATAGGCCGTAGGGGCCTTCTCCCCCAACTGCTCGTTGACCCAGATGCAGGTCTGACGAGCTCGCATAGCATCGGAGCACATCGTGGCACCCGGCAGCAGCCCGGAGTAGCTCAGCCAGGAGCCGATCTGACGGGACTGCTCCTGGCCGCGGGAGGTCAGAGTGCGAGAGTGGTCACCCCCTGAGAAGGAGTGGCCGGCCTCGCCGTGTCGGAGGATCAGCAGAGAAGGCACGTCAGGCGCAGCTCAGATGGAGTACTCGGGCGCGGTCCAGATCGTCACTTCGGGATGCTCGTAGAAGCGGTAGCCCTGACCACGGACGGTGCGGACCGTGTTGGCCAGGCGCCCCAGCTTGGAGCGCAGCCGGCGGATGTGGACATCGATGGTCCGTTCATTGGGCATCTGGTCCTCATCGATGTTTCGCCAGAGCGTCTTGAGCAGCTCTTCCCGACCCACAGTGCGGGCTCCATTCTCCACCAGGTAGTTCAGCAGCTCGAACTCCTTATAGGTGAGGTTCAGATTCTCCCCGTCGAGCTTGACCTCCCGGCGGGACAGGTCGATCAGCACACCGGAGCTCGAGGGCGCCGGCGGGGCGGGCACCTGGGCCTCCATGGTGCGGTGGGTGACCGTGGGATCTCCGAGCGCCTGACGGACCACATCCAGGTCACTTCCCTCGGTGAGGGCCGATGCCATCGCCATGGCGATGTGCACCTGGGACTCCGGGGCGATGGACTCCACATAGTCGCGGAGCTCGGTGGCAATCTTGTGCAGGGAGGTTCCGGCCGCCGTCGCGGTGTCCTCATCCAGGCCCACGTAGACCACGAAGCCGCGGGCGACCACATCGGGCTGGACGATCTGCGGGCCGCCGCCGTTCTGCGCCAGCACCGGCACAGGCGAGGTGGAGGGGTGGCCGTTGGCCTGGGCGGAGGCGGAGTCCGCTGCGGGCTGTGCCGCGCCGTCGGCGCCGGTCCCGCTGGTCTTCATCCTGCGGGCGATCTCCGCGCGGCGTGCGGCATTTCGCACGGAGACATGAACGTACCCTGGGTTCTGGGCCTGACTCAGATGCGCGGACATAGCCTTGCTCTCTCCCTGGCGGTGCTGCCGGTGGACTCGTCACCCAAGACTCTCTGTCATATAAGGATTTTGCAAGTAACATACGGTCAAATATTCCGCATTCTGAGACAGTTCGGCCCTTGCGTGACGAGAGTCACATTTTCGGTGCGGCGCGAGAGAACCGCCCAAAGAAGGCACTTATCCGCAACGGCATGAGAAAACCCCAGGTCAGGACGATGGCTACGCGGAAAGGAGCCCTGTCTGAGAGGTGCCGGGCTCTGCGGATCATAGTGGGGCATCGCAGAGGAACCTTAAAGGCTCCTCAACGTGATGAGAGCTGACCGTCAGGCCAGCCGAGACTCACTCGGCCAGGCCGTAGAGGCGGTCGCCGGCGTCGCCCAGGCCGGGCACGATGTAGGACTTCTCGTTGAGGCCCTCATCGATGGCGGCCACATAGAGATCCACGTCCAGATCCCCCACACCCTCGCGCAGGCGGTCGATGCCCTCCGGGGCGGCGACCAGGCAGATGCAGGTGATCTTCGCGGCGTTGGCCTTCTTCAGGAAGCGGATGGACTCCACCAGGGTGCCGCCGGTGGCGAGCATGGGGTCCAGCACGAAGACGTGGCGGCCGGTCAGGTCATCCGGCAGGCGCTCCGCGTAGGTGATGATGTCGAGGGTCTCCTCGTTCCGGGCCATACCCAGGAAGCCGACCTCAGCGGTGGGGACCATCGCGGTCATACCCTCGAGCATGCCCAGTCCGGCGCGCAGGATCGGCACCACCAGCGGCTTGGGATCGGAGAGCTCCGTACCGGTGGTCGTGGCCACCGGGGTCTGGATCTCCACCGGCTCGGTCGCGATGTCGCGGCTTGCCTCGTAGGAGAGCAGGGTCACCAGCTCGCCGGTCAGCTGCCGGAAGACATTGGAGGGAGCCTCCTTGCGGCGGAGCTGGGTGAGCTTATGGGCAATCAGCGGATGTTCCACGACCTGTACGCGCATAGGCCAAAACTACCAGGAGCTAGGCTGAGACCATGCCTTTCACGCCCCCGCCCGCGCGCGACCCGCAGAGCCGGCACCGGCTGATCGGCCACTGCCTGGAGCTGGCTGAGCAGGCCAAGTCGGTCGGAGACGTGCCGGTGGGCGCCGTCATCCTCTCCCCCGAGGGCGAGATCCTCGGTGAGGGATACAACACCAGAGAGCGCGACGCCGACCCCTCCGGCCATGCTGAGATCGCAGCTCTGCGCGCGGCCGCGGCGGCCACCGGCCGGTGGCGGATGGAGGGGTGCACTCTGGCAGTGACCCTGGAGCCCTGCCCCATGTGCGCCGGGGCGATCAGCCAGTCCCGCATCCGGACGGTGATCTTCGGCGCCTGGGATGAGAAGGCCGGGGCGGCAGGGTCGGTTTTCGACATCCTGCGCGAGCCCCGGCTCAACCATTGGGTGGAGGTCCACCCCGGTGTGCGCGAAGAGGAGTGCTCCGCTCAGCTGACGGAGTTCTTCCGACAGTTCCGGTGAGGACGCCGCTGCGGCTGGACAGCCAGACGGCCGGACCGCAGCTGCCCAGCAGGGCGGCGCTTGGGAGTTCACCCTCCCGTCACAGAGCGATGGGCTCCAGCAGCTCCGGGCCGTTGTTGCGGACATTGCCCACCTCTCGGCCCACCGGACAGACCTCCCAGGAGGCGGCCACGTGGAGCGCCTCCCGGCGGATCCTGTTCACCAGATGTTCGGCCTCGGACTTGGCGAGCTTCCCCGGGGCCAGCCACTCCTCCAGCGTCTCCTCCGAGAGCGGCAGAGGCATCCGGTCATGGAGGCCGGCCAACTCGCCCAAGACCCCGTCATGCCCATGGTCCGGAGAGGGGCCGGTCAGGATGGTGCAGGAGAGCACCCAGGGCTCCTCCGGCCCGGCGTCCTTGGGGCGCCACCATTCGTAGAGTCCGGCGAAGAGGTGGGACTGCCCGTCCGCGCGACAGACGGCATAGGGCTGTTTGGATCCTGCGGAGGAGAGCCATTCGTAGTAGGCGTCGGCCGGCACTGCGCAGCGCTTGGACCGAACGGCTGAGCGGAAGGTCGGCTTCTCCGTGACCGTCTCGCTGCGCGCGTTGAAGGCTCTGGCCGACTCTGCCTTGTCCTTGGCCCAGATCGGCAGCAGACCCCACCGCGCGGTGTGCAGCTCCCGGTGGACCCGATCGCCGTCGGGCCGGTCCAACAGAACAGGCACCTGCGCCGTGGGCGCGATGTTCCACGAGATCGTCTCCTGGAGCCCCTCACCGAATCCGGCGCGGAGATCCAGGGAGAGCTGCCCGGCCGCTTTGGACTGCACATATCGCCCACACATGGAGCCAGAGTAGCTCACAGCAGCAGTTCAGGACATGGGATCAGCACGGAGAAATCATTGAATGTGAACTTCGATATACCGGGCACCACCTGGTCACATTATTCGGATCGGATGATAATCTGCGTATATGGCTACTAAGACTATTCTGCTGGACGATATGGATAAATCGATCGACGAGGACGTGCAGAGCGTTCAGTTCTCCGTGGGGAACCGTTCCTATGTGATCGACCTCGGAGCCGAGAACCGCCAGAAGCTTGAGGACGCGCTGAACCCGTTCATCAAGCACGCCTCCGCCACCGGCAGGACCGCCGCCAAACGCTCCGCCGTCCCGGCCTCGGACATCCGGGCTTGGGCCAAGCAGCAGCCGGAGAAGATCAGCGGTCTGATCAAGAGCGATAAGGGCCCACTTCCGAAGGCCGTAAAAGAAGCCTATAACAAGGCCCACGGCACCAAATACTGAGCAGCGCTGAGCTGCAGATGAAGAAGGACCCCGAACCATCGGTTCGGGGTCCTTCTCTGTTCCGTATGAAGAACATACGCGGTGACGGTGGGATTTGAACCCACGGAGCGGGGTTACCGCTCACGACATTTCGAGTGTCGCACCTTCGGCCGCTCGGACACGTCACCAGGCCCATCTACTATACGAGACAAGGTCTCCCCTGCCCAAAACAGGGCGTCCGCCCACGACGCCGTCCGCGCGCCGCGGCCCCTGGAACCGTCAATTCTCCGGTCCGTCTTCTCCGGTTAACACATCCTTGATGGGATGGAGCTCATCTGACCGACGTTCGCACTGATGATGAGGACCTGCCCTTCTATGACAGCTGCATCTGATTCTATCCGCCCGGCCGACGAGGACGCCCGACGCCGCCGCCCCTGGTCCCGCCGAGCCGCGGCCGCCGGTCTGGCCGCCGCTCTGCTGGCCCCGGTCCCCGGCGCCGCGGCCACCACCGCCCAGGACTCCGTTCAGGAGGTTGAGCCTGGGCAGCAAGAGGAGCCGAGCCAGCAGGCCCCTGAGCAGGAGGTCCCGCCCCAGGGCGAGGACTCCGCCGAACAGAACGCCCAGGAGGATGGGCAGGCCACCTCCGAAGAGGGGCTGGTGGACTTCTCCATCGTCGCCTCCAACGACTTCCACGGCCGGGTGGAGGAGTCGGCGTCGGTGCTGGCCTGCACTGTGGACGGCTACCGGGAGCAGAACCCCAACACCATCTTCGCCTCGGCTGGGGACAACATCGGCGCCTCCACCTTCACCAGCTTCATCCAGCAGGACGAGCCGAGCATCGAGGCGCTCAACGCCATGGATCTGGACGTCTCCGTGCTGGGCAACCACGAGTTCGACCAGGGCGCGGCGGATATGGACGACCGCGTCATCCCGATGTCCGACTTCCCGTGGATCGGCGCCAACATCCGTGACGCCGAGACCGGCGAGCACCTCTACGACCCCTACTACATCCAGGAGGTCGACGGCGTCCGGGTGGCCTTCATCGGCCTGATCACCGAGGACATGCCGAACCTGGTCAGCCCGGACGGGATCGAGGGCATCGAGTGGACCTCCATGAGCGAGGAGTCCAACCACTACGCCGAGCACCTGACCGAGAACGATATGGCCGATGTGGTCACCGTCCTGGTCCACGAGGGTCTGCCCGGAACCAGCCCGGACAGCGCCTCCGGCCTGCCCTTCGACGACCTGGTGGAGAACGCCCACCCGGAGATCGCAGCGATCATGTCCGGTCATACCCACCAGCCCTACGTCCATGACCTGGACGGCATGCTGGTGACCCAGGCCGGCGAATACGGCGACTACGTCAACGTCCTGGACTTCTCCTTCGACCCCTCCACCGGTGAGCTGGTGGAGTCCGAGGCCGAGCTGGTGGACCTCTTCCCCGAGGGCGAGCCGCGCTGCGACGGCCACCCGGAGGTGGACCCGATCGTCTCCGATGCGGTGGCCACCGCCGATGAGCTCGGCAGCGAGGCCATCGCCGAGACCGCCGGGGACGTCCCCTTCTCCCGTGCGGTGAACAGCGACGGCACCGAGAACCGCAGCGCGGACTCCACGCTGGGCCAGCTGATCGCCGACGCCCAGCTCTGGGCCATCCGGCAGAACCAGCCTGATGTGGACTTCGCCGTGACCAATGCGGGCGGTCTGCGCGCTGACCTCCCGCTCGGCGAGCTGACCTACCGAGATCTGGGCGATGTCCAGCCCTTCGCCAACACTCTGGTCAACGTGGAGCTGACCGGCGAGCAGGTCTACCGGCTCTTCGAGGAGCAGTGGCGCGAAGACGGCAGCTTCTCCAAGCACGCCCAGTCCTCCGAGGTGCGCTACACCTACGACGCTGAAGCCCCTGAGGGCGAGCGCGTCCAGGAGGTCACCATCGACGGCGAGCTGGTGGAACCCGAGGCCACCTACACCGCGGGCATGAACTCCTATATGGCCGCCGGCGGAGGCGTGGAGGTCCCCACCGAGGCCGTGAGCACCCAGGACACCGGTATGAACGACCTGGAGGCCTTCGTGGACTACGCCCGCGAGCAAGAGGTCCTCGAGCCCTCCCTGGACCGCCGCGCCGTGGGGATCACCTGGGTCTCCGAGCACCCCGCCGAGACGGTCTACGCCCCCGGCGATGAGATCGCCCTGGACCTCTCCGGTCTGGCCTACAGCTCCGAGGATGTCCCGGTGGGCGAATCGGTGGAGATCTCCCTGGCCGGCTTCGACCTGGGCGAGTTCGACATCGACTCCGACTACGCCGATGCCAGCGATGTGCGCGGCACCACAGAGATCCGCGCCGAGGTCCCCTCAGCCCTGGAGTTCAGCGGCCAGGTGACCCCCGGTCTCGGCGCCATGAGCGGCAGCTCCGGCGGCGAGGAGGAGATCGAGGTCCCGCTGGTCATCCTGGAGGAGGCCACCGGCACCGAGCTCACCATCCCGGTGACGGTGCTCAGCTCCCCCACAGCCGGTGACGGCACGGACGACGCCGGCGCGGACGCCTCCGCAGGCACCGACGGTGAGGGCCAGCCCGAGGGCGCAGCAGCCGGAACAGGCGAGGCCGAACAGGATGATGAGGCTGCCGGCGGTGGGCCGGACGAGGCCGCCGGCGCGGGTGACGACGCACCAGGGACTGACGGCTCGGCCGGCGCCGAGCAGGATGAGACCGCCGGTGCAGCCGACCAGGACGACGCAGCCGCAGCCCAGGACGGGGGCCTCGCGGTGACCGGCGCCCAGGTGGCTTGGACGGCGCTGATCGCGGCTGTGCTGCTCGGCGTCGGGGCTCTGCTGGTGACCCGCAGCCGTCAGCGGCAGGCGGGCTGACCTGGGAGGAGGGACGCAGGGACGGCAAACAGCATGTCGCCTCGGCTTAGCACGGTGTTTACAAGGACCTGGTTGGATCGAAGTCTGATCGTCGTCCGAATCACTCGACCTGCTGAGGAATCTGCATGCCGACCCCTGCCTCTCCCTCCCCTGATGCCCACGGCCGCCGCTGGCCGCGGATGCTCACCGTCGCCGTCCTGAGCGGAGCCATGCTGGGCCCCGTCCCGGCGATGGCCTCCACTGCGGAGGACCCCGAGGGTGCCGACTGCATCCTGATCGACGAGGTCAACACCCGCGGCGGCAGCAGCGCCCAGGACCTGCCCCGCTATGTGGAGCTGACCAACAGCTGCGACGCCGAGGTGGACGTCAGCGGCTGGTCCGTCCAGGGCTATCAGAGCAGCGGAACTCCTTACAGCGGCAGCAGCACACAGCTCAGCGGCTCCATCCCCGCCGAGGGCAGCTACCTGATCCTGGGCCCCGCCGCCGACGGCGGCCCGGTCACCGAGGTCCACCCAGACCACGACGCCGGCGCCGCCCTGAACTACGCCGGCGGAGATTCCTCGGTGGCTCTGTTCTCCACCGAGAGCCCGGCCGAGGACGCCTCCGGAGACCTCTCCGAGCACCCGGACGTGGTGGACGCTCTGGGCTGGGGCGAGGCCGAGATCGGGTTGGGCGACTCCCGGCCCACCGCACCGGAGGCCGCCTCCGGAGAGACGCTGCAGCGCGTGGACACCACCGGGGACGACGGGGAGGACTTCTCCGCCGCACCGGCAGCGCCCCGGTACAGCGGCGGGGACGCACTGATCAGCGAGGACGAGGAGGAGCCGGATCCAGAGGACCCCGATCCGACCGAACCGGACCCGAGCGAACCCACCGATCCCCCGGCTGAGGGCGAGCTGCCGATCTCCGAGATCCGCGGCGAGGCCAGCATCGACCCGACCACCAGCCCCTATCTGGGCGAGGAGGTCACCACCCGCGGTGTGGTCACCGCCCGCTATGCCGACCCCGAGAACGAGTCCCGCCCCTGGGACGGCTTCTCCCTCCAGGAGGAGGGCGCCTGCGGCGAGGAGGACTACAGCGACCACGAGGTCTCCTGCGCCGTGTTCGTCTGGATGGGCACCGGCTGGGACGGCTCCGAGGTCGAAGAGGGCGACTATGTGGAGGTCACCGGCGCGGTCGACACCTGGGAGGAGTCCAGCTCCACCGACTCCGCCCAGCTTCAGATCACCCAGCCTGAGGTGGACGTCCTGGAGGGCGAGAGCTTCACCGAGCCGGTCCCCTACCCCGTGGAGGGCTTCCTGGAGGTCGAGGAGCGCGAGGAGCTCATCGGCATGGCCCTGGCCCCGGAAGGCGACTGGACGGTCACCGACAACTACGGCCTGCTCCACGGCGAGGCCGACAGCGTGGGCGGCGTGCTCGGAGTGGTGGACGGCACCGACCCGTTGGTCATCCCCACCGCCCAGCACCACCCGGACGCCGAGGAGCGCGAGGAGCTGGCCGTCTCAAACGCCGAGCGCTTCATCCAGCTGGGCCACGGTGGCCGCAACCGGTGGGCCAGTTGGTCCGATGAGGCCGATATGCCGCTGCCCTACCTGAGCACCGAGCAGGTCCCGCGAGTGGGCTCCTCCGTGGAGTGGAATGCCCCGGTGATCCTGGAGCACCGCTACGACAACTGGCGCTTCGAGCCCACCTCCTTCCTGCCCGGCAGCCCGGAGCAGGAGCCGGCCACCTTCAGCGACACCCGCGAGGAGGCCGAGGTGCCCGAGCGCGCCGGAGACGTCCGCGTGGCCGGATTCAACGTCCTGAACTACTTCCCGCACGTCGGTGAGTACGAGCAGGACTGCGACTACCACGAGGACCGCCACGGCGAGCCCACCACCACCGACTTCTGCACCAGCCGCGGCGCCTACACCGACGAGCACTTCGAGGTGCAGCAGCAACGGATCGTGAACACCATCGTGGCGATGGACGCCGATATCGTCGCCCTGCAGGAGATGGAGAACTCCGCCCACTTCGGCGAGGACCGCGACTACGCCCACCAGGTGCTGGTGGAGGCGCTCAACGCCGTCGAGGGCGAGGGCACCTGGGACTACGTCCCGGTGGAGGAGTTCCCGGAGGATGAGGACGTCATCCGCAACGGCTACATCTATAAGCCCGATGCCGTGGAGCTGGTGGACTCGCTGATCCTCTTCGACGAGGGCGTGGAGCATCTGGACTCCGATGCCCTGGACGGATACGACCTGGCCGACATCTATTCCAACGCCCGTGAGCCCATGGCCGCGCTGTTCCAGCCGGTGGGCGGGGACGAGGACGACCAGTTCGCTCTGGTGGTCAACCACCTGAAGTCCAAGGGCGGCGAAGGCGAGGGCGACAACGCCGACGTCGGAGACGGCAGCGGCGCCTTCAACGGCGACCGCACCCGCCAGGCCGAGGCCATGGTGGCCTTCACCGATGCCATGCAGGAGGAGTACGGCACCGACCGCTTCTACCTGATGGGCGACTTCAACGCCTATGCGGCTGAGGATCCGATGGTCACCATCGAGGAGGGTGGCTTCACCAACCTCTCCGCCCAGCACTCTGAGGAGACCGGCAACTACTCCTACAGCTTCAGCGGAGAGTCCGGCTCGCTGGATCACGTGGTGGCCACCGACGCCGCCGTGGAGACAGTGGCTCAGACCCACATCTGGAACACCAACGCCCCGGAACCCATCGCCCTGGAGTACAGCCGCTACGAGGCCTCGGGGACCCCCGGGCTCTACGAGGAGCCCGCATGGAGCGACTCCATCTGGCGGGCCTCCGACCACGATCCGATCATCGCGGACATCGTGGTGGGCGAGGAGACCGACGCCGGCCAGGACGGCGGCACCGGTGATGAGGATGCCGACGGCGGCGCGGCAGGATCCGAGGCTGGCGCTGACGTTGAGGCCCGTGGAGCGGAGACCGGAGCAGGAACGGGCTCCGCAGCGGCCTCCGCGGAGGAGGACGCCTCCCCCGCAGCAGCCTCCAGCGATGGAGATCTGGCGCTGACCGGTGCCCAGAACTTCTGGATCGCCGCGATCGCAGCCGGGCTGCTCGGCGTCGGGACCTTCCTGGCCCACCGCTCCCGGCTGGGCCAGCCCTGAGTCCGCAGCAGCTCTGAATCTGCCTCAGCCCTGGGCTCGGGTCAACGCTGCACCCGGATCACCGCTGAGGGCGGAGAGGCCGTCCATGTGGCGGAGAGTGATCAGCTGAACCGGCCGCCCGGACAGAGAGACGGGCGCAGACGGAGCGCTCAGCGGTCCTGCTGGCTCAGCGGGGAGACGATGGCGTCCACACGCTGGAAGGACTTCAGGTCCACATAGCCGGTGGTGGCCATGGCCCGCTTGAGACCGCCCATCAGGTTGGAGCTGCCGTCGGTGTGGTGGCTGGGGCCCCAGAGGACCTCCTCCAGCGGGCCCACGGTGCCCACCCGGGTGCGATGGCCCCGCGGGAACTCCTGGTGCACGGCCTCCAGGCCCCAGTGCCAGCCGCGGCCGGGGGCTTCCTCGGCCCGGGCCAGCGTGGCGCCGAGCATGACGGCGTCGGCGCCCATGGCCAGGGCCTTGACGATGTCGCCGGAGGTGCCCAGGCCGCCGTCGGCGATCACATGCACATAGCGTCCGCCGGACTCGTCCAGGTAGTCCCGGCGGGCTGCGGCGATGTCGCTGATGGCCGTGGCCATCGGCACGCGGATGCCCAGTGCGCGGCGGGTGGTGGTGGCGGAGCCGCCGCCGAATCCCACCAGCACACCGGCGGCACCGGTGCGCATCAGATGCAGGGCCGGAGTGTAGCCGGCCGCACCACCCACGATCACCGGAACGTCGAGCTCGTAGATGAACTCCTTGAGGTTCAACGGCTCAGTGCCGTCCACGCCGTTGTCGGTGACATGCTCGGCCGAGACAGTGGTCCCGCGGATGACGAACATGTCCACTCCGGCGTCCACCACGGTCTGGTAGAACTCCTGGGTGCGCTGCGGGGTCAGGGAGCCGGAGACCACGACGCCGGCCTCACGGATCTCGGCCAGGCGTGCGGTGATCAGCTCCGCCTTGATCGGCTCGGAGTAGAGCTCCTGCAGCCGGCGGGTGTTCTCCGGGGAGACATCGCTGGCCTCCAGGTGGGCGATCTCCTCGAGGATGGGCTCCGGGTTCTCGTACCGGGTCCACAGGCCCTCGAGGTTCAGCACGCCCAGGCCGCCCAGCTTGCCCAGCGCGATGGCCGAGGCCGGGGACATGACCGAGTCCATGGGGGCGCCGATGACCGGCATGTCGAACTTATAGGCGTCGATCTGCCACTCCAGGCTGACATCCTGCGGGCTGCGGGTCCGGCGGCTCGGCACGACGGCGACATCGTCCAGCGCCCAGGCCCGGCGCGCGTTCTTGGCCAGGCCGATGGGGAGTTCGTTGCTCAAGAGGTGGTGTCCTTACTTCCGGCCGTAGTTGGGGGCTTCGACGGTCATCATCACATCATGAGGATGGGATTCCTTCAGCCCGGCGGAGGTGATGCGGACGAACTTCCCCTTGGCCTTCAGCTCGTCGACGGTGTCGGCTCCCACGTAGAACATGGTCTGGCGCAGGCCGCCGGTCAGCTGGTGCACCACGGCCGAGAGCGGTCCGCGGTAGGGCACCTGACCCTCGATGCCCTCCGGGATGAGCTTCTCATCGGTGGGGACGTCGGCCTGGAAGTACCGGTCCTTGGAGTAGGAGGTGTTCTTGCCGCGGGTCTGCATGGCACCCAGGGAACCCATGCCGCGGTAGGCCTTGAACTGTTTGCCCTGATAGAAGACCAGGTCACCCGGGGACTCCTTGGCCCCGGCCAGCAGGGAGCCGAGCATCACGGAGTTCGCACCGGCCACCAGCGCCTTGCCGATGTCGCCGGGGTGCTGCAGACCGCCGTCGGCGATCAGCGGAACACCCGCGGGTCCGGCGGCCTTGGAGGCCTCATAGATGGCGGTCACCTGGGGCACGCCCACACCGGCCACCACGCGAGTGGTGCAGATGGAGCCCGGGCCCACGCCCACCTTGATGGCGTCGGCGCCGGCGTCGATGAGCGCCTGGGCGCCCTCACGGGTGGCGGCCTGACCACCGATGACGTCCACGTGGGCAGCCTTGGGCTCAGCCTTGAGCTTGGCGATCATGTCCAGCACGCCGCGGGTGTGGCCGTTCGCGGTGTCCACCACCAGCACATCCACACCGGCCTCGATCAGGGCCATGGCGCGGTCGAAGCCCTCGCCGAAGAAGCCCACGGCGGCGCCCACGCGCAGCCGTCCCTCGGAATCCTTGGTGGCCAGCGGGTACTTATCCGCCTTGTCGAAGTCCTTGATGGTGATCAGACCGTTGAGCCGACCCTCATCGTCGACCAGCGGGAGCTTCTCCACGCGGTGCTTGGAGAACAGCTCCAGCACCTCGGCGTTGGTGATGCCCTCCTTGGCCGTGATCAGCGGCTGCGGGGTCATCTTCTCGTAGACCTTGGTGGTCAGGTACTCCTCGCTGGGGATGAACCGGATGTCCCGGTTGGTGATGATGCCCAGCAGCTTCTTGTCCTCGTCCACCACGGGCAGTCCGGAGACGCGATAGTGGGCGCAGAGGTCATCGAGGTCCTTGATGGTGGCGTCCGGGGTGATGGTCACCGGATCGGTGATCATGCCGGACTCGGAGCGCTTGACCTGGTCCACCTGCTTGGCCTGGTCCTCGATGGAGAGGTTCCGATGCAGGATGCCGATGCCGCCCAGTCGGGCCAGGGCGATGGCCATGGGCGCCTCAGTCACCGTGTCCATGGCGGCAGAGACCACCGGCGAGGCGATGTCGATGGTGCGCGACAGCTTGGTGGTGGTGTCCGCATCCGAGGGGATGACGTCGGTGGCGCCTGGCAGGAGCAGGACATCGTCATAGGTCAGGCCGACGAAGCCGAAGGGATCGTTCGCCTCTGCAGGGGTGTGTGTCACGGTGGACCTCTCGAATATCACGGCAGCGGAAAAGAATGTGAGACCACAACAAGTCTACTTGCCAGGTGACGCCCTTTCGATCCGGCTCCGCCTCCGTCCGGCTCAGGTCAGCTCAGCCGCCGAAGGCGCCGGGTGCCGCACGGCGGTGCAGCTTCAGCTTGAACCCGACGCCGGCGGCGACCACCACGGCCGCGCCGAAGACCCAGCCCGAGAGCGCCATCGCGTGGGTGCCTGAGAGCAGCACGCCGATGGTGCAGCCCAGGCCGATCATCGCACCCCAACCCAGCAGCACTCCCCCGATCGCAGCGGTAGCCGAGCTGTACGCCGTCGCGCGTTCGATCCGCACGCGGCGTCCGGGCAGCGCGGCAGCGAAGGAGGCCAGCACGATGCCGGCGATCAGCCAGCCGTTGGTGGTGATGGTGTCCACCACCACGGCCACGCAGCCGGCCAGCTGCTCGTCGATGCCGGGCATGAAGTTGGGCAGCCAGCCCATCTCGTCCATCCCGGTACGGGTGAGCGAGGAGATCTGGCTGGTCACGCCCAGCGGCTCGTCCTTGTAGTAGGCCAGCACCGCCAGCAGCCCGACGCCGGTTCCGGTGGCCAGGGCGGGCCAGCGCTTGAAGAACAGCAGGCGGCGGACCTCGGTGCCGTCCACGGTGCGGCCGCCGCGGCCCTCCACCGGAGGGTTCCACCGCAGCAGCCAGACACCCAGGCCCACCAGCACGCCCAGCTGCAGCAGCACGGCCAGCGTGTAGCCGCCGCCGGCGGGCAGCCAGGGCGCCGGGGCACCCATGATGAAGCCGGAGTACATGAAGTCCCAGCTGAGGAAGCCCAGACCGAAGCCCACCACGACGCCGATGAGTGCCGGGACGGAGCGCAGGTGCCCCTCCGGCAGACGGTACAGGTGCCCGGCGATGCAGCCCCCGGAGATGACCATGCCCAGGCCGAAGGCCAGTCCGGCCATGATCAGCGCCAGGGAGACCGGGGCGATATGGGCGTCGGTGGGCGCGTTGTCGGCTCCCGGGGTGGGGATGCGGGTGGAGAAGACCACCGCGTAGCCGATCATGCCCACGGCGATGGAGATCAGGATGGCGTAGAGGCCGCGGCTGTTCCCCTTCTCGAAGAAGTCGCGGAAGATGCAGAAGAAGCAGTAGCGGCCGCGCTCGAAGAGGATGCCCAGGCCGGCGCCGATCAGCAGCATGAAGGCCGCGTTCGATCCGCCGAGGCCCTCACCCCCAGTCATGTTCAGGTAGGCGGCGGTGCCCAGCAGCAGAGCGGCCACAGCAACGGAGATCGAGGTGCGGACCGTGTCCTCGCGGGTCCAGCCCAGCGGTCGGTCTGCCTTCACTTCAACAGTCATGGGTTCCTCAGGTCGGCTTCCTCAGGCGCCGCACGGCGGGCCCGGCCCCCTGTGTCCAGGGACGCCGGGCCCGCCGTCGCGCTGTGCTCGATGTGCTCGAGGGTTCGGCTTACTGCTGACCCCAGAGGCCTGCGCGGTCACCGGTGTTGTTGGCCACCGGGACACCCACAGTGTTGCCCCACTCGGACCAGGAGCCGTCATAGACGGAGACCTCTTCGCCCAGGATCTGGCTCAGTGCGAACCAGGTGTGGGAGGCCCGCTCGCCGATGCGGCAGTAGGCGATGGTCGGGTCGGAGAAGTCGACGCCGGCCTCTTCGTAGATGGTGCGGATCTCCTCCTCGGGGAGGAACTCGCCGGTCTCATCGTCCACGATGTCGGTCCAGGTGACGTTGACCGAGCCGGGGATGTGGCCCCAGATGGAGGCGCCCTCACCCTCGAAGATCTCGGGGTCCACGCCGACCTCACCGTTGTGCTCCTCCGCGGAGCGGATGTCGACCAGGTTGGTGCCGGCCACGGCCTCGCCGTCGGCAGCCGCATTCTCCTCGGCCACCTCCAGCACGTCGGGCTGCAGGGCTCGGATGTCCAGGTTCTGCGGCTGGGCCTCGAAGTCGCCCTCCGGAACCTCAGGGACGTCCTCGACCAGCTCGCGGTCCTCGTAGGCCTCCCACTTGTGCAGGCCGCCGTCGAGCAGGCGCACGTCCTCAGCGCCGTAGAGATTGAAGACCCAGGAGGCGTAGGCGGCGAACCAGTTGTTGTTGTCGCCGTAGAGGACCACGGTGGAGTCCTGGTTGATGCCCAGGGACTGAGCCAGCTCGGTGAACTCGTCCTCGGAGATGAACTCACGGGTGTTGGGCTGGGTGAACTCCTCGGACCACTCCACGTACTGGGCCTGCGGGATGTGAGCCTCGGAGTAGGGGGTCAGCTCGGAGTCCGGGAGGTCCTCGGAGACGTCCAGCAGGACGATGTCCTGCTCGTGGAGCTCGCCCTCGTCCAGGCGCTCGGCCAGCCAGTCGGTGGTGACCAGCGGGTCCTCCTGGTGGACCTCGTCGAAGCCGCGGTGTTCGCCGGAGACTTCGATGTTCGAGACGGTCTGGGCGGCCTCCCCGGAACCGCCGGCGGTGGATGCGTCTGCGCCGTCGTCGCCGGTGGAGTTGGCCACCAGGAAGCCGGCGGAGCCGGCGAGTGCTGCTGCGGCGACCACGGCCACAGCGGTCTTGCCGCCGGAGCCCTTGGTCTGGGTGTTCTGCTGAGACGCCGCGCCGGAGGACTGCTCTCCGGAGGTGTTCGTGTCTTCGGTGCTCATCAGGTCCTTCTCCTCGATGGATGCCGGGTGATTCAGAAGGCTCACACAGGCGTGTGACCCCGATCTCCAGTCTGCACGAATTGTTCAGGGAACTTCCGGAGTAAGTTCATGAAACGTCATATACCTCACGCAGACAGGGTCCCCTGCTCACACGCCGACGCCGAACCGGCCTCCGAAGGGCCGAAGGCCTGAACCTCCCCACCAGCCGGCGTGGAGCCGACGTTGAGGTGGGCATCCTACGGTGCAGACTTGTCCACGTGTGAGGAGAACGCTGTGCATAAGAAGCTGCTGACCGGCGCGGCCGTGACCACCCTTCTGTTGGGTCTGGCGGCCTGCGACGAGAACACTGAGCCCGGCGCCGAGGCCGAGGAAGAGGGCCAGGACGCCCAGATGGGCGAAGACGAAGGCATGGAGATGCCGGAGCCGGACACCGAGGACTTCCCTGATGTCGTCGCCACCGTCAACGGCGAGGAGATCACCAGCGAGGAGTTCATCCCGCAATACGAGGCACAGTTCCAGCAGATGGCCATGCAGGCCCAGATGGGCGGCGGCGGAGACATCGATGAGGCCGAGATCCAGGAGCAGATCCTGGACGGCGCCATCGGCCTCGAGCTGCTGATCCAGGATGCTGAGGAGCAGGGCTTCGAGGCCTCCGAGGAGGACATCGACGAGGCCCTGGATGAGGCCGCCCAGGAGGGCGGCATGGAGTCCGCCGATGACATGATCGAGGCCGTTGAGGAGCAGGGCACCACCGAAGAGGAGCTGCGCGATCAGGCGGCCGACCAGGTGAAGGTGGACCAGCTGACCGAGACCCTGGACGTCTCTGAGCCTTCTGAGGAGGAGCTCGAGGAGCTCTACGAACAGCAGGAGCAGCAGCAGGAGATGATGGGCCAGGGCGGTGCCGAGGGCATGCCTGAGGGCGGCGAGCAGGAGATGCCGCCGTTCGAGGAGGTCCGCGATGAGCTCGAGTCCGAGGCCGTCGAGCAGAACGAGCAGGAAGCCCTGATGGCTCATATGGAGGAGCTGCGCGAGGGCGCTGACGTCGAGACCCACCTGTGAGCCTCTCCCGCTGAACCTCTCGGAGGAGGCGCTGAGCCTCCGGCGTCGGGATCACCCGGCGCCCGCAGATCAACTTCATACCGCTGATATGACTCCCTTGGCACTCTCCTTGATCGAGTGCTAAGGGAGTCATATAGTTTGTCTTAGCACTCGCCGTCACCGGGTGCTAATGCCAAAGGGGCGCTAACCGGCGGAGGCACGCCTCCGGAACCCGCGACGACGGTTGGTCACTCCCACGGCGCGCAACCTGTACCGATTCACCATCTGCAAAGGAGAGAACTGACGTGTCAGTCTCCATCAAGCCCCTCGAGGATCGTATTGTTGTCCGCCCCCTGGAGGCCGAGCAGACCACCGCTTCCGGCCTGGTCATCCCGGACACCGCCAAGGAGAAGCCCCAGGAGGGCGAAGTCGTCGCAGTGGGCCCGGGTCGCTTCGGCGACTCCGGCGATCGCCTGCCGGTCGACGTCTCTGAAGGCGACGTCGTCATCTACTCCAAGTTCGGCGGCACCGAGGTCAAGGTCGGCGGCGACGAGTTCCTCGTCCTGAACGCGCGCGACGTCCTCGCTGTCATCGAGAAGTAAAACCGGAGGTATCTGAACCTATGGCAAAGCAGCTTGAATTCGACGATGCCGCTCGGAAGGCTCTCGAGGCCGGCATCGACAAGCTCGCAGACACGGTCAAGGTCACTCTGGGCCCCAAGGGCCGCAACGTGGTCCTGGACAAGTCCTGGGGCGCACCCACCATCACCAACGACGGTGTGACCATCGCCCGCGAGGTGGAGGTCGAGGACCCCTACGAGAACCTCGGCGCCCAGCTCGCCAAGGAGGTCGCCACCAAGACCAACGACGTCGCCGGCGACGGCACCACCACTGCGACCGTGCTGGCACAGGCACTGGTCAAGGAAGGCCTGCGCAACGTGGCCGCCGGTGCAGCACCCGGTGAGATCAAGCGCGGCATCGAGACCGCTGTGGACGCGGTGACCCGCCGTCTGCGCGAGAACGCTGTGCCGGTGGAGGGCCAGCAGGTGGCCAACGTCGCCGCCATCTCCGCCCAGAACGACGAGGTCGGCGAGCTGCTCGCCCGCGCCTTCGACGCAGTGGGCACCGACGGCGTCATCACCATCGAGGAGTCCTCCACGACGTCGACCGAGCTCGACATCACCGAGGGCATGCAGTTCGACAAGGGCTACCTCTCCCCGCACTTCGTCACCGACGCAGAGCGCCAGGAGGCAGTCCTCGAGGACCCGCTGATCCTGATCAACCAGGGCAAGATCTCCAACATGCAGGAGTTCCTGCCGGTCCTGGAGAAGGTCATGCAGGCCAAGAAGCCGCTGTTCATCATCGCGGAGGACATCGAGGGCGAGGCCCTGTCCACCCTGGTGGTCAACAAGCTCAAGGGCACGCTGAACGTGGTGGCTGTGAAGGCCCCCGGCTTCGGCGACCGCCGCAAGGCCATGCTCGAGGACATCGCCACTCTGACCGGCGGCCAGGTCATCTCCCCCGACCTCGGCCTGAAGCTGGACCAGGTCGGCATGGACCAGCTGGGCACCGCACGCCGCGTGACCGTCACCAAGGACTCCACCACCGTCGTCGACGGTGCGGGCTCCAAGGAGGACGTGGACGCACGTGCCGCTCAGATCAAGGCCCAGGCTGACGCCACCGACTCCGAGTGGGACCGCGAGAAGCTCCAGGAGCGCCTCGCCAAGCTCGCCGGCGGCATCGGGGTCATCAAGGTCGGCGCAGCCACCGAGGTGGAGCTCAAGGAGCGCAAGCACCGCATCGAGGATGCTGTGGCCTCCACCCGCGCCGCTTTGGAAGAGGGCATCGTGGCCGGCGGCGGCACCGCTCTGATCAACGCGCTCTCGTCCCTGGACGAGGACGCTGAGGTCAAGGCGCTCTCCAGCGACGCCGCCGCTGCGGTGGGCATCGTCAAGCGCGCCCTGGTGCAGCCGCTGCGCTGGATCGCTCAGAACGCCGGCCAGGACGGCTTCGTGGTCGCCTCCAAGGTCGCGGAGCTGGAGCCGAACCACGGCTTCAACGCCAAGACCGGCGTCTACGGCGACCTGATCGCCGACGGCGTCATCGACCCGGTGAAGGTGACCCGCTCTGCTCTGCAGAACGCCTCCTCCATCGCCGCCCTGGTGCTCACCACTGAGACCCTGGTGGTCGAGAAGAAGGACGAGGAAGAGGAGTGATCCTCGCCCCCTGAAACTTCTTCAGGCTGTCAGAAGGCCGGTCCGGGATACGTCTCCCGGGCCGGCCTTCTTCGTGCCCGGGGAAGCGCCGGGGAGGTCCCCAGCGGATCATCTGCTGGAATGGGAGCATGGACCACTCGCCCCACTCCCCTGCCGCTGACCCCGACGCCGTCAGCACGCTCAGCCATCCCCAGCGCCCCGCCTATGTGCTCATCTACAGCCTCCTCGGCTTCACCACACTCATCGTGCTGACAGTCTTCCTCCTGGTCCCTGAGGAGTCGGGGCTGGCCGATCTGGTGCTCGCCTTCAGCGTCATCGGCACCACGGCCCTGCTGTGCACTGTGCTGGTGAAGGCCTCCGTGGTCCATCTGGAGGCCTCTGCCGAGGAGGGCCTCACCATGTCCTTGGGACATGTGGTCTCCCGGAACCTCCCCTGGGAGGCCATCGCCTCCATCGAGGAGGCACCCAGCGGCGGCAGCTTCGACGTGGGATGGAAGCTCATGGGCGGAGGCCGCATCGGCTATCTGGCCGGGGCAGAGACGCTGCTGGTGAAGATCCGCCCGGAGTTCCGCCAGGCGGTCCGCAGCGGCGCGATCGGCATCCAGGGCAGTCCCCGTCTGGCCGAGTGGTACTACGCCTCAGCGCCCGACGCCGGCCGCGTGGCCACCCAGCTGGAGCAGCTGAGGCTGCGGAACTCGCCCTCTGCCTGAGCGCCCCCGTCCAGCTGATCACCAGCTTGTTGTATCTGCGAACTATGAAAGAATCGTGGCGTGACTGATGATGCGAGGCTCTTCACCAAGGACTTCTTCCTCGCGATCATCATCAATCTCTTCCTGGCCATCGTCTTCTTCCTGCTGGTCACGGGCATGGCCGTCTACGCGACCGAGGAGTTCGCCGCCGGAGAGACGGCCGCCGGCTTCGCCGCCTCCGCATTCGTGGTCGGGGCCCTGTGCGCGCGCGTCTTCGCCGGCAAGTATGTGAACTTCCTGGGCCGACGTCGGACTATCCTGGCCTGCCTGGTGGCCTATGTGATCGCCGGACTGGCCTATCTGGTGGTGGACTCCTACACCACGCTGATCCTGCTGCGCCTGGCTCACGGCGCGGCCTTCGCCTTCGGGCAGACCGCGCTGAACGCCGCCGTCTTCGAGCTCATCCCCAAGTCGCGCCGCGGCGAGGGCGCCGGCTACTATCTGCTGGCCAATGCGCTGCCGCCCGCACTGGGCCCGCTGGGAGCCATCCAGCTGACCGCCCACTACGGCTTCTGGGCGATGTTCGTGGCCACCACAGTGCTCTCAGCCGTGGCTCTGGCCGCCGCGCTGCTCATCCGCCTTCCCGAGCAGAAGACGCGGCAGGCCAGGCTGCGCGACCGGCTGATGCTGCGCCCGCAGGACATCATCGAGCCCGGAGCCTTCGCCATCGCCCTGGTGGCCGCCCTGCTGGGCCTGGGCTTCGCCTCGGTGATGACCTTCCTCAACGGATTCGCCCACAGCGAGGGGATGGTCGACTCCGCCTCCATCTTCTTCGTGGTCTACGCCTCCGCCGTGCTCGCCTCCCGCCTGTTCATGGGCAAGATCCAAGACCGGTTCGGCGACAATGTGGCCGTCTACCCGGCCATCCTGGCCTATGCGGCCTCACTGGTCCTGCTGGCCTGGACCCCCAACCAGGCGGTGCTGCTGACCGCCGGAGCGCTGGCCGGATTCGGCTTCGGCTCCATCCTGCCGGTGCTGCAGGCGATCATCGCCTCAGCCCTGCCGGCCCACCGGACCAGCATCGGCATCTCCACCTTCTTCCTGATGATGGATATGGGTTTCGGCCTCGGACCGCTGGTGCTGGGCCAGCTGGTGGAGCTGGGCAGCTACCGCACCATGTACGCCAGCTGCGCCGGCGTCGTCGCGGTCTCCCTGCTGCTCTACTGGTACGTCCACGGCCGCTATGACGTGAAGCAGGGCGAATCCCGACGACGCCAGCCGGGCCAGTCCTCCGAGGAGTAGGCTGCTCTCAGCACTCGGCCCTCAGCGCATCAGCCGGCGCATGAACACGGAGACCGCCTCGATCAGCAGCACGACGGCGACCACACAGATCAGGATGTAGGTCACCACCTCCCACTGCAGGGTCCGCCGCGCCATCTCCAGCTGGTAGCCGATGCCGCCGGCGCCCACGATCCCCAGCAGGGTGGCCGAGCGGAAGTTCACATCCAGCTGGTAGAGCACATGGGAGACCACGGCGGGCGCGGATTGGCGCATGGTCGCGGCGAAGAAGACCTGGGCCCTCCCTGCGCCGCCGGTGACCAGGGCGTCCTGGATCCTCACATCGGTGTCCTCGATCGAGTCGGCCACCAGTTTGGAGAGCAGGCCCATCGCGCCCAGGGCCAGCGCCAGCGTTCCGGCCACGGCTCCAAGGCCCATGATGATGATCAGTAACAGCGCCAGGATCAGCTCCGGAACGCCGCGGGTCACCACGATGACCATGCGGAAGAACTGGGCGAGGCCGGGGCGCGGCGCCACATTGCGTGCCGCCAGGGCGCCCACCGGAAGCGCCAGCAGGGCACCCAGGAAGGTGGCCGCCAGGGCGATCTGGATGGTCACCAGGATCTGAGCGAAGATCGTGGACTGGATGTCTCCGTCATGCGGCGGGAACCAGCGCTGGCTCTCCTCCGGCAGGTCCACCAGCCCGGTGAAGAAGGCGGCGACGTGGAACTCTCCGGTGAAGACCTCCCAGGAGCTGACGTCGGCGTCGGTCCAGGAGGCGAGCAGGGCCAGCAGCGCGCTCCACTCGATGTAGACGACCGAGGCCAGGATCAGCGCCAGGGTCAGCCCGATATGGCTGAACCGGGCGATCCGCGCTCCGTCCCAGGGCGGGATGGTGCGGCTGCCCAGGGAGGGCCGAGTCTCCAGCCGCTCCCCCGACCAGCGCGAACGCAGCTTCTGCCAGGCCCACAGCACGCCGAAGCGGCTGGGTTCAGCACGGCCGAGCAGCTTCATACGCAGCCGTCCGGAGATGATCTCCACCAGGATGCACAGCAGCAGAACGATCAGGCCCAGGGCCAGCAGGCGCGGATAGTTACCCACGCCCTGAGCCGCGCGCAGGTCGGCGCCCAGACCGGCCACGCCCACCCAGCCGAGGATGACCGAGGCGCGCAGGTTGATGTCGAAGCGGTGCAGGGCATGGGCGATGACCGCCGGCGTGATGCCCGGCATGACGGAGCCGAAGATCTGCTGGATCCGCTTGGCTCCGGCGGTCTCCTGAGCCTGCCGGGGGCCGTCGTCGTGGTCTTCGATGGCATCGGCGTACATCTTGCCGAGCATGCCCACCGAGTGCAGGCCCAGGGCCAGGATGCCGGCGATGGCACCGGCGCCGAAGCCATAGATGCGCAGGAAGAACAGCGCCAGGATCAGCTCCGGGATGGCGCGCATGATGACGATGAACACCCGGGAGGAGGTGCGCAGCGCCGCCGAGCGGCAGGTGGTCCGTGCGGCCATCAGCGCACAGGGGATGGAGATCAGCACCGCCAGCAGCGTGGCCAGCAGCACGATGCTCAGCGTGGTCAGCGTCCCGCGCAGCAGCTCGTCCCAGGCCGGGAAGTCCAGCGGCAGGGCGCGTCCCATGAAGTTCTGGGTGTTGGCCCAGGAGTCCATCAGGGACGCGAAGTTGATCCGCAGGTCGATGACCGACCAGATGCCGCCGGCCAGGAAGAGTCCCAGCACCACGGCCACAGTGATGCCGCGCGGCGAGGGCTTGGGCAGGGTGCGGCCGTCGCTCGAGGCCGCCGCAGTCCCGGCTCCGGAGCCGGCGTCGGGCGTTGGGGTGGTCTGCGGGCGTTCGTCCGTCTGTACGGCCATGATCAGAGCGCTGCTCCGCTCGTCGCGGCCGCGCCGGCTCCCGCGGCTGCGGGCAGCACGGCGGAGTTTCCGTAGATGGACATGGCCCGCTCGTGGGTGATGTTGCAGGAGCTGTCGTCCAGAACCAGCTCGCCATGGCGCAGCCCGAAGACGCGGTCGCCCCACTGCAGAGCCAGCTCCACCTGGTGGAGGCTGCACACCACGGTCAGGCTGTCCTCCCGGGCGATGCGCGCGATCAGCGACATCACCTGGTTGCTGGACTCCGGGTCCAGGGAGGCCACCGGCTCATCGGCCAGCAGGATCCGGGGCCGCTGGACCAGGGCGCGGGCCACGGCCACGCGCTGCTGCTGACCGCCGGAGAGCGTGTCGGCGCGCTGGAATCGATGATCGGCCAGCCCCACCCGCTCCAGCTGCTCCAGGGCCCGCTGGCGGACCGACTTGGGGTAGCTGAACAGCCCGACGCGCGGCCCGCGCAGGCTGCCCAGCGCACCGGTGCACACATTCTCCAGGGTGGACATCGACCCCACCAGGTGGAACTGCTGGAAGACCATACCGATGTCCCTGCGCAGCCGGCGCAGCTCAGACCGTCCGGCTTGGGCCACGTCGGTGCCCAGCACGCGGACCTCCCCCTCGGTGGGGGTGTGCAGTCCGTTGAGCAGGCGCAGCAGGGTCGACTTCCCTGAGCCTGAGAGCCCCAGGAGGACGGTGAAGGTTCCCGGGCCCACGTCCAAGCTCACGTCCTTCACCGCAGTGGTGGAGGGCGGGAAGAACTTCAAGACGTCTCTCAGGCTCAGGTCATAGTCGGTCGGCACAGACAATGGGGATTTCTCCTTGAGAGGTCGGCGAGGGGTGAGCCTCAGCTGTTGCAGGCTTCGGCTTCGGTGATCTCGCAGACTTCGCGGATGCCGTCGTAGAGGCCGTCCTCCACGGGGGTGTACTCGTAGGACCCCTCGGGCAGGGAGCACTCCTCGGCGGAGTCGCAGTAGCCGGCCTCGACCAGGTTGTCCACGTTGATCATCTCGTCGGAGAAGATGCCGCGGAGCTGCTCCTGCAGCTCCTCGTCGAGGGTCTCGGCGTTCATGAAGATCGGGGCGGCGGGGATCATCGGGGACTCCCAGATGATCTCGTAGTCCTCTTCCTCCAGCTCGCCGCGGTCGGGCAGCAGAGTGGTGACCATGGAGTCATAGGCGAAGGCCACATCGCACTGGCCGTCGAGCATGGCCAGCACTGCACCGTCATGGGATCCGGGGAACTGCGGCTCCACGTCCTCCATGGGGTCCAGGCCCGCCTCGATCATGCCGGCTGAGGGGTAGAGGTAGCCGGAGGTGGAGCCCTGCTCTACGTAGCAGACGCTGCCGCCCTCGACGTCCTCCAGGTCCTCGATGTCGGAGCCGGAGGGGACCAGCGCGTAGGAGACGTAGCCGGCCTCTTCGCCCTGTTCCTCCACACGGCCGCCGAGCAGCTCGACCTCGGCGCCCTGGTCGCCGGCACGGACGTAGGTGAAGGGCGAGCCGATGGCCATATCGGCCTGACCTGCGATCAGGGACTCGATGACGGCGTTGTAGTCGGTGACCTCGCTGAACTCGACCTCCCGGCCGGTCTCCTCCTCCAGGACCTCCATGAGCAGCTCGAAGCCTGCCTCGAGGTGGGTGGCGTCCTCTGCGGGGACGCCGGTGAGGGTGATGACGTCGTCGCTGTTCTCCGAGGCCTCGGCGTCGCCGTTCTCTGCGCCGCCGTCCTCATCGGCGGCGGATTCGCCGCAGGCGGTCAGAGCGAAGATGCCTGCGATCCCGGCGGTGGCCAACCGGGTGAAGGGGATCCTGCGGACGGTCTCGGTACGCTCAGCTGACATGCGTCGGCTCCTCCTGCTCGACTACGAGTGATTCGGATGTGGGCACAGGGAACCTGTGCACGCATTCGGCCACTCAACCGATCCGATGTGAACGGAAGGAGACTCTGAGGCGGGACTGAGGTTAACCCCCAGCGAAACCGGGTTGAGTTCGATAGTGAACTGGGCTGGGCGCGGGGTGAGCGGGCTGGGGCGGCGCGCCTCAGGTGCGCTCCACCGTCCGCAGCTCGCGGGTGTGTGGGCCCATCAGATGTTTGGGAGCCAGGACCGCGGAGATCAGCCCGACGCCGGCGGCCGCGGCGAAGGCCGCAGCGGCGCCCACCCATCCCAGGAGGCCTCCCACCAGCGAGCCTCCGATGCTCTGGCCCAACGCCAGCACCAGAAAGGCCAACCCGACGCCGGCCGCCGGGTGCTGGTGATAGGTGGCGGCCGCGGAGATCAGGATCAGACCGCTCATTCCGATATAGGCCGCGCCGAAGGCTCCGGAGGCCAGCACGCTGAGCGCAGCCTCCCCGGGGAGCACACCGATCACGGACGTGGCCAGGACGATGAGCGCAGCGCTGCTCCCCCAGGCGGCTCGGAGTCCGACGCGATGGGCGATGTCTCCGGCGGCTGCGCCCAGCAGGCCGCAGAGTCCCAGGGCGGACCAGGCCGCCGTGGCGATGAACCGGCTCTGGCCGCCGCTGTCGATGAGCACGTCCTGGCCGAAGACCCAGACCGCGGCAGTGGCCGCGCCCATCAGGACCGCCGTGGCGTGGAGCCGGAGGGCGCCGTCGGGAAGCAGCGGATCCGGCAGCAGGGAGCGCAGGAGATGGCCGATGCTGTGGGGGCGTTCTGCGCGGGGCGGTTCTGGGCTGGGCTGTGGCACGCGGGCGTGCGGAACGCTGCGGGCCACCCAGAGCGTGGTCAGCAGCGCGACGGCGGCGAAGATCAGCCAGGCGCTGCGCCAGTGGGCCAGGGTCAGCAGCGCCACCGGCCCGGAGACGGCCACGCCCAGCCCGGTGCCGGCGTTGATGATGGTCTGAACCCGGTCCCGGCGTGGGCGTGCCACTCGGGCGGAGACGGCATGGGCCAGCGGTGGAGAGGCCAACCCGGTGCTCATCCCGGCCAGCACCACCCCCAGGGTGAGCACAGCGGCATGGGGCGCCAGGCCCACCAGAGCGGTGCCGATGGTGGCCAGCGCACCGGTGATGACGGCCATGGTGCGGCTGCCCAGCCGCGGGGGGAGCATCATGGCCGGGTAGATGGCCAGGCAGTAGGCGGCATAGCTGGCAGAGCCGATCATCCCGACGGCGCCGGGGTCCAAGCCGAACTCGGTACGGAAGGCCGGCACGAAGAGTCCGTAGGCAAAGCGAGCCAACCCATAGGACACGGCGATGAGCACCAGCCCCGAGGCCGCCAGCTGGGTGGTCTGCCGGGGGCTCAGCGCAGCGGATTCTGCGTTCTGCGGCGGGGCGGCGCTGGTCACGACAGGCCTCCTAGACTGGTCGGGAGAAGATGGGTCCTGTGGCTGGCCGACACCTGGTATACAGGTCGGTAACCACTGACGCCGCCAGATTAGGTATACAGACCTGTTAAGTCAAGGAGTCCCACGTGGCCATCGAGACCACCCCGATCGAGAACCTCACTCCCGGGGCGCACCGCATCCTGGAGGTCGCCTCGCGGCTGTTCTACCAACAGGGCATCCACTCCGTAGGCGTGGACACCATCGCCGCCGAGGCTGAGGTGACAAAGCCGATCCTGTACAAGAACTTCGGCAACAAAGACGGGCTGGTGGCCGCCTATCTCACCCAGCGGCATCACAGCTGGTGGCCGACTCTGGAGCGCGCCGTCTCCACGGCAGACTCACCCCGGGCACTGGCCTTCTTCGACGTCTATATGACGGATGCTCAGACGGTCACCCGCGGTTGCGCCTATCTGAATGCGGCCGCCGAGCTGAATGAGGACCACCCGGCGTACCCGATCATCCACGAGCACAAGCATGCGATCTGCCAGCGGCTCCGGGACCTGATCGAGGAGGACTGCCCGCAGATCCCCGACGCCCAGCGCACTGCGGAGCATCTGTTCCTGCTGCTGGAGGGCGCCTTCGCCCACCACCGCATCTACGGCGGAGAGCTGCTGGCCGAGGCCCGCGAGATCGCCGAGGGCATCCTGCGCAGCTGAGGTGAGCCGGGCTGCATTGAACTGAGCGCCGCCCTCCCCTGCCCGGGAGTCCGCCGGAGACCCATCCAGACAGCGTGAGGCCCCGCAGGATCACCTGCGGGGCCTCAGCAGTTGTGCCGGGGCTCAAGCCCCGGCGGTCACGTTATGCGACGCTCAGATCACTCGCCGGTGATCTCTTCGATGATCTCGGGGTGAGCCTCGGCCCACTCCACGGCACCCTCGGCGTCACCGTCGTGCTCCTCCACGACCAGACGCTCCAGCTCGGCGTACTCATCGTCGCTGAGCTCGAAGTCAGCCATCCACTCGGCGACCTCCGGGAACTCCTCCGAGAAGTCGGCGTTGGCCACGAGGTTCAGCGTCTCCTCGTCGCCGTAGAGGCCCTCCGGATCCTCAAGATCCTTCAGGTCCCAGGAGCCGTAGGCCCAGAAAGGACGCCACAGGGTGACCACGATGTCCTCTTCGGCCTCGATCGCGTTGTCCAGCTCAGAGAGCATGGCCGCGGTGGAGGACTCCACAAGCTCGAAGTCGTCCAGACCGTAGCCCGGCATGACGTCATTCGCAGTGGCGTCCATATGACCGGCGCCGGCCTCGATGCCCACGATCTCACTGTCGAAGTCGGCGGCATTCTCGCTGAGCTCCTCGATGGAGTCGATCTCGGTGTACTCGGGCACCGCCAGCGTCAGCACAGCTCCCTCGTAGTAGGCACCGAGGTCCTCGAGGTCGTCTCCGTGGGCGTCCATGTACTCGGCGTGGGTTCCGGGCAGCCACGCCGAGGGGTAGACGTCGATGTCGCCGTCGGCCAGACCCTGGTAGACCGGGGCGGCGTCGCCGAGCGCCTCGATCTCGACGTCGTAGCCCTGCTCCTCCAGGATGTGCTGCCACAGGAACGTGGTGGAGGAACCGTCGGTCCAACCATCGATGTAGCCGAGGGTGACGGTGCCGCCGTCACCGTTTCCGCCGTTGTCGTCACCGTTGCCGTCGCCGTCGTCCCCGCCGTCGCCGCAGGCGCTCAGCGCCAGGATGGCCGCGGCCGAGAGTCCGGTGAGGGTGGTGAGCCTTCCGTTGCGTACTGCCATTGTTCTGTTCCTTCTCTCCTCTGGTGCGATGTGTTCTGCCTGTAGGTCTATGCGGAGGCAAGTCCGGTGGCCTTGCGGAAGCCCATGCCCTTGGTGCGGAGAAGGCGTCCCGCCAGGCTTCCCCCGGAGCCGATGGAGGCGGTGACGCGGTCGAGGTAGATCGCCAGCATGACCACGCAGAGCCCGGCCTCCAGCCCGAGGCCGAGGTCCAGGGTGTTGATCGCGCGGCTGACCTCATTGCCCAGCCCGCCGGCGCCGACGAACCCGCCGAAGACCGCCATGGACAGGGCGAGCATGATCACCTGGTTGACTCCAGCCATGATGGTCTTGGTGGCCAGGGGAAGCTGGATGCGCATCAGGATCTGCCAGGGCGTGGAGCCGAAGGCGTGCCCGGCCTCCACGACTTCCTGGTCCACCTGGCGGATGGCCAGCTCGGTGAGGCGCACTCCCGGAGGCAGCGCGAAGATGACCGTGGCGAAGATGCCGGCCGCCATCCCCAGACCGAACATGGCCATGGCCGGGATCAGCCAGACCAGGGCGGGCATAGTCTGCATCAGGTCCATCACCGGCCTGACCGCGTTGGAGACCATGCTGTTCTTCGCAGCCAGCACGCCGAGCGGGATACCGATGATCAGCGCGACGACGGCGGCCACCGCCACCAGCGCCAAGGTCTCCATGGCGTTCTCCCACTGGTCCGCACTGATGATGAAGACCATCAGGGGGATCGCCAGCAGAGCCATCTTCCAGTCACGCAGGAGCCAGCCGACCAGCACGAAGATCAGCGCCAGCACCAAGGCGTCCGGGCCGGCCAAGAGATCGGCCAGGCCGCCGGAGACAGTGCTGAGCGCGGCGTCGGCACCGTCGACCACGGCACTGAAGGTGCTGGTGAGCCAGTCGAAGGCGTCCTCGAGCCAGCTGCCGTAGGGGACGCGCGGAACCCCGGCGCCGTCAGTCTCCTGAGCCAGAATGATGTTCTCGCTCATGCCGCACCTCCTGGAGCCGGGATGCTCGCCGGGTCGATCTCCTCGACGAAGCGGGCCACATAGTCATCAGCCGGCTGGGTCACCAGATCGTAGGCAGTGCCCTGCTGAACGATTCGGCCGTCCTTCATCATCGCGATCCTGTCCCCGAGGCGGATGGCCTCATTGAGGTCATGGGTGATGAAGATGATGGTCTTGCCCAGATCCTTCTGCAGCTCCAACAGCTGGGTCTGCATATCCCGACGGATCAGCGGATCCAAGGCGGAGAAGGCCTCATCCATGAGCATGATGTCGGTGTCGGCGGCCAAGGCACGGGCGAGCCCCACGCGCTGGCGCATGCCGCCGGAGAGCTCATCGGGACGGTGATCGCCCCACCCGTCCAAGCCCACCATCGCCAGAGCCTCCTCAGCTCGCTGGCGCTGCGCCTCCTTTGACTCGCCCCGGACCTCCAGGGCATACGCTGCATTCTGGGCCACTGTGCGATGCGGAAGCAGCGCGAAGTGCTGGAAGACCATGGCCAGATGCTCACGCCGGATGGCGCGCAGCTCAGCCGGGGAGGCCGCGGTGATGTCCTGGCCCATGATCTCCACGACGCCGTCGGTGGGCGGCTGGAGCCCATTGAGGGTGCGGATCAATGTGGACTTCCCAGAGCCGGAGAGGCCCATGACCACGAAGATCTCTCCGGGAGGGATATCGAAGCTCGCATCGATCACCGCAGCGGTGCCGAGGCTCTTGAGGTCAGAACGGTCCGTGCCTTCCTTGACGCGGCGTACGATCTCCTGAGGCCGCTTTCCGAAGGCCTTATACACGTTCCGAACACTCACTGCCGGTTCGGCGGTGCTGGAAGTCACATCATTTCCTTCGTCGAGGGTGGGAACTCCTGCGACCTTACCAAAACCTGATCGCTGGGATCTTACAAGCTGGTGACAGCACACTCCAGTGCTCGCGCCCTCCCCGGACCCAGCGGGGCCCCGCCGGATCTCCTGCGGGGCCCCGCTGTGTCCGTATCCCCTGAATGCGAAGCTAGTGGATGCTCAGGATGCCCAGGCCGAGTGCGGCCAGCAGCATCAGGATGGAGAAGCCCCAGATGATGAAGAAGGAGTAGCGCAGGTGCTCGCCCAGGTTGGCTCCGGAGAGGCCCAGGGCCAGCCACAGCGCCGGGGAGAACGGGCTGACGAAGGTGCCGATGATGTTGCCGATCAGCATGCCGTGGGCGATCTCCAACGAGCTGGTGCCGAACTGGCCCGCGGTGGCATCCACCAGCGGCAGCACGGAGAAGTAGTAGGCGTCGGTGGAGGTCAGCAGATCCATCGGCACACCGAGGGCACCCATGGCCAGGTGCAGATTCGGCCCGAGCCCCTCCGGCAGGACGGCCAGGGTGGACAGTGCCACCGACTCGAGCATCTCGGACTCATTGAGCACACCCAGGAAGACTGCTGCGGCCAGGATGACCGCACCCATCATCAGTGCATTGGGAGCATGGGCGCGGATCCGCTGCATCTGCAGGTTCGAGCCCCGGAAGTTCAGCGGCAGGGCGAGAGCCACACCGAGCATGAACGCGAACTGCGGGGGCAGGAGGTCGGCCAGCATGATGCCGATGACGCCCAGCGCCAGTGCGACATTGGCCCAATAGACCCAGCGGGCGGAGTTCATCTTCTCCACGATGTCGGCCCGCTCCTCCTGCTGACGGCGGCTGAAGTCATCGGCGATGCTGTGGACGTCCACCTCCTCCTGCATCTCGATCTGGCCGGCGGCCACCCGCTTGTCGATGCGCTTGGTCTCACGGACGCCCAAGAGCACTGCGACGATCACGATCAGAACGATGCCGACGAGCTGCAGCGGGATCAGCGGACGGTAGAGCTCCACCGGATCGATGCCCTGGACAGAAGCCGCACGCCCCAGCGGACCGCCCCAGGGAATCATGTTCACGATGCCGGCGGAGATCGCCAGCAGCAGAAGCAGCAGGTAGCGGCTCATATGCAGGGCCTGATACAGGGGCAGCAGCGCTGGGACGGTGAGCAGGAACGTGGTCGCGCCGGCGCCGTCGATATGGGCCACCACACCGATCAGGGCAGTACCGACTGTCACCAGCACGACCTTGCCCCGGGTGGCCAGGATCAGCGCACGCACCACAGGGTCGAAGAGCCCTGCGTCAGTGAGGATCCCGAAGAAGAGGATCGCGAAGATGAACATCACCACGACGTCCATGACCTGGGCGACGCCGGAGTCGAAGAACTCGGTGATCTCGGTCAGACCGAAGCCCAACAGCAGCGCACCCACAACCGGGGTGACCACCATCGCCACCACCGGGGACACCTTGTTCCACATCAGCAGGCCGACGGTGACGGCGATGATGCCCAGACCGCCTACGGTCAACAGTGTTGAGGGCTCCTCCATGAGCGGGCTCTCCCTTACGTTCATATTCGAGGTCTTGAGGCTCAGAATCAGGAGTGACGGGACACACCTGCCTGCGAGCCGCATCACAGGATATATGCCCGATAACATTCGTGCACGTTTTACGCATCACATGAGGGATGTCACAGTGTGGCCTGCACTGCACTAGACTGGAGGACTATGCGGACGGCACAGGCGCTCCCTGCGGAGGACTCGGAGGAAGAGCTCGACCTCATCGCGTTGGGCCGCCGGGTGAGGCACCTGCGCAAGCGGGCCGGTATGACCTTGGACGATCTGGCCGCCGCCCTGGAGACGGCCCCCTCTCAGCTCTCCCTCCTGGAGAACGGCAAGCGGGAGCCCAAGCTCTCGCAGCTGAACCAGTTGGCCAAGACCTTCGGTCTGAGCTTGGACGACCTCTTCGGCGCTGAGCCGCCCTCCAAACGCGCCGCCCTGGAGATCGAGCTGGAGAAGGCTCAGCGCGGACCGCTCTACGCCGCGCTCGGCCTGCCGACTGTGCGCATCAGCAACCGCCTGCCGATGGACGTGCTCGAGTCTCTGGTCTCCCTGCAGCGCGAGCTGCGGCGCCGACTCGAGGAGCAGGCCGCCACTCCGGAGGAGGCGCGGCGGGCCAACACCGAGCTCCGCGAGGAGATGCGCCAGAAGAACAACTACTACCCGGAGATCGAGTCCGCGGCCCAAGAGCTCCTTGACGCCGTCGGCCACACCGCCGGACCGCTCTCCCACCATGTGGCCGCCGATATCGCCGAACATCTGGGCTATTCGCTGCGGTTCGTGCCGAACCTGCCCAACTCCACGCGTTCGGTGACCGATCAGCGCAATAAGATCATCTACCTGACCCAGGGCCGCTCCCGGGACTGGGATGCCCGCTCCGTACTGCTGCAGGCCTTGGGCCATGAGGTCCTGGAGCACACCGAGCCCGAGGACTACTCCGAGTTCCTGCGCCAGCGGGTCTACTCCAATTACTTCGCCGCCTCGCTGCTGATGCCCGAGCGCACCACGGTGGACTTCCTGCAGAACGCCAAGCAGCGCAAGGAGCTGGCCATCGAGGATCTGCGCGATGCCTTCGCCGTGTCTTATGAGTCGGCCGCCCACCGGTTCACCAACCTGGCCACAGAGCACCTGGGCATCACCTGCCACTTCCAGAAGGTGCATGAGTCCGGGATCATCCATAAGGCCTACGAGAACGACGGCGTGAACTTCCCCGCCGATCACTCCGGAGCCATCGAGGGCCAGACCATCTGCCGGGAGTGGACCTCCCGGCAGGTATTCGACGTGGAGGACAAGTTCCGTTCCTTCCACCAGTACACCGACACCGGCGTCGGGACCTTCTGGTGCACCGCGCGGACCGAAGCGCACTCCTCAGGCATCTACTCGCTGAGCATCGGAGTGCCCTTCGACCATGTGAAGTGGTTCCGCGGACGGGACACCCCCTCGCGGTCGAAGTCGGGCTGTCCGGAGGACCCCACCTGCTGCCGCCAGCCCCCGCCGGAGCTGGCCGACACCTGGGACGGCAACGCCTGGCCGGCCGCCCGCGCCAACACCCACCTGCTGGCTGCGATGCCGCAGGGTGCCTTCCCCGGTGTGGACACCCGCGAGGTCTACGAGTTCCTCCAGCGCCACTCTGACTGATCACGCTCACTGACACGTGGGGGGATCGGGAGAACTCCTCAGCACAGAGAAAACCGCCGCCCAGGGGACCTCGAACCCTGGGCGGCGGTCGTCTCTTCTTCAGGTGCTGTCGGCTCAGGCCGCGGCGCTCATGCGGCGACCTCCTCCGGTCAGCACCGCTGCGCTGCTGGCGTCCCCGTCCTCGTCATCGTCGAGGTCCGGCTCCCCCGGGCCCAGATGGATGGCCCGGATGGTGCCGTCGGGAAGCCCGGCCAGCTCCTCGGCCCGGATGAAGAGATCCTGCCAGAGCTGCAGCTCCCCCTCCGACTCCAGACCGAGCAGCGAGATGAACGGCGCCCGGCCGTCCGCCATCAGAGTCCGCGCATTGCGGTAGACGTGCAGACCGAAGTCCACGATCCCGGCCGAGAGCGGCTGGCCCTCGAACAGGATGCGGCCCTCCTGCCGAGCCAGACCGCGCGGGGTGATGAAAGTGCACGGCGGCTCGGACAGCTGCTTCTCGATCAGCGCGTGCCAGGAGGCGGCCACATCTCCGGCCTCTCCCAGCGCCTCATCGGAGGCGCCGTCGACGGCGTCGAGCGCTTCTACCCGGGGACCGAACTCCCGGTGCAGCGTGGCCAGGAAGCTCAGCACATCTGCGGTGAGGACCTCGTTCTGGCGCGGGGCCTGCGGTCCGGTCAGTGTGATGCCGTTGATGGTGATCGAGCTGGGGGTGTTCATCTCTCCGACTCCTTTGTCAGATTCCGTCCACCTGAGTCATCGACTCAGTGGAACTGTCCTTCTTCGGTGGAGCCCTTCAGCGCAGTGGTGGAGGACTCAGGGTTCAGCGTGGTGGAGATGGCATCGAAGTAGCCGGTGCCGACCTCACGCTGGTGCTTGGTGGAGGTGTAGCCGTCGGACTCGGCGGCGAACTCGGCCTCCTGCAGCTCCACATAGGCCTTCATCTGCTCCTCCTTGTAGCCCTTGGCCAGGTTGAAGGCGGAGTAGTTGAGGCTGTGGAAGCCTGCCAGGGTGATGAACTGGAAGGTGAAGCCCATCTTGCCCAGCTCGTTCTGGAACTTGGCGATGGTCTCGTCGTCGAGATGCTTCTTCCAGTTGAAGGAGGGCGAGCAGTTGTAGGCCAGCATCTGGTCCGGGTACTCGGCCTTCACCGCCTCGGCGAACTGACGTGCTGCCTCCAGGTCCGGAGTGCCGGTCTCCATCCAGATCAGATCCGAGTACGGAGCGTAGGCCTTGGCGCGCTCGATGCAGGGCTCGATGCCGTTGGTGACCTTGTAGAAGCCCTCGGCGGTGCGCTCACCGGTGATGAAGGGCTTATCCCGTTCGTCCACGTCCGAGGTGATCAGCGTGGCGGCCTCAGCGTCAGTGCGGGCGATGATCAGGCTGTCGACGTTGTGGACGTCGGCCGCCAGACGCGCCGCCTGCAGCGTGCGGATGTGCTGGCTGGTGGGGATGAGCACCTTTCCGCCGAGGTGACCACACTTCTTCTCCGAGGCGAGCTGGTCTTCCCAGTGAACACCGGCCGCGCCGGCGTCGATCATGGACTTCATCAGCTCGTAGGCGTTGAGCGGGCCGCCGAAGCCGGCCTCGGCGTCGGCGACGATCGGGACCACGTAGTCCTCCACGGAACGGACGCCCTCGAGGTACTCGATCTGGTCGGCACGCATCAGCGCGTTGTTGATGCGGCGGACCACAGTGGGCACCGAATTGGCCGGGTACAGCGACTGGTCCGGGTAGGTGTGGCCGGAGTTGTTGGCGTCGCCGGCGACCTGCCAGCCGGAGAGGTAGATGGCACGCAGGCCACCCTTGACGTAGTTGACGGCCTGGTTTCCAGAGAGGGCGCCCAGCGAGTTGGTGTACTTGCCGGCTGCGTGCTCCTCGGTCAGCTGCTTCCACAGCTTCTCCGCGCCGCGCTTGGCCAGAGTCTTCTCCTCCTGCACGGTGCCCTGGAGCTTCACGACTTCGGAGGCGGAGTAGTCACGGGTGATGTTCTTCCAGCGAGGGTTGGTCTCCCAATCCTTCTGGAGCGCATCCACCTTCTTCTGGAACTCCGACTGCGGCTCCGGCTGGGGAGCTGCGGTGCCGGCCTGTTCAGCGATGGGGCGGTCGAGCGTCTCGGTCATGAGAATCTCCTTTGAATCGTTGACCGTGCGGTTGGTGCTCTTCCAGTTTTGCGCCCTTTTCAACCCTTGATCCAGCGGATTCGAAAGAAAGATCTGCAATTCTTCGCGTTTTCGAAGAAGTGCCACATGCCTAGGCTGGTCTCCCGTTACCACATGGTGTTGAATGTTCACCAGACTCGAACGGAATCAGATCTGAAAGGGGGCGACGGTGACCCAGCACCCGCCTGAGAACGAGAACCCTGCCAACGGCCCCGGGGACACCCCCTCCCCTGAGGACCAGCCCCACCAGCCGGAGCAGCAGCCTCCCTTCGGCGAGCAGTCCACTCAGGCCATGCCTCAGCAGGGCTTCGGCGAACAGCCGACTCAGGCGATGCCGCCTCAGGACCCCGGCGCCCCGCAGGATGCCCCCTTCAGCGCCGGCTCCGCGCATGATCCCGGGGCCCCCGGCTACGGCGCTCCGCAGCAGCCCGGGGGGCCCGGCTACCCCGGCACTCCGCACGACGCCGGCCAACCCGGTCCTGGCCAGCCCGGTCCTGGGCAGCCCGGTCCTGGGCAGGGCTTCCCCGGCGCTCCGATCTTCCCCGGCCAGGGCGGGCAGCAGCACCACGTCGCCGGCTACCCGGGCGCACCCCAGCAGCCCGGCGGCCCCGGCCACCCCGGCGGACCTCAGGGCCCCGGCGGCCCCGGTGGACCCGGCGGCCCCGGTGGACCCGGCGGCCCCGGCGGCCAGGAGCCCGAGAAGAAGGGCTTCTTCGCCCGATTCTGGTGGGCCATCGTGCTGCTCGGTGTGCTCTTCGCCGCACTGATCGCTCTGGTCATCGTGCTGTTCACCATGGACAACGGCGATGACGAGGACACCGAGGCCGCCACCGAGGACGAGGCCGCCACCGAGGACGAGTCGGATGACGAGGACTCCGCTCAGGAGGATGAGGAAGAGGATCCTGAGGACGAGGACGCCGTCATCGAAGACGAGGATGACGAAGATGAGGATGACGGCGACGAGGGCACCTTCCCGACCGGCGGCGAAGCCTTCGGCGACGATGAGGGCATGATCGTCGGCGAGGACATCGAAGAAGGCACCTACCGCCAGGACGTCGGGGCCGAGGACGATGACTTCGGCTGCTTCTACTCCGTCTGGGAGGACGACGAGGAAGAGGACGTCATTCACAGCGGCTACAATCCCGGCGGCATCGTGTCCCTCGAAGACGGCATGCTGATGAACTCCCGTGACTGCGGCGAGTGGCTCCCCGTGGAGGATACCTACCCAGACAGCCCGGACACCGTGGCAGAGAACGGCCAGATGTATGTCATCGGTGAGCACATCGAGGAAGGCACCTACCAGCTGAACTGGGATGTGGATGACGACGACATGAGCTGCGCCTTCTACGTCTACAGCGATCTCACCGAGTGGGACTGGGAGGACTTCAACGCCTGGTTCGAGGATGAGGACGAATGGGGAGAGGAAGAGGTCGAGATCCACCTGGGTGCCGGCAACCAGGTCTTCTTCCACAATGACGGCTGCGGTGAGTGGGAGCTCGTCGACTGACGCTCCCTCTGATCGACCCGCCGCAGGGTCGCAGCCAGCCCATATCGACAAAGGGCGGGTTTCTTCTACACTATGTAGAAGAAACCCGCCCTTTGTCGTACCCCTTTCAGGAGAATCTCCATGACCAGCACCTCAGCACCTGCCAGCCCGATGCCCAAGCTGACCCTCGGGGTCGGCGGACTCCTCATTGCCGTGGGTGTCATCGGCTACCTGGTGTCCATGATCAACGACACTCAGCACTTCACCGCACTGATCCCCAGCTTCCTGGGTGTACTGCTGCTGATCAGCGGCTTCATCGCACTGAAGAACACCAAGCTGGGAGTGCACCTCGGCCTGGCCCTCGCCCTGCTGGGCGCACTGGCCATGGGCATGCCGCTCAGCGGCCTGGGCGACCTCTTCGCCGGCGAGGCCGAGCGTCCCGCCGCCGTCATCTCCGCTCTGGTGACGGTGATCGTCCTGGTGGTCTACATCGCCCTGGGCGTGCGCTCCTTCATCGCAGCCCGCCGCTGGAAGGGCTGAGGCCTCTTCTAACCTGAGCAGCTGATACGGCCTGGGGAGATCTCCACATCGTGGCGATCCTCCAGGCCGTCGTAGTCTGTGCCCAAGATCAGGTCCACGCTGAAGTCATCCCGGCCGTCGATGTCCACCAGCGTGCCGGGCAGGTGCTGCTGCAGGGTGTAGGCCTGGCGCAGGCCCCGCTCCCCCACGCGGATGATGCCTTCGAAGCCGGTGTCGGCGAGATAGTCATTGTCCACCTCGCCCACCCGGAAGCTGCGGTCCTCCAGATCATCGGCGACATCGCCGGCCAGACCGGGCTCATTGGTGGTGTTGTAGACGCTGACCTCCACCCGCTCGGCCACCACGGGCTGCTGAATCCCGGAGGGGCAGTCTCCCTCGGGGACGCCGGAGGCGCCGGTGAGCGAGCTGGTGTCGATGGTCCCGGAGACCATCAGCCAGCTGCCCAGGGTCACCGCAGCCAGCGCGCCGGAGGTCCCCAGAGTGATGAGGGTGCTTTCTCTGCGGGTGCTGCGTTCGGTCATGAGGAGATTCTAGAAGGTCCGCACAGGCGCCACCTATTGAGCCACAGTCCGCCGGCCTTCCTCAGGGAAGCTCCGGCTCACAGTCCAGATCATCGGCGAAGACCCCGACGCCGTCCGCCTCCGCCTCAGCCCAGGCCTCCTCGATCTGATCCAGGAAGCGGTCATTGGGCGCATAGTGGACCGGGGCGCCGAAGCCGTCGCGGGCCATCTGCTCGTTGATGAAGACCGCATCCAGGAAGACCCCTGCCAGCAGCCGGTCATACTGATCGGTGCGCTCCTCGTCGAACTTCAGAGTCAGCTGAGCGCCGGGACTGACCAGCTCCTCCATCCGCTCAGTGGCCTCCGGGCCCATACATTCCACTGGCTGCTGCGGGTGCACCGTCTCCGGGGTATCTATGTTGAGCAGACGGATCCGCTCCTCCTGACCGTCCAGCTCCACCACCAGAGTGTCACCGTCCACCACGCGGACCAGCGTGGCGGCCTCGCCGTCACCGCCGGAGCTTCCGGCTTCATCCTGCTGGAACCAGCTGATGAGGGCACCCACAAGGACCACCACCAGCACGATGGCCAGCCACTGGAAGATGCCGCGGCCGGACTGCCGGCGCCGTCCCCTGCCGCCAGCGCCGCGACCGCTGCGCTGGGTCCCGCGGCGGGCAGCCCGCCGGAGGTGGCGCTGGAGGTTCTGCTCGAAGTACCTGTTGCTCACCGCAGAAGCTTATCGCCAGCCACGGACGCAGAACTGCGACGCCGGGCCGACCGCTTCCTCCAGCTGTACCGCAGAGTAGTTTGAACACCGTTCAAAAATGCGATGAGATACTTCCTATGACCAGCTCCCCCCTGCGCCGCGGCGCCGCCCAGAGCGCACACCGCACCGTGGACATCGCGATGATCGGCGTCTTCGCCGCCCTGATCGCCGTCCTGGCCTTCGCCCCACCCATCCCGGTGGGCAGCGCAGGAGTGCCGATCACCCTGCAGACCCTGGGCGTCGCACTGGCCGGTCTGACCTTGGGGCCCTGGCGCGGTGCCGCCGCGGCCGGACTCTATCTGGCCCTGGGACTGTTGGGACTGCCCATCTTCTCCGGCTTCGCCGGGGGTCTGGGCGTGCTGGCCGGCCCCTCCGCCGGATATCTGCTCTCCTTTCCGCTGACCGCGCTGATCACCGGCCTGATCGCCTGGGCCGTGCTGCGCCGGGCCCAACCGCGCTGGTGGGTCCCGCTGCTGTTCTGCGCAGCCGCGGCCGGCAGCATTCTGGCCACCCATCCGCTGGGTATCCTGGGCATGAGCTTCACCCTGGACGTCAGCCTGCAGGAGGCCTTCCTCATGGACATCGTGTTCTGGCCCGGCGATCTGGCCAAATCTCTGGCCGGCGCCGGCGCGGCCGCCCTGCTCCACCGCACCTACCCCATGCTGCTGGCCCGCCGGTGACCTCCACCAGCTCTGAGATCCGTCTGGAGTCGGTCCGCGTCCTCGCCGGGGAGCGCGAGCTGCTGGCTGTCCCCTCCCTGGAGCTGACCGAGCGCCGGATCAGCGTGATCGGCCCCAACGGCGGCGGGAAGTCCACCCTGCTGCAGCTGTTCAACGGTCTGACCGAACCCACTGAGGGCTGGGTGACCGTGCGCGGCCTGGACACCATCGATCAGGGCCGCCAGGTGCGGCGCCGCGTGGGCTTCGTCTTCTCCAACCCGGCCGCCCAGCTGGTCATGCCCACTCCCCAGGAGGATGTGGAGCTCTCCCTGCAGCGCACTGTCCGCGACCGTGCCGAACGGCGGAGGCTGGCCGCCGCCTGTCTGACGGAGCTGGGCATCGCCGAGCTGGCCGACCGCAGCTCCCATGAGCTCTCCGGGGGTCAGCAGCAGTTGGCGGCCCTGGCCACGGTGCTGATCCAGGAGCCGGAGATCGTGGTCCTGGATGAGCCCACCACCCTGCTGGACCTGGTCAACGCCGAGCGCTTCACCGGGATCCTCGATCAGCTGGCCGCGCAGAAGGGCCTGCAGATCATCACCGCCACCCATGACCTGCAGCTGGCCGCACGCGCCGAGCGCTGCCTGCTCATCGACAGCGGCGCCCTCCATTCCGACGGCGCTCCGGAGACGGTGATCGAGACCTACCGCAGCATGGCCGCCCAGCGAGCCGCCCGATGAGCCGACGACGCCGGCCCCGCCCGCTGCGCGCCCGAGATCAGGTCTTCGGGCGCACCGCCCCCGGAAACGGAATCCTGCACCGCACCCCGGCCTGGGCCAAGGTGGCGGTGCTGGCCGCGGTGACCGTGACCGTGCTGATCCTGCGCTCCCCAACGGTGAGCCTCGGCGTCGTGGTGGCCGTGCTGCTGCTGGGAGCCGCCGCAGGCGTTCCCCCGGTCAAGGTGCTGCGGCTGCTGCGCCGGATCTGGCTGCTGCTGGCCGCGGTGCTGGCCGCACAGCTGCTCTTCAACGATCTGGCCGGCGCCGGAGAGGTGCTCAGCCGGATCATCGCCTGCCTGCTGGGGGCCCAGCTGCTGATCCTGACCACCCGGCCGCATGATCTGCTGGGCGTGTTCCGCACTCTGGTGCTGCCGCTGCGCTGGGTGGGCCTGTCTCCGGGGCGCATCGCGCTGGCCGGCCTGGTCATGCTGCGGGCCATCCCCTATCTGGCGGATCTGGCGCATCTGGCGCACCGCCAGACTCAGGCCCGCGGACTGGAACACAGCATCCGCGCCCGCACCGTCCCGCTGCTGACCGGATCGGTGGACTATGCCCGGGACACCGGCCGCGCCCTGGCCGCTCGCGGCATCGACCAGGTGCGCCGATGAGCACAGATCCCACCGCCGATCTGCGGGTGACCCGCCTGGGTCTCTCCCCGATGAAGGGCACCCGGCATCTGTCCCATCAGCGCGTGACCCTGGATTCCCATGGCCCGGTGGGCGACCGGCAGCACTGCCTGGTGGACCCGCAGACCGGCCGGGTCCTGCGCACCGTGCAACATCCGCAGCTGCTGGAGATCACCGCCGAGGAGACAGAGACCGGGCTGCGGATCACCGCCCCCTCCGGGGCACAGGCCACAGTTCCCGACGCCGGCCACACCGGTCTCACACAGGTCGGCCCCGCACAGCCCGATCCCACACTGCCCGCCTCCGCTGCGATGACGGTGGACTATTGGGGCCGTGCGGTCACCGTCCAGACCCTCCCCGGAGAGGCCTCGCAGCTGTTCTCCACGCATCTGGGCCGCGAGGTCCTGCTTGCTCGGGCACCCCGCGGCGAGGTGGTCTACGGAGGACAGGTCACTCTGCTGCATGAGGCCTCGCTCCGGGCGCTGCAGGCCGCCTCCGGGCTGCCGGAGCAGGACCAGCTGTGGCACCGGTTCCGCCCCACCGCCGTGGTCGTATCGGACACCCACTCCACCCCCGACTTCGCCGAGGAGTCCTGGCAGGGGCGGGAGGTCGGCGTCGGGACGGCCCGGCTCCTGCTGGGTGCCCCGGTGCCGCGTTGTGCGGTGATCGACATCGATCCGCTCACCGGCGAGCGCAGCGGCGATCTGCTGAAGACTCTGGCGGCGGTCCGGCCGGTCAATGAGCGCGGAGAGCCCTCCTTCGGGGTCTTCGCCACCGTGCTGAGCCCCGGAACCATGGGGCTGGGCGATCAGTTCGCCTTCTGACCGGGGCCCACGATACGATGGTGTGCGGCCCCACGTGTGGTGTCATCCTGCTGAACTCCCCCAGGACCGGAAGGTAGCAAGGGTAGGTGGGCTCTGGCAGGTGCACGTGGGGCTTTTAACGTCTGCTGACGCTCCGTCCGGGCTCAGATCACGCCCTGTGCGATCATCGCGTCGGCGACCTGAGTGAATCCAGCGATGTTCGCGCCAGACACGTAGTCTCCCGGCATCCCGTATTCCTCAGCCGTAGCCGCGCAGCGCGCATGCACGTTCTCCATGATCTCCGCCAACCGCTGCTCGGTGTACTCGAACGACCACGTGTCACGGGTCGCGTTCTGCTGCATCTCCAGAGCCGATGTCGCCACTCCCCCAGCGTTGGCCGCTTTGCCTGGGCCGAAGAGCACCTCGGCCTCACGCAGGCGCCGAATCGCTTCCGGCGTGGCGGGCATATTCGCGCCTTCGGCAACTGCCGCAACTCCGGCCCGGATCAGCAGCTCGGCGTCCTCCGCAGTCAGCTCGTTCTGCGTGGCACAGGGAAGTGCGACGTCGACCGCGGTCTTCTCCGCGACGGCCCAGACCCTCCGGTCCGGGATGAACTCCGCCTGCGAGCGTGCCTCGACGTACTGGGCAATCCGTTCCCGGCGGACCTCCTTGATCTCACGCAGAAGGTCCGTATCGATCCCCTGCGGGTCGTAGACGGAACCGGATGAGTCCGAGGCTCCCACCACTGTGCCCCCGAGCTCTTGGGTCTTTTCGATGGCGTAGAGGGCGACGTTCCCTGACCCGGAGATCAGGGCCTTCGCCCCGTCCAGGGACCGCCCACGGGTGTGGAGCATGTGCTCGGTGAAATAGACGGTGCCGTAGCCGGTCGCTTCGGTTCGGACCAGAGAGCCGCCCCAGGTGATGCCCTTACCGGTGAGGACGCCTGATTCGTAGCGGTTGCTGATCCGTTTGTACTGACCGAAGAGGTAGCCGATCTCTCGACGGCCCACCCCGATGTCTCCGGCAGGGACGTCGACCCGGTCACCCAGATGGCGGTACGCCTCTGTCATGAAGGACTGGCAGAATCGCATGATCTCTGCGTCGCTGCGCCCCTTGGGATCGAAGTCGCTGCCGCCTTTTCCTCCTCCGATCGGCAGTCCGGTCAGTGCGTTCTTGAAGACCTGCTCGAAGCCCAGGAACTTCACCGTTCCCGCGAGCACCGACGGGTGAAAACGCAGTCCTCCCTTATACGGCCCCAGCGCCGAGTTGAACTGAACTCGGAACCCACGGTTGATCTGTACCTTCCCCTGGTCATCGCTCCAGGGGATCCGGAAGATGATCTGGCGCTCAGGTTCGCAGATGCGCTCCAGGATCGATTCGTCGGTGTATTCGGGGAACTTTGTCAGCACCGGCCCCAGCGAGTCGAAGACCTCCTTGACCGCCTGGTGGAACTCTGCCTCTCCCGGATTGCGGTCGATGACCTGTTGAAACACACTGCTGATCCGTCTGTTGGTCGGGCTCAAAGTACCACCTATCGTGAGTCTTCATTCATATGCGTGTAACAGGCTAGTCCATGGTCTCCTTCCCGTGCGCCGGTAGAGTCGTCCCCATGAGCATCACCGTCCTGGGCATCGGCAAGAAGCACGAGAAATGGGCCGTGGACGGCATCGAGCGCTATACCCAGCGGCTGCGCAAACCCTATGACCTGGGGTGGAAGCTGCTCCCCCACTCCTCCCGCGAGGGCGACGCCGCCCGCGACGAGGAATCGGGACGCATCCTGGCCGCCATCAAGTCCGGGGAGCATGTGGTGCTGCTGGATGAGCGTGGGAAGAACATCAGCTCCCCCGCCCTGGCCAAGCACCTGCAGGGCCAGTTCGACACCGGCCGCTCGGTGACCGTGGTGATCGGCGGAGCCTACGGGGTCAACGCCGAGATGCACTCCCGGGCGGACTTCACCTGGTCGCTCTCCCAGCTGGTCTTCCCTCATCAGCTGGTGCGGATGATCCTGGCCGAGCAGATATATCGCGCCCAAGAGATCAGCGCAGGAAGGCCCTACCACCATGTCTGAGCACAACACCGCGCAGAGCAGCGACCCTCAGCCCGTGGTCGGAATCCTGGGAGCCGGCCGGGCCGGCACCGCCTTCGCCCGCACTCTGCTGGCCGCCGGCGTCGGCGTCGACATCTGTTCAACCCGGCCGCCCAAGGCGCTGCAGCACCACCTGACGATCTACGCGCCTGGGGCGAATCCGGTGAGGCCGGAGGAGATCGCGGTGCGCACCCGGCAACAGGGTCCCGGGATGGTGATCCTGGCGATTCCGCAGGAGGAGCTGGATGAGGTGGAGCCCGAGTGGATCGGAGACTCCACCCTGGTCGATGCCACCAACACCTGGACCTACGCCGGCGAGCGCGAGCCGCTGCCGGGCTGGCTGGACGCCGCAGTCACCGAGCAGCTGCCCAGCTCGATGGCCATCGCCGGGCACTTCAGCCCGGCCCGGACGGTGAAGGCGCTGAACCACATCGCCCATTCCGAGTTCGACGACGCCGCCGGCCGCGACCTGCCCATGACCCAGCGCCGTGCGCTGGCGGTGGCCACCGATGACGATCAGGCCCGCGGACTGGTCATGGGTCTGCTGGTGCGTATGGGATTCGACCCGGTCTCCCTGGGGCCGCTGGCCGCAGGACGGGTCATGGAGCCCGACGGCCCACTGTTCAACCGTCCGTTGCAGCGCGAGGACCTGCTCCCCTACGCCCGCTGAGGATCGCGTACCTCATTGTCCAGAATGGTGTACCGGATCCCCGTATTCGCGACATTCAGGTACGCGATCCGGCCAGACATGGGAAAGTAGGCATGTGACCGGACTCGACCAGTTCTCTGAGGCGACGCGCGAGTGGTTCCGGGCCTCCTTCGGCTCCCCCACCGCGGCTCAGGAGGGCGCGTGGAACGCCGTCTCCCAGGACGAGAACGCCCTGGTCATCGCCCCCACAGGATCCGGCAAGACGCTCTCGGCCTTCCTCTGGTCCATCGACCGGCTCTTCGCCCAACCGCCGGCGGCCGCGAAGACCAAGGTCCTCTACATCTCCCCGCTGAAGGCTCTGGGTGTGGACATCGAGCGCAATCTGCGCAGCCCGCTGGTGGGGATCGGGCATACGCTGCGCCGGCTGGCCGGCGAGCGCGGGGAGACCGACGACGACGGCGCGGTCCCGCAACCGCCACAGATCAGCGTGGGCGTGCGCACAGGAGACACCAGCGCCAAACAACGGCGGGACCTGGTCCGGACCCCGCCCCATATCCTGATCACCACGCCCGAGTCGCTGTACCTGATGCTGACCTCCCAGGCCCGGGAGACCCTGTCTGAGGTGGAGACGGTGATCGTCGATGAGGTCCACGCCCTGGCCGGCACCAAACGCGGCGCACATCTGGCGGTCTCCCTGGAACGGCTGGACTCCATGCTGCGCGAGGCCGGGCACACACCGGCCCAGAGGATCGGGCTCTCGGCCACAGTCGAGCCCAGGGACGAGGTGGCCCGGTTCCTGGGCGGACGGCAGCCGGTGGAGATCGTGGCACCCGAGGCACAGAAGGAATGGGACATCACTGTCTCCGTGCCGGTGGAGGATCTCGCCTCCCCGGAAGCCGACTCCTCCGGTCCGGAGCTCGGCGGTCAGCCGCTCCAACCGAGCATCTGGCCTCATGTGGAGCACAAAGTGGTGGAGCTGGTGGCTCAGCGCCGCTCGACCATCGTCTTTGTGAACTCCAGGCGCCTGGCGGAGAAGCTCACCGGCCGGCTCAACGAGATCTGGGCGGAGAAGACAGGCAGTATTGAGATCGGTGCTGAGGCTGCTTCCGCGGCGGCCGACTCCGGCCAGGACGCCGAGCCTGCCGAACTCGCCCGCGCTCATCACGGCTCGGTCTCCAAGGAGCAGCGTGCGCTGATCGAGGAGGACCTGAAGTCCGGGCGGCTGAAGTGCGTGGTGGCCACCTCCTCTCTGGAACTGGGCATCGATATGGGTGCGGTGGACCTGGTCATCCAGGTGGAGGCCCCGCACGCGGTCTCCGCGGGGCTGCAACGGATCGGCCGCGCCGGCCACCAGGTGGGCGAGGTCTCTGTGGGCTGGTTCTTCCCCAAGCACCGCGGGGATCTGGTGAGCACCGCCGTCGTGGTGGAACGCATGCTGGCCGGGCAGATCGAGGCCCTGCACATCCCCAAGAACCCGCTGGACATCCTGGCCCAGCAGACCATCGCCGCCTCAGCCCTGGAGAGTCTGGACGCTGAGGAGTGGTTCGAGACGCTGCGCCGTTCGGCCCCCTTCGCCTCGCTGCCCCGCTCGGCCTATGAGGCGGTGCTGGACCTGCTCTCCGGGAAGTACCCCTCCGACCGCTTCTCGGATCTGCGGCCGCGGATCGTCTGGGACCGCGACGCCGGCACGCTGAACGGCCGCCCCGGTGCCCAGCGCCTGGCCGTCACCTCCGGCGGAACCATCCCGGACCGCGGGCTCTTCGGGGTCTATCTGGTGGGCTCGGGGGAGAGCGGGGAAGGCACCGGTGCCGTGTCAGGCTCTGCGCGCACCGGGGGGCGGCGTGTGGGTGAGCTGGATGAGGAGATGGTCTACGAGTCCCGGGTGGGCGACGTCTTCGCCCTGGGCGCCAGCAGCTGGCGGATCGAGGAGATCACCTTCGACCGGGTGCTGGTCTCCCCGGCCTTCGGCCAGCCGGCCAGCCTGCCGTTCTGGCGCGGAGACGGGCTGGGCCGCCCCGCGGAGCTGGGCCGAGCCCTGGGCAGCTTCGTCCGGGAGGTCCACGCCGGCGGGCAGGATGAGGCCGTCCAGCAGCGTCTGCAGCGCCTGGGCATGGACCAGTGGGCCCGGGAGAACCTGGTCCGGTATCTGGCCGATCAGCAGGAGGCCACCGGGGCGCTGCCCACGGACCGGCGGCTGGTCATCGAGCAGACCCGCGATGAGCTGGGCGATTGGCGGATCATCCTGCACTCCCCCTACGGCCTGCAGGTCCATGCGCCGTGGGCGCTGGCGGTCGGCGAGCGTCTGCATGAGCGCTATGGGCTGGACGGGGCCGCGATGGCCAGCGATGACGGGATCGTGCTGCGGGTCCCCATGATGGATGAGGAGCCGCCCGGGGCGGAGCTGTTCCGCTTCGAACCGGAGGAGCTGGAGGAGCTGGTGACCTCCCAGGTCAGCGCCAGTGCGCTCTTCGCCGGACGGTTCCGCGAAGCCTCGGCCCGTGCTCTGCTGCTGCCCCGGCAGAATCCGGGGCAGCGCACTCCGCTGTGGCAGCAGCGTCAGCGCTCCTCCCAGCTGCTGGAGGTGGCGGCGGGCTACCCCGACTTCCCCATGATCATGGAGGCCATGCGCGAGGTCCTCCAGGACGTCTATGACATGGAGGCGCTGCTGGAGCTGACCCGCGGAATCGCCCAGCGGCAGATCACACTGGTGGAGGCCACCACGCACCGGCCCTCCCCCTTCGCCCAGTCCATCCTCTTCGGCTATATCGCTCAGTACCTCTATGAGGGCGATTCTCCGCTGGCTGAGCGCCGGGCGGCGGCACTTTCCGTGGATCCGGAGCTGCTGGGCGAGCTGCTGGGCCGGGTGGAGCTGCGCGAGTTCCTGGATCAGCAGATCATCGACGACGCCGAGGCCCACGTCCAGCGGCTGAGCCCCTCCCGGCGGCTCCCCACCTCCCCCGGGGCCCGCGGTGAGGAGCGCGCGCCGGAATCGGTGGCGGATCTGCTGCGGCTGCTGGGGCCGCTGACCCCGGAGCAGCTGGCCCAGCGGCTGGAGTCTCCGGAGGTTGAGACTCCCGACGCCGGCGGCGAGGGTGCTGAGCCAGGGCTGGAGTCCACAGACGGTGCGGCTGCTGGTGCTGGAGCGGCGGAGGCTGCGGAGGCAGAAGAAGCGGCTCATGCCTCCGTGCGGGAGGCTGAGGACTGGGCGGAGCAGCTGGTCTCCTCCCAGCGTGCCTTCCGCGTCTCCTGGCAGGGCGAGCAGGCCTATGCGGCCGTGGAGGATGCGGCGCGGCTGCGCGATGGGCTCGGCGTTCCGCTGGCTCCTGGGATCCCGCAGACCTTTCTGGATCCGGTGGCCGATCCCTTAGGCGATCTGGTGGGCCGCTTCGCCCGGACCCATGGGCCCGTCACTGTGGGCGCCGCGGCCCGCGCGCTCGGGCTGGGTCGGGCGGTGGTGGCGGATACGCTGCGTCGCCTGGCCGAGGAGCACCGCGTGGTGGAGGGCCTCTTCCGTCCGGAGGGTCTGCCCGAGGGTGAGGAGACCGAATGGTGCGACGTGGAGATGCTGCGCCGCATCCGGCGTCGCTCTCTGGCCGCGCTGCGGGCCGAGGTGGAACCGGTGCCGGTGCGGACCTACGCGCAGTTCCTGCTGCAGTGGCAGGGAGTCGCTGAGGCTGAGGACTCTGGGCCGGCTGATCTGACCGCGGTGCTCTCCCAGCTATCCGGCGCGGCGGCTCCGGCCAGTGCCTGGGAGTCCTTCATCCTGCCGGCGCGGATCCCCGACTACCGGCCCGGGATGTTGGATGAGCTGCTCACCTCCGGTGAGATGGTGGCGCTGGGCCGCGGTGCGCTCACCGGTCATGACGGATGGGTGGCTTTCGCTCCGCGGGAGGATGCTGAGACGCTGCTGCCCCTGGCCCGGTCAAAGGACGAGGAGGAGGGCTCGCTGCCCCGGGCCGTCCTGGAGACCTTGGGCCGCGGGGGCGCGTGGTTCGCCGATGCGCTGCATGACCAGCTGGTCCGCGACGGGGTGAGCACCTCGGCCCAGCAGACGGCCGATGCCCTGTGGGAGCTGTTCTGGGAGGGGCGAGTGATCCCGGACAGCTTCGCCCCCGTGCGCAGCTTCCTGACCTCGGGCAGCACCGCGCACCGGCAGAAGCCCCGGCCTTCGCGCAGCCGGCATGCCTCACGGCGGATGGCGCTGCGGCAGTCGGTTCAGGCCCATCGGGGACGGGTCGGCAGGACTGCCGCTGGCGGCACTGGTGCTGGTGTGACCGGGGCTGGTCTGACCGGGGCGGAGGTCGGCGTCGGGGGCCGGTGGTCACTGCCACCTGCCGAGGAGGCGGCGCCCACGGTGGCGGCGCATACTCAGGCGGAGATCCTGCTGGATCGCTATGGTGTGGTGACCCGGGGCTCGGTGATCAGTGAGCAGCGGACCGGGCGCAGTCCCAAGGAGGCCGCCGGTGAAGGGCCGCTGGCGGGTGGATTCGCCGCGGTCTACAAGGTGCTGGCCGCGGCCGAGGAGGCCGGGCAGATCCGCCGGGGCCACTTCATCGAGCAGCTGGGTGCGGCTCAATTCACCAGTTCTGCGACCATCGATCAGCTGCGCGCGCTCTCCGAGCAGCTGGAGGATGCCTCCGGCGGGCAGAAGGCTGGCGGGCAGGATTCCGGCGGGCCGCGGACTCGGCGCCAGGAGGAGTCTGCGGCGCCGATCGCGCTGGCGGCCACGGATCCGGCCAATGCCTATGGTGCGGCACTGGACTGGCCGGCGGTGCCGGGTGCTGAGGAGCCGGGGTCGGGAGTCTCTGCGCGGCCAGGCCGGAAGGCGGGCGCCGTCGTCGTGCTGTTCCGGGGTGAGCTGCTGGTCTATATGGAGCGCGGCGGGCGGACGCTGCTGCTGTTCACCGAGGATGAGGAGCTGCTGGATGCTGCGGCAGTGGCGCTGACCGAGCGGCTGCGGGCGGCGAAGACCGGGCGGATCGCGGTGGAGCGGGTCAACGGGCAGCGGGTCCTGGAGCATCGGTTCGGCGGATCGCTGCGCGCAGCGGGTTTCCATTCCTCTCCCTCAGGGCTGCGGTTCGCCGGGTGAGGACGGCGTTCTCCCAGGTCAGATTCAATAGTTCCCAGGGCATGTCGGCTACGCTGATCCCATGACTCTTAGCTTTCCGTTCCTGATGTTCCAGGGCCGCGCCCAGGAAGCGATCGATCACTACCTGGAGACCTTCCCGGACGCAGAGCTCCTCGCGATCCAGCACCATCTCGAGGGAACTGAGATCTTCGACCCTGCCACGGAGCAGGCCGAAGATGACGAGACTGGTCAGGAGCCGGAGGGCTCGGAGCAGGACGCCGGCGAGGAGCCCGAGGAGGATGCCGAGAAAGACTCTGAGGATGAGTCGGCTGATGAGGCTGCGGACCCGGCTGACGAGGCCGCCGAGGCGGACTCAGACGAGGAGTCTGAGGAGCCGCCGGTGCTGGTGGCCACGGCGCAGCTGAAGATCGGCAGCCAGGTGCTGATGCTCCAGGACAGCCTGGTCAAGCACACGTTCACCTTCACCCCGTCCACCTCGATCGCCGTGGTGGTGGACTCCGCCTCCGAGTTCGACCACATCGTGGACAAGCTCGCCGAGGGCGGGCAGTATCTGATGGAGCCGGGCAGCTACGACTTCGCCCAGAACTACGCCTGGGTCACCGACCGCTTCGGCTTCTCCTGGCAGGTCAACCACCCGCTGAGCACCCCCGAGGAGACCACCCAGGCCAAAGCCCCCGAGTGGGGCTGAGGCGGGGGTTGGGACCGCTGGGGATGTGAGTCTCCTCCCATCTCAGTTGACACAGAACCGTCACACATGATGAATCTGTCGAGGCAGATTTTTCGTCAGGGGTGATTCATCGCCATGGCTACATTCAGCGTCGACGTCTCAGCGGCCGCTGAAACACTGAACAGCACAGCGGGGAAACTCGAGGACCTGCCGGAACACCTCGAGGAGCTGGATACCGGGTTGCAGAATGCGCAGACTGCCTGCGGCGATGGCGTGTCTGCTCCCGTGATCGAGGCCCTCACCAACTGGTGGACAGAATCAGCAGAGGGCCACATCAGCAAAGTGACCGCAGGCTCTTCCAACGCCATCACCTTCACCGGAGAAGCCCTGGAGCACTACTGGAACGGCGATGAAGAGATGGCCGTGGAAGCGGAGGCACCGCCCACCAGGTCGAACCCATCGACTCGGTCAACGGCAGCTGACCACACAGGGGACGCTTGAATGACTGCAGAATCTGTTGCCGGACTGGCCGACGATCAGTGCTGGGGATACGGCGAACAGACCGGGTTGGCGTTCGACGCCGGACTTACCATGGCCAATCCAGAGAGCCTGAGGACGGCTGCCGGCAAGATCTCGGATGGGGCCTCCGACGTAGACTCCGACATCTCCCAGGCCAAAGGCACTTGGCGCCGGCTTCCCAGGCGAGGTCTTCTACCCATAAGAAGCTCCTCCTCAGGGCTGATCCACGCCGGCCCCGCCGCCCGATAGGCTGACGCTGATGTCTCAGCGATCGCCTCTCCCGGTCCGCAACGGGGTCAACGCCACCCGACTGCGCCTCCCCCTCAGCGGGCCCTGGGAGACCATCCACGACTACGTCCTGGAGAAGTTCGGGCATATCGACCACGGCGGCATCACTGAGCGCTTCCTACAGGGCGAGGTCGTCGACGCCGACGGCACCCCGCTGAGCACCAGCACTCCCCTGGGTGCGGCCGAGTTCCTCTGGTACTACCGCTCCGCCGGCGTCGAGACTCCCCTGCCGGTCACCGAAGAGATCCTCTTCGAGGATGAGCACCTCATCGCGGTGGACAAGCCACATTTCCTGCCCACCACCCCGGCCGGAAAATACGTCCAGGAATCCCTGCTCGTGCGCCTGCGCAACCGCCTGGACCAGCCGGACCTCATCCCCATCCATCGCCTGGACCGGGGCACCGCCGGCGTCGTGCTGCTCTCCAAGGAGCCCAGCACGCGCGGAGCGTATCAGCTGCTCTTCGAGAACCGCGCAGTCTCCAAGACCTACGAATGCGTCAGCGCCCTCCCCGCCGGAACTGACCCGCAGGCTCTGGCCGCGCGCTTCCCGCTGAGTGTGCGCAGCCGCATCCATAAGACCAAAGGTGTGGTCGTCTCCGAGCGGGTGGCCTACGACGTCGCCGACTCCGGCAAGCGCCCCCAGGACCGCCGCGCGCCCAAGAAGGGCCGACGCCGCACCACCCCCATCCCCGGCGCCAACTCCTCCTCCCTGGTGGAGCTGCTGGCCACCGGGCCCAGGCCGAACGGCCAGAGCACCGGTGCCGCCGGCGTCGGGCACTTCCACCTGACCCCGCACACCGGAAAGACCCACCAGCTGCGGATCCACATGGCCCTGCTGGGACTGGGCATCCTGCATGACCGGTTCTATCCCGAACTGCTCGACGACGCCCCCGACGACTTCGAGGCACCGCTGCAGCTGCTGGCCAAGACGCTGAGCTTCACCGACCCGATCACCGGAGAGCACCGCACCTTCACCTCCCGCCGACGCCTGCAGGAGGCACCCGATGAATGAGCTGGGCGACGCTTCCCTCTACGAGACCTGGGGCTTCTGGTACTTCCTCTTCCAGGCGGTGGCCGTGGCGCTGACCGCCTTCGTCCCGCCCTTCCCCTCCGAGGTCATGGTGATCGCCTCCGGGACGATGGCCGCCGACGGGATCGTGCCCCTGAGCCTGGTGCTGGCAGTGACCTTCCTGGGTTGCCTGCTCGGAGACCTGGGCGTCTACGCGCTCTTCCGCTACCAGTTCATCCGGGTGCTCTACCGCTGGCGATGGGGCCGACGCCTCCACCGGAAGATGCTGCGCGTCTCCATCCGCGCAGGCGGCGCCTCCACCTGGGTGGGGCTGCTGCTGATCCGCGGAGTCCCCGGCGGACGATCCGCCTCCATGGCCACTGCCGGGATGATGCGGCTGCGCTGGCGCGGGCTGATCCCGCTGGCGCTGGCCGGCGCGGTGATCTGGACCATATGGCTGGTCGGATTAGGTTACATTACGGGAACAACTACCGGGCTTCCCCCGTGGGCGAGCACAGTGGCGGCAGTCGTTGTGGGTACCCTAGTTGGGTTGATCATCGCGATGATCGTCGCCCGAGCGCGGCGTAGGCGAACACCCCACCGATCCGCAGAGGGAGCGTAGCACTTGAGCGAGAGGTCGGCTGAGACGTCATCGTCGGCTGACGAGTCTGCCCCTGCGGAAGAGACCTCCATGGACAGCACTCCTCCCGGCGCCCCCACCTCAAGGGAGAACTCCGCGCCGGAGGAGGCAGGTTCGGAGAAGACCCAGATCCTTCCTCCCATCACCGACGAGGACGACGCCGAGACCGCGCCCAAGCTCTCCCTTCCCAAGCCCCCGCCGCCGGAGACCCGTCCGGAGCGCGACTGGGTGGGCCTCGCTGACGAGGAGAAGACCGAGGATCCCGACTCTGAGGATGCCGAGACTGAGGGCGTCGAGACTGAGGGCGCGCCCGAGGCTCCCGCCGATAAGCCGGCCTCCGAAGAGCCCGGCCCGGTTCCGCCGCCGCCGGCACAGCGTGAGCGCAGCGCCCGGGACCAGCGCCCTCTGCCCTGGGATCCTGATGCTCCACGGGCCGGCCGCGTGCGCCCCGACGCCGACGCCGACCGTCGCCGCGAGATCATCCTGGAGAAGGCCTCTGCCATCGAGGCCGCCACCGCCGCATCCCCGGACGCCTCCCCGGACGAGGCCGGCGACGAGGAGGATGACCTCTACACCTACATCCCGCCGTATAGCCTGCCCTCCCGGGATCCGGATCCGCCGGCGCAGAAGAGCGACTTCCACCGTCAGATCTTCGTGAGCATCGGCGCGGTCGCCTCCTTCATCACTATGCTCTGGATGTTCGGCGCCTTCGGACAGCAGGCCATCCTGGGCGGCGGTGCACTGGATGAGCTGCTCGAGGGCTGGTACTCGGGCGAGCAGGCGCTGCTCTCCCCGGACGCGAACTTCTTCTGGCTCTGGCCCGTGGTGGTCAGCGCGATCATCGCCCACACCGTCTTCCAGTGGCAGAGCACGCAGAAGTCCACACCGCGCCAGCAGCGTTCCGGCTGGCGGATCGGCCTGGCGTCCCTGCTGATGCTGGTCTGGACCGCCGCCGTCTACGCCGAGCTGCTGACCGTGGCCGTGCTGGCCGCACTGGCCACGGCCCTAGCCCTGATGGATGCGGTGCGCCAGTTGAACTTCCACACGGCGCGCAGCAGCACCGAGCGCCGCCTCACCGACGCCACCGCCGGGCTCTTCGCCGGCTGGGCGCTGGTGTTGGCGATGGCCTCCGTCTCCGTATGGCTGACCGCGGTGGGGATCCGCATCCCGGGCGTCCCCGCCCTGCCGTGGGCCCTGATCGGTCTGCTGCTGTGCATCTGGGTGGGCGCGTTCTACTCCATGACCGAGCGCGGCCGGATCACCATCGCCATGGGCCTGGGCTGGGGCATGTTCTGGCTGATCTTCCCCCGCCTGCTCTCCGACCTGACCTCGGTAGGCGTGGCCATCGGCGCGGCCATGGGTGCCTTCATCGTCATCCTGGCCACCGAGTCCCGCCGTCACCGGATCAACCACGCGGAGCGTCGCGCGGCCATGGGCCGTCCGGTCGAAGACATCATCTGATCCGCTCCCCCGGTGATCAGTAGACTGGCTGGCATGCTCTGGCTCATCACCGCGAAGGTCCTCCTGGCCGTAGGGATCTATGCCCTGACCGCCGGTGCGCTGAGCATCGCCGGCCAGCAGCCGCTGAGCTGGTTCCCCGGCTGGACCCAGGCCCCCGCGGGAGTGATCGGCAAGGCCCGCGCCCGCTCCTTCAAGGCTGAGACGCTTCGCCACAACGACTACGGCTCCGCGTTCATCGCCCCGCTCCAGGGCGGGAAGTGGCGCGTGGTGGTCCCCTCCCGGCATTTCGAGACCGTAGTCTCCGGGGATAAGGACCAGGCGGTCTCCACCGCGGTGACCCGCGCACAGAGCTGAGCTGAGGGATAGCATGGTGCCATGTCAGTGCGCACCCCTGATCCGAACCCTGGATGGCTGAACGAGGCTGACCTCTACGAGGCCCGACGCCGCCTCCCGATGGTCTACGTGGAAGCCATCCCGGTCCGCCAGGACGCCCTGGGCTATGTGACCGAACTGGGGCTGCTCTACACCGCCGACGACGACGGCCGCTTCTCCCGCAGCGTGGTCTCCGGCCGGGTCATGTACCGCGAGACCATCCGGGCGGCTCTGCTGCGCCACATCGAGAAGGACCTGGGCTCCCTGGCCCTGCCGCAGCTTCCGCCGTCGCCGGTTCCCTTCACGGTGGCGGAGTACTTCCCCTACCCCAGCGAGACCGGTCTGGTGGACAACCGCCAGCACGCCGTCTCCCTGGCCTATGTGGTGCCGGTCTCCGGGGAATGCTCCCCGCGCCAGGACGCGCTGGAACTCTCCTGGGTCACCCCGGAGCAGGTGCTCACCCCAGAGATCCAGGCGGAGTTCGTCGGCGGCCGCGAGCAGATGGTCCGCCAGGCGCTGGCCCATATGGGCTACGTGGGCTGACAGGCTCACCTACCAGGTCAGCGGCCGCTTCGGCGCTGGCTTCTACCAGCGGTAGAATTGACCTCTATGACGACGCCCGCTCCGGAGAAGACCACTGCGCGACGCCGCCGCGCGCACACCAAGGACGCCGGCCCTCGGCCGCGGATCCGACTGGGACTGACCGGTTGGGTCATCTCCTGGCTCGGCCCCACCGCGGTGATGGGGGCCCTGCTGCTCGCACTCTCCTTCGTCCCCGGCCTGGATGACGAGGGCTTCCTGACTCCCCTGATCCCGCTGATCGCAGGCGCCGCCGTCGGCGTCGGGATCCCGGGCACCCTGCTGGTGAACTGGCTGTACCGGCACCATCTCAACGTGGTCCTGCACGTGCTGGCCTATGTGGTGGTGGGGCTGCTCTACGGTCCGGTGATGCTCTTCGCCGGCACGGCAGGCCTGATGCCCATGCTCATCCCGCTGGTCGGCTTCCCCGCCGGTCTGCTGCTGGGCGCCGGCCGCTGGGTCGCCCAGCCCCTGGCCACTGTCGAAGACCCTGCCGAGCAGGCCGCTGAGAGCGAGTCTGCCCGCGACGAAGCTGCTGAGGAGCCCACTGATGAGGAGACGCAGAATGACTGATGCACCCACGCCCGCGATGACGCTGACGATCGCCGGCTCCGAGGCCACCGGAGGCGCGGGCGCCCAGGCGGATCTGAAGACGTTCCAGGAGCTGGGCACCTTCGGCATCGTCGCACTGACCTGCATCGTCTCCTTCGACCCGAAGAACGACTGGAACCACCGCTTCGTGCCGGTGGAGGCCCAGACCATCGCGGACCAGATCGAGGCGACCTTCGCGAATTACGACGCCGAGACCCTGGACACGGTGAAGCTGGGCATGATGGGCTCCCCCGTCACCATCTCCACCGTCTCCGAGGCGCTGGCGCAGCGTCAGTCCAAGAACGTGGTGTTGGACCCGGTGCTGATCTGCAAGGGTCAGGAGCCCGGTCACGCCCTGGACACCGATAACGCGCTGAAGGCGGAGCTGCTGCCCAAGGCGACCTTCGTGACGCCCAACCACTTCGAGACCGAGCAGCTCTCCGGCATGACCGTGGAGTCCCTGGAGGATCTGAAGGCGGCCGCCCAGGAGATCCACCGCATCTCCGGCGCAGCAGTGCTGGCCAAGGGCGGTGTGCGCCTGGAGGGTGCCGACGCCGTGGACGTGTTCGTGGATGAGAACGGCCTGGAGGTTCTCTCCGCCCCGAAGATCGGCGAACACGCCGTCTCCGGCGCCGGCTGCTCCCTGGCCGCCGCCGTGGCCGCTGAGCTGTCCAAAGGCGCCGCTCCCCTGGAGGCTGCACGCCGGGCCAAGGACTTCGTCACCGCAGGCATCCGCCAGCGCGTGGTAGGACAGACCCCGTTCGATGCCCTCTGGCAGGGCGGCCTGCGCGGCTGAGGCTTCTCGCACAGTCGCTTTCGGCCACCGTCCCCAGATCGCGCACTGTCGCAACACCCCGCGGCTCCCCACGGAAGCAGCCGGCGTCGGGACGTCGCCCCGGATCAGGCGAAGGCGGAGAACCCGGTGAGGTCGCGGCCGATGATCAGCGACTGCACGCTCTCGGTGCCCTCGTAGGTGTGCACCGCCTCGATATCGGCCATATGCCGCGCCACCTTGTTCTGCAGCAGGATGCCGTTGCCGCCGAGCATGTCCCGCGCAGTCTGCGCGATGGCCCGGGCCTTGCGGGTGTTGTGATACTTGGCCATCGAGGCCTGCGGGCCGGTCAGCAGCCCTGCCATATCCCGCTCGGCGGCCTGACGGACATGCAGCTGCATAGAGGTCAGCTCGGAGACCATCCAGGTCAGGCGCTCCTGCACCTGCTGGAACTGCCCCAGCTTCTTGCCGAACTGCTCGCGCTGTGTGGCGTAGTTCAGAGCGGACTCCACGACGGCGGCGGCATGGCCGACTGCGGACCAGGCCACACCCAGCCTGGTGGCGAAGAGGACCTTGGAGGCGTCCTTGAAGCTGGTCGCCCCGGGCAGCACGGCGGCCGCCGGAACCTCCGCATCCTCATACTGGATCAGCGCCTGGTGGATGGCCCGCAGGGAGTACTTGCCCTCGATGACCTGCGCCCGGTAACCGCGGGTCTGCTGATCCACCATGAAGCAGCGCACCTGACCATCGTGGACTCCTCCGGAGACCCGGGCCCAGGTGAAGGTCAGCCCGCCCGAGGCCCCGTTGCCGATCCACTTCTTGGCCCCATTGAGCACATAGTGCCCGGACTCCTCATCACCGACCAGCCGAGCGCTGGTCTCCAGTGAGACCGAATCCGAGCCGTGGGTGGGCTCGGTCAGTGCGAAGGAGCCCAGGGTCTCTGCCGTGGCCAGCTTCTTCAGATGCTGCGCCTTCTGCTCCTCAGAGCCGAAATAGGCCAGGGTCCGCAGGGCCAGCCCGCCCTGGACGGCCAGGGCTGTGGCCAGGGAACCATCGATCCGCGACATCTCCATGTTCACCAGACCGGCGGCCAGCGGAGACATGGTCTCCAGCCCGACGCCGTCCACCTCCACACCATCGGTCAGCAGTCCGCGGCGGCCGGCGTCGGCCACCAGGTCCACCGGGTATTCGCCGCGCTCCCAGTGCCGGCTCATCCGAGCCTCGAGGCCCTCGGCGTAGTCGCGGGCGCCCTGCCACCAACGCCGGTCCTCGTCCGGGACATCGGCGAAGACCCCGTAGTAGTCGAGGTCCAGCGGCGTGGAGACGTCATAGGTCGGATCAACAGAGGAATCTGGAGCAGCATGTGTCATGAGACACATGTTACCCATGAGTCACGTCGCCGTCACCAGTGCCACCCAGGTCCGGCGGAAGCACTCACTCCAGCGAGGGCTCCACCACACCCAGCTCCACTGCACGGATCAGCAGCTGCACGCGGTCGCGGACACCCAAGCGCTGCATAAGACGTCCCATATAGGCCTTCACGGTGGCCTCCGAGACCATCATGCGCTCGGCGATCTCCGAGTTGGAGCAACCGGTGGCCAGCAGGCGCAGCCCCTCCAGCTCACGCTCGGGCAGCCGCGGCATCTCCGGATAGCGCTCCAACACGGAGATCACCTGGGCAGGATCGTTCTTCACCGAGACCATCAGCTGATGCGCCACCGAAGGTGAGAAAGGCGCCATCCCATCATCGACCTGCCGGATGGCGTCGATGATCTCCTCCGGCTCGGCGTCTTTGACGATATAGCCGCCCGCGCCGGCCCGCAGCGCAGGGATGACATAACGCTCAGTGGAGAAGGTGGTCACGGCCAGCACCGCCACGGAGTCGAACATCCGGCGGATCTGCCAGGTGGCCTCGATGCCGTCCACCCCGGGCATGTGCATATCCATGACCACGACCTCGGGCATCAGCTGGCCCGCCGACTCCACGGCGGCCGCTCCCTCACGGACCTCGCCCACACAGCGCATGCCGGGGCTGGAGTCCACATAGGTGCGCAGGGCCGTGCTCATGACCGGATGATCATCTGCGATCAACACCCGGATGTCCTGCGGATCATCTGTCTCCCCCACTTCAGGGGCCGAAGACTCCGCAGATCTGATCATGACAGCATCCTACTGACCTGATCATAGGATGGACATATGCCGTCCATCGCCGAGGAGTTCGAATCCGGAGGATTCTGGTCCTGCCGCGATCTGAACAAATGGGCTCTGGTGATCGTCACCCTGCTCTTCGGCATCTCCCTGGGCGCAGACATCATCTTCGAATCCATCGAGGGGCAGGTCTATCCGGTCCTGCTCACCGTGATCGGCATGCTCAGCGTCAGCTGTGTGGTGCTGCTGTGGGTCTCGGTGACCTGGGCCTGCGCCGTCGGGCTGGCCATGCTGGCGCTGGGCCTGGCTGTGGAGGGCGGCTTCGTCTACTCGCTGGTGCTGAGCCTGCTGCTGACCAGTATGGCCGCCATGGCCACCACTAAGGCCTTCCGCCGAACCTTCCTGGCCGCCGTCGTGGTGTGGCTGGTGATCATGGCTGTGCTGATGCCGGACGTGGCCCAGGGTGCGGTGACAGCCCCGGCCGGGACGGTGCTCCTGCTGCTGGTCTATGCCGCGGGCAGCGCTTTCCGACGGCTGACCAATGCGCGGCTGCAGTCCCAGCGGGAGCTGGAGGTCGCCGAGGAGAAGCACCGGACCTCCGTGGCCTCGGAGCGCCAGTCCATCGCGCGGGACCTCCACGACATCGTGGCCCATGACATCACCATCATCGCCATGCAGTCCCGCGCCGCGCGGATGGCCGGCACCGAGGACGCCTACCGGCAGGCGGTGGACACGATCGGAGACTCCTCCCGAGCGGCGCTGAAGGATCTGCGCCGTATGCTGGCGCTGCTGCAGGAGGACCAGGATCCGGACCCACACTCCTCCTCAGCCACGGAGCTGGACTTCCCCACCGGCGCCGCGGCCTTCACCGATCAGCTGCAGCAGCTGGGGATCCATTCGGAGTGGAGCATCGACGGCGATATCCGCAGCCTCTCCCGGTCCGTGCATGCCGCGCTGTACCGGATCCTGCAGGAATGCACCACCAATGTGGCCAAATACGCCGGCAGCGGCCAGCAGTGCCGGATCCGGTTGGACGTGGGCGAGGAGGATGTCGGCCTCACCGTCAGCAACACAGTGGCCTCCCGACGCCGGGCGATGACCGGTTGGTCCAGCTCCGGGGCGGGCCTGATCGGGATCCGCGACCGGGCGCAGGCCTTCGGCGGGAGCACCCGCGCGGGCTTCGACCGGCGGGGCCGATGGACCGTCACCGTGCAGGCCATGAAGAAGGCCTGACCCGGCCTTTTCATACGCTTTCTGAGTGGAACCTTCATTGACGCTGATGACGAGCTGTACATACCTGTGATCTGGAGAGAAACCCTAGACGAAAGTCGACTAGAGGGCCCTTGAGCCGGCTGGAGAGAATGGAGGGGTCGTGCAGAAACGGTGCACGCTCCACACAGTGTCGGTTTGGAGAGCCGCCGGGTTTCGGTGCAACGTTCCGGCGGAGGAAAACTTCAACTGATACGGCACAGGCCCGGGCGGTGGGAACGGCATCGCCCGGGCCTCTCCGTCTGCAGGAGCAGCGAGTCCACAGCTCACCGGAGAATGATCATCTTCTCCTCAGTGAGAATGTCCGCCGTCCTCCATCTCTTCCATGTCTTCGATCTCCTCCACGAATTCAGAATCCTCAGGCTGGCCATCGATGTCCTCCCGCCCATCGGGCACATCCGCACGCGTCGAGGTCAGATCGCGCGGCATCATGTCGAAGGTCTGCCAATGGACCTCCATCGGGGACTGATCCTCATCCCGAGGAACGTGGTGATACCCCACCGCCACCCAAGAGACGGGGTCCTCCAGCTCCTCCCCTGCGCTGTCTTCCACATAGTCGATGACGCCCGATCCACATCCGCCGCGGTTCTCCGTAGCGAAGATCTGACATTCGTCGTAGTTGGTGAAGGCGATGTCATAGCCGGAGTCCGCGCCGTGGTTCTCTTCGTCATGGACGTAGGTGAAGGAGTCCGTCTGGCCCAGATTGATCTCATAGGACATCGGATGACCGTTGGCGTTGAGCGACTCCGGCGCCACCACCCGCCACCAGCGGCGCTCCTGCGTCTGATGGGTGGAGGGCTCGTCGACCGATGCCAGAGACCCGTCAAGGACGGGGGCCTCGGATCCCATCTCACCGGTGGGTTCGGCATCGAACTGTTCGACCTCCTGGGGCTGATCAGCACCGCCGATCCCCCAGTGGATCCTCCACACCACGTTGTGCGCGTGATTGGCCGCGTAGTCGGCCTCCTCATCCCCGATCGGCCAGCCATGCTCCTCATCGGTGTAGTCCACCGGAGAGAGGTCTCCTGTGGCTCCCAACGCAGGCCTGATCGACCCGTCCGAACCGAAGTTGTACTCCGCGATGTACTCGTACCAACCCACTTTGGAGATGGTCGACAGAGTCCATGTGTTCCCACGATCGGCGGTCAGCGTGCCGTCTGAGAAGGAGCGGTAGGCAAGCCCTGAATCGATGATCTCCGAACACAGCACCTCCCTCTCAGGGGTATCTCCGAAGGTGGAGCCGTCTCCGATGTTCGGCACCTCGATGCCGAACCGCTCACCGGCACATTCGGCCTCGGACAGTGAGTGCATCCGAGTGCCGCCGAACCCAGCCTGCGTGATGTCAGCGGTCAGCCGCTCACCGTCATCGTAGGGCACCTCCATCTGCGCCAGGGCCATCTCCCGGATCAGCAGGATCGGTTCGCGGTCAGCAGGGGTGAAGTGGATGTCGCTGAGGACTGCTCCGGACTTCGCATCCACTGAGAAGCACATGGACCAGACGGACCCGGACGACATCTCCTGAGTCAGCGGCTCAGCGCCCTCCTGACAGTCCAGATCGGCTCCAGAAGCAGAGGCCTCGAGGTCCTCAGCATCAGAGCTCGATCCGCAGCCGACCCCCAGGACAAGAACTGCGGCTGCGACGAGCGCGCGGTATGCACGCGTGGTCATATCTGATTCTCCTTGCTCGTTCTCTCTGGGACTGGACTGAGACACAGGTCAAGGGCGGCCGCACAACTCAACGTCACGCGACCGCCCTCGACTCTGGACCCCGGATCATCTCAATGAGATGCCCCGTGATGGATCATTCTGCAGCTGTGTTCTTCCTCCGGCTGAAGAACAGCACACCTGCACCGGCTGCCAGCGCCAGCAGCGCCAGGCCGGCCAGCGTTGCGAACCCGCTCACACCAGTGGCTGCCAGCCCGCCGGACGGCTGGGAAGAGTCACCGCCGGATCCGGCGGAACTGTCCTGCGGATCGACTGTGCCGATGCCCGCGCCGTCGCCATGCGCCTCGCCCTGACCATCTGTCACCTGGAAGGTGACAGCCTGCTCGTCATAGCCCTCAGCAACGACGCTGAAGGTGTGGGCGCCGAGCTCAGCCTCCTCCGGGACCTCCCAGGTGAAGGTCACGACGCCGTCCTCATCAGCGGTCTCAGCACCCAGGTCGATGGTCGGATCGCTGTTCATCACACCGCTGACCTCCGTCCCAGGCGCGTATCCGGTGGCGTAGCCGATCTGCTCGGCACCGAGCTGGACCTGGGCGTACTCGACGCTGATGCCGAGCTGACCGGTCGCTGCCTCATCGACGACCTCGACCACGCCGCAGGCATTGTCTCCGGTCTGCGGATCTGTGGCGGAGATCTGGATCACAGCATTGTTCAGCTCAGCCGGAGCGGTCCACGTCACGGAGAAGGTTCCGTTCTCCTGCACCTCGGCAGAGTCGGTGGCGACCACCTCTCCGTCGAAGTCGGTGAACTCGAGCTCCACGGTGTTGCCCGGGGCGAAGTTCCCGCCGGTGACGACGACCTCCTCACCCGGAGCGACGCTGCGCGGCTCCGCCGACAGCGTCGGGGCCTCGTCAGCCGGCCCCTCGGTGACGGAGACGCTGATGGCGTCTGAGATCTCCGGGTCCTCGGTGTCTGCAGCCGTGATGAACAGGCCCCCGGGCTCAGTGCCCTCGGGGACAGTCCAGCTGGTTGAGAAGAGTCCGTCCTCTCCGACCTCGAGACCTTCGACGGTGTCGACGGGCTCACCATCTGCATCCGTGATGGTCACCTCTACCGTCCGGCCCGGGTAGTAGCCGGACCCCTGGAGGGACAGCTCTTCACCGGGCTGCAGAGCTTCAGGCTCGGCAGTCAGGTTCGGATCGATCACAGTGCTGTCACCATCGATGACGTCGAAGCTGCCCGCGGAGGTGACCTCCGGATCCTCGTCGTCAGTCAGATGAGCGATCAGCGCCCCAGGTTCAGCACCTTCCGGGACGGTCCAGGTGATGGAGACGGACCCGTCCTCAGAGACCGGGGTCTCTTCCACGCTGTCCATGATGTTGCCGTCCAGGTCGGCGATCTCCAGGGTCACCGTGGAACCGGGCACGTAGGAGTCACCTGCGACGGTGACCTGACCGCCGGCCGGGATCTGTTCCGGCTGCACGGAGACGGCGGGCTGGTCCGCAGCGTCACTGTCGACCACGTCGACCACCTCGGAAGCCCCGATCTCTGGATCTTCGTCATCGGTGATGGTGAAGATCAGGACGCCAGGCTCGGTGTCCTCTGGAATGGTCCAGGACTCGGAGATGTCGCCGTCGCCGAAGTCGATGCCCTCGACGGTGTCGATGACGTCACCCTCCGGATCGGTCACCTCCAGGGTTCCGGTGGAGTCCTCAGGGAAATCGCCGCCTTCGACAGTGACGGTGTCACCGGGCTCAGCAGTGTCGGGCTGGATAGTCAGACTCGGAGCCGGAGCGCCGTCGTCGCCTCCATCCTCAGCGCCGTCCTCAGTGCCGTCCTCGACGCCGTCCTCAACACCATCCTCAGTGCCGTCCTCGACGCCGTCCTCAACACCATCCTCAGTGCCGTCCTCGACGCCGTCCTCAACACCATCCTCAGTGCCGTCCTCGACGCCGTCCTCAACACCATCCTCAGTGCCGTCCTCGGCTCCGTCGTCAGTGCCGTCCTCGGCACCGTCGTCAGATGGATCGATGACTGTCAGCGGGACCTCAGTCTGCTCACCGCTCTCCTCATCCGTGACGCGCACGACGAGGTCACCGGGCTCCGCATCCTCCGGAACAGGGAAGGAGAGATCGAACGCGCCGTCCTCATCCGTGGTGACCTCTTCGGGGTCCCCCACGGGGTTGCCCTCCGAATCGACCAGCTCAACGGTGGCGGCGCTGTCCGGGGTGAAACCGGTTCCAGCGACATCCGTGCTGTCTCCGGGATCGACCTCAGCAGGATCCACCGTCAGGTCGAGGTCGAGCTCGCCGTCGTCGTCAGTCTCGCAGGCGTCGATGCGGGCACCGGCCTTACCCAAGTCCAGACGTCCGGCATCGGCTGCCTGCAGGAAGCCCACGCTGATGGCAGAGACTTCGAGGCTTTCGGTGGCCTCAGTGCCGTCAGGCAGTTCGCAGGTCTCCTCGACCTGACGGTTCAGCTGCACGGAGACGACCTCAGCGGCCATCTCGATGAAGGGCTCGAGCGCTCCACGGATCGGAACAGTGATCGAGTTGGTCTTGATGTCGCGGACCAGCAGATCGAAGACCTCCTGGCCGGCGTCGCCGATCACGAAGTCACGGGCCGGGACCAGAGCAGTGTCGACCAGCGGTGCGATGACCGTGTTGACGGTGGTCTCCAGCGTGGTGCAGGTGAGAGTCCCACCCTCGCACTCCAGCGGCCGCACCTCTTCATCCATGAGGTTCACACCCCAGGAGGCCACGGTGTCTCCGACGGTGGCCTCCAGATCAACTGTGACGCTGCCGGCAGCACCCTCGACTGCGCCGAGCACGATGTCGGTGACTTCCTCCATCGCGTCGTGCACCGTCTCAGCGATCATCGGGTAGATCTCATCGTCGATCAGCTCAGTGTTGGGGTTCTGGTTGTTCATGCCCGTCGGCTGATCGGGCCGCATCTCGCCGGAGAGGAGCTGGTCGAGGTGGAGCTCCATCGTGCCGGTGGAGAAGTCGATCGTCAGCACCTCGTTGTTGGTGGTGATCGGCTCCGCCAGCACAGCTTCGAAGATCTCCTCCTGCATCTCGGAAGTGACCGAAGCATCCACGGAGGTGTCCCCGGGGACGGCATCGAGGATGTCCGTCAAGTCCAAGAGGGAGTTGACCTGATCCTCCACCTCAGCGTCGATCTCACCGATGGTGTCATAGATCATTCCCGCAGCTTCCTCCACTGCAGGGGACTGCAGGACCATGCTGGCTTCGCCGGCGCGGTACTGACCCGGACCGCCGACGCCGTCCTGGTCCAGGAACTCTCCATCCTCTGCAATGACCTCAGCGCCGCCGGCCCCGAGGTAGAGGGAAGCCTCGTCGACGATCAGATCTGTCACACCGCTGGCACCGGAGAGCTCCATCAGGGAGAGGAGGTCGATGTGGGCGGCGCCGAAGTCAGCTTCAGAACCGTCCAGGTGCACAGAGCCGTCTGCTCCGGCAACACCGGTGACCGCCCGTGCATCCTGCGGACCGCTGGCCTCAGACTGGGACTCCAGAGCGCCGACTTCGCCGAAGTCGACGAAGTCTGTCAGCGGAACTTCGACATCACCGAGCTGGATGACCTCGGAGCCCAACGCGTCTGCGTTCAGCGCCTCTCCGTTGGGGCCGGGATCGGCGTCCCAGGTGGCCTCGGAACGGCCGCCTCCGGCCAGACCGGTCCCCAGGATGCTGGAGTCGACGATGCTGGCGGATGCCTCGGCGGCTTCCTCCGGGTGGTTGTCCACTGCTGCCGACGCCGGCACTGCATGAGCGCCCACGGTCAGAGTGGATATGACACCCAGGGAGACGGACGCACTGAGCCAGCGCCCTTTCGGAACAGGATGTTTGGGCCCCATCCTCCCGGGCTTCTGCGGAACGTTGTCGGGTTGCATGCATTCCTCTCGTGCATGGTCATGTCTGCAGCCATCTGATCCGATGAGCTCAGAGGAAACGTGTGCTACGTCCCCCCGACGATCACGCTATGGTCACGGCACCGGCCGGATGTAGTCCCCTTTGGGAGACAAATCAGGTTCTTCCAAGGTTCGACACTCTGGTCTTCCAGGTTCCGGGGCTCGTAACCCCTGCCTCGACCCGGCCTCCGAACTCGCTGGCCCGCTTGCGGATGTTCCGCAGGCCCTCCTCGGAGCTGAACGGTATGTCGCGTTCGTCCCGCTGCTGTGCTGGGAGCGAATTGGTCACGCAGAGTTCGATGCCCTCTGCCGTCATCTCCGCGGAGAGGGTGCATGCGGCGTCGGCGCCGCGCGCGCCGTATTTGATGACGTTGGTGCAGCACTCCTGCAGGATGCGGTAGACCGAGCGTTCCACCGCCGGAGACACACCTTCCCAGCTGCCGGAGAGGAGAGTCCGGGTGCGGATCCCCAAAGATTCCAGCTCCAGCCGAAACTTCTCCAGTCCGTCCACCACAGTGAGCCGGTGGCCCCTTTCGGAGCCGCCCTCATGGCCTGTGTCATCTCCTGAGAGCACGGTGACGATGCGCCCCAGGTCCTCCAAAGTGGCCCGAGATGATTCTCCCACTCGACGCATCGTCCTGCGGATCAGCGCGTCGTCCTGACCCAGCCGCGCCATCTCCGCCTGCATCGCGATCACGGTGATGTCATGGGCGACGACGTCATGCAGGTCCCGCGCCAAGCTTCTGCGTTCAGCAGCCAGGGACTCCCGATGCCGACGTTCGGCCGCCTCCAACTCACGCCTGTCCTGCTCCTGCTTCTCACGGAGCCGGCGAGCTCCTGTTCCGAGAGCATAGGCCCCGAGCAGCAGGACGATCATGCTGCCGAACACGAAGATCTGCGCGGAGACTTCGTGCAGATGGGAGGCATACCAAGCGGACCAGACGCCGGCGGCGGCCAGGAACACCCACCGGACCGGCGGCCGGGAGAAGTAGGCACAGATCCCCGCCATCAAAACCAGGAACATGGCCTGCTCAAGGGCCGCAGAACCCATCACCACGCTGAACACACCTGCTGCCAGCCCCACGACGGCGGCCGCGGAGACCGAGAGCCAGAGCACAGAGAGCGCAACCAGCAGAAGCGAGATGGAGAGCAGTGACCGCGGGGCCAGCACATCTCCCGAGGCCCATACAGCCATGATGCTGGCAGCGAGCCAGGCGGCAGACATCACCGTGATGATCGCCAGGAGGAAACGTTCGGGGCGCTGGGCTCCGCGGCGCAGAGAACCTCTGCGGGGAGCTGAGCTGCGGGGTCGCTCAGTCGCAGTAGAAGGGGTCGACGTACTGACAGAAGAACTGGTTCGCCCCGGAGCGGGTCTGCACCCCCTCATCGGCGCCTGTCTTCTCCTGAACACTCGCAGTCCATCCTTCGGGAATCTCAGGGGGCGCGGTCCGAGTCTCACCGTGGATGTGCGCGGGTGAGACAGCCACAGTCAAGGAAACCACACAGGCCGAGAGGGTCGATACCATGGCGACCCGTGTCCACTTTCGAGGATATGTCTTCATACAGTTGATGTTAAGGAAGTGGTAGGCGAATCCGAAGTCCACTTTCGTGCATATCCTCTGCAGCAGGACCCACGTCCCTCCGAGAAGCGGATAGAGTCGATCCGGTGATCACTCAGGACACGTTGCGCGAACACACGGACCGGCCGATGGGCCTGCTGAGCGTTCTGGTCGCCGATGACCACCCTCTGATGCGTGAAGCAGTCAAGGGGTATATAGAATCCGCCCCAGACATGACCTGCGCAGGCACAGCGGACGACGGAGCGTCAGCCGTCGAACTGGCTCTTCAGACCGAGCCGGACGTCATCGTCATGGACATCCAGATGCCGGAGAAGGACGGCATCCAAGCGACTGCGGAGATCCTCCAGCACCGCCCCACAGCCGCTGTGCTGACGGTGACCACCTTCGATCAGGAGCTCTACGCCGTACGCTCCCTTCAGGCCGGCGCCCGCGGTTATCTGCTCAAATCCGCACGGGCCGAGGAGCTCCTGCAAGCCATCCGCGGCGTCGCCTCCGGGGAGGTCCCACTCTCGCCGAAGGTGGCCGAAGACCTCATCCTGGAGGCAGCCCGGGACAGCGCCAGCATCCGCCGGTCCCTGAGCCGGTACAACATCCCAGAAGTTCCCGAGCGCCAGCTCGCTGTGCTGAAGCTGCTGGGGCGCGGATACAGCAATGCCGAGATCGCTGATGAGCTCTTCCTGGCCGAAGATACGGTGAAGAAATACCTGCAGAGACTCAACGACCGCTTCGAGACCCGTGACCGCGTCCAGCTCCTGATACGTGCCGTGCAGCTGGGCTTCATCGAGCCCTGACACGGGGCTGCGGCCCCAGCCCCGGTGTCCCGGCGTCAGCTCCGGTGAGTGGGCCATGTTCAGGGCGTGCGTGGCTCAGCCGCGGGAGTAGAACGGCAGCTCCACAACCTCGAAGGGTTGAGGTCTGCCGCGCAGATCGATGTCCAGGCGCGTGCCCGGCGCTGTATGCGCCACATCCACGTAGGCCATCGCGATCGGGTGTCCCAACGTGGGGCTGGGCTGCCCGGAGGTCACGACGCCCACCAGGCGGCTGGGCTGCTCAGCCTCGCCGGCCGCATGGTCGGCGTCGGGGGTCTCCTCCGGGAGCACCACCGAGTATCCGGAGCGGCCGGCCCGCCTGCCCAGACCCTTGAGCCCCACCAGGCGTTGTCCGCTGGTCCTACCCCGGCCCTCAGCCTTTGCTGCCTCCAGGGCGGCCCGGCCCACGAAGTCCTCCCCCTTGGAGAAGGAGACCACGGGCAGGCCGGCCTCGAAGCTGACCCGCTCCGTGGAGAGCTCATTGCCGTAGAGCGGCATGCCGGCCTCCAGCCGCAGCGAGTCCCGGCAGGCCAGACCGCAGGGCGTCAGCCCGAAGTCCGCCCCGGCCTCACGCAGGGACCGCCACAGGGCGCCGGCCTTGTCATTGGGCATGAAGAGCTCGAAGCCGTCCTCGCCGGTGTATCCGGTGCGAGCCAGCAGCACCTCCTGCCCGCCGATGGTCACTGTGGCGGAGGCGTAGTAGCCCAGCTCCTCCACGATGTAGGTCTCATCCAGCCGCACCACGGAAGAGATGATGTCCTGGGACTTCGGCCCCTGGACGGCGATCAGACTGATGCCCTCGGACTCGTCCCAGACCTCGGTCTCCGAGCCCTGGGCGGCGTTGAAGGCCTGGACGCGTTCCTCCAGGGCGGCGGCCACCACCTCGCGGTTGGCCGCATTGGGCACCACCATGTACTCCTGCTCGGTGATCCGGTAGGCGATGAGGTCATCCAGGATGCCCCCGTCCTCGCGGCAGATCAGCGAGTATTTTGCCTTGCCCACGCGGATGGCGGCCAGGTTCCCCACCAGTGCGGTGTTGAGGAAGGTGCCGGCGTCGGGTCCCACCACGCGGATCTCGCCCATATGGGAGAGGTCGAAGAGTCCGGCGGTGGTGCGCACCGCATGGTGCTCCTCCAGCTCGGAGGTGTACTTCAGCGGCATCTTCCATCCGCCGAAGTCGGTGAAGCTGGCGCCCAGCTCCTCATGCTCTCCGGCGAGGGCGGTCTCTCTGAGGTCAGTCATATCGTCTCTCTCGTTCTACCAAGCGCTTCTCTGTCTACCTGCCCCGATCTGCAGGGGTAAAGCGAGATATGCTTGGTAAAGCGCGGGTTTGGCAGGGTTGGGTGGGCGTTTCAGAGCTCGAAGGCTTCCGGCGGCGGGCAGGAGCACACCAGGTTCCTGTCACCGTGGGCGCCATCGATCCTGCTCACCGGCGGGAAGTACTTGTCCTGGCGCAGCCCCTTCACCGGGAAGGCGGCCTGTTCGCGGCCATAGCTCCGGCCCCACTGGTCAGAGCCGACGACGGCGGCCGGATGCGGAGCCCAGCGCAGCGGCGAGTCCTCCTGGGTCACGGCACCGTCGATGACCTCCTGGATCGCTGCGCGGATGGAGACCATGGCCTCGATGAAGCGCTCGATCTCCCCCAGATCCTCCGACTCGGTGGGCTCCACCATGAGCGTGCCGTTGACCGGGAAGGCCAGTGTGGGCGCATGGAAGCCGTAGTCGATCAGCCGCTTGCAGACATCCTCGGCGGTGATGCCCGAGACTTTGGTCAGCTCGCGCAGATCCAGAATGCACTCATGGGCGATCAGCCCGCTCTCCCCGGTGTAGAGGGTGGGGAAATGATCGGCCAGCCGCGCGGCGATGTAGTTCGCGCTCAGCAGCGCATACTCGGTGGCGCGGGTCAGCCCCTCAGCTCCCATCATCGCGATATAGGCCCAGCTGATCGGCAGCACACCGGCCGAGCCGAAGGGAGTGGCCGTCACCGGCGCTCCCCCGCGGACCTGGCCGTCGGCGTCGGTGGCCCAACCGGCACCCACCTCAGTGGTGGGCAGGAAGGGCCGCAGATGCTCCGCCACGGCGACCGGCCCGACACCGGGCCCGCCGCCTCCGTGCGGGATGCAGAAGGTCTTGTGCAGATTCAGGTGGGACACATCGCCGCCGAACTCTCCGGGCTGGGCCAGCCCCACCAGTGCGTTGAGGTTGGCGCCGTCGATGTAGACCTGGCCGCCGGCCTGGTGGACCTTGCCGCAGACCTCACGGACATCGGCCTCGTAGACTCCGTGGGTGGAGGGGTAGGTCAGCATGATCGCGGCGATCCGGTCCGGATGCTGGGCGATCTTCGCGTCCAGGTCCTCCAGGTCGATGGTGCCGTCCTCGGCGGTGGCCACCACGGCTACCTGCAGACCGGCCAGCACGGCGGATGAGGCGTTGGTTCCGTGGGCGGAGGCGGGGATCAGGCAGACGTCGCGGTCGGCATCGCCGTTGTCCAGGTGGTAGCGGCGGATGGCCAGCAGACCGGCGTATTCTCCCTGGGAGCCGGCGTTGGGCTGGATGGAGACCTCGGCGTATCCGGTGACCACCGTGAGCTTGGACTCCAGGTCAGCGATCATCGCCCGCCAGCCCTCGGTCTGATGCGCCGGGGCGTAGGGGTGGATCCCGGCGAACTCGGGCCAGGAGATGGCCTCCATCTCGGTGGCGGCGTTGAGCTTCATGGTGCAGGAGCCCAGCGGGATCATGGTCCGGTCCAGAGCCAGATCGCGGTCGGCGAGCTTCCGCAGGTAACGCATCATCTGCGTCTCGGAGCGGATCTCGTGGAAGATCGGGTGGGTCATGAACTCGCTGGTCCGCGCCAGCGACGCAGGGAAGGCCCGGTCATGCTCAGCGGTCTCGGCCTGCTGATGCGCGCTGTCCGCGGCGCCGAATGCCTCCAGCACGGCCGCCAGCTGGGCCGGCGTCGTGGTCTCGTCCACGCTGATGCCCACTGTGGTCTCATCCACGCGGCGCAGGTTCACGCCGTTGGATTCGGCGGAGAAGAGCACCGCCTCTGCGGAGGCCTCCGAGCCCAGGCGGACCTGGACGGTGTCGAAGAAGGAGTCGGTGACCAGCTGCTGGCCGGCCTCGCGCAGCGCCTGTGCCAGGCCGCGGGCCTGGGCGTGGACCGTCTCTGCGATCCGGGTCAGCCCTTCGGGTCCGTGGTAGACGCCATACATGGAGGCGGCCACGGCCAGCAGGGCCTGGGCGGTGCAGATGTTGGAGGTGGCCTTCTCGCGGCGGATGTGCTGCTCGCGGGTCTGCAGGGAGAGACGGTAGGCCGGACGCTCCTCCGCATCCTTGGAGACGCCCACCAGACGGCCGGGAAGCTGGCGCTGAATGCCGGAGCGCACCGCCATAAAAGCGGCATGCGGGCCGCCGAAGAAGAGCGGGATGCCGAAGCGCTGCGAGTTGCCCACGGCGATGTCCGCGCCCTGCTCGCCGGGAGGGGTGACCAGGGTCAGGGCCAGCAGATCTGCGGCCACGGTGACCAGCGCGCCGCGCTCCTTGGCCTCGGCGATGAGGTGCGAGTGGTCGGCCACGGTGCCGGAGTTTCCGGGCTGTTGGAGCACCAGGCCGCTGATCTCACCCTCGGGCAGGCCCTGGCCCACCACGTCGTGGAAGATGACCTCGATGCCCAGGGCGTCGGCCCGGCCCTGCACCACGGCGCGGGTCTGCGGGAAGATGTCGGTGTCCACCACCACCGGGGCCTCGGCCTTCTTCCGGTTGGCCCGGCGCATCAGCAGGATGGCCTCGGCCACGGCGGAGGACTCATCCAGCAGGGAGGCGTTGGCGATGTCCAGGCCGGTCAGATCGGCCACCATGGTCTGGAAGTTCAGCAGCGCCTCCAGACGGCCCTGGGAGATCTCCGGCTGATACGGCGTATAGGCGGTGTACCAGGCGGGGTTCTCCAGGATGTTCCGCAGGATCACCTGCGGGGTGTGGGTGCCGTAGAAGCCCTGACCGATCATCTGGTCCTTGACCGTGTTGCGGGAGGCGTAGTCGCGCAGGGCATCCAGCGCCTGGGCCTCGCTGAGCGGCTCGGGGAGGTCCAGCTGCTGGTCCTGCAGGATGCCGGCGGGCACGGCGCTGTCCACCAGCTGCTGCAGGGAGTCGTAGCCGAGGGTGCTGAGCATCTGCTCGGCGGCGGAGGCTGAGGGGCCGATATGCCGAGCGGCAAAGCCGTTCAGCGGCGCGGTGGAACCGGGATGCTGGGAACTCATGGGGGAACCTTCCGGGAGCGTAGCCGTTGCTGGGTGTCCCTCCCCCACTCTGTAGAAGACCTGAGAGTTTCACCGCCGACCACCCTGCTGATCAGGGCGGAGGCGGCTTGCACCTTGGGTGAGCAGGCGTCCTGGCAGAAGGACGCCCGGCTGCTTTCCAGAGTCGCCACCCCTGCGCGGTACAGGTGCCTGAGAGATTCCCGGGGAGGATATTGCTCCTTCGGCGCCGGCGAGCGCATAGGCCCGCCGAACTCTCCCGCACAGGGGACGTGGCGTATGGAGTTGTGGTCGCGTTCACGCGATGCCGCCAGTCTATCCGAGCACGGGTTACGCAGGAATGACATCGGGCCGATGCTCTCTGATGCATCTGCGTCCCTTGACCAGGGATATCTGACCCCTCCGGAGGCCGATTTCGGGGCCAGCTGTCCCTGGAAGAGGGACGCCGATAGGCGGTCGGGAGGTCGCTGGTGCTGTGATCCAGGCTTCACCCTCTAGACTGTCCCGCGGCCCCCGGCCCGGGGTGCTTGTGAAGAATGTCCCGTGACCCGGGAGAGAAGGTTCCTCTATGAGTCCCGATTCAGTCGGTTTCGCCGTCGTGCTGCTGGCGGCTGTCATGCTGCTCGGCAAGTACCTGCGCGTGAAGGTTCCCGCCATCCAGAAGCTGCTGCTGCCCAGCGCCATCGTGGCCGGCTTCCTGGGTCTGCTGGTCGGCCCCGAAGTCCTGGGCCGGCTGGGCGGAACGATGGGCTGGGACTGGCTGCAGAACGGCGGCCTCTTCACCGATGAGATCTACGAGGTCTGGGGCATGCTGCCCGGGCTGCTGATCTCCGTGGTCTTCGCGACCCTCTTCCTGGGCGCGCGCATCCCCTCCCCCAAGCGTGCCGCCAAGCTGGTGGGGCCTCAGCTGTCGGTGGGCGTGGCCTACGGCTCCGGTCAGTACGTGGTGGGCATCCTGCTCGCACTGCTGGTGCTGGCCCCTGTCTTCGGAGTGGACCCGCTCCTCGGCGCGCTGATCGAGATCGCCTTCGAGGGCGGCCACGGCACCGCCGCCGGCATGCAGCCCGCCTTTGACGACATGGGCATCCCAGAGGCAACCGACCTGGCAGTTGCCATGGCCACTGTGGGCCTGGTCTCGGCCATCCTGATCGGCATCGCCGTGATCAACTGGGGCGTGCGCACCGGTCGCACCCAGGTCATCAAGAACGTCTCCGAGCAGTCCGACTCCGAGCTGCGCGGCCTCTACTCCGATGATGAGACCGTCCACACCGGACGCATGACCGCCCGTCCTTCCTCCATCGAGCCGCTGACCCTGCACGTGGCCGTGGTGGGCCTGGCCATCATCCTGGGCTGGCTCATCCTGGAGGGCCTGATCTGGGTGGAGGACCAGCTCTGGGGCCAGCCCGGCTCTGTGTGGCCCGGTGCCGACGGTGAGGGCCTGACCCTGCTGGGCTACGTCCCGCTGTTCCCGCTGGCGATGATCGGTGGCGTGCTCATCCAGATCCTGTTGGACCGCACCGGCAACTCCCACCTGCTGGACCACGAGACCATGAAGCGCATCCAGGGCCTGGCCCTGGACATCCTGGTGGTGGCCGCCCTGGCCACCATCTCCCTGACGGTGATCGCCGACTACTGGCAGACCTTCCTGATCCTCTCCGTCGCCGGCGTCGCCTTCTCCACGTTCATGCTGCTCTACTTCACCCCGCGCATCATCCCGGCCTTCTGGCTGGAGCGCGGCATCGCCGACTTCGGCCAGTCCATGGGCGTGACCGCCACCGGGCTGGCGCTGCTGCGCGTGGCCGATCCGGACGACAAGTCCCCGGCCCTGGAGGCCTTCGGCTATAAGCAGCTGTTCTTCGAGCCGTTCTTCGGCGGCGGACTCATCACCGCGGTCTCCATCCCGATCATGTTCGCCACCGGCAGCGTCATGTGGATCCTGATCCCGATGGCGGTGCTGTTCGTGATCTCGCTGACCTCGGGCATGATCTACCACCGCGGCGTGAAGTCCGGGAAGTGGACCGATCCGGCGGCCGAGGCGAAGGTCTGAGCCTGCCCAGCTGAACCCGCTGGCCCGACCCGTTGTCAGCGAGGCCCATCTTCAGCTGCGGGCCAGCTCCCAGACCGGCTTCGAAGGCCTGGATGCCCAGAGCGACGTCGGGGGCGGTCACATGCTCATCAGGGTGATGGGAGATCCCGCCAGTGCAGCGGATGAACAGCATACCGATCTCAGTGACCTCGGACATCGCGACCCCATCGTGGCCGGCCCGCGAGTAGGTGTGCAGCGGGTCCTCCGCGCCGGCGTCGTCGGTGGTGGAGATGGCGGCGGCGATGACCTTCTGCAGGGGGGCTGAGCATTCCACTGCGGGAGCACGCAGGAACTCCTCCACAGTCAGCCGCAGCCCCCTGGCCTCGGCCAGCTCGTGGAGCCGGGCACTCATCTCCTCCCAGGCGGCCTCCCGCGGGGCATCGGCCGGTGCGCGCAGGTCGATGCTGAAGACCACCTCGCGCGGGATGACGTTGACCGCTCCCGGTGCGGCCTCGATCTGACCGACGGTTGCCACCACCTCCCGACGCCGGCCGATCTCCTCCACGGCCGCGATCATCTCCGCGGCACCCACCAGGGCGTCGCGGCGGTGGTGATACGCAGTGCCGCCGGCATGTCGGGCCTCCCCGGTGACGGTCAGGGTGAAACAGCGCTCCCCCACGATGGAGGTCACCACGCCCAGGGCGCGGCCGGCCTCCTCCAGCTGGGTGCTCTGCTCGATATGGGCCTCGAGGTAGCCGCGGATCTCCTCCGGGGCGCGAGCGGCCTCGCCGATGCGCGTCGGGTCCAGACCGAAGGACTCGAAGGCCTCGCGCAGCGTGAGCCCCTGGTCATCGGTGTGCTCCCACCAGTCCTGCTGCCAGGCCCCCGCCATGGCGTAGGAGGTGAACAGCCCGCTGCCGAAGCGGCTGCCCTCCTCATCGGCGAAGGCCACCACCTCCACAGCGAAGGGCAGCTGATCGCGGTGCGGGGCCAGCCGGTGGATGACCTCCAGGGCCATGATCACACCCAGCGGCCCGTCATAGCGGCCGGCACCGGGCACCGAGTCCAGATGCGAGCCCAGGAGCAGCGCGGGCAGACCGGGCTCCCGGCCCTCCATCCTGCCGATCAGCGTGCCTGCGGCGTCGATGCGGGTGCTCAGTCCGGCCTCCTGCATCCAAGAGGCGGCCAGATCGTTCTGCCGGTGGTGCTCCTCGGAGAGGTAGGTTCGCAGGATCCCGCCCTCCATGGAGGTGATGCCTGCCAGCTCATCGCAGCGGCTCAGGGCGCGGGCGGCGGAGGGGTCGGTTATGCTGGAGCGGGTCCTTTCTGGAACATGGATGTCGGATGGTGCGCGGCCGGCGTCGGGGGCTCAGGAGTACTGGATCAGCGCCGCCACGGTGACCAGCAGGGCACCGGTGGTCAGCCAGATCAGCAGCAGCGGCCAGATGAACCGGAACCACTTCTGCAGGGCGATGCCGGCCACGGCAAGCGATCCCATCAGGGAGGTCTGCATGGGGTTGATGATGTTGGTCATGCCGTCGCCCAGCTGGAAGGCCAGCACGCCAGTCTGGCGCTCCAGGCCCAGGACGTCAGTCATCGGGGCGATGATCGGCATGGTCACCGTGGCCTGGCCGGAGCCGGAGGCGATGACCAGGTTGAACAGCGCCTGGAAGATGAAGATGCCCACGATCTGCACCGGGCCGGGCAGGGCCTCGATGGCGGTGGCCGCACCGTCGGCGATGGTGTCCACCACGGCCCCATCCTCCAGGACCACGATGATGGCGCGGGCGAAGCCGATGATCAGCGCACCCATGATCATGCCCTGGGCGCCCTTGACGAACTCCTCGGCCGAGCGGCTGGGGCCGTAGCCGCAGACGAAGCCGGCCACGATGCCTACGCCGAAGAACACCGCGGACATCTCCATCAGGTACCAGTCGTGGACGTTGATGCCCCAGAGCAGCAGGGCGATGCCGCCCACCAGCGTGGCCACGGCAAGGATGTGGCGGACCTGGATCTTCTGCTCCAGCAGCTCCTGGGCGTCCTCGCCGGCCTGCATCTGCTCCAGCTCGGCCACGATGCTCTTGGCCGGGTCCAGCTTCACCTTCCGCGCGTAGCGGATGAGCCAGAGACTGGTGACGGTGATCAGCACCAGCAGCACCAGGAAGCGGAAGCCGGCGCCGGAGAAGATCGGGACATCGGCGATGGCCTGGGCCACGCCCACGTTGAAGGGGTTGAAGATGCCGGAGGTGAAGCCGATGGTGGTGCCCAGCAGGACCATGGCCGTGCCCACCATGGCGTCATAGCCCAGGGCGCGGGCCACCAGGATGCCCAGCGGCACGAAGATCAGCGTCTCCTCGCTCATGCCCATGGTGAAGCCGGGGATGGAGAGGGTCAGCAGGAAGGCCGGAATCACCAGCACCGGGGAGCGGCCGAAGCCCTTGGCCATGCGCCCGGTGAGGCTGTGGATGGCTCCGCTGGACATGATGATCTGGAAGGCGCCGCCCAGGATCAGGATGAAGAAGATGATGTCGGCGGCCTCGACGAAGCCCTCGACGATCGCCATGGGGAAGAACAGCGGGTTGAACGGTGAGGATTCGACCTGCTCGTAGGAGCCCGGGACCACCACCTCGCGGCCGGAGTCCGGGTCCTCGGCGCGGTCGAAGTGGCCCGCCGGGATGAGGTAGGTCAGGGCTGCCGCCACCAGGGTGATGATGATCAGCAGGACGTAGGTGTGCGGGAAGCGCAGGAACCGACGGACCCCCTTCCGCTCCGGCTCTGCGTTCGTCACTGTGCTCATATGGGTACTCCTGTGCGAGTGGTCAGGCGATGCGTTGGCGTTGAACCTACTGTGCCTGGTCACCGGCGGCAATGGGAGAAACATCCAGCCCGGAGTGTGGGACTGCAGAACTGCTCGGACCGGCGGGCAGGACCGAGCTTCACCTGCGCCTCAGAGTGGTGCCTCCTGCAGATCTGCCGCGCCCTGGAGGCAGCTGCGCGCCAGATGCGTTCCCTGGTACCCCGGTGAGACGGGGCGGGGAGGTGATCCGACGGTGATCAGATGTTTTCGCAGGCGAAACTGCGCAGAAACGTCCTCAGTGGGCGGCGTCGGTGTTTGTAGGCTGGTGGCACAGATCGACAGCACAGGTACGCCGGAGGGGGCCAGATCCTGCCATGTCCAAGCGACTCACACTCGACCTGCACGACATCTACAACAAGAGCCGCGACATCGACCGCGCGCTGGCCGAGATCATCGACGAGGCCGAGCGGACCAAGGTCAAGACCGTGGAGATCATCCCGGGCAAGGGCAGCGGTCAGCTGAAGAAACGGGTGCTGCGATTCCTGGACCGCAGGGACATCAAGGCCCGGTACCACCGCGTGGAGAAGGACAGCAAGAACTTCGGGCGGCTGTTCGTGCACTTCAAGCACTGAGCGGACCGGGCTCTGGGCGACCCGCTTCCTACCCGCCGACCTGCTCCGGGCGCAGCGCCTCGATGATCTTCTGCCGGTCCCTTCGGCCCCAGGCGGTGGGCAGCAGCGCGTAGACGTGCACCTCACCCTTGCGCTCATAGAAGTCGATCGCCACGCCCGCGGCCTCTGCGGCCTGGTGCAGCAGCTGGGTGTCCGGCTGGAGGATGTCCCGGGTGCCGATGAACACGGACAGCGGCCCCAGTCCGCTGAGGTCTCCATAGAGCGGGCTCACTCGGGGGTCGGTGACCTCCAGGGAATCGCGCCAGAGTTCGCTGAAGTGCCGGCCGCCGGGCCGAGCCAGCCAGGGGTCGCTGGGCTGGACCAGGTCGATGCGCGGATTGCTCCAGGTCAGGTCCAGCGCCGGGGAGAGCAGCACGGTCCGCGGCAGCACGATGCCGGCATCGCGCAGCTGCAGAGCGGCCGAGAGTGCGATCTGCCCGCCGGCGGAGTCGCCGAAGAGCCGCGTCTCCGCTCCCCTGTCCACACTCTCGCGGACCAGGGCGACGACGCCGTCCACCACCTGTTCCGCGGTGCCCCGCGGGGCCAGCGGGTAGATCGGCACGGTGACCGTGGTGGCGTTCTCCGCGGCGATGCTGGCGGCCAGCTGCCAATGCGGCGCGACGATCTCATTGACCCAGCCGCCGCCGTGGACGAAGACGGTGCTGCCCTGCGGCTCGCCCCCGGCGGCCCGGGGCGTGATCGTGTAGACGGGCCAGCCGCGGATCTCCTCGCGGGTGATGCTGACCTCGGCGCGCAGCCGCTTGGGCGGGGCGAAGGAGCGTGGGCGCAGCACTCGGTCCTCCACGCGCTGCTCGGCGGCCTCGCGGTCCCAGAAGACCTTATTGCGCCCGGTGAGCTTCAGGATCGCCGGAACGGCCCGCTGCGGGAGTGTGACCATCAGTGGGCGACGTCGGCATCGCGCTGCTGCTTCTTCACCAGACGGGCGTCCACGACCACCAGAGCCGCGACCACTACCAAGCCGGCCAGGCCGAGCCCCAGGGCGGTGGGCCACTCGGGGCCGACGGCCTGGAGCGTGCGGTCCTCGTCCTGCCAGGGCCAGAGCACGCGCAGGGCGCCCACCATGACGCCGGTCAGCACGATCAGGGTGAGCTTATGGTGGTGGGCCAGCAGCCAGCGCAGGGCCTTCACGATCATGATGCCGCCGATCAGCATGCCCGCCGCGAAGAGGCCCAGATAGCCGAAGTCGCGCTCGGAGACGGCGTTCATCGTGGGCTCGTAGAGACCGAAGGTCAGCAGCAGGAAGGAGCCGGAGAGTCCCGGCAGCATCAGCGCGGAGACGGCGACGGCCGCCGCGGGAATGATGGTCAGCGCGCTGGCCTCCACATCGGTGGGCGGCAGCGAGACCAGCCAGAAGGTGAGCACGGCGGCCACGATGCCGGCCAGGACGTGCTTGCCCCCAACCTTGCCGGCCATGCGCAGCGGAACAGCCAGGGAGGCCAGGACCATGCCGAAGAAGGCCGCGCGGGTCAGCTCGGGATGGTTCTCCACGGCAATGGAGATGGGGCCGGCGACGGTGAAGACCGCCAGCGCCATGCCGATCACCACCGGCAGGACGACCCGCCAACGGACCTCGGCCAGGTGCGCCTTGGCACCGCTGACGCGGTCGGGGCCGGTGATCAGCGTGCGCAGCGCCGAGACCATATGGGAGGCCGAGGCGATCAGCTGCTCATAGATGCCCACCACCAGGGCGACGGTGCCGCCGGAGACTCCCGGGACGGTCTCCACAATGCCGATGAGGCCGCCGCGGATGAGGTTTCCGGGCAGGGAGGTCTGACGTTCGCGGGGTTCCTGCTCAGCGGTTTCAGCCGGAGAAGACATAGGTGGCGGCACTTTCGCGACGGCGGTGGGGACACTCCAGGATAAACGCCCCAGCTGAGAGTCCGATGAGGGTGGGCTGGGGTCCGACGCCGGCGCGCTCAGTGTGTGCCGGGTTCAGCTGGAAGCCCGGGCGTGCGGGACCGGGCGCAGGCCGTTGCGGCCGTCCTTGCCCTGATAGGCCGCGGGCGCGGGCGACTCCCAGCTCAGCAGGACCTGCTCCTCCACGGAGAAGACCTCCACGCGCAGCGGGTGACAGTGTTCCAGCTGCTCTTGCGTGCTGGCGGCCTCCGGGCCCCACATATGCACGGAGAGATCGCCTCCCGGGCAGGTGGACAGGGCGCAGAGCAGATCGATCTCGGCGAAGAATTCGAAGTGGTCGGCCTGACGCCCCTCAGCGGCCGGACGAGCTGGGCAGGAGTCCATGAAGTACTCCCGGTTCTCGTTGAGGCCGGCGAACTGGAAGACGTTGAGCACATCGTGGACGTCGAACTCGGTGAGCCCATAGGGCTGCACGGCCCGGGTCAGATTGGAGTGGCAGTGATGGTCGAAGTCGTAGCCGGCCAGCATGCGGTTCACATACGGGTCGCAGCGTGTGCCCAGCAGATCGTGGATGACCTCGGTGTCGGGGTGCTCAGCCAGGGAGTCGGCGATCACCGTGGCCATCGGCCGCAGATAGGGCAGCGTGGACCAGAAGCGGTCATAGGTGGTCATCGATGCCCGCTGCAGCTGGCGGGTCCGCGAGGCCCAGAAGCGTTCGCGCGGATTCTGCCGGCTCCACATGTTCAGGTCACCCACCTGCGGGCCCTCCACCGAGCTGATCCTCACCACCGAGCCGGCCGGCACCTCCCAGGCCTGTCCGGAGCGCACCGGGATCTCGAACTCCTGGGTGAGCGTCCGGCCCGCAGCGGCCAGACGGTCATAGAAGGAGCGGTCCGCGTCCAGCGGACCTCCGGGCAGCGACTGGTATGCAGCAGGCTGGGCGTAGGTGTTCATGCACCTCAGCCTAGCGAGCCTGCGGACCGCGACGTCACGGAACCTGGAGCTCGGCGTCGGGGAGGTCGGTGATCAGCATGTGGCCTGGGGCGTGGCTGATGGCCAGCTCCGGAGCAGACTCCATGACCGCGGCCTGAGGGGTCACACCGCAGGCCCAGAACACCGGGGTCCAGCCCTCCGGGATCTCCACGGCGTCACCGAAGTCCGGGGCGGAGAGGTCCTTGATCCCGATCTCCTCCGGGGAGCCGATATGCACCGGGGCGCCGTGGACTCCCGGATAGCGGGAGGTGATCCGGACGGCGTCGGCGATCCGGTCCGCCGGCAGCGGCCGCATGGAGACCACCATGGGGCCGGACAGCGCGCCGGCGGGCCGGCAGCGGATGGAGGTCTTATACATGGGCACGTTCACGCCCTGGTCCATGTGAGCCATGGGGACGCCCGCGGCCAGCAACGGGGTCTCGAAGGTGAAGCTGCAACCGATCAGGAAGGCCACGAGGTCCTCGCGCCAATGCTCCAGGACGTCCTGCGGCTCGGCCACCAGCTGGCCCTCACGGTAGAGCCGGTAGGCGGGCAGATCGGTGCGGATGTCGCCGCCGGCCAGCAGCTCCGACTCCACCTGACCGGCCTCCAGCACACCGAGCACCGGGCAGGACCTGGGGTTGCGCTGGGCAAAGAGCAGCATGTCGAAGGCCAGCTCCTACGGCACCGCCAGCAGGTTCGCTTGGGCATAGCCGGGACTGAAGCCACTGGTGGGCCGGCGCAGGCCCGCCCGGAACTGCTCACGGGCCGCGGCGGGGGCCAGGTCATGCTCCGGGGCGCTCATACTCATCCACCCTGCCAGAGCTCAGCCAGGCCTGTCAGCGAGTTGGCGCCCATGTAGATGGTCAGCAGCCAGACCACCGTGCCGGAGACCAGCAGCCACTTGGGGTAGCGGTAGCCGCCCAGCAGGGAGCTCTGCTTGAACCAGGCTGCGGCCAGGATGACGGCGAAGCCCAGCGGCAGCACCACACCGTTGAAGGCACCGGCCATGATCAGCAGAGTCTGCGGGGCCTGGCCCAGTGAGAGGTAGACACCGCAGGTCAGCACCAGGAAGCCGGCGAACATCCAGGCCCGTACCCGCGGGGAGGTCTTCTGCGTGGTGATGAAGGAGACCGAGGTGTAGGTCGCGCCCAGGATGGAGGTGATCGCCGCGATCCAGAAGGCGATGCCGAAGACCCTCAGGCCCCACTCTCCCAACACGGTGAGGAACGCGGAGGCGGCCACGTTGTCGTAGTCGGTGGACTGCAGGGTGCCGTAGGCCGTGATCGCGCCCAGGATGGCCAGGAACAGCAGGTAGCGGATCACGCTGGCCACTATGATGCCCATCACCGAGGTGCGCCCGATCTGCTGGGCGTTCTCCCGGCCGGTGTGCCCGGAGGCGATCAGGCGGTGGGCGCCGGCGTAAGTGATGTAGCCGCCCACGGTGCCGCCGATGAGCGTGGTCACTGCGAAGAAGAAGGTGTTGATGTTCTCACCCTCGGGGAGCACCGGGGCCACCGTCTCGGTCAGGGCCTGGCCCACCGGCGGGTTCGTGGTGAAGGCCATGTAGCCCATCAGCAGGATCAGCACGGCGCCGCAGACCACGACGACGCGGTCCAGAGCCACGCCGGCCTTCTTGGAGAGGAAGATGGCCATGGCGATGGCCACGGAGATGACGCCACCGAGCTCGGCGTTGATGCCCAGCATGGCGTTCATGCCCAGGCCCGCACCGGCGATGTTGCCGACGTTGAAGACGATGCCGCCGAAGAAGATCAGTGCGGCCAGCGCCCAGCCGAGACCGGGCAGCAGCCGGTTGCCCAGCTCCTGGGCGTAGAGTCCGGAGACTCCCAGGGTCCGCCAGACGTTCATCTGGATGGCGATGTCCACGATCACCGAGATCAGGATGGCGCAGGCGAAGGCTGCACCGAACTGCATGGTGAACTCGGAGGTCTGGGTGATGAACCCGGGCCCCACGGCGCTGACCGCCATGAGGAACATGGCCCCGAGCATCGCTGTGCGCCGTGTGGCGGCGAAGGTGGGGCCCTTCTTCTCGGTGGAGTCTGTCATGGCGCTCACACTAATAGTTGTCCAACAATCAGGGCAACGGATTGTTGGACAATTCCGCTCATTTAACGCGGAATTTACACACGGCGCAGATGGTCCAGGAGCTCCTGCTCCGCGGCGTCGAGGTAGTCGAGCAGATACTCCTCCGCCTGCTGGCGCTGATCGGCGGCGAGCATCTCCACCAGCTTCCCGTTGCGCTCCACATAGGCGTGGTGGAAGGAGAGCTCGCCTCGCTTGGCGTGGAAGACCAGCCGCATCCGGGCCAGAACCTGCTCCATGAGCGTCTCCAGGGTGCTGCTCTGCGCCTGGGCGATGAGTGTGCGGTGGAACTGCTGGTTGGCCTGGCCCATCCCGTCGACGTCGCCGTCCTCCTTGGCCTGGCGCGCCTGGGCCACGATCTCCTGCATCGCTCGGATGGCTCCGGGGGTGAACACGGCTGCGCGCACGGCGCCGGGCTCCAGGATCCGCCGGACCCGGTAGATCTCCTGGATGTCCTCCGGCGTCGGGGAATGGACGAAGACCCCGCGGTTGGGCAGCCGCTCCACCAGCCCCTCCCCCGCCAGGATCTGGAAGGCGCTGCGCAGCGTATGTCGGGAGACCTCCAGCTGCTGGGTCAGCCGGACTTCGGGCAGCTTGGTGCCGGGCTGGATCAGCCCGTCGGAGATCCGCTCGCGCAGCGCCTCGGCCACCCGATCGGGCCCGTAGGCGTGCTCGCTGATCCCTTCGACGGACAGCTCGCTCCAGACGACGTCGTGAGTCATTCCACCAATCTATAGGGAAAGCCTCCCAGACGGCGGCGAAGCTGACTCAGCAGGTCACGACGCCGACCGGGAGGGCCGGTCAGAGAGGCCTGGTCATCAGGGTGGCTCAGCTGATGCGGCCCAGCACATCCCCGGCACGCAGCGCGGCACCCGGCTCCAGGTCCTCACGGGTGAAGATTCCAGAGGCCGGCGCGGTCAGCGTGGACTCCATCTTCATAGCCTCCACGACGGCGAGCGCCTCGCCTTCCTGCACCTGAGCTCCATCGTCTGCGGCCCAGCTGACCAGGCTTCCGGCCATCTGAGCGGTGACCACGCCTTCCTGGGCGGCCGGTGCGGCGCTGCCGGGGTCGGCGTCGGCGGCTCCGGAGCCCAGCAGGCGGCGCAGCGCGGCGGGCAGACCCAGGCTGACGGCGCGGCCGTCGAGCTCCACGGTGACCCGCTCCATCCGGTGCTCGCGGTGTCGCGCAGCGGCGGCCAGGTGCTCGGAAGCCGCCAGCTGCTCCTCGAAGTCACCCTCGATCCAGCGAGTATGCACGGCGAAGCTCTCTGAACCCTGCTCAGCGCGGAAGCCGGCGGCCTCCAGGACGGTGCGGTGGAAAGGCAGGACCGTGGGCAGGCCCTCGATCCGCACCTCCTCCAGCGCCATCTGAGCCCGGCGCACAGCGGTGGCCCGGTCCGGTCCGGTGACGATCAGCTTGGCGATCATCGAGTCGAAGGCTCCGGAGACCTCGTCTCCGCTGCGCACCCCGGTGTCCACTCGGATGCCCGGGCCTGTGGGCGGCTGGAACAGCTCCACCGGCCCAGGGGTGGGCAGGAAGCCGTGGGCGGGCTCCTCCGCGTTGAGGCGGAACTCCAGGGCGTGACCGGCCGGCGTCGGGTCCTCGGTGACCGAGAGCCGCTCGCCCTCAGCGATGCGCAGCTGCTCTGCCACCAGGTCCACGCCGGAGGTCTCCTCGGTGACCGGGTGCTCCACCTGCAGACGGGTGTTGACCTCCAGGAAGGACAGGACGCCGTCGGGGCTGAGCAGGTACTCCACCGTTCCGGCGCCCAGGTAGCCGGCCTCGGCGCAGATGGCGCGGGCGGATTCGTGGATCCGGTTCCGGGTCTCCTCGTCCAGGAAGGGTGCGGGGGCCTCCTCCACCAGCTTCTGGTTTCGGCGCTGCAGGGAGCAGTCGCGGGTTCCAGCCACCACCACGTTGCCGTGGGAGTCGGCGATGACCTGAGCCTCCACGTGACGCGGGCGGTCCAGGAAACGCTCCACAAAGCATTCGCCGCGGCCGAAGGCGGTCTCGGCCTCACGGACGGCGGAGACGTAGGCCTCATCGATCTCGGCCTCGGTGCGCACGATCCGCATGCCGCGGCCGCCGCCTCCGTGGGCGGCCTTGACAGCCACCGGCAGGCCGTGCTCGGCGGCAAAGGCGCGGACCTCCTCGCTGGTGGAGACCGGCCCGTCGCTGCCGGGCACCAGCGGGGCGCCCACCTTCACGGCGAGCTCACGGGCGGTGACCTTATTGCCCAGCTGCTCGATGGTCTCCGGCTTGGGGCCGATCCACACCAGGCCGGCCTCGACCACCGCACGGGCGAAGTCGGCATTCTCTGAGAGGAACCCGTAGCCGGGGTGGATGCCGTCGGCGCCGGTGCTGCGGGCGGCCTCCAGGATCTTCTCCATGTCCAGGTAGGTCTCGGCGCCGGTGCTGCCGTGCAGCGGCACGGCGGTGTGGGCCAGCTGCACATGCAGGGCCGCGGCGTCCTGGTCCGCGTAGACGGCCACGGTGGAGTAGCCGGCCTCGCGGGCGCTGCGGATCACGCGGACGGCGATCTCGCCGCGGTTGGCGATGAGGATGCGCTTCATGCGGGAGCCTCTCAGGTCAGGGGTTGGAGTGTGTCAGGGTCGACGGCGGTCAGACGGATGCTCTGCCCGGGGGCCAGCTGGGCGGCCCGCGGCAGGTCCTGATCGATCACGACGCCGATCACCGGGTAGCCGCCGGTGACCGGGTGATCATTGAGGAAGAGCACCGGCTTGCCGGCCGGGGGCATCTGCAGGGAGCCGCGGACCACGCCTTCGCTGGGCAGCTCTCCCCCGGCGGAACGCTCCAGCGCGCGGGCCTGCGGGTCTGAAGGGTCCACATCCAGGCGGATGCCGATCCGATCGGAATCCTGGGTGACCAGCCAGTCCTGCTCGGTGAGCCGGCGGGCCTCTGTGGCGCTGAACCAGTCCTCGCGCGGACCGTAGGTGAAGCGCAGAGTCACCGGGCCGGCGTCGGGGATCTCCGCGGCAGGCTCCGGGGCACCCACCGGCCGGCGGGGCTCGCGGCCCACGCGCAGAGACTGTCCGGTCTGCAGCGGGGCGGGGCCCAGTCCGGACATAGTGTCCGCGGAGACGCTGCCCAGCACGGGCTCGGCCAGGAAGCCGCCGCGCACGGCCAACACAGTGCGCATCCCGCGGTGCGGGGCGCCCACCGAGAGCGTCTCCCCTGCCGCGAGCAGGAAGGGAGCGCGCAGCGGTGCGGTGCGCGCGGAAGCGGAGCTGTCTGGTATGGAGCCTTCGGATCCCGAGCTCTCGGCGTCGGGAGAGATGGCGAGCTCCGGCTCGGCGCCGGAGGCGGCGAGGACCAGGTCCCGTTCAGCCCGCAGCTGCAGACCGGCATGAAGCACCTCGAGCACAGGTGACTCGGCGGTGTTGCCCACCAGTCGGTTGGCCTGCAGGGCGGCGGCCTCATCGGCGATGCCGGCCCGGGAGACGCCCAGATCACTGAGTCCGCTGCGGCCGAAGTCCTGGAGGAGGCTCTGCAGGCCGGGGCTGAGGACGGTCAGATCGCCGGGCTGCTCATCAGCCTGCGCAGCGGCAGCGGATGACTCACCGGCGGGTTCGCGCACCTGGATGGCCTCGGGCGAGACGGCCCGGTAGCGGACCGTGTCTCCAGGGCTGACCAGCGCGGGCGACGCCGGCTGCTCGCCTGCCGCTGCGGACTGCGCGTCCTGCTCGGCGCGGGAGAGGTCCCACATGACCTGCGGGGAGCGGCCGATCAGCTGCCAGCCGCCCGGGGAGACGCGCGGGTAGACCGCGGAGAACTCTCCGGCCAGGGCCACAGAGCTCTCAGGGACTGCGGTGCGTGGGGTGCTGCGCCGGGGCACGGCGAGAGCCTGGGCCTGCTCCCCCTGAGGCACGCAGTAGGTGAAGCCGGGGGCGAATCCGCCGAAGGCGCCTGTCCAGCTCTGACCGGTGTGCCAGGAGATCAGGGCCTCCACGCTCATGCCGAGGGTCTCGGCGAGCTCGGGCAGATCCTCACCGTCGTAGACCACCTCCAGCTCCACCTGGCGGGCGTCACCGGCGGAGAACTCACCGATCTCCAGGACAGCCAGGGACTCGCGGGCGGCACGGACCGCAGTGCGGGAGGTGAAGCGCAGCAGAATGGTCCGGGCTGCGGCCACGGCGTCGACCTGACCCTCCAAGGGAGTGCCGGTGAGCTGCTGGTGGCAGGCGAGGACATCGTCGAGGGTGGCGAACTCCAGCAGCAGGGACCGCGGGCCGGCCTCGCGCAGCCCGCGGATCAGCGTGCCCGTCTGCTCCGGTGCCGCGCTCATGCGGCGGTGAAGCTGCGGATCTCGACGCCGGCGCCCTCCAGGGCCTCCCGGACGGAGCGGGCCATCTGGACTGCTCCGGCGGTGTCGCCGTGGGTGCAGATGGACTCGGCCTCAGTCTCGATCCGAGTGCCGTCGCGGGCGATCAGCGCACCCTCTTCGGCCAGGCGGAGCATGTTCTCCACGACCTCGGAGGTCTCGTGGAGGACGGCGTCGGGCTCGCGGCGGGAGACCAGGGTGCCGTCGGGGTTGTAGCTGCGGTCCGCGAAGGCCTCAGCCACACCGCGCAGCCCCTGCTCACGGGCATAGTCCAGGGCGTAGCCGCCGGGCAGCAGCAGGACCGGGAGGGTCTCGTCGAACTCGGCGATGGCGTCGATGACCGCGCGGGCCTGCACCTCATGGGTGACGATGGTGTTGTACATGCCGCCATGGGGCTTCACGTAGCTGATGCGGGTGCCGGCGGTGCGGGCCAGGCCGTCCAGGGCGGCCAGCTGATAGAGGACGTCAGCGACAAGCTCGGCCGGGTCGTAGTCGATGAAGCGGCGGCCGAATCCGGCCAGGTCGCGGTAGCCGATGTGGGCGCCCACTGCCACGCCCTCGGCGGCGGCGGTACGCACGCTGGAGAGGATGGTCTTGGGGTCGCCGGCGTGGAAGCCACAGGCGATGTTGGCGCTGGAGACGACCCCGAGCATGTCTTCGTCCGGAAGCCGCCAGTTGCCGAAGGACTCTCCGACGTCGCTGTTGAGGTCGATGCTGCGCTGGCCAGTCATGTCATCCTGCCTTCCGTAGCCGCTGCTTTTCGACCAGCATGCCGCAGATGACAGGATTGTTCAACAATCTTACGGAATGAGGGCGCAGGTCTTCAGGGACCGCCGGCACGAGCCGATCTGTTCCCCTCTCCTGCCTCAGCTCCAATCCACCGCCAGGTACTGCGGCTCGGTGAACTCCTCCATCCCGAAGCTGCCGCCCTCGCGGCCGATGCCGGCCTGCTTCACCCCGCCGAAGGGCGCCGAGGGATCGGAGACGATGCCTCGATTGATGCCGACCATGCCGGCCTCCAGCCGTTCGCCGATCCGCATGGCCCGCTTCAGGCCCCCGGCATAGACATAGGAGGCCAGGCCCACCTCGGCAGCGTTGGCCTGCGCGATGACCTCCTGCTCCTCGTTCCAGGTCACCACCGGCGCCACCGGCCCGAAGATCTCCTCGCGCAGGATCGCCGCCTCACCCGGAACCCCGGTGAGCAGCTGCGGGGCCACGAAGGTCTCGGCCAACCCCTGGGGCAGCTCGGCCCGATGGGCGACCTCAGCACCCTCGGCCACAGCGCCGTCGATCAGTTCGCGGATGCCGACGGCCGCCTGCGCAGAGATCACCGGACCGATCTCCGCACCCTCGGCGGCGTCGCCCACATTGAGCGCCTCGATGGCCACACCGAACTTCGCGGTGAACTCCTCGGCCACCGCCTCATGGACATAGAAGCGGTTGGCGGCCGTGCAGGCCTGCCCCCCGTTGCGGAACTTGGCCACCATCGCACCGGCCACGGCGGCGTCGAGGTCTGCATCCTCGGTCACGATGAACGGCGCATTGCCGCCCAGCTCCATGGAGGTGTTCACCACCCGCTCGGCGCACTGGCCCAGCAGGATCCGACCCACCCGGGTGGAGCCGGTGAAGGAGAGCTTGCGCACCCGCTCATCGGCCAGCCAGGCGGAGACCACTCCGCCGGAATCGGTGGTGGTGGCGATCTGCACCAGACCCTCCGGCGCCCCTGCCTCGGACAGGATCTCCGCCACGGCCAGTGCTGTCAGCGGCGTCTCCGCAGCAGGCTTCAGCAGCACCGCGCAGCCGGCCGCCAGAGCGGGCCCGATCTTGCGGGTGGCCATGGCAGCCGGGAAGTTCCACGGGGTGATCAGCACCGCCACCCCCACCGGATGCCGGGTCACCACATTGCGCACTCCGCCAGCCGGGGCCGGAGCGTAGTCGCCGGCGGGACGCACAGCCTCCTCCGCATACCAGCGGAAGAACTCCGCGGCATAGTTCACCTCAGCGGCGGCATCGACCTGAGACTTCCCGTTCTCCGCGACGATCAGATCCCGCAGCCGCTCCTTCTGAGCATGCATTCCCTCATAGGCGCGCATCAGCACCTCGGCCCGGTGCCGCGGCGAGGCCTCACGCCACTGCTCGAAGGCCGCCTGTGCGGCACCCACCTGAGCCGCAGCCTGCTCCGGGGAGAGATCTTCCACAGTTCCGACCACGGCAGAGGTGGCCGGGTCGGTGACAGCGAACTTCGCCATGATCAGGCCTCCTTCAGTGCCTCAGTGATGATGGTCAGACCCTCGGTGAACAGCTCGTCGCTGATGGTCAGCGGCGGCAGCAGACGGATGACGTTGCCATAGGTTCCGCAGGTCAGAGTGATGACACCCTGAGCGCGCGCCGCAGCGGCCGCGGCAGCGGTGAGGGCGGCGTCGGGGGCTTTGGTCTCCGGATCCACCAACTCGAAGGCGAGCATGGCGCCGCGGCCGCGCATCTCCCCGATCCGCGGGTCCTGCTGCTGGGCGGCCTCCAGGTGCTCCACGGCCAGGCGCTCCAGCTCCACGGCGCGCTCAGCCAGCCGCTCCTCGGCCATCGTCTGGATGGAGCCCAGCGCCGCAGCGCAGGCAACCGGGTTGCCGCCATAGGTGCCGCCCAGGCCACCCGGGTGGGCGGCGTCCATGATCTCAGCGCGGCCGGTCACTGCGGACAGCGGCATACCGCCGGCGATGCCCTTGGCCGTGGTGATGATGTCCGGCTCAATTCCCTCATGCTCGGAGGCGAACCATTGCCCGGTCCGGGCGAAGCCGGTCTGGATCTCATCAGCGATGAAGACCACGCCGTTCTCCCGGCACCACTGCGTGATGCGCTTCAGGAAGCCGCGCGCGGGGACGATGAAGCCGCCCTCCCCCTGGATGGGCTCCATGATCACGGCCGCCAGGGCATCGGCGCCGATCTGCTTCTCCAGCTGGTCGATGGCGCGGTCGGCCGCCTCATCCCCGGAGAGCCCGTCGCGGAAGGGATAGGAGCCGGAGACCCGGTAGATCTCCGGGGCGAAGGGTCCGAAGCCGCGCTTATAGGGCACCGACTTCGCCGTCAGACCCATGGTCAGCGTGGTGCGCCCGTGGTAGGCGTGGTCGAAGGCCGCCACAGCCGTCTTCCCGGTGTAGGTGCGGGCCACCTTCACCGCATTCTCCACCGCCTCGGCGCCCGAATTGAAGAGCGCAGTCCGCGCCGGTCCCGGCACCGGAGTCAGCTCGGCCAGCCTCTCCGCAACAGCTACGTATCCCTCATAGGGAGTGACCATGAAGCAGGTGTGGGTGAACTGCCGGATCTGCTCCTGGACGCCGGTGAGCACCCTCTCAGCGGAGGCGCCCACTGAGGTCACCGCGATCCCTGAGCCGAGATCGATCAGCCGGTTGCCGTCCACATCCTCGACGATCCCGCCGTCGGCCCGCACCGCGAAGGTGGGCATCAGCGAGGCCACTCCGGAGGGGACCACGGCCTGCTGCCGAGTCAGCAGCTCCTGGGCCTTGGGGCCTGGCAGCTCAGTGGCCAGATGGCGGGACTGCGGCAGCGCAGCGGGGGCGGGTGCTTCGACGGACATGCGATCCCCTATGAGAAGAGACGGACAGTTCTGCAGTGAGCATGCCCCGTGCCCAGCTATGCCGTCCAATGCCTGTTATCCATAGAAAGTATGCTTCTGAGGCATGGAAACACGTCTGCTGCGCTATTTCGCCGCTGTGGCCGAGGAGGGAACCGTCTCCGGAGCCGCCGCCACGCTGCACATCACCCAACCCTCGCTCTCCCGGCAGCTGCGCCTGCTGGAGCAGCACCTGGGGCTGAAGCTCTTCCAGCGCTCCGGGGTACGGCTGGTCCTGACCTCAGAGGGGCGCGAGTTCCTCAGCGTGGCCCACCAGGTGCTCCAGAAGCATCACGACGCCGAACAGATCGCCGAGACTCTGGCCGCCGGCCGCCTGCGCCGACTCGCCATCGCCGCCCCGCGGACCACGCTGATCGACATCGTGGCCCCGTTCATCGCCACCTTCACCCCTGCTGACCCCGTGCCCGAGGTATCCGAGACCGCCGTGGAGCCCGAGCTGCACCCCGCCTCCGGGGACTATGACCTGATCATCTCCCCGCATCCGGCGGGACAGGGTCATCCGGCAGGCTCCGCAGAGAGCCCCGACGCCAGCCCAGCCGAGCACATCACCTCCCGCCCTCTGGCCTCACTGCCGGTCTGGGCCTACATCCCCTCCGACCACCCGCTCGCCGACAGCAGGCAGCTCACCATGGAGGAGCTCTGCGCCCATCCGGTGGTGGCGGCCACCCGTGAGTTCAAATCCCGCCAGCTGCTCGACGCCGCCCTCAGCCTGGCGGAGCTGCGCCCGGCGGAGCTGCTGGAGGTGACCCATGGACGGCTGGCCCAGGCCATGGCCGCGGCCGGGCGCGGCGTCGCGGTGGTCTCCGATGATCCGCATTTCGACCTGATCCCGCTGCAGATCCTCCACGAGCAGAAGCCGCTGCGGATCAACCTCTCGGCCGCCTGGCGAGCCGATCACCACGCAGCCGATGCCCTGCACGCCATGGCACAACGGCTGCAGGAGTTCTGCACGGCGCGCTATGGGCCCACGCTGGCGGACTGAGTCCCGGCAGGATCGCGCAGCAGCAGGGCCAGCCCCGCCGCGCTGAGCAGGGAGACCCCGCCCAGCCCGGCCCAGGCGGCACCAGCGCCGAAGACGTCTGAGAGCAGACCCAACATCGGCGTTCCGGCCATGGCCGCCATGCCTCCGGCTGAGGCCAGGGCCCCCAGATGCGCACCCAGGTGCCGCTCCCCCGAGAGCGAGGCCGCGGCGATGGGCGCATGCGGGGTCACGGTCATCTGCCCCAGGGTCAGCAGCAGCACGAAGGCCGCTGGGCCAGCCCACCAGGGACGTTCCATGCCCGGCCACGCATGCTCTGATCCTCCGCTCAGCAGAGCGGCAGTGAGCGCACCGGCGGCCATGAGTCCGAAGCCCAGACCGAAGACTGCGGACAGCGGCAGCCGCCCCACCAGCCGCACCCAGAGCATCTGACCTGCGGCGATGAGCACTGAGGCACCGGTCATCAGCACGGCCACCGCCTGAGCGGCGCGGTCCGGGCCCACTTGCTCGCCCAGGACATCGGGCATCAGGAAGTAGAGCTGGTTATAGGCCAGCAGATAGGTGCTGTAGCCCAGGGCCACCAGCAGGAAGATCCGATTGCCTGCCACGGCACGCAGCCCGGCGGCCAACGGTTCGCGTCCCTGCCCCACCCCCCCGCGGCAGCCAGCGGGCGTGGGCCGCTGTGATCAGTGCGGACCTCATGCCGCGGAACATTGCTGATTCTGCGACCCATTTTCACCAACACGGCAGAAAGCTCTCCCGGAGGGACTCTCGCAGGTCAGAGAAGGGTCAGCTGATGCCCACGGCCGCCACCAGCAGCGGGAAGGCCAGGAAGCCCACCACATCCAACAGGAAGTGGGCGATCAGCAGCGGCATCACCCGGCCATAGCGCAGATACAGCCAGCCGAAGATCACGCCCATCAGGAAGTTCCCGACGCCGGGGCCGAAGCCCTGGTACAGGTGATAGGCCCCGCGCAGCACCGCACTGACGAGCACCAGCACCCAGAGTCCGCGGTGGCTCAGCGGCGGCCGCACGGTGGAGACCTGCAGCGCCGGCCAGATCCGGCGGGCCCGGTCGAAGAGGTAGGCGACCATGATGATCTCCTCCAGCAGCGAATGCCGCAGCGCGGTCAGCAGCAGCATCGGCGTGGTCCACCAATGCTCGCCCACATCCGCCGGGATCAGCTCCACTGTGGCCCCGGAAGCCCGGCCGATCCCGTAGATCACCAGCGTGCCCGCCCCGATCAGCACAAACAGCCCGACGCCGAGCACCCAGTCCCGGCCCGGTCGCCTGAAGTCCAGACCCCAGCGGCGGAAGGGGTTTCCTCCGTGGAGGAAGAAGAGATAGAGCACCAGCGCCACCGGTGCCAGGGCGAAGAGGTTGTCCAGCAGCTGATAGGTGAAGTCGAAGGCCTCATGGCGGGACTGGCTGGACTGGACGGTGGCGGACTGCTCCCCCAGCGGCTCGCGGGTCAGCCGCTCGGCCAGGTTCAGCACCGCATAGATGGCGCTGCGCCCCAGGGAGAGCGCCAGCACGATGGCGACCTCCCAGGCGTAGAACTTCGGCGGACGGCCGGGCCGGGCAGAGTTGGGATGGGAGGAGGATTCCACGCTCTTCAGCCTAGCCATATCCATCGCTGCGGCCGGAAGCGTCTGCAGCTCAGACAGAGACCGGCAGGAAATGTCCATACAACAGAACCGGTGCTAACCTTCAATCCTCAGCTCTACTGTGATCCGCCGCACAAGCGGTCCCGACGAGGGGAATCTTCTATGGACGCAATTCTGGAATGGGCCGACGGCGTGGTCTGGAGCCCATGGCTGGTGTGGCTGTGCCTCTTGGCCGGCCTCTTCTTCACCATCCGAGCCAAGCTGGTGCAGTTCGGCCAGGTCCCGAACATGATCAGGAACCTGCGCGAGGGCAGCAGCTCGAAGGACGGGATCTCCTCCTTCCAGGCGCTGACCATGTCGCTGTCCGGACGTGTCGGCGCCGGCAACATCGCCGGTGTGGCCGTGGCCATCGCCTCCGGCGGCCCCGGCGCCGTGTTCTGGATGTGGGTGGTGGCCCTGCTGGGTGCCGCGACCTCCTTCGTGGAGTCCACTCTGGGCCAGATCTTCAAGGAGCGGGACCCGCGCACCGGTGAGTACCGCGGCGGTCCGGCCTTCTACTTCGAGAAGGCCTACCAGCACACCCGCGCCGCCGTGCCGATGAAGATCTATGCCTGGATCTTCGCGGTGGTCTCGGTGATCGCTCTGGGCATCTTCCTGCCCGGCATTCAGACCGACACCATGTCTGGGGCACTGACCTCAGCCTTCCCGGTGCTGGACCGGTGGATGATCGGCGTCGTGCTGGCCCTAGTGCTGGGTGTCATCATCATCGGCGGCGTGAAGCGCATCGCCCACTTCACCTCGGTGGTGGTGCCGTTCATGGCCGTCGGCTACATCATCATCGCGCTGATCGTGCTGCTGGCCAACCTCTCCGAGGTCCCGGCCATGCTGCAGCTGATCTTCGAATCGGCCTTCGGCGCCCACGCCGTCTTCGGCGGCATCCTGGGTGCGGCCATCGACCAGGGCGTGCGCCGCGGCATCTACTCCAATGAGGCCGGTCAGGGAACCGGCCCGCATGCAGCTGCGGCCACTGAGGTCTCCCACCCCGCCAAGCAGGGCGTGGTGCAGGCCTTCGCCGTCTACATCGACACGCTGATCGTCTGCTCGGCCACAGCCTTCCTGATCCTCTCCACCGGCATGTTCCAGGTCTTCGACGGCGATGAGAACCTCGTCGGTGAGGGCGGCGGACTGCCGGCAGAGGGCGCAGAGGCCGGTGCGGAGTACACCCAGTTCGCCCTGGGCACCGTCTTCGGCGCAGCCGGCGCGGCCTTCGTGGCCATCGCGCTGACCTTCTTCGCCTTCTCCACGCTGGTCTATTACTACTACATGGCCGAGACCAACCTGACCTACGCGATGCGCCGGGTGCAGAGCACCAGCACACAGCGGGCGCTGCTGGCCATCCTGCAGGTCTCCATCCTGCTGATCGTCTTCTACGGCGCCATGGGTGCTGAGGGCAGGGCCTGGTCCATCGGCGACATCGGAGTGGGCATCATGGCCTGGCTGAACATCGTGGGCATCCTGATCATCCAGCAGCCGGCGTTCAAAGCGCTCAGCGACTACCGGGCGCAGGTCAAGGCGGGCAAGGACCCGCAGTTCGATCCACGCCTGCTCCAGATCCGCAATGCCGGATTCTGGGAGGAGCGGGCCGACCGCCTGGCCCGCGGAAAGAAGTCCGAGGGCTGAGCCCACCGGGTTGGGCTCCGAGGTCAGGAGGGGCGGACGGCCTCCACCAGCGCCTCGATGGGCTCGCGCAGCTGACGGAAGGACTCGTCGTAGACGTCGGAGGGGAGCATATAGGGATCCACCACGTCGTCCTCGCTGCCGGCGGATGCCGCACCGCTGCGCTGCTGGGCCACCAGCGGCACCAGGGCCGCCAGGCGGTCCGCCACAGTGGCGCCCTGCCCCACGGCCTCAGTGATCTGATCGGTGTCCACGCTGCTTAACAGCCGGCCGACCTCGCGGACGGTGAAGGTGCGGTCCTCCGCCTCGGGGACATCGGCCAGGATGTCCTCCACGTGGACGCGGGTGGCGGTCAGGATGAGGTCCGAGTCCCGCACCATCTGCGGGGTGAGCTGATCGGCCACGAAGTTCCGTGCGTCGGCCCCATAGTCGGAGACCCGCTCCCTCATAGGTGGTTGCATGTCTTCACCGTCGTGGGCGTAGGTGCCGCCGGAGTGGACGCGGATGCCCTCCTCGTCCAGGTGGTGGGCGAGCAGGCGCTCCATCGCCGGCGAGCGGCAGATGTTGCCGGTGCAGACGGTCAGCAGAGTGTAGGGCTCAGTCATGCCTCTATCCCACCACAGCGGCTGCGCATCCTGCAGGAGCGCGGTCCGCTCCCCGCTGAGGGCACGAAGCTGCTCGCCTGTCAGCGAATCACACCAGAGACCCCTCCTGCGACTCATACCCGTACCCGGATGGAAACTGTTCCTCCGGATCATCGGATTCGGCACACCCCGCCAGCACCAGCGCTGAACTCACCAGCATGATCGGGGGCGCTCCACGGGACCCTGAGATCAGTGAGGAACGGGCCGCTCTGAGACCCCAAGCACCAGACCATCAGCGCTCACCTCGGAAAGGATTTTCGGCCTCTTCCAACTCCTGCTGTGTGGTTAAACCGATGCAGGGGTGACTGGGACGCAGAGACATAGCTACGTCGTGATTTCTCAGCACGGAGTAGAGACGTGCCATCTCAAGCACGGCTTCTCCATGTGCCACGAACGCGACGTCGATCGCCAGCTCATCCGATGAATCGATATACCAGAGCTCCCGCAAGTCATTCCATATCGACTCGACGTCGGCGCCAGCGACGTCGATCTCTGAGTTCACGTCAAGAACAAGGCAGTGCAGCTCTCCGTGCGCTTGGAAATAGGAGCCGGTCTGGCCTGCCAGCCTCTACGACCTTGTGCCCTTTCCGACGCAGGTACGAGCTCAGAGTGGCCCCGTAGGAGCCGGTGCCTTCGATGCCGAGGACGATAATCTTCCCGAAGGACTCTGCCCAGTTCAGCAACTGGTTGAATCCACGAGTGTAGGTGGCAATCGTGAGGGTTGCCATGATGCCGGCGACGGAGTCCATGACCGCGGCGACGTGGATGTGTTTGTGGGTATCGACGCCAATCACGACGTATCCCGACCTGATCTCTGGTTCTGTGGTCATAGTCTCTGCGCTCCTGGGCGAAGTCGTGTGAACATGGCACACTGTCGTCGGCCAGCAGGACAGGAGGGGCTGATGCAGGGATAGGTGACAACTGATCTGGCTAGCCGGTGGTTGGCCTGGAAGGATTGTCATCATGCCTAAGCCCTATCCCCGAGAGTTCCGCGACGATATTGTCCGGCTTGCTCAGAACCGGGATGAGAACACCACGATCTCCCAGATCGCCTCGGACTTCGGGATCCATGAAGGCACTTTGAACAAGTGGCTGCGCCAAGCCGACCTCGACGCCGGCAACACCACTGATCGCAAGCCCGGTGCCACCAGTGATGAGAAGGCGCAGCTGCGGGCAGCGAACCGCAGAATCAAAGTCCTCGAGCAAGAGCTGGAGGTCATGCGACGGGCCGCTGCCTACTTCGGGCAGGCTCAGATCCGGTCAAAATGAAGTACCCGCTCGTATGCGATCTGGCCGCCTGGGGAATCCCTGTGGCGGTGACGTGCCGGGTGCTGAAGATCGCCCGTCAGCCCTACTACCAGTGGCTGGCCAATCCCATCACCGAGGCCGAGTGGGAAGAGGCTCACCGGCTCNTCGGACCGCGTGGCGGCTCTGCCGCTCCCAGGGGGTGTTCTCGGTGATCAGCAGACGCAAGAAGGGCAAGGGCACCCGCCCCGGTCCGCCTGTCCACGATGACCTGGTGCAGCGGCAGTTCAGCACCGTGAAGAAAGTCAACGAAGTGTGGTTCACCGATATCACCGAGCATCACACCGGTGAGGGCAAGCTCTACCTGTGTGCGATCAAGGACGCCTGCTCCCGGCGGATCATCGGCTACTCCATCGATACCCGGATGAAGGCGTCATTGGCCGTACATGCGCTCAATAACGCGATCGCCAACCGCCGCCGGACGGGTGCTGAGGTGGCCGGATGCATCGTCCACAGCGACCGCGGATCTCAATTTCGAGCAAAGAAATTCCTCCGGGCTCTGGAACATCACAGCCTGGTCGGCTCGATGGGCAGAGTTGGCGCGGCCGGAGACAATGCCGCGATGGAGAGCTTCTTCAGCCTGCTGCAGAACAACGTCCTCGACGCGAAGCCCTGGGCCACCCGCGAGGAGCTTCGGACCTCTATAGTCCGGTGGATCGAGAGGACTTATCACCGAAGAAGGAAGCAGAAGGAACTCGGGAAATTGACCCCGGTCAAGTTCGAGGAGAAACTACTGGCCCAGGCCCTGACTCTAGCGGCCTGACAAGGAAACCCCACCTGTCACCCGTTCCTGCATCAGCCCCCAACGAGGCCTGGCCCGTCAAAAGATCGTCGTACTCTCTTCGGCCACCAGGGCAGTCGCCTGAAGCCCCTCCACCATAGCCTCAGCCCATCGGCGGAATGAGAGGAAGCCCCTGCGTAGCCCGAACACGGCAATCCCTGAGATACGCGGCCAAATCTTCTCCGCCCACACGAAGCGTGGTCTGCAACCGAATCTCGTACTTCGGCGCAGGGATGATCGGGATATACAAAGCCCAAACCCGCAGCGAGTCCCGCATGTTCTTCCATTTCTCTCTCGAATGGGCCTGCGGAATTACGTCAAGTACAACCATCGGCTGCCCCTGGCTCTTGCTGCGGCCCGCCTGGCCGATTACGCGTATATCTGTGATCTCGGACCACGAGAGCTTCCAGAAGCGACTCCGCACTCCATCTAGAGTGATCTTTAACACGCGAGGAAAGGCGAAATCGTAAACAGTCAACAGCGTCATCAGCACGCCAAACGGCAGAAAGTAGGGCATGAATGTATAGAAGGACCGCTCCGGGATGCTCAGGTCACTTCGCAACAGAACTTCATCCCTGCCACCGATGGCCACGATGGAAGACAGCAATATTATAACTGCGATAGAAACGAGACCCAGGGAGAAGCCTTTTCTATCTTTAATCCTAAATAACTCCAGGACGATTCCTTTCAACAGATTCACACCTGATAGCTACAGACCTCATGTGATCCAGTATATTACGGTTTCCCTTGCGACCAAGCCACTATGTCAACCGGATGGGGTACACAACGCGATATCTCCAGCCATACGGCCGACGCATCCTCCGCACCACGGGCCTCCAAAACCTCCAGCGTTGACCCGCTCGCTGAAGACAGAACACAGGCTACCCCTGCATCAAGCCACGACACCTCGGACTCCATCCACCCATCGCGGCTTTCCCAATTAAATGACAGAGTGCAAAGACGAATCAACCCCTCATCACACTCCACTCCAATAAAGGCCAGCTCTTCACGAATGTCCTCAATAACTCGCAAGAACGATTCAGGTTCTTGCCTGAAGTCTCGAGCCTTGCGCGCCACACGGAGCAGATCTGACAGGCCATGCGGAAGCGGCCAGGAAACTGTGGGAATACTGCACAATCCCGCCCTGTCATAAATCAACTTCCAAAGAGCCGAACCCCTCTGCTGGGAAATCAGATATGACGACTCCCCGGCTGCGTTCCAATCAACCATCTGAGCACTAAGGATGCCATTAGGTCCTAGAAAACACGCTGTATCCCAACGCCACCCCTTGGCATCGACAATCTCCAATTCCATGCAACTTCTAACCGAACCCCAAGCTGATGCGACTCGGGGCTGAGTACGATAATCGAGGTACTCATTGACCGAGCTCTGAAGCTCGGACCCAGATACTTTGTCTACAATCACTGCTACTCCCCGCTCCATACAGCCTCAGCCATTGACGATTCGATCCTGGGCTGCCACAGCGGGGCCTCCATAGCCGGATAGCTAAACGTTATCGATACAGTTGCAGCACCGTAAGGAGCTATATACTGCTGGAATGTAATCGGCAAGTCGTTCTTATAATGAAAGGCAAGCCTTTTCACCGAAGGCTCCTCACCCAGAGAGCTTTTCCCCAAGAATATGAGTCGATACTCCTCAATATCTCGAAGGAACTGCGGTTCCTTTTCACGCTCTTCATCCAGAATCCCAGACATCCCCGGCCCCTGAAGGGCTAGGTGTTGCGGGGCTTGACGTTGTTTACAGCACCGATGGGATGAGCGAAGAAGAGGAGCAGGCCCTCTCGCGGCATGATGGGTAATCGCGAAACAACCGTCATCAGCGAAAGAGAACCTGCTCCTCNACGTGGAACTGTTCAACCAGGCCGCCGAGAAAGCCAAAGAACGTCGCTACGCCAGCTTCCACCATGGTCACGACGGAATGAGCCTAGTGGAACTGTTCATCCCCACGATTGAGGCCAAGGCCATCGAGAAGAAAGTAAACGCCGCAGCCCGGGGCATGAACCGGACACAGCCGCGGGATCGTGACGAACTGCCTCACCTCGCCGCCGCAGGTATCGACGGGTACACTCCAGTGGACCACGACGCCCGGTGCCAGGACCACGACCCGGAAGTGGCCACCGTTGAGGTGAACGACCGGACCATCCGTCAGCGGGAGGCTGACCTCCTCAGCGCTTGGCTCCGGGATGGCCACTGCTACAACACACCCATCTCGGCGAAGATCTGTGTGATGGTCCCCGAAGAAACACTGACCGGGGAATCCGATGAACCCGCCATCAGCGCTGACCGGGCCAGCATCATCCCAGCAGCAGACATCAGAAAGATGGCAGCTGATCCCGAGGCTGAGCACCAGTGGTACACCGCCGGCACCCGCACAAACGCCACCAAGGCTGACCGGGACATCCTCACGGTGATCTACAACGGGCGCTTCGCCCCCGAACGATTACGGGATGCGATCATCTTCCGCGACGGAATCTGCCAAGCCACCAGCTGCACCATCCCCGCCGAACGATCCGATCTCGATCATCAGATCCCCTACGAACAAGCCGGCCCCACCACAGGGCCCAACCTCTGGGCACTATGCCGGCGACACCACAGACTCAAATCCCACGGCTACCTACCCCCCACCGGCCCCAGCCAGATCCGGTGAGCAGCGCCAAACCGCTGCTTGACCGTCTAAGACAGCGGAAGCATTGCTGCTCCGGCCTGCAGCGCCTCTGTATAGGCCGCCGCACGCTCTTGCTCAGTTCCGGGCCTGAGCCCCGCCAGTTCCAGTGAGACTAAGCCGTGCACGTATGCCCACACGCGTTCGGCGTGAACCCTCGCCTGCTCGCTCTCACAGTCAATGGCGCGGGCCACTGCATGGGTGAGCGTCTGGAACGTGGAGTTCTCCGGATCATAGGGCGCCGCGCTAAACATAACCCTGTAGAAATTCGAGTCCTCCAAAGCGTTCTGCCGGTAGGCGAGACCGAGGGCCAGGAGATCTGCGAGCGCGTCATCGCTCTGCTCCACCGTCTCCAATCGAGCAGCAAACCTGCCGAAACCCTCCTGCACTACCGCATCAATCAATTCATCTCGGTTACCGAAGAGTGAGTACACCGCCGCAGTGGTCGTGCCGGCCTGCGAAGCTACCGACCGCAGCGACAGACCCTCCACTCCCCTAGCTGCAATGGACTCCGAGGCAGCTTCAAGAAGTTTCAACTGGACGGTGTCGTCATGCGTTCTGGGGCGTGCCATGCGCTACATCGTACTCTTGCCACGGTTTTCTAACAGTGTTATACATAACAGTGTTAGAAAACTCTCGTGCTCATAGGAGCTGCCATGTTTGAGTTGGCTGATTCCGCCCGTATTACCGCAGGCGCAGTTCTGCTCTCAGCCACCACAGTCGCCAGCGGCGGCTGGTTCCTCACTCGCGTTGTAGGTGGCAAAGTTGAGACCACCGAATTCCAGAAATCCTTCTACCGCGCCGGACATGCCCATGCCGGGGTGTTGATCATTCTGGGCCTCATCTGCCTCATGCTCACAGAACAGACATCCTGGACCGGCTGGGCTGAATGGTTGTCCAGGGTGGGCGTATTGATGGCGGCAATCCTCATGCCCGCCGGATTCTTCCTCTCAGCCTTGGGGACAGGACGAACCCAGCCCAACGGATGGGTCAGTCTCCTCTGGATCGGGGCAGCCTTTTTGATCGCGGGCCTTGTCACTTGCGGCCTCGGCCTCATCATTGGTTAGCGACCAGATGTACCGAAGGCTCATTCGCTCTCGCATTCGAACGATCTTTTCAGCCCTCAACCGTGGGGACACCAGCCCTATGCTCAACAGCCTCGCTTCAGAATTCGAGTATGTCTTTCACGGCGAGCACGCGCTCGGCGGTCGGCGGACAACAGCCGCATCTGTCGCCGCATGGTGGGAGCGAGTCTTCCAGCTGCTGCCCGGCCACCGCTTCGAGGTTCAGCAGATTCTTGTCAATGGCCCGCCCTGGAACACCCAGGTAGCACTTCATGGGCGGGTTACCGGCACTCTCCCTGGAGGCCGTCCGTATGAGAACGTCCTGTTCCAACGCATGCGGATACGGTGGAGTCAAGTCACGGCCATCGAACCCTTGGAAAACCTACAACTCCTGGAGTCTGCCCTGGAACATATGTGCTCTTCAGGTGTCAGTCTTGCTGGAGCTGGCCCCATCACCGACGACCCCTAGCCATTCAGCGAAAGTCTCAGTTCCCAGCTGGGCTCCCTCTCTGGGCAACTGTAGACCGGCCGCCATTCCCCGCATCATCGGCACGGGCAGGCGCACAGGCAGAATCAGCCGCCTGCTCCCCTGACTGCGTGCATAGGCGCGGACCATCTCGGCCAAGTCCTCTTCATGGGGGCCAGCAAGATCCGCAGCCCTCCCCAAAGGCTGCCCCTCGGCCAAGCTGACCAGTTTCTCAGCAACCTCCCAGCCGGCCACCGGCTGCACTCGTGCACGTGGGGCCAGAACAACCGGTCCCAACGTGGAGCGCTGCAGTGTCTGGGCCGCGAACTCATGGAACTGTGCCGCACGCAGAATGGTGGTCGGCACGGCGGCGTCGTTGTAGATCTTCTCCATCGCCAACTGCCCCGCGTAGAAACCATGCGGGTTCCGGTCCACACCAATGATGGACAGGCGCACCACATGTGGCACTTCAGCCGCTTCAGCTGCGGCCAGAACGTTCTTGGCCGCTGTGCTGAAGAACTTCACAGCGGGTGAGACAGAAAGTGTGGGCATACTGGACACATCGATTACAGCGTCGGCGCCTCTCAATGCCTCGTTGAGTCCCTCTCCTGTGGTGACATCGACTCCAGTACTGCGCGATGCCGGTATTGCCTCGTGGCCGCGAGCTTGGGCCGCTTCGACTACCAGCGAGCCGACTGTTCCTGTTCCGCCAACTACCGTGATCTTCATTCTCAAGGCTCCTCTCAGTTTTGTGAGTGTTGCGCGGGGGTCTGCGCCCAGATAGACGACGAGACAGCCGATCAGATTGTCAGGTGAGATCATGGGGAGCATGACTGCCGAGCTTCTCGAGATCGACGGCGAGCGCCCCCGGTTGCTGGGTCTGGCCTATCAGATGTTGGGTACTGCGGCCGATGCCGAGGATGCGGTCCAGGAGGCGATCAGCAGGTTCTATGCACTGCCGGTACAGGACCGGGCGGCGGTTCACCGACCCGGGGCCTGGCTGATGCGTACCACCGGTCGGATTGCTCTGGATGTGCTGAAGTCTGCCCGCCGCAAGCGCGAACTCTATGTGGGCGAATGGCTTCCTGAGCCCATTCCTGGTCGTGGAGAAGAGGCCGAAGGCTCCTCTCCGGAGTCATATGCAGTTCTGCAGACCGAGGTCTCCTATGGGCTCATGGTGGTATTGGAATGGCTAAGTCCCGCCGAGCGAGCGGTGTTCGTGCTGCGGGAGTCATTCGGTCTCGGGTTCTCCGAGACATCAGAGGTAGTACTGCGCACCCCCGGGGCCTGCCGGCAGTTGGCAACCGAGGCCCGGAAGAAGATCCAAGCAGGCAAGGCCACTCGTGGTTCTGAGGAAGCCGGGCATGCCCAGTTGGTTCGAGCCTTTGCGGAGGCCTGCGCCACCGGTGACATCGCGGAGCTGACTCGGCTGTTGGACCCCAGTGTGGAACTGAGGTCCGATGGCGGCGGGGTAGTCTCCGCTGCGCGTCGCCCGGTCATCGCCGCCGAAAACGTTGCCAAGATGCTGGTGGGTCTGCGGCAGAAGTTCCCCGAGGCCGAGGTCGAACCTGTCACCCTGACAGGGGGCGAACACGGTGCGCTGTTCCGCCTGGGTGAGGAAGTCGGTGGGGTGGTGGCCTGTGGCGTAGTCCATGGGGTAATTGAGCAGGTCTGGATCATGCGCAACCCGGAGAAACTGCGGCTGTGGCAGTAGTTCCTGCTGGAAGTCTTGACCCTGACGTGACGTGAGGGTGGAGGCTGAACTGCATGACAGAGATATATCCCGCTTTCAGCATCAGCCCGGTCCCTCAACCCACCTCAGATACAGCCGCTCCCGAACTGTTCCACGGTATATACGGAATGCCGGCATTCGTCACGGTTCCCACCGCAGACCTGGAGGCCTCCACCCAATTCTGGACGGAGGGGCTCGGGTTCTTCGACTTCTTCTCAGCCGAGGGCCAGTTTGTGCATCTGCGTCGGTGGGCCTTTCAGGATGTACTGCTGGTCCCTGGTCAACCTCGTGCTCAAGCTTCAACCGCAGTCGTCAGCTTCGCCTGTGTGGAGAAGCAGCTTGTGGAGATCGCGGCCTCCTGTCAGCGCCTGCTACCCGAAAGTGCTTCTGAGCCGAGCGTGAAGCCGTGGAATTCTGCAGAGGTCGACGTCGTGACCCCAGAGAATCTGCGTGTGACGATGACCGCGGCTCGGCCTTTCGACCCCGAGAGTCAGGAGGCTCAGAACCTCAAGGAAATCGGCATCGAAAAGAATTGACGGTGCTTGGGGCAGACTGGAGTACTGGTGAGACCTAGCATGAGGCCCGGCGAGGCCGCCGGCGAGATGACTGTGGGCAAGGCTGCGGCCATGCTCGGTGTCACCGTGCGCACCCTCCATCATTGGGATGCGATGGGCCTGGTCCGTCCTTCGGAGCGTTCTGCTGTCGGCTACCGCATTTATACCGCCGAGGATCTCCTGCGGCTTCAGCGGGTGCTGATCTATCGGGAGCTTGATCTGCCGCTGGATGAGATTGGGCGACTGCTGGAGGCCGGCAGCGAGGGTGTGGAGAGTTCCCTGAGGCAACAGCGTGACCGGATTGCTGAGCGAATGGAGCGCCTCGAGCAGATGTCTGGGGCACTGGAGAAGCTCATTGCCGCACATGAACGAGGTGTTGTTCTCACATCTGAGGAGCAGTTAGCGGTCTTTGGGGAGGATTGGGATCCGGATTGGTCCCGTCAGGCCCGGCAGCGTTGGGGCAATTCGGCCCAGTGGGCCCAGTATGCCGAGCGTTCAGCGCAGCGCGATGCTGAGCAATGGGCAGGGCTGGTGAATCGGACCGAGCAGTTTGAATCGGAGCTGGTGGAGGCGTTCCAGGAACCCATTGCGGTGGGAGACGAAGCGGCCAATGCACTGGCCGAACGGCACAGAATGCTGATGTCGGAGCATTTCGACTGTACGCATTCCATGCAGGCCTGTATCGCTCGGAACTACGCAGCCGGAGGAGAGCTCAACGAGTACTACGAACGGCTGGCGACAGGCTTGGGTGACTGGTTGAAGGAGATTATCGACGCCAATGCCCGTGCCGCCGGAATCGATCCGGAGACGGCTCAGTGGGAATGAACTAGGCTGATTCCACCCACACTGTGTTCGGTGCCCCAGCCGAGGGGGCTTCCGCAGTGGAGGATCCGATGCGTTTGCGACGACGTTTCACCGGCACCCGTAAGCCCTCTTCGCGCCAGAGACGTTGGACCTTCTTATGGTTGATCTCCCAGCCCTCGGCCCGTGCATCATGGTAAGCCCGCCGATAGCCCCACCGCGGATGGGCCTTCGCGTAGGCCCGAAGCCACCCCCGCAGGCCGGCATCAGCCTCAGCGGTGGACTCACCGGTGAGCCGGCGGCGGAACGCAGAACGAGAAAGCCCGACCAACACCGTGGCCTTCCGCTCGGAGAGACCCATCTTCTGCATCAGGTGATGGACCCCAGCGCGGCGACGGTCCGGGCTTAGAAGTTTCCCTGCGCCAGCTCCTTCAACGCCGCCTTCTCCAGCTCGGCCTCTGCTAAGAGCTTCTTGAGCCGGTCGTTCTGTTTCTCCAGCTCCTTGAGCCGTTTGGCATCCTCGGCCTTGAGCCCGCCGTACTGGTTCTTCCACCGGTAGTAGGTGGCCTCGGTGACGCCGAGTTCGCGGGCGATAGCGGCGACGTCCTGGCCTTGGGCCTGAAGTTTTTCGGCGTCTTGGAGCTTCCGAATGATCTGTTCCGCGCTATGGCGTCGTCTCTTGCTTGTCATAGTCACACCAGTTTTCCTGCCCGGAGGCCCGGGCACTAGCGCAACTCTCATAACCGGTGGACCTAAAATTAGGGGTCACACCAGCATGAGGCCGTGAAATATAAGTAACGGAAGATATGAATTGAGATTGCAGGTGAGTAGGTTGTTTACGCCTAAGAAGGGTCTCAGCTCTGTGGGAATCGTCGCTCTCCTTGCCAGTTCCACAGCTGCGTCGGCAAATTCCAACACGGGCGCGGAAAGTAGCTCGGAGCAATAAGTGCCAGAAGCAGAGGTTCATGACATTGAGCACGGAGATGGCTACGTCGCGGTCTATCCGGAAGAGGATACGCCGCCGCCAGGAGAAGAGGCCGACTTTTTATCCACAGGTCCCGTAGATGAGGACGAGTTGCTTATCGTCGCTCGGGAAGATGGGTCATTGCCACTGGGCCTTGAGCCCGAAGAGTTAGTCGAAGCACAGCAAATTCTTGAGGCAGATGAGGCTGAGGGTCTGGACGAACTTGAGGCCATGAGTTTGCTGGAAGAGCGTGGGTTCGATATAGAAATCCCGGCTGAGGGCAGCATCACTGCGCGGAACGTAGAGTGCAACCCCTTTATCGCGGGCCTGGGCACTTGGAGTACTGCGCATACGAGTAGCCTGGCGGTATTCGGCAACCCTGAATATGAGCAGTTCTACCAGTTCAGCCCTTCTTTCCAGTTCACTCAGCAATTGGTCGCGGGTCAAGGTGTTGGGTACATCCAAACCACTAGCTGTTGCGGGGCTTGACGTTGTTTACAGCACCGATGGGATGAGCGAAGAAGAGGAGCAGGCCCTCTCGCGGCATGATGGGTAATCGCGAAACAACCGTCATCAGCGAAAGAGAACCTGCTCCTCGATGTCCCACGATAACGCGCCACTGACCCCTGAAGGTCGACTCCGCCTCATCCGCCGTATCCAAAACGGCCGTCCCCTGGCCCATGTCGCGGCTGAAGCCGGAGTCTCGAGAGCCTGCCTGTCGAAATGGCACAAGCGCTACCAGCACCATGGCGAGGACGGCCTCCACGATCGCTCGTCGCGGCCGCAGGCATCGCCGGATACCACCCCGGACTGGGTGGTGGAGCTGATCGAGACCTGGCGCCGGGAGCATAAGTGGGCGGCCTCCCTCATCGCCGTCGAGCTTGAGCACGAGCACGGCTTCGGCATCCACCCACGCACCGTGGGCCGCTGGTTCAAGCACCTGGGCATCAATAAGCGCCGCCACCTCGACCCGGGCGGTGAGTCCAACCGGCAGCCCGGCACGATCACCGCCACCGCACCTGGGGCGATGGTGCACCTGGATGTGAAGAAGGCCGGCCGGATCCCCGAGGGCGGTGGCTGGTTCGCCCACGGCCGAGACTCCGAGGCCGCTCGCGCCGCCAGCCGGTCGAAGAGCGCCGCGAAGAAGCAGGGCCACAAGATCGGCGGCTACACCTACCT